>NZ_VMSG01000016.1 GCF_007713465.1 Pseudomonas sp. H3(2019) | reverse complement strand
CGCCGGAAGTGGGGCGAATTATAGACGTCCAGAATCTGCCGTCAACACTTAATTTTGCTTTTCTATCAATGAGTTGCAGAAAGCCGAAAAAACAGTGTTCTCCCCTCTATTTGGAGAAGGAAAAACACCGCCTCTATATAGAAGGAACCCTCAGAGCACTCCAGCTTCTTTAAAAGCAGCAACGGCAGCGGCCTCAAGCCCCAGCACCCGCTGCAAAACCTCAAGCGTGTGCTCACCCAATAGAGGAGGGGCGCTTCGGTACTCCACTGGTGTCTCGGACAAGCGAATGGGACTGGCAACCTGCGGCACCACCCCAGCCAGCGCATGAGGAAGCTCGATCGCCAAACCGCGCGCCTTAACCTGTGGATCGGCAAATACCTGCGACAGATCATTGATCGGTCCGCACGGCACACCCGCTTGCTCCAGCTGTGCCACCCACTCGGCAGTGGTCTTGAAGACCGTAGCCTGACGAATCAGCGGAATCAGCACCGCACGATTCGCAACACGAAGCTTGTTCGTCGCGAACCGTGGATCATCCGCCCACTGCGGCTGACCAGCCACTTCGGCGAACCTGCGGAACTGCCCGTCATTCCCCACCGTCAGGATGAAATCACCGTCCGCGGTCGGGAAGTCTTGATAGGGAACAATGTTCGGGTGAGCATTACCCAAGCGCTTGGGAGCAATGCCGGTAGTCAGGTAATTCATCGCCTGGTTAGCAAGGCACGCCACCTGAACATCCAACAGCGCCATGTCGACGTGTTGACCACCACCTTCATGCTCCCGATGCGCCAACGCCGCCAGGATCGCGACCGTCGAGTAGAGCCCGGTCAAAATGTCTGTCAGCGCCACACCGACTTTCACCGGTCCGGCACCCTCATCACCTTCAGGGCGGCCAGTCAGGCTCATCAAGCCACCGAGCCCCTGGATCATGAAGTCGTAACCCGCACGCTTGGCATAAGGTCCGGTCTGGCCGAAGCCAGTGATCGAGCAATAGATCAGATCAGGGTTGATCGCCTTGAGCGACTCGTAGTCCAGCCCATAGGCCGCCAGACCACCAACCTTGAAATTCTCGATCAGAATGTCGGACTTCGCCGCCAGCTCGCGAACCAGACGCTGGCCTTCGGCCTGAGTAAAGTCGATGGTCACCGACTGCTTGTTGCGATTGGCCGACAAGTAATAAGCGGCCTCGCTGGTGTTCTCGCCGTAAGCATCCTTAAGGAAGGGCGGCCCCCAGGCGCGAGTGTCATCGCCATTGCCCGGGCGCTCGACCTTTATAACCTCGGCGCCGAGGTCCGCGAGAATCTGCCCGGCCCAAGGTCCGGCCAATACTCGCGATAAATCCAGTACCCGCAAATGCGATAACGCACCCATGGCCGCTCTCCTATTAATAGAACGCCTGGAGACCGGTCTGCGCACGTCCCAGGATCAGCGCGTGAACATCGTGAGTTCCTTCATAGGTGTTGACCACCTCAAGGTTGACCAGATGACGCGCAACACCGAATTCGTCGGAGATGCCATTGCCACCCAACATGTCGCGGGCCATGCGGGCGATGTCCAGCGACTTGCCGCAAGAGTTGCGCTTCATCATCGAGGTGATTTCGACGGCAGCCGTGCCTTCATCCTTCATACGCCCGAGACGCAGGCAACCTTGCAGGGCCAAGGTAATTTCAGTCTGCATGTCCGCCAGTTTCTTCTGGATCAACTGGGTGGCAGCCAAAGGCCGGCCAAACTGCTGACGATCCAGAGTGTACTGGCGAGCGGTGTGCCAGCAGAACTCGGCCGCACCCAGAGCCCCCCAGGCGATGCCATAACGCGCGGAGTTCAGGCAGGTAAAAGGGCCTTTCAAACCACGGACATCCGGGAAGATGTTCTCCTCAGGAACGAATACGTTGTCCATCACGATCTCGCCGGTGATGGAGGCGCGCAAACCGACCTTGCCGTGAATCGCCGGAGCGCTCAGGCCTTTCCAGCCTTTTTCCAGAACGAAGCCGCGGATATCGCCAGCGTCATCCTTGCCCCACACCACGAATACGTCAGCGATCGGGCTATTGGTGATCCACATCTTGCTGCCGGTCAGGCTGTAGCCGCCTTCCACTTTACGTGCACGAGTGATCATCGAACCCGGATCGGAACCGTGGTTCGGCTCGGTCAGACCGAAGCAACCGATCCATTCACCGGTAGCCAGCTTCGGCAGGTATTTCTGTTTCTGCGCTTCGGTCCCAAATTCGTTGATCGGCACCATGACCAGCGAAGACTGCACGCTCATCATCGAGCGATAACCGGAGTCGACGCGCTCGACCTCACGGGCAATCAAGCCGTAGCTCACATAGTTCAGACCGCTGCCACCGTATTGCTCAGGAATGGTCGCACCCAGCAGACCGATTTCGCCCATTTCACGAAAGATCGCCGGGTCGGTTTTCTCATGACGGAAAGCTTCCAGAACACGTGGCGCCAGCTTGCCCTGAGCAAACTGGGCAGCGCTGTCGCGCACCATGCGCTCTTCTTCGGTGAGCTGTTGATCCAGCAGCAGGGGATCGATCCAGTTGAAGCTAGCTTTACCGGCCATGAGAGAGTCCTCGCGAAGTAGGTCAAATATCGTGGACTGATCCTAGGCGCCGCTAGCACATTGGGCAAACGAGGATTTTGCATACTGTTGTGCTAATTTCTCACTCCGTAATGGCCTTAGACGCCACCTATGCCAACTATTAGTGAGGTTGCCGTACATGCGCAGGAAGATACCCAGCACTGCTGCACTGATCAGCTTCGAAGCGGCAGCCCGCCATGAGAGCTTTACCAAGGCTGCTCAAGAGTTATCGCTGACCCAAGGAGCGATATGCCGACAAATCGCCAGCCTGGAGGAGTTCCTCAGTGTCGAACTGTTCCGACGCTCACGACGCGGCGTGAAGCTGACTGAGGCGGGGCTTTCCTACAGCCGACGTGTTGCAACCCAGCTGGATGCCGTTGAACGGGACACGCTGTCAGTGATGGGCCAGCAGGGCGCTAACGTCATCGAACTGGCGGTCGTGCCGACCTTTGGTACTCAATGGCTGCTGCCGCGACTCAAGGACTTTCAGCAGCAACATCCGGAAGTCACGGTCAACCTGACCAACCGCACACGACCCTTTCTGTTTGCCGACACCGATTTTGACGCCGCGATCTACTTTGGTGACGCCGATTGGTCCGGTACCGAATCCCACAGGCTGATGGGCGAGAATCCGATGCCGGTGTGCAGCCCGAGATTACTTGGTGATCACACACACCTGAGCGCCGAAATGATTGCCGACCTGCCACTACTGCAGCAGACCACGCGCCCTTACGCCTGGCGCCAATGGTTCGCCTCACAGCACCTGAATGTCCCCCGCGACATGACAGGTCCGCGTTACGAGCTATTCTCCATGCTGGCTCAGGCGGCGATGCATGACATGGGCATCGCACTGATCCCACCGTTCCTGATTCAGCGTGAGTTGGCAGAGAAACGGCTGGTGATTGCCAACCCTCAGGCGCTGTCGAGCATCAAGGCCTATTACTTGATGATTCCTGATCGAAAGGTCGAATCCGCCTCTCTACGCGCATTTCGCGATTGGCTGGTTAACCAGGCACACAGCTACAACCTAGAAGGGCAGGGCTTATCCATAACAAACTGACCACGTAGTCAGTAAAATTAAAGCACTACAGATATAAGTATTTGTCGCATTTCAACAGACTGTACCTTCAGGAGGCACCGTCGTCCCACAAGCGCCTAACGGCGTGGCTTTGCGGCCCTGATTCAACGCAATGCCGCGTCATTCACAGCGCCGATGTGTAATTTCCTGGATTTCGACAGAAATCCTTACAAGGCACGGCCTAGAAGGGATTTAGGCGGGCACTTGCGACATTCGGTCACAGGGTGACTTGTAGTTAATTTTCCGTCACCCGTCATAATCCCTTGAAGGGCACAAAGTTCGCCTGCAAAATGCCGCGCCCCGCCCGAAATACGGCGGGGGCGTGCTGATCGGCCGCCCCAGCCGCACCCTCCGCAGTGCGCTGGCCATCCAAGAATGATCGAAAGCAATAAGATCAAGCAGGAGATTTGACGTGCACATTGGTGTTCCTCTCGAAACCCAGACCGGTGAAACGCGGGTTGCTGCAACCCCGGAAACCATCAAGAAGCTGATCGGCCAGGGTCATAAAGTCACTGTGCAAAGCGGTGCCGGCATTAATGCCAGCGTTGTCGACAGTGCTTATGAAGCGGCAGGCGCAATGATTGGCAGTGCCAATGATGCTTTTGGCGCAGAGCTGATTCTCAAGGTCGTCGCGCCCAGCGACAGCGAACTGGCCCTGATCAAACGCGGCACCGTGCTGGTTGGCATGCTCAACCCGTTCAGCAATGAAACCATTGCCAAGCTGGCCGAGTGCGGCATTACCGCGTTCTCCCTGGAAGCCGCTCCGCGCACTTCCCGCGCGCAAAGTCTTGATGTGCTGTCCTCGCAAGCCAACATCGCCGGCTATAAGGCTGTGTTGTTGGCCGCCCATTACTATCCGCGCTTCATGCCGATGCTGATGACGGCAGCAGGCACCGTGAAGGCCGCTCGCGTGCTGATCCTTGGCGCCGGCGTGGCAGGCTTGCAGGCGATCGCCACCGCCAAGCGTCTGGGCGCAGTGATTGAAGCGTCCGATGTGCGTCCTGCGGTGAAGGAACAGATCGAATCTCTCGGCGCCAAGTTTGTCGACGTCCCGTACGAGACCGATGAAGAGCGCGAATGTGCCGTTGGTGTCGGCGGTTACGCACGCCCCATGCCGGCCAGCTGGATGCAACGTCAGGCCCTGGCCGTGCACGAGCGCGCCAAGCAAGCCGACATCGTCATCACCACCGCACTGATTCCCGGCCGCAAGGCGCCAGTGCTGCTCAGCGCTGAAACCGTGGCGCAGATGAAACCCGGTTCGGTGGTCATCGACCTGGCTGCCGCACAGGGCGGTAACTGCCCGCTGACCGTGGCCGACCAAGTGGTGGTCGCGCACGGCGTGACCATTGCCGGCCCAACCAACCTGGCCGCCCAGGTCGGTTCAGATGCCTCGGCGTTGTATGCCCGCAATCTGCTGGACTTCCTGAAACTGGTCTTCACACCCGAAGGCCAATTCCAGATCAACCTAGAAGACGACATCGTCGCCGCGTGCCTGATGTGCCGCGACGGCCAAGTCATCCGCAAAAACGCCTAAGCAGGGATTCAGACGATGGAAGAGCTTATCTCCCCCGGTATCTACAACCTGATCATCTTCGTGCTGGCGATTTATGTCGGTTATCACGTGGTCTGGAACGTTACACCCGCACTGCACACACCACTGATGGCAGTGACCAACGCCATTTCGGCGATCGTGATCGTCGGCGCCATGCTGGCGGCGGCACTGACCGTGACTCCGCTGGGCAAGACCATGGGCACTCTCGCTGTGGCGCTGGCTGCGGTCAACGTGTTCGGTGGGTTCCTGGTGACCCGCAGAATGCTTGAGATGTTCAAGAAAAAAGCCCCGAAAGCCGTAAAAGAAGAGGCGCCCAAGTAATGAGCATGAACCTTGTCACGACGCTCTACTTGATCGCGTCGATCTGCTTCATCCAGGCCCTTAAGGGCTTGTCACACCCGACCTCGTCGCGACGCGGCAATGTGTACGGCATGCTCGGCATGGCGCTGGCCATCGTCACAACCGTCGGCCTGGTGTTCAAACTGGGCTCTGAGCTGGCCACCGCCGGCATCGGTTACGTGATCGTCGGCCTGCTGATCGGCGGCACTGCCGGTTCGATCATGGCCAAACGCGTTGAAATGACCAAGATGCCAGAGCTGGTCGCGTTCATGCACAGCATGATCGGTATGGCAGCGGTGTTCATCGCCATCGCCGCCGTGGTCGAGCCGCAGTCGCTGGGCATCGTCAAACAGCTGGGCGATTCGATTCCCGCCGGCAACCGTCTGGAGTTGTTCCTCGGCGCGGCGATCGGTGCCATTACCTTCTCCGGCTCGGTGATCGCGTTCGGCAAGCTGTCGGGCAAGTACAAGTTCCGCCTGTTCCAGGGCGCACCGGTACAGTTCGGCGGACAGCATAAAATCAACCTGCTGCTGGGCCTGGCAACACTGGGCCTGGGCGTCACCTTCATGATGACCGGCAACCTCGGCGCCTTCGCCCTGATGCTGGCCCTGGCCTTCGTGCTTGGCGTAATGATCATTATCCCGATCGGCGGCGCCGACATGCCGGTCGTGGTGTCGATGCTCAACAGCTATTCCGGCTGGGCTGCGGCGGGAATCGGCTTCTCGCTGAACAACTCGATGCTGATCATCGCCGGCTCGCTGGTCGGGTCGTCCGGTGCGATTCTCTCGTACATCATGTGCAAGGCGATGAACCGTTCGTTCTTCAACGTACTGCTCGGTGGCTTCGGCAACACTGCAGACGCGGCTGGCCCAGCAGGCTCGAAAGAAGCCCGCCCGGTGAAATCCGGCTCGGCGGACGACGCCACGTTCCTGCTGACCAACGCCGACACCGTGATCATCGTTCCAGGCTACGGCCTGGCGGTCGCACGAGCACAGCACGCGCTTAAAGAACTGACCGAGAAGCTGACCCACCGAGGCGTGACCGTGAAGTATGCGATCCACCCGGTAGCCGGTCGGATGCCCGGCCACATGAACGTGCTGCTGGCCGAGGCTGAGGTGCCTTACGATCAGGTGTTCGAGATGGAAGACATCAACTCCGAATTCGGCCAAGCCGACGTGGTACTGGTGCTCGGCGCCAACGACGTGGTCAACCCGGCGGCGAAGAACGACCCGAAATCGCCGATTGCCGGCATGCCGATTCTCGAAGCGTTCAAAGCCAAGACCATCATCGTCAACAAACGCTCGATGGCCAGCGGCTATGCCGGTCTGGACAACGAACTGTTCTACCTGGACAAAACCATGATGGTCTTCGGCGACGCGAAGAAAGTCATCGAAGACATGGTTAAAGCCGTCGAGTAAAGACTGCTCCAACGCAATACCGAAAACCCCGGCCTTTGTAGGCCGGGGTTTTTTATTGCACACAAGATTAACTGCGGAAAACCGACCAAAGGCTCTAAATCAGTGGCCAGCATTCGACCATGGTCGCGGGGCGAATTTTTTCGAAATCACTAGACTGCGCATCTTGCTTCCGTTGCCCGAGATAACAATCCATGTACCGTGATCGTATCCGCTTACCGTCGTTGTTGAATAAGGTAATGAGCGCTGCTGACGCTGCCGCTCTGATTCAGGACGGCATGACCGTCGGCATGAGCGGGTTTACCCGCGCCGGCGAAGCCAAAGCCGTGCCCCATGCACTGGCCGAACGCGCCAAGGTCACGCCGCTGAAAATCAGCCTGATGACCGGCGCCAGCCTGGGCAACGACCTCGACAAACAGCTGACCGAAGCCGGTGTGCTGGCCCGTCGTATGCCGTTTCAGGTCGACAGCACCCTGCGTAAGGCGATCAACGCCGGCGAGGTGATGTTCATTGACCAGCATCTGTCGGAAACCGTAGAACAACTGCGCAACCAGCAACTCAAGCTGCCGGACATTGCGGTGATTGAAGCCGTGGCGATCACTGAACAGGGCCACATCGTGCCAACCACCTCGGTCGGCAACTCGGCCAGCTTCGCGATTTTCGCCAAGCACGTGATCGTCGAGATCAATCTGGCGCACAACCCGAATCTGGAAGGTCTGCACGACATCTATATCCCGACCTACCGTCCGACCCGCACGCCCATTCCGCTGGTCAAGGTCGACGACCGCATTGGCAGCACCGCAATCCCGATACCGCCGGAAAAGATCGTTGCCATCGTCATCACCAATCAGCCTGACTCGCCGTCCACAGTGCTGCCGCCGGACAATGACACCCAGGCCATTGCCGACCACCTGATCGACTTCTTCAAGCAGGAAGTGGCGGCAGGGCGCATGACCAACAAGCTTGGCCCGCTGCAAGCCGGTATCGGCAGCATCGCCAATTCGGTGATGTGCGGCCTGATCGACTCGCCGTTCGAAGACCTGACCATGTACTCCGAGGTCCTGCAGGATTCGACCTTCGACCTGATCGACGCCGGAAAACTGAGCTTCGCCTCTGGCAGCTCGATCACCCTGTCGAGCCGGCGCAATGCGGATGTGTTTGGCAATCTTGCGCGTTATAAGGACAAGCTGGTGCTGCGCCCGCAGGAGATCTCCAACCACCCTGAGGTGGTTCGTCGCCTGGGCATCATCGGCATCAATACGGCGCTGGAGTTCGATCTGTACGGTAACGTCAACTCCACTCACGTCTGCGGCACACGGATGATGAACGGCATTGGTGGTTCCGGCGACTTTGCCCGTAACGCGCACCTGGCGATCTTTGTCACCAAGTCGATTGCCAAGGGTGGGGCGATTTCCAGTGTGGTGCCGATGGTCAGTCACGTTGACCACACCGAGCATGACGTCGACATCCTCGTGACCGAGATCGGCCTCGCCGATTTACGTGGCCTGGCGCCACGGGAGCGGGCGCGGGTGGTGATCGACAACTGTGTGCACCCGGACTACCGCGAAGCGCTGAATGCTTACTTCAAGGCGGCCTGCGCCCTCGGCGGACATACCCCGCACATCCTGCGCGATGCCCTCAGCTGGCACATCAACCTGGAAGAAACCGGCAGAATGCTCGCCGTGTGATTGATACAGATGGCAGCTGACGCAAACACAATTTCGTCAGCTCGCCATCGCCAATCCAATAACCATCAAAAACTGTACTGCTGTACCGGTCATTTCCTACCGTAATTGCCCACACTTCCGAGCCAAACACCTAGAAACGCACCACTAAAGTGCAGACAGGTACAGTTGCCTCGTTTTAGAGCAGTACAGCACCTATTAACAGTTAACTGGTCCCTCACAATACAGGTGAACTGTATCTAGAGAGACTGGCCAAACGAGAGGATCATTGGCATCAGTTAAACCACTACCTAATCCCGCCATAAGCGGAAGGATGTCAATCATGGAACGTACACTCAGTTCCGAAATGTTCTTCGAAGACAACGCTGTAAAAACCCAGGCTTCCATGCCTCTTCGCGTTATCGCCAACCTGATGCTGTGGCAGCGCCGCATCTCCAGCCGCCACCAACTGGCTCGCCTGGATTCGCGTCTGCTGGCTGACGCAGGGATTAGCGAAGCACAACGCTACGAAGAGCTGAGCAAGCCGTTCTGGCGCTAAGTTAGCGTCGCTGGCCCTGACCCACCGGGTCCACCGCCAGCACCCCGAATTGCACACACAAAACCCGTCGTGGGAAACCACGACGGGTTTTGTCGTTTCAGGGCAAAAAAACAGCTGGTACAGAAGGGCGGTCGCACGACAGGTACAGTTTCAACAACACACAAACTGAACCAGTACAATTTAACATTGCTGTAGCTGCTCCAGCGACGGCGAAACGCCGAACATGGTCTTCCAAGGCTGCTCAATCAGCCTGTTCGCGAGGAACACACCATGAATCGGTTACTTGATGTTCCGCTCCCGCCTACTCGCAAGCCTTCCTTGCTCAAGCGTATGACCTGGCTGATTGCCGCTATCGGTCAATGCATGGAAAAAGTGCGCACTCGCCGCCTGCTCGCGCAACTTAATGAACAGCAGCTGTCTGACATAGGTATCAGCCATTCAGATCGACTGGTCGAACTGGACAAACCTTTTTGGCGCTAACCGTGTCTAGATGGGGTGACAGGGCTATTCGAACGGTTGAACAACGGCCTAATATCCGAAGACAACGTGGCGAGCCCTGCGCAGGGTATGTCTGATCTCTCAGACGTTACGCATCACGCCGTGGCTGCCCGACGTTATTCTTGGCGTCACTATTTATGGTTTATTCACAGGAGTTACCCCATGTCCCGTCTTCGTCTGCTCAGCGCTGCAGCACTGCTGGCAGTGGCTGCCAATTCGCACGCCTCCAGCTTCATTATTACCACTGACACTGTCGTCGGTGCACTCAAGGACAGCTCCGACGCCACAACCAATCTCTCCTCTTCGCTGCGGGACAAGAAGATCGTTCGCGCCGCCCGTGACGACGCTGCCAGCTTCGTGGCCAGCGAAGGCGCCATCCGTGGCGTACGCCTGGAAAGTGCTCTCGACTACATCCACACACAGGCGCCACAGCTGAAAGCCACTGACGCACAGCTGGCTCAAGCCATTCTGGCGATCTGATCAACGTCAGAAAACGGGGCTCTCACATTGGGCCCCGTTTCCTCAGCGCTGGCTCTGGTCCGGGCATTGCGCTAGCCTTGGGACTCGTTTCCAACCGTCGAGCCTCATGCATTTTCTTTCAAAGCCATTTATCACATCCCTGTTTATCACCGCCTGCTGGACCAACCCGGCCCACGCCCTGGACCTGTCCACGCAGAACCTCGTCGTCACCACTTATGCGACAAGCAAGGTGACCTCCGCGCCCTTCGACCATAAACTGCTATTCGCAGCCCACGATGATGCGGCGGCGTTCATTGCCAGTGACGGTCAACTGCGAGGAGCGCAACTGGAGTCCGCCCTGGTTTACCTGCGCCAGACCCAGCCAAAACTTCATGCCAGCGACCTTGAACTGGCACAGGCAATTCTCGTCCAATAGTTATCCTGTTCTTCCGGAGTCGTTCCATGCGTAACCCGCTGATTGCTGCCACCCTTGGCCTGCTGTTGTTGGCCGATGTGGCCCAGGCACATACCCTGGTAGCCACCAGTAACATGATTATCCGCGCCTCACAGCGCACCCTCGATTTCACGTCTGACACCACCACCTCGATTCGTGATTCGAAAGTCGTCCGTGAAGCCCATGACGACGCGGCCAGTTTTGTCGCCAGCAATGGCGATATCCGTGGCGCGCATCTTGAAGCTGCCTTCGACACCTTGCGCACCCGTGTGCCGGAAGCCCGCGACGCCAGCGATCAAGTCCTCGCCGAAGCCATACTCGCACTGTGAAAACATTAGCCGCCTGGCTGTTGGCCGGATCCGTACTGCTGCTGTGCAGCACGGCTCAGGCAAGCCTGCAACTACGCCTCAAGACCGACGGTCTGAGTCCGGCAGAACAGCAGGCCAGCCAGGCACTGCTAGATGAAGCGATGCAGGCATTGCCGCCGCGTTTCATCGAGCAACTGGACCGCCGGATTGATGTTGGCTGGACCGACGCAATGCCCGGTAACGCCTACGGAGAGGCGTCCCTGGTGTCAGAGGTGGACCTCAACCGCAACCTGCTGGCCAGCCTCACCGACGGCAGCGCCGCGACGAAAAAAACCAATCGCCCCCACGGCACCGTTCGCCGCGAAATGCTCGCCACGGTGCTGCATGAACTCACGCACATTTATGACCGTGCGCGCTTGTGGACCAGTGCCGAGCGTTTGCAGATCCAACGCTGTACGCGACAGAGCAACAGTTCAGGCCTGGTCGGCCTTCCCGATCAATGCCGTGGCCAGACTGACCGTCGTTTCACCTTGAGTGACGATTCGCGCCTGCTGGACCTCGCCGGCTGGCCGCAATACGTCGGCCGACGCGGTGAACGCGAACAGCACAACCGGCAAGTTGTCCGCAGCCCGGACCTCTACGAGACGAGCAGCCCCAAGGAATTTGTCGCGGTCAACATGGAGTACTTCCTCCTCGACCCGAGCTACGCCTGCCGCCGCCCGGCGCTGTACCGTTATTACCAGGAACACTTCGGCTGGGCTCCACCGGCCAAGGACAACTGCTCCCAGTCCTTCGCCTTCCTGAACGCGGGCAACGACTTCGCCAAACAACCGCTGGGCCAGGTCGATCCGGAAAGGGTCTACTCCGTCGACTACCTGCTGGCCGAAGCCAATCAGAATCTGGTCAGCCGCTGGGGTCACAGCATGTTGCGGCTGGTGATCTGCGCGCCCGGTCGCCCACGCGGACCGGACTGTCGACTGGATCTTGAATATTCCCTGGTGCTGTCCTACCGCGCCTTTGTCGGTGACGTACAACTGTCGAGCTGGGATGGTCTGGTCGGCAAGTATCCGTCGCGACTCTTCGTGTTGCCGCTGTCGCAAGTCATCGACGAATACACCAAGACCGAACTGCGCAGCCTGGCCTCGGTGCCGCTCAATCTGTCGCGCAGTGAAATTGGAGAACTGGTCGAACACGCAGCCGAAATGCATTGGAGCTACGACGGCAACTATTACTTCCTGTCCAACAACTGCGCGGTCGAGAGCCTGAAGCTGTTGCGCAGTGGCAGTAACAATCCACAGCTGGTCGGCATGGACAGCATCATGCCCAACGGCTTGCTGGAAATACTCAAGGCCCGCGGACTGGCGGATACCAGCGTGCTCGACAATCCGCGCGAGGCCTTGCGCCTGGGCTATCGCTTCGACTCGTTTCGCGATCGCTATCAAGCAATGTTCGAGGTGCTGAAAAAGCACCTGCCGATCAAACAGGACAAAGTTGAAGACTGGATGGCACTGACTGCTGCAGAACGTCGTCCGTGGTTTCAGCAGGCCGATCTGCGCACCAGCGCTGCATTGTTGTTGCTGGAGCAGGCGAGTTTCCGCCAGCAATTGTTGCTTGCCCAGAATGAAGTGAAGCAACGTTATCTGGATGCTCGTGAGTTGAAAAACGGCGGTATGGACCAGGCCAATCAGACCTTGAAGCAGATTCTCGTCAACAGTGGTTTCCTCAGCCGTCCGGCAGAACTGCTCGACAGGGGCGGCTACGGCCTTCCACAGCCCAATGAATGGAAACGCCTGGAGTCGGAAAGCAGTACGCGACAGAAGAAACTACAGGTGTTGACCGGTGATCTGGACAAAGAGGTCAGGGCGCTGCTTGAGCCAGGCCGAGCGGCCGAGATCGCCGCGAATGAGGCCAACATCAAGCAATTGGGTGAGCATTTGCGAGCGTTGCATAAGGCGGCCGGCGGGCTGGAGTTACCTTAAGTCAAACGATCGCAGCCTTCGGCAGCTCCTACAGATAATCGACGTAGAAGCTGCCGCAGGCTGCGATCTTGGTGCAGCTCGCTCATTCCGATTTCCCCTTCCTCATATTTGACGCCGTCAAACCACGGTAATGGCCACTACTTCAGGCCGCGTCACACCACCTCGAACATCTCGTCCGGTGTTTACTCAGCGAAAGCTGGCTGAAAGGTTTGCCAATTAGGATCGCCCGCACTGCCGGCAACAGACCGGTTGGCCAAACGAATGTCGCAACGTTCGCCTGGCTCAATTAACAACAACAATGGTGATTCTGATGTCCGCTCGTACCCGCCTGTTTGCCCCGACTCCCCCCGTACGCCTCGTGCTTTCCGTTCTGCGCTGACCCCACCCGGTTCGCCATTCCCTAGCCGCGCTACGCCTGGAGTATTCCCATGCTGACTTTCCTTGGCTTTGCCATGGTCATCACGTTCATGTACCTGATCATGACCAAGCGCCTGTCGGCGCTGATCGCCCTGATCATCGTTCCGATCCTGTTTGCCCTGTTCGGTGGTTTTGCCCCGAAGATCGGCCCGATGATGCTCGAAGGCATCACCAAGCTGGCCCCGACCGGGGTGATGCTGATGTTCGCCATCCTCTATTTCGCCCTGATGATCGACTCCGGCCTGTTTGACCCGGCCGTGCGCAAGATACTCAAACTGGTCAAGGGCGACCCGTTAAAGGTTTCCGTCGGCACCGCGGTGCTGGCCCTGGTGGTGTCCATGGACGGTGACGGCGCCACGACGTACATGATCTGCGTGGCCGCCATGCTGCCGCTGTACAGCCGCATCGGCATGAGCCCACGGATCATGGCCGGCCTGATCATCCTCGCCGGCGGCGTGATGAACATGACCCCGTGGGGCGGCCCGACCGCGCGTGCCGCGAGTGCGCTGCATGTCGACCCATCGGACATCTTTGTGCCGATGATCCCCGCCATGCTCGCTGGCGTGGTGGCGATCCTGGCGATTGCCTACCTGTACGGTAAACGTGAGCGTGCGCGCCTGGGTGAATTGCAGCTGATCGGCGACGAAATCGACCACAGCGAAATCAGCGTTTCGCAGTTCCCGGATGCTCGTCGTCCGAAGCTGATCTGGTTCAACGGTGCCCTGACCCTGGCCCTGATGTGTGCCTTGATCGCCGGGCTGCTGCCACTGCCGGTGTTATTCATGGTCGCGTTCAGTATCGCGATGATCGTCAACTATCCCTGCCTGCAACAGCAGAAAGATCGCGTTGCAGCCCATGCCGGCAGCGTGCTGGCCGTGGTCGGGCTGATTTTCGCCGCCGGTATCTTCACCGGCATCCTGTCCGGCACCGGCATGGTCGATGCCATGTCGAAAAGCCTGCTGGCCGTGATCCCGGATTTCCTCGGTCCGTACCTGGCCGTGATCACCGCATTGGCGAGCATGCCGTTCACCTTCTTCATGTCCAACGATGCATTTTACTACGGTGTATTGCCGGTTCTGGCCGAAGCCGCCAGCCACTACGGCATCACCGCGGTGGAAATGGCCCGAGCCTCGATCGTCGGTCAACCCGTCCACTTGCTGAGCCCACTGGTGCCGTCTACCTACTTGCTGGTAGCCCTGGCCGGGATCGAATTCGGTGACCACCAACGCTTTACCCTGAAGTGGGCAGTACTGGTTTGCATGTGCATACTCGTCGCTGCATTGCTGATGGGGATTTTCCCGCTGTTCAGCACCTTGTAACGGCATCAACTCACCACGCCGCCAGCCAAGTGCTGGCGGCGTGGCTTAACACTCGCTCAAAGGAATACACATGGAATGGCTGACCAACCCTGAAATCTGGGTTGCCTTCTTCACGCTGACTGCCCTGGAAATCGTGCTGGGCATCGACAACATCATCATGATCTCGATCCTCGTCAGCCGCATGCCCAAGCACATGCAGGCGCGCACCCGGATCTTCGGCCTGGCACTGGCCATGATCACGCGGATCCTGCTATTGCTGTCGATCACCTGGGTCATGCGCCTGACCGCCGACTTGTTCGTGCTCTTCGGTCAGGGTATTTCCGGGCGAGACCTGATCCTGTTCTTCGGTGGCCTGTTCCTGCTGTGGAAAAGCTCCCAGGAAATGTTTCACGCACTGGAAGGCGAAGACGAAACTGACGATGGGCCAAGCGGCAAGGGCGGCAACTTCCTCTACACCATCATCCAGATCGCGATCATCGACATCGTCTTCTCTCTGGACTCGGTGATTACTGCGGTCGGCATGGTGTCCCATGTTCCGGTCATGGTTGCTGCAATCATCGTCGCGGTACTGGTGATGATGATGGCCTCGGGCATGATCAGCGCGTTCATCGACAAGCATCCGTCGCTGAAAATGCTCGCGCTGTCGTTCCTGCTGGTGGTGGGTACCGTGCTGATCGCCGAAGCCTTCGGCGTGCATGTACCCAAAGGCTACGTCTACTTCGCCATGGCGTTCTCGCTGGCCGTGGAGGCGATCAACATCAAGATGCGAACCGCGATCGCGAAAAAGAAGAAACAGCAGGAGCCGGTGAAACTGCGCAAGGACATCCCGCGTCAATAACCTGAATGCACAGTAGAAGAAGGGGCTTTCGAGCCCCTTTTTCGCGCCCGCTTGCAGCTGTTTTCATGACAGTTTTGTTTCAATCGACTCTTTAGCTATGCGATGCTGGCGCCCGGACCGTTAGCCAACTACAGCTTAAATACAGAACGTAGAACGTCGCGCGGCATCGTCAACTTGCTCCATTGGGGCGCTGTCCATTCAGGGGGCCCAGTATGCTGACCCTGCTCAATCTACTGTCCGCCGTCGCCTTGCTTATTTGGGGCACGCACATTGTCCGAACCGGCATCCTGCGGGTCTACGGCTCGAACCTGCGCCATGTCATTGGCCAGAACATGTCCAAACGCTGGCTGGCCTTTATCGCCGGGATTCTCGTCACCGCCATGGTCCAGAGCAGCAACGCCACGGCAATGCTGGTGACCTCGTTTGTCGGCCAGGGCTTGATGGCGCTGACGCCCGCCCTGGCGACCATGCTCGGTGCCGACGTCGGTACCGCGCTGATGGCGCGAGTCCTGACGCTGGATTTGTCATGGCTGTCGCCACTGCTGATTTTCCTCGGGGTGATTTTCTTTCTCTCACGCAAGCAGACCCGTGCGGGCCAACTCGGCCGGGTTGGCATCGGCCTGGGGCTGATTATTCTCGCGCTGCAGTTGATCGTCGAAGCGGCTGATCCAATCACCCACGCTCATGGCGTCAAAGTGCTGTTTGCCTCGCTGACGGGCGACATCCTGCTCGATGCCCTCGTCGGTGCGCTGTTCGCGATGATTTCCTACTCCAGCCTGGCTGCCGTCCTGCTCACCGCAACCCTTGCCGGTGCCGGAGTGATCAGCCTGCCGGTGGCCATCGGTCTGGTGATCGGCGCCAACATCGGCAGCGGTGTGCTGGCGTTTCTCAGCACCAGCATGCAGAACGCCGCCGGACGTCAGGTGGCGCTGGGCAGCCTGCTCTACAAGATGATCGGCCTGTTGCTGATCATTCCAGTGCTCGGCCCGCTGGCGCACTGGATGGACAGCCTCAATTACCGCCCGCAAGGCCTGGTGATCGGTTTTCATCTGCTCTACAACACAGTGCGTTGCCTGGTGCTGTTGCCCAGCGTTGGTCCAATGGCCAGGCTCTGTGCCTGGCTGTTGCCGGAACGCCCGGAAATCAATGGCCAGGCCAAGCCACGCCATCTGGACCCCACCGCTCTCGTCACGCCGAGCCTGGCCTTGGCCAACGCCGCCCGGGAAACCCTGCGCATCGGCGACCTGATCGACAACATGCTCGAAGCCATGCTCGATGTATTGCGTGGCAAGCAAACCGCCGTCACCCAGGAAGTGCGTCGCCTGAGCGATGACGTCGAAGCACTCTGCAGCGCGATCAAACTCTATCTGGCACAGATGCCCCGTGAAGACCTCAGCGACCAGGACAGCCGGCGCTGGGCAGAAATCATCGAACTGGCGATCAATCTGAAACTCGCCTCTGACCTGATCGAACGCATGCTGCGCAAGGTCCAGCAGCAGAAGACCTCGCAACGACGTTCGTTTTCCGACGTTGGCCTGGAAGAGCTGGCGGGGTTGCACCATCAGTTGATCGCCAACCTGCGTCTGGGGCTGTCGGTGTTCCTGAGTGCCGACAAGGAAAGCGCCCGGCAACTGCTGCGTGAGAAACGTCGCTTCCGCGCACAGGAAAGACGCTTGGCTCACGCCCATGTCAGCCGCTTGCAACGCAAGATCGTGCAAAGTATCGAAACCAGCTCGCTGCATCTGGAACTGATCGCCGACATGAGACGCTTGAACTCGCTGTTCTGTGGCAGCGCCTATGTTGTCCTCGAAACCACCGAAACCGGTACATTGGCTGCCGACGATACGGCTGACATCACCCATTCACCCTGAACGTCTAGCGTTGACAGCAGTCACTTAGAAGGTCGCTTTTACCCGCCAGGAAGGTTGCTATGCGCTGTCTGTTGTTTGCGTGCCTGCTATTGAGTTCCACCTGCTCATTTGCCCTGGATCGCTTTCAGGTCGAAGGTTATTCGCTGCCCAACGGCTTGCAACTACTACTCAAGCCCGGCAGCGAACGCGGGCATGTGGCGATTCGCCTGGTGGTAGGCGTTGGCCTGGACGACTTCGCCTGCGCCGACAAAGAGCTGCCGCACCTGCTTGAGCATTTGCTGTTCAGTGGCGTCGACGCGAGCGGCGAAGGCGGGCTCGAAGAACGCATGCAGGCACTGGGGGGTGAATGGAACGCCTACACCAGTAACGCCGACACCACGTTCGTCATCGAAGCCCCGGCAAAGAATCAACGCAAAGTCCTCGACCTGTTGCTGGCGCTACTGACCCAGACCCGACTTAACGACAGCGCAATCAGCGCGGCCAAACAGGTGGTCGAACGCGAAGATGGCGGCCATTACTCCCACTTGCAGCGCTGGCTCGACCGCCAGGACCTGGGCCATACGGCGAGCAATCAGCTGGCGGTTGAGCTGGGCCTGAAGTGCTCGGAGCGGGCCCAGGTAGAGCACCTGACCCGCGAACAATTGGAGAAGGTCCGTAAGGAATGGTACGCACCGAACAACATGACGCTGATTATTGTTGGCGAGCTTGATCGCCTGCTGCCGGCCTACCTGGAGCGCACCTATGGCGAGCTCAAAGCCATTGATCCCACCGAGCATTTGCCGCTGCCGGAGATCCAGCACCCGGCGCTCGACGAACGCAATCTGATTCAGGGCTGGGCGGGGGGTGGCGCCAAACTGCACTGGTTGTTCCCCGAACCGGCTATGGATGATCAGTATGACGAAACGTACGACCTGCTCAAGGACTACCTCGACTGGGCGCTTTATCGTCAATTGCGTCTGGCTCACGGATTGTCCTACGGCCCCTGGGCCGAACGCGAAGTGTTCGGCGGTGTCGGTATCCTCAGCCTGAACGCCGATCTGGAGCGTGATGATCTGCCACAAGCGCAGCAGGTACTCGAGGATCTGAAAGCCGATCTGCTCAAGAATGGCCTCGACCCCGCAGGCTTTGAACGCCTGAAACAGGCCGCCATCGCTCGACAGGCCTGGGCCGTGCAAGGCAACAGCGGGCTCGCCGACTACTACTGGAGTGCCATCGGCGACTATGAGGACGGACATTTCGACGACCCGGCCAAACGCCTGCAAACAGTCACTCTGGAGCAGGCCAACCAAGCCCTGCACAAACTGCTCGATCAGCAGGGTTACATTCGCATCGAGAAGCCGCTGCTCAGTTATGACGAGGTGCTGTGGTTGCTGGGAGGGGTGTTGGGGTTGATGGCGCTGATGGGCTGGCGAATTCACCACAAGAAGTGAAAACACCACAATCCCTGTAGCAGCTGGCGCAGCCTGCGTTCGGCAGCTGCTACAGGTGAGTGTTTCGCCTGACAGTTTCTCGCAACATCACTGTGCCAGCGTTATCCTGTCGGGGTTTTTTCCCACGACAATTGCGAACTGCCGAATGCCTATCCTGACCCATTACGTAACGCGCATCCTCGAACTGATGAAGCGCTACCCCGGGGTCATTGCGCTCGGTGGCTTCATCTCGGGGGTTTGCAGTTTCATTCTGGTCGACCGTCAACAAAGCCTGGCGACCTGGATTGCGTCGATCATGCTGGTCAGCTGGCTCTGGCTGATGCTGGAAAACAGCCTGACTGAGCTATTCACCAAAGTCTTCAAGCGTGAGATCCCGCAGCCGCTGTTGCGCTATGCGACGCAGATGATTCATCAGGAAAGTCTGTTCTTCGTTTTGCCGTTCTTTTTCATCACCACCACCTGGAACAGCGGGCAACTGGTGTTCACCGGACTGCTCGGGGCGGCGGCGCTGGTTTCGATCACCGATCCGCTGTATTACAAATGGCTGGCGCCGCGCCGCTGGCTGTTCCTGGCGATGCACACCCTGACGCTGTTTGCCGCGCTGCTGACCGCATTGCCGATCATTCTGCACCTGACCACCGATCAGAGTTTCAAACTGGCTCTTGGCACCGCGATGCTGCTGTCGTTCCCAAGCCTGGCGTCGATCTTTCCGATTCGCACGATCCGCGGCGGCCTGAGCGTGCTCAGCATCACCCTGGCCATCGGCTGCGCTGGCTGGTTGCTGCGGTCCTGGGTGCCGCCGGCCACTCTGTGGATGACGGAAGTGGCGATCAGCACACAACTACAAGACCGTACACCCGGCGACAGCCACAATGAAGTCAGCGTCGCCCAACTGCGCCCTGATGGTCTGTACGCCTACACCGCGATCAACGCACCGCGCGGGCTCGACGAGCGGATTTATCACGTCTGGCAGTTCAACGGCAAAGAGGTCGACCGCATCGCACTGGATATCCACGGCGGGCGCAAGGAGGGCTACCGGGCCTGGACCCATAAACAGAACTTCCCCGGCAACCCGGCAGGCGACTGGCAAGTGCGGGTACTGACCGAAGACGGTCAGGTGATCGGCGTACTGCGCTTTGAGGTGACCGACGCCAGTCAAAACGGCACGATGCCGAGCGAGGCAAAGTAACCGGGATCGTGCTATTACGTAGCACTGCGTATCAGTAGAACAAGCACGGAGATTATGAGCAGCACGATTGCCGGCAATGCCCAACTCGATACTTCGAACACCCCTGCGCGGTTGCGGGTCACGGGTGACTGGACGCTTGTCCACTACGCCAAGCTCAAACGCCTGAGCAACACACTCAAAGGCCAGTACGACGACCGAACCCCCATCGACCTCAACGGCCTCGGCGCACTAGACACCGCCGGCGCCTCGCTGCTGGTCGAGCTGCTCGGTGCCGAGCGCCTCGGCAAGTCCGCCGAGCACCCCGACTGCAGCCTGTCCGCAGCCGACCGTGCGCTGCTGCAAACCGTCTATTGCTCACTGACTGACTTCTGCATCCCCGTCAAAGAGCCCGAAATCAGTGTCGGCATCCAACTGCTGACCCGCATCGGGCGCGCAGTGGATGCAGTCTGGCAGGACACGTTGCAACTGCTGGGTTTTGTCGGGCTGATTCTGGAAACCATCGCTCGCAGTCTGTTTCGCCCCAAGCGCTGGCGGATCACGCCGATGGTCGCGCACATCGAACAAACCGGCCTCGACGCCGCGCCCATCGTCGCCTTGCTGACCTTCATGGTGGGTGCGGTGGTGGCCTTTCTCGGAGCCACGGTACTTGCCAGTTTTGGTGCGAGCATTTTTACCGTGGACCTGGTGGCGTTCTCGTTCCTGCGTGAATTTGGTGTGCTGCTGACCGCCATCCTGATGGCTGGGCGCACTGCCAGTGCCTTTACCGCGCAAATCGGCTCGATGAAAGCCAACGAAGAAATCGACGCGATCCGCACCTTGGGCCTCGATCCAATGGAACTGCTGGTGGTGCCACGGGTGTTGGCGTTGCTGGTGGCGCTGCCGATGCTGACCTTTCTGGCGATGCTCTCGGGGATTATCGGTGGCGGGGTGGTCTGTGCGCTATCGCTGGGCATCTCACCGGCGATGTTCCTCTCTTTGCTGCAATCGGACATCGGCATTCAACATTTTCTGGTCGGCATGGTCAAAGCACCGATCTTCGCTTTTCTGATCGCCGCCATCGGTTGTCTGGAGGGCTTCAAGGTCAGTGGCAGCGCTGAATCCGTTGGCGCCCACACCACGTCCAGTGTGGTGCAGTCGATTTTCGTGGTGATCGTGCTCGATGCGGTCGCCGCGTTGTTCTTTATGGAGATGGGCTGGTGAGTCGTTTACCCCGTGCGCCCTCAGAGGCGGTGATCGAAGTCCGTGGGCTGTGCAATCGCTTCGGCCGCCAGAGCGTGTATGAAAACCTCGACCTGGATTTGTACAAGGGCGAGATTCTCGCCGTGGTTGGCGGTTCAGGCAGCGGTAAATCGGTGTTGCTGCGCAGCATCGTTGGTCTGCGCCAGCCCAGCGAAGGCATGGTGAAGGTGTTTGGCAAAAACCTGCCGAGCTTGACGGAGCATGAACGCTCACTGGTCGAGCGACGCTTCGGTGTGTTGTTTCAGAAGGGCGCGCTGTTCTCTTCGCTGACCGTGACCGAAAACGTCGCCTTGCCCTTGATCGAGCACGCCGGCCTGAGTCGCGACGAAGCCGAGCATCTGGCGGCGGTTAAGCTGGCCTTGGCCGGTCTGCCGCTATCGGCTGCCGACAAGTACCCGGCCTCGTTGTCCGGTGGCATGATCAAACGCGCGGCACTGGCCCGCGCCTTGGCGCTGGACCCGGACATCCTGTTCCTCGATGAGCCGACCGCCGGCCTTGATCCGATCGGCGCCGCGGCGTTCGATCAGTTGATCCTGACGCTGCGCGATGCGTTGGGGCTGAGTGTTTTCCTGGTCACCCACGACCTCGATACGCTGTACACCATCACCGACCGGGTCGCGGTGCTGGCGCAGAAAAAAGTACTGGTGGCCGACGCCATCGACACAGTGTCGGAAACCGACGACGCGTGGATTCACGAATACTTCCATGGCCCACGCGGCCGCGCGGCGCTTTCGGCCGCTTCACAGCTCAACGAGGTATGACATGGAAACCCGAGCCCATCATGTATTGATCGGCCTGTTCACCGTATTGGTGGTGGCCGGTGCGTTGCTGTTCGGCCTGTGGCTGGCCAAGTCCAGCGTCGACACCGCCTTCAAGGACTACGAGGTGGTTTTCAATGAGGCGGTCAGCGGCCTGTCCAAAGGCAGCGCGGTGCAGTACAGCGGGATCAAGGTCGGCGACGTGGTGAGTTTGCGCCTCGACCCCAAGGACCCGCGCCGGGTACTGGCACGGATTCGTTTGGGCGGCGACACCCCGATCAAGGAAGATACCCAGGCGAAACTGGCACTGACGGGTATCACCGGCACCTCGATCATCCAGCTCAGCGGCGGCACCCCGCAAAGCCCGGAGCTGGAGGGCAAGAACGGTAATCTGCCGGAGATCGTCGCCTCGCCATCCCCCATCTCGCGGTTGCTGAACAACAGCGATGACCTGATGAGCAGCGTCAACCTGTTGCTGCATAGCGCCAACCAGATGATGTCGCCGGAAAACGTCGACCGCCTGAGCAATACCCTTGAGAACCTGAAGCAAACCACCGGAAGCATTGCCGAGCAGCGCGGGGATCTTAGCCAGGCCATGCAGCAACTGGCCTCGGTAGGCAAACAGGCCAGCGCCACCCTCGAGCAGACTTCTGCGTTGATGCGTAACGCCAACGGTATGCTCAACGATCAAGGCAAACAGATGTTCGGCAGTGCCGAGCAAGCCATGAAGTCGCTGGAGCAGAGCAGCGCGACCATCAACAGCTTGCTGACCGACAATCAGGATGCGCTGAATAACGGCATGCAGGGGCTCAACAGTCTGGCCCCGGCCATACGTGAGTTGCGCGACACCCTGAATTCGTTACGCGCCATCTCTCGTCGCCTGGATTCCAACCCCAGCGGTTACTTGCTGGGCGGCGACAAGGATAAGGAGTTCACGCCATGAAACCCGTCTCCCGCGCCTTTGCGCACTGCGCACTGTTGGCAAGTATCGCGCTGACCAGTGCCTGCTCGATTTTACCCAAGGCTGACCCCCAGGATGTCTATCGTCTGCCTGCCGCGCCGAACGCCGCGTCATCGACGCACGCCAACTCGGTGCCTTGGTCGCTACGTCTGTCTAAACCTCAGGCAAGCGACGTGCTCAACAGTGCAAAAATCGCCGTAATCCCTCAAGGCGATCTGATCAGCAGCTACAAGGCTTCGCGCTGGAGCGATCCTACGCCAATCCTGCTGCGCAATCGGCTGCTCGCCGGGTTTGCACAGGACGGCCGCGTACAGCGGCTCAGCACCGACGACAGCAACTTGCAGACGGATCTGGAACTGGGCGGGAACCTGCAAGCGTTCCAGACGGAATATCAAGGAAAAACCGCGCAAGTGGTCATTAGCCTGGATGCGCTACTGGTGCGTGGCAATGACCAGCGGATCCTCGCCAGCCGCCGCTTCGAAGTGCGCCAGCCATTAAGCGATGTGAAAGTGCCCGCAGTGGTGACCGGGTTTGGCCAGGCCAGTGACACGCTCACGGCGCAGGTGATTGCGTGGACGGTAGAGCAGGGGCAGAAGACCGCGACCATGAAGCCCTGAGGTCCATGTGGGAGCGAGCCTGCTCGCGATGAGGGCATGACAGTAAAAACAATGCTGACTGACCCACCGCTATCGCGAGCAGGCTCGCTCCCACAGGTTTTTCTGGGTTAACCAAAGAACCAGTAGCAAACCCCGATCGCACCCAGCACGCCGGCGAGTTCTGCCAGCAGTGCGCAACCCACGGCATGCCGCGCACGCTGAATGCTCACCGCTCCGAAGTACACCGCCAGCACATAGAACGTGGTTTCGGTACTGCCCTGAATAGTCGCTGCCACCAGCGCCGGGAAGCTGTCGACGCCTTGAGTCTTCATGGTTTCGATCAGCATCGCCCGTGCAGCGCTGCCGGAGAACGGTTTGACCATCGCGGTCGGCAGGGCATCGACGAAACGCGTGTCCCATCCGGCCCACTGCACCAGATGGCGAATCCCGTCCAGACCGAAGTCCAGCGCCCCGGACGCGCGCAATACGCCCACCGCACACAGCATCGCTACCAGATACGGCAGCAGGTTCTTGGCGACATCGAAGCCTTCTTTGGCACCTTCGACGAATGCTTCGTAGACCTTGACCTTGCGCAGCGCGCCAATCACCAGAAACAGCATGATCATCCCGAACATCGTCAGGTTACCGAGGATCGACGACAGGCTCGCCAGGGCAGTGGCTGAGAGCGCCGTCAACAGGGCCATGAACCCGCCCAGCAGCAGCGCACCCGGAATCAGATAGGCCAGCACCACCGGGTCCCACAGCCGTAGACGCTGCATGATCGACACTGACAGCAGGCCAACGATGGTTGAACAACTGGTCGCCAGCAAAATCGGCAGGAACACCAGCGTCGGGTCAGCGGCACCTTGCTGGGCGCGGTACATGAAGATCGTCACGGGCAGCAGGGTCAGGGACGAGGCGTTAAGCACCAGGAACAGGATTTGCGCATTGCTTGCGACCGTGGTGCTGGGGTTGAGCTCCTGCAACGCGCGCATAGCCTTGAGGCCAATCGGCGTAGCGGCATTGTCGAGCCCCAGGGTGTTGGCCGCCATGTTGAGGGTGATCAGGCCGATGGCCGGATGACCCGCCGGCACTTCGGGCATCAGCCGCAGGAACAGCGGGCCCAGCGCCTTGGCCAGCCAGTCGACGATCCCGGCTTTTTCAGCGATCCGCAGAAAGCCCAGCCACAGGGTCAGGGTGCCGAACAGCAACACCATCACGTCGACCGACAGCTTGGCCATGGCGAAGATGCTTTCCACCATCGTCGCGAAGATCCCGGCATTGCCGCCGATCAGCCACTGCGCGAGTGCCGAAACGGCCGCCACGATGAAAAAGCCAAGCCACAGGCCATTGAGCATCAGTCAAATCCCCCAGAAGATGCCGCGAATGATAGCGGGGTGGGCAGAAACGACAAACCCCGGATTTCTCCGGGGTTTGTTTGTGAGGACTGGTGCAGTTCACTGTGGGAGCGAGCCTGCTCGCGATGACTGACTGCTAGCCAACATTTATATCAACTGATCAACCGCTATCGCGAGCAGGCTCGCTCCCACAAAAAGGCCAAACTTCACTCAGTTATTGGAAGTCTCGCCGGCCGGCAGCTTCTCTTTGCTGCGCCAGTGCGGCAGGGAGTTCCAGTAGCGCTGGCCCTTGGCGTCGTCGTACATGCCTTCCCAACGGGAGACGACCAGCACGGCCAAGGCGTTGCCGATCACGTTCAGTGCGGTACGGGCCATGTCCATGATGCGATCGACACCGGCGATGAACGCCAGGCCTTCCAATGGAATACCGACGCTGCCCAGCGTTGCCAGCAGGACCACGAACGACACGCCCGGCACGCCGGCGATGCCTTTGGAGGTGACCATCAGGGTCAGTACCAGCAGCAACTGCTGGCTGATCGACAGGTCGATACCGTACAGCTGGGCAATGAAGATTGCCGCGATGCTCTGGTACAGGGTCGAACCGTCGAGGTTGAACGAGTAACCGGTTGGCACCACGAAGCTGCAAATGGCTTTCGGTGCACCGTAGGCTTCCATCTTCTCGATCACGCGCGGCAGCACGGTTTCGGAACTCGCGGTTGAGTAGGCCAGCACCAGCTCATCCTTGAAGATGCGCATCAGCTTGATGACCGAGAAACCGAACAGGCGAGCAATCAGCCCCAACACCACGAAGGCGAAGAACAGGACGGCGACGTAAACCAGGATCACCAGTTTGGCCAGCGGCAGCAGGGAAGCGAAACCGAAGTTGGCAACAGTCACTGCGATCAGTGCGAACACGCCGATCGGGGCGTAGTTCATGATCATGTGAGTGACCTTGAACATGCTTTCCGAGACGCCCTGGAACATCTTCACCAGTGGCTCGCGCAGGTCCGATTGCAGGCTCGACAGACCAAGACCGAACAACACCGAGAAGAAGATGATCGGCAGCATCTCGCCACGCGCCATGGCGGCAAAGATGTTCGATGGAATCAGGTTGAGGATGGTTTCGATGAACGCGTGCTCATGCTGAACCTCGGCCGCGGTCGCCTGGTACTTGGAGATATCCACAGTGCCCAGGGTGCTCATGTCGATGCCGGAGCCCGGGTGGAACACGTTGGCCAGCACCAGACCCACAAGAATGGCGATGGTGGTGACGATTTCGAAGTAAATGATGGTCTTGAGACCAATGCGCCCGAGCTTCTTCGCATCGCCCACACCGGCAATGCCGACGATCAGCGAGGAGATCACGATCGGGATCACGATCATCTTGATCAGACGGATAAAGATATCGCCCGCCGGTTGCAGGACGTTACTGATCCACCAGGCTTTTTCCGCACTGAAGTGGTTGAGCAACGCACCGATTGCAATCCCCAGCACCAGACCGATGAGGATCTGCCAGGCGAGGCTCAGCTTTGCCTTCTTCATATCATTACCCTTTTCTTATAAATGGACTCGGGAAGATGCACAAACTGGAACGCCCAATGGCGGAAAAGTCTAAGCATCTGCCCCCGGATAAGGTCGCCCGGAGCGCGTAATTACGGCTCTCTGGCAGATAAAAAAGGCGCAACTATTCCGATGCACGGGAGCGACGTCTAATGCCGTAAACGCCTACCCTATGCCGAATCAGCATGAGTTTTTTCAAAGCAAACCGCCGTCCCAACCGGTTCGAATACGACATTTCGGCAGACATAAGTGCCGTGAACCGGCCATCGCAGAGGGGGTTGATCGTTTTTTGAGCAGTGGAATATGGACAAAAACCAGGGAAAAATCCTACGCGCCGTAGTGAATAGTGAGCAGAAATAAGCGCCAAATTTCTCGATATACGGTCACCCGGAAACACTGCGAAATGTTTTGTGAAGAACACCGACGGTTTTTTTGCCGGCAGGCATAGCGATAAAAATCATTTGGCAGCTCTAGGTCAACGCTTTGTACATATAAGCGCGCCGCAGATTTGTCGCGTCATACATGACGGTCAAATACGCGGCGCGGCTTGTCCTGACCCGGCCCTTGCGCGGGCACTCCCTGTACCCGTAGGTCACTCCGATCCTGAAGCAATCAGAACGTCCCGACCCCTTGGCCATGCGCGCACCCTCCTCGGATGAGCCCAGAGAAAAGAGGTATTGCTGACCTCCTTCTTTTTTTCAAACCCGGTACCCGTTCGGGTCTGTCTTCAAGCAAATGCCCACGATCAGCCTCGACCGCGACGGCCAAAGATGAACGAAGCAATAAACATCACCAGGAACACGACAAAGAGAATCTTGGCGATACCCGTGGCGGTGCCCGCGATACCACCGAAGCCCAGTACGGCAGCGACAATGGCAATAATCAAAAATGTGATTGCCCAGCTCAACATGGTGATTCTCCTTACGCTTCTATTAAGAGGTGCAGCTATTCCCGGCACATGAACGTCGCGCCAAGCCAGTTACCTAGAACACCCAACGGTCTTGACGCAGCGTCACGGCACCCGGTTCGGCCGGGTCCACACTCATCATTCTCATCGAGGCTGCATCAGCAGGCCGACTGCCGACCGCGCTGAAATGGGTTTGGGTCAAGTGATGAGTCGGCGCAATCGCGGCCTCTGACTGCTGGCTTTGTTCCCAGCGCAAGAACTGCTGGCCGCCGATCAAGGTGATCAACAAGGCAAACACGGCAAACATCCCTTGCTGAATAGACAGTGGCGAGATCCGCAATTGGGCGGCACGTTGGCGATTCATCCTGAAACTCCTCCCACACTGGTGGTTATTGATCAGGGGGCTCTTCTTAAAATGCCCCCGGCTTAACCAGACCATTGCAGCCTGCATGCCAGCTTCAGAACAGAAATAAAACCAATAAAATCAAACAGATATTTTGATTAACAAAATGCATTCGGACGCATCCTGCACGATGCCCCGCAGAGGATCGTGCGTAATGCACGATCGATTTGCAGTAAATCGAAATTTTTTGGAATGTATGAAGGGATACGGATGTCAGAAAAAGAGGCGGGAAAACGTCGGGGTCATCACTAAAAAAATAAAACCGTTTAAAATCATACAGTTATTATGATTTCTGACACACAACCACCCCATTCTGACGAGAAGCGCCCAGAATCAACCATGCAACTTGCCCGATTTTTCCGAGACTAAATTAAGAGCATTCATTTAAGGAGCGTAGGAAAAATGGAATCCGCCAACGAGCATCAAGGCCGCATTCTGCTGGTAGATGATGAATCCGCCATCCTGCGCACCTTTCGCTACTGCCTGGAAGACCAAGGCTATACTGTCGCCACCGCCAACAGCGCAGCCCAGGCCAACGCCTTGTTGCAACGACAGGTCTTCGACCTGTGCTTCCTTGACCTGCGTCTGGGCGAAGACAACGGTCTCGACGTCCTGGCACAAATGCGTGTGCAGGCGCCCTGGATGCGCGTTGTGATCGTCACCGCACACTCGGCCGTGGACACTGCCGTCGATGCGATCCAGGCCGGCGCCGCCGACTATCTGGTCAAACCTTGCAGTCCCGACCAATTGCGCCTGGCCACCGCCAAACAACTGGAAGTGCGCCAGCTCTCGGCCCGCCTTGAAGCCCTCGAAGGTGAACTGCGCAAGCCCAACGAAGGCCTGGATTCCCACAGCCCGGCGATGAAAGTCGTACTGGAAACCGCCCGCCAGGTCGCCAGCACCGATGCCAACATTCTGATACTCGGCGAATCCGGTACCGGTAAAGGCGAACTGGCCCGGGCCATTCACGGCTGGAGCAAACGCGCGAAGAAATCCTTCGTCACCATCAACTGCCCATCATTGACAACCGAGCTGATGGAAAGCGAGCTCTTCGGCCACAGCCGCGGGGCATTTACCGGTGCTAGCGAAAGTACCCTCGGCCGGGTCAATCAGGCCGACGCAGGTACATTGTTTCTTGATGAGATCGGCGATTTCCCGCTGACCTTGCAGCCCAAACTGCTGCGCTTCATTCAGGACAAGGAATACGAAAGGGTCGGCGACCCGGTGACCCGTCGCGCCGATGTGCGAATCCTCGCCGCCACCAACCTCAATCTTGAAGACATGGTGCGCGACGGTCGATTCCGCGAAGACCTGCTCTACCGGCTGAACGTCATCACCTTGCACCTGCCGCCACTACGCGAACGCGCCGAGGACATCCTGGCCCTGGCCGACCGCTTCCTGGCACGCTTCGTCAAAGAATACGCGCGGCCGGCTCGTGTCTTCAGCGACGAAGCACGCGAGGCGCTGCTCGGCTATCGCTGGCCAGGCAACATCCGCGAACTGCGTAACGTGGTCGAACGGGCAAGCATCATTTGCCCGCAGGAGCGAGTCGAGATCAGCCATTTGGGCATGGCTGAGCAAACCACCAGCAACGCTCCCAGAATCGGCGCAGCGCTAAGCCTGGATGAATTGGAGAAAGCCCACATCGGCGCAGTACTGGCCAGCGCCGGCACTCTCGATCAAGCGGCCAAGACCTTGGGTATCGACGCCTCGACGCTGTACCGAAAACGCAAACAGTACAACCTGTGAGCAGCACCTTATGAAGCTGGCGATGAAGTTGCGCACACGGCTGTTTCTGAGTATCTCGGCACTGATCACCGTGGCGTTGCTCGGCCTGGCACTCGGGCTGGTCAGCGTGATGCAGATAGCCAGTAACCAGGAAGCGCTGATCCGCGACAATTTCATCACCCTGGACCTGGAACTCAAGCTGCGCCAGACCCTGGACGATCAGTTGATCAACATGCTCAGCATAAAGCCCGACCTTGAGGCACTGGAAACCTCAGAACGGCGCTACTTCGAGCTGCTGGATCAAGGCATCGAGCACGAAAACAGTTTCAATGGCGAGCATCATGGCTTCGAGCAGGCCCGCACGGACTACCTGTCCTTTCTCAAAGCCTTCAGCCTCATGCAGGAACCGTCCGGCAAGCTCGCCGGCAATCGGGGCCTCACCGAAAAGTTCAACGTGCTGCGCAACGGCCTGATCGCCGAACACAAACAAGCGCTGGACAACATCAACGATACCCAGCGCAATGCCCGCGAACATGCGCTGCTGATTGCCGGCTTGCTCGGATTGGTCGGGTTGGCAGTGCTGTTCATCGGCTTCGTCACCGCTCACGGCATCGCCCGGCGCTTCGGTGAGCCGATCGAGGCACTGGCCAAGGCCGCGGATAACATCGGCCAGGGTAACTTCGATGTCACTCTGCCGATTTCCCCGGCGGTGGAGCTGACCCAGCTCACCCGACGCTTCGGGATCATGGCCGAAGCCTTGCGTGAGCATCAGGCAACCAATGTCGATGAACTGCTCGCTGGTCAGCAACGCTTGCAAGCCGTGCTCGACAGCATTGATGACGGTTTGCTGATGATTGATCGTCAGGGCCATCTGGAGCACCTCAATCCGGTCGCACAGCGTCAGTTGGGCTGGGACGAAGGCCGCCTCGGCCAAGGCCTGGGCACCGCGCTCCAACGGCCGGAGCTCGATGAACAACTACAAACGGTACTGCGCGGCGGAACACTGGAGCGTGCGCCTGAAGACCTGAGCATCGAAGTCGATGGCGAGTCGCGACTGTTGACCTACAGCCTGACGCCGGTCATTCATCCCCAGGGGCATATCCTCGGCGCGGTCATGGTGCTGCACGATGTTACCGAGCAACGGGCCTTTGAGCGGGTGCGCAGTGAGTTCGTACTGCGCGCCTCCCATGAGCTGCGTACGCCGGTCACCGGCATGCACATGGCCTTCGGTCTGTTCCGTGAGCGCGCGCACTTTGCCGAGGACTCTCGCGAAGCCGACCTGTTGAACACAGTAAATGAGGAAATGCAGCGTTTGATGCAGTTGATCAACGACCTGCTGAACTTCTCGCGTTATCAGAATGGTCTACAAAAACTCACCCTGGCGCCGTGCAACATCGATGACCTGCTGGAGCAAGCACAGGAGCGTTTCGCCGAGCGGGCCAATGAGCAAAGCATCGAGTTGCTGGTGGAAGTGCACACGCCACTCCCTCGACTGCAGGCCGATCAGGCGCAACTCGACCGGGTGCTGGACAACCTGATCGACAACGCGCTGCGCCATACCAGCCACAATGGGCAGATACGCTTGCAAGCGCGTCGGCATGGCGAGCGGGTGATCGTCAGCGTCGAGGACAATGGCGAAGGCATCGCCTACGGCCAGCAGGGGCGGATTTTCGAACCCTTCGTTCAGGTCGGGCGCAAGAAGGGTGGTGCCGGGCTCGGCCTGGCACTGTGCAAGGAGATCGTGCAACTGCACGGCGGCCGCATGGGTGTGTATTCCAGACCGGGGCAAGGCACTCAGTTCTACATGGCACTGCCACTCTAACGGGCGATCACGCCTCGTCATCCAGCCGCCGTGACGCCAACCGACGGCCTCGGGTGATCAATTCAATGAACTGCGTCGCGGTCAAGGCATGGGCGAACAACCAGCCTTGGCCGTAATTCACTCCCTCACTGCTCAGCAACGTGGCCTGGGCTTCATGTTCGATACCTTCGGCAATCACCTTGAGCTGCAAGGCATGCGCCATGCGAATGATGTGCGGCGCCACACCGCTGCTGGCGGCGTCGTGACCCAGCGCATCAATGAAAGCCTTGTCGATTTTCAGGTAGTCCACCGGCAGGGTTTGCAGGTAAGCCAGGCTGCAATAACCGGTGCCAAAGTCGTCGATCAACACTTGATGCCCGGCATCGCGCAAGGCTTGCAGGTTCTCCCGTGCGACCACCACATCGATCAACCCGCGCTCGGTCACCTCAAACGCGATCTGCCGCGCAGCAACCTGGTGTATGGCCAGTAAGTGCTCCATGACCTGGCCAATCCGCGGCACCATGACGTCGCAGGCGGCCAGGTTGACCGAGATATACAACTGCGGGTTGGCGCGAAGTAACTTACCGAGCTGTTCAAGCAATCGCTGCAACACGAAGTCAGTGATCTGACGGATCTGCCCGGAGTCTTCCGCCATGGGAATAAACAGGTCCGGACTGGTCAGCGTGCCGTCCGGCCGACGCCAGCGCAATAAGGCTTCGGCACCGACACAGTGACGACTCTTGAGATCGAAGATTGGCTGATACAGGACCTGTAACTCGCCACGCTTGAGGGCTCCCTGCAACTCACCGCCCAACGATTGCCGCTGGCGGGCCAGCAGAAACACCAAACCGCCAATGCTCAAACCCAGCACCAGGCTTGCCGGCACCAACCACCACCACAGCGTGGGCAGGTGCGATGCGGTTCGTGGGCTGATCAACACCAACTGGTACTCGGGATTGTTGGTCGGCATCCGATAGATCAACCGGGTTTTCGTGACCTGCAACGGTTCACTGCTGAAGGGCGACCAAGGGTCGCTGAGTGGCCAGGCTTGTGGTGTGCCGAGTACGGGGATCGCCCGAGCGCCATGATCCACCACTACCAACAGGCCGCTGCCGGGCGTCAGATCGACCATGTCGGTCAAATGCCCTCGGGAGGTGGCGACGCGAAAATTACCGCGTCCCAACATCAGCGCCGCACGGTTTTCGTCGGGCTCGGTCGAGGTGTTGAGCCAATAACTGTAGGTCGGTCCTTTGATGTCCGGTGGTCGGATTGCCGAAAGCCCATCCTGCCGCGGCCGATTCGAACAGAATTGCGTAGCGTCGATATAGGCCGCCTCATACACGAAGCGGTAATTGAAACTGACCTGCTGCAAGGTCGCGATCATGTCCGTGTCGCAGCTACGCAACGGCTGCGCTTCCAGGTCATCCAGACCTTCGCGCAGTTGACCGAATAGTTGCTCCAGGCGCTCTAGAAAGCGCTCGCCCTGCGCGTTCATCTGTTCGCTTTCGCGTTGCTGGACCTGCCGCAGCGCCACGCCCAGGCTACCGGCCAAGAGCAAAGCCGCACTCAGCGCAGCCGCTAGCATCGCCAAAGACCACGGGCGATAGAACCAACTGCGCAGGGTCTCGCTCGCGGCCGCCATCATTGAATATCCGAAGGATTACCAATGAGTTATAGCTACTGATCAGAAAATAGCCCTGACCGTCGGGCGGGCGTCATTATTTTGTCTGGTTGAGCACTTGCAGAATCGCGGCGCTTTGCGCGTCTGGCGTACCGTCAAACCGTGAAGGTCGATAGTGCATCTGGAAAGCTGCCAGCACATGCCGGGTGGCCACATCCAGCTCACCGGTCTGCGGTGTTGCATAGCCCAAACGCGCGAGCTCTTCCTGAAACCAGGTGATGCTCGGCAGTTGTGCATCGAATAGTGCTTGCTGACGCGCTACGGCCTGGGCATCGGGCCAGACCACCAGCCCTTCGTCGGCCAGACGCTTCCACGGGAACAACGGCCCAGGGTCAAGCTTGCGCAGCGGCGCGATGTCGCTGTGGCCAATGATGTTTCGCGGGCTGATGTTGTTGCGCTTGCTGATGTCCTTGATCAGGAAGATCAAAGACTGAACCTGCGCCTCACTGTAGGGATACCAGACGCGCCCGGCAGGCGTATCGCGAAACCCCGGATTAACGATTTCGATGCCAATCGAGCTTGAGTTCAGCCAGGTCCGGCCCTGCCACTCGCTTTCCCCGGCATGCCAGGCCCGGCGGCTTTCATCCACCAGTTTGAAAATGGTGGCGTTCTTGTCGTCGCCAATCAGGTAATGACTGCTGACCTGGCCGTGGGTCAACAACGCCAACGAACGCTCCTGCGAAGCGGTGGTGTAATGCACGACGATATACTGCACACGGTTGTCGTAGTTCACCGACGGATGGCGGGTGTCGATTCGAGGACCGCTCGCGCAACCCGCCAGAACAAGAAGCACCAAAAACAGAGCAATAGATTTCATGACGTGGGCAGTACGCTGAAGACAGTTATGCAACAGTGTAACGTACTGCCTCGTACTGAGCCGGCAAAAGCTTGGCATCAGACAACATGGAACACTTGCCATCAGCCCAGCTCTACCCGGTTTCTGCCGGCATTTTTCGCCCGGTAAAGTGCCTGATCGGCTCTTTTTAGCACCAGGTCGCTGTGTTCTCCCGCCCTGAACGCCGTCATCCCCATGGATACGGTGATCGTCACGCGCTCGCCCTTGAAGTGAAACGGGCAGGCTTCGATAGCCGCGCGCAGGGTTTCTGCCAACCTGGCGCCGACCGCCAAAGGGGTGTTGGGCACCAGCAAGACAAACTCCTCACCGCCGAAACGGGCGATGAAGTCCGTACCGCGCAGGCGCTTGTGCAGCACGCTGGCAATGATCTTCAACACTTTGTCGCCGGCCAGGTGGCCGTAGTTATCATTGATGCGCTTGAAATGGTCGAGATCGAGCATCGCCAGCAACAGCGAGTTTCCGTGTTGCTGCCACTGCGCAATCTCATGCTCCAGACGCTCGCTCCAGGCCGCCCGGTTCGGTAAACCAGTCAGCGGATCGACCAGGGCTTTCTGGCGTTGCTCTTCCAGGTGCTCGCGGTAACCCTGAGCCTCCTGCTCCATGCTCGCGACTCGCTCGGCCAAACCTTGCAGGCGTGCCGCAACTTCCTGCTCACGCTCGTCGCGCTGTTTCTGGTGCTGATCCATGGTGCCGAGCAACCCTTCGAGGTGGTTCTCCAGCACATGCTTGAGGCCCTCCAGATCGGCCGCGTCCTGCATGCTGCTCTGCAAGCCATCGACCTGCTCACGGATCTGCGTGTCCATCTCCCGCGCAGCAGAGCGGTTGTCGGCATGACCCTCACTGGCGGCTTGCAGGTTGATTTGGAAGGACTCCAATCGCTCATTGAGTTGCTTGAGATAAACCTCGAACTCATGCTGACCACTGTCAGTGATCGCCAGCATCAAAACCGCCAGATCATCGAGGATCGGCAGCAGTTCGTACCAATTCAAGCCATTTTGCAGCCGATCGCGCATCGCCTCGGCCTGCGGACGGTGACGCTCGGGCAGCGACAAATCGTCCAGCAGCCCCAGCAGCGTGCTCTCGATGTGTTTGGCCACCGAGCTGTAGGACGGCTCCGGCGAGTCGGGCAGTGCGTAAAGAACATCCTGCTCAGGATGCTCCGGGTCCAGAGTAGCCAAGGCTTCTGCCATCGCCGGCAGGGGAGGAAGGCTATCAATTAACGGCGAAGCTTCATCCCCCGTCCGAGGGACGTCGGATGTCAGCTCGTCTGGATTGATCGCCACTGAATCAGCAGCCGTCACCGGGTCGGGTGTCGGGGATATCTGCGGTTCTTCCGGCGTATCCACATCCGGTAGATTCTGTTCCGCTACCTGCGCTTTGCCACGCGCAGCTTCGACGGCCAGCACTGGAGGAACAAAAGCCACCACGTCAGGTGATGGCTTTGCTTCTTCCAGCGACTGAGGTGCCAACGGCTCCGACTCTGCAATCGCAGCGTGCGGCACCTGCGCGGTGGGTGCCGGGATTTCGTGTACAGCAGGGGTAATAACCTGGATCGGCAACGGCACTGGTGACTCATGCACCGGCTCGGCTGTCGCCTCTGTTACAGGTGCCGACACTTGCTCAACAGGACTCGGAGCAAGCGCTTCGTGTTGTAGCTCACCCGCTTCTGAAGCCTGAGCATCCGCGTCTCTACCGCCAAACAAACGCTGCAGCAAACCTGGGCGGCTTGGCTCGGAAGGGTTTTCCAGCAGGTTCAGCGCCTGACCTTGCAGGCCACTGAGCTCACCGAGCAACAGGGGAATCTCACGTGCCTGGCCAACCCGTCCGTCGAGCTGCTTGGCAAAGGTCTTGAGCGGGCGGCTGATCTCGCGCGGCAACGGCAACGCCTGGAGCTGACTGACCAGGGAGGTCAACGCAGCACTGACTTGATTGACCCGGGTCTCGCGCCGCTGCTCGGAGTCGAGCACGGCTTTTTCCAGGCGTGGCAGCAATGCTGCCAACCCTGCATCCATGTCATTGGTTCGGATGACTTCGCGCATTTCCTTCATGCACTGGTCAACCGCACGGTCGGTGCCCTCAGCCGCCAGCGTACTGCGCACCAAACCGCGACGTAGTAAATCGAGGCGGGCATCCCAGCGGCGCTCGAGCTTTTCCTGCTGTTCGATACTTTTGAGGTATTTCTCTTTCCAGCGCTGTGCTTCGTCGCTCATTCAGGGGTTCCGCGAAGGGCAGGACTCAACGCGGGCAATGCGTCGACCGTGAGCGAACTCGGCAGACGAATCTCTACCGCGACCGGCAGGTGATCGGAAATCGGTTGCGCCAGCACTTCGACCCGCTCGAGGGTCAGCGTAGGGCTGAGCAGAATATGGTCAAGACAGCGTTGCGGGCGCCAGCTGGGGAACGTCGCTTCGACTTGCGGCGCGAGCAGCCCCAGGTCTCGCAGAGGAGAGGTTTGCAGCAGATCACTGGCATGGGTGTTCATGTCGCCCATCAGCACCTGATGCTTGTAGTCGCCGATCAGCTCGCGAATGTAGGCCAACTGCATCGTCCGCACGCGTGCCCCCAGCGCGAGGTGCATCATCACGACCACCAGCGCATCCGGTCCTTCGCCAAACCGCACAAGAATCGCACCACGGCCCTTGGGCCCGGGCAGCGGATGATCTTCAATCGCCCATGGGCGCAATCGACTGAGCACGCCATTGCTGTGCTGGGCGAGGCGGCCCAGGTTGCGATTGAGTTGTTGATACCAGTAGGGGAAGGCGCCGAGCTGGGCCAGGTGTTCGACTTGATTGACGTAGCCCGACCGCAGGCTGCCGCCATCGGCTTCCTGCAAAGCGACCAGATCGTAGTCGCCCAGCAGATTGCCGATTTTCTGCAGGTTATCCGCTCGCCCGGTGTGCGGCAGCAAATGCTGCCAGCTACGGGTCAGGTAATGCCGATAACGCTCGGTACTGATACCGACCTGGATGTTGAAACTGAGCAACCGCAGACGGCTGTCTGCAGGCAAGCCCGAGGACTCCAGATGATGCTCGTTGACCTGCGGATCATGCAGACCAACGAGACGTTCAGTACCCCAGCGGCGCATGGCGGGCGCCGCTTACTTAGCGGCGCGCTCCTTGGCGATTAGCTGATCAGCCACGCTCAAGGTGCCTTCAGGACCACCGGCAGTGCCCAGATCGAAGCGGTATTTGCCGTTCACGACCATGGTTGGTACGCCAGAGATCTGATAGGCCTGAGCCTTTTTCTTGGCATCTTCAACTTTGCCTTTGACGGCGAACGAGTTGTAGGTGCTCAGGAACTTGTCCTTGTCGACGCCTTCGCCGGCCAGGAACTCAGCCATTTCTTCCGGGGTAGCGAGCTTCTTGCCACCGTGGATCGCTTCGAAGACGGCTTTGTGAACCTTGTGTTCCACCCCCATCGCTTCCAGGGTGATGTACAGCTGGCCGTGAACGTTCCAGATACCACCGAACATGGCCGGAATACGCACGAAGTTCACGTCTGCAGGCAGTTTTTCAACCCAGGGATTGATGGTCGGCTCGAATGCATAGCAGTGCGGGCAGCCATACCAGAACAGCTCCACGACTTCGATCTTGCCAGGCACAGCCACCGGAACGGCGCTGCCCAATTCGACATATTGTTTACCGGCTTCAAGCGGTTCGGCAGCTTGGGCGGTCATACCAAACAGGCTGGCAGTGACGAGTGCGGCGCTGAGAATCAGATTACGCATGCTTTACTCCTGAACAAATTGGGTCGCCTCGCGCGACCTGTTTTCTGGCAGATCATGGCGGGCATTAGTGCTCTAGTGTAACGGCAGCAGCCACAAAAAAGGGCAGCCTAAGCCACCCTTTTTATGTTTGCATCGAAGGATTAATCGAGCGTTAACATTGCGCGAGATCAACACCCCGCGCAACGCCCGCTCAACCGACCTTAGTGCAGGCCCTGAATGTAGCTGGACACCGCTTCGATGTCCTTGTTGCTCAATTTTGCAGCAATGCTCTGCATGATTTTCGTGTCGCCGTCGTTGGTACGGTTACCTTCACGGAAATCGGTCAGCTGCTTGGCGATGTATTGAGCGTGCTGGCCACCCAGATGCGGGAAGGCAGCAGCGGCGTTGCCCGCACCGTTAGGCGAGTGGCAACCGGTGCAAGACGGCATGCCCTGGTCCAGCTTGCCGCCACGGAACAACTCTTCACCGTGAGCCACGACTTTAGGATCTGCTGCGCCGACGCTGCCTTTCTGGCTGGCGAAGTAGGCAGCGAGGTCGGCGAGGTCCTGATCGCTCAGGTTGGTCAGCAGGCCGGTCATTTCCAGAACGGTGCGCTTGCCCGACTTGATGTCGTGCAGTTGCTTGTTCAGGTAACGCTCACCCTGACCCGCCAGTTTTGGAAAGTTTGGCGCCATGCTATTGCCGTCCGGGCCATGACAGGCGCCACATACTGCGGCTTTCGCCTGACCAGCAGTCGCATCGCCTGCAGCATGGGCTATGCCGGAGATCCCCAGGGTCAACAGCAGACTCACGATCAATTTGTTCATCAGCTAATCCAACTACGGCTAAGGGTTAAAGAGTTATGGACCGGGATCACTCGCTCATCCACTGGATGATTGCTCGGTAATCCTCGGCACTGCAGTCCATGCACAAACCACGCGGCGGCATCGCCTTGAAACCCTGGGTCACGTGTTGCACCAGCGTCTCCATACCTTGCGCCAGTCTTGGCGCCCAAGCTTCCTTATCGCCCTTTTGAGGCGCCGTTGGGAGTTGGCCGGAATGACAGGCTCCACAAACACGGTTGTACACAGCTTCCGGATCCTGTGTAGCCTGAGCGCTGTAAAGCGGCATCAAGACACCGGCAGCTAGCAGCCATTTCGTCATAAAACGACCTTTTCAGGGTTGAGAGCGTGCTGCGTTCTAGTGCGCAATCAAGGTCAATCGCTCTCGTGAACTTCATCCTACGCTGGGACAAAGCGCACACAAAATCTGCGGCATTATATACTGGCGTCACTGAAACGGAAACGACGCTGCTCTTTGCGACCAATCTCGGCACCGCCCACATCGGAAATCCCATGCAACTCAAGAACCCCATCCTCGGCCTGTGCCAACAGTCCACCTTCATGCTCAGCGCCGCCAAAGTCGACCAATGTCCCGACGACGAAGGCTTTGAAGTGGCCTTCGCCGGGCGTTCCAACGCCGGCAAATCCAGCGCCCTGAACACCTTGACTCACGCCAGCCTGGCGCGCACCTCGAAAACACCAGGCCGCACGCAACTCTTGAACTTCTTCAAGCTAGACGATGAACGCCGTCTGGTCGACCTGCCGGGTTACGGTTACGCAAAAGTACCCATCCCGCTGAAGCAACACTGGCAGCGCCACCTGGAAGCCTATCTGGGCAGCCGCGAGAGCCTGAAGGGGTTGATTCTGATGATGGACATCCGTCATCCAATGACCGATTTCGACCTGCTGATGCTCGACTGGGCCGTGGCCAGCGGCATGCCGATGCATATTCTGCTGACCAAGGCCGACAAACTGACCTATGGCGCAGCGAAGAACACCTTGCTCAAAGTTCAGGCGGAAATCCGTAAAGGCTGGGGCGAAACCGTGACCATCCAGCTGTTCTCGGCGCCAAAACGCCTGGGCCTCGAAGATGCCTACACTGTATTGGCAAACTGGATGGAACTGGCCGACAAGGGTGCCGAGACAGAAGCTCAATAAGCTTTTGTGGATATCCGAGATACGGAAAACTGTCTGTGGGACGATCAGGCAAGGCAAAAACACGGCTCGAAAGCGGAGTTTAGGGACCTAAATGAGCATTTCGAGCCGTGTTTTTAACGCAGCATGACCGTTCCACAGGCAGTTTTTGGGCAAAAAAAACCCCGAATTACGTATGGGGAGAGAGTAATTCGGGGTCTAAGTTCCGGACCGCTAGGGCGGGGTCCAGATATCTGCCAACACTTAACACAACATAGGAGCATCGAAGGGCTTCACCACCCATTCAGTAACTCTGAGTGGCGGTTCACGGATTTAGTTCCGGTTAATTTCAAAACCTATTGGGAATAACCCCAAGAATTTTCCGAACTAAGAGCCCTTCGCCAGCCATCTGCCGCGACACCAGGTCGCGGCAAGTTCGCCTCAAACCGGCTTAATGCGCCTCATCCCAGTTGTTTCCAACGCCGACTTCCACCAAAAGTGGTACATCCAGGGTCGCTGCGCCGCTCATGTGAGCGCGAATTTCCTCACGAACCCGATCGACCAGGTCTTCGCGAACCTCAAGTACCAATTCATCGTGCACCTGCAGAATCACTTTGGCGTCCAGACCTGACGCCGTCAGCCAGTTATCCACCGCCACCATGGCCTTCTTGATGATATCCGCCGCAGTGCCTTGCATTGGCGCGTTGATCGCCGTGCGCTCGGCGCCTTTGCGCAGGGCCGGGTTTTTCGCGTTGATGTCCGGCAGGTACAGGCGACGACCGAATATGGTTTCGACGAAACCCTGCTCGGCCGCCTGAGCGCGGGTGCGCTCCATGTACTCGAGCACGCCCGGATAGCGGGCGAAATAACGGTCGATATAGGCTTGGGACTGTTTACGGTCGACGCCGATCTGCTTGGCCAGGCCAAACGCGCTCATGCCGTAGATCAGGCCGAAGTTGATCGCCTTGGCGCTACGCCGCTGATCGGTGGTGACGTCCGCCAGTTCAACCCCGAACACCTCGGCAGCAGTGGCTTTGTGCACGTCGAGGTCGTTGCGGAACGCGTGCAACAGCCCTTCGTCCTTGGCCAGATGGGCCATGATCCGCAGTTCGATCTGCGAATAGTCCGCCGCCAACAGCTTGTAGCCTTTGGGCGCAACGAACGCCTGACGTATCCGTCGACCTTCGGCAGTACGAATCGGAATGTTCTGCAGGTTTGGATCACTGGAAGACAAGCGACCGGTCGCTGCCACCGCTTGATGGTAGGACGTATGAATCCGCCCGGTGCGAGGGTTGATCTGCTCGGGCAGACGGTCGGTGTAGGTGCTTTTCAGCTTGCTCAAGGAACGGTACTGCATCAGCACCTTGGGCAGCGGGTAATCCTGCTCGGCCAGTTCCGCCAGTACCGCTTCGGCGGTCGAAGCCTGACCCTTGGCAGTTTTGCTGAGAATCGGCAGCCCGAGTTTTTCGTACAGGATCACGCCCAATTGCTTCGGCGAACCGAGATTGAACTCTTCACCGGCAATGGCGAACGCCTCACGCTCCAGCTCAACCAGCTTGTCGCCCAGTTCAACGCTCTGGATGCCCAGCAGATTGGCATCGACCAACGCGCCCTGGCGCTCGATACGCGCCAACACCGGCACCAGCGGCATCTCGATTTCGCTGAGGACTTTGCTCAGGCTTGGAATGGCGTCGAGTTTTTCATGCAAGGTCTGATGCAGACGCAGCGTCACATCGGCGTCTTCGGCGGCGTATGGCCCGGCCAGCTCCAGCGAAATCTGATCGAAGGTCAGTTGCTTGACGCCCTTGCCCGCGATGTCCTGGAAGCTGGTGGTGGTGTAGCCCAAATACTTGAGCGCCAGGCTGTCCATGTCGTGACGGGTCGCGGTGGAATCCAGCACGTAGGACTCGAGCATGGTGTCGAAGGCGATGCCTTGCACCACGATGCCGCAGCTCTGATCACCACCAATGGCGCAGTTGGCCAGGATGTTCATGTCGAACTTGGCGTGCTGGCCGACCTTGAGTTTGCTCGGGTCTTCCAGAATCGGCTTCAGCGCGCGCAACACGGTGTCGCGATCCAGTTGATCCGGCACGCCCATGTAGGAATGGGTCAACGGAATGTAGGCTGCTTCGTTGGCCTGCACCGCGAACGACAGCCCGACAAGTTGCGCTTGCTGCGCGTCGACGCCCGTGGTTTCGGTATCGAAGGCGAACAGCGTGGCGTTTTGCAGCTTCTTCAGCCAGACGTCGAAATCTGCCTGGGTGAGGACCGTGGTGTACTGGGGCCCATCGTCGCCGGTCACGGCCTCTTCAACCGCCGCGACCACTTCCTGGCCCGCTCGCTTGGCATCACGCTGAACTTCCTCGAACCAGCTCTTGAACTCGAGCAGGGTATAGAGCTCGGCGAGCTTTTCACGGTCCGGCTCACGCAGGTGCAAGTCGTCGAGACCAATGTCCAGCGGCACATCGACCTTGATGGTTGCCAGTTGATAGGAAAGGAACGCCATTTCCTTGTGCTCTTCAAGCTTGGCCGGCAGCGTTTTAGCACCACGAATCGGCAACGTCGGCACGATATCGAGTTGCGCATAGAGCTCGGTCAGGCCACCGTTCACACCCACCAGCAGGCCAGACGCCGTCTTTGGGCCAATGCCCGGAACGCCTGGAATGTTGTCGGAGGAATCGCCCATCAATGCCAGGTAATCGATGATCTGCTCGGGAGCGACGCCGAATTTCTCCTTCACGCCAGCCACATCCATCGCGCTACCGGTCATGGTATTGACCAAGGTAATGTGCCCGTCGACCAACTGCGCCATGTCCTTGTCGCCTGTGGAGATCACCACCGGACGGTCAGCGGCCGCGCTGCTGCGGGCCAGCGTGCCGATCACGTCGTCGGCCTCAACGCCATCGACACACAGCAACGGAAAGCCCAGGGCGATCACGCTCGCATGCAATGGCTCGATCTGTACACGCATGTCATCGGGCATGCTGGGGCGGTTGGCTTTGTATTCGGCGTACAGGTCATCGCGAAATGTCCCGCCCTTGGCGTCGAATACCACGGCGAACGGGCTGTCCGGGTACTGCTTGCGCAGACTCTTGAGCATGTTCAGCACGCCCTTGACCGCGCCGGTCGGCAGGCCTTTGGACGTGGTCAACGGTGGTAGCGCGTGAAAGGCGCGGTACAGGTAAGAAGAACCGTCCACCAGGACGAGGGGGGCTTGGCTCATGAGCAGGATCAACCTTTTCGGCGGGTCCGGCGCTAGAATAGCGGGACCGTTGACGACAAAGGGACAAGGTTATCATGCGCTCACTCAATCGCCTGTTGCTGGCTGGCTTCTTTGCAATCACTCCACTGGCCGTCATGGCAGCCAATGATGCACCGACGCCGGAACCGGAAGTCACCATCCACACTGAAGGCGACAAAGTCATTCAGGAGTACCGCCAGAACGGCTTCGTGTACGCGATCAAGGTCACACCGAAGGGTGGAAAACCGTACTTTCTGATACGTGCGGACGGAACGGAGGCAAACTATATCCGCTCGGATCAGCCGAATATGCTGATTCCGGCGTGGGAAATTTTTACGTGGAAGTAGTTTCTTAACTTTAATCGGCGCTGGCTCAACCGCAGCGCCCGAACTGAGCAGTTTTTAACCATGTCTGTGTTCACCCCCCTGGCTCGGCCCGAGCTGGAAACCTTTCTCGCCCCTTATGGGCTCGGCCGCCTGCTTGATTTCCAGGGGATTGCCGCGGGTAGCGAAAACACCAATTTCTTCATCAGCCTGGAGCAGGGCGAGTTTGTCCTGACCCTGGTTGAGCGCGGCCCCGTGCAGGAGATGCCGTTCTTTATCGAGCTGCTCGACGTGCTGCACGACGCCAACTTGCCGGTGCCCTATGCGTTGCGCACCACCGACGGCATCGCCCTGCGCGAATTGGCCGGCAAGCCTGCACTGCTGCAGCCACGACTGGCTGGCAAGCACATCAAGGAAGCCAACGCACAGCATTGCGCGCAAGTCGGTGAGTTGCTGGGGCATCTGCATCTGGCAACCAAAGACAACCTGATCAAGCGCAAGACCGATCGCGGCCTCGACTGGATGCTCGAAGAAGGCACGCAGCTGCTGTCGCACCTGAATGCCGCGCAAAGCAATCTGCTGCAACGCGCCTTGAACGAAATTACTGAGCAAAAAACCAAAATTCTGGCGCTGCCTCGGGCCAACATCCACGCCGACCTGTTCCGCGACAACGCGATGTTCGAAGGCACGCACCTGACCGGGCTGATCGACTTCTACAACGCCTGCTCAGGCCCGATGCTCTACGACGTGGCGATTGCCCTGAATGACTGGTGCTCGGACGAAGACGGCTTGATTGACGGCCCGCGGGCGAGGGCATTGCTCGGGGCTTATGCCGCGCTGCGTCCGTTCACCGCCGCCGAAGCTGATCTGTGGCCGACCATGCTGCGGGTAGCCTGCGTGCGGTTCTGGCTGTCACGCTTGATCGCCGCCGAATCCTTTGCCGGGCAGGACGTGCTGATTCACGACCCGATGGAGTTCCAGCAGCGCCTGGCCCAGCGTCAGCACGTCAGCACGCCGTTGCCGTTCGCCCTTTAAAGCATCGCGAGCAAGCTCGCTCCCACATGGACAGCGAAAATCCCGTGGGAGCGAGCTTGCTCGCGATGGAGGCGACGCATATCCCGGAGTTAAAGCGACTCCAGACACCCCGCCAAATCATTCCCCAACTTCTCCAGCACCTGCTCATAGCCCCGAGCCGTCGCCGGCGTGTAGCCGCCCAACGCATCCAGCTCCGCCAGTTTCACCGGCAAACCGGCCACCAGCGTCTCGGCCAGGCGTGGGCGCAACGGTGGTTCACTGAACACGCAAGTCTTGCCGACATCCTGCAAGCGCGAGCGCATCGCCGCAACGTGTTGGGCGCCTGGCTGCACTTCTGCAGCCACGCTGAACACGCCGGTGTGCTTGAGGCCGTAAGCGTCTTCGAAGTAGTCGAACGCTTCATGGAACACGAAGTAAGGTTTGCCCGCGATACCGATCAGACGCGCTTTCAAGCGCAGGTCCAACGCGTCCAGGCGCTCATCGAACGCCTTGAGGTTGCTCCGATAGCGCGGCGCATTGGCCGGATCCGCAGCACTCAAGTCAGTGGCGATTTTTGCCGCGATCACCCGCGCATTGACCGGTGACAGCCAGAGGTGGGCATCGAGACTGCCAGGGCGGTGGTCGTGATCGTGCTCGTCGGCCTCTTCTGCGTGAGAGTGGCTGTCTTCGGCGAAGCGCCGCAGTTTCAGACCCGGCAGCTCCTGCACGGCAACCGACGGCAGGCTACGACCTTTGAGCACGCGCGGAAGGAAACCCTCCATGTCCGGGCCGATCCAGTAGAGCAGCTCCACCGACTGTACCTTCCGTACGTCGGAAGGACGCAAGGCGTAGTTATGCGGCGACGCACCCGGCGGCAGCAAGACCTCGGGAACCCCGACACCATCCTGTACCGCAGCAGCAATCAGCTGCAGGGGCTTGATGCTGGTCAGCACGTTCACCTCGGCATGAGCGGCGTTGATCGCGAATAAACTGGCAGTAAATGTGACAAAAATGGCAAAAAGTCTGGGCACGATGACCACTCAAAGAGGCGAGAACGGGTAACATAATAACGTCTCTCACAAAACGCGTCGCCGCTCATGCCTAAAACACCGCTAGCCAGCCGTCCCCACGACCACTCTCACTGCGTGCACAGCGCATTGTCCGAGGCCGATGTCATTTGCGCACGTCTAGGCTTGCGCCTGACCGCGTTGCGTCGGCGGGTGCTGGAACTGGTCTGGCAAAGCCACAAGCCGTTGGGCGCCTACGACATTCTGGCGGTACTCAGCGAGCAGGATGGCCGCCGCGCCGCGCCGCCGACGGTGTATCGCGCGCTGGATTTCCTGCTGGATAACGGCCTGGTCCACCGCATTTCCTCGCTCAACGCCTTCGTTGGCTGCAATCATCCGGGGCACGCCCACCAGGGCCAGTTCCTGATTTGCCGTGAATGCCATGCGGCCATCGAACTCGAGCAAAAATCCATCAGCGACACCATCATCCACAGCGCCGGCGAAGTCGGGTTTGTGGTCGAGGGCCAGACTGTCGAAGTGGTCGGTCTTTGCTCGGGTTGCCAGGGGGCTTGATGAGCACTGCGTTAATCCGCCTCAATCAGGTTGCGGTGACCTTCGCCGGGCAAAGCGTGCTGGACAACATCGAGCTGAGCGTCGAGCCGAGGCAGATCGTTACCCTGATCGGCCCCAACGGCGCCGGCAAGACCACGCTGGTCCGCGCCGTGCTTGGCCTGCTCAAGCCCGACAGCGGCAGCGTCTGGCGCAAGCCGAAACTGCGGGTCGGCTACATGCCGCAGAAACTGCATGTTGACCCGACCTTGCCGCTCTCGGTGCTGCGCTTCTTGCGCCTGGTGCCCGGCGTGGATCGTGCGCGCGCTTTGGCGGCGCTCAAGGAAGTCGGTGCCGAACAGGTGATCGACAGCCCGGTGCAGAGCGTTTCCGGCGGCGAAATGCAGCGCGTGCTGCTGGCCCGCGCCCTGTTGCGCGAGCCCGAACTGCTGGTGCTCGACGAGCCGGTGCAAGGCGTCGACGTGGCCGGACAAGCCGAACTCTACAGCCTGATCACCCGCCTGCGCGACCGCCACGGTTGCGGGGTATTGATGGTTTCCCACGATCTGCACCTGGTGATGAGCACCACCGACCAGGTGGTCTGCCTCAATCGCCACGTCTGCTGCTCCGGGCATCCCGAGCAGGTCAGCGGCGACCCGGCGTTCGTCGAGTTGTTCGGCAAGAACGCACAGAGCCTGGCGGTCTATCACCACCATCACGACCACGCCCACGACTTGCATGGCTCGGTCGTCAGCGCGGCACCGGCCGTTCACACCCACGTTCATGGAGATGGCTGCAAGCATGGCTGATTTTCTGTTGTACGCCCTGCTCGCAGGCCTGGCCCTGGCCGCCGTCGCAGGTCCGCTGGGATCGTTCGTGGTCTGGCGGCGCATGGCCTATTTCGGCGACACCCTGTCCCATGCAGCGCTACTCGGCGTGGCGCTGGGTTTTCTGCTGGATGTCAGCCCGACCATCGCGGTGACTGTCGGCTGCCTGTTGCTGGCCGTACTGCTGGTGACCTTGCAACAGCGCCAGCCCCTGGCCTCCGACACCTTGTTGGGGATTCTTGCGCCGAGCACGCTCTCTCTGGGCCTGGTGGTACTAAGCTTCATGCATGAAGTGCGGATCGACCTGATGGCCTATCTGTTCGGCGACCTGCTGGCAATCAGCCCGACCGATCTGGCATGGATCCTCGGCGGCAGCGCGGCGGTGATGCTGCTGTTGGTGGCGCTATGGCGGCCATTGCTGGCGATTACCGTGCATGAAGAACTGGCCACCGTCGAAGGCCTGCCCGTGGCGGCGTTGCGCCTGATCTTGATGCTGTTGATTGCGGTGGTGATTGCGGTAGCGATGAAAATCGTCGGCGTACTGCTGATTACTTCCTTGCTGATCATCCCGGCGGCTGCGGCACAACGTCACGCACGTTCTCCAGAGCAGATGGCCTTGGGCGCGAGTTTGCTCGGTATACTCGCGGTCTGCGGTGGCCTGGCGCTGTCGTGGTTCAAGGACACGCCGGCCGGCCCGTCGATTGTGGTGGCTGCCGCCGCGCTGTTTCTGCTGAGTTTTGTCCTGCCCCGTCGAGGGGTGTAGACTTGCTCGTTTTTTGCGCAATCAGAGAGTCGCAGGAATGAAGCCGTTCGCCTCCCGTTATCTGCTCCTTGTTGCATTTTCGCTGCTACTTGGCGCCTGCCAAAGCACGCCGCCAGCCCCTGAAGTTCCTGACGCACGGGCCACGGCGATCGCGCAACTGCAGCAAAGCCTGGCCAGCAGTGAACTGGCCACCGCCGAAGATCAATTGGCCGCCTTGCAGGCTGAATCACCCAACGACCCGTCGCTGGTGCAATATCAACGGCAACTCGCCGAAGCCTATTTGCAACGCAGCCAGAACGTTCTGCAAAAAGGTGACGTGAATGCCGCCGCCACGGCCCTGAGCCGGGCTCGTGCGTTGATGCCCAAAGCCCCGGCGCTGACCGGTGGCGTCAACAATGCCATCAGCCATGCGCGCAAAGCCGAACTGGACCAGGCAGAGGCCGCCCTCAAGGCCGCCGAAGCCAAGCGTGTCGCCAAGGTCATCGACCCAACGGCCGAGAGCACCACCGTTGCGCTGAACATCGCCGATAGCAAGCAATTGCGTCGGCAACTCGATGCGATTGCCAGCGATGTGGTGAGTTACCAGTGCGACGTCAGCATTCAGGCGCCGCGCACCGAAGATTACCCGTGGTTGGCCACGCTGCTGACCAAACGGGTGAAGAAGCTGGATGCCGACTTCGACCTGAAGATCGAGCGGCAGATTCTGCGCAATGTCCCGGCACAGATGGTTCTGACGCCGCATAAGCCTTAAAAGAAGAAGATCGCAGCCTCCGGCAGTGCCTACATCGGTCCGTAGGAGCTGCCGCAGGCTGCGATCTTTTGCATTTCCGGTTATCGCGTTATTTCCAAATGACTGGATGAATGCGAAATAAATGCTAAGAGCCTCTATACGGACAGGCTAAAATGCCCGCCCGGCTAACCGCTGATCCTTTTCTAACGCGCCCCACAAGGTTCGCTACGTGATCGAGTTTCAAAACGTCCATAAAACTTACCGCGTTGCCGGTAAGGATATTCCCGCGCTGCACCCTACCAATCTGTCGATTGAGAACGGTCAGGTATACGGCCTGATCGGTCATTCCGGTGCGGGAAAAAGTACCCTGTTGCGCCTGATCAACCGCCTGGAAGACTCCAGCGGCGGCAAGATCATCGTCGATGGCGAAGAAGTCACCGCACTGGACGCCAATGCGCTACGCCGCTTCCGCCAGCAAGTCGGGATGATCTTCCAGCACTTCAACCTGCTGGCCTCCAAGACCGTTGCCGACAACGTCGCGTTGCCGCTGACCCTGGCCGGTGAACTGTCGCGCAGCGAGATCGACCTACGAGTGGCGGAGTTGCTCGCTCGCGTCGGCCTGTCCGACCACGCAAAGAAATACCCAGCGCAGCTGTCCGGCGGCCAGAAGCAGCGCGTCGGCATTGCCCGCGCCCTGGCGACCAAGCCGAAAATCCTGCTGTGTGACGAAGCCACCAGCGCCCTCGATCCGCAAACCACCGCGTCGGTCCTGCAACTGTTGGCCGAGATCAACCGTGAGCTGAACCTGACCATTGTGCTGATCACCCATGAAATGGACGTGATTCGCCGGGTCTGCGACCAGGTCGCCGTGATGGACGCTGGCGTGATTGTCGAGCAAGGTCCGGTGGCCGACGTGTTCCTGCACCCGAAGCACCCGACCACCAAGCGTTTCGTGCAGGAGGACGAGCAAATCGACGAAAGCGAACAGCGCGACGACTTCGCTCACGTGCCGGGCCGTATCGTGCGCCTGACCTTCCAGGGCGACGCGACCTACGCGCCGTTGCTGGGCACCGTCGCCCGCGAAACGGGTGTGGACTACAGCATCCTCGCCGGTCGTATCGACCGCATCAAAGACGTCCCCTACGGACAATTGACCCTGGCGGTCACCGGCGGCGACATGGACGCGGCGTTTGCCCGCTTCACCGCAGCTGACGTCCACATGGAGGTGCTGCGTTAATGGAAGCCCTGATGAGTTTCTTCGCCAATATCGACTGGTTCGAAATCTGGCTGGCTACTGGCGACACCTTTCTGATGCTCGGTGGTTCGCTGTTGTTCACCGTACTGCTCGGCCTGCCGCTGGGCGTGTTGCTGTTCCTCTGCAGCCCGCGCCAGTTGCTCGAAGCCAAAGGCGTTTACGCGCTGCTGTCGCTGATCGTGAATATCCTGCGTTCGCTGCCGTTCATCATTCTGCTGATCGTGATGATTCCGTTCACCGTATTGATTACCGGCACCTCGCTGGGTGTCGGCGGGGCGATTCCGCCGCTGGTAGTCGGCGCTACGCCGTTCTTCGCCCGCCTGGTGGAAACTGCCCTGCGTGAAGTCGATCGCGGCATCATCGAAGCGACCCAGGCCATGGGCGCGACCACTCGCCAGATCATCACCAATGCCTTGCTGCCGGAAGCCCGCCCAGGCATTTTCGCAGCGATCACGGTGACTGCGATTACGCTGGTGTCCTACACCGCCATGGCTGGTGTGGTCGGCGCTGGTGGTTTGGGTGACTTGGCGATCCGCTTCGGTTACCAACGTTTTCAGACTGACGTGATGGTGGTGACCGTAGTGTTGCTGCTGGTGTTGGTCCAGGTTCTGCAAACCGTCGGCGATAAGCTGGTGGTGCACTTTTCCCGAAAATAAATGCAATCGCCGGCCACGGCTGGCAGACGCCCGAAAGGGCGCCTCACAAGGAGTTTGCTGAATGAAAAAACTACTCGTCGCGCTCGCTGCCGTTGCAGCGTTCTCCACTCAGGCCGCTGAAACCCTGACCGTCGCTGCCAGCCCGGTTCCGCACGCGGAAATCCTCGAGTTCGTGAAACCGGCACTGGCCAAAGAAGGCGTCGACCTCAAGGTCAAGGTGTTCACCGACTACGTGCAGCCGAACGTACAGGTTGCCGAGAAACGCCTGGACGCCAACTTCTTCCAGCACCAGCCATACCTCGATGAGTTCAACAAAGCCAAGGGCACACACCTGGTGAGCGTTGCCGGCGTGCACCTGGAGCCGCTGGGCGCGTACTCCAGCAAGTACAAGACCCTCGCTGAACTGCCAGGCGGCGCCAACGTGGTGATCCCGAACGATGCCACCAACGGCGGCCGTGCGCTGTTGCTGCTGGAGAAGGCTGGCCTGATCAAGTTGAAGGATTCGAAAAACATCCTGTCGACCGTCAAGGACATCACCGAGAACACCAAAGACCTGAAGTTCCGTGAACTGGAAGCCGCGACCATCCCGCGTGTGCTGACCCAGGTCGACCTGGCGCTGATCAACACCAACTACGCGCTGGAAGCCAAGCTCGATCCGTCCAAGGACGCGCTGGTAATCGAAGGCAAGGACTCGCCTTACGTGAACATCCTGGTCGCCCGCCCGGACGACAAGGACAGCGACGCGATGAAGAAACTGATTGCTGCCCTGCACAGCCCGGAAGTGAGGGCGTTCATTCTGGAGAAGTACAAAGGCGCGGTGTTGCCGGCGTTCTGATCTGCTGATGTAACGAAAAATGGGGCGCATTCATTGCGCCCCATTTTTTATGCCTGAAACACCACCCCTGTGGGAGCGAGCCTGCTCGCGATGGGGCCATCACTGCCAACATCGATCTTGAATGTCAGTCCGCTATCGCGAGCAGGCTCGCTCCCACATTGGGATTTGCGGTGTTATTGACGCTTGAGCATCACCGGCAACTGGGCCACCAGTTTCGTGTTGTTCAACGGTGCACGAATGAACCCGCGCTGGGTGCCGTCAGGCCCGATCACCGCCAGGTTGCCGCTGTGGTCGACGGTGTAGTTGGGTTTGCTGGTGTCCGCCGGGATGAACGGAATGCTCACCGCATTGGCGACTTTCTGCAGGTCTTCGACCGAAGCCGGTGTCAGGCCGACAAACTGCGGATCGAAGTAACCCAGGTACTGCTTGAGCTGCTTGGGGGTGTCGCGGTTCGGGTCGACGCTGACCAGAATGATCTGCAACTTGTCGACCGCGTCCGCTGGCAGCTCGCTCTTGATCTGCCGTAGTTGTGCCAGGGTGGTCGGGCAGATGTCCGGGCAGAAGGTGTAACCAAAGAACAGCAGGCTCCACTTACCTTTCAATGCATTGACCGTGACCGGTTGGCCGTCCTGATTGGTCATCTGCACGTCCGGCAAGTTGCGGCTTTGCGGCAACAGGATAATCCCGGCGTCGATCAGTGCAGTCGTATCGCCCTGGCCTTTGCCGGACAGTACTTTGTTGACGGTAAGCCCCAGGACCAGCGCGATCAGGGCAACAAGAATGAAGACGGTTTTCTGGGTTCGGGTCATAGGTTCAACAATAAGTAGTGGTCTACGAGCAGGGCGATAAACAGCAGGAACAAGTAGTAAATAGAGTACTTGAAGGTGTTGATCGCCGCGTGCGGCTGAGTGCCACGGTACAGCACCACGGCCCATTGCAGAAACCTCGCGCCCAGTCCCAGAGCGCAAACCAGGTACAGCAAGCCGCTCATGTGAATGACATAGGGCATCAAGCTCACGGCCAGCAGGGCAAAGGTGTAAAGCAGGATGTGGATCTTGGTGTAATGCTCACCATGGGTCACCGGCAGCATGGGAATATCGGCCTTGGCGTACTCCTCCTTGCGGTGAATCGCCAGCGCCCAGAAGTGTGGCGGGGTCCAGGCAAAGATAATCAGCACCAGCAGCAGCGGTTCGGCGCTGACATGCCCGGTGGCGGCGACCCAACCCAACAGTGGCGGTGCAGCGCCGGCCAGTCCGCCGATAACGATGTTCTGCGGCGTCGCCCGCTTGAGAAACCCGGTGTAGACCACCGCATAGCCCAGCAGCGAGGCGAGGGTCAGCCACGCCGTCAGCGGGTTGGTAAAGGCCAGTAACAAGGTTTGCCCGGCCACCGCCAGCAACAGCGCGAAGGTCAATGCGGCGGTCGGTGAAACCCGGCCTTCGGCCAGTGGCCGCTTGTGCGTGCGCGCCATCACCGCGTCAATCCGCCGGTCCACCACATGGTTGACCGCCGCCGCGCCACCCGCGCACAGACCAATCCCCAGATTGCCGAACACCAGCACCGTCCACGGCACCCCGGCACGCGTGGCGAGGAACATACCGACCAGCGAAGTGATCAGCATCAACACCACGACTTTCGGTTTGGTCAGCTCCAGATAGTCACGCCAGATCGCTTGGCGCCGTCGTTCGCCGATCAGAGTCGCCATGGCATTTCTCCTTTTATTGTTATCGGCCCGGCCGTGTGTTTACGCGGGCTGAAGCGCCAGCGCCCGGGCGTCTGCTGCCTGACTCGAACCAGGCTGGTTCGTGCGTGATAGTTGACCAGCACCATCGTCAGCAACAGCGCCGCGCCGCCCGCGTTATGGGCAACGGCCACCGGCAACGGCAGGTGAAACAGCACATTGCTGATGCCCAGGGTGATCTGCACCGCCAATGCCCCCAGCACCAACCCGGCGAGTCGGGTCATACCAACGACTTTGAGCTGCCAGGCCAGCCCCAGCAGCACCAGCGTGACCAGCAACGCGCCAATGCGGTGAGTCAGGTGGATCGCCGTGCGCGCATCGCTGTCGAGCTGCCCGCCGAGGTAATTGGGGCCGATGTGTTGGGTCAGGTGAAAGCCGTTGGCGAAATCAGCCGGTGGCAACCATTGCCCGTGACAAGTGGGGAAGTCGATACAGGCCACCGCCGCGTAGTTGGCACTGACCCAGCCGCCGAGAGCGATCTGCCCGATCACCAACAACAACCCGGCCGTCGCCCAGTACTGCAAACGTCGCGGCACGATCAGCGCCGGCAATACACCGGACAAGCGCAAGGTCAGCAGAAACAGCAGGCTCAAGGTCGCAAAGCCACCCAGCAAATGTCCCGTCACCACCTGCGGCCAGAGCTTGAGGGTGACCGTCCACATGCCAAAGGCCGCTTGGGCAAACACCACCGCCAGCAAGAACAACGGCAGCTTCAGGGGTTGGTCCAGATGATGGCGATGAGTCCAGGAACGCGCCGCCAGCAACACAATCAGCAAGCCAAGGGTGCCGGCGAAATAGCGGTGAATCATCTCGTTCCAGCCCTTGTGGGCAACCACCGGCGTGTCTGGAAAATGCAGCTCGGCATGGGCCAGTTGGGCTTCACTCTTCGGCACGCTGATAAACCCGTAGCAACCTGGCCAGTCCGGGCAACCAAGGCCAGCGTGGGTCAGCCGGGTATAGGCCCCCAGCAAGACGACAATCAGTGCCAGCAAGGTGGCAAACAGCGCGAGGCGAAATCCAGGTTTGGCCATGACGATGCCCTTATCCGATGTTCGACAGTTTCAGCAGGTGGCGCAGGTCGTTGAGCAGGTCCTTGCCTTTGACGGTGGGGTCGAAGCGCAGCACCAGATTGCCGTGCGGATCGATGATCCAGAGCTGCGCCGAGCCTTTGCCCTGAACATTTTTAGTGTAGGTCGAAAGGTCCAGTGGATAACGCTGCAACTGCGGGTATTCGCGCTTGAGCTTGTCCTCATAGTCCGCGCTCAAGGGTTGGGCCACGGCCAATGCATGGCTGGCACGTGAGGCATCACGACCCAAAGCGACCTGAATCTGCCGGGCCAGGTACACCAACTGCTGACAATCGACCGAGCAGTCCTGCGGTGCGGTCACCAGCATCTGCCAGCGGTCTTCGTCCGCCTGCACCCCCAGTTCGGCGCGACTCTGACCGTTGCCGATCAGTTCACCGTGATAGCTGCGACCGTCCGGCACCCAGAACTGCAACTTGTACATGCCGGTGGCGAGGATCATCGGACCAATCACCATCAGCAGGATCAGCACCAGCTGCCAACGCCCACGACGACGGCGTGGCGTCTGCGCTTCAGACATGTTGGGTGGATTCATGGCCGCTCCCATGCTGTTTCTCCTTTGCGTTGTGCCATCCGAGATAGAGATAAAGACCGAACAGCGCGAGCGCCATGGCGAACCACTGCACGGCATAACCGAGGTGTTTTTCCGGCCCCATGGCCACGACCGGCCAATCGGCCTCGTAGGACGCCGGACCGGCTTCTTCACGTAATTCGTAAGCAAACCCGGTTCGGCCCAGCTCGCTCCAGAGCTTGGCCGGATCGATCGCCGTCACCAGCCGTGGCCAGTTGGCGTTCGCTGGATCGGCGTGCAGTTGAAAGGTCGCGCCCGGGGGGACATACACCCAGGCGTCGAGACTCAACGATTGCTCGGGGGTGGTGAACACCGGCGGTGTGCGCCGGTTCGGCCACGGCAGCCAGCCGCGATTGAGCAATAACCAGAGACCGCTCGCCTGGTCATGGAAGGGTTGCAGCAGCTCAACCCCTGGCCGGCCATTGCGGGTGCGGTTGTCCAGCAGGTAACTGTGGGCCGCATCGAACTGGCCATGCAGGCGAACGCGTCGGAATGCCGGGTCTTGTGTGCTCGACAGTTGTTCGCTGGCCATCGGCTCAGCCACGCGGCGTTCGGCGTAGCTCTCCAGCAACACGCGTTTCTGCTCGCCCCGGCTCAATTGCCAAAACCCCAGAAAGACCAGCAACGGCAGCAGCGCGAGCACCACCAGGGTCGGTGCGATACCTGGCCGAAAGCGCTTCATGGCGCCGCCGAAAAGTTGATAAACAGGGTAGCTATACTCAAGTACATCGCATTCCCCCGGAGTCTCACCATGCTCAAAGCAGTCATCGTCCTGATGCTGATTGCCACGGTTGTCAGCCTGTTCAGCGGCCTGTTTTTTCTGGTCAAGGACGACAGCAGCTCAAAACGCCTGGTCACCGCCCTGAGTGTTCGGGTCGGCCTGGCTGCCCTCACCGTCGGCTTGATTGCCTGGGGATTCTTCAGCGGCCAGCTGGTGTCCAGCGCGCCCTGGTAAGTGCCGCCTCAAAGCACGTAAACGAAGACAAACAGGCCAATCCACACCACATCGACGAAGTGCCAATACCAACTGGCCGCCTCGAAGCCGAACTGGTGATCGCCATCGAAATGCCCACGCATGATCCGCATCAGCATCACGAACAGGATGATCGTGCCGATGGTCACGTGAGCGCCGTGGAAACCGGTCAGCATGAAGAAGGTCGCGCCATACACGCCTGAGCCCAGGGTCAGTCCCAGCTCGTGATAGGCGTGGATGTATTCCTTGGCCTGGAAGCTGAGGAACGCACAGCCCAGCAGTACCGTCAGCGCCAGCCAGAGCTTCAGTGCGCCGCGATGGCCCTTTTTCAAGGCATGGTGGGCGATGGTCACCGTGACGCTGGAGCTCACCAGCAACACCGTGTTCAGCAGCGGCAAACCCCAGGGACTAATGACTTCCTTGGGCGGCGGGAAGAGTGTCGGGTCAGGGGTGTGCAGCAGCGGCCAGGCAAACTGGAAGTTCGGCCAGAGCATGTGCGCGATGCCCTTGCCGCCCTCACCACCGAGCCACGGCCCGGACAGGTTGCGCACGTAGAACAGCGCACCGAAGAAGGCGATGAAGAACATTACCTCGGAGAAAATGAACCAGCTCATGCCCCAACGAAACGAGCGATCGAGCTGCGAGCTATACAACCCCGCGCGGCTTTCCTTGATCACCGTGCCGAACCAGCCGAACAGCATGTAGGCCAGCAACAGACCGCCAACGAAGAAGATCAGCGGGCCGTGGGATTCCGGGCGCGCTGCCTTGAGGTCGTTGAACCAGGTCGCCAGGCCAAACACGGTGACGAACATGCCGAGCGTGGCAATGATCGGCCATTTGCTCTGGGCGGGAACGTAATAATGCTCATGACTTGCCATTTATTGTTCTCCTTATCGGGCACGCTTGAACGCCTCAAGGACCGGCATTGGTGTTGGCCACGACCGGTGGATGACGTGCGGTGATATCGAACAGCGTGTAAGCCAGCGTCAGGTGCTTCACATCCTTGGAAATCTCACGGTCAACGATGAAACGTACGGGCATTTCGATTCGTTCGCCGGGTTGCAGCACCTGCTGGGTGAAGCAGAAGCACTCGGTCTTGTGGAAATACACCGCTGAGTCGCCCGGAGAAATGCTTGGTATCGCCTGCGCGCTCATCGGGTGATCGGTCGGGTTGCGGGCAACGAAGATCATCTCGTTCACCGCCCCCGGATTGATCACCATGTCGTCGGCCTTGGGATAAAACTCCCAGACCATGTCCACGGCGTTGGTCGACAGAAACTGCACGCGAATTTGCCGCGACGTGTCGACCACTTGCTCGCCTTCGTACTGCCCGGCGGTTTTGCCGTTGATGCCGAATGCCTTGCACATCACGTCGTAAATCGGCACAAGTGCAAACCCGAAGACAAACATGCTGGCCACCACCAACAGCAGCCGGGTGACCAGCTTTTTCATGGAAATAGAGTCAGCCATGGGCGTGGGCCTCAGCGGCTATAACGTTCATTTCACTTCCGGTGGCGTGACGAAGGTGTGGTACGGCGCCGGCGACGGCACGCTCCACTCCAGGCCTTCCGCTCCTTCCCAAGGTTTCGCCGGGGCCGCCGGGCCGCCGCGAATGGTCTTGATTACGATGAACAGGAAGAAGATCTGGGTTGCCCCGAAGGTGAATGCGCCAATCGACGACACCATGTTGAAGTCGGCGAATTGCAGGTTGTAGTCCGGAATCCGCCGCGGCATGCCCGCCAACCCGACGAAGTGCATCGGGAAGAAGGCCATGTTCATGCCGATGAACGACAGCCAGAAGTGCAGCTTGCCGAGGGTTTCGTCGTACATGTGGCCGGTCCATTTCGGCATCCAGTAGTAGGCCGAAGCGAAGATCCCGAAGATCGCCCCCGGCACCAGCACGTAGTGGAAGTGCGCGACCACAAAGTAAGTGTCCTGGTACTGGAAGTCCGCCGGGGCGATGGCCAGCATCAACCCGGAGAACCCGCCAATCGAGAACAGAATCACGAATGCCACGGCAAACAGCATCGGTGTCTCGAAGGTCAGCGAGCCCTGCCACATGGTGCTGACCCAGTTGAACACCTTGACCCCGGTGGGCACCGCGATCAGCAGTGTCGCGTACATGAAGAACAGCTCGCCCACCAGCGGGATGCCGACCACGAACATGTGGTGCGCCCAGACGATGAACGACAGGAAGGCAATACTCGCCGTGGCGTAGACCATCGAGGTGTAGCCAAACAGTGGCTTGCGAGCGAAGGTCGGAATGATCGAGCTGACGGCACCGAACGCCGGCAGGATCATGATGTACACCTCGGGGTGGCCGAAGAACCAGAACACGTGCTGGAACAGCACCGGATCACCGCCACCGGCAGCGCTGAAGAAGCTGGTGCCGAAGTGGATGTCCATCAGCATCATGGTCACGCAACCCGCCAGCACCGGCATCACCGCGATCAACAGGAACGCGGTGATCAGCCAGGTCCAGACGAACAGCGGCATTTTCATCAGGGTCATGCCCGGGGCACGCAGGTTGAGGATGGTGGCGATCACGTTAATCGCGCCCATGATCGAGCTGATACCCATCAAGTGGATGGCAAAGATGAAGAAGGTCACGCTTTCCGGGGCGTAGGTCGTCGATAGCGGGGCGTAGAAGGTCCAGCCGAAGTTCGGCCCACCGCCCGGCATGAACAGCGTCGACACCAGCAGCAGGAACGCTGCCGGCAACAGCCAGAAGCTGAAGTTGTTCATCCGCGGCAGGGCCATGTCCGGCGCGCCGATCATCAGCGGGATCATCCAGTTGGCGAGGCCGACAAACGCCGGCATCACCGCACCGAAGACCATCACCAGGCCGTGCATGGTGGTCATCTGATTGAAGAACGCCGGTTCGACGATCTGCAACCCAGGCTGGAACAACTCGGCGCGAATCACCATGGCGAACGAACCGCCGAGCAGGAACATCATGAAGCTGAACCACAGGTACAGTGTACCGATGTCTTTATGGTTGGTGGTCAGCACCCAGCGCATCAGGCCCTTGGCCGGACCGTGGACGTGGTTGTCGACGATTGCGTGACCGTGGTCATCGTTCACAGCATTCATGGTCTGTCTCCTGCAAACGGCTGGGCTGGGCGGCTCGGGGCGCTTAGCCCCAAGCGTTCAAGGGAACACGCAATAGACCGGGTCATTTGCTTGCCGCCTGTTTGAGGGCCAGTACGTCTTTAGGGGTAACCATGTCGCCTTTGTTGTTGCCCCAGGCATTGCGTTCGTAGGTCACGACGGCCGCGATATCGACTTCCGACAGCTGCTTGCCGAACGCCGCCATGGCGGTGCCGGGTTTGCCGAAGAACACACGATGCAGATGGTCTTCTATTGGCCCGGTCGCAATGGGCGAACCTTTGAGTGCCGGGAACAGCGGCGGCATACCCTGGCCTTCTGGCTGGTGACAGGCAGCACAGGTGGTGTGATAAATCTTGTCGCCGCGTTCCTTCAGCTCGTCGAGGGTCCACTCTTTACTGGTCAGCTCCTTGAGCTTGGCGGCGTCGGCTTTGCGCTCAGTCAGCCAGGTGTCGTAGTCGGCCTGGGTTTTGACGTCGACCACAATCGGCATGAAGCCATGGTCCTTGCCGCACAGTTCGGCGCACTGGCCACGGTAGATGCCGGGCTTGTCGACGCGGGTCCAGGCTTCGTTGACGAACCCTGGAATCGCATCGCGCTTGACCGCAAACGCCGGCACCCACCACGAGTGGATGACGTCGGCAGAGGTCACCAGAAAGCGCACCTTGGCACCGATCGGCAGCACCAGCGGCTGATCGACTTCCAACAGGTAATTTTCGCCTTTGGCAGTTTTGTTGTGGATTTGCTCTTGCGGTGTGGCCAGGTTGCTGAAGAACTCGACGTCCTGACCCAGGTATTTGTAGTGCCACTTCCACTGATAACCGGTGATCTGGATATCGATATCCGGCTCACTGGTGTCGTACATCTTGATCAGGGTCGCGGTCGCCGGAACGGCCATGGCCACCAGAATGATGAAAGGCACCACGGTCCAGAGGATCTCGACCGTCGTACTTTCATGGAACTTGGCGGCCACCTGCCCGGTGGAGCGCCGATGCACCATCATCGACCAGAACATGGCGCCGAAAACGATGATGCCGATCACCACACAGATCCAGAAAATGGTCATGTGCAGGTCGAATACTGCGTGACTGACTTCAGTCGCTCCAGGCGCCATATTCACAGTCCAGGCCGCTTGCGCCTGACCGAAAATCGACCACAACAGGAGGCCCATCCAGACATGTGGATGTCGCATCATTGCGGGTTCCCCTTATCGTTCTTGTTATCCCGCCGGCTAACACCGACGGCAAGGGAGCGGCTTTTTCAGACTACGAACTTGAATCGCCGGGCCTTGCTGCCTACGCAGTCGGGCGTCATCAGCTAACTCCATTCAGATCCGAGTATAGACAGCGAGGACGACCCCGCAACGCGATGGCGTAAATGAGCTGAAACACCTGACACTTGCGTCGCAGGCCACGGATGGAGAAGGATGTGAGATCGGTGATGGCAAATCGATATAACGCAGTGGCATCAAAGGTGAAATAATTATGACAAATACGTCTTAGCCACTTTTATAAGCAGGCTAACTTATGTCTTCCCCTATTTCCTTGCCTTCGTTTCCTGGAGTTTTCATGAACACCGCCGCATTGCGCGAGCAGATTCAACGTGCACAACAACATGAAGCCGAAACCGGTCAGCTGACCCGTCAGCTGGAAGTCCAATTGCCGCACCTGCATTCATCCATTCAATTGCCAGACATCGACGCCAAGGGCGTGATGACCCGTTTTGTCACTGCTTATATAGAACAAGTGCCGGACTTGCTCGACGCTGCCAACGACGTAGCGCGCGAAGCGGGGATCGAGTCGCAGATCAAACCGGTGCTGACAATCGCCGAGCAGTTCTTCCTCCAGCCTCCGGCGATCATGGCCGGTCACGAAGGCCTGGATGGTCTGCTGGACGAAGCCTACCTGGCACATCGCCTGGTAGAAGAGGTTAACGACCTCTACATCAAACATTTCGGCCAGCCACTGATCCCATTGGACATGACTGTCGCCAACCTGATTGCCCACCAACTGATCGGCGAAGACTTCGCCAATCAACTGGACGAGGCTGTGCATCACGCCGTTGATGAGATGCTGAACGAAGAAAGCTTTGCGCTGGAGTCCGTCGAAGCCTACCGGGAAAAACTCAACAGCCCGGACACCGGCGCTGCCTGGAAGCGCTGGCCATGCCTGTCGCGCCAGCTGGGCGTAGGCCTGGAACTGGATCAGCCTGCGGCTTGATCTAACGGTAAAAACCGAACACCTGTGGGAGCGGGCTTACCCGCTCCCACACTGTTATCTATCCGGCGGAACCCATTCCTACGGTCGTCCGCAATCGCCCCTCCAACCTTCGCTTCAACCCGCGCGCCTCAATCAGCAGTTTCGAGCCTTTGCTGGCATTGGCCCGTCCCCATTCCTCAAGCAATTCCAGGCATGAGTGGTCGATATAACTCAGGTTATTCAGCGGCACATGCACCGTCGCGCCCGCCGGAATAGCCCCCAGCACCCGGGTCAACGCCGGCACCTTGAGAAAGGTCGCAGCCCCCATCAATCGCAACTCCATTTCGCCCTCTGCCGGAAGGTCGATCAGGCTGATTTTCAGCCGCGAAGCCTTCCAGGCCAGCTTCGCCAGGGTCAAGCCAAAACCGACCAGCACTCCGGTCAGCAAGTCGCTGAAGATAATCGCCAGCGCGGTCACCGCATAGGTAATCATCGGCATCCGGCCGTACCGTCCCAGTCCGCGAAACGCCTTCAAATCCACCAGTTTCACCCCGGTATACACCAGCACGCCCGCCAGGCTGGCGACCGGAATGCTTTGCAGCACGCTGGACAGCAGCAACACAAATGCCAGCAGCCAGACACCGTGGAAAATCGCCGACAACCGCGTCTTGGCGCCGGCCTGTACGTTGGCTGAACTGCGCACGATCACGCCCGTCATCGGCAGCGCACCGACCAGACCGCAGAGCATGTTGCCGATGCCTTGGGCGGACAGTTCGCGGTCGAAATCCGAACGCTCGCCGCTGTGCATGCGATCGACCGCGGCGGCCGAGAGCAGAGTTTCGGCGCTGGCAATGAAAGCCACGGCGAACGCGGCGATCAGCAGGTTGGGGTCGGCCAGATTCAACAGGTCGGCCGGCCTCAGCCAGTCAATTGCCTCGGCGAGATTAGCCGGGACTTCGACCCGTTTGACGTTCAACGCCAGCGCCAGACTGGCAAGGGTCGCCAAACCAACGCCGAGCAAGGCGCCGGGAATAAAGCGCAGTGCTTGTGGACGAAACTTCTCCCACACACCCATCACCAGAATCGTCGACAGCCCGAGCAACCCGGCCTGCCAACCCAACCCGCCACCCAGCGTCGGCAAGGCTTGGGCAACGGCCGCCGGAAACCCGCTGAGGTTGTCCAGGCCTGAGGGTTTAGGAACTCCGTCAAGCATCACATGCACCTGCGACAGCACGATCAGTACCCCAATGCCCGCCAGCATGCCGTAAACCACCGCCGGCGCCGTCACGCGGAACCAGCAGCCCAGGCGCAAACGCCCGGCCACCAGTTGCAGAAACCCGGCCAGTAGCAGAATTGGCCCGAGCATCGCCACACCATGCTGGCGCACCAGTTCAAAGACCAATACCGCCAGTCCTGCGGCCGGACCGCTGACTTGCAGCGGCGAACCCGCCAGCCAACCGACCACCAGGCCACCGATAATCCCAGTGATCAGGCCCTTGGCCGGCGGCATGCCGGAAGCGATTGCAATGCCCATGCACAAGGGCAGGGCGACCAGAAACACCACCACCGAAGCCAGCAGCTCCCGTGGCAAAACAGCTTTCAATTGCGCAGCACGCATGAGCGTTCTCCTGAGATTCTTCAGGCGTGGCGAAGCCCGACCGCTTTTTCAGCAGTCCTGGCCAGACCAGACAAGGTGTTTAGGAGGATTTAGAAACGCGCTTTGGGCGTCGCCATCGGAATCGGATGACTCCCATCCAGTGGCAGGAAACAGCCCTGATCCGCGTCGTAGGCTTTGATATCGCTGGTTTCGATGCTGTAGACCCAGCCATGGATAAACAGCTGACCGTTGGCCATGCGCGAGGCCACGGAGGGGTGAGTGCGCAAATGCTGCAGCTGGGCGATGACGTTTTCTTCGGTCAGCACCTGCATGCTTTCGTTTTCGTCAGCGCAATGGCAGTTTTCCTGGACCATGGTTTTAGCCACTTCGGCGTGACGCAGCCAGGCTTTGACCGTGGGCATTTTTTCCAGGCTTTGCGGATTGAGTACCGCACGCATGGCGCCGCAATCGGAATGCCCACAAATGATGATGTGCTGCACGCCAAGAGCCAGCACTGCATATTCGATGGCCGTGGAAACCCCGCCGTTCATCTGGCCATAGGGCGGCACTACGTTGCCAACGTTGCGGGTGACAAACAGATCGCCAGGAGCGCTTTGGGTAATCAATTCGGGAACGATGCGAGAGTCCGCGCACGCAATGAACATCGCTCTGGGCCGCTGAGCCGTGGCGAGTTTCTTGAAGAGTTCTTCCTGTTGCGGGAAGACCTCGTGGTGGAAATGTAAAAAACCGTCAACGATATGCTGCAGCGCTGCATCGGCGCTTTCGGCCTCGGGCAGGGCGGAAGCCGACGCAGCCAACGGCTGTTTATCCTTGTCACTCATGATTCATCCTCTTTGACGGAGTAGGGAAATTTTCCCGATTTACCTGGGATAAAGCCAGCGACTGGTAAGGAAACATCCAGATCGCCGATCAGTGACCATCCAGTCACTCAATGAACAAGGTAACCACCGAAACTTAACTCAAACTGAATCAACCGCTCTAGAACGTACGTTCCAGGTTGAAAAAAACGTGACCAGAGTACCAACACCCAGCATTTTCCACTACTCAACCATAGGCCAATTGTTGCTAAAGCAACGACATTTGAGCACCGGGCGGACAAAAGGCTGTGCAGTCCAGGTTGAAGCCTTCACGTTGATTGAGCCCAAGACGTTTTATTGTTTTGGCGAAGCGTTGCGCCAACAGATCGGCGAACGGTCCTTCGCCGCGCATGCGAGCGCCAAAGCGGCTGTCATACAGTTCACCGCCGCGGCTTTGACGGATCAAGCTCAATACATGGGCTGCACGCTGCGGATAGTGGGCCGCCAGCCACTCCTCGAACAACGGTGCCACTTCCAGCGGCAGGCGCAGCATCATGTACGCCGCACTCTGCGCGCCGGCCGCATGAGCTTCGGTCAGCAGGCTTTCCAGTTCACTGTCGTTGATCATCGGGATCATCGGTGAACACAAAACGCCCACCGGAATCCCGGCCTCACGCATGACCCGAATCGCCCGCAACCGCGCCTTCGGGGCGGCCGTTCGCGGTTCAAGGATGCGCTTGAGTTCGTCGTCGAGGCTGGTCAGGCTGATCATCACCGCCACCAGCCGCTGTTCGGCAAGCTCACCGAGCAGATCCAGATCACGAAGAATCATCGAGCCCTTGGTAATGATCGTCACCGGATGCCGGTAACGCAGCAGCACCTGGAGAATTCGCCGGGTGATTTTGTGTTCGCGCTCGATCGGTTGATAGGGATCGGTGTTGGAGCCCAGGTTGATCGGCGCACACTGATAACCACGCTTGGAAAGCTGCTGCTCCAACACGTCGGCAGCGTTGCTTTTGGCGATCAGCTTCGTTTCGAAATCCAGCCCGGGCGACAGGTCCCAATAGGCATGACTGGGTCGTGCATAACAGTAAATGCAGCCGTGCTCGCAACCTCGATAGGGATTGATCGAGCGATCGAAGGGCAGGTCGGGCGAGTTGTTGCGGGTGATGATGGTTTTCGCCGTCTCGATACGCACCTCGGTGCCCTGGGTCAGCGGTGCTTCCTGGTACCAGCCATCGTCTTCGGCGACCGAACGGTTCGGTGCAAAGCGATTGTGCGGGTTGCTGGCGGTCCCGCGTCCGCGAGGTGGCAAGGGCGTGAACATTGGGAAAACCCTCATGACTGTATGCATGTACAGTATATGAAGATCCGGTGTGAGACCAGTGCCGTTCGGCAGCATCAGAGAAGGCGCCAAGTTAAATCGCTATCCGGTTTATATAACTACTTGTTAAATAATCAATAAGCGTAAGAACGAGAAACATATAACCATTGGTCATCCGATAAAAGTTACCCGTATTATCCTTGGCACACGCAATACCACACTGGGTAACCATTAAAAGGATTTAACAATGTCTTTCTTTAATCAACGCGGTATTTTTCTACAACTAATGAAACCTGGCCCTTCGGAACCCAACACTCTCGTCTCACTGCAACTTGCCCGTAAAGAACTGGGTTGGGACCCGGAAAACGGAGTTGAAACCGAAGCCCTGGTCGATTCGATTTTCATGACCGCAGTTTCCAGCGACGGCGGGCGCTCCTTCACTATCGGGACCCTGCGCAAAGATGTCGACGGTGATGGCGATATTGACGCCGATGACAAAGCCAAGCTGCTGGCGTTGGCCAAAGCTTATGCAAGTATTGTCAATCCATAATTGGACCTGATTCGACACTTGATAATACAGACAGAGATTCAGAAACTAACGCCTGCGAAAATAGTTTCGCAGGTGTTAGTTATCTCAACTAAAAACCATTAATCATATTTAATTAATCACCCAAAATCGTTCAACAATTTTTTACCGCCAAAGCTCACCCCATCCACCACTTCTGATCCGACAAACACCCAGTAAATGCCGTCCTCGTAAAAGTCGACGCGCCTTCAGGCTTAACGATTCTTTGACAAGCCCCTCACAGAGCTTTGACTGCTCAGGGTTCAGGCTGGGATTTAGTCACCCATTCCTTCATCCACGGCTCCCTGACCCATGTCGAAAAACCACCTCTTGCTCGCACTGTGCCTGTCGCTCATGGCGTTATTTGCGTTCGATCAGGTTCAAGCCGAGCAAACCCAATCCATCCGTCCCGGCGAATGGGCCCAGCCCGTCGAAGCGCAGTACGGCCTTTACCAGATGTCACCGACCCTCTATCGCAGCACACTTCCCGATCACGGAGCGCTGCCACTGCTGGAAAAACTCCAGATCACGACGGTGATCAATTTTCTGCCCGAGCCCGACACAAGTTGGTTATCGACCCCCGGCATCAACCTGGTGCAATTGCCATACAAGACCAGCCATGTCGATGACAGCGAGGTGCTCAGTGCATTGCGGGCCATTCAAACCGGTCAAAGCAAAGGCCCGGTGTTGATCCATTGCAAACGCGGATCGGATCGCACTGGCCTGATGGCTGCGATGTACCGCGTGGTGGTACAAGGCTGGAGCAAGGAAGACGCCCTCAACGAAATGACCCAGGGCGGTTTCGACGACAATACCCACTTCAAGAACGGCATTCGCTACATGATGAAGGCAGATATCGACAAACTGCGTACCGCACTGGCCAACGGCGATTGCAGTACCAGTGTGTTTGCGACCTGCTCGATGAAAAGCTGGTTGAAAACGGTCAATAGCGAAAAACCGAAGATCTGAGGGGCGCGCCCCAACCAGACCCTGCCCCAAACAGGCAAGGAGGGGGTCGTGAACATACAATCGAGGAGTGTGGCGTCAGTCGATAAATACCGCCCTTGAGCACTCAGGCTCAAAGGCGGATTTCAAAGCGCGGGATGATCAGGAATGATCGTCGGGCTTTTTCTTCAGCTTCGGATTGGGAAAGAACTGCACAGCCTGGACCTTGGCGTCCGGGACCTTCACCGCGGTGGTGTTGACCCGCGTACCCAATTCCTTGGGCACTGACAGACCTTGCTCGTTCAGCGTGTCGGAATAACCACAGGCCACGCATTCGCGGTGCGGCACCTCGTCTTCGCTCCACATCATCAACTTGTCCGGCTCGCTGCACGCCGGGCAGACTGCCCCGGCGATAAAGCGTTTCTTGGTTTTGCTCACTGGCGCGTCACTCATGCTGCCGCGTCCTCGTCGAGGCCGCTATGGCGCAAGAGTGCGTCAATCGACGGCGCACGTCCGCGGAAATCGACGAACAGCACCATCGGCTCCTGAGAGCCGCCGCGCGCCAGGATCGCCTCGCGGAATGCACGACCGGTGGCCGCATTGAGCACGCCGTCTTCCTCGAATTTCGAGAAGGCATCGGCCGACAGCACTTCAGCCCATTTGTAGCTGTAGTAACCCGCCGCGTAACCGCCAGCGAAGATATGCGCGAAGCTGTTAGGGAAACGGTTGTAGGCCGGCGGACACATTACCGAAACCTCGTCGCGCACGCCTTCAAGCACTTGCAGTACGCTGCGACCGTCGCCATGGGTAGCGTGCAGCTCGAAGTCGAACAGCGAGAATTCCAGCTGGCGAACCATCATCAGTCCGGACTGGAAGTTCTTCGCGGCGAGCATTTTTTGCAGCAGGTCCTGCGGCAGCGGCTCGCCGGTTTCGTAATGACCGGAGATCAACGCCAGGCCTTCGGGCTCCCAGCACCAGTTTTCCATGAACTGACTTGGCAGCTCGACCGCATCCCACGCCACGCCGTTGATCCCGGACACGCCAGAATATTCGACGCGGGTCAGCAGGTGATGCAGGCCGTGACCGAATTCGTGGAACAGCGTGGTGACCTCATCATGGGTCAGCAGGGCAGGTTTGCCGCTGTCGGCCGGGGTGAAGTTGCACACCAGGTTGGCTACAGGGCTTTGCAATACACCTTCAGCGGTGCGGCGACGGTCGCGGGCGCCGTCCATCCAGGCACCGCCGCGCTTGTTGGCACGGGCATACAGGTCGAAGAAGAAGCGCCCGACGTGCTCGCCGTTCTCCTTGATTTCAAACAGGCGAACGTCCGGGTGCCAGGTGTCGAAACCTTTCAGCTCGGCGATTTCGATGCCATACAGACGCTGAACGATGGCGAACAGACCGCTCAGGACTTTATCGATCGGGAAGTACGCACGCAGCGCTTCCTGGGCAACGCTGTAACGCTGTTCACGGAGTTTTTCGCCGTAGAAACCGCTGTCCCAGCTTTGCAGATCAGGGCAGCCCTGTTCGGCAGCATAGGCTTTGAGTTGCTCCAGATCCTGCGCGGCGAACGGTTTGCTGCGCTTGGCCAGATCGCGCAGGAAGCTCAGCACCTGATCGCTGGACTCGGCCATTTTGGTCGCCAGGCTCAGCTCCGAGAAACTGGCGAACCCCAGCAGCTTGGCCAGCTCCTGACGCAGGTCGAGGATCTCTTCCATCACTGGGCTGTTATCGTTCTGACCGGCGTTCGGGCCTTGGTCCGACGCACGGGTGCAGTAAGCGGCGTAGACTTCTTCGCGTAGCGCGCGGTCTTGGGCGTAGGTCATCACCGCGTAGTAGCTCGGGAATTCCAGGTTGATCAGCCAGCCTTGCAGATCTTTGGCTTGGGCCGCAGCAGCCATTTGCGCCTTGGCCGAATCGGTCAGGCCGGCGAGGGCGGCCTCATCGGTGATGTGTTTGGTCCAGGCCTGGGTGGCATCGAGCAATTGGTTGGAGAAATGGCTGCCCAGCTCGGACAACTTGCTCTGCACCTCGGCGTAACGCTTTTGCTCAGCCGCAGGCAGATCGATACCCGACAGACGGAAGTCACGCAGTGCGTGTTCAAGAATGGTTTTTTGCGCGACATCGAAACCGGCTGCTTCCGGGCTATTGACCAGCGCTTCATAGGCCTGGAACAGTTCGCGGTTCTGGCCCATTTCAGTAGCGTAGGCACTCAGCGCCGGCAGGCAGGACTCGTAAGCCTCACGCAGTTCGGCACTGTTGCACACCGCGTTCAGGTGACTGACCGGGCTCCAGGCTGCGCCCAGACGATCGTTCAGTTCGTCCATCGCCAGCACCAGACCCGCCCAGGTAGGCTGTTTGCCCTGGCTTTTGAGGATCTCGGCGATGGCGGCGCGGTTGTCCGCGAGGATCTGTTCGATGGCCGGTTGTACGTGCTCGGCGCGGATCGCCGAGAACGGCGGCAGGTCGTAGGACTGCAAAAGAGGATTGTTCACGCTCACGGTTGGCACCTTGGCTGGAAGAAACATGCGGCCATCTTAATTACAATCGACGCCAACCGCAGCTATCAACAACAGAGAGAGAGCCTATCGTGTCCCTTCGCAAGTACCAGAACCACACCCCCATGCTCGGTAAAGGCGCCTTTGTCGACAGCTCGGCGGTGGTGATCGGCGACGTCGAAATAGGCGAAGACAGCTCGGTCTGGCCGCTGACCGTGATCCGCGGCGACATGCACCGCATCCGCATTGGCCAACGCACCAGCGTGCAGGATGGTTGCGTGCTGCACATCACCCACGCCGGGCCCTTCAACCCCGACGGTTTCCCGCTGTTGATCGGTGACGACGTGACCATCGCCCACAAAGTCATGCTGCATGGCTGCTCCGTCGGCAACCGGATCCTGATCGGCATGGGCAGCATCGTCATGGACGGCGCGGTGGTCGAAGACGAGGTGATCATTGGCGCTGGCAGCCTGGTACCACCGGGCAAACGCCTGGAAAGCGGTTTCCTCTATGTCGGCAGCCCGGTGAAACAGATCCGTCCACTGACTGACAAGGAACGGGCGTTTTTCACCTACAGCGCGGCGAATTACGTGAAGCTCAAAGACCTGCATCTGGCCGAAGGCTACGACCAGCTCTGACACCGGCAGACTTACTCAGGAATGTTCATGCATTACCAAACCGTTTTGTTCGACCTCGATGGCACCCTGACCGATCCGCGTGAGGGTATCACTCGCTCGATCCAGTTCGCCTTGAGCAAACTGGGGATCGATGAGCCTGACCTGACCAAGCTCGAACACTTCATCGGCCCGCCGTTACTGCAAGCCTTCATGCAGTTCTACGACTTTGATGAGCCCAAGGCCTGGGAGGCAGTGAATTTCTATCGCGAACGCTTCAAGGTCACCGGCCTGTATGAAAACCGCGTGTTCGACGGCGTCATGCCACTGCTGGAAACCCTTGATGGGCAAGGGCGGCAGTTGTATATCGCAACGTCGAAGCCGTGGGTTTTCGCCCGGGAAATCGCCCGACACTTCGGTTTCGATCGGCACTTCAAAGTGATCTATGGCAGTGAACTGGATGGCACCCGCACCGATAAGGTCGAGCTGATTGCCCATTTGATGGCCGAAGAAGACCTGGACCCGGCCACCACGCTGATGATCGGCGACCGCAAACACGACCTGATCGGCGCCAGGCGCAACGGATTGGACGCGGCAGCAGTGGGTTATGGCTTCGGCAGCCACGAAGAATTGAGCGCCGAACAGCCGGCGTATCACTTCGAGTCGCTGGCCGAGTTGCATCAGGCGTTTTTGCAGGGTTAGTTGTACCGCCATCGCGAGCAAGCTCGCGATGGCGTCAGTTCACCCAACACCAATCTCAAAGGGCAACCAACGCCTTCAACGCTGCCTTGCGTTGTTCTAAGGGTAACGCCCCCAACTTCTCCACCGCAGCATAAAACCTCAGCCAATCCCCACCCGACTGTTTGAACACCTCGGAAAACGCCGACACCCATTGGTCATAGAGCCCGAATGGCAGCAACTTGGCGTTGTTCATCGGGGCATTGATCCAGGCATCAAAGCGCTTGTCACCGGCCCATTGGCTGTCGCGCAGGGTTCGATAATCGCTGCGCAAACGTTCGAACTCGGCGGCTTTACGCTGGCGCATCTGTTCGGTCGCCAAGGGCAATGCATAGAGTTTTTCGAGTCGCGTACGGGTGCCCAGAATCAGCCGGGTAAATTGATCACGCTGCTGCTCTTGAGCCTTGCCGGCCGGCGGTAAACGGCACGCCGCGCGCCATTGGCGGGTGCCTTCCTGTTCGACGAAGGTGGCGAAAGACTCGTTGAACTCCGTGTCGTCCTTCACATAAAACCGTTGATGCGCCAACTCGTGAAAAATCAGCGTCGCCAGGCGCTCGTCGCCCCAACTCATCATCGAACTGATGATCGGGTCGTTGAACCAGCCCAGAGTCGAATAGGCTTCAACGCCACTGATCGACACGTCCATGCCTTGCAGACGCTGCAGCGCAGCGTCACCTCGTGCGGCGCTCTGGCTGTAGTACCCGCGATAGGCCACGCACCCGGCAATCGGAAAGCAATGATTCTGCGGCTTGAGGGAAAACTCCGGCGTGGCGAACACATTCCACACCACATACGGTCGGCCGATGTCGGCATAGAGGCGATAACTTTTGTTGTCTGGCAAGTGCAACCGCTGGCTGGCGAACTCTCGGGCCTTTTGCGACTGAGCCAGGCGCGCGCGCAGTTTCGCGTCACGCGCAGGGTCGGCAATGACCTCGCTCACCGGCTCACGCGCGCGCAGCAAGTGCCATTGACCACCGGCCAACTGGCTGTAGTAACTGACGCTCGTGCAACCGTTGAGCAGTAAAAGCAGCGTGGCCGGAAACAAAACGCGCAAAACGCGATCAAGTAACCGATGACCTGGAAGCGGTCTGATCACATCGAGTCATCCTTGGGGAGTCTGCCCGCAAGACTATCTCGCCTACTGGAGCTTCGCTATGCGCGCGTTAATGCTGACTGCAAACCTGTTGATGCTGGCTGGCTGTGTTGGACTGCCCCAACCCGACCCCACGCAAGCCTGGATCGACCTCGGCCCCCATCAACATGACACCGTGCTGCAGGCGCTGGAAGTCGATGCCAAGCCCTCCGCCGATAAACGCTATTTCGAAGTTCCACCAGGCAGCCATGAGCTGAAGGTGCGTTATCAGTTCGCGGTAGCACCGACAAATATCGGCCCCGACGCCGAACCGTTGTGGCGTGACTGTCGGTTGAGTGTGAAATTCAACGACTTCAACGCCGGCCAGCGCTATCAGCTGCAAGCAGGGAATATCGGTTTCCGGCCGTGGGCCAAGCTCTACGATCAGCAGCGAAAAGTCGTTGGCCAAGCGCATCTGGCGGGCTGCCAGCGCACCTGATCGGCGCTATGCTTAATACCCGACCACCCGGAATTTCATCATGCGCAGGACTCTGCTTTTTCTCGCCATCAGCTCGCTGGCCGGCTGTATGAGCCCGATACCAGCCGCGAACCCGAACATGGCCTGGGTCGATTTCGCCATGCCGACGCCCGGGGGCAAAGTCCTCATGGCCGAGAGCCTGGACAATAAGCGCCTGAAAGACGGGCGATTCTTCCAGGTCACGCCCGGCAGCCATGAATTGAAGGTTCGCTTCGACTTCGAGCAGTTTTACGGAGGTTTTGGCATGGACTTCGACTCGCCAAACCGACTGTGCTATTTGACCGTGCGCTACGATCATTTCGAAGCCGGACAACGTTACCTGCTCGAAGCTCGCTCGCTGACCACCACGCCCAGCGCCCGACTGTATAACGCCAAGCGCGAACTCGTCGCCGAAGAGAGCCAGACTTTTTGCCTGCCGTAAGGCGAATTATCTGTCGTTCTTCTGATAGATAATTTTCTTCGTTCCGCCTTCACACGTGCCGACCACCATGTTCTGGTCGTGCACTTCGTCATTGGTGACGATCTCCAGCGTGTAGGACGATACGTTATTGGCCTGGATCTTGGATTCGATCTCGGCCTTGAGTTCTTCGCAGGATTTGGTTGCCGCCAGGGCCGATGTGGCCAGCACACTGCAGATAACCGCCAAGGCAAAACGTTTCATGTTTGAAGCTCCCTTGAGGCAGCGCGCACAGTCATGCGCTGAAGCTGCTGTCACTTATTCGACCACAGTTTCAGTTCACGAGTTCTGATTTGTAGCAGCTGGCATGCCAGCTGCTACCAGGGAGCGATCAGCCCACGAGTGTCGCATCAAGCGTGATTTTGGCGTTCAACACCTTGGAAACCGGGCAGCCTTCCTTGGCCTTTTTGCTCAACTCTTCGAATTGCTGCTGGCTGGCACCTGGGATTTTCGCTTTGAGCGTCAGGTGCACGGCGGTGATCGCAAAACCACCGTCGACCTGATCCAGCGTCACCTCGGCCTGGGTGTCGATCGTGTCGGCCTTGAGGCCAGCCTCACCAAGAATCATTGAAAATGCCATGGAGAAACAACCCGCGTGAGCGGCGCCGATCAGCTCTTCCGGGTTGGTGCCCGGGCCGCCTTCGAAACGCGCCTTGAAACCATAAGGTGCGTTTTTCAGGACCCCGGTTTCGGTCGAGATAGAACCAAGGCCGGTCTTCAGATCACCGACCCAATGCGCCGATGCTTTCTTTTTGATACTCATCTGTGCCTCCTCAAAATCCGGCGCGAGGGTCGCGCCTTCATGGTTTTCGGTTGCCTGGGTTCTGAGGATAGAAGGCTGGGCAAAGTTCATCGTGTCGGATCAAACCGCTTATCTGGTAGGTAAATTCATGTCTGCTATTGAAACTCGGGTATATGCCCACATTGCATAGAACACGCTCATGCATTCGGCAGGTTTTCGTTGGTGAGAAAAGCCTGCGTCCCCCATTGGAGAAGCCGGCTTATGAAACAACTGTCCGATATCAAGTTCTCGACGCTGGACCTGGTGCCCGTTCGCGAGAACGGCAGCCCCGCGCAATCGCTGCGCAACTCGCTGGACCTGGCGCAACACGTGGAGAAGTGGGGTTATAACCGCTTCTGGGTCGCCGAACACCACAACATGGATGGCATCGCCAGTTCTGCGACTTCCGTACTGCTTGGCTATCTGGCCGGCGGGACGTCGAGCATTCGTGTCGGTTCCGGTGGCGTTATGCTGCCCAATCACGCGCCGCTGGTGATCGCCGAACAATTCGGCACTCTCGAAAGTCTCTATCCGGGGCGAATCGACCTCGGCCTGGGTCGCGCACCGGGCTCCGATCAGATGACTGCCCGCGCCTTGCGCCGTGAACGCTCCGGCAGCGCCGACGATTTCCCCGAAGACGTCGCCGAACTGGTGCGCTACCTGGGCCCACGCACTCCAGACCAGCGAATTATCGCGATGCCCGGCACCGGCACCAATGTGCCAGTCTGGCTGCTGGGCTCCAGCCTGTTCAGTGCACAACTGGCCGGCGAGCGCGGCTTGCCTTACGCCTTCGCCTCGCATTTCGCACCGCGTTATATGCATGAAGCGATTCGGGTTTACCGCAATCACTTCAAGCCTTCAGCTGTACTGGATAAACCCTACGTGATGCTGGGCGTACCGCTGGTAGCCGCCGACACCGACGAACGCGCCGATTATCTGGCAACCTCGGTCTACCAACGGATTCTGGCGCTGATGCGCGGCCAAAGCCTGGTTCAGCGGCCACCGGTAAAAACCATGGACGGCCTGTGGTTGCCCCATGAGAGGGAAGCCGTCGGTGATTTCCTCGGCCTGGCCATGGTCGGCAGTCCGGCGAAAATTCGCGGCAAACTTGAAGTGCTGATCGAGCAGACTCAAGCCGACGAGCTGATCTTCACCTGTGACCTGTACGAACACGCTGATCGCCTGCATTCCTACGAACTGCTGGCGCAAGTGATGAAGGGCTAAATCTCGGACAACGCTTACAAAAAAGCCGACGCCATGGCGTCGGCTTTACATAAACCGCTGACTCAACTTACTTCTTGTAGACGATGACCTTCTTGCCCGCCTCGCACTTGCCGACCACCTTGCCACCCGCGGCCGCGCCTTTATCGACGATTTCCAGCGAATAGTTTTTGGAGCCCTTGGCGTCGATTTTTGCCGCTATTTCGCTTTTCAACTCTTCGCACGGCTTGCCCGCCGCAAAGGTTGTTCCTGCAATGCTCAACAAACCCACCGCCAATATAAATTTCTTCATCAGTCACATTCCCTGGTCGGATCAAAAGGGGTAAGCGTTAACACTCGGGCGCCTGACGCCCAAGACGAAGTAGCGCTTTGCCATTCCCTATGGCAATCGGCCAGCGCACAAGTTCAGAAGCCTAGCTCAACCTCAGCTATTGGCAATCCGGAACCCGACTTTGAGCGTGACCTGAAAATGCGCCGCCTGGCCGTCCTTGATGTGCCCGCGGGTTTCGGTGACCTCGAACCATTCCATGTGCTTGATGCTTTTGCTGGCCTCGGCCAGGGCATTGTTGATGGCTTCTTCAATGCTGGTGGGGGACGAGCCAACCAGTTCGACTTTCTTGTAAGTGTGGTGGTCAGTCATGGCACTCTCCTTGAATAGTCATTAGAGCCTAGCAGCGATTTTTGGTATTTCTTCTGTCGGTGACCCTTCAGATTGACTGCACTTTCCCGAACCGCTGGAGTCCCAACCAACACACGCACTCAATCAATGAAGGAGAGTCACCATGGCCAACACCTCGTTGCGTAAAGCCTCATTGCAAAGCATGGAAGCCGAGATCGAGAGTCTGCTCAAATCGTTGGAAAGCCTGAAGAGCGATGCCTCGGACGAGTCGCTGAAAACCCTCAAGGCCCTCAAAAGCAACGCCGAAAACGCCCTGAAGCACTCGCGTCACCTGCTCAGCGACGCGTACGAAGAAGTCAAAGTCAAAACCCGCGAAACCGGGATCGCCACCCGCGAATACGCCCAGGAACACCCATGGACCACGACCAGCGTCGCGGTCGGTGCCTTGGGTTTGCTGGCGGCGTATCTGCTATACAAACGCGGCCATTAAGGCTGGCCCAGCTCGTTTTTCAACCACTGCGCCAACTGACGAGCACGCCCGTCTGCGGCGCGCTTGGGTAGCCACAACGCCAGTTGCGCCGGGGTTTCACTAAACCCCCACGGCGCAACCAGGCGACCGGCCCTCAAGTCCTCGGCCACCAGCGGCTCAGGGGCAATTGCCACGCCCAGCCCGGCCACCGCCGCCTCCAGCAAATAATACAAATGCTCGAAACCCTGCCCGAACTTCAGCGCTTTGGCGTCGAGGTCGTTGCGCTGCGCCCAACTGGGCCAGGCTTGCGGGCGTGAAGTGGTGTGCAACAAGGCTTCGTTGAGCAGCGCAGCGGCCGGCGCCTGGCGCAGGCTGTCGTAACCGGCAAAGCGAGGGCTCAACACCGGACCTATGCGCTCGCTGGCCAATTCATAAACCTGCATGTCCGCAGGCCACGGCGGCTCGGCAAACACCAGCAAGGCATCGAGCCCCGGCCGCCGTGGGTCAAGATCGCCTTCACCCGCCGACAGGTGCAAACGCAAGTCCGGCAGGTCGGCATTCAACCGGCCCAGACGTGGAATGAACCAGCGCGCCAGCAAGCTGCCAGAGCAGCCGAGCACGAACGGCGCGTCGGCGTGACCTTGCGTCAGTTCACCGCAAACGGTGCGTAAACGCTCGAAGGCCTCGCTGCTGGCATCGCGTAAACGCACGCCGGCATCTGTGAGTTTCAGGCCGCGCCCATCCTTGACGAACAGGCTCACCCCGAGATGTTCCTCCAGCACTTTCAACTGTCGACTGACCGCACCGTGAGTCACGTGCAGTTGCTCCGCAGCCTGACTGACGCTGTTCAAGCGGGCAGTGGCCTCGAAGGCGCGCAGGGCGTTCAGCGGGGGAAGGTCGTGGCTCATGGGATCTGTGAGTTTTCCTGACAGGTTATGGCGATCTTATCGGTTTTCAGCCCGGGACGTCAGGGGTAGAGTGAACGCCATTGCCACTTCACGAATTCAACTGGAGCGCCCCATGACCCAGACTAATCTGCGCAACGGCCCTGATGCCAACGGCCTGTTTGGCGCGTTCGGCGGCCGCTACGTTGCCGAAACCCTGATGCCGTTGATCCTCGACCTGGCCCGTGAATACGAAGCGGCCAAGGATGATCCGGCGTTCAAGGAAGAACTGGCCTACTTCCAGCGCGACTACGTCGGCCGTCCAAGCCCGCTGTACTTCGCCGAGCGCCTGACCGAGTTCTGCGGCGGCGCGAAGATCTACCTCAAGCGCGAGGAGCTGAACCACACCGGCGCGCACAAGATCAACAACTGCATCGGCCAGATCCTGCTGGCGCGGCGCATGGGCAAAAAACGCATCATCGCCGAGACCGGCGCCGGCATGCACGGCGTGGCGACTGCCACCGTGGCCGCGCGCTTTGGCCTCGATTGCGTGATCTACATGGGCACCACCGACATCGAGCGCCAACAGGCCAACGTGTTCCGCATGAAACTGCTGGGCGCCGAAGTGATCCCCGTGGTTGCCGGCACCGGCACCCTGAAAGACGCGATGAACGAAGCCCTGCGTGACTGGGTGACCAACGTCGACAGCACCTTCTACCTGATCGGCACCGTGGCCGGCCCGCACCCTTATCCGGCGATGGTCCGCGACTTCCAGGCGGTGATCGGCAAGGAAACCCGCGAACAACTGCAAACCAAGGAAGGTCGCTTGCCGGACAGCCTGGTGGCGTGCATCGGTGGTGGTTCCAACGCCATGGGCCTGTTCCACCCGTTCCTCGATGACAAAAGCGTCGAAATCATCGGCGTTGAAGCGGCGGGTCATGGCATCGAAACCGGCAAACATGCGGCCAGCCTGAACGGCGGTGTACCGGGCGTGCTGCACGGCAACCGGACCTTCCTGCTGCAGGACGACGATGGCCAGATCATCGATGCTCACTCGATCTCCGCCGGCCTCGACTATCCGGGTATCGGTCCGGAACACGCCTGGTTGCATGACATCGGCCGCGTTCAGTACACCTCGGTGACTGACCACGAAGCCCTCGATGCCTTCCACAAATGCTGCCGCCTGGAAGGGATTATTCCTGCACTTGAAAGCGCCCACGCCCTGGCCGAAGTGTTCAAACGCGCACCGACCCTGCCGAAAGATCACCTGATGGTGGTCAACCTGTCCGGCCGTGGCGACAAAGACATGCAGACCGTTATGCACCACATGGAGCAATCTCAACAAGAGCACTCCCAGCAGGAGAAACACTGATGAGCCGCCTGCAAACGCGCTTCGCCGAACTCAAAGAACAGAACCGCGCCGCCCTGGTGACCTTCGTCACTGCCGGCGACCCGAGCTATGACACCTCGCTGGCGATCCTCAAAGGTTTGCCAGCGGCGGGTGCCGACGTGATCGAACTGGGCATGCCCTTCACCGATCCGATGGCCGACGGCCCGGCGATCCAGCTCGCCAACATCCGCGCCTTGGGCGCTAAGCAGAACCTGGCGAAAACCCTGCAAATGGTTCGCGAGTTCCGCAAAGACAACAGCGACACGCCACTGGTGCTGATGGGTTACTTCAACCCGATTCATTACTACGGCGTACCGCGTTTCATCAGCGATGCCAAGGAAGCCGGTGTCGATGGCCTGATCGTGGTCGACATGCCGCCAGAACATAACGCCGAGCTGTGCGACCCGGCGCAAGCGGCAGGCATCGACTTCATCCGCCTGACCACTCCAACCACCGACGACGTGCGTCTGCCGACGGTGCTCAATGGCAGTTCCGGTTTTGTGTACTACGTATCGGTGGCCGGTGTGACCGGTGCTGGCGCAGCGACCCTGGAACACGTCGAAGAAGCCGTGGCCCGCTTGCGTCGCCACACCGACCTGCCGATCAGCATCGGGTTCGGCATCCGCACACCGGAGCAGGCGGCCTCCATCGCCCGTCTGGCAGACGGTGTGGTGGTGGGTTCGGCACTGATCGACCACATCGCCAACGCGACCACACCTGAGCAGGCCATCGACGGCGTACTCGGCCTGTGCTCGGCGTTGTCCGAAGGTGTGCGTAAAGCCCGCGTCAGCTAAGAGTAAAGTTCCTGATACAGAGGAATTAAGTGCCCGGCACCGCAGACTAAATAGCAAGACCCAGGGGTTTGGAACCGAGTTCTGAGCCCCTTTTTTTGCTGTGGATGCTCTGAGGAAGACCCAAATGAAAATGCCCAAACGCTTGATCGCCAGCCTGGGTGTATTGATGCTCGGTGCCACGCCCTTGCTCCACGTAAGCGCCGATGAACGCGACGATCATGATCGCGGCGGCCCGCGGTATGAGCATCGCGGCGATGAACACCGCGAGCATGGCCCTGAATTCAGAGGGCCACCTCGGGACTTCGGTCCGGTGCGTGAAGTGATCCGCGTCAACCACGGGTATTTCGTCCGCGGTGCACCACCACCGCCAGGCGTTCGCTGGGTCAGAGGCCAACCCTTGCCGCGCGGCTACTACGGTGAGCGCCTGGACAGCCGAGCCCTCGAACACTTGCCGTACTACCCAGGTTACGAATGGCGACGCATGGGCGGTGACATCGTGCTGATCGCCATAGGCACCGGGGTGGTTTACGAAGTGCTGGAAGGGGTTTTGTACTAAATAACACACACTGATCGTTCCCACGCTCCCGCGTGGGAATGCATCAATGGACGCTCTGCGTCCGCTTGTGGATGTGACGCGGAGCGTCACGGGCTGCATTCCCACGCGGAGCGTGGGAACGATCAACCCAGCTCTCAAACCTGCTTAAAAAATCGACAAATCCAATGGCCGGATCGCACCCATCCAGATCGCATGGTCGGTGTGGTCCGCCAGGTCGTCGCCCGTATCCGGGTGCACAAACACCACCAAACCTTTGCGATTAAGCGCCAGCCACGGCAGCACTTCGCCGAGCAGCTCCGGTGCGAAGGCCAATTGGCAGCTCCAGTCCGGGTGCGGGCCGACCAGCCGTTCGTGCACCCGGCCCATCTTCAGCGGGAACAACTGCGCAGCCTGCTCACACAGGGCCCGCGCCTGATCGATGGTGTTCGCGTCAAAGTACACATGGGCGTGATAGCCCTTGATCCGTTGCATAGCGTTCTCGTGTCTCGGGATTCATTCCTCACCCGCAACGCTACACCGCAATAGACGGCAGCGCCAAACCTGTCAGCGACTCCGCGCTGCTGGCCTGTTCGGTCATCAGCCAGCCGACGAACTGCTGGATCAGCGCGCTGCGGCGTTTGCGTTGGGGCAGGACCACGTAATAGCCGAAGCTCGATATCGCCGTCTCGGCAATCGGTCGGCACAACAAGCCTTGCGCCAGCAAGTTATCCACAAGGTGCCGCCAACCAATCGCCACGCCCTGACCGCCAATCGCCGCTTGAATCAACAGTGTGTAGTTGTCGAAACGCAATTGCCCCGGCGCGGGCGGTGTGGCGATGCCTAAAGTGCGGAACACACCGCTCCAGTCGAACCAGTGGCTGCTGTTTTCGCCACGTAAATGCAGCAACGGCAACTCTTGCAGAACGTGGGCGGGCAGGGGCATCGCGCGGTCTTTGAGCAGCAGCGGGCTGCACACCGGGAATACTTCTTCACTGAACAGCCAATGGCTTTCGCCCTGCTTGAAACGCCCATCACCAAACAGCACGGCCACGTCGATGTCAGTGCGCAGCATGTTGTGGCTGCGTTCGCTGGTGACCAGGCTGACGTCCACCTGTGGATTGGCTTGGTGGAAGCGGTGCAAACGCGGCATCAGCCAATAGGCAGCGAAGGCGAAGTCGGTGGCCACCTGCAACACCTCGTGCTGATGCTGGGTGCTGATCGCGTTCAGCCCGGCGTCGATGCTCTGCAAACCGGCCTGCACCTGCTCGAACAGAATCGCTCCGGCCTCGGTCAGCTCGATGCCTCGGTAGATGCGGTCGAACAACCGCGTGCCGAGTTGCTCCTCCAACCGTTTGAGCTGCTGGCTGACGGCGGGCTGCGTGGTGCCGAGCTCCACCGCCGCAGCGGTAAAGCTGCGGTGACGCGCAGCGGCCTCAAAGGCGCGGAACAGGTCCAGGGACAAATCACCAAGAGCGTCATACATAAGCTGTGCTTATCCTAGTCATTGCCGGGCGTGGGCTTTACCGCGAAGTGCGTGGGCTACATCCTCGATCACAGCACTTTCGCATAACTGCTCACTATGGAATGCCGCGACCTCATGAAGCGCAAGAACATTCTTTTCATCATGGCCGATCAAATGGCCGCGCCCCTGTTACCGTTCTACGGTTCATCGCCGATCAAGCTGCCCAACCTGAGCCGCCTCGCCGCGCAAGGCGTGGTGTTCGACGCCGCGTATTGCAACAGCCCGTTGTGTGCCCCTTCGCGTTTCACCCTGGTCAGCGGCCAGTTGCCGAGCAAGATCGGCTCCTACGACAACGCGGCAGATTTTCCGGCGGACGTGCCGACCTATGCCCACTACCTGCGACGCCTCGGCTACCGCACTGCGCTGTCCGGCAAGATGCATTTCTGTGGTCCGGATCAGTTACATGGATACGAAGAACGCCTGACCAGCGACATCTACCCGGCTGACTACGGTTGGGCAGTGAACTGGGATGAACCGGACGTGCGCCCGAGCTGGTATCACAACATGTCCTCGGTGCTACAGGCCGGGCCCTGCGTGCGCACCAATCAGCTGGATTTCGACGAAGAGGTGGTGTTCAAGGCCCGGCAGTACCTGTTCGATCACATCCGCGAAGACGGTGATCAGCCGTTTTGCCTGACCGTGTCGATGACTCACCCACACGATCCGTACACCATTCCCAAGGCCTTTTGGGACCTGTACGACGACCAAGACATCCCGTTGCCGGAAACCCCGGCGCAAACCGATCTCGATCCGCATTCCCGGCGCCTGCTCAAGGTTTACGACCTGTGGGACAAGCCGCTGCCTGTGGATAAGATTCGCGATGCGCGGCGCGCCTATTTCGGTGCATGCAGCTATATCGACAGCAACGTCGGCAAACTTCTGCAAACCCTCGAGGATACGGGGCTGATCGACGACACCATCATTGTCTTCTCCGGTGACCACGGCGACATGCTCGGTGAGCGTGGGCTCTGGTACAAAATGCACTGGTTCGAGATGGCCGCCCGCGTGCCGCTGCTGGTCAGCGCACCGGGGCAGTTCGCCGCCAGACGAGTCAGTGCCGCAGTGTCCACCGCCGACCTGCTGCCGACCCTGGTGGAACTCGCCGGTGGCACATTGGAACCCGGCTTGCCACTGGACGGCCGTTCGCTGGTGCCGCACCTGCAAGGGCAGGTCGGACACGACGAAGTGTTTGGTGAATACATGGCCGAAGGCACTATCAGTCCGCTGATGATGATCCGCCGTGGCGCGTACAAATTCATCTACAGCGAAGACGATCCGTGCCTGCTCTTCGACGTGCACAACGATCCGCACGAACAGGAAGAACTCAGCCAATCCGTGCAACATCGCCAGTTGTTCGACGACTTTCTTGCCGAGTCTCGGGCCAAATGGAACATCCCGGCGATACACCAACAGGTGCTCGCCAGCCAGCGTCGACGACGTTTCGTCGCCCAGGCGCTGACCCTCGGCAAGCTGAAGAGCTGGGACCACCAGCCGCTGGTCGACGCCAGTCAGCAGTACATGCGCAACCACATCGACCTCGATGATCTGGAGCGCAAAGCACGTTATCCACAACCCTGCCAAAACCAATAACGTAAGGGGAAGAACATGCAAAGGTTATCCACAGTACTGACGGCGGGGCTGCTGGCCTTGAGCAGCGTTTCGGCCTACGCCGAGCAAAGTTGCGACACGGTGAAAATGGCGGACCCAGGCTGGAGCGACATTGCCGCGACCAACGCCATCACCGGTTTCCTGCTGGACGGCATGGGCTACAAGGCCAAGGTCGACACCTTGGCGGTGCCGATCACCTTTGGCGGGCTCAAGGACGGCCAGGTCGATGTGTTCCTGGGTAACTGGATGCCGGCGCAGCAGGGCTTCTACGACAAATTCGTGGCCAATGGCGATGTCACCCAGCTGTCGAAGAACCTCGACGGCACCGAGTTCACCCTGGCAGTGCCAGACTATGTGTGGGATGCCGGTGTGCATACCTTTGCCGACCTGAACAAGTACGCCGAACAGCACCCAAAAGAAGTCGACAAAAAGATCTATGGCATCGGCTCCGGCGCGCCGGCGAATATCTCGTTGCAAGAGATCATCAAGAAGAACGATTTCGACCTCGGCCAGTGGAAGCTGATCGAGTCCAGCGAACAGGCGATGCTCGCCGAAGTGTCCCGCGCGGTGAAAAAGCAGAAGTTCGTGACCTTCCTCGGCTGGACCCCGCACCCGATGAACGTGCAGCTGAAAATGCATTACCTGAAGGGCGGCGAGAAATACTTCGGCGACACCGGCAGTGTCCACACCCTGACCCGCAAAGGTTATGCACAGGCCTGCCCGAACGTTGGCAAGCTGCTGACCAACCTGAGCTTCACCCAGGAGATGGAGAACAGCATCATGGCCGAGGTGGTGAACAAGAAGCTCAGCAACGCCGACGCGGCGAAGGCGTGGATCAAGGCCAATCCGGCGGTGCTGGACAAGTGGCTGGATGGCGTGAAGACCGTGGACGGGAAGGACGCGTTGCCGATCGTGAAAGCAAAACTCTGAGCTCGATGATAGTTCCCACGTTCCCGCGTGGGAATGCATCCCGTGACGCTCCGCGTCACTTCTAGCAGCGGACGCGGAGCGTCCATGGCGGCATTCCCACGCAGAGCATGGGAACGATCACCTCAGCCCTGATACTCTTTCGCCAAAACCCCAATCAAGAGGCCCCATGGCAATCTCCAGACGCCATAAGCTCTTCCCCTTTCTCAGTTGGCTACCCCGGCAAACCCGCGCCAGTGTCGGCCGCGATCTTGTCGTTGGCCTAAGCGGGGCAATTCTTGCGTTGCCGCAATCCATTGCCTACGCCCTGATCGCCGGGTTGCCCGCCGAATACGGCTTGTACGCCGCGATCATTCCGGTGTTGATCGCCTGCCTCTGGGGGTCCTCCTGGCATTTGATCTGTGGCCCGACGGCGGCGATCTCTATCGTTCTTTACGCCAGCGTCAGTCCCTTGGCCGTGCCTGGCTCCCAGGACTACATCACGCTGATTCTGCTGCTAACCTTCCTCGCCGGTATTTTCCAGTGGCTGCTGGGCATGCTGCGCTTTGGTGCGTTGGTGAACTTCGTCTCGCACTCGGTGGTGCTGGGCTTCACCCTCGGTGCCGCGGTGGTGATCGCCCTCGGGCAGTTGCCGAATCTGTTGGGGCTGGACCTGCCGAATCAGGCCACGGCGCTGAACAGCCTGCTGTCCTTGATCGGCGACATCGGTGCGCTGGATAAACCGTCGCTGGCGCTGGGCCTCGGCACGCTGGCGGTGGGCATTGCGCTGAAACTGCTGCTGCCACGCTGGCCGAGCCTGCTGATCAGCCTGATCTTCAGCGGCCTGCTGGTGTGGCTATGGCCCTCGATGTTTGGCCATGTGAAGCTGGTCAGCTCATTCGTCGGCCGGCTGCCGCCATTCAGCCCGTTGCCGCTGGATCTGGACCTGGTGTTGCGCCTGCTGCCCAGTGCGGTGGCCGTCGGCATGCTCGGGCTGGTGACCAGCCTGTCGATTGCCCGCTCCTTGTCGCAACGCTCGCAGCAGTTACTCGATGCGAATCAGGAAGTCCGTGCGCAGGGGCTTTCGAACATCGTCGGCAGTTTTTTTGCAGGCTCGCTGTCGGCCGGTTCCTTTACCCGTTCGGGATTGAGTTATGAGGCGGGTGCCTGCTCGCCATTGGCCGGGGTGTTCTCGGCGTTATGGGTGGCGTTGTTTGCGCTGATCGGCGCGACGCTGATAGCGCATATCCCGATTCCAGCGATGGCCGGGAGCATTCTGCTGATTTGCTGGGGATTGGTGGACCATCGCGGCATTCGCGCGTTGTTCCGGGTCAGCCATGCCGAATTCGCGGTGATGGCGCTGACGTGCGTCGCCACATTACTGCTGGAGCTACAAACGGCGATCTACGCCGGGGTGTTGGTCTCGCTGTTTTTCTACCTCAAACGCACCTCGCAACCCCGCGTGCAGCAATGGAGCGAAGGCGATGAAGAGATTCTGCGGGTCGGCGGCTCGATCTTCTTCGGCGCCAGCCACTACCTGCAAGTCCGTCTGCAACGCACTCAAGGGTTGAAGGTGGTGATCGAAGGGCAGTACATCAACTTCATCGACTATTCCGGTGTAGAGATGCTGCACCAGGAAGCGCGACGACTGCTCAGACAAGGCCGCTGCCTGATCCTGCGCCGGGCGCGGGGGCATGTGGTCGAGGAGCTGTTGAGGCTGGAAGGGCCGGAGAAATGCCCGATCCGGTTTGAAGAGTGATGCGATGTCGCAGAGCTCTCCCCCGTGGGAGCGAGCCTGCTCGCGATGACGGCGGCAACATCCAGCACTGATGTGACTGACCGATCGCTATCGCGAGCAGGCTCGCTCCCACAGAAAGCTAAGCGGCCAGCTGGCGGCGGAGCTCGGCCAGCACCGGTGCAGTGTCCGGGCGTACGCCGCGCCACAGGAAGAACGCTTCGGCTGCCTGTTCGGCGAGCATCCCCAAGCCATCCATCGACACCGCGGCGCCGTGTTCACTGGCCCAGCGGCAGAACGAGGTCGGTTCCTTGCCGTACATCATGTCGTAGCAAACGGTCTTGCCCGGCTCGATCAAGCTGCTGGCAATCGGCGGTACATCGCCTGACAGGCTGGCTGATGTGGCGTTGATAATCAGGTCCACCGGCTCATGCAACCAGTCGAAACCGCTGGCGGACACCGGGCCGAGATCGGCGAACAGTTCGGCCAGCAACTCGGCTTTTTCCAGCGTGCGGTTGGCGATGATCACTGACGCCGGCTGCTCGGCCAGCAATGGCTCCAGCGCGCCACGCACCGCACCGCCAGCGCCTAGCAGCAGAATGCGTTTACCGCGCAGGCTGAACCCGGCGTTGACCGTCAAATCCCGCACCAGCCCGGCGCCATCGGTGTTGTCGCCCAACAGGCTGCCATCCGCCAGTTTGCTCAAGGTGTTGACCGCTCCCGCTCGCTGCGCCCGTTCCGTCAGGCTGTTGGCCAGACGATAGGCCTCTTCCTTGAACGGCACCGTGACGTTGGCGCCACGACCTTCGCGGAAAAACTCCGTGGCACAACCGGAAAAGTCATCCAGCGGCGCCAGCAAGGTGCTGTAGTCCAGTTGCTGAGCGGTCTGCTCGGCAAACAGGCGATGGATCAACGGCGATTTGCTGTGGCCAATCGGGTTACCGAATACGACGTAATGGTCCATCAGGAGTCCTCGTTCAGGCGTTGGCCAGCCAATCGCGGTCTTGCAGGAAATACTCGGTCAGGCGTGCTTCTTCGCTGCCAGGCTCGGGCTTCCAGTCGTAACCCCAGCGCACTTGCGGCGGCAGCGACATGAGAATCGACTCGGTACGCCCGCCCGATTGCAGGCCGAACAGAGTCCCACGGTCGTACACCAGGTTGAATTCGACGTAGCGCCCACGGCGAAACTCCTGGAATTCGCGCTGTTTCGCGGTGAAGGCTTGTGCCTTGCGACGCTGAACAATCGGCAGGTAAGCGTCGATGTAAGCATCGCCGATAGCGCGCATGAAGGCGAAGCAGGTGTCGAAGTCCCACTCGTTCAGGTCATCGAAGAACAGGCCGCCGATACCTCGGGGTTCGTTGCGATGCTTGATGTGGAAGTAGCTGTCGCACCACGTCTTGTAACGACTGTAGACATCTGGCCCAAAGGGCTCGCAGGCCTTCGCGGCCACCCGGTGCCAATGCACGCAATCTTCTTCATTGCCGTAGTAAGGGGTCAGGTCGAAACCGCCGCCGAACCACCAGACCGGCTCTTCACCTTCTTTCTCGGCGATGAAAAAGCGCACGTTGGCGTGGGACGTCGGCACATGCGGGTTGTGCGGGTGAATCACCAGCGACACGCCAAGGGCCTCGAAGCCGCGCCCGGCCAGTTCCGGCCGATGGGCGCTGGCGGACGGCGGAAGACCGCTGCCAAAGACGTGGGAAAAGTTGACACCACCCTTCTCGATAACCGCACCGTTTTCGATCACCCGCGTGCGACCGCCACCACCGGCAGGCCGGGTCCAGGCATCTTCGACGAAACGAGTGCCACCGTCTTCGGCTTCCAGCGCAGCACAAATGCGGTCTTGCAGGTCGAGCAGGTAGGCTTTTACGGCCTCGGTGCGGGTCGTCATGTCATCACCTTGAATCGGGCAAAGCTGCGCGGCGTACGAATGGCCGGCGGCAAATTGCTGCGTAGGATAACACCGCACCTTGCTGCGTCGCAGTTGACGAAGATCAAGCTTAGGAGTCCGATAGGGCGCTTGGCAAATGACCTAAGGAGAGTTCTGATGGCAAAGCGTATCCAGTTCCGCGCCCATGGCGGCCCCGAAGTGCTTGAGTATGTGGACTATCAGCCTGCCGAGCCTGGCCCGCAGCAGGTGCGCGTCAGCAACAAGGCCATCGGCCTGAATTTCATCGACACCTATTACCGCAGCGGCCTCTACGCACCCCCCGCCCTGCCATCGGGCCTGGGCGCGGAAGGCGCGGGCGTGGTCGACGCGGTGGGCAGCGGCGTCACTCGCTTCAAGGTCGGTGACCGCGTGGCCTACGGCAGTGGCCCGCTGGGTGCTTACAGCGAGTTGCATGTGTTGCCGCAAGACAATCTGGTGCATCTGCCAGACGCCATCAGTTTCGAACAGGCCGCGGGTGTCATGCTCAAGGGCCTGACCGTGCAGTACCTGTTGCGTCAGACCTATGAACTCAAGGGCGGCGAAACCATTCTGTTCCACGCCGCTGCCGGTGGTGTCGGTTCGCTGGCCTGCCAATGGGCCAAGGCCTTGGGCGTGAAGTTGATCGGTACCGTCAGTTCGCCGGAAAAAGCCGCACTGGCAAAATCCCTCGGCGCTTGGGCAACCATCGACTACAGCAAGGAAAACGTCGTACAGCGTGTGCTGGAACTGACTGACGGCAAAAAGGTGCCGGTGGTCTACGACGGCGTTGGCAAGGATACCTGGCTGACCTCGCTCGACAGCGTGGCGCCACGCGGGCTGGTGGTGAGCTTCGGCAATGCATCGGGTGCGGTGGACGGTGTCAACCTGGGGATTCTCGCGGCAAAAGGCTCGCTGTACGTGACCCGGCCAACGCTGGGGACTTACGCCAACAACGCTGAAAACCTGCAAGCCATGGCCGATGAGCTGTTCGCAATGATCGTCAGCGGCAAGTTGAAAGTGGACATCAACCAGCGTTACCCACTGGCTGAAGCGGCGAAAGCGCAGATTGAGCTGTCGGCGCGGCGTACTACCGGGTCGACGGTGCTTTTGCCCTGAACCCACGATCGTTCCCACGCTCTGCGTGGGAACGCAGCCCGTGACGCTCCGCGTCACATGTCGAAGCGGACGCAGAGCGTCCAATGAGGCATTCCCACGCGGGAGCGTGGGAACGATCATCGACTAAGCCGGGCGCACCACGTTGCCGGTCGCCAGATCGCGAATCAGGCTGGGGTTTTTCCGTCCGCCCAGATTACCGCCCAGCACCAGGTCGATCTGCCCGCGGAAATACTGCTCGACGCGAATTCGCGAACGCGCTGCCGGGCGGCCTTGCGGGTTGGCTGAAGTCGACACCAGCGGGCCGACCAACGCACACAATTCCCGCACCTGTGGGTGATCGCTAACCCGCAGCGCCACGGTCTCGTGGACCCCGGTGATCCATTGCGGCAGCATGTTTTGATGAGGCACCAGCCAGGTGTTCGGCCCCGGCCAGGTGCTGGCCATGCGATCCATCCACAGCTCCGGGAAGTCTTCGAACAGGAAGTCGAACTGGCGAATGTTGTCGGCAACCAGAATCAGGCCCTTTTCCACCGAGCGGCCCTTGATCGCCAGCAAGCGATACACCGCCTCTTCATCCCACGGGTCGCAACCCAGGCCCCAGACTGCTTCGGTTGGATAGGCAATCACCGCCCCTGCGCGAATCGCTTGTGCGGCTTGCTGCACACGCCAACTATTGACCATTCCCGACTCTCCAAAATAAGGCTGTGCGCAGTTTACCGATCTTTCATGACGCTAGCTTACGCGCGCAAACCAGCGTCCGCCTTCGCTCACCGCCCGACCCTCCATTTCAAGCTCCGTCAGCGCCGCCAATACCTTCGGCAACGCCCATCCCGCCGCGTCGGCCAGGGCCTCGCTGGTATGCGGGGCGGCAAACAGCAGGCACAGCAACGGATGATCGATGGGCGCCGCAGTTTCTGTGGATAACGGCAGATTCTGCCAACCGCGCAGGCCTTCGAGGATATGTTCGATGGTTTCCACCAATACTGCGCCATCGCGGATCAACTGGTGGCAACCACGGGCTCCGGGATGATGGATGGAGCCTGGAATGGCATACACCTCGCGACCCTGTTCCGCCGCCAGCCGTGCAGTGATCAGCGAACCGCTGGCGACACTGGCCTCGACCACCAGCACGCCGAGGGATAAACCGCTGATGATCCGATTGCGCCGCGGGAAGTTGCTGGCCTGCGGTCCGGCGTCCAGCGGGAACTCGGAAACCACCGCACTGCCTTGCGCAATCATCGCGTCGGCAATCCGCCGATTGCGCTGTGGATAAAAATTTTCCAGGCCGGTGCCGAGCACTCCGACGGTCTGCCCTCCGACGTCCAGCGCGGCTTGATGCGCTGCCGCATCGATTCCCAATGCCAAGCCGCTGGTGATGACAAAACCGGCGCCTGCCAGGCTGCGGGAAAAAGCCGTGGCGGTGTCCATCCCCGGCCTCGATGCGCGTCGGCTACCGACCATCGCCAGCTGCGGTTTTTCCAGAATGCCCGGATCGCCCGCGACAAATAACAGCGGTGGCGGGTCACTGATTTCTGCCAACAGCGCCGGATAGCCCGGCTGGTCAACCATCAGTAAATACTGGCCTTCGCGCTCTAGCCAGGCTAATGCGTGGTAGGCGCCATCACGAATAAGCGGGCTACGTCGAGCGTCGGCGCACGCCGCTGGCAACCCCAAGGCGCGCCAGGCAGAGGCTGGTGCGCTGATGGCTTTTGAGGCCGAGCCAAAAGCTTCGAGCAGCTTTTTAAAACGTCGGGGGCCGAGCTCCGGAAGACGATGCAAACGCAAACGCGCTTCCAGTTCCGCCGGTGAAACCTGCGTAGGTGCAAACAGCGGCATAAGATCATCCTTGATCGTTATTGGTCGTATTGAATCAGCAACAAGCTGTGGATAAGTCTGTTGGTAACGTGTTGAGTCTTTTACGGATTACGCACCTTGTCCATCACCGCGAGGGAGCGCGAAGCATTGAGCACCAAGCCATAGCTGAGCTTTTCATAGGTGCGGAAGATCATCAGCAAACCGGCGCGTTCATCCGGTATTTTCACCTGTTCGCCCGTGACCCGGTCACGCACGGTTTCACCGGTTTTCATGACCACCAGCACGTTGCCTTCGGCCAAGCCGTCGCGCTGGCCCTTGTTCAAAGTGACCACATCCAGCACACCGATCTGCGTAACACCGCGTGGCACGTCGATGATCAAGCCGTGAATATCGGCTTTTGGCGCGCTGGGCATGAAGGTTGAGTTGATCGCCCGTTCTTCGCCGCTGAACAAGCGGTCGCCGAGTCGAACCTCTTGAGTGGTGCGTTGCAAGGCGAGGGTGGCGACATCGCCTTCAGTGGCGATGATCTCGCCGCCGCCGATGTCGTCGGCGTTGATCCCCAGAAACTCTTTGCTTTGCGGGTCGCTGTAGACCTTGCCCTGACGGAAAATGCCGTACACCGACTGCTCCGGGTCGAACTTGCCGCGTGCGTAGATGCGATCGCCCATGCCACTGAGCACCCGTTCGGCGTCGCCGGCAACGATGTACGGCGCCTTGTTGAAATCTTCGACGTTGTCGATGATGCGGTTGCTCAGCAGGAAGCTGTTGATCGAACGCAGCGGAATACTCGGAATGGCGTCGGCCATCGGCGTGCTGCGCACTTGTGGCGAAAGCTTGATGGTGCCGCGTGAAGCCCCTCGATTGAGGGTCAGGCGCGGTTGCCCGTTGATATAGACCAGTGACAGCGAGTCACCGGGATAGATCAGGTTGGGGTTTTCGATTTGCGGGTTGGCCTGCCAGAGTTCGGGCCATTTCCAGGGCTCGCGGAGGTATTTCCCGGAGATGTCCCAAAGTGTGTCGCCCGCCACCACGGTGTAATGCTGTGGAAAACCTTCCTTGAGTTGCACTTGTCCGTGTGCGAAACCGGCCGAGGCCAGAAGCAGCAAGGCGAGTAGTGATTTCCTCATGCGGTGAATCCCTTTATTATGTGCATTCGAGTAGAACGCCAGAGCCCTCGTGGCCCGCTCCCCCTTGTTAATGAAAAGAAGGGAGCTACGTTTTACAACGGTAGCCTGCATCTTCGGACCCGCCAGGCCATCGGCCCAGACTTTACTTCACACGTGCAGCAATTACGCTTATGGCTATTTTGAACATCCTCGAATTTCCCGACCCGCGCCTGCGTACTATCGCCAAACCAGTGGCCGTAGTGGACGACGAAGTGCGGCAGTTGGTCGATGACATGTTTGAAACAATGTATGAAGCTCCGGGTATCGGCCTCGCGGCGACCCAGGTCAACGTGCACAAACGCATCGTGGTCATGGACCTTTCCGAAGACCGCAGCGAACCTCGGGTGTTCATCAACCCCGAGTTCGAAGTCCTGACCGACGAAATGGGTCAGTACCAGGAAGGCTGCCTTTCGGTACCGGGCTTCTACGAAAACGTCGACCGCCCACAACGCGTGAAGATCAACGCACTGGATCGTGACGGCAAGCCTTTTGAGCTGATCGCCGAAGAGCTGCTGGCGGTGTGCATTCAGCACGAATGCGACCACCTCAACGGCAAGTTGTTCGTCGATTACCTGTCCACGCTCAAACGCGACCGGATCAAGAAGAAGCTGGAAAAGCTCCATCGCCAGAACGCTTGATGCCCTTCCAAAGGCTTGCTGCGGCAAGCCTTTTTCTTTTCCGCGTGTTTCCAACCGAGAATTCCCATGACTGAGCCACTGCGCATCGTCTTTGCCGGCACCCCCGAATTTGCCGCCGAACACCTCAAGGCCCTGCTCGACAGCCCTTATGAGATCGTTGCGGTCTACACCCAACCGGATCGCCCGGCGGGTCGTGGGCAAAAGCTGATGCCGAGCCCGGTCAAGCAGTTGGCTCTGGAGCACAACATCCAGGTGTTGCAACCGCCAACCCTGCGCAACGCCGACGCCCAGGCCGATCTGGCCGCACTCAAGCCGGACCTGATGGTCGTCGTGGCCTACGGTCTGATCCTGCCGCAAGTGGTGCTGGATATTCCGCGTCTGGGCTGCATCAACAGCCACGCCTCGTTGCTGCCACGCTGGCGCGGTGCGGCGCCGATCCAGCGCGCCGTCGAAGCGGGCGACGCTGAAAGCGGCGTGACCGTGATGCGCATGGAGGCCGGCCTCGACACCGGGCCGATGCTGCTCAAGGTCACCACGCCAATCAGCGCTGATGACACCGGTGGCAGCCTGCATGACCGTCTCGCCGAGATGGGCCCGCCAGCAGTGGTTCAGGCGATTGCCGGGCTGGCCGCCGGTACGCTGGAAGGCGAAGTGCAGGACGACAGCCTCGCCACCTATGCGCACAAATTGAACAAAGACGAAGCGCGCATCGACTGGAGCCGCCCTGCGGTCGAGTTGGAACGTCTGGTTCGCGCATTCAATCCGTGGCCGATCTGCCACAGCACGCTCAATGGCGAAGCCTTGAAAGTGCTCGCTGCCAGCCGCGCCGAAGGCAAGGGCGCACCAGGCGAGATCCTCGGCGCCAGCAAGGACGGCTTGATCGTCGCCTGCGGTGAACAGGCGCTGTGCCTGACACGTCTGCAATTGCCCGGTGGCAAGGCGCTGAATTTCAGCGACTTGTTCAACAGCCGTCGTGAGAAATTTGCCGTTGGCACCGTCCTGGGCCAAGCGGTGGACGCCCAATGAACCCGCGTCTGGCCGCCGCCAAGGCCCTGGCCGCCGTCCTCAACGGCAAGGCTTCGCTGAACAGTTCGTTGCCGACACAACTGGACAAGGTCGAAGACCGTGATCGCGGCTTCACCCAGGACCTGGCCTTCGGTACCGCCCGCTGGCAACCGCGCTTGTCGGCACTGGCAGCCAAGCTGCTGCAAAAGCCTTTCAAAGCCGCCGATGCTGACGTCGAAGCGCTGCTGCTGGTCGGCCTTTACCAGTTGCTGTACACCCGTGTCCCGGCCCATGCCGCCATCGGTGAAACCGTGGGCTGCGCCGACAAGCTGAAAAAACCGTGGGCCAAAGCCCTGCTCAACGCCGTGCTGCGCCGCGCCCAACGTGAAAGTGAAGCCCTGCTGGCCGAGCTTGAGCACGATCCGGTGGTGCGCACCGCCCACCCGCGCTGGCTGCAAAAATCCCTCAAGGCGTTCTGGCCTGAGCAATGGGAAGCCATTTGCGCCGCGAACAACGCGCACCCGCCGATGATTTTGCGGGTCAATCGTCGTCATCATACCCGCGATGCCTACCTCGCCTTGCTGAGCGATGCCGGTGTCGCGGCCAAGCCGTGCGTGTTTAGCCGTGACGGCATCGTGCTCGACACGCCGGGCGATGTGCGCCAGCTGCCGGGTTTCGCCGAAGGCTGGATCAGCGTGCAGGACGAAGCCGCGCAACTGGCGGCGGACCTGCTGGACCTCGCGCCGGGCCAACGGGTGCTCGACGCCTGCTGCGCACCGGGTGGCAAGACCTGCCACATCCTCGAAGTCGAGCCAGAACTGGCCGGCGTGGTAGCCGTGGACCTGGAAGCCAAGCGTCTGGTGCGCGTGCGGGAAAACCTTGAGCGGCTGGGCCTCAGCGCCGAATTGATCGCCGCCGACGGCCGCGACACTCAAGCGTGGTGGGACGGCAAGCCGTTCCAGCGGATCCTGCTCGACGCGCCCTGCTCGGCGACCGGCGTGATTCGCCGGCACCCGGACATCAAACTGACCCGCCAGCCAGATGACATCGCTGCGCTCGCGGTGCTTCAGGGTGAACTGCTCGACGCGATGTGGCCGACCCTCGACGTCGGCGGCATCCTGCTGTACGCCACTTGCTCGACCTTGCCGACCGAAAACACCGAAGTCATCGAAGCTTTCCTCGCTCGCACATCGGGTGCTCGCGAGCTGGATATCGCCAGCCAGGCCGGCATCAAGCAACCGCATGGCCGCCAGTTGCTGGCGCAAGAGGGCGGTCACGACGGGTTCTACTACGCCAAGTTGATCAAGATTGCCGCCGCGCGCGGTTAAGCGGATTTCAAGGGAGTGACCGGATGAAGATCATCATCCTCGGCGCCGGGCAGGTCGGCGGTACGCTGGCGGAACACTTGGCCAGCGAAGCGAACGACATCACCGTGGTCGACACCGACGGCGAACGCCTGCGAGACCTCGGTGACCGCCTCGATATCCGCACCGTGCAAGGTCGCGGCTCGTTCCCGACAGTGCTGCGCCAGGCCGGCGCCGATGATGCCGACATGCTGGTGGCGGTGACCAACAGCGACGAGACCAACATGGTCGCCTGCCAGGTCGCCCACACCCTGTTCCACACGCCGACCAAGATCGCCCGGGTGCGCGAAGCCGCGTACCTGACCCGCGCCGGCCTGTTCGACAATGACGCGATTCCGGTCGACGTGTTGATCAGCCCGGAACAAGTGGTAACCCATTACATCAAGCGCCTGATCGAACACCCCGGTGCCTTGCAGGTCATCGACTTCGCCGAGGGCAAGGCCCAGCTGGTGGCGGTCAAGGCTTACTACGGCGGGCCGCTGGTGGGGCAGCAACTACGGCAGTTGCGCGAACACATGCCGAACGTCGATACACGGGTGGCGGCGATTTTCCGTCGCGACCGACCGATCCTGCCGCAAGGCGATACGGTGATCGAAGCCGATGACGAGGTGTTTTTCATCGCGGCCAAAGCGAATATTCGCGCCGTGATGAGCGAAATGCGCCGGCTCGACGAGAGCTACAAACGCATCGTCATCGCCGGTGGCGGGCAGATCGGCGAGCGGCTGGCCGAGGCGATTGAAAGCCGCTATCAGGTGAAGATCATCGAGATGAACCCGGCGCGCTGCCGTTACCTCTCGGACACCCTCGACAGCACTGTGGTGTTGCAGGGCAGCGCCTCGGACCGTGATTTGCTGCTGGAAGAGAACATCGCCGATGCCGATCTGTTCCTGGCGCTGACCAACGACGACGAAGCCAACATCATGTCGTCGCTGTTGGCCAAACGCCTGGGCGCGAAGAAGGTGATGACCATCATCAACAACCCGGCTTATGTCGACCTGATCCAGGGCGGTGATATCGACATCGCCATCAGCCCGCAACTGGCGACCATCGGCACTTTGCTGGCTCACGTGCGCCGGGGCGATATCGTCAGCGTGCACTCGCTGCGTCGCGGTGCGGCAGAAGCCATCGAGGCAATTGCCCATGGTGACGCGAAGTCGAGCAAGGTCATCGGTAAGGCCATCGAAAACATCGTCCTGCCGCCGGGGACTACCATTGGTGCGATCATTCGCGACGAAGAAGTGCTGATCGCCCACGACGACACCGTGATCGAAGCCGGCGACCATGTGATTCTGTTCCTTGTGGATAAAAAGCATATTCGCGATGTGGAGAAGTTGTTTCACGTGGGGTTGAGCTTTTTCTAACGGCTCGTTCCCACGCAGAGCGTGGGAACGATCACTTAATGCAAAGGTGCTACCGATGATCGAATCGCTGGAAAAAATGCTCGCCAAGGGTGTGGATAACTCGCTGCTGCGCTTTGGTCTGGGCAAGGGTTATCTGGATCTGGGCGAACATGCCAAGGCGGCCGAGCATTTCAGCCGCTGCGTGGAATTCGATCCGAAGTACTCGGCGGCCTGGAAGCTGTTGGGCAAGGCTTATTTGGCACAGGCAAACCCTGCAGCCGCCCGTCAGGCCTGGGAGCAGGGCCTGGAAGCTGCCCGCGCGCATGGCGACAAGCAGGCGGAAAAGGAAATGACGGTGTTTCTGAAGAAGCTTGACCGGTTAGGCAACTGATCAAAAAACGCTCAACTCAAAGGTAACGCAGGCCGATGCCTTCCGCGTCGACCTGCACCACTTCCATGCGCACTCGCGGCGCACCGCATGGTAACCCCTGCACCTGACCATAGACGACCGCACCCTTGGCCAACGCCGCGAGCGTCGGATGCTTCACGTAGACGCCACTGGCGGAAAGGTTGCGAGTCTGGCCCAGGCACTCGCCGAAGCTCTCGTGCTGGATCTTGATTCGAAATGACTTACGGTGTTCGGACATCTTCTGCGCCCTTGATTGAACGGTTGTGGATAACCCCAGCCCAAGGTTATCCACAGATCATGCCAGCTGGATCAATACCAGCGCGCTTCGCCCGGCGGGCGTTTCTTGAAGCGCTTCATGCTCCACATGTATTGGCTCGGGTAAGCCCGCACGTACTTCTCGACAATCTGGCTCATGGCCGCGCAGGACGTCTCGGTATCGGTGCTGTACATCGCCTCGGGCGCGGCTTCCAGGATCACTTTATAGCCTGAACCGTCCGGCAGGCGCAGGGCGTGCAGGAAGACGCCGACCGCTTTGCCGCCCGCGAGCATGTTCGGCACGAACTTGCTGGTCAGGGCCTTGGTGGCGAAGAAGGGCACGAAGATCCCGGCGGATTCGGCCGGTTCCGGGTCAGCCGGAATCCCCACTGCACCACCTTTGCGCACTTCCTTGATGACGCTGAGGATGCCTTCCTTGGTGGACGCCGCCACGCGGTTGCCCAATTGCACCCGCTGTTTGCGCAGCAATTCATCCACCGCCTTGAGCTTGGGTGGACGGTAGAAAATGATCGGTTTGCACTGGCTGCAATAGAAGTGGTTCAACACTTCCCAGTTGCCCAGGTGGCTGGTGATGCCGACCACGCCTTTGCCGGAAGCCAACGCTTCCTTGAGCACATCGAGGCCTTCAACCTCACGCACCAGGTCGATGGAGCGCTGGGCCGGCCAGATCCAGGCGCAGGCGCTTTCGGTCAATGATTTGCCGATGTCCATCAGACTCTGTCCCACCAGACGCTCACGCTCGGCGGCGTCCATGTCCGGGAAACACTTGGCGAGGTTGATGCGCACCACGTCGCGGGAACGGTTGGGGGTTTTCCACATGACCCAGCCAATCGCCGCGCCTACCGCTTGCACCGCCCGCCACGGGAGCAGGGCAAACAAACGCAGAGCGCCTACCAGCAAGGCGCCTTTAAACTTATCCACAGGTCACTCCTGATCTTCTGAACCGACGTCATGAACCTTGTCGCGAGCCGGCTATTCTAACCGCCCACTGCGCAAGATGGCGTAACGATCACAATCGGTGGTGTGATCCATGACCATGCCCGAGGCCTGCATCAAGGCATAGCAGATGGTTGGGCCGACAAACGTGAAGCCGGCTTTTTTCAGACCTTTGCTCATCTCCACGGCGGCCGGCGTCACGGCCGGCACTTCGCTGCGATCCTTGAAATGATTGATATTCGGGACGCCGCCGACAAACGACCAGAGCAGCTCCACCGGGTCCTCCAGCGCCATCCAGGCCTGGGCATTGCGCCGTGCGGCGTTTAGCTTGAGACGGTTGCGGATGATTCCCGGATCAAGCATCAAATCGTCGATTTCGGCGTCGCTCATCTGCGCCACCCGTTGTACATCGAAGCCGAACAACACCTCACGGTAGCGCTCGCGTTTCCTCAGCACGGTGATCCATGACAGGCCGGCCTGGAACCCTTCGAGCAAAAGCAACTCGAACAAGCGCTGCGCATCGCGTAGCGGTACGCCCCACTCCTGATCGTGATAAGCCATGTACAACGGATCTTCGGAACACCAAAAGCAGCGTGGCATAAGGCTCCAGGGGGCGTGCGGACGAATGAATCGGGTATACTCCCGCTCTTTAAATCGCAGCCCAAGAAACAGGTGAATTTCGTGAGCCAGCCTACGCCAGCCGTGCGTACCTTCCAAGACTTGATCCTCGCCCTCCAGCAATACTGGGCCGAGCAAGGTTGTGTGGTACTTCAGCCCTACGATATGGAAGTAGGCGCCGGCACTTTCCATACTGCCACGTTCCTGCGCGCCATCGGCCCGGAAACCTGGAACGCCGCTTATGTGCAGCCCAGTCGTCGCCCGACTGACGGCCGCTACGGCGAAAACCCGAACCGTCTGCAGCACTACTACCAGTTCCAGGTAGTCCTGAAGCCGAACCCGGACAACTTCCAGGAACTGTACCTGGGTTCCCTCAAGCACGTGGGCCTGGACCCATTGGTGCACGACATCCGTTTCGTCGAAGACAACTGGGAATCGCCGACCCTCGGCGCCTGGGGTCTGGGCTGGGAAGTCTGGCTCAACGGCATGGAAGTGACCCAGTTCACCTACTTCCAGGCAGCGGGCGGCATCGAGTGCTACCCGGTAACCGGCGAGATCACCTACGGCCTCGAGCGTCTGGCCATGTACCTGCAAGGCGTGGACTCGGTCTACGACCTGGTCTGGGCTGACGGTCCGTTCGGCAAAGTGACCTATGGCGACGTGTTCCACCAGAACGAAGTGGAGCAGTCGACCTACAACTTCGAACATGCCAACGTCGAGAAGCTGTTCGAACTGTTCGATTTCTATGAAAGCGAAGCCAAGCGCCTGATCGAACTTGATCAACCGCTGCCGCTGCCAAGCTATGAAATGGTCCTGAAGGCCTCGCACACCTTCAACCTGCTGGATGCACGCCGGGCGATCTCGGTGACTGCGCGTCAGCAATACATTCTGCGTGTCCGCACCCTGGCGCGTTCCGTTGCACAAGCCTACCTGCTGGCTCGCGCCAAGCTGGGCTTCCCGATGGCGACCCCGGATTTGCGTGATGAAGTGTTGGCTAAGCTGGAGGCTGCACAATGAGTGCTCAAGATTTCCTGGTTGAACTGGGCACCGAAGAACTGCCACCCAAGGCCCTGAACACCCTGGCCGATGCGTTCCTCGCCGGTATCGAGAAGGGCTTGCTGGCCGCTGGCCTGGGCTTTGAAGCCAAACAGGTCTACGCCGCACCGCGTCGTCTGGCCGTACTGATCACCAAACTGGCCACTCAACAACCGGATCGCAGCATCAACCTCGACGGCCCGCCACGTCAGGCCGCGTTCGATGCCGAAGGCAATCCGACCCAGGCCGCCCTGGGCTTCGCCAAGAAGTGCGGCGTAGAGCTGAGCGAAATCGATCAAAGCGGGCCGAAGCTGCGTTACAGCCAAAGTATCGCGGGCAAGCCGACCGTCAGCCTGTTGCCGACCATCGTCGAAGACTCGCTGAACGACCTGCCTATCCCGAAGCGCATGCGTTGGGGTGCTCGCAAGGAAGAGTTCGTTCGCCCAACCCAATGGCTGGTGATGCTGCTCGGCGACCAGGTGGTCGACTGCACCATTCTCGCCCAGAAGGCTGGTCGCGATTCCCGTGGTCACCGCTTCCATCACCCGGAAAGCGTGCGCATCACCTCGCCGGCGAACTACCTGAACGACCTGCGTGCGGCCTACGTACTGGCCGATGCCAATGAGCGCCGCGAGCTGATCAGCACGCGTACCGCTGAACTGGCGACCCGTCAGGAAGGCACTGCGATCGTTCCGCCGGACCTGCTCGACGAAGTCACCGCGCTGGTGGAATGGCCAGTGCCACTGGTGTGCTCGTTCGAGGAGCGTTTCCTCGATGTGCCGCAAGAAGCCCTGATCACCACCATGCAGGACAACCAGAAGTACTTCTGCCTGCTGGATGCCGACGGCAAGTTGCTGCCACGTTTCATTACCGTGGCCAACATCGAAAGCAAAGACCCGCAGCAGATCATCGACGGTAACGAGAAAGTGGTTCGCCCACGTCTGACCGACGCCGAGTTCTTCTTCAAGCAAGACAAGAAGCAGAAACTCGAAACCTTCAACCTGCGCCTGCAAAACGTGGTGTTCCAGGAAAAACTCGGCAGTGTCTACGACAAGGCCGAACGCGTGTCCAAACTGGCCGCATTCATCGCCCAACGCATTGGCGGCAACGCCTCGTGGGCGGCGCGTGCAGGCCTGCTGTCGAAGTGCGACCTGGCAACCGAGATGGTTGGTGAGTTCCCGGAGATGCAAGGTGTCGCCGGTTACTACTACGCCCTCAACGATGGCGAGCCGGAAGATGTCGCACTGGCGCTGAACGAGCAGTACATGCCGCGCGGTGCCGGCGCTGAACTGCCGACCACCCTGACCGGTGCGGCCGTGGCCATCGCCGACAAACTCGACACTCTGGTCGGGATCTTCGGTGTCGGCATGCTGCCAACCGGTAGCAAAGACCCGTATGCCCTGCGCCGTGCTGCGCTGGGCGTGTTGCGGATCCTGATCGACAAGAAGCTCGACCTCGACCTGACCGACGCCGTGGCCTTCGCCGTTGCCGCGTTCGGCGCCAAGGTCAAAGCTGCCGGCCTGGCTGATTCGGTGCTGGAGTTCGTCTTCGACCGTCTGCGTGCCCGTTACGAAGACGAAGGCGTGGATGTCGCCACTTACCTGTCGGTTCGTGCCCTGAAACCGGGCTCGGCCCTGGACTTCGATCAGCGCGTACAAGCGGTGGAAGCGTTCCGTAAACTGCCGGAAGCCGCTGCACTGGCTGCGGTGAACAAGCGCGTATCGAACCTGCTGAGCAAACTCGAAGGCAGCGTGCCAAGCACCGTTGAAGCCAAGTACTTCGACAACGCCGCCGAATTCTCCCTGTACTCGGCGATCCAGCAAGCGGATCAAGCGGTGCAGCCAATGGCTGCAGCCCGTCAGTACAGCGAATCGCTGGCACGTCTGGCAGCGTTGCGCGAACCGGTCGATGCGTTCTTCGAAGCCGTGATGGTCAACGCGGAAGACGCCAAGGTTCGCGCCAACCGCTATGCGTTGCTGGCGCGTTTACGCGGTCTGTTCCTCGGCGTTGCCGACATCTCGTTGCTGGGCTGAGGAGCTGCTGTTGAAACTGCTGATTCTCGATCGGGACGGAGTGATCAATTACGACTCCGACGCTTACATCAAGTCGGTGGAAGAGTGGATTCCGCTCCCGGGCTCGATCGAAGCCATCGCGCAGTTGAGCAAGGCCGGCTGGACGGTAGCTGTCGCTACCAACCAGTCCGGCATTGCTCGCGGCTATTACGATGTCGCCACCCTCGACGTCATGCACGAGCGCTTGCGCACGCTGGTGGCGGAGCAGGGCGGCGAGCTCGGCCTCATCGTCTATTGCCCACATGGGCCGGACGAAGGCTGCGATTGTCGTAAGCCAAAACCCGGCATGCTTAAAACCATTGCCGCACATTACGACGTGGCGCTGACTGACCTATGGTTCGTCGGCGACAGTCTCGGTGACCTGGAGGCGGCAAAAGCCGTCGACTGTCAGCCAGTTTTGGTAAAAACCGGGAAAGGCGAAAAGACTTTGGGCAAGACCCTACCGGTAGGAACTTTGATTTTTGACGATCTCGCGGCGATTGCCGCAGAACTTATCCACAACTAGGGCGATTCTGACATCCTGATCAAGGATTGTTCGGGAGCGCACTTTTAATAGGCAAATGCCGCTATGTCGATCTTGCAGGCAATCAGAACCTTTCTTTTTTACCTGCTGCTGGGCACCAGCTCGTTGCTCTGGTGCAGCCTGAGCTTTTTTATCGCGCCTTTTTTACCGTTCAAGGCGCGCTACCGATTCATCAACGTCTACTGGTGCCGCTGCGCGCTGTGGCTGAGCAAGGTGTTCCTGGACATTCGCTATGAAGTCAAAGGCGCCGAGAACATCCCCGACCAGCCCTGCGTGATTCTGTCAAACCACCAGAGCACCTGGGAGACGTTCTTTCTGTCGGCCTACTTCGAGCCGTTGAGCCAGGTGCTCAAGCGCGAATTGCTGTATGTGCCGTTTTTCGGCTGGGCGATGGCCATGCTGCGACCGATCGCCATCGACCGCGACAACCCGAAAGCCGCGCTCAAGCATGTGGCGAAGAAGGGCGATGAGCTGCTCAAGGACAATGTCTGGGTGTTGATCTTCCCGGAAGGCACCCGCGTTCCGTTTGGCACGGTCGGCAAATTCTCTCGTGGTGGCACGGCGTTGGCGGTCAACGCGCAGTTGCCTGTGCTGCCAATCGCCCATAACGCCGGCAAGTTCTGGCCGAAAACCGGTTGGCTGAAAACACCTGGCACCATCACCGTTGTCATCGGTGCGCCGATGTATGCCGAAGGCAGCGGTCCACGGGCGATTGCCGAGCTCAACGACCGCGCTGCAGCCTGGAACGAACAGACCCAGCGGGACATGGGTTCGCTACCGCCACTGCCTGCTGCTGCGGATAAAGAGACTGCCTGAGGTTCTGTGGATAACCTGTGTACCGTTTCGTTGAAAAGCGTCTTATTTATTAGCTAAATTTATGATTTATATAGATATTTCTTAAGCTCATAAAACGCAGGAAAACGTGCATAAGTTTTCACGACGCAAAAAAACCGGCTATTTGCGCCGGTTTTTTTATGCCTGTTTAAAGGTCTTTCATTCTTCCAGCAACGGCAGTTGAACGCTGAACGTCGTACCCCGCCCGATCTGGCTTTCACAGAAAATCCGTCCACCGTGGCGATCCACCACGGCCTTGACCATCGACAACCCCAGGCCTAATCCCTCACTGCCCTGAGACGAAGCAAAGCGCCGGTACTGGCTGAACAGTTCCGGTAGTTCTTCGGCTGCAATACCTTTGCCCTGGTCGGCGATCTCGCAGGTCAGCCAACCCTGTGCACAACTGACCCGCACACTGACGTGCGAACCTGCCGGGCTGTATTTGATGGCGTTTTCCAGCAGGTTGAACAGTGCCCGGGTCAGCAACGACTGATCGGCCAGAACCACGCCTTCCGCCTCTTCATCCAGATCATGCATCAGTTCGATCTGCTTGAGTTGCGCGATACTCATCGCCTGATCAAACACGTCAAGCACCAACATCGCGAACATGCTCGGTTCGAACTGGTACGCCTCGGATTCGGCTTTGGCCAGCTGCACAAAGGCCTCGGTCAGGCTCAAGGCTTTGCGTACCTGCAACTCGATCCGGCTCAACAGCTGCGCGTCCCCCGTGCCTTGGTGATGCTGGACGTCGAGCAAGGCCAGAATCGCTGAATGGGGCGCACGCAGGTCATGGGAAAGAAACCGCAGCAGCACCGCGCGCTGTTCCTCGGCATCGCGCTCGACGCTCAAATCCGTCAGGCTGAGCAACCAGCCAATCGCCGTTCCGCCTTCAGCCGGCAGCAATGGCGCCAGGTCCAGGCGCAAACTTCGCCCTTGGGTGTCGCGAAACTCGCTGGTCTCAAGCGTCGACAACGCCGGACTTTCCTGCTCAAGCAGCCCCGGATAACCAATCTCCGTGAGCCGTTGCAGCAGGTCTTCGCCGACCAGATGACTGGCAAACACCCCCCGTGCATTTCGGTTGGCCAGCAGGATCCGACCGTTGGGATCACCGATCAGCGTCGCCACTGGCAAGTATTCCAGACCGTCGGCGATGAACCGTCGGGTATCGCGGGTCCGGCTCATCGCCTGTTCCAGCGCGACGATCTGCCCCTGCAATACATCGCCGGCCGGTGACGGTGTGCGGCGACGCTCTGGAAACACTTTCGGTTCACTATCAAGCCGTGCCAGTTCCCAGCCGAAGTAAGCGAGCACTGCGCTCAAGCGTCGCCAGTTCCAGATCAGATACCCCAACAGCATCCCCAGCAAACTGGCGGTGGGCGACCACCACCAACCGGCGCGGAGCAACAGCGCCGAGGCGACCAATGCCATCACCATGCAGCCCAGGGTCAACCACAAGGCGCGCCGTGGACGGAACAGCAGCAAGGCCAGCAGCAACGCAACGATGGCCGTCGACAACCCCACCGCCCAGCCGTCGGCAAGTACCACGATGCTGCGGTGTTGCAACAGACCGTTGAGGATGTTGGCTTGAATCTCGATGCCCGGTGTTGTGCCAATGCTTGCCGATTGCGGTGTCACATAACGGTCACCCAACCCCGGCGCCGTAGAGCCAATCAGGATCAGGCGATCACGCAGCAGTTCGGGTGGCACTTCACCTCGCAGCACGCTGACGTAAGGAACGCTGGGGAAACCCGCATTGGCGCTGATAAAGGGAATTAGAATGCCGTTGGTTCGTTGCCAGCCTTGAACCGTCAATGACAACGGCGAGCCGGGCAGGGTATCCAGACCGTCTGTGGTCATCTCATAAAGTAGCCAGGCCAGTTGCGCCCTTGGGTTGCGCTCAGGGCCTTCGCGCAGGTACACGCTGCGTACGATGCCTTCAGCGTCCGCCTCGGCGTTGATATGCCCGAGACCTTTGGCACAGAGCCTCAACGGCGCCACAGGTTCGATTTCACCCAGCGGCAGCCCATAACGGGCAACCCCTTCGCGCAGCAAAGGCACGAACACATTGCCGGCCCGACATGCAGCGTGTGCCAGGCGCAGGTCGTTGTCGGGAAGTTTGTCTGGCTCGCTGAAAATGACGTCGAACAGCGCACCCTTGACCTTTGCATCACTAAGCCGATCCAGCAGGTCGGCGTGCAAGGTTCGCGACCAGGGCCACTGACCGAGTTGCTGCAAGCTGTAGTCGTCAATGGTGACAATAAGGATTCGCGGGTCGACCGGTAGCGGACTTAGCCGACGCAGGTTGTCGTACAGCAGATTGCTCAGCGTCAGCCCATGGATCAAGGACAGAAGCGCCGTTAACGGCAGCAGGATCAGACTGACCCACAGCCATTCACGGACCATCCGACGAAACAGCTGCTGGGCCTGGGTCGGCTCGCGACCCTCCTTCCTTGGCCAGCGCTTCATCGACAATGAGCCGAGTCGTTATTGGACACGCCTGGTCCTGGGGTAATAGAAGATGTCATATACCCCGGTCTCTCCCTCAAGCCCCTGCTCGTCATACGCAGAGAGTCGAACATGGTAGAAAAACGCCTTCAACCCACTGAAGTTGATTTCTGGCGTGCTGGAAAACTGTTCCTGCTTGATGTTCAGGAAGTCCTTGTCGGTCGCCACTTGCGCCCGGTAGCGCGTGACCCCGTACAAGGGCTTCATGATCAGCTGCCAGACCGGTGCAGGACCGGTTTGACCGGCCTGCCCCAACAACTTCGGCGCCGGCAACAGCTCGATCGGCGTCAACTCGCCTTCCTTCTGAATGCGTAATCCCTGACGAGCCATGACCTGCACTTCATCTGCCGGTTTTTCGGCTTTTTTCGCAAGTGGTTTGCCCGTGCGTTTTTTCAGTGGTGTGTCAACGTTTTCACCACGATCGACAGCCACCTGGCCATTCAGCACTTCGATCAGCGATTGCCCATTGTCGTTGTTGCGCACTCGGAAGTGTGTGCCTCGGACCCCAAGCACGCCGACCGGCGTCACGATCTGAAAACGATCATAGTCGCTGGCGCGCTTGATCACATACGACTCGACCTGACCTTGCTCAAGAATCACCTGAGGGACGAGGAGTTCTTTGTTTAAACGCAACGTGACCTGCGAACTGGACGGCAGAACGACGCGTGATCCATCGCCCAGCGACAGGCTGACGAACGCCGAAGGGGAGGTCTTCACGCCTTCCTGCTCGTCAACCGTCATCCCTTCTTCGAGCGCCACCTGATTGCCCTTGCGATCGAGCTTCCAGGCTTCGCCCGTCAGGTGTTCGACGGTGGCGGGTAGAGGTTGTCCACGGCATTGCTGGTTGTCATCGATATACGGCAAGCGCTTTGAGCTGAAGAACGCTGCGGATGCGCTCTGGGTCAACGGATTCACCAGGCCGATGACCAGTAACAGGCAGGTGCCCAGGTGGCGACAATGCAAAAAAGAAGTCATTTGGCTCATTGGATTCGCTTTTCACGCTTTTATTAGAATCTGGCCGATCATCTGATTCATCAGCCTTACGCACCTTACCCGACAGGGCTCTACGGCAGATAGCCCACATCTATGCATAACGTCCACATCCATTACAAAAGCAGTCGCGGATATCCATAAAGACAAACAAATCGAAGAGGGGAGGAGGTGACACATCCATGTGTCGGAACCGAGTCAGTATCGATCCGGTTTTACAATGTGAGACGGCACTCCTTTTTTCCCCTGAACTGCAGACCGCAAGCGAACCGGCGATCGGCGGTCCCGCCAGGTTGGCGATGACACTCCCTGTGTCGGAGCACTTCCGAATGCTCCTGTGCCACTCAACACATGAGAATTTACCGACCCCGACGTTCGATGAGGCAATTCTCCACATTTGTTCAGAATTGCCGAGTCCGCGTTAGAACACCCAGTGTTGCTGCTCTTCAGGAAGCCGAAGTGGTGCCGGTTGCTCGCCGTCTGCAGGAGTGCTCACTGGTGCAAAGCCCCGTGAGTCACTGAACGCCACATTCACTACAGCTGGACTGAAATAGCGCTGTGTCACGTGTTCATTCGGTGCTTCGCTGATTGAGCTCACAGTCTGCGAAGCAACCCCTACATAAACCAAAAATGCCAACGACAGGCAGCGGGGCAGTGCCTGGTCCCTGGTCACCATCACGATCACGATCAGTGCACGAACATTCCGACTGTTCCTCATCGTTGCGTCCTCGAGTCTTCGAGCTGATATCTGCCGATTGCCGGCCAATTGACATCAGCCTACCCAGACGCAAGGAACCTGGAGCAATTCACCACAATTGTTCAGATTCAGACAATCAGCCTAAACTCCGCACACAGGATTTTTACCCATCGCACTCTACGAGATGAAGGAACGCCCCGCATGCGTGTCGCAATACTGGATGACGAACCCGCCGAACTACGCCGGGTGGAACAGACACTGCGACAGATTCCCGGAGCCGGGGAACAAGCGTGGACCTTGCACAGCTTCGAGCGCGGCGAATACCTGCTACGCCAGCTTCGACGCGAGACCTTCGATCTGTTGATACTCGACTGGCAGTTGCCTGATCTCAGCGGTCTATCGCTACTACGCTGGACCCGCGAACACATGGAGGCACCTCCCGCCGCCATCATGCTCACCAGCCGCGATGCCGAGAGTGACATCGTCCAGGCCTTGAGCGCCGGCGCCGATGATTACGTCAGCAAGCCCTTCCGCCCCAACGAACTCAAAGCCCGCGTCAGTGCTGTACTGCGCCGACATGGCTTGCCGCGCAGTTCGGCCAGCGAAGTGCTTACCTTCAACGATCTGAACTTCGATGACGCCGAACTGACAGTGACCCGCGCTGGAAAACCCATCAGCCTGACCGAACGGGAATACCGTCTGGCCCGCTGCCTGTTTGCCAATCTGGGCCGGCCGCTGTCGCGGGAATATCTCTACGAGCGTTTCTGGCCCCATGAAGAGAGGGTGTCCTCGCGGCCACTGGATACGCACATCTACCGCCTGCGCAACAAGCTGGGGCTGACGGCCGATCGGGGTTGGCAGTTGCTGACGATCTACGGGTATGGGTATCGACTGGAAAGTGTCGCAGCTGCGAGCGAGTAAATTTTCACAGGTTTCTCGTGAGCAAAAAAAGGCCAACGCTGAGCGTTGGCCTTTTTCAGTTTTGCAGGTTGTACCGGGTGCAGTCTCAAAACAGACACCGATTCAGTAGAAGAAAATTGAACCTAGCCGCCAATCTTGTGGCTTACCGCATTTTCTTGCTGGTTAAGGCTCTTTTGTTCCTGCTTGGTGATGTGGCCTTTATTCTGGCTAGCCATGTCCCGTTCTTCCTGACGAATCTGGCGGTCTTCCTTATGCAGATTGGCCGCCTGTCCCTTGGTCATTTCGCCTTCTTTGACTTCGTTATGGATTCGCTTGTTCTGGTTGGCCAGACGAGTATTTACCTCGGCTCGACGCGGGTGATCTTTTTTCCACTGGCCATCAGCAGCCATTGCATTACCGGCAACCATACCCACAACGGCGGACAACAAAACAGCAGCAAGCTTCTTAGACATGTTTGATTCCTACTGAACACTTTAAGGGCTGGCCCGGTTGATTTGATCAGTACCGCCGGCCATGTATTTACTGAGTCGTCCCTGGTTTCATAGACACGATTCAGTCTCGCCAGTTCACTATTACTGAAGCCAAAAGGGAGCTGTGCAGCATAGAAACTCTAAGGATAGTCGAGCCTCGATATTCAAAAAAAATGCAAAAAAAAAGGCCCGCGCGGTGCGCTGGCCTTTTTTCTGGCTCACCTCCTAGGGGGGAGCCGGACTCATTTATGGGTGTAAATGAGCAACTACTGTGTGAACCGACAACGGATCAGAAGTCCAGGTTAGAGACCGCCAAGGCGTTGCTTTCGATGAAGTCACGACGTGGTTCGACCGCATCACCCATCAGGGTGTTGAAGATCTGGTCCGCGCCAATGGCGTCTTCGATGGTCACTTTGAGCATCCGGCGCGAGCCTGGGTCCATGGTGGTTTCCCACAACTGATCCGGGTTCATCTCACCCAGACCTTTGTATCGCTGGATGGTATGACGCTTGGTGCTTTCGGCCATCAACCATTCAAGGGCTTCCTTGAACTCGGTGACGGCTTTCTTGCGCTCGCCGCGCTGAATATAAGCGCCTTCGTCCAGCAAGGTGCTCAACTGAGCGCCCAGGGAGACGACGGTCTTGTAGTCGTTGCTGCCGAAGAAGTCGCGGTTGAAGGTGACGTAGTTCGACAGGCCGTGGGAGATCAGTTCGACCTCTGGCAGCCAGACGTTACGTTCACGGTCTTCACGCAGGCTGGCTTTGTAGACCAGGCCGGATTTCTCGACGGTGCGCAGGCGAACTTCGTACTGAGCCAACCAGTTCTGCATCGCTGCGTGATCGGACAGTTGGTCCATGCTAACCGCTGGCAGATAGATGAAGTGCTCGGTCAGTTCCTGCGGGTACAGGCGCGACAGACGCTTGAGGGTCTTCATTACCAGACGGAAGTCATTCACCAGACGCTCGAGGGCTTCGCCGGAGATACCCGGTGCTTCCTCGTTCAAGTGCAGGCTCGCATCTTCCAGGGCCGACTGCGTCATGTACTCTTCCATGGCGTCGTCGTCTTTGATGTATTGCTCTTGCTTGCCTTTCTTCACTTTGTACAACGGCGGCTGAGCGATGTAGATGTAGCCACGCTCGATCAGCTCCGGCAACTGACGGAAGAAAAAGGTCAGCAGCAGGGTACGGATGTGCGAACCGTCGACGTCAGCATCGGTCATGATGATGATGTTGTGATAACGCAGCTTGTCGATGTTGTACTCGTCGCGGCCGATGCCGCAGCCCAGCGCGGTGATCAAGGTGCCCACTTCTTGCGAAGAGATCATCTTGTCGAAACGCGCCTTCTCGACGTTCAGGATCTTGCCCTTGAGGGGCAGAATCGCCTGGGTCTTGCGGTTACGTCCCTGCTTGGCGGAGCCGCCAGCAGAGTCACCTTCCACGAGGTACAGTTCGGACAGGGCAGGGTCTTTTTCCTGGCAGTCCGCCAGTTTGCCCGGCAGGCCAGCGATATCCAGCGCGCCTTTACGACGGGTCATCTCGCGGGCTTTACGCGCTGCTTCACGAGCACGGGCCGCGTCGATCATCTTGCCGACAACCAGCTTGGCTTCGTTCGGGTTTTCCAGCAGGAAGTCGGAGAAGTACTTGCCCATTTCCTGTTCGACCGCGGTCTTCACTTCGGAAGAAACCAGCTTGTCTTTGGTCTGGGAGCTGAACTTCGGATCCGGCACCTTGACCGAAATGATCGCGGTCAGGCCTTCACGGGCATCGTCACCGGTGGTGGCGACTTTGTGCTTCTTCGCCAGGCCTTCTGCTTCGATGTAGGTATTCAGGTTACGCGTCAGTGCCGAACGGAAACCCACCAGGTGAGTGCCGCCATCGCGCTGAGGAATGTTGTTGGTGAAGCACAACAGGTTCTCGTTGAAGCTGTCGTTCCATTGCAGGGCGATTTCCACGCCGATGCCGTCTTCACGCTGGACGTTGAAGTGGAACACCTGGTTGACCGGAGTCTTGTTGGTGTTCAGGTATTCAACGAACGCACGCAGGCCGCCTTCGTACTTGAACAGCTCTTCCTTGCCGCTGCGCTCGTCCTTGAGGACGATGCCGACACCGGAGTTGAGGAAGGACAGTTCACGAATCCGCTTGGCCAGGATGTCCCAGCTGAAGTGGATGTTCTTGAAGGTTTCAGCCGAAGGCTTGAAGTGGATCTGCGTACCGGTGGACCCGCTTTCACCAACAATTTTCATCGGCTCTTGCGGAACACCGTGGACGTAGGTCTGTTCCCAGATTTTGCCGCTGCGGCGAACGGTCAGGATCAGCTCTTCGGACAGGGCGTTTACAACCGACACACCTACACCGTGCAGACCGCCGGATACTTTGTAGGAGTTGTCATCGAATTTACCGCCGGCGTGCAGCACGGTCATGATGACCTCGGCCGCCGAGACGCCTTCTTCTTTATGCACGTCTACCGGGATGCCACGACCGTTGTCGCGCACGGTGATGGATTCGTCCGGGTGGATGATGATACTGATGTCGTCGCAATGACCGGCCAAAGCTTCGTCGATCGAGTTATCGACCACCTCGAACACCATGTGGTGCAGACCGCTGCCATCGTCGGTGTCACCAATGTACATACCGGGACGTTTGCGTACGGCATCCAGGCCTTTCAGCACTTTAATGCTCGTTGAGTCGTACGTATTTTCTTCGCTCATGCCTTCACTCCCGATGGTCGTGGGTCTGGGTGATACGGCCCTGTTCCACGTGGAACAGGGCGACTGGCGTTTCCGTCTGCCAGCCTTCCCTCAATAATTCGTGATCTACACAGGTGATAAACACCTGGCAGCGTAAGTCTTCCAGCAAACGGCAAAGCGCGCGTCGATGCTGCTCATCCAGCTCGGACGGCAAGTCATCCACCAGATAAATACATTGGCCGCGCCGGGCCTGGCTGACCAAATGCCCTTGGGCAATCCGCAATGCACAGACCACCAACTTCTGCTGACCACGAGACAAGATGTCCGCGGCATTGTGTGCGCCCAATCGAAGACGCAAATCAGCGCGTTGTGGTCCGGCCTGGGTATGCCCCATTTGCTGATCCCGGTGAACGGACGCAGCGAGCACTGCACTCAGCTCTCGCTCTTTGTCCCAACCCCGGTAATAGCTAAGCGTTAAGCCCTCGAGTTCGACGAGTTCGCTCAAGGTCTGTTCAAAGACTGGTTTCAAGGCTTTGATATAAGCGCGGCGGTATTCATCAATTTCAGCGCTGGCCTGGCACAATTCTCTGTCCCAAACCGCTTGCGAAACGGCGTCAAGTGTACCATGCCGCAGCCAAGAGTTTCTCTGGCGCAGGGCCTTCTGCAAGCGCTGCCAAGTGGACATGAAACGTGGTTCCACGTGGAACACACCCCAATCCAGAAACTGTCGGCGAATTTTCGGTGCGCCTTCCAACAGGCGGAAGCTGTCGGGGTTGATCAATTGCAGCGGCAGGATTTCTGCCAGTTGCGCAGCACTGCGGGCGTTCTGCCCGTCGATGCGAATCTGAAACTCCCCTTGGCGGTCCCGGGATATCCCCAATGCGCTGTGCCCGCCCTCGGCCAATTCCACCTGACCAAACACCGTGCACGCTAACTGCTCGTACTGGATGACCGGTAAAAGACGGGTACTGCGAAATGAACGGGCGAGCCCCAGCAGATGAATGGCTTCCAGAACACTGGTTTTGCCGCTGCCGTTGGCGCCGTACAGGATGTTGATGCGGGGGGAGGGGGAGAAGGTCACCGGGTGCAGATTGCGCACCGCGGTGACCGAGACACGACTGAGGGACATCTAGCGTCTGCTGAACATGTTTACAGGCGCATCGGCATGACAACGTAAGCCGAGTCGTCGTTGTCAGACTCTTGCACCAGCGCACTGCTGTTGGAGTCAGACAGGATCAAACGCACTTGCTCAGTGGTCATCACGCCCAGCACGTCGAGCAGATAGCTCACGTTGAAGCCGATTTCCAGCGAGCCACCGTTGTACTCAACGCCAACTTCTTCTTCCGCCTCTTCCTGCTCCGGGTTATTCGCCTGGATCTTCAACTGACCGTTGGCCAGTTGCAGACGAATGCCGCGGTACTTCTCGTTGGACAGAATCGCGGTACGGCTGAACGCTTCACGCAGTGCCTGGCGGTCGCCCAATACCAGCTTGTCGCCGCCTTTTGGCAGAACGCGCTCGTAGTCAGGGAATTTGCCGTCGACCAGTTTCGAGGTAAAGGTGAACTCGCCGGTGGTGGCGCGAATATGGTGCTGGCCCAAAACGATGCTGACATTGCCGTCCGGCTCGGTCAGCAAACGCGCCAGTTCCAGAATACCTTTACGTGGAACGATTACCTGATGGCGATCCGGCTGGCCGATGTCAGCCTGCATCGAGCACATGGCCAGACGGTGACCGTCGGTGGCCACGGCGCGGATGATGCCCGCCGAGACTTCCAACAACATGCCGTTGAGGTAGTAGCGAACGTCCTGCTGAGCCATGGCGAAGCTGGTGCGCTCGATCAAACGACGCAGTTTGCTCTGCTCCAGGCTGCAGGTCAGCGAGCCCGGGCCTTCTTCCACCGTCGGGAAATCGTTGGCTGGCAACGTCGACAGGGTGAAGCGGCTACGGCCGGCTTTCACGACGAGTTTCTGCTCATCGACCTTGATGTCGATCAGCGCGTCGTTCGGCAGGCTCTTGCAGATGTCCATCAGCTTACGCGCCGGGACAGTGATTTCGCCCGGCTCCGCCGGCTCTTCAAGTTGCACACGACCGACCAGTTCGACTTCCAGGTCAGTACCGGTCAGCGACAACTGCTGGCCTTCGACAACCAGCAGCACGTTGGAAAGCACCGGCAAGGTCTGTCGGCGCTCGACGACGCCTGCGACCAGTTGCAGGGGTTTCAACAGGGCTTCGCGTTGAATGGTGAAATGCATGGTCTAGTCCCTTGCCTTAATAAGCTGCGCTGGTGTTCATCAAGTGGTCAGTGTACGCAGCAGGTTCTTGTAGTCCTCGCGGATGTCCGCGTCGGATTCCTTAAGTTCGTTGATCTTGCGGCATGCGTGTAAAACCGTAGTGTGGTCGCGGCCGCCAAACACGTCGCCGATTTCCGGCAAGCTGTGGTTGGTCAGCTCCTTGGACAACGCCATCGCCACTTGCCGTGGACGTGCGACCGAACGCGAACGGCGCTTGGACAGCAAATCCGAAATCTTGATCTTGTAGTACTCAGCGACAGTACGCTGAATGTTATCCACAGAGACCAGTTTGTCCTGAAGCGCCAGAAGGTCCTTCAGGGATTCGCGAATCAACTCGATGGTGATATCGCGGCCCATGAAGTGCGAGTGAGCGATCACGCGTTTGAGCGCGCCTTCGAGTTCACGGACGTTGGAACGAATACGCTGGGCAATGAAGAACGCAGCATCGTGCGGCAGGTCGACTTTGGCCTGGTCGGCTTTTTTCATCAGAATCGCGACGCGGGTTTCCAGTTCCGGCGGCTCGACGGCGACCGTCAGGCCCCAGCCGAAGCGCGACTTCAAGCGCTCTTCAAGACCTTCGATTTCTTTCGGATAACGGTCACTGGTGAGGATGACTTGTTGGCCACCTTCAAGCAGGGCGTTGAACGTGTGGAAGAATTCTTCCTGGGAACGTTCCTTGCGGGCGAAAAACTGAATGTCATCGATAAGCAGCGCATCGACCGAACGGTAGAAGCGCTTGAACTCGTTGATCGCGTTCAGTTGCAACGCCTTGACCATGTCGGCCACGAAACGCTCGGAATGCAGGTACACGACCTTGGCATTCGGGTTCTTCTTTAATAGGTGGTTACCCACAGCGTGCATCAAGTGGGTTTTACCCAAGCCAACGCCGCCATACAGGAACAACGGGTTGTAACCGTGCTTGGGATTGTCCGCGACCTGCCAGGCTGCCGCGCGGGCCAGTTGGTTGGACTTACCTTCGACAAAGTTCTCGAAGGTAAAGGTGCGGTTCAGGTAACTGGTGTGCTTGAGCGCGCCTTCGACCTGCACGGTGCGTTGTTCTGCACGTACCGGCGCCTGTTGCGAGCTGGCGCCGGCCATTGGGTCGAAGCTGTCGCGGGACGGTTCCTCACTGACCTCGGCGTTTTTTTGCGTTGCACGTTTGGTCGGCGCGGCAGGTGCCGGTGCGCTAACGGGTGCTGGTGCAGCCGCTGCCTGGGCTTGAGACGCCGCTGCTGCCAACGGTGCATTCGGCGCAGCACGAGGTGCTGAACTGCGTTTGCTGCCTATTAATAAGGAAAGCGCCGGCGCCATGCCATTGCCATGCTCATCCAGCAACTCGAGCACGCGGCTCAGGTACTTTTCGTTGACCCAGTCGAGAACAAAACGATTCGGTGCGTAGACACGCAACTCGTCGCCTTCGGCTTCGACCTGTAGTGGACGGATCCAAGTGTTGAATTGTTGGGCAGGCAGCTCATCGCGCAAAAGCTCCACGCACTGCTGCCAAAGTTCCACTGACACGGATATCCCCTAAGTTGAAAGCCGGTGAGGCAAAAACAAGCGGCCATTGTAGCGACCAGACGCCGACTTATCCACACGTAGGTTGCTCACGGGTGTCGAAGAATCAACGCTTTATACGCAAAAAATACGACCAATGGTCTGTGCATAAGCTCTGTGGATAAACCCGCTTAAGCTCGTTGCACAAGTGGGGGGCAAACCCGGTGGATAACCTGCCTGTGGATAACCACTCATTCCACACACAGCTTATCCGACAGCGGAGCACAGGCTGAACACCGTTTTCCACTGTAGTTGTCATTCTCTGTACAGCACGTAATAGAAGGGCTTAAGGTAGTTATCCACAGAGGATGGCGGGTCTAGCTTTTATAAGCTTTACAGAAAAGCTTTAAATAATTCCCTTCTTTATTTTTATATCTAGCTGTCCACCTTTCAAGGACGAACCCTGCCGATATCCATTTAAAGGAAACGTTGGTTGGAAATTGACCTAGAGGCTTGCTTTCTCTAGAATCCCCGGTCTCTTAAAACGGGGGCCATTCCGGCCCGTTGTGGACGAACCAGGTAACACGACATGAAACGTACTTTCCAACCAAGCACTATCAAACGCGCTCGTACCCACGGTTTCCGTGCTCGCATGGCTACCAAGAACGGCCGTGCCGTCCTGTCGCGTCGTCGCGCCAAAGGTCGTGCGCGTCTGGCAGTTTGATAATCCGGTACTGGAGGTGAGTCAGGACTTCAGTCGGGAAAAGCGTTTGCTTACCCCCCGGCATTTCAAGGCAGTCTTTGACTCCCCTACCGGCAAGGTTCCGGGGAAAAATCTCCTGCTCCTTGCACGCACCAACGATCTCGATCACCCCCGTCTAGGGCTGGTTATCGGGAAAAAGAGTGTGAAGCTCTCCGTTGAGCGCAATCGCCTCAAACGTCTGATGCGCGAATCGTTTCGCCTCCACCAGGATTCTCTGGTTGGTTGGGATATCGTTATCGTCGCGCGCAAAGGTTTGGGCGATGTAGAAAACCCCGAATTGATTCAGCATTTCGGCAAACTCTGGAAACGTCTGGCACGCAGCACGCCGGTACCAGCAGTCAAAACCGAAACTGTAGGGGTAGACAGCACTGATGCGTAAACTGGCGCTCGTTCCGATCCAGTTTTATCGCTATGCCATTAGTCCTTTGATGGCCAGCCACTGTCGTTTCTACCCCAGTTGTTCCTGCTACGCGTATGAAGCCATAGAAAATCATGGCCTTCTGCGCGGTGGCTGGCTGACCTTTCGTCGTTTAGGTCGCTGTCATCCGTGGAATCCCGGTGGTTATGACCCGGTTCCATCTATCCCTACCTCCCGTTCTTCTTCGATGGCCGAGTAATCATGGATATTAAACGCACGATCCTGATCGTCGCCCTGGCAATCGTGTCCTACGTTATGGTTCTGAAATGGAACCAGGACTATGGTCAGGCTGCCCTGCCGACTCAGAATGTTGCTTCCAATCAGGCTGCCCCGGCTATTCCGGACACGCCACTTGGTAACAATGCTGCCGCCAGTGCCGATGTACCCAGCGCGAATACCGATATCAGTGCCCCTGCCGCAACGCCGGTAGTCACCAATAAAGATCTCATCCATGTCAAAACGGATGTGCTCGAACTGGCTATCGATCCTCAAGGTGGTGATATCGCCCAGCTGATGCTGCCGCTGTATCCACGTCGTCAGGACCATCCGGAAATTCCGTTCCAGCTGTTTGATAACGGTGGCGAACGTACTTACCTGGCCCAAAGCGGCCTGACCGGTACCAACGGTCCGGATGCTCGCCCTACCGGTCGTCCGGTTTACTCGACTGAACAGAAGACTTATCAACTGGCTGATGGCCAGAACCAGCTCAACGTTGACCTGAAATTCAGCGACGCTGGTGTTAATTACATCAAGCGCTTCAGCTTTACTCGCGGTCTGTACGATCTGAAAGTCACCTATCTGATCGACAACACCAGCGATAAAGCCTGGACTGGCAACCTGTTTGCCCAGCTCAAGCGCGATGCAAGTGCCGATCCTTCTTCCACAACCGCTACCGGTACTGCGACTTACCTGGGCGCTGCCCTGTGGACAAGTGCAGAGCCGTACAAAAAAGTGTCGATGAAAGATATCGACAAGGCGTCGTTGAAAGAAACCGTTAACGGTGGCTGGGTCGCCTGGCTGCAACACTACTTCGTGACTGCCTGGATTCCAGCCAAGAACGACAGCAACGTGGTGCAGACTCGCAAAGACAGCCAAGGCAACTACATCATCGGTTTCACTGGCCCGGTATTGTCCGTTGCGCCAGGTGCCAAGGCTGAAACCAGCGCTACGTTGTACGCAGGTCCGAAAAGCCAGGCGATACTGAAAGAGTTATCCCCAGGTCTGGAACTGACAGTCGACTACGGCATTCTGTGGTTTATCGCCCAGCCGATCTTCTGGCTGCTGCAACACATCCATGCGATCGTTGGCAACTGGGGCTGGTCGATCATCTTCCTGACCATGCTGATCAAGGGGATCTTCTTCCCGCTGTCGGCGGCCAGCTACAAATCCATGGCGCGCATGCGTGCAGTGGCGCCGAAACTGGCTGCGCTGAAAGAACAACATGGCGATGACCGGCAGAAAATGTCGCAAGCCATGATGGAGCTGTACAAGAAAGAGAAGATCAATCCGCTGGGTGGTTGCTTGCCAATCCTCGTGCAGATGCCGGTTTTCCTTTCGCTGTACTGGGTACTCCTGGAAAGCGTGGAAATGCGCCAGGCACCGTTCATGCTGTGGATTACCGACCTGTCGATCAAGGATCCGTTCTTCATTCTGCCGATCATCATGGGCGCAACCATGTTCATCCAGCAGCAGCTGAACCCGACTCCTCCGGATCCGATGCAGGCCAAGGTGATGAAGCTGATGCCAATCATCTTCACCTTCTTCTTCCTGTGGTTCCCGGCGGGGCTGGTGCTGTACTGGGTTGTGAACAACTGCCTGTCCATCACCCAACAGTGGTACATCACACGTAAGATTGAAGCGGCTACCAAAAAAGCGGCTGCATAACTTACTCTGTGGATAACCACTCAAAACGCCCCCTAGTGGGGCGTTTTGCTATCCGTCATTTTTATCTGGATATCGAATCATGAGCACTCCTCGTGAAACCATTGCCGCCGTCGCCACTGCTCAAGGCCGTGGCGGTGTCGGTATCGTCCGTATTTCCGGTCCGCTGGCGAGTGCTGCGGCGAAAGCCATCAGCGGGCGCGAACTGAAACCGCGATTCGCCCATTACGGCCCGTTTCTCAGTGAAAACGAGGAAGTGCTGGACGAAGGCATCGCCTTGTATTTTCCTGGACCGAATTCGTTCACCGGCGAAGATGTGCTGGAACTCCAGGGCCACGGCGGTCCGATCGTTCTGGATATGTTGCTGCAGCGCTGCCTGCAATTGGGTTGCCGTCTGGCCCGGCCGGGTGAATTCAGCGAACGCGCCTTCCTCAACGACAAACTCGACCTGGCCCAGGCCGAAGCCATCGCCGATTTGATCGAAGCGAGTTCTGCACAGGCTGCCCGAAATGCACTGCGTTCGTTGCAAGGCGCATTTTCGCAGCGTGTGCATAACCTCACCGAGCAATTGATTGCACTGCGGATCTATGTTGAGGCGGCAATCGACTTCCCTGAAGAAGAAATCGATTTCCTTGCCGATGGCCACGTGCTGAAGATGCTCGATGCGGTGCGCGATGAGTTATCCACCGTGTTGCGTGAAGCCGGGCAGGGCGCATTGCTGCGTGACGGCATGACCGTGGTGATTGCCGGTCGTCCTAACGCCGGCAAATCCAGTCTGCTCAACGCATTGGCCGGCCGTGAAGCGGCAATTGTTACCGAGATTGCCGGCACGACCCGGGACATCCTGCGCGAACATATCCACATCGACGGTATGCCGCTGCATGTGGTCGACACGGCTGGCTTGCGCGACACCGAAGACCAGGTCGAGAAAATCGGTGTGGAACGGGCATTGAAAGCCATCAGCGAGGCAGATCGGGTGTTGCTGGTGGTCGATGCCACTGCGCCTGAAGCGCTCGATCCTTTTGCCTTGTGGCCTGAATTCCTCGAACAGCGCCCGGATCCGGCCAAAGTGACCTTGATCCGCAACAAGGCAGACCTGACCGGTGAAGCGATAGCGCTGGAAGTCAGTGAAGATGGCCATGTCACCATCAGTCTGAGCGCCAGGTCAGCAGGTGAAGGCCTGGAGTTGCTGCGCGATCATCTCAAGGCCTGCATGGGCTATGAGCAAACCTCGGAAAGCAGCTTCAGCGCCCGCCGGCGTCACCTGGAAGCCCTGCGCCATGCCAGTGCTTCACTCGAACATGGCCGCGCGCAGCTGACCTTGGCCGGTGCCGGAGAGCTGCTGGCTGAAGATTTGCGTCAGGCACAGCAGTCGCTGGGTGAAATTACCGGCGAATTCAGCTCCGACGATCTGTTGGGCAGGATCTTTTCCAGCTTCTGTATCGGTAAATAACCTCACCTCTCCCTCCGTAGGAGCCGAGCTTGCTCGCGAGGCGGCGTGTCAGACACGCCGTGTTGCTTAAATCGCAGGCAAGCCAGCTCCCACCAATCCGTGTATCCCCCCAGATTTTTCGCATTGCCGAGCGGCATCGACCGCTTCGGTGGTTTTTCCGTGGGCGGAATTTGCCCTATTCAGCGCTTTTCTGTGGATTAAGCCCTGTGAATAACTGCCACTGAGCACAGTTGATAACAGGGCCTCAAAACTGAGGAAAATCACCTCTGTGGATAACCACCCCTTTAATCCACAGGCTTACACCGGTTATCCAAGGGCCTCATCGGCACATGACCACAGGGTTTTGAATCGCTGTACACATTGAAAATAAAGGGCTATATGAATCTATCCACAGAAAGGTAGCGCAGTAGAAATAAACATAAAAACAAAGATTTAATAAATTTCTCTCTTTTTAATTTCTATTACCCCGACTTCTCCACAGCTGGTTAAATTTTGTGCAAAGGGTTCTTTAGGAAGGGCGAAGTCCCTATACTTGTCGACCAGGTCCGAAAACCTGAGCTCAAACTATTCCTGATTACCCAACTGAAGCAGGCACGAGGTGCGTGGTGGATTTCCCTTCCCGTTTTGAAGTGATCGTCATCGGCGGCGGTCATGCCGGTACCGAGGCAGCACTTGCATCAGCACGTATGGGGGCAAAAACCCTGTTGCTGACGCATAACGTGGAAACCCTCGGAGCAATGAGCTGCAACCCCGCGATTGGCGGGATCGGCAAAAGCCATCTGGTCAAGGAAATTGATGCCCTTGGCGGTGCGATGGCCATGGCGACCGATAAAGGTGGTATTCAGTTTCGCGTCTTGAACAGCCGCAAAGGCCCAGCCGTGCGCGCTACTCGCGCCCAGGCCGACCGCGTTCTGTACAAGGCCGCTGTACGCGAGATTCTCGAGAACCAGCCGAACCTGTGGATATTTCAACAGGCGGCCGACGACCTGATCGTCGAACAGGAACAAGTGCGTGGTGTTGTCACCCAAATGGGCCTGCGGTTCTTCGCGGATTCAGTGGTGTTGACCACAGGCACCTTCCTCGGTGGACTTATCCACATCGGTATGCAGAACTATTCCGGCGGTCGTGCTGGCGATCCACCATCGATCGCCCTGGCACATCGTCTGCGTGAACTGCCTTTGCGCGTGGGTCGCCTGAAAACCGGTACGCCACCGCGTATCGATGGCCGTTCTGTGGATTTCTCGGTCATGACCGAGCAACCTGGTGATACACCGATTCCGGTGATGTCGTTCCTGGGTTCCAAAGAACAGCATCCCGCACAGGTCAGTTGCTGGATTACCCACACCAACGCCCGAACTCACGAGATCATTGCTTCGAACCTTGACCGTTCGCCGATGTATTCCGGAGTGATCGAAGGTATTGGCCCGCGTTATTGCCCGTCGATCGAAGACAAGATCCATCGCTTTGCCGACAAGGAAAGCCATCAGGTTTTCATCGAGCCGGAAGGTTTGACCACCCACGAGCTGTACCCGAACGGGATATCCACATCCTTGCCGTTCGACGTGCAATTGCAGATCGTGCAGTCGATTCGCGGCATGGAAAACGCCCATATCGTTCGCCCGGGCTACGCCATCGAGTACGACTACTTCGATCCGCGTGACCTGAAGTACAGCCTCGAAACCAAAGTCATCGGCGGCCTGTTCTTCGCCGGGCAAATCAACGGCACCACCGGTTACGAAGAAGCCGGGGCCCAAGGTTTGCTGGCCGGGGCCAACGCAGCATTGCGTGCCCAGGGCAAAGACAGCTGGTGCCCGCGTCGCGACGAAGCGTACATCGGGGTATTGGTCGATGACCTGATTACCCTGGGAACCCAGGAACCGTATCGGATGTTCACGTCCCGCGCCGAATACCGTTTGATCCTGCGCGAAGATAACGCCGACCTGCGCTTGACCGAAAAAGGTCGCGAACTGGGTCTGGTGGATGACGTGCGCTGGGCGGCTTTCTGCAAAAAACGCGAAAGCATCGAACTGGAAGAGCAACGCCTGAAAAGCACCTGGGTTCGCCCCGGTACGGAGCAGGGCGATGCGATTGCTGAAAAGTTCGGCACGCCGTTGACTCACGAATACAACTTGCTGAACCTGCTGACCCGTCCGGAAATCGACTACGCTGGTCTGATCTCGGTGACCGGCGCCGGTGCAGAAGATCCACAGGTCGCCGAACAGGTCGAAATCAAGACCAAATACGCCGGTTACATCGATCGCCAGCAAGATGAAATTGCTCGCCTACGGGCCAGTGAAGACACCAAATTGCCTGTGGATATCGATTACACAAACATCTCCGGTCTCTCCAAAGAGATCCAGAGCAAGCTCGGTGCGACCCGTCCAGAGACCCTGGGCCAGGCTTCGCGGATTCCGGGCGTGACCCCGGCAGCGATTTCGCTGTTGATGATTCATTTGAAAAAACGCGGCGCGGGCCGTCAATTGGAGCAAAGCGCTTGAGTTCGATGGTCACCTCGCAACACGCCGAAGAGTTATCCACAGGTGCTCGCCAGCTCGGTGTGAACCTGACAGAAACCCAGCACGCGCAGTTGCTGGGTTATCTGGCCCTGTTGATCAAATGGAACAAGGCCTACAACCTCACGGCCGTGCGTGATCTGGACGAAATGGTTTCGCGGCACCTGCTCGACAGCCTGAGCGTGATGTCCTTCATCGAAAACGGCCGCTGGCTGGATGTTGGCAGCGGCGGCGGCATGCCGGGTATTCCACTGGCGATCCTGTTTCCCGAGTCGCAAGTGACGTGCCTGGACAGCAACGGCAAGAAAACCCGCTTCCTGACTCAGGTCAAACTCGAACTCAAACTGGATAACCTGCAAGTTATCCACAGTCGCGTCGAAGCCTTCACGCCTGAACTGCCGTTCAAGGGGATCATTTCCCGGGCATTCAGCAGCATGGAGAACTTCAGCAACTGGACTCGCCACTTGGGCGATAGCGATACACGTTGGCTGGCAATGAAGGGCGTTCATCCCGCCGATGAGCTGGTAGCATTGCCGGCAGACTTCCACCTCGATAGCGAACACGCCCTGGCCGTACCCGGTTGCCAAGGCCAACGCCATCTGCTGATACTGCGCCGCACGGCATGATTGGGAACACAAGCAAGAATGGCTAAGGTATTCGCGATAGCGAACCAAAAGGGTGGTGTGGGCAAGACCACCACCTGCATCAACCTCGCAGCATCCCTGGTCGCGACCAAGCGCCGGGTGTTGTTGATCGATCTTGATCCACAGGGCAACGCCACCATGGGTAGCGGTGTGGATAAACACGGTCTGGAAAACTCGGTCTACGACCTGTTGATCGGCGAATGCGATCTGGCTCAGGCCATGCACTTCTCCGAACACGGTGGTTACCAGTTGTTGCCGGCCAACCGCGATTTGACCGCGGCTGAAGTCGTTCTGCTGGAAATGCAGATGAAGGAAAGCCGTCTGCGCAGCGCTTTGGCGCCGATCCGTGAGAACTACGATTACATTTTGATCGACTGCCCACCGTCGCTGTCGATGCTTACGCTCAATGCTCTGGTTGCCTCCGACGGGGTGATTATCCCCATGCAGTGCGAGTATTTCGCGCTCGAAGGCTTGAGCGACCTTGTGGATAACATCAAGCGCATCGCTGAACTGCTGAACCCGAACCTGAAAATCGAAGGCCTGCTGCGGACCATGTATGACCCGCGCCTGAGCCTGATGAACGATGTGTCGGCGCAGCTCAAGGAACACTTCGGCGAGCAACTGTACGACACCGTGATACCGCGCAACATCCGTCTGGCCGAAGCGCCAAGTTATGGCATGCCGGCGTTGGCCTATGACAAACAATCCCGTGGCGCACTGGCCTATCTGGCCCTGGCGGGCGAGATGGTTCGTCGTCAACGCAAAAATTCACGCATTGCCGCTGCTCAGGCAACTTAAGGAATCCCCATGGCCGTCAAGAAACGAGGTCTCGGACGTGGACTGGATGCACTGCTGAGTGGTCCGACCGTCAGTTCGCTTGAAGAGCTGGCGGTGCAGGCCGATCAGCGTGAGCTGCAACACCTGCCGCTGGACCTGATCCAGCGCGGCAAATACCAGCCGCGTCGGGATATGGATCCCCAGGCGCTGGAAGAACTGGCGCAGTCGATCAAGGCTCAAGGCGTGATGCAGCCGATCGTGGTTCGTCCGATCGGTGCCGGCCGCTTTGAAATCATCGCCGGTGAACGCCGCTGGCGCGCCAGCCAGCAGGCTGGTCAGGAAACCATTCCGGCGATGGTGCGCGATGTGCCGGATGAAACCGCGATCGCCATGGCGCTGATCGAGAACATTCAGCGCGAAGACCTCAATCCGATCGAGGAAGCGGTAGCCCTGCAGCGTTTGCAGCAGGAATTCCAGCTGACTCAGCAGCAAGTCGCCGAGGCTGTGGGCAAATCCCGCGTGACCGTGGCCAACTTGTTGCGCCTGATTGCATTGCCGGAAGTCATCAAGACCATGCTGTCCCACGGCGACCTGGAAATGGGTCATGCCCGTGCATTGCTCGGTTTGCCGGAAAATCAACAGGTCGAGGGGGCGCGACATGTTGTCGCACGCGGCCTGACCGTGCGTCAGACCGAGGCCCTGGTTCGCCAGTGGTTGAGTGGTAAACCGGCGCCTGCCGAACCCTCAAAACCTGACCCGGATATCGCTCGTCTCGAACAGCGCCTGGCAGAGCGCCTAGGCTCTGCGGTGCAGATCCGCCACGGGAAGAAGGGCAAAGGGCAGTTGGTGATTGGTTACAACTCCCTAGACGAGCTTCAAGGCGTCCTCGCGCATATCCGCTGAAACATTTCCTCATGTAGCGCGACGTTCGAAATCACTACCTGACAGTTGAATAGGGGCTGAACCGCCCCTATACTCTGCGCGCATTTTGTCGGCACAAATTATGCCAAGTTATTGAATTCTGGCAGCCGGCCTTTGAGGAGCAAAAGTGATGGAAACCCGCACGCCAAACCGCTTGCCGTTCCATCGCTTGGCGGTTTTTCCCGTGTTATTGGCACAATTTGTCGTTTTGCTGCTTGCCGCTTTGGCGCTCTGGCGATGGCATGGAGTCGTAGCCGGATACTCAGGACTCTGCGGAGGTCTGATAGCCTTGCTTCCCAATGTTTATTTCGCTCACAGGGCATTTCGGTTTTCCGGCGCCCGAGCAGCTCAAGCCATTGTCCGGTCTTTTTATGCCGGCGAGGCGGGCAAACTGATTTTGACGGCAGTGCTCTTTGCATTGACGTTCGCAGGTGTGAAGCCACTGGCGCCGCTAGCTGTATTCGGCGTCTTCGTGCTGACCCAACTGGTCAGCTGGTTCGCTCCCCTGCTGATGAGAACAAGACTTTCGAGACCTTAGGGCGTTTGAGGCAACCATGGCAGCAGAATCCGCTTCGGGCTATATCCAGCACCACTTGCAAAACCTGACCTTCGGTCAGCTACCTACCGGCGGCTGGGGCTTTGCCCACACCGCAGCAGAAGCCAAGGCAATGGGCTTCTGGGCTTTCCACGTCGATACCCTCGGCTGGTCGGTCGCGTTGGGTCTGATCTTCGTTCTTCTTTTCCGCATGGCGGCGAAGAAGGCGACTTCCGGCGTACCAGGTGCCTTGCAGAACTTCGTTGAAGTATTGGTCGAGTTCGTCGACAGCAGCGTGAAAGACAGCTTCCATGGCCGTAGCCCGGTGGTTGCACCTTTGGCACTGACCATCTTCGTCTGGGTGTTCATGATGAACGCCATCGACCTGGTACCGGTCGACTGGATCCCGCAACTGGCTGCGGCCATTTCCGGCAACCACGAGATCCCGTTCCGCGCCGTATCGACCACCGATCCGAACGCTACGCTGGCCATGGCCTTCTCGGTGTTCGCGCTGATCATTTTCTACAGCATCAAAATCAAGGGCATCGGCGGTTTTATCGGCGAACTGACCCTGCACCCGTTCGGCAGCAAGAACATTTTCGTTCAGGCGCTGCTGATTCCGGTGAACTTCCTGCTGGAATTCGTGACGCTGATTGCCAAGCCAATCTCGCTGGCACTGCGTCTGTTCGGCAACATGTACGCTGGCGAGCTGGTGTTTATCCTGATCGCCGTGATGTTCGGCAGCGGCCTGCTCTGGCTTAGCGGCCTGGGCATTGTGCTGCAGTGGGCGTGGGCTGTGTTCCACATCCTGATCATCACCCTGCAGGCGTTTATCTTCATGATGCTGACCATTGTCTACCTGTCGATGGCGCACGAAGAGAACCATTAAGACCGGCTTCGGCTAGTCTGATGTCCCTCTCGCCTCGGCGAGAGGGGGCCCGTACCGGGCTCGATGAAACGATTTGTTTTACCGCTTTAATCTAAAAAACCTAAACCATACGACGTAAAAGTCGGGAGGAAAGATGGAAACTGTAGTTGGTCTAACCGCTATCGCTGTTGCACTGTTGATCGGCCTGGGCGCACTGGGTACCGCAATTGGTTTCGGCCTGTTGGGTGGCAAGTTCCTGGAAGGCGCAGCGCGTCAGCCAGAAATGGTTCCAATGCTGCAAGTTAAAATGTTCATCGTTGCCGGTCTGCTCGACGCCGTAACCATGATCGGCGTTGGTATCGCTCTGTTCTTCACCTTCGCGAACCCTTTCGTTGGTCAACTCGCTCACTAATCACTCGGATTTTCGAGTTGAGCAAGTCTGATGGACAACGAACGAGCGAGGTGTTGGCGTGAACATTAATGCAACCCTGATTGGCCAGTCCGTTGCGTTCTTCATTTTTGTACTGTTTTGCATGAAGTTCGTGTGGCCTCCGGTCATCGCGGCTTTGCACGAACGTCAGAAGAAGATCGCGGATGGACTGGACGCTGCCGCCCGAGCAGCTCGCGACCTGGAATTGGCCCAAGATAAAGCGGGTCAACAACTGCGCGAAGCTAAAGCTCAGGCAGCCGAAATCATTGAGCAAGCCAAGAAGCGCGGTAATCAGATCGTCGAAGAGGCTGTTGATAAAGCCCGTGTCGACGCTGAACGTGTGAAATTGCAGGCTCAGGCCGAGATCGAACAGGAACTGAACAGTGTCAAAGACGCGCTGCGTGCCCAACTGGGTGCACTGGCCGTTGGCGGCGCCGAGAAGATCCTGGGTGCCACAATCGATCAAAACGCGCACGCGGAGCTGGTAAACAAACTGGCTGCTGAAATTTAAGCGAGGGCGATCATGGCAGAACTGACCACGTTGGCCCGACCTTACGCTAAGGCAGCCTTCGAGCATGCCCAGGCCCACCAGCAACTGGCCTCTTGGTCAGCCATGCTCGGCCTGGCTGCAGCAGTGTCGCAAGACGACACCATGCAGCGCGTGCTCAAGGCCCCGCGACTGACGAGCGCAGACAAGGCCGCCACGTTTATTGACGTGTGCGGCGACAAGTTTGATGCCAAGGCACAGAACTTCATCAACGTCGTTGCCGAAAACGACCGTCTCCCGCTTTTGCCGGAGATATCCGCTCTGTTCGACCTGTACAAGGCCGAACAAGAGAAGTCGGTAGACGTTGAAGTGACCAGTGCTTTCGCATTGAACCAAGAACAGCAAGACAAACTCGCCAAGGTTCTCAGTGCACGACTCAACCGGGAAGTGCGCCTGCAAGTTGCGGAGGATGCCGCCCTTATTGGTGGTGTCATCATTCGCGCCGGCGACCTGGTAATCGATGGCTCGATTCGCGGCAAACTCGCGAATCTTGCCGAAGCATTGAAATCTTGAGTTTGAAGGGGCAGCAGAGCAATGCAGCAACTCAATCCTTCCGAAATAAGTGAAATTATCAAGGGCCGCATCGACAAGCTCGATGTGACCTCCCAAGCCCGTAACGAAGGCACTGTCGTCAGCGTATCTGACGGTATCGTGCGGATTCACGGTCTGGCCGACGTCATGTACGGCGAGATGATCGAGTTTCCGGGCGGCGTCTTCGGTATGGCTCTCAACCTGGAGCAAGACTCCGTAGGTGCCGTTGTATTGGGCGCTTACCAGTCTCTGGCTGAAGGCATGAGCGCCAAGTGCACCGGCCGCATCCTCGAAGTTCCGGTGGGTAAGGAACTGCTGGGTCGCGTAGTCGACGCACTGGGTAACCCGGTTGACGGCAAAGGTCCGCTGAACAACACCGAGACCGATGCGGTCGAGAAAGTTGCTCCGGGCGTGATCTGGCGTAAGTCGGTAGACCAGCCTGTACAGACTGGCTACAAGGCTGTTGACGCCATGATCCCTGTCGGCCGTGGCCAGCGTGAGCTGATCATCGGTGACCGTCAGATCGGTAAAACCGCTCTGGCAATCGACGCGATCATCAACCAGAAAGACAGCGGCATTTTCTGCGTCTACGTAGCGATCGGTCAGAAGCAATCGACCATCGCCAACGTGGTTCGCAAGCTGGAAGAAAACGGCGCCCTGGCCAACACGATCATCGTGGCTGCCAGTGCTTCGGAATCTCCTGCGCTGCAATTCCTGGCACCGTACTCCGGTTGCACCATGGGTGAATTCTTCCGCGACCGCGGTGAAGACGCACTGATCGTTTATGACGATCTGTCCAAGCAAGCAGTGGCTTACCGCCAGATTTCCCTGCTGCTGCGCCGTCCACCAGGCCGTGAAGCTTACCCAGGCGACGTGTTCTATCTCCACTCCCGTCTGCTGGAGCGCGCATCCCGCGTTTCTGAAGAATACGTAGAGAAGTTCACCAACGGCGCAGTGACCGGCAAAACCGGTTCCCTGACCGCATTGCCGATCATCGAAACCCAGGCTGGCGACGTTTCCGCGTTCGTTCCGACCAACGTGATTTCGATCACCGACGGTCAGATCTTCCTGGAATCGGCCATGTTCAACTCCGGGATCCGTCCTGCTGTGAACGCCGGTGTTTCGGTATCCCGTGTGGGTGGTGCCGCTCAGACCAAGATCATCAAGAAGCTCTCCGGTGGTATCCGTACCGCTCTGGCTCAGTACCGTGAACTGGCGGCATTCGCCCAGTTCGCTTCTGACCTGGACGAAGCGACCCGTAAGCAACTTGAGCATGGTCAGCGCGTTACCGAGCTGATGAAGCAGAAGCAATACGCACCAATGTCGATCGCTGACATGGCGCTGTCGCTGTATGCCGCTGAGCGTGGGTTCCTGACTGACGTTGAAATCGCCAAGATCGGCAGCTTCGAACAAGCGCTGATTGCTTTCTTCAACCGCGATCACGCCGATTTGATGGCGAAGATCAACGTGAAGGGTGACTTCAATGACGAAATCGACGCTGGCATGAAAGCCGGTATCGAGAAGTTCAAGGCCACCCAAACCTGGTAAGCCGCAGCGGGAGCCGCAAGGCTCCCGCTTGCTAACCTGATAGGTGTTACATGGCAGGCGCAAAAGAGATTCGCAGTAAGATTGCGAGCATCAAAAGCACGCAAAAGATTACCAGCGCCATGGAAAAAGTGGCGGTCAGTAAAATGCGCAAGGCACAAATGCGCATGGCTGCTAGCCGTCCTTATGCGGAGCGCATCCGCCAGGTTATTGGCCATCTGGCCAACGCTAACCCGGAATATCGCCACCCGTTCATGATCGACCGTGCTATCAAGCGCGTCGGTTATGTCGTCGTGAGCAGTGACCGTGGTCTGTGTGGTGGCTTGAACACCAACCTGTTCAAGGCCTTGGTCAAGGACATGGCGAAAAACCGTGAAAACGGCGTCGAGATCGATCTGTGTGTTGTTGGTAGCAAGGGTGCGGCTTTCTTCCGCAACTTCGGCGGTAACGTCGTAGCAGCTATCAGCCACTTGGGTGAAGAGCCATCGATCAATGATCTGATTGGCAGCGTCAAGGTGATGCTGGATGCCTACCTGGACGGCCGTATCGACCGTCTGAGCGTTGTGTCCAACAAGTTCATCAACACCATGACGCAACAGCCAACTGTGGAGCAATTGATTCCACTGGTGGCAACCCCGGATCAAGAACTCAAGCACCACTGGGACTATCTCTATGAACCGGATGCCAAAGAGCTGCTTGACGGCTTGATGGTCCGTTACGTGGAGTCGCAGGTCTACCAGGCGGTGGTCGAGAACAACGCAGCTGAACAAGCGGCGCGGATGATCGCGATGAAGAACGCTACCGACAACGCCGGTGATTTGATCAGCGATTTGCAGCTGATCTACAACAAGGCGCGTCAGGCTGCGATCACCCAAGAGATCTCGGAAATCGTCGGCGGCGCTGCCGCGGTTTAACGGTTCAAATATTCAGAGGATCCAGCTATGAGTAGCGGACGTATCGTTCAAATCATCGGCGCCGTTATCGACGTGGAATTTCCACGCGACAGCGTACCGAGCATCTACAACGCTTTGAAAGTACAAAGCGATGCCGGCACCACCCTGGAAGTTCAGCAGCAGCTGGGCGACGGCGTGGTTCGTACCATTGCGATGGGTTCCACCGAAGGCTTGAAGCGCGGTCTGGAAGTCACTGACTCTGGCGCAGCCATCTCCGTACCAGTCGGTAAAGCGACCCTGGGCCGGATCATGGACGTTCTGGGCAACCCGATCGACGAAGCTGGCCCGATCGACACCGAAGAGCGCTGGGGCATTCACCGTCCTGCGCCAACCTTCGCTGAACAAGCTGGCGGCAACGACCTGCTGGAAACCGGCATCAAGGTTATCGACCTGGTTTGCCCGTTCGCCAAGGGCGGTAAAGTCGGTCTGTTCGGTGGTGCCGGTGTAGGCAAAACCGTAAACATGATGGAACTGATCCGTAACATCGCCATCGAGCACAGCGGTTATTCCGTGTTCGCCGGTGTGGGTGAGCGTACTCGTGAGGGTAACGACTTCTACCACGAGATGAAGGATTCCAACGTTCTGGACAAAGTGGCACTGGTTTACGGTCAGATGAACGAGCCGCCGGGTAACCGTCTGCGCGTAGCACTGACTGGCCTGACCATGGCCGAGAAGTTCCGTGACGAAGGTAACGACGTTCTGCTGTTCGTCGACAACATCTATCGTTACACCCTGGCCGGTACTGAAGTATCCGCACTGCTGGGCCGTATGCCTTCGGCAGTAGGTTACCAGCCGACCCTGGCTGAAGAGATGGGCGTTCTGCAAGAACGTATCACTTCGACCAAGGAAGGCTCGATCACTTCGATCCAAGCGGTATACGTACCTGCTGATGACTTGACTGACCCGTCGCCAGCGACCACCTTCGCCCACTTGGACGCCACCGTCGTTCTGTCCCGTGACATCGCTTCCCTGGGTATCTACCCAGCGGTCGATCCACTGGACTCGACTTCGCGCCAGCTGGACCCGAACGTGATCGGCCAGGACCACTACGACACCGCTCGCGGCGTTCAGTATGTTCTGCAGCGTTACAAAGAACTGAAGGACATCATTGCGATCCTGGGTATGGACGAGCTGTCGGAAGCCGACAAGCAGTTGGTAAACCGTGCTCGTAAGATCCAGCGTTTCTTGTCGCAGCCGTTCTTCGTGGCTGAAGTCTTCACTGGTGCATCGGGTAAATACGTTTCCCTGAAAGACACCATTGCTGGCTTCAAAGGCATCCTCAACGGTGACTACGACCACCTGCCAGAACAAGCGTTCTACATGGTCGGCGGCATCGAAGAAGCGATCGAGAAAGCCAAGAAACTGTAATCCAGGCGCCCGGCGACGGGCGCTAATTTAGGTTGAGGCAAGCAGATGGCTATGACAGTCCATTGCGACATCGTCAGTGCGGAAGGGGAAATCTTCTCTGGTCTGGTCGAGATGGTGATTGCGCACGGTGAGCTGGGTGATCTTGGTATCGCTCTGGGTCACGCTCCGCTGATCACTAATCTGAAACCAGGTCCGATCCGCTTGATCAAGCAGGGCGGGGAAGCCGAGGTGTTTTACATCTCCGGTGGTTTCCTCGAGGTTCAGCCGAACATGGTCAAGGTTCTTGCCGACACTGTGCAACGTGCTGCCGACCTGGACGAAGCCTCCGCTCAGCAAGCCGTTCAGGCTGCCGAGAAGGCCTTGCATGAAAGAGGCGCCGAGTTCGACTACGGTTCCGCTGCCGCACGTCTGGCCGAGGCGACAGCTCAGCTGCGCACCGTCCAGCAGATCCGCAAGAAGTTCGGCGGCTGATAAGCCTCCCGCTTGTTGTGTGATTGATTAAAAAGGGTAGCCTCGGCTACCCTTTTTCTTTTTCTGCAAATTACCTCTTGGTCGCAGCCGCTGACCTCCCAGGATTGGTAGCCAGTCATGTCTCTAGAAATCGTTATTCTCGCTGCCGGTCAAGGCACTCGCATGCGTTCGGCGCTGCCAAAGGTGCTTCACCCGGTGGCAGGGAACTCCATGCTTGGCCATGTTATCCACAGCGCCCGCCAACTTGATCCACAGCGTATTCATGTGGTGATCGGCCATGGCGCCGATGTGGTACGCGAGCGTCTGGCTGCAGATGACTTGAACTTCGTGTTGCAGGACAAGCAACTTGGCACAGGTCACGCAGTGGCCCAGGCTGTACCGTTCATTACCGCCGATACCGTGTTGATTCTTTACGGTGACGTGCCGCTGATTGAAGTCCCGACCCTGCAACGCCTGCTCAAGCTTGTGGCGCCGCTGCAGATGGGGCTGTTGACCGTCGAACTCGATGACCCGACGGGTTATGGCCGTATCGTGCGCAATGCCGATGGTCGGGTGACCGCTATCGTCGAGCACAAAGATGCCAGCGAAGCCGAGCGTACGATTACTGAAGGCAACACCGGCATTCTGGCGGTACCGGCCAGTCATCTGGGCGACTGGATGAGCCGGCTCTCCAACAACAACGCCCAAGGCGAGTACTACCTGACCGACGTGATTGCCATGGCAGTCAGCGACGGTCTGGTGGTGGACACCGAGCAGCCTCACGACGCGATGGAAGTGCAGGGCGCCAACGACCGTATACAGCTCGCAGAGCTTGAACGTCATTATCAGTTGCGCGAAGGCCGTCGCCTGATGGCCCAGGGCGTGACGTTGCGCGATCCGGCACGGTTTGATGTGCGCGGTGAAGTGACTGTCGGCCGTGATGTGCTGATCGACATCAACGTGATTCTCGAAGGCCGGGTGGTCATCGAAGACGACGTGGTCATTGGTCCGAACTGCGTGATCAAGGACAGCACCCTGCGCAAGGGCGTGGTCATCAAGGCCAACAGCCACATCGACGGCGCGGTATTGGGCGAGGGCAGCGATGCCGGTCCGTTTGCACGCTTGCGTCCGGGCACCGTGCTGGAAGCCCGCGCCCATGTGGGTAACTTTGTCGAACTGAAGAATGCCCATCTGGGTGAAGGCGCCAAGGCCGGCCACTTGACCTACCTGGGCGATGCCGAAGTCGGCGCGCGGACCAACATTGGCGCCGGCACCATCACCTGCAACTATGATGGCGTCAACAAGTGGAAGACCGTCCTGGGTGAAGACGTATTCATTGGCTCCAACAACTCGTTGGTAGCGCCTGTGGATATCCTGGACGGCGCGACCACTGCGGCAGGTTCGACGATTACCTCAACTGTGGATAAATCCCAGTTGGCCGTTGGTCGGGCTCGGCAGAAGAATATCGACGGCTGGAAGCGTCCGGTGAAAGTCCAGAAGAGCTGAGTTATCCACAGATCGTAATATCAAAAGATCGCAGCCTGCGGCAGCTCCTACGGAATAGGTCTACCCGATCCTCGTAGGAACTGCCGCAGGCTGCGATCTTTTTATGGGTTATCCACAGATGTTTTTTCGCGCTCCGGCTTGACGAAGTTTCGCCGATAGGTTTTGATTGCTTTCGTTATATTTCGAATCGAAACTTACCAGCTCATGTCAAAGCGCAATACACCACAACGTCGCCACAATATCCTTGCCTTGCTCACTGAGCAGGGTGAAGTCAGTGTGGATCAATTGGCCAAGCGTTTTGAAACCTCTGAAGTTACAATTCGCAAAGATTTGGCGGCACTTGAAAGCAATGGCTTGTTGTTACGCCGTTACGGCGGTGCGATCACCATGCCGCAAGAGTTGGTCAGTGACGCGAGCCAATCCGTTTCCCTGTACAAACAAGCCATTGCGCAAGCCGCGGTGGCGCGGATTCGCGAACATGCGCGGATCATTATCGACAGTGGCAGCACCACGGCGGCGATGATTCCACAACTTGGCCAACAGCCGGGCCTGGTGGTCATGACCAATTCGTTGTACGTCGCCAATGCGTTGGGCGAACTTGAACATGAGCCTGTGCTGTTGATGACCGGGGGAACCTGGGACCCGCATTCCGAGTCATTCCAGGGGCAGGTCGCCGAGCAGGTCCTGCGCTCTTACGATTTTGATCAGTTGTTCATCGGTGCCGATGGCATTGATCTGGTACGAGGTACCACGACCTTTAATGAATTGCTCGGTCTAAGCCGAGTGATGGCCGACGTGGCCCGTGAAGTGATCGTGATGGTCGAATCCGACAAGATCGGCCGCAAGATTCCAAATCTGGAGCTGCCATGGAGCAGCATCCATACCCTTATTACCGATGATCGCCTGCTGCAAGAGGCTCGTGATCAGATTCAGGCCCGCGGCATTAACGTGATATGCGCGGCAATCAGCCAGGAGAAATAGCATGTGTGGAATTGTCGGTGCAGTCGCGGAACGTAATATCACCGCTATTTTGCTCGAAGGTCTGAAGCGCCTTGAATACCGCGGCTACGACAGCGCCGGCGTGGCGGTTTACACCAACGGTGAAAAACTCGAGCGCATGCGTCGCCCGGGCAAGGTCAGCGAACTGGAACAAGCTCTGGCGCAAGAGCCGCTGGTTGGCCGTCTGGGCATCGCCCACACCCGTTGGGCCACTCACGGTGCACCCTGCGAGCGTAATGCTCACCCGCATTTCTCCGGCGATCTGGCGGTGGTGCACAACGGCATCATCGAAAACCATGAAGCCCTGCGTGAGCAGCTCAAGGCAATGGGTTACGTGTTCACCTCGGACACCGATACTGAAGTCATTGCCCATTTGCTGAACCACAAACTCAAAGAACTCCCTGACCTGACCGTCGCTCTCAAGGCCACCGTCAAGGAGTTGCACGGCGCTTACGGGTTGGCCGTTATTAGCGCGCAACAACCGGATCGTCTGGTCGCAGCTCGCAGTGGCAGCCCACTGGTGATCGGCCTGGGTCTGGGCGAGAACTTCCTCGCGTCCGACCAGTTGGCATTGCGTCAGGTCACTGACCGTTTCATGTACCTGGAAGAGGGCGATATCGCGGAGATCCGCCGCGACAGCGTGCAGATCTGGGATATCGACGGCAACGTTGTCGAGCGCGAAGCGGTGCAGTACCGCGATAACACCGAATCCGCCGAGAAGGGCGAGTTCCGTCACTACATGCTCAAGGAAATCCACGAGCAGCCGTCGGTCGTGCAACGGACCCTGGAAGGCCGCCTCAGCCAGAATCAGGTCTTGGTGCAAGCATTTGGTCCGCAAGCTGCCGAGTTGTTCGCCAAGGTCCGCAACGTACAAATCGTCGCCTGCGGCACCAGCTATCACGCCGGTATGGTTGCGCGTTACTGGCTGGAAGAACTGGCCGGGATCCCGTGCCAGGTTGAAGTCGCCAGCGAATTCCGCTATCGCAAAGTGGTCGTTCAACCCGATTCGCTGTTCGTGACCATCTCCCAGTCGGGCGAAACCGCTGACACCCTTGCGGCACTGCGCAATGCCAAAGAGTTGGGTTTCCTCGCCAGTCTGGCGATCTGCAACGTTGGCATCAGTTCCCTGGTGCGTGAGTCCGATCTGACCTTGCTGACCCAAGCCGGTCGCGAAATCGGTGTGGCATCGACCAAAGCCTTTACCACTCAGTTGGTGGGCTTGTTGCTGTTGACACTGTCGCTGGGTCAGGTGCGTGGCACCTTGGCTGAAGGCGTGGAAGCGACACTGGTCGAAGAGCTTCGCCGTTTGCCTGCCCGCCTGGGTGAAGCGTTGGCCATGGACAGCATTGTGGAGAAAGTCGCCGAGCTGTTTGCCGACAAGAAACACACGCTGTTCCTGGGTCGTGGCGCACAGTACCCGGTGGCGATGGAAGGCTCGCTGAAGCTCAAGGAAATCTCCTACATCCACGCTGAAGCCTACCCGGCCGGCGAACTCAAGCATGGTCCGTTGGCGCTGGTCGACGACGACATGCCAGTAGTGACGGTGGCACCGAACAACGAGCTGTTGGAGAAGTTGAAATCCAACCTGCAGGAAGTTCGCGCCCGTGGTGGTCAGCTGATTGTGTTTGCTGACGAAAAAGCCGGCATGAGCAATGGCGAAGGCACGTATGTGGTCAACATGCCGCACATCCACGACATCCTGTCGCCGATCCTCTACACCATTCCGCTGCAACTGCTCTCGTACTACGTCGCTGTGCTTAAAGGCACTGACGTCGACCAACCGCGTAACCTGGCAAAATCGGTGACGGTGGAGTAAGTCATTGCGGCGATCAGGAGCTCGTGGTTGAGAACAACATAGTTTGTCTCCAGACAACATAGTGTGTCTCCGAACAACATAGTCTGTCACAATGGCTAACCCCCTGAATTCAGGGGGTTTTCTTTTTCTTAAAGCGCCATTTGTCCAGATTCACTGCTTCATTTCACTCAAGGGGTAAGCTGGAGAACGCTGATCACCATCTCGAGATGGTGCAGATTTTTTCCTATACCTATTTTTCGAGGCGAAGGTTTGCAGTGCGGCAGGGAGCGCAGGAGGTAGGGGTTGCGCGGTCGCAGGTTTGCCACAGAAGCCGACATTGATCGGCACATTTCAAATGGATTCGGCCAAGGGGCTGGAGCCAGCTACGTCCCGTGGCTACGTGTGCAGGATGTGCCCTCTCAAGGACATTCTCGAAAAGTCCAAGGAATCAAAGTCGATCGTCTGCACCACCTACTTTCTAATCTTGAATACGGCTACTTTTTAATCTGCGAATTTTCGGAAGATGTGGTCGACATCCGCGAACAATACCCGTTGCTTCCAAGAGCTAGCGCACAGGCCCTGGCTAGCGCAATGGGCTTGAAGTACCCCAAATACCCAAAGACCTCAGTCCCGTATGTGATGACGACGGATTTTCTCTTGACGGTCAAAAAACCAGATGGGAGCTCTGGAACCGTAGCCCGAACCGTCAAATACGAAGGAGATCTTGTGGGTGAGGGAGCCATCAGGACGCGCGAGAAGCTAGAGATCGAAAAGGAGTTTTGGAATGCGCAAGGCGTGGATTGGACAATAGTTACGGAAGCTGGCTTTACCGTTGAGTTGGTTCAAAATCTAGGTTTACTGCGAAAATTTGCTCAGATACCTCGTGCATTAGCACAACCTACGGTGGTGACAGACTTTCTCCGCAGCCTAAGAGAATTTCAGGGTTATCCTTGGACCACCGCTCAAGTTTTGAAAAAAATTTCAACGAAATTGTTCATTTCGTATCAGGATTCAAGAACTCTATATCATTACTTGATCTGGCATAAGCGTATTAAACTCGACTTGATACGTGCGCCTTTACAGATGGGATTACCTCTTCCAGAGCTGGTAATAGTCGAGGATACATCTCCCTATCGGAAGACAGCGGAGGGCGCACTATGAAAATCAAAATCAATGACGTTTTGGAGCCTGTAACTGAGCACTCGGCTATAGCTGCTTTGGTCCGAGTTTTGTGGCTAGATGAGATGCAAGACGCAGTTTGTCTGATCGAGATAACGGCAAATCCACCTCGGTTACCCTTTATATTGGGGTTGCAACAAATAAAGGCATCTATTTTAGCCGGAGATACGAAGACTGCTGCGATAAAAACACCGGAGTATTTACTGGTGCTAGAAGAGTCTCTCGACGAGAAACAAAGGTTAGATCGGGATAATAAGTGGAATATTATTTCACCGCTGATTATCTCTGAAGTTCCGGGTCAGATATTTTTTTCCGACGAACTGGGAAGGCTCGTGACAGCACGCGCAGCCGAGCTTAAGATGCACCGCAAACAAATTTATCGGCTTCTATGTAAGTACTGGATAAATGGTCAAATACGAAATGCTCTTCTGAAAAATTACACAAGCGTTGGAAAATCTGAGCGAGTGTACGATCCAGAGAAGCCCCCAGGCAGGAAGCCCAGATTTCAGGGAATTGAGTTGCAGCGGAACAAGTTTTTGGAGTCTGTGGATAAGAGCTGCATCAAGGTAGGTTATGCGCTCTATGTAGACAATGAAGAAGCGTCTCTAACTGACGCCTACCATAAAATGCTAGCCAAGTTTTACACGGAGAAGGATCTCTCGAAGAATCCTGAAGCCGGTTCACGTTTATTACCCTCAACAGAAATACCTTCTTTTCGTCAGTTCGATTATCAGGGCAAGAAGTTCTTCGATGTGGTGGCGACTGAGCGCGGTCGTATGGGAGAAAAAAAATGGTTGAAAGACCGTCGCCCTTTATCAGGTGCCGTCCAGGATAAGCTTCGCGGACCATGTCATCAGTTTGAGATTGACGCGACGATTGCCGACGTCTACTTGGTGAACAGTTACTCTCGCCACATGCTCATCGGGCGTCCAGTGATTTATGTGGTCATCGATAGCTTTTCTGGCCTGATCGTCGGCCTCTATGTAGGTTTGGAAGGTCCGAGCTGGAACGGCGCACGCCAGGCGCTTTTCAATGCTTTTACATCAAAGCAAGACTTCTGTGCTCTGAATGGCGTCACAATCGAACCTGCTGATTGGCCCTGCCACCACCTACCTCACGAGGTGTTCGCCGACCGGGGGGAAATGCTTGGGACAGCAGCCGAGGGACTTGCTACGGGTCTCGGCATCGAACTGGGTATCGCACCGCCGTATCGCCCAGATTGGAAGTCGATGGTGGAAAGCAGGTTCAACATCCTGAACTCTTTGACGGGCATCCGGTGGTTGCCCGGTGGCGTGGCAGCACGGGAGAAGGAAAGAGGGGATCGGGATTATCGCTTGGACGCGACCCTTAATATGAAAGAATTCACCAAAATCATCATTAAGTGTGTGCTTCACTACAATAGATTCAATCGCCAGCCTAAAAGACTCACAAAGCAAATGGTTGCTGACGATGTTGCACCTACCCCTTTGTCCATTTGGAACTGGGCATTGGAAAATGATTTTGTCGAGCCTAATTATCGGTCCGATGATCTGATTTATCTACATTTACTCCCGAGGGACAATGGGACGGTTCAAAAGGGAGGTGTGTTGTTCAAGGGTATGTATTACATAAGCGACATGGTCGTTGATAAAAACTGGCTTGCAAAAGCGCGAAGTCAAGGCGTCTGGTCGATTCAATGTTGGTACGATCCAAACTCAGCGGACCACATTTGGATTCAAGGGGGTGATAAACAATTTGTTCGCTGCGATTTAAGATATTCAGATCGCAAATATGCGAGTTATCGCACTGATGAAATCTACGATATGCTCGAGGCTTATCGTCAAACTCCGCCAACGCATAAACGGTCTGAGCTTGAGAGTCGGATCTCTCTTAACGATGAGATTGATGGTTTGGTAAACACTGCCTTGAAAGAGAAGAAAGAGGCGACAGCTCCTAAAACGAAAGCTGAGCACATCGGCAATATTCGTGAGAATCGTGCGGAAGAGCGTTTCCGGGAACGAGCAGAGGCTCAGGTCCCAGAGGGTGTCCGCAGCGTCGGTGTCGATGCGCCGCAGTTCCCTGAAGATCCTCCTGAGCATTACGCCGGTGCTCGCAGCGCCCAAGTGATAGACATGCTCAAACGAATTCGCCCCGGTAAGAAGCCATGAACGGCGTCCAAATTTTTGCCAGCTATACCAAGCAGCCGATTCCGGAGTACGCAGGCAACCCGCTCATCGAAGCGTTGCCGCCAATCCTCTCGGATGAAGCGGCGATGGGTCTCATCGCTAATCTTCCATATGAAGCGACTCCAGAGGAGCTGGCACTGGAACGCTCAATACGAATCCATTGCATCGATCGGTTACGGTCTGTCATCCAGCCAATGATGATTCACTTGGAACTTGAGTCGTTGTTCTCGCTGTTGATCCGGCGAGGCTACGTGGGGCGCAACCCGACCTCACCAGCGACTGTCAGGCACCTTCACTCGCTCTCTGGGGCTCAGCGGTACCATGATGGATTCAAATCGACTGCGGAGACATTCAGCTTGGTTGGGCTGAGCGGCATCGGAAAATCCACGGCGCTATGGGCCATCCTCAGCCTTTACCCCCAAACCATCAGGCATGAACGCTATGAGGGTAAACAGTTCGTTCATACACAGATCACTTGGTTGAAGCTTGATTGTCCTCGGGACGGTTCTCTTGCCGGGTTCTGTCAGGAGTTCTTTATCGCTGTTGGGAAAGCGTTGGGTGATGAGGATTACCATAAGCGGTTCCGAGCCAGGAACATTAATGACTCGCTGCAGATGATGGCCCAGGTAGCGAGCACATTCTTCATTGGTGCGCTGCTCATCGATGAGATTCAGAATCTGCATTTTGCCAAGACAGGCGGTAAAGACAGCATGCTGAATTTCTTTCTGCACCTGGTAAATAATATCGGTATACCGGTCGTCTTCATCGGCACCAATTCGATGGTCAGCCTGTTTTCAGGTGTGTTGAGAAACGCACGCCGCTGCTGCGATGCTGGAATCATCGAATTCAAGCGGTTTGAAAAGGAAAGTGACGAGTGGAAAATGCTGGTCGAGAACCTCTGGAGCTACCAATGGTGCCAACAGCGAGCTGACTTGACTCACGACATCTACGATGCGCTCTACGACCATACGCAGGGTGTGACGGATTTCCTGGTGAAGCTGCTAGTGCTCACACAACGCTACGTGATTCAAAGTGGCTCAGAATGCATAACGGCGGCAGACATCAGGCTCGTCAGCGACTCCAAGATGCAGATACTGAAGCCCGCGCTGTCTGCATTGCGCAGCCGCGACCCAAAGCGGATGAGTCAGTTTGAAGATCTACTTCCGATTGACGAACAGCTGGCTGACATGATGGCTTTTGACTTTGTGCCCCGGCCGGATCGTCTAGCATTGCTGCGCAGCTTCAAGAAGCAGGGCCCTAGCATTCCACCAAGCATGACTGATGCAGCGAAGAGCGTCATCAGGGTGACCACTCCCGCCGCTGTTGTGGTTACTGAAACATCAATGGCCCGAACTATAAGCAGCAGCGAAGACCCACTAAGGGCTATGCAAAATGCAGGATGGCTGAATCAGGACTTGTTTGAGTTTTCGCCGCTGTACCGCAAGGGGTAAACAATAGAGGGATGTGAAATGAAGCACAGCTTTCATTTCTTTCCTGAGCCCTTCCCTGACGAAACGCTGCACAGCGTTTTGTCTAGGTACGTTCGGCTTTATGGTTTAGGGGCACGCAGCGAGATATTCGCCAGTACTCTGTGGGAAGGAAGCTTTTCGGAGAATGTCCCTTTTCCCTGCCACCTCGCTAAGCTCGTGGACGAATTGCCACACAGTGTCGGCTTGACCGTGGCCCAGGTAATTGAACGTCACACTCTCCTGCCGTATTACCAGCCCTTCCTGTCCGTACATCAGTTTCAACATGCCCGAGAGCAGATGGCACATCGGGGAGGTGGAGGACTCAAACTCAGGTTGGGGTTGATCGCAAGTCGCCTTGAAAATGCGTCGAGAGTTCGATTTTGCCCCACCTGCTTAGATCAGGACGATGCGAGTATGGGGGTCGCTTATTGGCATCGTGTACATCAGCTTCCAGGCGTCTTCATCTGTCCCCATCACGTGGAGCCGTTGGTGGTCCTGGATCACCGCAGTTTGACTTGTTGCAGGAAGAGGCTCTTGCTTCCCGAGGACGATGCCGTCCAATCGCGCGCTTTGCCCTTAGAAATCCCCACAGATCGACGCCGCGAGCTATTAGAGATTGCTCAACGTTCACTTGAGGTGCTTCAGGCCAATGCGTCCCCGCAGTCTGCGAACAAAGTTCGAAGGTTACTTCTAGAAGGTGCGGCGGCTCTGGAGCTGGCCCATCATGGTCGGCTGCGTTTGGGGCCGCTGGCGCGACACATGGACGCGTATTTCCACCGTCTTCCAACCACCGGCGAATTCTCCATTCTTGCAAGCGATCCGAATGAAACTCCTGCGTCTTGGGTGACCAAGCTTCTGCGAAAACCGCGAGGCACTCACCATCCTCTGAAGTTCATCCTCCTTGCCAGTGCGCTGAACGTAGACGTCACCCAACTTTTCATCAGGGAAGACATTGCTCTAAACGCGATGGCCATGGGAACTTCGCCGCCAGTCCCTTTACCGATTCCCGATCTACCTGGCGAACAAGCTGCGCAATGTAAATCTGGTACTGAAACTGCTGTGCAGCATTCGATTTTGGCTTGGGCGGAAAAAGGAATGGATGCGACAGAAATCGCATCAAAATTGGGTATATCCCTAGCCAGTGTTTATCGCGGCATTCGAGCGCACGAGCAGGGTACTGAGCGGTGGAAACAGTGCAAGTTTGAAAGATGTCTTGCTCAACGGCGGGATCATTTTGAGAGCCAGTATCAAGATCGTCTGGCTCATGAGTGTTCTGATTATATGTGGCTATACAGGCATGATCAGGCATGGCTTACCCAGCGGTGCAATCTGCTTAGTCGTCATGGAAGCAATCGGCGACGGAACAGTCCGTTTCGTCAGCTTGACCCTTACCTTGCATCCAAAATCTTTGATTGTGCAGAAAGTCTTCGCGCGCTGCCCGGCAAGCCGATTCGGATTACTCAAACCCGGATTGGTCGAGAACTGGATACCATTGCTCGATTCGAGAAGCAGCTTAAGAAACTTCCGATGTGCGCGGCTGCACTGACGTCAGTTTGCGAGAGCCGTGACAACTTTCATCAGCGCCGATTGCAATGGGCGGAACAGCAATTGATGCGAGAAGGTAAACCCGTCACTACAGCATGGCTCTACAAAACTGCGTGCATTAGACCTAATTGATTGGAAATCAAATCCAGGCTTTTGGCGTAAGCGATTTCTTGCATAAATTATTGCACCCACCGTTAAAAATAGTCTGGAGCACCTGCCTTCCCTGATTTTATCGCAATATAAGACCTACCCCCCATAGGCCCATGGTGACCTGGAGGGCCTTTCCACTGTCGGCTAACATTGGTTGTTGCAAGTAGCGACTCAGGATTGACACCTGTGCTCATCAATTTTTCTAGATCCCACTCGAAATGATTGATTAATGCACTCCAAGCCTGGATAGGTACGGAGGTCAATAATTGTAGACTGGATGTATTAGGGGGGAGCTTTAAACGGGACATTTCCGACAACGCCCAAATGGCTCTTCTTAAGTGAAAATGCCATGAAGATTCGTGATGGATTTCCAACTGTTGAGCTACGCGCGGAAACAGAATTTTCCGATCTGCAGGGCTTGGTGGAACCCTACTCGGCAATAAAGCTATCATGTTGGTTATATTAACTCGAATCTGTTTTTGGCTGAAAATATAGAGCTCTTCGACCCGTTCAGCGATGACCTTCGCATATGCTTCATCACGACGATCAGCAGGTTGCTCAGTCTTTGCTTTTGTTACAGGGCCATTCGCAAGGATTTCCGTAAGCCATGGTTTATCGTTAGCAATAAGCCAGAGCGTCGCCTGATATGCATTGGCCCACAAGTAGTCTAAGCTCAGTCCAGGTCTCGCCTCGATGAGCTGAGTCACTTTTTGGCGGTGAAGTTTCCGCTTGCTTAACGAAGGGGCCTTTGGTTGTGTCTGTAGCCCTTTCTTACAACTAAAGAGTAATGACTCAGTTGCGAGTTTTTTCTCAAAGCTATCCACAGTTTGAAATAAATGGTAAGCCATGATGAGATGCCGTGTGATCGGCATATCGAGCAAGCCATTAACTGTCGTAGTTCGGATCCATTGATTATGCTTACCTGCGGCATATGCGTTATCAATTTTTGCTAACCATTTAGGTCCGAATGTTGATTGGATGCTTTCAAATAATTTGGCGCGCGACATGAACTGCCCATGGGTAAAGCCCATTTTTTTTGCTTGGCGGGTATAAAATGCCGCCAAGACTTCGCTTTTCACTGCTGGTAGATTGCGATCAAGCAATTCCTTAGCAAATAGCGCAAAATTCTGTTCGAGTTCTAGCCCCGTTTCGGGTAAGTGTGAGCTTAATGGGCTCCATCCGCAGACACATTGAGCTGCGAGACTGGGTAATAACTTATTCGAACGATAAAATGGATGCGAGCATTTTGGGCAAGCCTGAAGTAACACTTCCCCATGTCGCCAACAAGCTGTTACTCCAGGTATATGGTGCGCTCGGTGCCAATACGAATGACCTGTTTCAATAAGGTCATCTTGCACACATGACAGACATATTTTTGCCATGCTATGGGCGCTGACTTCTCTTCGAGGAATTCTTGCTACCGCAGAAATAATACTTTCATCACGGAGTTCATCATTGCCTTTTGATATGCCTAAAAACGGTTTGTATACAGGCAATATGGTGTTGGAAAGAAGTAACTCATTAAGATTGAGTTCTTTGTCTCCAGGTAAGCGAGAAGCCAGATCATCAATCCTATTTGGGATGATTTTCATTGCAAATGGAGCGGTATCGAAAATATCCCTGAATGTTTCATTTTCGGATCTGTTTCCAGATAGCATGTGGTATCTGGAGATACGAGACTGGAGTGTTTCGTCAGGCATTGAAGCGGGAAAGAATAAAATACTTGCTGACATATTTATCAATGTTCTAGATCTATATCCATGCTCAGGTCTTTTACTGCCATTACAACCTGAACCTCCAGTAGTCGCGCAATACTGATAGCATGAATCCCCATCAGAGCGATAGATCCCGATCCACTTTTCTGCGCGGGAGAATTATTGTCTACGTTACTATCTGTTCGAGTCACTCATACCCATACCTATTCATCGATTTAGGAAATTTGGCTTCAATGTGGCTGTAGCCTTGATCGAGCACGAGGCTTGCGGCATCGCGTTTGAATTCAGCGGAAAAGGAACGACGTTGCTTGGTCATCAGATACCTCTATCTGGCGAGCATTCTCGCCTAAATGGGTGTCCGGTTTCATTAGACCACTACAGTGTGCGGCCAGCACGAATGGGAACCTTCGATCGCTCTGGTAGGTGCTGCGCGTACCTGCCCCTTACGTTCGAACCTTCATATGGGGGATATGTACTTTCCACCTGTGGAGGATCGTAGATTTTCCATATAGCTTTCGAGTCCAGTTCTGACGCATGCGTAGTCATTCGGCGCAGCCCGCCCAAAAATGATGCTCAATGCAGTGTCCACCTCAGGTCTCGCTCGGATTTTTTCCGAGACTACAGCGAGACCCACACTTTCCAGAATGATGAACAATGCTTCCTCAAGACAAATCAAACGAGCCCAAAGCGCGTCGATCACAGGCTCGTCATCAATCTGAGCGAGAGCTACGAATGCTCTCTTGTCACCACTGATTACTGAGTCCTCTTCGGCTTCATGCAACGCAGCAAACAGCGTCGCTTCTCCAGTATCCAGATCAGGCCGATTCAAGCTGAGTATGGGATTAGCAGTATCAGCTACCACGACTACTTCCGATGCCGCGGCGATCAATTGGCTAGCGAGTTCAACCGCTTCAGCCGAGCCCAATTTAGCTAAAGCAGAAGCAGGATTGGCCAACTTGAGTTGGAATCGAAGTTGAGGGAGGACAGCGAATCCATCAAGCCCGCGCCTGAGTGCCGTAGCCAGCTCATTTAGCAGATGGTACTGGCAGATTTTGCGGGCCACATCGCTGTCGAGTAAGTACAAGGAATACCTACCTCCCAAATCCCTGGATGAACAAAACATGTTCCTGGTTTTCTTCGCTCAGAGAATCCAAGGCTGTGTTAGCCCTGAATTTTTGCTCCACAAGCTCAATGGCTCCAACCGGGTTGGGCATGAAGTTAAGTGCTTGGTTAGCTCTAGCCCAGTCATCATGTTCTTTGGCGTAAGAAAGAATCAGATGACCTGGATCAATCGCGTGCGCCCGGCCAACTGACATCGCGCTCGATGCAAGCGTAGCAGCGGAATCTGGACGGCCCATTTCGCGTACAGGATTAGGGTGCCCGTTTCTCAACAAAACGAGAGCAAATGCATCTGCCTCACGCTCCTCGCCATCCTTTCTAACCGCCTGGCTCCCCAGAAGGGTATCGGCAACACCCGAGATGTCCTCATCAATGAGGACACCATTATTTTCAAGATGGCCGCATAGAATGTGGGCCAACTCGTGGGCCAAAACAAAGAGCTGCCTGGAGTGCTGGGCGGTATTGAAGCCCAAAATGATTGCAGGCCGGCCGTCAACGTTCACCGTCATTCCGGTCATACGTTTTGTGTTTTTTGGCATTCCTTTTAAAAAAAGAACCGGAATCCCACAGGCCCAACATAAGTCCAAAAGCCCCTCAAAATCGACAAAGGGTTTGTTCGACTTGGACAGCACCAAAGCACGAATAGCCAATGGATCAGCTTGTGGAGGTTCATAAGGCATAGACGTGCAGAAAATTGCTAGCCTCGCTAAGGCTATGCCCAGGCTGGCAGCTATGTTCAGTTCTTCTTCATGGGTGTCACTACGCCGTTTGTAGCGCGCCTGTGGCGCTGCCATTTGGATCTCCAGCGCTCCGTCCTGACCGAACTGAACGTTCAGGCCCAACCGCTGCTTCAAGATCATCGCAAATTGGAAAGCGCCCGCACTCGTTTTGAAAAGACTGTTGTCCCACCAATCAGGCAACAGTTTCTCTACATAGGGACGTGGGTATCCAGCTGCTTTCAAGCTATCAAACGCAGATTTCACCGTTATTGGAGTCGTGGCCTCACGCATTGCATCCTCCTATAACGCATTTTTCGAAAATCATTTTCCCATACTCGCTCGACGATGGGCGAAAAGCAGGTCTGCTAATCGACGAGCGTGTTCTTCACTTCCGTCCCAGATAACGCCTAGGGCATCCATCAAGACCTGGGAAGTTGCAGGATTAACCGGATCAACCACAATCGAAACATTCGCATAAATGCATAGCTGACGGATGGTTTTCGTCAGTCTCTTGGGTTGACCGAAAAGGTTGCGATAGATCTGAGACTGAGAAATTCCTGTGAGCTTAGCTATGCCAACGCTGGATGTCACACCTTGGTCAGCAAAGAATTTCTGAAGCTCCGAGACTACCTGAACTGTGGATTTATGCATATTCATGCAATAATAATAGACTATTTGCATAGTCATGAGGATGCTCAGATATCAATCAAAGATGGCTAATTGGGTTATGCTGACCCGCTTTTTTGGCGCCCTGCCAAATCCTGGGACATGAAATGCGCGAAGCCGAGATAAAACGAGCTCTGGCACTGCACCTCAATAATTTGCCGGAAAATCTTCCTGGCTCATTCCTTGAAGAGGTTGAGCTGAGCGGCGGTGAGATACGTGCCGACCTCGTGCATGTGATGGATATGCACTGCTATGAAATCAAAAGCGAAGCGGACACCCTCAAACGTTTGATAGGTCAGGGGGCTCGTTATGCAAGAGTTTTCGATCGAATTACACTGGTAACGGCAGAACGACATTTGAAGAAAGCCCTGCCGATTCTTCCCAGCTGGTGGGGAATTCTCATCCTGCCGGATGAAACCACAGACAAATTCAAACAAATCCGATCGGCAAAACCCAACAAGCGGCACCAACCTGACGTGCTTGCCACACTGCTCAAGCGTGATGAGGCGCTTCACCTGCTCGATAAGCTTGGCAAGCTACGGGGATGGAAAAGTAAAAGTCTTTACCAGATTCAAGCCTACATTGCTCAGATCCTGAGCCTTGATGAGTTACGTCAGCAGGTTCGAGAGTATCTTCTGAAGCGGGTTGGCCTTTCTCAACCTATTCACTGCCAGGAAGAGCTCATCGACGAGATCGAAAGCCTCACAACGGACCTTTGCCCTGCCAACGTGGACGAAAAGCCCCGTACCTTCTCTATATAGAAGGAAGGGGCAATTGCTCTCATTCATACGTAAAAGACTCACCTTTTGCGCGAAAAAATTCCGACAGGTACCTGGAGCAGGGCAACAGCGCAGTCCTTATCTCCTAGGGAATGCGCTGAACATATCGATCCTCGCAGCCGGATATGCCTGGTCAGTACTGCTCCTTGACCACCACCGCAATGTGATGGCTCCAACCTTCCGTGATGTGGTAATGGCCACAGCGTTTTTTGGTAAGCAGTACTGCCGGGTCCGCACGCTCAGCCAAGAGTTCGTCACCGAATGAATATGCTGGGCCCTTGAAGTCAGCTGCGTAAGCGTTAACCATGATTTCAGAAATCGCGACGGAGTCCGTTTTTTTCTTACCGTCGGCCCGAAGAATGAGCCAATCGTTATTCCGCGTATAACGGATTGCCACCCGGGCGCCCCGACGTGTTAAAGCCTCTTCAGTCCAAACAGGAGAAAGAACTCCGTAATCGCTGAAGCCGATTCTCATGCCAGGAGCTGCGGCGTTAAGATCACTCCAGAACGACCAATCTCGCCGGTTGAAAACCCCCACACCAGTTTTTACCGCAGCGAGGCTTTCAGGGTAAGCGCCGGACGCGACATGGATGCTGGTGAAGTCAAGCTGCTGGAACTGCGACAACTCCGTGGAGAATCGCTGAGTATCTGCGTTTGTCCATGTTTGCGGAGCAACGCCGAGGTCAATGATCAAACTCATTCGTAGTCCATGAGCAGCTAGGGCGTTGTAAGCCGCCGTAACATTGGCCACATGATCAGCAGTGATTGATAGCGCAGCTACCCGTAAGCGCAGTGCAGCTTCACCAAAGGAGGCTGCCAAAGTCTGGAGTGGTGCACCAAGCCCCGGCACATCGTAAGGATTGAACACAGGAACGATGGGGAGCCCCAGCCCGTTTGCTGAGGCCAGGAAATCATGCAACTCGCGTTTTCGATTTGCCGTCAAAACTCCTTTAGGATCGGCATAATCGACCAACGCCGAACTATCCCACGTACCATTAAACGCACCCATGAGATTTATGTGTTGTGCAGAATCTCTGACTTCTACGCAAGGAAGCACATGCCTCCCTACATCGGCAGCGACCTTTTTAAGCGCCTTCTGCTCGTAGGACTGCCACTTAATAATGGGAATGTACGGGGGATGCTCAGGGAAATTTGTCGCCATGTTATTACCGCTCCTTGGTTCATCTTGGTGGCAAAGGAATATCACGGCGCTCCGGGCATTTCCATCCTCTGATTGTCGATTGCTCGCCACCACAAGGCTAATATTTGTAACAGCCGAACTGAATTACGAATCAATCGCGAGGCCCTATTAATCCGGGGCTGGGGTTCAGGTTTACCGCACATGTCTGGAGGGGAAGCTGGCGACACAGGGTGTCTACGGTCTGATCCGCCACCCGCAATACACCGGGATCATGCTAGCGGTTTTTGGACAGGTCATTCATTGGCCGACAGTTATCACATTATTATTTCCCCTGATCGTGTTGGTTTATGTCCGTCTAGCGAAGCGGGAGGAGTCGGCCTTGCCGAGCGCTTTGGTGAGGAGTATCAGACCTATCGGCAGCGGGTGCCCATGTTGTTCCCACGTCTGCGGAATTGGCGGGAGTTCATCCATTCACTGCTCTTTGCTTATCCGCAGTAGCCTGATGCAACCGAGTCTAAGTGGCGATCACATCATCGCGAAACGGTTTACACGGACTATATGAGCGAAAAAAGGCGCCTAATTCAGGCGCCTGAATCCATCCTCCAAACCAAAGGAGCCAAACAGGAGGACGGTGGAGCAATCAACTCTTCATTCACGCTGCATTGCCGCAAGCCTTTCGCTGATCTGTGCGCCTATCAATGGTGGATGGGCTGGTCCGGTACCAGCTTGTGAATACCGAACCCAGCCATACCATTGTTACTTCAGGGGCTTGATCGACACGATGGTGGCTGCCATGCCTTCGGCACGAAACTCAAACGCTACTTGATCCCCAGCCTTCAAGCCTGCCAGTTGTTTGGTTGTTGCGTTGAATGCCATGGTCATGGCGGGCCACTGCACGGCTGGAACGGCGCCATGGGCGATAGTCACCGTATGTTTCGTGGTGTCGATAGCCTTGATCGTGCCCTCGGCTTTGGCCACTGGAGCCTGCTCGGTCTCCTGCGCCATCTGCATGCCCTTCATGGGCATAGCGTCCATCTTCATACCCGGCATGTCTTCTGCCTGAGCAGAAAGAGACAGTGCGACAACGGTGCTTGCAACGGCGATCAGGGTCAGTTTCATACGACTTTTCCTTGAGGGGTGGTGGATACAACGGGGAGGTGCCGACGGCGCATCAAACGGTAGGCCGCCGGAATAACGAATAGGGATAACAAGGGCGCAGTGACCATGCCGCCAACCATAGGCGTGGCGATGCGACTCATCACTTCGCTGCCGGTGCCGCTGCCCAACAGGATGGGTAACAGGCCGGCGATGATGACGGCCACGGTCATGGCCTTGGGTCGAACGCGTTGCACGGCGCCTTCACGAATCGCGGCGACCAGCCCACGCTCGGTGCTGTCGCCGAGATCTTCACGTTCGGCCCAGGCGTTCTTCAGGTAGAGCAGCATGATCACGCCAAACTCGGCAGACACACCTGCTAGCGCGATAAATCCGACTCCAGTGGCCACCGACAGGTTGAATCCCAACAGATAGAGGAACCATGCGCCACCAGTGAGGGCAAATGGCAGAGTGGCCATGATCAGCAAGGCCTCGTCGAAGCGGGCGAAGGTCAGGTAGAGCAGCACGAAAATGATCAGCAACGTCGCCGGCACCACCAGCTTGAGTCGTGCGTTGGCCCTTTCGAGAAATTCGAACTGCCCCGAGTAGCTCAGGCTCATGCCGGGCTGCAACTTGACCTGCTCACTGACGACCCGGCGTAGGTCGGCGACCACCGAGGCAATATCCCGGCCACGCACGTCGATATACACCCAGCCGGAAGGCCGTGCGTTCTCGCTCTTGAGCATCGGCGGCCCGTCACTGACCTTGACCTTCGCTACAGTGCCGAGGGTGATCTGACTACCCAGTGGGGTGTAGATCGGCAACTGTTCCAAGGCACCGAGCGAGTCACGCCACTCACGGGGATAACGGACGTTGATCGGGAAGCGGGCGAGCCCTTCAATGGTCTCCCCGATGTTTTCACCACCGATAGCACCGGCGACGATTGACTGCACATCGGCGATGTTTAGTCCGTAGCGTGCAGCGGCTTGACGATCGATATCCACATCAATGTAACGGCCACCGGTCAGGCGTTCGGCCAGGGCCGAACTGACACCGGGCACGTCCTTGGCTACGCGCTCGACGGCCTGAGTCGCCGCATCGATTTCTGTCAGGTTGGTGCCGGCAATTTTTACCCCTATCGGGCTCTTGATTCCGGTGGCGAGCATGTCGATTCGATTGCGGATCGGCGGTATCCAGATGTTAGTCAGTCCAGGCACGCGAACCACCCGATCCAGCTCATCCACCAGTTTTTCCTGGGTCATACCAGGGCGCCACTGCTCATGCGGCTTGAACTGGATAGTGGTCTCGAACATCTCCAGCGGCGCCGGGTCGGTGGCTGTTTCGGCGCGGCCCGCTTTACCGAAGACGTGGTCGACTTCAGGAACCG
>NZ_VMSG01000015.1:37932-150679 GCF_007713465.1 Pseudomonas sp. H3(2019) | reverse complement strand
CTATCCCTTATCGTAAGGGGGAAACGGTGTCCTGTCTTTCATGGGGCTCGTTCATCGTCCATGGCAAAAGCGCAAGGCATCATCGGGTTGCTAGGGGTTTTCTCAGGCTTGAGCATCTCGCGAAGGTCGCGCCGACTCAGCTCGGAGGAGGTGAAACTCGTCGAGCAGTATCGAGCGTTATCGGAGAACGACCGCATTGCAATGCGCTATCTGGCGGATGCGATGCACCGTGTTTCGCAGTTTTGAGGCGGCTTGACGGTCTCTCCCATGTTCGCTTATGGGAGGGGCTGTTTGTTTTATGCATCAGCCCGGATCGCATTGAGTGTTAGCACTCCTGATTACGTTCGGTTCGTTGATGCAATATTCGCAATATCTGCACTTGGCCAAGTACTAGCCGATAAGGCGCAATAAATGGAAGCTGATTCAGGACAAACTCACGTAAATCGGGTACCAGTGACGGAAGCCCTGAGCCGGGGAACAGTTCAAGCTGGCTAAAAGTATTGAGGATGCTTGTCACAATATCGTTGGCAGCGGATGCGCCAATCAGCCCGCAATAGTGTTATTGAACAGGCTGACGCCAATTTCCTGCTCAAGCTGCTGGATGGCCAGGGTCAAGGTGGACTGGGAAATGTACACCGCTTGCGCGGCAGACGAGATCGAACCGGTCTCGGCCACGGCGATGAAGTGATGACGGATCTGACGCAAGGTCATCATGGGGGAATTACCCGGTGGGCGGTTTTTATGGATTTGCCCGAGTGTCTATCTTTTTAATCGATGCCCAGGCATGAGCTTAGTTGGGGAGAGGGAGATAGGAGGAGGGGGGGAGCCCCGTTACTGGCTGCATCCTTGCAGCCAGTTCCGAAGGGTCGATGTTACGCATTGTTCAATGCGGCTCCCGATCAAGTCGCAATGAGTCAGGCGCGGATATCTCGATCATATCCACAACGAGTTTGTTATCGAGTTCAAACCCGGTGCCTGAAGGCCCTATATTGCTTCGATACTATTTCTTCAGCGTTACATCAATCATCGGGGGAATGTAACCATAGTCATATTCGGCCACCACGAAAGTCTGCTGCCCTTTCACCTTGATGCCCACTGTCGGCGCTTCAGTGCCGCCGACCCGGAACTTCATTCCGGTGTCGCTTTCCTTTGTGGGTATGGTGTCGATGAACGAAGTCACCAGGCCGTTAGGCATCACGTAATGTGAATAGGTTTGAAATGGCTGGGAAGAGGGGTTGCCCAGCACCAGACCGGAACCGTTCAGTGGCACGTAAGGGCCGAAGAGCGAATCCGCCACGAAACCGTACACCCCGTCCGGACCGGTCACACCGTCGGCATAAGTGAATTTATGGCTGATGGTGAACAAATAGTATTTACCGTCCTGAAACAGGAAGTGTGGACGTTCGGTCTGGTCATTGACGCCTACTGCAGTCAGCAGTGGCGGCAACATTTCCCAGTCGTCGCCATCTTCGTCATGCGCTACGGCGATACCGACACAGGCGGTTTGGAAGCGCGAGTTACCGACATCTTCATAGCCCGGCGGTACGTCGCCGATTTCAGCTTCGCCGACCTTGTGCGAACCACGCTCACCGGCCACGTTGCCCTCAAACAGCATGTACAACTTGCCGTCTTTCGGATCGCGGAACGGCCATGGATCACGGAAGCCCCAGTACGGATTCTGCGCTTCGGTCTGATACATCTCGCCGTCAGCTTCAAACAGCGACGTAACCTTTTTGAAGCCCACCATGCTGACGCCATGTTCAGTCGTCACCACGCGGCCACGCACCTTGACGATCGTGGCGCCCGGCGTGACGGCGGTGTAATACAAATCCACATCGCCCTGGTCGTTCAACAGAATTGGGGAGCCGGCCCATTCACGGGCGGTTGGCGAAACCCCTTGCGCCATCACGCGACCACCAAACTGCCAGTCTTTACCGGTGCGGGAAAACCAGTAGTACATCTTTGCCCGACCGTGGCGATCGTTCCAGTCGCGGTCGATGTCGTAGTTACCGTTTTTATCGATGTATTGCGGGTCGTTCGGATGACGATCTGCGGTCAAGGTGAAAATGACCGACCAGCCGTCAACAGAAGCCACGTTACCGTCCATATCGCGCAGCGGCATGGTGTCCCAGATGAACACCTCGTTGCTCAATACCGGGAAATCCGCACTGACCAGCGGCTGGGTAGTGGTCGGATCATCCGCATGAACTTTCAGCGCGTCAGCGCGGGTCCACAGGCTGGGTTGACGGGGAAGCTGACCAAGTTTTTCAGTGTTGCTTTTCATAGGGAGTACCTCATCCATGAATGTATTTAAATGAATCTTCGTTAGTGACTGTATATCCATACAGTGATTTCACTGTAAGTCAGTGAATTTTCAAGATCAAGGAAAAATTCCATTTTTTTTGATTTATGGGTTTTTTGTTGCTAGCTGATACGTTTCATCAGGTGTTTTTTTGCACAAAAAAGGCCTACCTCTCGGTAAGCCTCTGGTCGTCCGCTGTGGGGCATGATGTGATTTTGAAGTGGAAAGTTCTTTTTTGACCGTTACGCAGCCCAATGGAGGGCAAGCTCCTCTCGCCACAGTTGTTTCGTTGCTACTTGCGATGCAGCGCTGATAGAACGCAACGAGCCCTCGGCTATACTCCCCTCCATTTGAACCGCCCCGAGGACTGACTGTGAAGAACTGGACGTTGCGCCAACGCATTTTGGCGAGCTTTGCGGTAATTATCGCCATCATGCTGCTGATGGTCATGGTCTCGTTCTCCAATCTGCTGAAGATTGAGTCCAGCGAGGAAACGGTCCAGTCGGATGCCGTCCCGGGGCTGTATTACAGCTCGATGATTCGCGGTGCCTGGGTTGACAGCTATCTCTTGACCCAACGGATCGTGGGCCTCTCGGAGCATCGCGACATGAGTGCCGCTGACCTGGAGTTGTACAAGGGCGCCGAGGCGCACCTGAAAGACGAGATGGCCAACTATCGGAAAACGATCTTCACCACTGACGACCGGGTCGATTTCGAAGCATTCGAGGCTCGTTATCAAACGTACAACCAAGCGTTGGCTAAAGTCGTCGGTCTGTATCAGCAAAAACAATACGAACAGGCTCGTCTGGCGCTGGAGCAGGAGTTGACGCCCGCGTGGGTCGATGGCCGCAAGCAGTTGAATGTGGTGATTGACAGCAATCGTGATCAGGCCGCTAACGCCACCGAGGCCATCCGCCAGGCGGTCACCGCGGCAAAAGTCAGCATGGGTGTGTCTTTGCTGGTGGCGGTTATCGCTGCCGGTCTCTGCGGCTTGTTGTTGATGCGCGCGATCATGGCGCCGATGAACCGCATCGTGCAGATCCTCGACATCATGCGCACCGGCGATCTCAGCAGCCGTCTGAACCTCGATCGCAAGGATGAGTTCGGCGCGGTGGAAACCGGCTTCAACGACATGATGACCGAGTTGACCTCGCTGGTGTCCCAGGCGCAACGCTCCTCGGTACAGGTCACCACCTCGGTGACCGAAATCGCTGCCACCTCCAAACAGCAGCAGGCGACCGCCACTGAAACGGCGGCCACCACCACTGAAATCGGCGCCACCTCGCGCGAAATCGCCGCCACCTCGCGGGACCTGGTGCGGACCATGACCGAAGTCTCCACCGCCGCCGATCAGGCCTCGGTGCTGGCCGGTTCCGGTCAGCAGGGCCTGGCGCGGATGGAAGAGACCATGCACTCGGTAATGGGCGCGGCTGACCTGGTCAATGCCAAACTGGCGATCCTCAACGAGAAGGCAGGCAACATCAATCAGGTGGTGGTGACCATCGTCAAGGTTGCAGACCAGACCAACCTGCTGTCGCTGAACGCCGCCATCGAAGCGGAAAAGGCCGGGGAGTACGGTCGCGGTTTTGCCGTGGTCGCCACCGAAGTTCGACGTCTGGCAGACCAGACGGCCGTCGCTACCTACGACATCGAGCAGATGGTTCGCGAGATCCAGTCGGCGGTGTCGGCCGGCGTCATGGGCATGGACAAATTCTCTGAAGAAGTACGCCGTGGCATGTCCGAAGTGCAGCAGGTCGGTGAGCAGCTGTCGCAGATCATCCACCAGGTTCAGGCGCTGGCGCCGCGGGTGTTGATGGTCAACGAGGGCATGCAGGCCCAGGCCACGGGCGCCGAACAGATCAACCATGCGCTGGTGCAGTTGGGCGATGCCAGCAGCCAGACGGTCGAGTCCTTGCGTCAGGCCAGTTCCGCCATCGACGAGTTGAGCCAGGTGGCCGTAGGGCTGCGCAGCGGCGTCTCGCGATTCAAAGTCTGATGAACGAACTCGTGGCGAAACGCGGCGCAGGCATGGCGCCCAGGCAGTCATTGTTTCTGGTGTTTCGTATCGGCGACGAGCGCTATGCAGTGCAAGCCATTGAAGTGGCCGAGGTGCTGCCGCGTCTGCCGCTCAAACCGATTGCCGGGACACCGTCATGGGTCGCGGGAGTGTTTGCCTATCGCGGCGCGGTGGTGCCGGTAATCGATGTCGGCGAGCTGGCATTCGGTCAGCCGGCCCAGGCGCGCACCAGCACTCGATTGGTGCTGGTGCATTATCAGCCGGATGACGCCACGCCCGGGCAATTGCTCGGGCTGATTCTCGAGCAGGCTACCGATACCCTGCGTTGCAACCCGGCGGACTTCCAGCCCTATGGCCTGGATAACCGTCAGGCGCCGTATTTGGGGCCGGTGCGTGAAGACGCCCAAGGGTTGCTGCAGTGGGTTCGTGTCGCAGACTTGCTGGATGCCCAAGTGCAGGCGCTGCTGTTCCCGTCGCCGCCGCTGGACCTGGCGATGCTTGAGGAGCGCCCATGAGCAGCGACCAGCGCTTTTTCGACTTCCTCAAAGAACGTATCGGCCTGGACGTGAACTCCGTCGGCCCAGCGATCATCGAGCGGGCCGTGCGCCAGCGCATGACCGCGCAGCAGGTGAAAACGGCTGATGAGTACTGGTTGCGGCTGCAAGTCTCGGCAGACGAACAACAGGCGCTGATCGAAGGCGTGATCGTCCCGGAAACCTGGTTTTTCCGGTACCCGGAATCCTTTGCCACGCTGGCCAGGCTGGCGCTCAAGCGTCTGGCCGAGATCAAGGGCATGCGTGCGTTGCGGATTCTCAGCCTGCCGTGTTCGACCGGCGAAGAGCCGTATTCGATTGCCATGGCGTTATTCGATGGCGGGCTTGTGCCGCATCAATTCAAGGTCGACGGGGTGGACGTCAGCCCGCTGTCGGTCGAGCGGGCCAAGCGTGCGCTGTACGGCAAGAACTCCTTTCGTGGGCAGCGCAGCGATTTCCGCGAGCGCTACTTCAGCACCGAAGACGTCGGCCATCGCGTCAGCGACCGGGTACGCGAACAGGTGCGTTTGCAGGTGGGCAACCTGCTGGACCCGACCTTGCTGGCCAATGAGCCAGCCTATGACTTCGTGTTTTGTCGCAACCTGCTGATCTATTTCGATCAGCCCACCCAGCAACAGGTTCTCCAGATGCTCAAGCGCCTGACCCACGTGGACGGCGTGCTGTTTATCGGCCCGGCCGAAGGCAGTTTGCTGGGCCGCCTGGGGATGCGTTCGATCGGTATCCCACAATCCTTCGCCTTCAGCCGTCACAGCGAGCCCGAACCCGCACCGCCCCCCGTGTTTATTGCACCGCCGTTGCCGGTGAGTTTGCCGCTGCGCAGCGTTTCACCGCCTGCGGTGCGCAGCCGACCTTTTGCCACCGTTGCGCCGGCGCCGCGTGCGAGCCTTGAGAAAACACCGAATACCGATACGGCCGCGCTGCTGGCAAGCATTGCAACCCTGGCCAACGAAGGTAAAAGCCTCGAAGCGCGGGCCGCCTGCGAGGACTACCTGCGCAGTCACGAGCCGGTGGCGCAGGTGTTTTACTGGCTGGGGTTGCTCAGTGATGTCGCCGGCAACGTGCTGGAAGCCCAGGGCTTTTATCGCAAGGCGCTGTATTTGCAACCGCAGCATCCCGAAGCACTGATGCACCTGTCGGTGTTACTGGCGTCCCAGGGGGATGCGTCCGGCGCCCGTCGATTGCAGGAGCGCGCCGCTCGCAATGAGCGCACCGCTGACAGTGAGCGTAAACGATGACCGGTTCTGTTTCGCTGAACGTAACCCATGAAGATGCCCAGGCGATCGACGACTGCTGGAACCGTATCGGTATCCACGGCGATAAATCCTGCCCGCTGCTGATCGAACATATTCACTGTCGCAATTGCGCGGTGTATTCCGCGGCGGCGACGCGTTTGCTGGATCGCTATACCTTGCAACAGGACGACCGCGCTCAAGCATCGATTGCCGTTGAAGCGGACGTGGTCACGCGCTCGCTGTTGATGTTCCGCCTCGGCGAAGAATGGCTCGCCCTGGCCACCCGCAGTTTGGTGGAAGTGGCGCCGATGCAGGCGATTCATTCGCTGCCGCATCAGCGTTCGCGAGCGTTGCTGGGGGTGGCGAATGTGCGTGGTGCGCTGGTGGCGTGCCTGTCGCTGGTGGAATTGCTCGGGCTGGAAGCGACCACAGGTGTCGCCTCGGGCGTGCGGATCATGCCGCGCATGTTGATCATCGCCGCTCACGGCGGTCCGGTGGTAGTACCGGTGGATGAGGTGGACGGGATTCACGCCATTGATGAGCGGATTCTCGACGCCGCGTCCCGGTCAGGCGAGCAGGCCAGTGCCAAGTACACCCGTGGCGTCCTGCAATTCAGGGGGCGCAGCCTGCGCTGGCTGGATGAAGAACAGGTGTTGTCCGCCGTGACCCGGAGCCTGACATGACCCCCGATCAAATGCGCGACGCGTCACTGCTGGAACTCTTCAGTCTTGAAGCCGAGGCCCAGACCCAGGTGCTCAGCGCCGGGTTGCTGGCGCTGGAACGTGACCCGACCCAGGCCGATCAGCTGGAAGCCTGCATGCGCGCCGCGCATTCGCTCAAGGGCGCGGCGCGGATCGTCGGTGTGGATGCCGGGGTCAGCGTTTCTCATGTGATGGAAGACTGCCTGGTCAGCGCGCAGGAGGGTCGACTTTTTCTGCGCCCCGAACACATTGATGCGCTGCTGCAAGGCACGGACTTGCTGATGCGCATCGCCACGCCAGGCAGTGCCAACGTGGGGCCAGACGACATCGAAGCCTACGTGGCGTTGATGGGGTGTTTGCTGGATCCCATGGCGGTCGCAGCACCTGCCGTAGCACAGCCCTCATTGCCGCCCGAGCCAGCGGCACCGCAAGTCGAGCCGCCGGACATGGTGTCAGAACTCGAGTCGTCGCTGGCGGCCTCAGTCGAGGCGTCGCGTAAAGCCAAACGCGTCACCGAAGGCGGCGAGCGGGTGTTGCGAGTGACTGCCGAGCGCTTGAACAGCCTGCTCGATCTGTCGAGCAAGTCGCTGGTGGAAACCCTGCGTCTCAAGCCTTACCTGGCAACAATGCAGCGTCTCAAGCGCACGCAGAGCAACAGTTTGCGTGCCCTGGAAAACCTCAACGTTCACCTCAAAGAGCAAGACCTGAGCCTTGAGGCTCTGGAGGCGCTCGGCGATGCGCGGCGGCTGTTGGCCGAATCCCAGCAGTTGCTGGCAGAGAAAACCGCTGAGCTTGATGAGTTTGCCTGGCAGGCGAGCCAGCGCGCTCAGGTGCTGTATGACACGGCGCTGGCCTGTCGCATGCGGCCGTTTGCCGATGTGCTGACCGGGCAGGCGCGGATGGTTCGCGACTTGGGGCGTAGTCTGGGCAAGCAGGTGCGGTTGGAAATCGAGGGTGAAAAGACCCAGGTCGACCGCGATGTGCTGGAGAAGCTCGAAGCGCCACTGACCCATTTGTTGCGTAATGCCGTGGACCACGGCATCGAAATACCCGAGCAACGGCTGCTGGCCGGCAAGCCTGCCGAAGGGCTGATTCGCTTGCGCGCGTCCAACCAGGCCGGGCAGCTGTTGCTGGAGTTGAGCGACGATGGCCATGGCGTGGACCTGGAGCAAGTGCGCCGCAGCATCGTCGAACGGCAATTGTCACCGGCCGAGACCGCGGCGCAGCTCAGCGAAGAAGAGCTGCTGACGTTCCTCTTCCTGCCGGGCTTCAGCCTGCGCGACACGGTCACCGAGGTGTCCGGTCGTGGCGTAGGCCTGGATGCGGTTCAGCACATGGTTCGCCAGTTACGCGGCGCTGTGGTGCTGGAGCAGAAGGCCGGCGAGGGCAGTCGTTTCCAGCTCGAGGTGCCGTTGACGTTGTCGGTTGTGCGCAGTCTGGTGGTGGAAGTGGGCGAGGAGGCGTATGCCTTTCCACTGGCACACATCGAGCGCATGTGCGATTTGGCATCGGACGAAATCGTCCAGGTGGAAGGTCGTCAGCACTTCTGGCACGAAGGTCGACACGTTGGCCTCGTCGCGGCCAGCCAGTTGCTCAACCGTCCGGCGAGTCAGAACAGCCCGGCGACCCTTAAAGTCGTGGTCATCCGTGACCGCGACACGGTCTACGGCGTGGCCGTCGAGCGGTTTATCGGCGAGCGCACGTTGGTGGTGTTGCCGCTGGATGAGCGGTTGGGCAAGGTTCAGGACATTTCTGCCGGTGCCTTGCTCGATGACGGGTCGGTGGTGTTGATCGTCGACGTCGAAGACCTGCTCCGCTCGGTGGACAAACTGCTCAATACCGGTCGCCTGGAGCGGATCGCCCGGCACAGCCAACAGGCCGCCATCGTTGCGCGCAAACGTATTCTGGTGGTCGATGACTCACTGACGGTGCGTGAATTACAACGCAAGCTGCTGCTCAATCGGGGTTATGACGTGGCCGTTGCGGTTGACGGCATGGACGGCTGGAACGCGCTGCGTGCCGAGGATTTCGATCTGCTGATTACCGACATTGATATGCCGCGCATGGACGGGATCGAGCTGGTTTCGTTGTTGCGACGTGACAATCGGCTGCAATCGCTGCCGGTGATGGTGGTGTCCTATAAGGATCGTGAAGAAGACCGTCGTCGTGGACTGGACGCTGGAGCCGACTACTATCTAGCCAAGGCCAGCTTTCATGACGATGCGCTGCTCGATGCAGTGGTTGAGCTCATAGGAGGAGCGCGGGCATGAAGATCGCTATCGTCAACGATATGCCCATGGCCGTGGAGGCCCTGCGTCGAGCCTTGGCATTCGAGCCGGCGCACGAGGTGGTCTGGGTCGCCCGCAATGGCGCCGAGGCGGTGCAACGTTGCGCCGAGTTCACCCCGGACCTGATCCTGATGGACCTGATCATGCCGGTCATGGATGGCGTCGAGGCAACACGCCGGATCATGGCCGAGACCCCATGCGCTATCGTCATTGTCACGGTGGACCGGCAGCAGAATGTCCATCGGGTGTTCGAAGCCATGGGCCACGGCGCGCTGGATGTGGTCGATACCCCGGCCCTCGGCGTGGGCGATCCAAAAGAAGCCGCGGCACCACTGCTGCGCAAGATCATGAATATCGGCTGGCTGATCGGCGAACGCGGTAACCGGGTGCAATCAGCGCCGACCCATCCTCGCATTTCCGGGCAACGTCAGAGCCTGGTGGCGATCGGTTCTTCCGCCGGTGGGCCGGCGGCGCTGGAAGTCTTGCTCAAGAGCCTGCCCCGCGATTTTACGCCGGCCATCGTGCTGGTTCAGCACGTTGACCAGGTGTTTGCGGCCGGTATGGCTGAATGGCTCAGCAGCGCCAGCGGTCTGGATGTGCGCCTGGCTCAGGAAGGCGAGCCGCCGCAAAGCGGGACGGTGTTGCTGGCGGGCACCAATCACCACATTCGTTTATTGAAGAACGGTACGCTGGCCTACACCGCCGAGCCGGTCAACGAGATCTATCGACCCTCGATCGACGTTTTTTTTGAAAGCGTGGCCACTTACTGGAACGGAGACGCAGTGGGTGTGCTGCTGACCGGCATGGGGCGCGATGGCGCCCAGGGACTTAAATTGATGCGCCAGCAAGGCTACTTGACCATTGCTCAGGATCAGCGCAGCAGTGCGGTATATGGCATGCCGAAAGCGGCCGCCGCGATCAGCGCCGCTGTAGAAATTCACCCGCTGGACAAGATAGCGCCACGATTGCTGGAGATCTTTGCAAAATGACTCATCATTGCAGCTGTACTTGCCTTATTCAGGTGCCCGCACATGGATGATTTACAGCTCGACGCCTTTAAAACCGATGAAAACGCCGCGATGGTGCTGCTGGTCGACGACCAGGCGATGATCGGCGAAGCCGTGCGCCGCGGGCTGGCGAACGAAGAGAACATCGACTTCCATTTCTGCTCCGATCCGCACCAGGCCATCGCCCAGGCGATTCGTATCAAGCCGACGGTGATCCTGCAGGACCTGGTCATGCCCGGTCTGGACGGCCTGTCGCTGGTGCGCGAATACCGCAACCACCCGGCGACCAAGGACATTCCGATCATTGTGCTGTCGACCAAGGAAGATCCGCTGATCAAGAGCGCGGCGTTTGCTGCGGGGGCCAACGATTACCTGGTCAAGCTGCCGGACAACATCGAACTGGTCGCGCGCATTCGTTATCACTCGCGCTCCTACATGACCCTGATCCAGCGTGATGCGGCCTACCGGGCGCTGCGGGTCAGTCAACAACAGCTGCTCGACACCAATCTGGTGCTGCAACGCCTGATGAACTCCGACGGTCTGACCGGTCTGTCGAACCGTCGCCATTTCGACGAATACCTCGAGCTGGAATGGCGTCGGGCCATGCGTGAGCAGGCGCAACTGTCGCTGTTGATGATCGATGTCGACCATTTCAAGCTGTACAACGACAATTTTGGCCACCTGGAAGGCGACGAAGCCCTGCGCAAAGTCGCCACGGCGATCCGCGATGCCAGCAGCCGTCCTTCCGATCTGCCGGCGCGCTATGGCGGTGAAGAGTTCGTTCTGGTCTTGCCCAATACCTCGCCGGGCGGGGCGCGGCTGGTCGCAGAAAAACTCCGGCAGACCGTGGCCGGAATGAACATCCCGCATGTTGTTCCGGCCGAAGGTGCAAGCCTGACCATCAGCATTGGCCTCTCGACCATAACCCCGGAGCCGGGCAGTGATTACCGTCAATTGATCTCGGCAGCGGACAAGGGGTTGTACCTGGCGAAGAACAATGGGCGCAATCAGGTGGGCATCGAATGAACCAACACGTTCATTCGCCGCTAAAGCCGCCAGGCGGGCTGCCGTGACAGCTTGATTACGTTATACTCGCCGGCTTTCAAAAGTTCGCCAACGAGTGCTGCCCGCCATGGAAATCAACCCGATCCTTAACAGCATCAAGGACCTGTCCGAGCGCTCCGAAACTATTCGGGGGTATCTTTGACTACGATCAAAAGCATGAGCGTCTGACCGAAGTCAATCGCGAGCTTGAAGATCCGAATGTCTGGAACAACCCGTCGTACGCTCAGGAACTGGGCCGCGAGCGGTCTTTGCTGGCGCAGATCGTCGAAACCCTCGACCAGATGCACAGCGGCCTTGCCGACGCCAAAGACCTGCTGCTGATGTCCGCCGAGGAAGAAGACCAGGCTGCCGTCGATGACGTCGCTGCCGAAGTCGAGCGTCTGCGCGAGGCCCTGGAAAAACTCGAATTCCGTCGCATGTTCAGCGGTGAGATGGACGCCAACAACGCCTACCTGGACATCCAGGCCGGCTCCGGCGGTACCGAGGCCCAGGACTGGGCCAACATCCTGCTGCGCATGTACCTGCGTTGGGCGGACAAACGCGGTTTCGACGCGACCATCATGGAACTCTCCGCCGGTGAAGTCGCCGGGATCAAGGGCGCAACCGTGCACATCAAGGGTGAATACGCCTTTGGCTGGCTGCGGACCGAGATCGGCGTGCACCGTCTGGTGCGCAAGAGCCCGTACGACTCCGGTAACCGTCGTCACACCTCGTTCTCGGCCGTGTTCGTGTCGCCGGAAATCGATGACAACATCGAAATCGACATCAACCCGTCGGACCTGCGCATCGACACCTACCGCTCCTCGGGCGCCGGTGGTCAGCACGTAAACACCACCGACTCGGCCGTACGTATCACCCACGTACCGACCAACACCGTGGTCAGCTGCCAGAACGAACGTTCCCAGCACGCCAACAAAGACACCGCGATGAAAATGTTGCGGGCGCGCTTGTACGAGCAGGAAGTGCAGAAACGCAACGCTGCGTCCCAAGCCCTGGAAGACACCAAGTCGGACATCGGCTGGGGTCACCAGATTCGCTCGTATGTGCTCGACCAGTCGCGAATCAAGGATTTGCGTACTAACGTCGAACGCAGCGACTGCGACAAGGTGCTCGACGGCGACATCGACGAATACCTGGTGGCGAGCCTGAAACAAGGTTTGTAAACCGCCAGTCAAGACCTGAAGTCCCCTGCCACCGGTGGGGGCAACGAACCTGTGATGGAAAATTTAAAGACATGAGCGACCTAGAACTCGATCCGCAAGCCCTGCAACAGGAAGAAAACTCCCTGATCGCCCTGCGCAAGGAAAAGCTTGCTGCCGAGCGCGCCAAGGGCCAGGCCTTCCCGAATGACTTCCGCCGCGACGCCTACTGCGAAGACTTGCAGAAACAGTACGCGGACAAGACCAAGGAAGAGTTGGCAGAGGCTGCGATCCCGGTCAAGGTTGCCGGTCGTCTCATGCTCAACCGTGGCTCGTTCATGGTGATCCAGGACATGTCCGGGCGCATTCAGGTTTACGTCAACCGTAAAACCCTGTCTGAAGAAACCCTGGCTGCGGTGAAAACCTGGGACCTGGGCGACATCATCGCCGCCGAAGGCACCCTGGCCCGTTCCGGCAAGGGCGACCTGTACGTTGAAATGACCAACGTGCGTCTGCTGACCAAATCCCTGCGCCCGTTGCCAGACAAGCACCACGGCCTGTCCGACACCGAGCAGCGCTATCGCCAGCGTTATGTTGACCTGATCGTCAACGAAGACGTGCGCCAGACCTTCCGCGTGCGTTCGCAAGTGATTGCGCACATTCGCAGCTTCCTGATGAAGCGCGACTTCCTGGAAGTCGAAACGCCGATGCTGCAAACCATCCCGGGCGGTGCGGCAGCCAAGCCGTTCGAAACTCACCACAATGCGCTGGATATGCAGATGTTTTTGCGTATCGCGCCGGAGCTGTACCTCAAGCGTCTGGTGGTAGGTGGTTTCGAGAAAGTGTTCGAGATCAACCGCAACTTCCGTAACGAAGGTGTTTCGACTCGTCACAACCCTGAATTCACCATGTTGGAGTTCTACCAGGCCCACGCCGACTACGAAGACAACATGGACCTGACCGAAGAACTGTTCCGTGAACTGGCGCAGCTGGTTCTGGGCAGCACCGACGTGCCTTACGGCGACAAGGTGTTCCACTTCGGCGAACCGTTCGTGCGTCTGTCGGTGTTCGATTCGATCCTCAAGTACAACCCGGAGCTGACCGCTGACGACCTGACTGACATCGACAAGGCCCGCGCCATCGCCAAGAAGGCCGGCGCCAAAGTGCTCGGCTTCGAAGGTCTGGGCAAGCTGCAGGTAATGATTTTCGAAGAGTTGGTCGAGCACAAGCTGGAGCAGCCGCACTTCATCACCCAGTACCCGTTCGAAGTGTCGCCGCTGGCCCGCCGCAACGACGAGAACCCGAACGTCACCGACCGCTTCGAGCTGTTCATCGGTGGCCGCGAAATCGCCAACGCCTACTCCGAGTTGAACGACGCGGAAGACCAGGCCGAGCGCTTCATGGCTCAGGTGGCCGACAAGGACGCCGGTGACGACGAAGCCATGCACTACGACGCTGACTTCGTTCGCGCGCTGGAATACGGCATGCCGCCGACCGCCGGTGAAGGGATCGGTATCGACCGTCTGGTGATGCTGTTGACCAATTCACCGTCGATTCGCGATGTGATCCTGTTCCCGCACATGCGGCCGCAAGCGTAAATGTTTCAATTAAAAAGCCGCCTATAACAGGCGGCTTTTTATTGCCTGTCTGGTACAAACGTATCAATTTGTTACTTTTGACGTTAGAGAGGAATACCGGTCGTGAATCGTGCAATTGCTCAAGAAGGAGCAGCTGGCATCGCCACTGCGGTCGCTGAAAGTGTTCAGTATCAGGGTCGCAAAGCCAGCCGACAGGGAAGCGAGCAGCGTCGACAAGAGATTCTCGATGCGGCAATGCGCATCGTCGTACGCGACGGTGTCCGCGCGGTACGTCACCGTGCAGTGGCCGCCGAAGCCGGTGTGCCGCTGTCGGCGACCACTTACTATTTCAAGGATATCGATGACCTGCTCACCGATACCTTCGCTCAGTACGTCGAACGCAGTGCAGCCTACATGGCCAGGCTGTGGGCCAACAACGAAGGCCTGTTGCGCGAGATGGTCATCAGCGGCGACGGCAGCCCCGAGTGCCGCTCACAGTTGGCTGACGATATTGCACGGCTGATGGCGGACTATGTTCACCGGCAATTGATCAACCGCCGCGAGCACCTGATGGCCGAGCAGGCCTTCCGCCAGGAAGCGTTGCTCAACCCGCGCCTGGCACTGCTGGTGCGCTCGCATCAGCAAATTCTCTTGCAGGGCACCTGCCAGCTTTTCCAGGTATTGGGTTCGCGAGAGCCGCAGCAGGATGCCAAAGTGTTGACGGCGATTATCGGCCGGATGGAATATCAGGGCCTGCTCAACGATGCAGAGCCCGAGGCCGAACAAGAGATGCTCGGCATTCTGACGCGATATATGCACCTGGTGCTGGCATCGGTGTAACACAACCCTGTCGATCGTTCCCACGCTCTGCGTGGGAATGCCGCTATGGACGCTCCGCGTCCGCTTTGGCTGTGACGCAGAGCGTCACGGGATGCATTCCCACGCGGAGCGTGGGAACGATCAAAGGCGCTCTAATAAACGCAACACGTAACGGTTATCAAAGGGAGTACCGGGTGGACGAATACCAGCAGACGATACGCACCTTGTCCGATCGCATAGTGCTGGCGCAGACGCCGATTCGGGTACTCGATGCGGTCAAGTGGGACGACAACATCCGCAAGGGTTTCCTCAAGGCCAAAGGCAAGGAAATGCCGGCGGTGGACCGCGATTACTACCTCAATCGGCCACTGTCCTTCGACTCCAGCAAAGTGAAGCTGGAATTCCAGAACATTGAGCGCGACATCACCCGTCAGCTCGGTCAGTTCAACCCCGTCGGGCAGATCATGCGTCGCATGTGCAAGGAATACCGCATGGTGGTGCGGATGCTCGAAGCGCGTGGCACCGAAGATTTCGGGTTGATCTCACAAGAGCTTTACGGCGCAGCCTCCGATGCGTTCCACGCCGGTGACCCGACTCTGGCCGACCTTGGCCTGATGATGTCCGACTACCTGAACAACATCGATGGCCGGGGCGACCTCAAGGACGAGCCGAAGATTCTCACCGCCAAAGAAGCCGTGCACTTGCTGCAAACCCGCTTGAACAAGGTCTTTGGCGAAGCCGAGGAAACCATTCGGGTGTTCGAGTCCGACGGTATTGTCGCGGATGCGGCGGCCGGTGCCGACTACATCAAGATCCGCGCTGACGCGATGTTCAACGAACGTGACGTACGTGCTTTGGAAGTCCATGAAGGGCTGGTGCATGTTGGCACCACCCTCAACGGTCTGAACCAGCCGATCTGCACCTTTCTGTCCAAGGGGCCACCGTCGTCGACCGTGACCCAGGAAGGTCTGGCGATCCTGATGGAAATCATCACCTTTGCTTCCTACCCGAGTCGCCTGCGCAAACTGACCAATCGTACCCGTGCGATTCATATGGTCGAGGAGGGCGCGGACTTCTTGCAGGTCTTCGAGTTCTTCCGCGCGCAAGGCTTCGAGATGGCTGAAAGTTATAGCAATACCAGCCGGGTTTTCCGTGGTTCGGTGCCAAATGGTCTGCCATTTACCAAAGACTTGTCCTACCTCAAGGGCTTTATCATGGTTTACAACTACATTCAGTTGGCCGTGCGTAAAGGCAAGCTTGAGCAGATCCCTTTGCTGTTTTGCGGCAAAACCACCCTGGAAGACATGCGAACCCTGCGTCAGTTGGTGGATGAAGGCCTGGTGGAACCACCCAAGTACCTGCCGGACCAGTTTCGTGACATGAACGCCCTGTCGGCCTGGATGTGTTTCTCCAACTTCCTCAACCACCTGAGCCTGGACCGGATCGAAGCGGATTACTCAAATATTCTGTAACTACGCTGATCGTTCCCACGCAGAGCGTGGGAACGATCAGTTGACTCAAACCTACACCGCGGGGCTTCAACGGATGAGAATCCTCGGCGTCCTTTGCCTTCTCCTGAGCCTTGGCGGTTGCAGCTCCTTGCTGTTCTATCCCGATCCCGGTCTGCCGTTTACCCCGCAAAAAGCCGGGCTTGAATACCGTGACGTCACCCTGACCACCGCCGATGGCGTGAAACTCAACGGTTGGTGGCTACCGGCCAAAAAAGGCGTGGGGGTCAAGGGCACGGTGCTGCACTTGCATGGCAATGGCGGGAATCTCGCCGGGCATCTGGGGGCCAGTTGGTGGCTACCAAAGCAGGGTTATCAGGTGTTGCTGGTGGACTATCGCGGGTATGGCTTGTCGCAGGGTAAACCCGGCTTGCCAGCGATCTATCAGGACATCGACGCTGCATTCAAATGGCTCGACCAGGCACCCGAGGTTCAGGGCAAACCGTTGATCGTCCTGGGCCAGAGCCTTGGCGGTGCGCTGGTGGTGCATTATCTGGTCGAACATCCCGAGCGCCAGCGTCAACTCAAGGCGCTGATCCTCGACGATGTGCCGGCCAGTTACCGTGATGTCGGACAATACGCCCTGAGCACCTCGTGGATAACATGGCCGTTCCAGGTGCCATTGTCCTGGTTGGTACCAGACGCGGACAGTGCGATCAATGCGATGCCAAAACTGACCGGTGTGCCAAAACTGCTCTACCAGAGCATCGACGATCCGCTTGTGCCTCTTTCCAATGGCATCCGACTGTATCAAGCTGCGCCCCCGCCGAGGGTCCTGCAATTGGTCCGTGGCGGCCATGTGCAGACGTTTGCCGACCCGGTCTGGCGCACCGTCATGCTGCGCTATCTCGATGACCCGCAACATTTCAACGGCTTGCGCCGGCTGGGAGAAATCCCCAATTACCCGGCACCCCCGAATTCAGAAGTTGAACCTCCAGAGAGTCCGCAATGAGTGAAGAACGTAACGCTATCCCGCTGATCATCACCGGTATCTGCAGCATCCTCGGCACCGTCGCGTGCCTGTGGTACTACGGCTACCTGCACTTCGCCAAACCGGAAGACGCGTTGCTGCTGAACGACTTCACCATGCTCAAGACCGTGCCGGGCGAAAACTACAAAGTCTCCCTGGAGCCGGCCGCGGAAGTGGCCCAGTGCATCGATGGCGTGCTGGTGCTGTTCGACACCGAACAGAAAGGCCTGACCGGTGTGCTGGTCAACAACAAGAAAAAAGCCGTGCGTTGCATGGGGCAGGAAACGCCGCAGCTCGAACAATAAGTACTGTCGAAGACTGCGATCCGTTGATTTTCAAACAACAAAAGCCTCGTCTGATCAGATCAGGCGGGGCTTTTGCGTTACTGGCTGTCTCAGTGTTTTTGCTTGCCGCCCTGAGCCGATAAATCGTGCAAATGGCGCCGCGACAATTCGAGAAAACGCGGTGTCGGGCCGACGTCTTCGTAGAGCGGGTCGCCTTCTTCATCAGTTGCGACCACGTGCTGACCCTTGACGTAAGGGAAGCTCGCTTCGAGCTCTTCCAGCGCTGCGCCGATCAGTTCGCCCAGCAGTTCTTCGGGGTGGCGTTTGGGGTACATCTCGGTAATCGCCGCCAACCGCGCCGCGGCTTCGACGTCCAGGTGAATGGTGTAGCCGGTCTTGGTCAAACGGCCTTTGGCGGTTTCTTCCCAATGTTGGGCTAGCTCACGGATTTTCATAATGACCTCAATTAGCACCTGCCTATAGCAGGGGAGATGAGTATCCGGCCGTGGCCGGTAGCAAGCCTTGGTACGGCTTACCCTTGAGACTAGCTTTAAAGTCGATTCGTCGCCCGGCTTGTAAGAACCCGCTGCGGACGGCACTCTTGGAGTCGACCGCCATTCGCTGGAGAACTGCTGATGACTGATATCGATGCACGCTTGCGCGAGGATGTTCACCTGCTGGGTGAGTTGTTGGGCAACACCATTCGTGAGCAGTACGGGGATGGCTTTCTCGACAAGATCGAGCTGATCCGCAAGGGTGCCAAGGCGGACCGTCGTGGTTCGACGGACGCCGAACTGCGCGCCAGCCTCAACCAGTTGACTGAAGATGAACTGCTGCCAGTGGCGCGAGCGTTCAACCAGTTCCTGAACCTTGCAAACATCGCCGAGCAATATCAGCTGATACATCGCCGCGAAGAGTCCCAGCCGGCACCGTTCGAAGCGCGGGTGCTGCCCGAACTGCTCGCCCGCCTGCGTGCCGAAGGGCATGGCAGCGACGCGCTGGCGCGGCAATTGGGACGGTTGGAGATCGAGCTGGTACTGACGGCGCACCCGACTGAAGTCGCCCGCCGGACCTTGATCCAGAAATACGATGCCATCGCCGCGCAACTGGCGGCGCAGGATCATCGCGACCTGACCGGTGCCGAGCGCGAGCAGATCAAGTCGACCTTGCAGCGCCTGATCGCCGAAGCCTGGCACACCGAAGAGATTCGCCGCACCCGGCCAACCCCGGTCGATGAAGCCAAGTGGGGCTTTGCGGTGATCGAGCATTCGCTGTGGCAGGCGATTCCCAACTATTTGCGCAAGGCCGATAAAGCCCTGCATGACGCCACTGGCCTGCATCTGCCGCTGGAGTCCGCGCCGATTCGCTTTGCTTCGTGGATGGGTGGCGACCGTGATGGCAACCCGAACGTCACGGCTGCGGTGACCCGTGAAGTGCTGCTGTTGGCGCGCTGGATGGCGGCCGACCTTTACCTGCGTGATGTCGATCATCTGGCCGCCGATTTGTCGATGCAGCAGGCCAGCACCGCATTGCGGGCCAAGGTCGGGGACAGCGCCGAACCTTACCGTGCAGTGCTCAAACAGCTGCGTGAGCGCCTGCGCGCGACCCGTAACTGGGCGCAGGCATCCCTGACCGCGAGCATCCCGGCACCGGCCGATGTGCTGCAAAACAACCGCGAACTGCTGGATCCGCTGGAGCTGTGCTATCAATCGCTGCATGACTGCGGCATGGGCGTGATCGCCGACGGTCCGTTGCTCGATTGCCTGCGTCGGGCGGTGACGTTCGGCCTGTTCCTGGTGCGACTCGACGTGCGCCAGGACTCGTCGCGGCATTCGTCGGCGATGACCGAAATCACCGACTACCTTGGGCTCGGTCGCTATGAAGACTGGGACGAGGAAGCGCGGATTCGCTTCCTGATGGGTGAGCTGAACAATCGTCGGCCACTCCTGCCGGCGTATTTCAAACCTTCGGCCGACACCGCCGAAGTCCTGGCGACGTGTCGTGAAGTCGCGGCGGCACCGGCGGCGTCGCTGGGCTCTTATGTGATCTCCATGGCGGGCGCCGCGTCGGACGTGCTCGCCGTGCAACTGCTGCTTAAAGAGTCCGGCGTGCTGCGGCCGATGCGTGTAGTGCCGCTGTTCGAAACCCTTGCCGACCTCGACAACGCCGGTCCGGTGATCGAGAAACTGTTGCTGTTGCCGGGTTACCGCTCGCGGTTGCAGGGCCCGCAGGAAGTGATGATCGGCTATTCCGACTCAGCCAAGGACGCCGGCACCACGGCGGCGGCCTGGGCTCAGTACCGGGCGCAAGAGCGCTTGGTGGATATCTGCCGCGAACAGCAAGTCGAGCTGTTGTTGTTCCACGGTCGCGGCGGCACCGTGGGCCGTGGCGGTGGCCCGGCGCACGCAGCCATTCTGTCGCAGCCGCCGGGGTCGGTGGCCGGTCGTTTCCGTACCACCGAGCAAGGGGAAATGATTCGGTTCAAGTTCGGCCTGCCGGACATCGCCGAGCAAAACCTCAACCTGTACCTGGCCGCAGTGCTGGAAGCCACGCTGTTGCCGCCTCCACCGCCGGAACCGGCGTGGCGCGGCCTGATGGACGAATTGGCGGCCGATGGCGTCAGCGCGTATCGCGCTGTGGTACGGGAGAATCCGCAGTTCGTCGAGTATTTCCGTCAATCCACGCCCGAGCAGGAGCTGGGACGTCTGCCGCTCGGCAGTCGTCCGGCCAAGCGTCGTGCCGGCGGGATCGAAAGTCTGCGGGCGATTCCGTGGATCTTCGGCTGGACCCAGACCCGCCTGATGCTGCCGGCCTGGCTCGGTTGGGAAGCGGCATTGAGCAACGCCTTGGCGCGCGGTGAGGGCGAGTTGCTGGCGCAGATGCGTGAGCAGTGGCCGTTCTTCCGCACGCGCATCGACATGCTGGAGATGGTGCTGGCCAAGGCTGACGCGGACATTGCCCAGTCCTACGACGAGCGATTGGTTGAGCCCGATTTGTTACCTTTGGGTGTGCATTTACGCGACCTATTGTCGCAGGCTTGCTCCGTGGTCCTTGGCCTGACCGGTCAGTCGCAGCTGCTGGCGCATAGCCCTGACACCCTGGAGTTCATCCGTTTGCGCAACACCTACCTCGACCCGCTACATCTATTGCAGGCCGAACTGTTGGCGCGTTCGCGGCAGCCGGAAGTGGTGCAGGGCAGCCCGGTGGAGCAGGCGTTGCTGGTGTCTGTGGCCGGGATTGCAGCCGGTTTACGCAATACCGGCTAAGGTCTTTTGCGGGATGTTGCAGGTGGTTTTACTGCGACAAGCGACCGGTCCGCGGGGGGCGGTCGCGCCTGTCAGGCGACACTTTGTTATGGGGTTGCGACTTGGATCGCCTCGTCGCCAGGGTGTAACAGACACGGGTTGCTCCGACTTTCGGCGGCTTGTGTGGGCAGGGCCTGCTGTGTATCTTGATCAGCCTTTGGCCGTTTGGGCGGCCCACGACCCTATTTTTGAGATTGGCCCCACGCGGCAAATCCGATCGTTATCTAAATAAGAAATTGAGGAGCACATCGATGCGCGTCATTCTGCTGGGAGCTCCCGGGGCCGGTAAAGGTACTCAGGCTAAGTTCATCACTGAAAAATTCGCTATTCCACAGATCTCCACCGGCGACATGCTGCGTGCTGCCGTCAAGGCCGGCACCGAGCTGGGCATTAAAGCCAAGAGCATCATGGACGCGGGCGGCCTGGTCTCCGATGACCTGATCATTGCATTGGTCAAGGATCGTATCGCTCAGTCCGATTGCGCCAATGGCTTCCTGTTCGACGGTTTCCCGCGCACCATTCCTCAGGCTGAAGCCCTGGTCGATGCCGGTGTAGAACTGGATCACGTGGTTGAAATCGCCGTTGATGACGAAGAAATCGTCCAGCGTATAGCCGGTCGTCGTGTACACGAAGCCAGCGGCCGCGTTTACCACACCGTCTACAACCCGCCAAAAGTCGCGGGCAAGGACGACGTCACCGGCGAAGCGCTGGTGCAGCGTAAAGACGACACTGAAGAAACCGTGCGTCATCGCCTGTCGGTCTACCACTCCCAGACCAAGCCACTGGTGAATTTCTACCAGCAACTGTCGGCGGCTCAAGGCAAGCCGAAGTACAGCCACATCGCAGGCGTCGGTTCGGTTGAAGCGATCACCGGCAAGGTGCTTGAAGCGCTGAGCTGAGAAAGCTGATTTGCTTTACCTACAACGGCCCGCTTGCGGGCCGTTGTTGTTTATACTGGCGGACTTTTTCCAACTCTCTTTACGGAAACATCGATGAGTACCTTGCTGGCCCTGGACACCGCGACTGAAGCTTGCTCCGTTGCCTTGCTGCATGACGGCAAGGTCACGAGTCATTACGAGGTGATCCCGCGCCTGCATGCGCAGAAGTTGCTGCCGATGATCCAGCAGTTGCTGGCTGATGCAGGCACCACCTTGCAAGCGGTCGATGCGATTGCCTTTGGTCGCGGCCCGGGTGCGTTCACTGGCGTGCGAATCGCCATTGGCGTGGTTCAGGGCCTGGCATTTGCGCTGGATCGTCCGGTGTTGCCGGTGTCCAACCTGGCGGTACTGGCGCAGCGCGCATTGCGTGAGCACGGTGCACGGCAGGTCGCGGCGGCCATCGATGCACGGATGGACGAAGTCTATTGGGGCTGCTACCGCGAAACCGCCGGCGAAATGCGTCTGGTAGGGGCTGAAGCGGTGTTGCCGCCAGAAGTCGCCGCATTGCCGGCAGATGCTTCGGGCGACTGGTTCGGTGCGGGCACCGGTTGGGGTTATGGCGAGCGCATCGCGGTCAACCTGATCGGTCAGGATGCCGGCATGCTGCCTCACGCCGAAGACTTGCTGACCCTGGCCCGTTTCGCCTGGGAACGTGGCGAAGGCATTCCGGCGGACGACGCGCAGCCGGTTTACCTGCGCGACAAAGTGGCGACCCCCAAAGCCAAGTGAATCTGAGTGCTTTTGTGGCGAGGGAGCTTGCTCCCGCAGATCAACCGACGCGATATAGCTGACGAAATGAGGTTGTAGATTTTGGGGACGCTCCGCGTCCCCGCGGGAGCAAGCTCCCTCGCCACAGGGGAACTGCCAATCGTCAGTTTCTACCGCGCGCTTTTAAACCTTTTCCGGTTTCTGTGCTCTAGTTATCACTTGGGAGTTTGCGCACACCGGTAAGTGCCGCTAAATTGCCATCATCGATAGCGAGTTTGTACCTATGCGCATAGACGGTTTTTCCTCTCAGTCGTACCCCATCAAGCGCAAGCCACGCAAAGGCAATGTGTCGGTGGACGAGTCCGTCGAGGATATCGATGGCGAGCAGGAGTTCCCTTCTGAAGAGCAACTGGCCGCCCGCGCCGCCAAGGCCTCTGCGCAACGCTTGAGCAATCTCCCCGCCCGTCAGCAGGACATGATCTACCACCGTGCCATGAGCAAAAGCGTGGCGATGGCCCTGGCCAGCTACCTGAGTACCGCGGCGTTCGTCGATTGGGATATGGAAGTGCTGGGTCTCGACCTGCACATCTGATGCGGTTGCCTTATTACCTCGGTTGCCCGTCCTGGAGCGAAAACGCCTGGCGTGAGTACCTGTATCCGCAAAATGCCCGCCCCAATGAATTTCTCGGCCTGTACTCACAGGTGTTCAACGCCGTTGAAGGCAATACTACGTTCTACGCACGCCCTGCACCGGCGACGGTAGAGCGTTGGGCGCAGACGATGCCGGAACATTTTCGCTTCACCGCCAAATTCCCCGGCGACATCAGCCATGGCGGCGACCTGCGCGAGCAACTGAGCGCCGCCGAAACCTTTGTGCAATTGCTCAGCCCGCTTGGTGAACGGGTTTCACCGCTCTGGTTGCAGTTGTCGAGCGCGTTTACCCCGCAACGGCTGGCCGAACTGGCCGGGTTCATCGATGGGATGCAGCGGCCCTTGGCCGTTGAAGTGCGGCATCGGGATTTCTTCGCCAAAGGCGACGCCGAGCGCAGGCTCAATCGGCTGTTGCTGGAGCGTGGCGTGGAGCGCATTTGCCTCGATCCACGGGCGCTGTTCAGTTGCACGTCGACTGAACCTGCGGTACTTCACGCGCAATCGAAAAAGCCCAAGGTGCCACCGCGTCCGGCGGCATTCACCCAGTTCCCGCAGGTGCGTTTCATCGGTCATCCGCTGCTTGAAGCCAACGATTCGTTCCTGACGCCGTGGGTCGAGAAAATCGCCCAATGGATCGAAGAGGGCCGCACGCCGTACATCTTCCTGCACACCGCCGACAACCTGCTGGCCGCCGCTTTGGCGCAACGCTTTCATACTCGATTGATGGCGCGTTTGCCTGGCTTGCCGGCGCTGTCTGAGCTATACAGAGAACCCGCCGCCGAGCAGCTAGGGTTGCTCTGACGACGGGTTTTCCCTTCAGCAGGAGTGAGCCAATGGATGCGCAAACCCTTAAAGCTCAGGCCTTCAAGGCCTTACACGAAAGTGCCGGAGCTTTTGTGATCCCCAACCCGTGGGACGCCGGTTCGGCAAAAATGCTTGCCGGCCTGGGTTACCAGGCGCTGGCGACCACCAGTGCCGGTTATGCTTTTTCGCTGGGCCGCCCGGATGGCGCGGTCAAACTCGAAGAGACACTGGCTAACGTTCGGGCGATTGTCGCCGCGAGCGATCTGCCGGTGGCGGTTGACCTGGAAAACGGTTTTGCCGACAGCCCGCAAGAGTCCGCCGAGAGCCTGCTGCGTGCCGCCGCTGCTGGCGCGGTCGGTGGCTCGATCGAAGACGCTACCGGCCGTGAAGACGGGCCAATTTACTGCTTTGAACACGCCGTCGCACGAATCGAAGCGGCGGTCGCGGCAGCCCGCAGTTTGCCGTTCCCGTTCACCCTGACCGCGCGTGCCGAGAATTACCTGCACGGTAATCCGGACCTGGCCGACACCATTCGCCGCTTGCAGGCTTTTGCCGAGGCGGGTGCCGATGTGCTGTATGCGCCGGGCCTGCGCAACGCCGAAGAAATACTGGCGGTGGTCCGTGCAGTGGCGCCGAAACCGGTCAATGTGCTGATGTCCGGCGGTCTCAAATTGAGCGTGGCGCAGCTCAGTGAAATGGGCGTGAAACGGATCAGCGTCGGCTCGGCCATGGCCCGTGCGGCCTACGGTGCGTTCTATCTGGCCGCACAGGAAATTCAGTCGCACGGCACCTTCGACTTCGCCGACCGCGCGCTGCCATTCGGGCAGATCAATCAACTGTTCAAAGGCTGACCCACAGGGAGTTGTCGTGCGGTTTCTGAAAGTGCTTCTGGCGGTGATGCTGGTGATGGGCGGCTTGCTGGTGGGTGTCTGGCGCGGCTGGCTGCCGTTGCCAGCCGCCTGGAACCCTTGGGCGCCGCTGGATGTCCGGGCGACGCCGAACCTGCTGACACGCTTCAAATTGATGAGACTGCGCGATAACCCGGCACTCTGCGACCAGGTGCTCAGCGGTGCGGGGTTGAAGTCCATCCGCCAGGCCGACAGCAACCCCGACGTCGATTGCCCGCTCAACAACACCTTGCGCGTGCAGGGCGGCGAGGTGGCGCTGAGCAGCAGCTTCCTCGCCAGTTGCCCGCTGGCGGTGGCGTTTGTGCTGTTCGAGCGGCATGCCCTGCAACCGGCTGCGCAGGCCACGTATGGGCAGGCGGTGGCGCGGGTCGATCACCTCGGCAGTTTTGCCTGTCGCAATATGTACAACCTCGAAAACGGCTCGCGCAGCCAGCACGCGACGGCCGATGCACTGGATATCGCCGGCTTTCGCCTGGCGGACGGGCGCAGTATCAGCGTGCTGCGGGACTGGCCGAAGGACAATGACGATGCGCGCTTTCTACGCAAGGTTCGCGATGGCGCGTGTGACATGTTCAGCGTGGTATTGAGCCCGGACTACAACGCTGCCCATCGCAACCATTTTCATCTGGATGTCGGGCCGTGGTGGGTGTGTCGCTGAGGCTGAAGTTGAGGCTCAGGCGGCGATGCGCAGGTTTTGCAGGACGATCGGACGAGCCCAGCCGTTATCGAAGTCGAATTGCTTCTGTTGCTCGACCAACTCTTCATGCGGGTAAGGGGTTGCCGGTTTATCCAGCAGGTCGAGTTCGAACTCGGCAATCGGCAGGTGCAACGGACGCGGTTGCGGTGCCGGGCCTGGTGCAGGCAATGACTGGCCGGCGGCCAGGACGATCGGGCGCACCCAAGCGCTTTCGAAGTCTTGTTGCTTCTGTTGCGCGAGGATTTCTTGCGGCGGGAACGGCGGGAACGGTTTGTCGGCCAGGTCCATTTCGAATTCGGCAATCGGCAGGAACAGCGGCTCAGGCGGGCGGACTTCGGTGTCCTTCACGTCGCAGGTGCGCTGCGTGACGATGTGTTCGAGCAGCTCGGCGCCAACGGTCGGTTCGACCGGGCCGTCGATGGCGACAGGGGTGTAACTGCCTGGAACCGGTGCAGCATCGCCCAAATGATCGGACAGCGCCTGGGCAAAAAAATCCTGCCACAGGTGACTGACACCGCTCAGTGCTTGGGAGTTGCGCAGGCCATAATCGCCGTGGGGCGAGATGTAGCCTACTGATGTGCGTTGAATGTCTGACATTTCTCTCGGTCGACGCTCAGCTCTGGCAAAATGCTCGATAGTTTTGTTATCGGCCGTTTTTGCCGATCATTAATTTTTTGAGTGTGTTTTCTGATGAGTGAGCAACCCGCGGCCAGCCGCATCAAAGTCCAGGCTCTGGCCGAAGCGTTTCAGGCACGTGCCGAGCACTGGGCCGAGCGATTGAACTTGCCGTTGCTGCTGGACGATGCCGAGTTTGCGTTGCAAGTGGGTGAGCACGGCTTGCAGTTGCAACAGCTCGGCCCGGATGCGCCGGGCCCGGTGCGGGTGGACTTCGTCGAGGGCGGCGCGGCCCATCGGCGGTTGTACGGTGGCGGCAGCGGCCAGATGATCGCCAAGGCTGTCGGCGTCGCTCAAGGTGTGCGGCCGAAGGTGCTGGATGCCACGGCGGGGCTGGGCAAGGATGGTTTCGTGCTGGCCAGTCTTGGCTGCGAAATGAGCCTGATCGAGCGGCAGCCATTGATTGGCGCGTTGCTGGAAGACGGTTTGGCCCGCGCGGCGGAAGATTTTGAGGTGGCGCCGATTGTCGCGCGGATGACCTTGCTCAAGGGCAACTCGATCGAGTTGATGCGCAATTGGGAAGGTGAGCCGCCGCAGGTGATCTACCTCGACCCGATGTTCCCGCATCGTGAGAAAACCGCGTTGGTGAAGAAGGAAATGCGCCTGTTTCGCCCGTTGGTAGGCGATGACCCGGACGCGCCGGCCCTGCTTCAAGCCGCACTCGCACTGGCCAGCCACCGAGTAGTGGTCAAACGCCCGCGCAAGGCGCCGTGCATCGAAGGACCGAAGCCGAGCCATGCGCTGGACGGCAAGTCCAGCCGTTACGACATCTACCCCAAGAAAGCGCTCAAGCCCTGACGTTGCACTGATCGTTCCCACGCTCTGCGTGGGAATGATTGGTCAGGCCGACACTGGCCGATACGCCCGCATAAACAACCCCACCACTTCCTGTATGTGAGCCTCGGCCGCGTCCCCGGTCAAGGGTTCGCCGCAGCCATAGAGCAAGCGAAAATTCGCTGCGCCTTTGAGCAGGCAGAAGAAGTGCTCGGCGGCATTGAGCGGCTTGTCGATGCTCAAGGCGCCGATCTGGTCGACCTTCGTCAGCAAGCGCTCCATGCCCTGCAACATCCGCTGCGGACCTGCTTCGAAGAAGATCTGCGAGAGTTTCGGGTCCTGGCTTCCCAGCGCGATGATCAGGCGATTCAGGTTCACCGATTCATCGCTGTTGATCAGCAGATGAAAGCCTCGGGCGATGTTCAACAGCACATTCTCGATCGGCATGCCGTCGGGTAGTTCGAAGAACAGCGTGGGCAATTGCTCTTCGCATTTGGCCATCACGGCAGAGGAGAACAGCGTCTCCTTGTCGTTGAAGTGACTGTAAACGGTCAGCTTCGATACTCCGGCTTCTGTCGCCACCGCGTCCATGCTGGTGCTTGCGTAACCATTGCTTAGAAAAAGACGCTTCGCCGCCTCGAGGATCGCCTCGCGCTTGGCGAGATCCTTCGGGCGGCCGGGGCCGTTGGGTGCAGGAAGATTGTTGGACATTTTTCGCTTTAATACTGGACTGGTGAGTTTGCTATTAATAACATACCGGCCAGTATAAATATTCCGCGTACCATTAGCGAAAGGTCGTTCACCATGTTCCGCTATGCCTTGCCCCTCGCCTTGCCGGTCAGTCTGGCGTTTTTATTGTCTGCATGCGGTCACGAAGAGCCGGCGCAAGTCACCGTGCGTCCGGCTATGGTGGTTCAGCCAGAGCCTTCCGCGCAGGCAATGGACAGCTATCCCGGCGAAGTTCGCGCGCGTTACGAGCCAGATCTGGCCTTCCGTATTGGCGGCAAAGTCAGCCGACGACTGGTCGAGGAAGGTGAGCGAGTCAAGGCCAACCAGCCGCTGGCAGAACTCGATCCCCAGGACGTACGCCTGCAACTGGAAGCGACTCGCGCGCAGGTTGCTGCCGCTGAGGCCAACCTGAACCTGGTGCGTGCCGAGCGTGATCGCTACAAGACCCTGATGGACCGTCAGATGGTCAGCCGCTCGCAGTACGACAATTCTGAAAATCTCTACCGCTCCGGCGAAGCGCGACTCAAGCAGATCAAGGCCGAGTTCGACGTGGCCAGCAACCAGGCCAGCTACGCCGTGCTGCGTGCGCCGCATGACGGTGTCGTGGCCAAGCGCGCCGTGGAAGTCGGACAAGTGGTGGCCGCCGGGCAAACCGCCTTCACCCTGGCCACCGACGGCGAGCGTGAAGTGCTGATCAGCCTGCCGGAGCAAAACTTCGGCCGTTTCAAGGTTGGCCAGCCGGTCACCGTTGAACTGTGGACCCAGCAAGGCCAGCGGTTCGCCGGGAGCATTCGTGAACTGTCGCCGGCTGCCGATCCAAAGTCTCGGACCTTTGCCGCGCGCATCACCTTTAGCGCTGGCAAGGTGCCGGCCGAGCTTGGTCAAAGCGCCCGGGTATTCATTCAACTGGCTGACGTGGTGCCGCTGTCGGTGCCGCTCTCGGCGCTCACCGCAGAAAACGGCGCGACATACGTCTGGGTCGTCGGTGCCAACAACACCCTGAAAAAGGCCCCGGTTCATGTCGGCGCCTTCGGTGAGAAAACCGTGCCGGTGCTTGACGGCCTCAACCCCAGCGACTGGGTGGTAGCCGCTGGCGTTCATGTGCTCCATGAGGGCCAGCAAGTGCGGCCGGTGGATCGCTCCAACCGCGTGGTCAATCTGGCGGTCAAGGAGTAATACCCGATGCGTTTCAACCTTTCCGAATGGGCGCTGCATAACCGCCAGATCGTACTGTTCCTGATGATTTTGCTGGCGGTCGTCGGCGCGTTGTCCTACACCAAGCTGGGCCAGAGTGAAGACCCGCCGTTCACCTTCAAGGCCATGGTGATCAAGACCAGTTGGCCGGGTGCGACGGCCCAGGAAGTCTCGCGGCAAGTCACCGAGCGTATTGAAAAGAAGCTGATGGAAACCGGTGAGTACGAGCGGATCACATCGTTCTCCCGCCCCGGCGAATCCCAGGTGACCTTCATGGCCCGGGACTCGATGCATTCGGCGCAGATACCCGACCTCTGGTATCAGGTGCGCAAGAAGATCAGCGACATCCGCCAGACCTTGCCGCCGGGGATCCAGGGGCCGTTCTTCAACGATGAATTCGGCACCACTTTCGGCAATATCTATGCGCTGACCGGTGAGGGTTTCGATTACGCGGTGCTCAAGGATTACGCCGACCGTGTCCAGATCCAGCTGCAACGGGTCAAGGATGTGGGCAAGGTCGACTTGCTCGGGCTACAGGACGAGAAAATCTGGATCGAACTGTCCAACGTCAAACTCGCCACCCTCGGATTGCCGTTGACCACGGTGCAGCAAGCGCTGGAAGAACAGAACGCAATGTCCAACGCCGGGTTCTTTGAAACCTCCAGTGAGCGTTTGCAGCTGCGGGTGACGGGCAATTTCCAGACCGTCGACGAGATCAGGAATTTTCCGATTCGTGTCGGCGACCGGACCTTCCGTATCGCCGATGTGGCGGATGTGCGCCGTGGATTCAACGATCCACCGGCGCCGCGCATGCGCTTCATGGGTGAGGACGCGATCGGCCTGGCCGTGGCGATGAAGGATGGCGGCGACATTCTGGTGCTCGGCAAGGCACTGGAGCTGGAGTTCGAGCGTATCCAGAAGAACCTGCCGGCCGGCATGCAACTGCGCAAGGTCTCCGACCAACCAGCTGCGGTGAAAACCAGCGTCGGCGAGTTCGTCCAGGTGCTGGTAGAAGCGCTGGCGATTGTGTTGCTGGTGAGCTTCTTCTCCCTGGGTGTGCGCACCGGCATGGTGGTCGCCTTGGCCATTCCACTGGTGCTGGCGATGACGTTTGCCTGCATGTATTACCTCGGCATCGGCCTGCACAAAATCTCTCTCGGCGCGTTGGTGCTGGCCTTGGGATTGCTGGTAGACGACGCGATCATCGCCGTGGAAATGATGGCGATCAAAATGGAGCAGGGCTACGACCGGCTCAAGGCTGCCAGCTTTGCCTGGACCAGCACCGCGTTCCCGATGCTCACCGGGACCTTGATCACCGCGGCCGGTTTCCTGCCGATTGCTACCGCGCAATCGGGCACTGGTGAGTACACCCGCTCGATCTTCCAGGTGGTGACCATCGCGTTGTTGGCCTCGTGGGTCGCCGCGGTGATGTTCGTGCCTTATCTCGGTGAAAAGCTCCTGCCGGATCTGGCGAAAATTCACGCAGCCAAACACGGTGCCGGTCAGCCGGACCCTTACGGCACGCCGTTCTATCAACGGGTCCGGCGTCTGGTGGAGTGGTGCGTGCGCCGACGCAAAACCGTCATTGCGCTGACCATCTTGCTGTTCGTGGCCTCGGTGTTGCTATTCCGTTTTGTGCCACAACAGTTCTTCCCGGCCTCTGGGCGGCTGGAACTGATGGTTGATCTGAAACTGGCCGAAGGCGCCTCGTTGAGCAACACCACCGAAGAGGTCAAACGGCTGGAAGCGCTGCTCAAGGACCACGTCGGCATCGATAGCTATGTCGCCTACGTCGGCACCGGTTCGCCGCGTTTTTACCTGCCACTGGACCAGCAGTTGCCGGCGGCGAGCTTCGCGCAATTTGTGGTCCTGGCGAAAACCATCGAGGAACGTGAAAACCTGCGCACCTGGCTGATCGCAACCCTCAATGAACAATTCCCGGCCTTGCGCTCGCGGGTCACACGCCTGGAAAACGGTCCGCCAGTGGGTTATCCGGTGCAGTTCCGGGTCACCGGTGAACAGATTGAAGAGGTCCGCGCCCTGGCACGTAAAGTTGCGGCCAAGGTGCGCGAGAACCCGCATGTGGTCAACGTGCACCTGGACTGGGAAGAGCCGAGCAAGGTGGTCTACCTGAACGTCGATCAGGACCGCGCGCGGGCCTTGGGCGTGAGCACGGCCAACTTGTCGAGGTTCTTGCAAAGCTCGCTGACAGGCGCAAGCGTCAGCCAGTACCGTGAAGACAACGAGTTGATCGAGATCCTCTTGCGCGGCACCTTGCACGAACGCACCGAGCTGTCGCGGCTGTCGAGCCTGGCGGTGCCGACTGACAACGGCAAAAGTGTCGCGCTGTCGCAGGTGGCTACCCTGGAATATGGCTTCGAAGAGGGCGTTATCTGGCACCGCAACCGCTTGCCGAACGTAACGGTTCGCGCCGACATCTATGGCAAGGAGCAACCGGCAAGCCTGGTCCAGCAGATCCTTCCGACACTGGAGCCGATTCGCGCCGAACTGCCTGACGGCTATTTGCTGGACGTCGGCGGCACGGTGGAAGACTCGACCCGTGGCCAGGACTCGGTGAACGCCGGCGTGCCGTTGTTCATCGTCGTCGTGCTGACCTTGCTGATGCTGCAATTGCGCAGCTTTTCACGCACCGCGATGGTATTTCTGACTGCGCCGTTGGGACTGATCGGCGTCACCTTGTTCCTGTTGGTGTTCCGTCAGCCGTTCGGTTTCGTGGCCATGCTCGGGGCTATCGCGCTGTCGGGGATGATCATGCGTAACTCGGTGATCCTGGTGGACCAGATCGAACAGGACATTCGCTCCGGGCTCAAACCCTGGCAAGCGATCATCGAAGCCACGGTGCGGCGTTTCCGGCCTATCGTGCTGACTGCACTGGCCGCCGTGCTGGCGATGATTCCGCTGTCGCGCAGCGTGTTCTTCGGGCCGATGGCGGTGGCGATCATGGGCGGCTTGATCGTCGCGACGGCGCTGACCCTGTTGTTCCTGCCAGCGCTGTATGCGGCGTGGTTCAGGGTCAAGAAAGAACCGGTCTGACCCAGGTAGCGCCTTGTCTCGGTTTTTTGAAAAATTGAGACAAGGCTGCTTCTGTGCCGCACTCCTGACTCAGTTTCATGAGTTTTTGAGACAGCGGATCGGTATTGGTTGGGTTACGGCGGGGTGTCGATGTTATCCAGCGCGCGGTTCACCGCCAGTTCCGCCAGGGCCACCATCTGCTGAATCGCCAGTGCGCTGTTGCGTTTGGGGCCGTCGAGTTCAAACGCCAGGTCGCTGGCCATGACATTGGCCGAGGCCAGGGTTTCGCAGGCGTGGGTCAGCAGGGTTTCGTTGTCGACCTCGGGGGCGATAACGAAGATGCAGCTGGGGCGGCGGTCGGTCAGCATCTTCTTGGTTTCAGGCAATAGCAGGTAATGATCGAGCGCCCGGTGGGCGGCGGCGTGGAGTTCTTTCGAGTCGAGGGACGCGTAGGGGGACACGCTTTCGGCGTCGGCTTCGGGGGGATTGGGTGTGGGCTTGAACATGGTGAAACTCCTTAGTGTACGGAGTCGCAACCTATGGGCTACCAACCAATAGGGTGGCGACTGAACGCAGGTTGGTAGCCCGGCCACCAAGGAAACCGGTGCGCCCGAAGGCGCCCTGCGCACAGCCGCCATAACAAACAGTAGGCCAAAAGAAATCGCCCACCGTGTGGAAATGTCGGCGCTGTGCGCCTTGGAGAACACCGGGCTACCAAACCCGATCGCTGATTTTCAGCGACCCGGAGACGATAGAGCCCGGTGCTCAAGCGCACAAGCCGGCGGATTCTGGCGCAGGTGTAGGGCGCAACGCAAGACGCTGTGGCTTGTGACGAACGCAGTCGCCGCGCAATTAAACACCACCAACCTGATGTGGGAGCGAGCCTGCTCGCGAAGACGGCGGCACATCCAACATCAATGTTGACTGACCCATCGCTATCGCGAGCAGGCTCGCTCCCACATGGATTGCATTTAACTGACAGGCATTGTTGATCGTTCCCACACGGGGAACGATCGAGCCGTTTCGGGGTGTGTTTTCGCGGGTTACAGCAAGCCGAAGACTTTCTTCGCCAAACTGGTAGCCGCTTCCGCCGGGTTGGCGCGGATGCCTTCTTCCTTCTGGGCGATCATCTTGAACAGGCCGTCCAGGGCCTTTTCCGTCACGTAGCCTTCAACGTTGGCACTCTTGGCATCGAGCACGCCGAAGGTTGCCGCCTGCCCGGCGAACGCGTTGTACTGCTGGGCCAGGCCCACCTGGTCGGTGGCCTGTTTGACGATCGGCAGGAACTTGGTGCGGATCTGTTCGCGGCTGGTCTTGTCCAGGTACTGGGTGGCCGAATCCTTGCCGCCGGTGAGGATGCCCTTGGCATCGGTCAGGGTCATCTTTTTCACCGCATCCACCAGCAGGGCCTGGGCCTGCGGCATGGCCGCTTCCGCTGCCTTGTTCATGCTGGTTTCCAGTTGATCGACCTGGGCGCCCATGCCGAACTGTTTCATCTTGCTGGCGACCTTGCCCAGTTTGCCCGGCAGTTCGATCTTCACGTCAGGGTTGTTGCTGAAACCGCCCGGCTTGCCGAGCGTGGTGACGGCTGCGACGGCCCCCTGGGCCAGGGCGTCCTTGAGGCCGCCCGAGGCTTCGCCCTGGGAAAGGCTGCCCAGCGACAGGGCCAGCGCGTTGGCGGAGATCAGCAGGCCGGCGCACAGGCCGGCGAAGCGAAGGGTAGGGCGGAGCATGGCAGTTTCCTTGTTCGATAAAAGCAATTAACGGACCGCGGACGGCTTTAAATCATTTAGTCGGCTTGCAGCGCTGGTGCGGGTTGATCCGCCGCATCTTCGCTGCGGTGCAGCGCCACCTGACGGATCGACAAACGAATTTCCGCCGGCAGCACGCGTTTGGCGGCGCCTTCAGCCAGTTCGCCGAGCAGCTCGTGGTGGCTCAGCTTGCCGGCTTCGTCGCGCTTGAGCACGTCGAGGTTCAGCAGGGTCTGGATGAAGTGGCGGAACAGGCTCTTGTCGAAGAACTCCGGGGCGTTCAGGCCATGCAGGATCGACAGGCGCTGGGCCATGACCGTGCACAGGTCTTCCAGTTCTTCGGCGCTGAGGGTGTTCTGGCCGCTGTTGAGCAGCAGGGAAACCGTCATGTAGAAGCGCTGCAAGGTCTGCGCGATGCTCTTGGACAGCAAGGTCAGCAGCACGAAATGCCGAGAGCTTGGTGCCGGGCGCAAGTACAGGTTGTTCTCGAAACGCAGCAGGCCCTGTTCGACAAAGGCTTCGAGCCATTGATCGATCACCGCATCCAGTTCGTCCAGCGACCAGCGGATGAACAACTCCGATTGCAGGTACGGGTACAGCGCGCGGGTGTAGCGCAGGATTTGTTCGCGGCTCATGCGCGACGCGCTCTGGAAGAAGCTCGCGAGCAACGCCGGCAGGGCGAAGATGTGCAGCACGTTGTTGCGGTAGTAGGTCATCAGGACGGCGTTTTGCTCGTCCAGGTAAAGAATCTTGCCCAACGCATCGCTTTGCTCGGAGAGCAGGTCCATGTCCTTGACGTGTTCGATCAACGCCCGGCCGTCACCTTTCGGCAGTGTGGTGTGTGGCGAGTAAGGCACTTTGCGCAGCAAGGCCAGATACAAATCCAGCACCCGCGCCATGGCGCGATCGTCCAGCGCCAGACGGCTGGTGGAGAGCAGGGCCAGCGCCACCAGGTTCACCGGGTTGATGGCGGCCGCTTCGTTCAAATGCCGCGCCACGCGCTCGCCGAGGCGGTTGGTGGTTTCGTTGAGCCAGGCGGGCTTGAACTGTGGGCCAAGCTCCTGGCTGCGCCAATCCGGTTGTTCGCTGTCGAGGAACTCCGCCAGTTTGATCGGCTCGCCGAAGTTCACCGCCACCTGGCCGAAGCGCTGCTTGAGCGCGCCGATGACTTTGAAAATGTCGAAGATCGATTCTTTCTTCTTGCTCGCGCCACGCAGTTCGCCGAGGTAGGTCCGGCCTTCGAGTACCCGCTCGTAACCGATGTACACCGGGATGAAGACGATCGGCATGCGCGACGAACGCAGGAAGCTGCGCAGGGTGATCGCCAGCATCCCGGTTTTCGGTTGCAGCATGCGTCCGGTGCGCGAACGGCCGCCCTCGACGAAGTACTCCACCGGGAAGCCTTTGGTGAACAGCGTGTGCAGGTATTCATTGAACACCGAGGTGTAGAGCGGATTGCCCTTGAAGGTGCGGCGCATGAAGAACGCCCCGCCACGGCGCAGCAGGCCGCCGATCACCGGCATATTGAGGTTGATCCCGGCGGCGACGTGCGGCGGGGTCAGGCCGTTGCGAAACAGCAGGTAGGAGAGCAGCAGGTAGTCGATGTGGCTGCGATGGCACGGCACGTAGATCACTTCGTGACCTTGAGCGACTTTCTGCACGCCTTCGATGTGGTTGACCTTGACCCCGTCGTAGATCTTGTTCCAGAACCAGCTCAGTACCACTTCCATAAAGCGGATCGCGGTGTAGGTGTAGTCCGAGGCGATTTCATTGCCGTAGCGCAGCGCTTGTGCTTTGGCTTTCTCCGGTGAAATGTTCTCGCGTTCGGCTTCGTCGAGGATCGCCTGTTTGACTTGCGGCTGATTCAGCAGGCCTTTGACCAGGTTGCGACGGTGGGAAATGTCCGGGCCGATGACCGCGGCTTTGAGGTTGCGAAAGTGCACCCGCAAAATGCGTTGGGCCATGCGCACGGTGCGTTCATGGCCCTTGTTGTGCTCGATCAGCTCGCGCAAGTGGATCGGCGCGGAGAATTGCACGCGGGTCTTGCGCCCCAGAATCATGATGCTCAGCAGTCGGCGCAGACGCCCGGTCACTGCCCAGCTATCCGCGAAGAGCAACTTCCACGGGCTCGATTCGCTGTCCGGCGACTGGCCCCAGAACACGCTGACCGGGATGATCTGCGCGTCTTCGGCGGCATTCTGGCTCAGGGCGCTGACCAGCCGGGTCAGGGTAGGCGGTGCGCCACGCTTGTCCTGGCGGCCGAGCCAGTCGGGCTCAGGCGTCAGGTAGAAAAACGCCGCAGGCTCCAGCAGGTTGCCCACCGATGTCGGCAACACCGGGCGTGGCAGCCCGGCCTTGCTGCATTCGGTATCGACCACGGCAAGGTCGGTCAGCGAAGGATTTTGCAGGACGTAGAACACCGGGCGACTGCGGTCGAGGTTGAGGGTGAAGGACGACTGGTTGATCGTCTCCGAGCGAACCCAGAGGTACAACAGTCGGCGCAAGGTGCCAAATACCAGACGGCGGAACGGGGAGCGGGTCATACGGCTTCTGCTTTAGTTGAAAAAACCGAGCAAGTGCTCGGGGCCGGTAGTGTGCCGGATTCGTCGAAAATCGGCAAAAAAGCGCCGAAGTAATCTTGAGTTGAGAGTTTTTACGACTGTCATATACTCGGCCAGTCGTTTGCCACTATCGGTGCTGTTTCTTACAGTAAACCGAGCGCTGGCAAACGTTCTCAAGGCGTGTTCATGAACAGGCCGACCCATAATAAAAATAGGGGGATTGATTGATGGCAACGCGCGAGACCGGCAACGTGAAGTGGTTCAACGACGCCAAGGGCTACGGCTTCATTCAGCGTGAGGACGGTGCAGACGTGTTCGTGCATTACCGCGCGATCCGTGGCGAAGGCCACCGCTCGTTGGCCGAAGGCCAGCAGGTTGAGTACGCAGTGGTGGACGGGCAGAAAGGCTTGCAGGCTGAAGACGTAGTCGGTTTGTAAACCCACACTTCGCCTCATACAAAACCACTGTGGGAGCGAGCTTGCTCGCGATGGCGCCATTCGACGCGATATCTACCGCGCGCCTTACACCGCTATCGCGAGCAAGCTCGCTCCCACATTTGATTTCTGTTGGGCATGCCATTTTGGGCATCCCGCAGATTCAGGTTTTACACGGTTTTCCAGGTGATCTCTTCTTCACCGTCGACGCTGATGCGAATCCAGCGATCGGCCGTTTCTTCACCTTCTTCCTCGACCCAGGTCCCTGGCGCGCAGCGCACTTCGACGTTCAGCGCGGCAAAGGCGGCGCGGGCGCAGGCGATGTCGTCGTCCCACGGCGTCTGGTCGCTTTCCAGGTACAGGCTGTTCCACTTGCCGACGGCTTTTGGCAGCCAGGTCACGGGCACGTTGCCGGCCTTGCACTTGTAGGTCTGACCTTTCTGAACCCAGTCGGTGCAAGGACCCAGCGCCGCGCCGAGCCAGGTGGCGATGGCCTTGTAGTCGACGTCGGCGTCTTTCAGGTAAATCTCGATATCGGGTTGGCGCATGGATGTTCCTCACTGCGGGTTTTGAAAAATCCATTCGCGGATTTAGCCGGCCTCAAGCCACTGCTCAAGGCCAAAAGTTTAAGGGTTGCTTTCAAATAATTACTGCAGAACGAAGTAATCGTAGCGCATCGACACACTGACCTCGAACGGTTCAGCCTGTTCGATGACGGCCGCCCGGCGTTCGGCACTGGCGCGCCAGCCGTGAGGCGTCATGGCCAGCAGGTTGGCACGGTCCTGACCGCTGACCAGGTTCAGCTTGAATTCGAGGATTTCGCTGTGTTGCAGCGTCATGCCTTCCGGCACCAGCGCCAGGTGCTTGTCATCGGTGTATTCGCGCACTTCGTCGTACAGACGCTCACGCAGTTCCATCAGATGGCCGCTGGTCGGCCCGACTTTCATCAAGCCGCCACCCGGACTGAGCAGGCGCTTGGCTTCCTGCCAGTCGAGCGGGCTGAACACGCTGGCAAGGAACTGGCAGCTGGCATCGGCCAATGGCACGCGGGCCATGCTGGCGATCAACCAGGTCAACTGCGGGTTACGTTTGCAGGCGCGTTTGACCGCTTCGCGGGAGATATCCAGCGCGTAACCGTCGGCATTCGGCAGGGCGTCGGCGATTTGCGCGGTGTAGTAACCCTCGCCACAACCGATGTCCAGCCAGCGCTGCGGCGCACGTTCAGTCGCCAGCTCGGCCAGACGCTTGGCCACCGGCGCGTAATGCCCGGCATTCAGGAAGTCGCGACGGGCTTCGACCATGGCCTGGTTGTCGCCAGGGTCACGGCTGTTCTTGTGTTGCACCGGCAGCAGGTTCAGGTAGCCCTGGCGGGCGCGGTCGAAGCGATGCCCGGCCGGGCACGCGACGCCGTTGTCGACCGCATTCAGCGGCGCGCTGCAGATAGGACAGGCGAGCATCAGGCGAGCAACTTGATCAGGGTCTGGTAGTAGATTTCGGTCAGCAGGTCGAGGTCGCTGGCCAGCACGCGCTCGTTGACCTGGTGAATCGTCGCGTTGACCGGGCCAAGCTCGACCACTTGCGTACCCATGGTGGCGATGAAGCGCCCGTCCGAAGTGCCACCGCTGGTGGATGCCTTGGTCTCGCGACCGGTGATGGTCTTGATGCTTGCCGACACCGCATCGAGCAGGGCGCCTGGCTCGGTGAGGAACGGCAGGCCGGACAGCGCCCAGTCGATGTGCCAGTCCAGGCCATGTTTGTCGAGGATATCGGCTACCCGCTGCTGTAGGCCTTCGACGGTCGACTCGGTGGAGAAACGGAAGTTGAACACTGCCACCAGATCACCCGGGATCACATTGGTCGCGCCGGTGCCGGAGTTGACGTTGGAAATCTGGAAACTGGTCGGCGGGAAGAAATCGTTGCCGTGATCCCAGTGCTCGGCGGCCAGTTCGGCCAGGGCCGGGGCGGCGAGGTGGATCGGGTTCTTTGCCAGGTGCGGGTAAGCCACGTGACCTTGCACACCGCGCACGGTGAGCTTGGCGCCAAGGGAGCCGCGACGGCCGTTCTTGACCACGTCTCCGACCAGGGTGGTGCTCGACGGTTCGCCGACGATGCACCAGTCCAGACGCTCTTTGCGCGCCACGAGGCGTTCGATCACCGCCTTGGTGCCGTGATGCGCCGGGCCTTCTTCGTCGCTGGTGATCAGGAAGGCAACCTTGCCCTTGTGGTCCGGGTAGTCGGCGACAAAACGTTCGGCCGCCACGGTCATGGAGGCCAGGCTGCCTTTCATGTCTGCCGCGCCACGGCCGCAGAGCATGCCGTGTTCGTCGATCACCGCGTCGAACGGATCGATCTGCCAGGCCTGTACCGGACCGGTCGGCACCACGTCGGTGTGACCGGCGAAGCACAGCACCGGGCCTTCGTGTTTGCCGTGGGTGGCCCAAAAGTTATCCACATCTTCGATGCACATCGGCTCAAGCGCGAAACCGGCATCGCCCAGGCGCTGCATCATCTGCTTCTGGCAATCGGCGTCGACCGGCGTCACGGACGGACGACGGATCAGGTCGATAGCGAGTTGGAGGGTCGGCGAAAGGTCGGCGTGGGCCGTCATGGGAAGCTCCGGAGACTGTCAATGTGGGAGCGAGCTTGCTCGCGATGAACGATGTCACGGTTTGTATGACAAACCCCATCGCGAGCACGCTCGCTCCCACAGGTATTGGGTCAGGCCTTTGGGGCCAAGCCCTGCAAAATGGCAGATATCTTAAAGCAAAACGGCGGCCAGAGGCCGCCGTTTAGTGGTTTGCGCAGATTTAAGCGGCAGGTGCCGGCTCGGTTTCTGGCGCAGGTTTTGGCAGCGAAGACAGGAAGGCCATGATCAGCGCAGCCAGATACGGCAGCGACTGCACCAGCAACATGGTCACCCAGAAGCGCATGTCGTTGCTCGGGATGCCCTGCACCAGGTAGATCCCCAGCGCTGCGCCCCACAACAGCAGCATGATGAACAGCTCTTCGCGCGCTTCCGAAATCGCCACCCAGAAACCGTGGTTATCGGCATTTTTCGGGGTGCGGAAAAACGGAATGCTGCTGGTGAAGAAGCCGTACAGCACCGCTTTGGCAATGGTGTGCGACAACGCCAGGCCGGCCAATGCCGCGCAGAATGCGTCCTTCATATTGACCCCGACCGCACGGCGGTAGAGGAAAATGATCTTGCCCACCTTGAACACGAACAGCGCCAATGGCGGGATTGCGAAGATCAGCAGCGGTGGATCGACCCGTTGCGGCACGATGATCATCGCCGCCGACCAGAGCAGGGCGCCGACGGTGAAGAAGATGTTCATGCCATCCGCGACCCACGGCAACCAGCCCGCGAGGAAGTGGTAACGCTGGCCACGGGTCAGTTCGGTGTCCTTGCCACGCAACAGGCTGGCGGTGTGCCGCTTGATGATCTGAATCGCTCCGTAGGCCCAGCGGAAACGCTGTTTCTTGAAGTCGATAAAGGTATCGGGCATCAGGCCCTTGCCATAACTGTTGTGGTGGTACGCCGCCGACAGGCCTTTTTCGAACACCCGCAGACCCAGCTCGGCGTCTTCGCAGATGCACCAGTCAGCCCAGCCGAGCTCTTCGAGCACCGAACGGCGGGTCATGGTCATGGTGCCGTGCTGGATGATCGCGTCACGGTCGTTACGGGTGACCATGCCGATGTGGAAGAAGCCTTTGTATTCCGCGTAGCAGAGCTTCTTGAAGGTGCTTTCGTTCTGGTCGCGATAATCCTGCGGCGACTGCACGATGGCGATTTTCGGATCGGCGAAGTGCGGCACCATGTGCTTGAGCCAGTTCGGATCGACGCAGTAGTCGGAGTCGATCACGGCGATGACTTCGGCATCCTTGGCGGTGAGTGGCAGCAGGTAGTTCAGCGCGCCGCCCTTGAAACCGGCCAATGGCGAGACGTGGAAGAACTTGAAGCGCGGGCCGAGGGTTTCGCAATAGGCCTGCACCGGTTCCCAGACGGCCGGGTCCTTGGTGTTGTTGTCGATGATCAGGACTTCGAAGTCCGGATAGTCGAGGTTGGCCAGGGCGTTGAGGGTCTGTTTGACCATCTCCGGCGGTTCGTTGTAGCACGGCACGTGGATCGAGACTTTCGGGCGGTAGTCCGAGTCGCCCACCACCGGCAGGAATTCACGCCGACGTTTGTGGGTCCAGACGGTCTCGGCCAGTTCGTGGGCTTCGGTCAGTAATACAATAAATACCCCGAGCGCACCGAGGGCGAGCAGGAAGCCCACCGTCAGGCTGAACCAGGTGCTGTATTGCTGGCTGTAGTCGTAACCGATCCACACCAGTGCCGAACCGCCGAGGAACGCGGTGAAGGTCAGGAAGGTCCGACCGCGCTGGCGCAGGGCCGAGCCGTCGATCATCAGCAGGGTCAGGGACAGCAACGCCAGGACGCCGGAGCCGACCGCCAGTACCCGCCATTGCGGGATCGCCACGACCGGGCCTTCGAAGTTGAATTTCTGTTCACGCGCGGCGTTGAACACGCCCCAATAGGCGCCGACCGAACCTTCGTCGCTGGCTTTCCAAGGCTGGTCAAACGCTTCGATCACGAAGTAGTTGAAGCCCTGGCGGTTGAGCTTGTTCACCAGCGTGCGCAGGTAAATCGCCTGGTCAGCCGGGGTCGCATCCGCACCACCGCGCATGCGGCCATTGCTCGGCCAGCCCACTTCGGACAGCAGCAACGGCTTTTTCGGGAAGAGTTTTTTCAGGTCGCGGGCACGGTCCAGAACAAACTGGCCGGCCTGGTCCACCGGAATGAATTCCCAGTAAGGCAGGATGTGAGCCGCGATCAGGTCGACGTGCTTGGCCAGCATCGGGTTTTCTTCCCAGACGTGCCATTGCTCGGACGTGGTCACCGGGACCTTTACCGCTGCGCGCACGCGATCGAGGATCACGCTCAATTGCTCGGCGGTGATTTCCTTACGGAAGATCGCTTCGTTACCGACCACCACGCGCACGACGCTGCGCGAGCTGTTGGCCAGCTCGATGGCGCGCTGGATCTCGCGCTCGTTACGCTCAAGGTCCGGGCTGATCCAGATCCCGAGCGTCACGCGCAGGCCGAATTCTTCCGCCAGTTTCGGGATGTCCTCCAGCGTACCGTCGACGGAGTAGGTCCGGATGTTGTCGGTCAGCTTGCTCATGATCTCCAGGTCGCGACGCATTTCATCGTCGGACGGGAACTGGTTTTTCTGTGGGAACTGGCCTTGCTGGAACGGCGAGTAAGAAAAACCGGAGATCTGCTCAGGCCAGTTGGGGGTCGTGACGGGGCGGTTGATCAGCGCCCAGAAACCGGTGAACAGCGCGGCAATCGCCAGCACTACCACCAGATTGAGTCCAAATTTACGCGATGACATAGCTATATCGGGTTCCAAAAGGTGTGGAACGAGGGGACGGTTGGCACACGCCAACGGGCGCGCATCCTACACTGGCCTTCGACTGACCGTACAGCAGACAGAAAAAAGCCGGACATTGGGCAATCTACTTTCACATAAGTTCTTACACTTGTAGCTTGAAGCTTAAAACTTGTCGCTGCGTAGCCCTATAATGCGCGCCGGTTTTTAGGGTAGTGGTCATGAGTACAGAAGATCCGCGGTTTGCTGGCATTGCCCGCTTGTATGGCATCGAAGGCCTTGCGCGTTTGCGCGCTGCCCATGTGGCGATTGTTGGCGTCGGTGGCGTCGGTTCCTGGGCGGCGGAAGCCATGGCTCGTTGCGGTGTCGGCGAAATCTCGCTGTTCGACCTTGATGACGTGTGCGTCAGCAACGTCAATCGTCAGTTGCATGCACTGGACAGCACCGTCGGCAAACCCAAGGTCGAGGTGATGGCCGAGCGCTTGCGCGGGATCAACCCGGAATGCACCGTGCATGCGGTGGCGGATTTCGTTACGCGCGAGACCATGGCCGAATACATCACGCCAAACATCGATTGCGTGATCGACTGCATCGACAGCGTCAACGCCAAGGCTGCGCTGATCGCCTGGTGCAAGCGTCGCAAGATCCAGATCATCACCACGGGCGGTGCGGGCGGGCAGATCGATCCGACGCTGATCCAGGTCTGTGACCTGAACCGTACCTTCAATGATCCGCTGGCCTCGAAAGTGCGCTCCACGTTGCGTCGCGATTATGGTTTCTCGCGCACCGTGACCCGTCACTACAGCGTGCCGTGCGTATTCTCCACCGAGCAACTGCGCTATCCGAAACCCGATGGCAGCATTTGCTTGCAGAAGAGCTTTGTTGGTGACGGCGTGAAGCTCGACTGCGCCGGCGGTTTTGGCGCGGTGATGATGGTGACCGCGACTTTTGGCATGGTCGCCGCGACCAAGGCTGTGGATAAGATCGTGGCGGGTGTGCGGCGTCCGGCAGATAGGGCTAAGCCTGAGGTTTGATTGTTGAGGCTGATGGCCTCATCGCGAGCAGGCTCGCTCCCACAGTGAACGCATTCCAATGTGGGAGCGAGCCTGCTCGCGATGGCGATTAACCCGCCAACTCATTCATCCGCTGCAACACTGCATTCAAGCCATTGCTGCGTGACGGCGACAGTTGTCGGCTCAGGCCAAGCTGATCGAACCATTCCGGCAAATCAACCCGCTGCAATTCTTCAGCGGATAACCCGTTGACCCGCGCCAGCAGCAACGCCACCAACCCGCGAATCAACCGCGCATCGCTGCTGGCAGCAAACTGCCAATGGCCATCTTGCAAGGCACCCACCAGCCACACCTGACTTTCGCAGCCGTGTACGCGATTGGCCTCGGTCTTGTCTGCATCGCTCAACGCCGGAAGCCGTTCGCCCCATTGCATCAGCAAGCGAGCGCGTTGTTCCCAGCCGGCAGCGGCCTGAAAGGTTTCCAGTGCCGTAATGGCATCCGCTGGCAGGCTCATCGCAACAACTCCAACGCCTGATCAAGGGCTTCAAAAAAGCGCTCAAGGTCTTCCGAGTCGTTATACAGCGCCAGCGAAACCCGAATCGCTCCCGCCAGCTCGAAGCTTTTCAGCAACGGCATGGCGCAATGGTGTCCGGCACGTACAGCGATGCCCTGTTCGGTGAGCAGATGCGCCAAATCGGCGTTGTGCACGCCTTCGACGACAAAGCTGGCCAGCGCCAGTTGCGGCTTGCCCAACAGGCGAATGCCATTGCGCGCCTGCAAACCCTTCAACAGGTAATCATGCAGCGCGGCTTCGTGGGCGCACACGGCGTCCTGGTCCAGACCGGCGAGATAGTCGAGGGTCGCCCCCAGGCCAATCACGCTGGCAATCGGTGGCGTGCCGGCTTCAAAGCCCAGCGGGGCGGGGCGGAAACGTGCGTCGTGGTAGTTGGCGTCCAGCACCATCTCGCCGCCGAACTGCCATGGGCGCAGCTGTTGCAAGGCTTCGTTGCGGCCATACAACACGCCAAGACCGTCCGGGCCATAGAGCTTGTGGCTGGAAAAAACGTAAAAGTCGCAACCCAGTGCCTGCACGTCATGGCGGCCATGGACCACGCCTTGAGCGCCATCGACCACGGTCAAGGCGTTCTGTGCCTTGGCCAGCGCCAGCAATGGCGCTAACGGTTGCCAGGCGCCGAGCACGTTGGACAATTGACTGACCGCCAGCAACCGCGTGCGCGGGCCGATCAGTTGGGCGGCGATGTCGAGATCGATCAGGCCGTCTGCGTCCAGTGGCAGCACCACCAGTTTCAGCTCGCGACGGTGCGCCAATTGCTGCCACGGCAACAGGTTGGCGTGGTGTTCCAGGGCGCTGATGACAACTTCATCGCCCGGATTGAATAGGTGTTCCAGGCCATAGGCCAGGAGGTTCAGCGCAGAGGTTGCGCCGTGGGTAAAGATGATTTGCCCGCTGTTGCCAGCATTGAGCCAATGCGCGACTTTGCTGCGGCTGCCTTCGAACGCCTGCGTGGCGTGGGCGCCGGGCAGGTGTTGCGCACGATGGACGTTGGCCGCGCCGTTGGCGTAGTAGTGCGCCAGCGCATCGAGCAGGGCTTGGGGTTTCTGGGTGGTGGCGGCGTTGTCCAGATAGGTCTGGTCTTGGCGTTGCAGAGCGGCGATGGCCGGGAAATCGGCGCGCCAGGGCGAGGGAATCATCATGTTGTTCGGCCTATGCGCATGACCCTGTGGGAGCGAGCTTGCTCGCGATGGCGCCCTTGAGGCCGCCAAAAAGCTTCGCGAGCAGGCTCGCTCCCACAGGTGATCATTTGAGGCTGCTTAGTTGTGAGCGTGCAGCGCTTCGTTCAGTTCGATGGCCGATTTGTGGGTTTTGCATTCCACGGCACCGGTTTCCGAATTGCGGCGGAACAACAGGTCAGGCTGGCCGGCCAGTTCGCGGGCCTTGAGTACTTTGACCAGTGTGTTGTTCTCGTCCAGCAGTGCCACTTTGGTGCCAGCGGTCACGTACAGGCCCGACTCAACAGTGTTGCGGTCGCCCAATGGAATGCCGATACCGGCGTTGGCGCCGATCAGGCAGCCTTCGCCGACCTTGATCACGATGTTGCCGCCGCCGGACAGGGTGCCCATGGTCGAGCAGCCGCCGCCCAGGTCCGAGCCCTTGCCGACGAACACGCCCGCAGAGACGCGACCTTCGATCATGCCCGGGCCTTCGGTGCCGGCGTTGAAGTTGACGAAACCTTCGTGCATCACGGTGGTGCCTTCACCCACGTAGGCGCCCAGACGAATACGTGCCGCGTCAGCGATACGCACGCCAGCCGGCACGACGTAGTCGGTCATTTTCGGGAACTTGTCGACCGAGAACACTTCCAGCAGCTCGCCACGCAGACGGGCTTCGAGTTGATGCTCGGCCAGTTCGTTCAGGTCGATTGCGCCCTGGCTGGTCCAGGCCACGTTCGGCAGCAACGGGAAGATCCCGGCCAGGTTCAGGCCGTGTGGCTTGACCAGGCGATGGGACAGCAGGTGCAGCTTGAGGTAGGCCTCAGGGGTGGAGCTCAGTTGTGCGTCTTCGGCCAGCAGGGTGGCGACCAGCGGCTTGTGGCTTTCTGCCAGGCGGGTCAGCAGCGCCGCTTGTGCAGCATCGACACCTTTCAGGGCTTCAGCCAGTTGCGCGGCCTGGGCGGTGCTGAACGCGATGGCCTGATTGCCTTCGGTGTAGCCCAGAATCGGCGCGACAGCGGCGACGAGCTCAGCCGATGGCTTGAGAACCGGAGCTGCGTAAAACACTTCCAGCCATGCACCTTGACGGTTTTGAGTGCCGACACCAAAGGCCAGGCTGAACAGGGTAGTGGACATGTTTATACCTCTAACAAAATTGAACGGGCTGGCTTACTTGAGCGCTGCCGCGTAAATGTCTGGCTTGAAGCCAATCAGGGTTCGGTCACCGAGATCGAGCACCGGGCGCTTGATCATCGAAGGTTGTGCGAGCATCAGTTCGATTGCTTTCGTCTGGTCGAGATCGGCTTTGCGTTCGTCGTCGAGCTTGCGAAAGGTCGTGCCTGCACGGTTGAGCACCACTTGCCAGCCGTGCTCGTTGCACCACTGGGTCAGGTGTTCACGGTCGATTCCGGCCGTTTTGTAATCATGGAAATCAAAATGGACAGCGTTTTCATCGAGCCAGGTGCGCGCCTTTTTCATGGTGTCGCAGGCTTTGATGCCGAAAAGGTGCAACGTTTTGCTTGAATCGGTCAAGGAATTGCCCCCTTTTGAGGTGCTGAAAATAAAAGGTGAAGGATTATGCCATGACCGCGCGGGTTCGCGTCGGCCGTGGTTGGGTTTGTCCTTTTGCCGGGAGGATCATCGGTTCCGTGCGACATGGGTGCAACGGTCAGTCGCCAGTCTAAGCGACTGATATGGCACTTCAATGCTGTCGATTGCCTGGGCCCCGCGTTTTGTGCAAACCGGCTTAGCCGTCCTGTCCTGCTGATACGGGTTGGCGTTTCGCGGCTGAAGCGGCGTTTGCGACCGAAGGTGCTGCGGACACAGGGCCTTAGAACCTGTTTACGATCTCGCGAGCTAGAGGATAAAAGGCAAAAACAGCCGAAGAAGCGCAGTTTACGGGCTGTAAGTGAGCATTCTGAGGCTGTTTTTAACGCGGTATCGCCGACGCGCAGCAGGTCATAAACAGGTTTTCAGAAATCACTCGGCCGCCGGTTCCAAGACCGCCAACAGCTCCGATAGCCGCTCATCCAACTGCGCCAGCTGTGCCGCCGCCATAGGCGCCAGAATCCGCGCCTCGTTGGCGACATGAGCGGTCACCGCGCGGTCGATCAGCTCCAGCCCGGCCGGGGTCAATTGCACCAGCAGGCTGCGCGCGTCACTGGGGTTGGGCGTGCGACTGACCCAGCCGGCGGCTTCCAACTGCTGCAGCTGCCGGGTCATGGTGCCGGAGGTGATCATCAAGGACGAGAACAGCGCGGTCGGCGCCAGGCAGTGGGGCGCACCGGCGCGACGCAGGGTGGCCAGCACATCGAACTCCCAGGCATTCAGGCCGAACGCGCTGAAGACCTTAGCCAGTTCACGCTGCAGCAGCACCGAGCAGCGCTTGACCCGGCCAATGGTGCCCATGGGGCTGACGTCCAGATCCGGACGCTCGCGGCGCCACTGTCGAAGAATCATGTCGACCGCATCGGCCTGTCGTTCGGTTGTCATGCTCTACTCCTCAAAATTTATCTTGAACTCAAGACAAAATACTACTAACTTCCATTTTATCTTGAATGCGAGGTAAGTGCATGCACAAGTTAAGCACCCGCAGTTCCTGGCTGGACGTCCTGAGCACGGCGCTGGCCCCGGCCATCTGGGGCTCGACCTATATAGTCACCACCGAACTCTTGCCAGCGGATCGGCCCTTTACCGCCGCCTTGCTGCGCGCGTTGCCAGCCGGTCTGTTGCTGGTCCTGTACAGCCGGCATCTGCCCAAACGCGCCGAATGGTTGCGCCTGCTGATACTGGCGGCGCTGAATATCGGCTTCTTCCAGGCTCTGCTGTTTGTCGCCGCCTACCGCTTGCCCGGCGGCCTGGCTGCCGTGGTCGGGGCCATCCAGCCGCTGCTGGTGATGGGCCTGGTATGGACACTGGACCGCCAACGCCCGGCTTATCTGGCGGTCGGCGCCAGCGTGCTGGGGATCGTCGGGATGGCCGCGCTGCTGCTGGCGCCGGGTGCCTCCTGGGACCCGATCGGCATAACCGCGGCCTTTATCGGCACCACCTGCATGGCGGCCGGCACCTATCTGACACGGCGCTGGCAGCTGGCGATACCGCTGCTGGCCTTTACCGGCTGGCAGCTGCTGGTGGGCGGCCTGTTGCTGCTGCCGCTGGCCTGGCTGGTCGATCCGCCGCTGCCGAGCCTGAGCCTCAGCCAGTGGTTGGGTTACGCCTACCTGTCGCTGTTCGGCGCGCTGCTGGCCTATGTGCTGTGGTTTCGCGGGATTGCCCGGTTGAGGCCGGTGGCGGTGTCATCCCTGGGCTTGCTCAGCCCGCTGGTGGCCGTGCTACTGGGTTGGGCGCTGCTGGGACAGAGCATCACCGGTCTGGCGCTGCTGGGGCTGATCACAGTGTTGGGCAGCATCCTGGCGGTGCAATGGGCATCGACCTCAGGCTCGCCGGCCAACCAAAAGCACACTGATTTATCCACTCTAGAAAACCCTGTGCAACGGAGAATGCTATGAACACTGCCATCAAGAACCTTATCGAGTCGCGAGTTTCCACCACCCGTTATCAGGCCGGTCGCGATCTGCCCGAGTCGGTCATCCGCGAGTTGGTGCAGCTAGCCACCCGCGCGCCCTCGGCCTACAACCTGCAGAACTGGAAATTTATCGCGGTGCGCTCGGACGCAGCCAAGGCCCGCCTGCATGCCGTGGCCTACCAGCAGCGCCAGGTGCTGGACGCCCCCGTGACCTTTATCATCTGCGGCACCCTGGCGGCCCACGAGACGCTGCCGCAGATGCTGCAGCCCTCGGTCGACGCCGGCATTCTGCCGCCCGCCACCCTCCAGGGCTGGGCGGCCATGGCCAGCGAATCGCACGCGGGCAATCCGCAGTTGCAACGCGACGAGGCGCTGCGTTCGGCCTCCCTTACCGCCATGACGCTGATGTTGGCGGCGCAAGGCATGGGCCTGGCCAGCGGGGCCATGAGCGGCTTCGATGCCGAGGGCGTGGCGCGGGAGTTCGACCTGGGGGCCAATGAACTGCCGGTCATGCTGGTCACCGCCGGCTACCCGGCTGTCGGCAACTGGCCGCAAAAAGTACGTCGGCCTTTGCATGAGGTGCTGGCATTCGCCTAAGAGCCTTCACCATCCTGTTCGGGCTCACTCCACTGACTGAAATAGCAGGGGCTGGATGTGTTCGAACTGCTTGCGACTTACTGGATTTAAGTGTGGCCAATTTTGGCGTGGTGAAATGAGGGCACTCAATGATCGCGGGTCATTTCGGGTAAATCAGTCGAGCGAAGGCCTTGTCGGCTGTGCTGAGTTGAGTGTTTTCGGCCTGGTTTCCAGTATGTGGTGTGCTCACCGATGGATCTTTTTTTTCGGCTGGATTGCAGTGTATTTAAATGGGCCTGCAGCGTATTGCACGGTGCAGGCCTGGTGTTTGTTAATGGCGGTTAACTATAAAGCTGCGAATGCGCTCTGCTGCTTCAACGCACTCTGCCAGCGGCGCGACCAATGCCAGGCGCACCCGGCCTGCCCCCGGATTGAAACCGTCAACCTCACGGGATAGATAAGAGCCCGGCACCACCGTCACGTGCTCTTCGACAAACAGATCACGGCAGAACGCGGCATCATCGCCTTCAACGTTCGGCCACAGGTAGAAACCGCCGTCCGGACGCTGTACGTCCATCACTGGGCTGAGGATTTCCAGTACTGCATCGTATTTCTCGCGGTACAGCGCACGGTTGGCCCGTACATGCACTTCGTCATTCCACGCGGCAACGCTGGCGAGTTGAGTCTGAACCGGCATGGCGCAGCCGTGATAGGTGCGATACAGCAGGAAGCCTTTGAGAATCTCGGCATCGCCGGCGACGAAACCCGAGCGCAGGCCCGGCAGGTTGGAACGCTTGGACAGGCTGTGGAAGACCACGCAGCGTTTGAAATCCTTGCGGCCCAGTTCCACGCAGGCGCTGAGCAGGCCTGGCGGTGGTGTCTGCTCGTCGAAGTACAGCTCGCTGTAGCACTCGTCGGCGGCGATCACGAAGTCGTGCTCGTCGGCCAGGGCGATCAGTTTTTTCAGGGTTTCGACCGGGATCAGCGCGCCCGTCGGGTTGCCCGGCGAGCACAGGAACAGGATCTGGCAGCGCTTCCAGATATCGTCCGATACGGCGTCGAAGTCCGGGTTGAAGCCGTTTTCATCCAGGCACGGCAGGTAATGCGGCTTGGCGCCAGCGAGGAACGCTGCGCCTTCATAGATCTGGTAGAACGGGTTCGGGCTGACGATCAGTGCATCGTCGCCGCGATTGACCACGGTCTGGGTGAAAGCGAACAGCGCTTCGCGAGTGCCGTTGACCGGCAACACGTTGCGCGCTGGATCGATCCAGCCACTCGGTACCCCAAAGCGCCGCTCGCCCCAGCCTGCAATGGCTTCACGCAGGGCCGGGATGCCAAGCGTGGTCGGGTACACCGCCATCTGATCCAGATTGCTCGCCAGCGCTTCGGCCACAAAGCTTGGCGAACGGTGCTTCGGCTCGCCGATGGACAATGCAATCGGGCGCTTGTCGGGATTTGGCGTCACCGCACCGAGCAGGGCGCGCAGTTTCTCGAACGGGTAAGGCTGGAGCTGGTTCAGGGCGTTGTTCATCGGTGCGGGGTCTCACTCAAAAGCAGTTAAATCATGGCGCGCATTCAGATGCTGATGCGCGACAGTTCGATAGAGGGTTCGGGGCTGACGCTCAGTTGTTCGACGATCGCATCCTGCAAGCGGCTGCACAGCTGCGGGTCGGATAACGGGTGATTGCTCGCGTCGGTGATGAAGAACACGTCTTCGACCCGCTCGCCGAGGGTGGCAATCTTGGCATTCTGCAGCGACAGGTCGAATTCGAGAAAGATCGTGCCGATCCGTGCCAACAGACCCGGACGGTCGGGGGCGCTGAGCTCCAGCACCGTCACCTGACGCTGGGCGTCGTTGTGGATCGTCACTTGTGGTGCGAATGCAAAATGCTTGAGCTGGCGCGGCACCCGACGCTGGATGATGGTCGGGTAGTTGTCCGGGTTGCGCAGGGCCTCGGTCAGGCCGTCGCGGATCTGCTTGACCCGCGCCGGGTTGTCACCAATCGAGTCGCCATCGGTATCGAGCACGATATAGGTGTCGAGGGTGAACTGGCTGGTGGAGGTGATCACCCGGGCGTCGTGAATGTTCAGGTTGAGCTGGTCCATCGCTGCCACGGTCACGGCGAAGAAGTCGTGCTGGTCCGGCGCGTAGATGAAGATCTGCGTGCCGCCCTCGAACTCGCGCTGGGTGGTTTCCTTGATCAGTACCAGTGGCCCGCCGTCGGCTGGCTGCTGGAGGATGGCCTCAGTGTGCCAGGCCACGTCGCCAGCGGTGTGACGCAGGAAATAATCATCGCCCAGTTGCGACCAGAGTTGTTCGACATCGTCCGGGTCGGTGCCGCCGCGTACCAGAATATCCAGGGCGGCGCTTTGGGTCTGGCGGATCTGCTCTTCGCGATCGACCGGGTTTTCCAGGCCGCGGCGCAAGGCCCGCTTGGTTTCGGTGTAGAGCTGGCGCAGCAAACTGGCGCGCCAGGAGTTCCACAGCGTCGGGTTGGTGGCGTTGATGTCGGAAACGGTCAGCACGTACAGGTAATCGAGGCGGGTTTCGTTGCCGACGATCTGCGCGAAGTCGTGGATCACTTGCGGGTCGGACAGATCTTTGCGCTGGGCGGTGGTCGACATCACCAGGTGGTTTTGCACCAGCCAGACAATCAGTCGACTGTCCCACACGGGCAGTTGGTGGCGTTGGCAGAACGCTTCGGCGTCGACCGCCCCGATATCCGAGTGATCACCATGCCGGCCCTTACCGATGTCGTGGTACAGCCCGGCAAGGTAGATCAGCTCCGGCTTGGGCAGCTTGCCCATGAGCTTGCTGGCCAGCGGGAATTTCTCGGACACCTGGGTGTACTGCAATTTGCGCAGGTGTTTGATCAGGTTCAGGGTGTGGGCGTCGACCGTATAAATATGGAACAGGTCGTGCTGCATCTGCCCGACGATAAAACCGAATTCCGGCAGGTAGCGCCCGAGAATGCCGTAACGGTTCATCCGTCGCAGGTTGCGGTGGATGCCGATCTTGCATTTGAACAGTTCGATGAACAGGCTGGTGTTGCGAATATCGTTGCGGAAGTCGTCATCGATCAGGTGCCGGTGTTCCCGCAGCAGACGAATGGTGTCGGCCCGCACGCCCTTGATTTCCGGTTGCTGGGCCATCAGTACGAAAATTTCCAGCATGGCAAACGGCGTGCGTCTGAACACGTTGGTGTTGATCGCCTCGATGTAGCCGTCATGCAGCTGGAAGCGCGAGTTGATCGGTTGCGGCGGCGCTTCATCTTCCGGCGCGAGGATGACTTCCTCGAAATGCTGGATGATCAGGTCGCTGAGCTGGGCAATGCTCATTACCACCCGGTAGTACTGCTGCATGAAGTTTTCGATGGCGTGCTTGGCGTCATCGCCTTCAAAGCCCAGCAGCCCGGCGATCGAGCGCTGGTGATCGAACAGCAGGCGGTCTTCGGCGCGGCCAGCGAGCATGTGCAGGGCGTAGCGAACCTTCCACAAAAACTCCTGGGACGAGGCCAGCAGGACGTTTTCGCTTTCCACCAGGAAGCCTTCGCCCGCCAGTGCGCGCAGGTTCAGCGTGCCGTATTGGCGGCGTGCCACCCACAGAATCGTCTGAATATCCCGTAGGCCGCCGGGCGAGCCTTTGACGTTGGGTTCCAGGTTGTATTCGGTGTCGTTGTATTTGTGGTGACGTGCCTTTTGTTCGGCGCGTTTGGCCAGGAAAAAATCCTTGGCCGGCCACATGTGCTCAGTGCTGGTGACATCGAGCATGCGCTGGCGCAAGTGCTCGGGACCAGCAATGGTGCGGCTCTCCATCAGGTTGGTGATGATGGTCAGGTCGGCGCGGGCTTGTTCGGCACATTCGTCCACCGAGCGTACGCTCTGGCCAACTTCCAGGCCGATGTCCCATAGCAGCGTCAGAAAACGCTCGATGGAGTCGCGGAAAACTTCGTGGTCGGCGTTGTCCAGCAGGATCAGCAAATCGATGTCGGAGTAGGGGTGCAGTTCGCCGCGACCGTAGCCGCCAACTGCGACCAGCGCGATGTCGGCGTCTTCACTCCAATTGAACTGCTCCCAGGCCTGTTGCAGGATGTTGTCGACGAACCAGGCGCGATCCTCGATCAGCCGGCGAATATCCCGTCCGCTGCGAAATCGCGCGTCGAGCACCTCTTGTGCCTGGCGGATGGCCTTCTTGAAGGCCGCGATCGGGCTTGCCTTCAGGGCCAGTTCGGCCTGGAACTGGCCGCGGTCGAAGAGTTCGGGATCCACCTGCGGCATCGATTGGCTTTCCTTCTATAGGCTGGGTGCGGCGCTTGTCGGATCAGGCCGAAACGCGAGGGATGGTGTCATCGCGGCGCAGGGTGAAGATCTCGTAGCCGGTTTCGGTCACCAGCAGGGTGTGTTCCCACTGGGCCGACAGCTTGCGATCCTTGGTGATCGCGGTCCAGCCATCGCCGAGGACCTTGGTGTCGGCACGGCCCTGATTGATCATCGGCTCGATGGTGAAGGTCATGCCGGCTTTCAGTTCCATGCCGGTTCCGGCGCGGCCGTAATGCAGGATTTGCGGTTCTTCGTGGAACACCTTGCCGATGCCGTGACCGCAGAACTCGCGAACCACCGAGAAGCCATTCTTTTCAGCGTGCTTCTGGATGACTTCGCCGATATCGCCGAGGCGGCAGCCGGGCTTGACCAGTTCGATGGCCTTGTACATGCATTCCTGGGTGACTTGCGACAGGCGCTCGGCCCAGACCGGCACGTTGCCGACGTGGAACATGCGGCTGGTGTCGCCGTGATAGCCATCCTTGATCACGGTGACGTCGATGTTCAGCGTGTCGCCATCTTTAAGCGGCTTCTCGTTCGGGATGCCGTGGCAGACCACGTGGTTGATCGAGGTGCAGATGGACTTCGGAAAGCCTTTATAGTTGAGCGGGGCAGGGATGGCTTTCTGCTCGTTGACGATGTAGTCGTGGCAGATGCGGTCGAGCTCTTCGGTCGTGACCCCCGGCTTGACGTATTCGGCAATCATTTCCAGCACATCGGCGGCAAGCTTGCCGGCGATCCGCATTTTTGCGATGTCCTCTGGGGTTTTGAGGGTGACGGTCATACAGGTTCTCTCTACGCTCAGTGGCGCTTTCTATACGGAATAGGCTCTGCGTAATGCTGCTCGCAGCCCTGAAAAACGCGATTCTAACAGACGATCACGGCAAATCCGCGCCTCCGTGCATCGCTTCTCCCTATAGAATGGCGCATTCTTGGGTGATTCCAAGGGCCGGAATAAAAGCACTGATCAGGTTTTAAGAATCCGGGTTTCGTTTTCGCCCTCCTTGTGGTATAAAATGCGCCGCTTTCCGGGTATACCCCGAAAAGCTTAAATCCACACACGTGTCGACACGATGACCTGGGTGCCTTCAGCTGATGCTGCTGGTTGGTCATTGGGATACGTGGAGGCCAAACCCGACTTATTAAGGAACTATCATGTCCCAAGTCAACATGCGCGATATGCTGAAGGCCGGTGTGCACTTCGGTCACCAGACCCGTTACTGGAACCCGAAAATGGGTAAGTACATTTTCGGTGCGCGTAACAAGATCCACATCATCAACCTTGAAAAAACCCTGCCAATGTTCAACGAAGCTCTGACTTTCGTAGAGCGTCTGGCCCAGGGCAAAAACAAGATTCTGTTCGTCGGCACCAAGCGTTCCGCTGGCAAGATCGTTGCTGAAGAAGCAGCGCGTTGCGGTTCGCCGTACGTCGATCACCGCTGGTTGGGCGGCATGCTGACCAACTTCAAAACCATCCGTGCTTCCATCAAGCGTCTGCGTGACCTTGAAGTGCAAGCCGAAGACGGTACTTTCGCCAAGCTGACCAAGAAAGAGGCGCTGATGCGCACTCGCGACCTGGAAAAGCTGGATCGTTCCCTGGGTGGTATCAAGGACATGGGCGGTCTGCCTGACGCACTGTTCGTTATCGACGTTGATCACGAGCGTATCGCGATCACCGAAGCCAACAAGCTGGGTATCCCGGTTATCGGCGTAGTCGATACCAACAGCAGCCCGGAAGGCGTTGACTACATCATCCCAGGCAACGATGACGCAATCCGCGCTATCCAGTTGTACATGGGTTCGATGGCTGACGCTGTAATCCGCGGTCGCAACCACGTTGCTGGCGGCACCGAGCAGTTCGTTGAAGAAGCTCCGGTAGCAGCAGCTGAGTAATTGACGCCTTGGCGTTGACTCAGTAAGCAAAAAGGGGGCTTGGCCCCCTTTTTGCCACCTCGAAAACCATTTGTTGGCGCCTGTTTTCAGGGTGCCGCTACTGCATCTGTAATGTGCAGCAGCTAACAAGGGTGGTTCGGGAAGAATTGAACGCCCGTTCGATCGGGTGGAATGGTTGATAACCTATCCAAGAGGAATTTTGAAATGGCAGAGATTACTGCAGCGTTGGTCAAAGAACTGCGCGAGCGTACTGGCGAAGGCATGATGGACTGCAAGAAAGCCTTGACCAAGGCTGGCGGCGACATCGAGAAAGCCATTGATGACATGCGTGCTTCGGGCGCCATCAAGGCAGCCAAAAAAGCAGGCAACGTTGCTGCTGAAGGCGCGATCGCTCTGAAAGAAGACGGTAAATCCGCAGTCCTGCTGGAAGTGAACTCGCAGACTGACTTCCTGGCTCTGCAGGACGACTTCAAGGTATTTGTTGCTGCTAGCGTTGAAAAAGCGTTCGCCGACAAGATGACTACCGTTGAGCCTCTGATCGAAGCTCAAGAAGCTGCTCGCCTGGTATTGGTCGGCAAGGTTGGCGAAAACGTCAACATCCGTCGCCTGACTCGCGTTGAAGGTGATGTTGTTGGTGGTTACCTGCACGGCAACAAGATCGGTGTAGCTGTTGTTCTGAAGGGCGGCGACGTTGAGCTGGCCAAAGACATCGCTATGCACGTAGCGGCTACCAACCCTGAATTCCTGCTGCCGTCGGAAGTTTCCGCTGAAGCGATCGAGCGCGAGAAAGGCGTGTTCCTGACCCTCAACGCTGACAAGATCGCCGGCAAGCCAGAAAACATCGTTGAAAACATGGTCAAAGGCCGTATCAGCAAGTTCTTGGCTGAAGCAAGTCTGGTTGAGCAGGCGTTCGTTAAGAACCCTGAAATCAAGGTTGGCGAACTGGCCAAGAAAGCCGGTGCTGAAATCGTTTCTTTCACTTACTTCAAGGTAGGCGAAGGCATCGAGAAGCCAGTCGACAACTTCGCTGAAGAAGTTGCTGCTCAGCTGGCTGCTGCCAAGCAGTAAGACGGTTTTTTAACTGTCGCCCTGAAGAGGCTGCCCGCTTACGCGCGCAGCCTCTTTTCAGATGGGGAAGCCAATTTATTTGGTTTTCCGTCGGAACTGGCTTACAAAGCCGTGTTCCGATGGCGCTGTGACAGCGCCACGTTAGAGTGAACGCAGGCTGCAAACAGCCCGCAAAGAATTTTTTAAAATACGCCGCAGGAGAGATTCGCAATGGCTCAGCAGGGCAGTGGTTATCAGGCTCGCTATAAACGCATTCTACTCAAGCTTAGCGGCGAGGCCCTGATGGGGTCCGAAGAGTTCGGGATCGACCCCAAGGTTCTGGATCGCATGGCGCTGGAAGTCGGCCAACTGGTCGGAATCGGTGTTCAGGTCGGTCTGGTGATTGGTGGTGGTAACCTGTTCCGAGGCGCGGCACTGAGTGCGGCCGGTATGGATCGGGTAACTGGCGACCACATGGGCATGCTGGCCACTGTGATGAACGCCTTGGCCATGCGTGATGCGCTGGAACGTGCGAATATCTCGGCCATCGTGATGTCGGCTATTTCCATGGTAGGCGTGACCGATCACTACGATCGCCGCAAAGCCATGCGTCACCTGAACGCCAAGGAAGTGGTCATTTTCGCTGCCGGTACCGGCAACCCGTTTTTCACCACGGATTCGGCAGCCTGCTTGCGTGCGATCGAGATCGATGCCGACGTCGTGTTGAAGGCGACCAAGGTTGATGGTGTGTACACCGCTGACCCATTCAAAGACCCGCATGCCGAGAAGTTCGATCATCTGACCTACGATGAAGTACTGGATCGCAAGCTGGGTGTGATGGATCTGACGGCCATTTGCCTGTGCCGCGACCACAAGATGCCGCTGCGCGTATTTAACATGAACAAGCCCGGCGCCCTGCTGAACATCGTACATGGCGGCGCTGAAGGAACCCTGATCGAGGAAGGCCAACAATGATCAACGAAATCAAGAAAGACGCTCAAGAGCGCATGACCAAGTCCCTGGAATCGCTGGCGCACGCTTTTGGTCAGATTCGTACAGGTAAGGCGCACCCAAGTATCCTGGGCAGCGTGATGGTGCCTTACTACGGTTCGGATACTCCTTTGAGCAGCGTGGCCAACGTCACCGTGAAGGACTCCCGGACCCTGCAAGTCGTGGCATTCGAGCGCAACATGCTCGCAGCGGTCGACAAGGCGATCCAGAGTGCTGGTCTGAACCTCAATCCAACGAACCTGGGTGAGTTGCTGCTGATATCCATGCCGGCCTTGACCGAGGAGACCCGCAAGGGTTTCACCAAGCAAGCGCGCAGTGCTGCCGAAGATGCTCGTGTCGCGGTGCGTAATATTCGCCGTGATGCACTGGGCGACCTGAAGAAGCTGGTCAAGGATAAGGAAATCAGCGAAGACGAAGAGCGTCGCGCGAGTGCCGATATCGACAAGTTGATCAAAGACTTCGAGGCTCAGATCAATAAGCTCACAGAAGACAAAGAAAAGGACCTGATGGCCGTATAAGGGGTCAGGACGCCTTCATGGAAAAGACCAAGCAGCCAGTGCTGTCCTCGGTGCCGCGCCACGTCGCGATCATCATGGACGGTAATAATCGCTGGGCAAAAAAACGTTTCTTGCCCGGTGTTGCCGGGCACAAGGCTGGCGTCGACGCTGTGCGCGCGGTCATTGAGGTGTGCGCTGAGGCCGGGGTTGAAGTACTGACCCTGTTCGCCTTCTCCAGTGAAAACTGGCAGCGTCCGGCCGATGAAGTCAGCGCCTTGATGGATTTGTTTTTCAAGGCGTTGCGTCGCGAGGCCAAACGCCTCAACGACAACAACATCATGTTGCGTATTATCGGCGATCGTTCGCGTTTTCATCCCGAGCTTCAGGCAGCCATGCGTGAGGCGGAGGCAATGACAGTCGGCGCCAATCGTTTTGTCCTGCAGATAGCGGCCAACTATGGCGGCCAATGGGATATCGCCCAGGCTGCGCAACGTCTGGCGCGAGAAGTTCAGGCCGGGCATTTGCGTCCGGACGACATCACTCCCGAGTTGCTGCAGACCTGTCTGGCTACCGGTGATCTGCCGTTGCCGGACTTGTGCATTCGTACCGGTGGCGAGCATCGCATCAGCAACTTCCTGCTGTGGCAATTGGCGTACTCCGAACTGTATTTCTCCGACCTGTTCTGGCCGGACTTCAAACACGAAGCCATGCGTAATGCATTGGCCGATTTCGCTTCTCGCCAGCGTCGCTTCGGTAAAACGAGTGAGCAGGTCGAGGCTGGAGCCCGGGTTTAATGCTTAAACAACGAATCATCACTGCGCTGATCCTGCTGCCGATCGCCCTGTGCGGTTTTTTTCTGCTCGAGGGCTCCGTTTTTGCGCTGTTTATCGGCCTGGTCGTGACTCTGGGTGCCTGGGAATGGGCGCGCCTGGCAGGTTTCACCGCGCAGCCGATCCGTGTCGCTTATGCGGCGGTGGTCGCGGCGATGCTGTTTATCATGCACGTGCTGCCGGGGCTTTCGCCTTGGGTGCTGGGTGCTGCCGTGCTCTGGTGGGCGGTGGCAACCTACCTGGTGCTGACCTATCCCAAGACCAGTGAGCATTGGGCCAGTGCGGCCTGCAAGCTGGTCATCGGCCTGATGATCCTGTTGCCGGCCTGGCAAGGTTTGATCCTGATCAAGCAAGAGCCGCTGGGTAACTGGCTGATCATGGCGGTGATGGTGCTGGTCTGGGGCGCAGACATCGGCGCTTACTTTTCCGGCCGGGCATTCGGCCGGCGCAAGCTTGCTCCGCAGGTCAGTCCTGGCAAAAGCTGGGAAGGCGTGTACGGCGGCTTGCTGCTGAGTCTGGTGATCACCGCCATCGTTGGTCTGGTGCGTGACTGGACGATTGGCGAGATGCTGAAAGGGTTGATCGGTGCGGCGATTATCGTGTTTATCTCGGTGGTCGGCGATTTGACCGAAAGTATGTTCAAGCGCCAGTCGGGCATCAAGGACAGCAGTAACCTGCTGCCGGGTCATGGCGGCATTCTGGATCGTATCGACAGTCTCACCGCGGCGATTCCGGTGTTTGCGGTATTGCTGTGGATGGCCACATCGTGAGCCGCCCGCAACAGATCACAGTCCTGGGGGCGACGGGTTCTATTGGTCTTAGCACCCTTGATGTCATCGCGCGTCATCCCGAGCGCTATCAAGTCTTTGCCTTGAGCGGCTTCTCTCGCCTGAGTGAGCTGCTGGCCTTGTGTATCTGCCATGTGCCGCGTTTTGCTGTTGTGCCGGAGCCCGTGGCTGCCCGGCGTCTGCAAGACGATCTGCGCGCTGCGGGCCTTTCAACGCGCGTGCTGGTGGGGGAGGAGGGCCTGTGTCAGGTGGCCTCCGATGCTGAAGTCGATGCGGTGATGGCGGCGATTGTCGGTGCGGCGGGTTTGCGTCCGACGCTGGCGGCGGTCGAGGCGGGCAAGAAGATTCTGCTGGCCAACAAGGAAGCGCTGGTGATGTCCGGCGCTCTGTTCATGCAGGCCGTGCACAAGAGCGGGTCGGTGCTGCTGCCGATCGACAGCGAGCACAATGCGATCTTTCAGTGCATGCCCGCAGATTTTTCCCGTGGGCTTGGCGCTGTAGGTGTTCGTCGGATTTTACTCACAGCCTCTGGCGGTCCGTTCCGGCAGACATCCATGGCTGAGTTGGCGCATGTTACGCCAGAGCAGGCGTGTGCCCATCCCAACTGGTCGATGGGGCGCAAAATTTCGGTCGATTCGGCCAGCATGATGAACAAAGGCCTGGAGCTGATCGAGGCCTGTTGGCTATTTGATGCAAAACCGTCACAGGTCGAAGTGGTGATTCATCCGCAAAGCGTGATTCATTCGCTGGTCGACTACGTCGATGGTTCGGTATTGGCGCAGTTGGGCAATCCGGATATGCGGACGCCGATTGCCAATGCGCTGGCATGGCCTGAGCGCATCGACTCCGGGGTTGCGCCGCTGGATCTGTTTGCAATCGCGCGTCTGGACTTCCAGGCGCCCGACGAAGAGCGTTTCCCGTGCTTGCGTCTGGCGCGCCAGGCGGCAGAGGCCGGGAACAATGCTCCGGCCATGCTGAACGCGGCGAATGAGGTGGCTGTTGCCGCCTTTCTCGATGGGCGTGTCCGTTACCTGGAGATCGCGAGTATCATCGAAGAGGTGTTAAACCTCGAACCTGTGGTTTCGGTCGATGATCTCGATGCGGTTTTCACTGCGGACGCGAAAGCGCGTGTCCTGGCCGAGCGTTGGTTGAGTCGTCACGGGCGATAGGTGTTGCGGCGGGTTTGCCCGCGGCAGCACTGAATAGGATTGCGGAGAAAAGTAGATGAGCGCGCTCTATATGATTGTCGGCACCCTGGTGGCTTTGGGCGTGCTGGTCACCTTCCATGAATTTGGCCATTTCTGGGTCGCGCGTCGCTGTGGCGTCAAGGTTCTGCGTTTCTCCGTGGGCTTCGGCCTGCCATTGCTGCGCTGGCATGACCGGCGCGGCACCGAGTTCGTGATCGCCGCCATCCCTCTGGGTGGTTACGTGAAGATGCTTGATGAGCGTGAAGGCGAAGTGCCGTCCGATCAGCTTGATCAGGCCTTTAATCGCAAATCCGTTCGTCAGCGCATCGCCATCGTAGCTGCCGGGCCTATCGCCAACTTTTTGTTGGCGCTGGCGTTTTTCTGGGTGCTGGCGATGCTTGGCACCGAGCAAGTGCGTCCTGTCATCGGAGCCGTTGAAGTCGGCAGCATGGCCGCCAAGGCCGGTTTGAGTCCGGGGCAGGAAATCGTCGCCATCGATGGCGAGCCGACTTCGGGTTGGGCAGCGGTGAATCTGCAACTGGTCCGGCGTCTTGGTGAAAGTGGTTCGTTGCAATTGCTGGTGCGCGAACAGGGCTCTACTGCCGATTCGCCGCGCGAGCTGGTCCTGGATCACTGGCTCAAGGGGGCTGATGAGCCGGACCCGATTCGTTCGCTGGGTATTCGCCCTTGGCGTCCGGCATTGCCGCCGGTGTTGGCTGAGCTGGATCCTAAGGGTCCGGCGCAGGCAGCAGGCCTGAAGACCGGTGACCGTCTGCTGGCGCTCGATGGCCAGGCGCTGACCGATTGGCAGCAAGTGGTCGATTGGGTGCGTGTGCGTCCTGATACCAAAATTGTGCTGCATATCGAGCGTGACGGTGCTCAAATCGACGTCCCGGTTACCTTGGCAACTCGCGACAAGGCGAAAGTAGCCAGTGGTTATCTGGGTGCAGGGGTGAAGGCTATCGATTGGCCACCAGAGATGATTCGCGAGGTCAGCTACGGTCCCGTCGCCGCGATTGGCGAAGGTGCTCGACGCACTTGGACCATGAGTGTGCTGACCCTTGATTCACTAAAGAAAATGTTGTTCGGCGAGCTCTCGGTAAAAAACTTGAGTGGACCGATAACCATTGCTAAAGTGGCGGGCGCTTCTGCCCAGTCGGGTGTCGCTGATTTCCTGAATTTCCTGGCTTATCTGAGTATTAGCCTGGGCGTTCTGAATTTGCTGCCCATTCCTGTACTGGATGGGGGGCATCTGTTGTTTTATCTGATCGAGTGGACGCGTGGTCGTCCCTTGTCGGATCGGGTGCAGAGTTGGGGGATACAGATCGGTATCAGTTTGGTGATCGGGGTGATGTTGCTTGCTCTGGTCAACGATCTGGGTCGACTGTAACGCTTCGCTGAATTGCGAATCTGCCGCATTTTGCGGCAGTTTGTTTATTGCCAGTTGGAATAAGAAAGGACTTCATGAAACGTCTGCTGCTAACTGCGGTTCTCACCGTATTGATGATCGCCGAAGTTCACGCCGAGTCCTTCACTATCTCCGATATTCGTATCAATGGCCTCCAGCGGGTATCCGCGGGTAGCGTCTTTGGTGCCTTGCCGTTGAACGTCGGTGAACAGGCGGATGATCGTCGCCTGGTGGAATCCACTCGTGCGCTGTTCAAAACCGGTTTCTTTCAAGATATCCAGCTGGGCCGCGATGGCAATGTCCTGGTCATTACTGTAGTCGAGCGCCCGTCGGTCGCCAGTATCGAGATCGAAGGCAACAAGGCGATCTCCACTGAAGACCTGATGAAAGGCCTTAAACAATCCGGTCTGGCCGAAGGCGAGATCTTCCAGCGTGCGACGCTTGAAGGCGTGCGTAACGAGCTGCAGCGCCAGTACGTTGCTCAAGGCCGCTACTCGGCCACCGTTGACACTGAAGTTGTTCCTCAGCCGCGCAACCGCGTTGGCTTGAAGGTCAATATCAACGAAGGCACTGTCGCGGCTATCCAGCACATCAACGTGGTGGGTAACACGGTTTTCCCTGATGAAGACCTGATCGACCTGTTCGAACTCAAGACCTCCAACTGGTTGTCGTTCTTCAAGAACGATGACAAGTATGCTCGTGAAAAACTTTCCGGTGACCTGGAACGTCTGCGTTCCTACTACCTGGACCGTGGCTATATCAACATGGATATCGCTTCGACCCAGGTTTCGATCACCCCGGACAAAAAACACGTCTATATCACCGTCAACATCAACGAAGGTCAGAAGTACAACGTTCGTGACGTGAAGCTCAGCGGTGACCTGAAGGTCCCTGAAGATCAGGTCAAGGCGCTGCTGCTGGTGCAAAAAGGTCAGGTGTTCTCGCGCAAGCTGATGACCACGACTTCTGAGTTGATCACCCGTCGCCTGGGTAACGAGGGCTACACCTTCGCCAACGTCAACGGCGTACCGACTCCGCATGACGACGATCACACCGTTGATATCACCTTTGTGGTCGATCCGGGCAAGCGTGCTTACGTAAACCGTATCAACTTCCGCGGCAACACCAAGTCGGAAGACGAAGTGCTCCGTCGTGAAATGCGCCAGATGGAAGGTGGCTGGGCTTCGACCTATCTGATCGACCAGTCCAAGACCCGCCTGGAACGTCTGGGCTTCTTCAAGGAAGTCAACGTCGAGACTCCGGCTGTACCGGGTGTCGATGACCAGGTTGACGTGAACTATGCCGTTGAAGAGCAACCTTCCGGTTCGATTACCGCCAGCGTCGGTTTTGCTCAGAGCGCCGGTTTGATCCTGGGTGGTTCGATTACCCAGAACAACTTCCTGGGTACCGGTAACAAGGTCAGCATCGGCTTGACTCGTAGCCAATACCAGAGCCGTTATAACTTCGGTTATGTCGACCCGTACTGGACAGCCGATGGCGTGAGTCTGGGTTACAACGCTTTCTATCGCACCACCGACTACAAAAACCTCGACGTCAACGTAGCCAGCTACGCGGTAGACAGTCTGGGTGCTGGCGTCAACGTCGGTTATCCGATCAGCGAAACTTCGCGTCTGACCTTTGGTCTGACCGCACAGCAAGACAAAATCAAGACCGGTCAGTACACCGTTGACGAGATTTTTGATTTCGTTAACCGTGAAGGCGACCAGTTCCTGAACTTCAAGGCTTCGGCCGGTTGGTCCGAGTCGACACTGAACAAAGGCGTGCTGGCGACTCGTGGTCATTCCCAGAGTTTGACGATGGAAGCGACGACACCGGGTAGCGACCTGTCTTTCTTCAAACTGGATTACCGTGGCCAACTGTTCCAGCCATTGACCGATAACTACACCATGCGTCTGCATACAGAGCTGGGCTATGGTGACGGTTATGGTTCGACCAGTGGCCTGCCGTTCTACGAGAACTACTACGCGGGTGGTTTCAACTCGGTTCGCGGCTTCAAGGACAGCACGCTGGGTCCTCGCAGTACGCCGAGCCGTGGCGTTAACCCGGGAACTTCCGTCGACCCGGACCAGGATCCGCTGCCGTTTGGTGGTAACGTCCTGATCCAGGGTGGTGTAGAGGTTCTGTTCCCTCTGCCGTTCGTGAAGGATCAGCGTTCCTTGCGTACATCGGTATTCTGGGACGTGGGTAACGTGTTCGACTCGAGTTGCACGCAGAGCACTAACGCCGATGGTTCGAAGTCCAAAACACAGTGCAACGAAGTCAGTCTGAGCAATATGGCTAGTTCGGTGGGTGTGGGTGTGACTTGGGTTACCGCCCTTGGTCCGTTGAGCTTTGCCTTGGCAATGCCGGTCAAGAAACCGGACAGCAATGCGGAGACTCAGGTGTTCCAATTCTCCCTCGGTCAGACTTTCTAATAGCCTGATCCAAGATAACGACAATGGATTTTGTAGGAGTGCATCGTGCGTAAGTTGACTCAATTGGTTCTCCTGGCAACTGTCCTGGTAGCAACCCCGGCATTTGCCGAAATGAAAATCGCGGTACTGAACTATCAAATGGCTTTGCTGGAATCTGACGCGGCGAAGAAGTACGCCGTGGATGCCGAGAAGAAGTTCGGGCCGCAGCTGACCAAGCTGAAAACCCTGGAAAGCAGTGCCAAAGGCATTCAGGATCGTCTGGTAAGCGGTGGCGACAAAATGGCCCAGGGCGAGCGTGAGCGTCTTGAGCTCGAATTCAAGCAAAAGGCCCGTGACTTCCAGTTCCAGTCCAAGGAGCTGAACGAAGCCAAAGCCGTTGCTGACCGTGAAATGCTGAAGCAGCTCAAGCCGAAACTGGACAGCGCTGTGGAAGAAGTCATCAAGAAAGGTGCTTTTGACCTGGTCTTCGAGCGTGGCGCAGTGATTGATGTCAAGCCTCAGTACGACATCACTCGCCAGGTTATCGAGCGCATGAATCAGCTGAAGTAATCCATGACAGCGACTATAAAGCTCGGCCAGTTGGCCGAGTTCCTCGGCGCCACTCTTCGTGGTTCCGCAGAGAAAGAAATCACTGGGCTAGCCACCTTGCAGGAGGCTGGCCCAGCTCAGTTGAGCTTTCTGGCAAATCCCCAATACCGTAAATATCTGGCCGACAGCCAGGCTGCAGCCGTGTTGCTGAAGGCCGCTGACGCAGAAGGTTTTGCCGGTGATGCGCTGGTTGTGCCAGATCCGTACCTGGCGTATGCCCGGGTTTCCCATCTGTTCGATCCCAAGCCCAAGGCTGCTGCCGGTATCCATCCGACAGCGGTGGTGGCAGCGGACGCGGTGGTTGATCCGGCTGCGAGCATTGGTGCGTTTGCCGTGATCGAAAGCGCTGCGCGAATCGCCGCAGGCGTGACGGTCGGTGCCCACTGCTTCATCGGTGCGCGCAGCGAAATCGGTGAGGGCGGCTGGTTGGCCCCGCGTGTGACGCTGTACCACGACGTACGCATCGGCAAGCGCGTGGTGATTCAGTCCGGTGCCGTGCTCGGTGGTGAAGGCTTTGGTTTTGCCAACGAAAAAGGCATCTGGCAGAAGATCGCCCAGGTGGGTGGGGTGTTGATCGGTGACGATGTGGAGATTGGCGTGAATACCGCCATCGACCGCGGTGCGCTGGCCGACACTATCATCGGCAATGGCGTGAAGCTCGATAACCAGATTCAGATCGCCCACAACGTGCAAGTCGGTGATCACACCGCCATGGCGGCGTGCGTGGGGATTTCCGGCAGCACCAAAATCGGCAAGCACTGCATGCTGGCGGGTGGTGTGGGGCTGGTCGGACACATTGATATTTGCGACAACGTATTCCTGACCGGAATGACCATGGTGACTCACTCGATTACCGAGCCGGGTTCCTATTCGTCTGGAACGGCCATGCAACCGGCTGCCGAGTGGCGCAAAAGCGCGGCACGTATCCGTCAGCTCGATGACATCGCGCGACGTTTGCGACAGCTGGAAAAGCGTGTTGGGGACGTGACCCCTGACAGCAATGCTTCATCAGATGGCTGATACCATTTCCATATCAAGTGTGCACAGCCGTTAGACTTGCCTCCTTGATTTGCTAGAGGAGTGTGCGTCAGTCGCGCGCTCCCAATCTTTACATAGGCTTCCCCCCGAAATGATGGACATCAACGAGATTCGCGAATACCTGCCTCACCGTTACCCGTTCCTGTTGGTGGACCGGGTAGTGGAGCTGGATGTTGAAGGCAAGCGCATTCGCGCCTACAAGAATGTCAGCATCAACGAACCGTTCTTCAACGGTCATTTCCCTGCGCATCCAATCATGCCGGGCGTACTGATCATTGAAGCGATGGCTCAGGCTGCCGGAATCCTTGGTTTCAAAATGCTCGACGTAAAGCCGGCCGATGGCACGCTTTACTACTTTGTCGGCTCCGACAAGCTGCGTTTCCGCCAACCGGTTCTGCCGGGTGATCAGTTGATTCTTGAAGCCAAGTTCATCAGCTGCAAGCGTCAGATCTGGAAGTTCGAATGCCAGGCTTCGGTCGATGGCAAGCCAGTCTGCTCTGCTGAAATCATCTGTGCGGAACGCAAACTATGAGTTTGATTGACCCTCGCGCAATCATCGATCCGACGGCCATTCTGGCCGACGACGTCGAGGTCGGCCCATGGTCGATCGTCGGCGCTGGTGTGGAAATCGGCGAGGGAACAGTGATTGGCCCGCACGTGATTCTCAAAGGGCCGACGCGTATTGGTAAGCACAACCGCATTTACCAGTTTTCCTCGGTAGGTGAGGACACGCCCGATTTGAAGTACAAGGGTGAAGAAACCCGCCTGGTGATCGGTGACCACAATGTCATCCGTGAAGGCGTGACGATTCACCGTGGCACCGTTCAGGATCGTTCCGAAACGACCCTGGGCGACCACAACCTGATCATGGCCTATGCCCACATTGGTCATGACAGCGTTATCGGCAATAACTGCATCCTGGTCAACAACACCGCGTTGGCCGGTCATGTGCACGTCGATGATTGGGCGATCCTGTCCGGCTTTACCCTGGTTCATCAGTATTGCCATATTGGCGCCCACAGCTTTTCCGGTATGGGCACAGCCATTGGCAAGGATGTTCCAGCCTATGTCACGGTGTTCGGCAACCCTGCCGAAGCCCGCAGCATGAACTTCGAAGGCATGCGTCGCCGTGGTTTCAGTGAAGACGCGATCCACGCATTACGCCGTGCCTACAAAGTGGTTTATCGCCAGGGTTTGACAGTCGAACAAGCGCTTGCCGAGTTGGCCGAGCCGTCGGAAGAGTTCCCGGAAGTCGCGATATTCCGTGACTCCATTCAGTCTTCGACTCGCGGCATCACCCGTTAATCATGGCCAATCTGCGTATTGCACTGGTGGCGGGCGAAGCCTCCGGCGATATTCTGGGGGCGGGTCTGATGCGTGCGCTCAAGGCACAGCATCCTGCGATTGAGTTCATCGGTGTCGGCGGTCCGCTGATGCAGGCTGAAGGCCTGACGTCTTACTTCCCGATGGAGCGTCTGGCGGTCATGGGCCTGGTCGAGGTGCTTGGCCGTTTGCGTGAGCTGTTGGCTCGCCGCAAAAAGCTGATCGCGACCCTCATAGTCGAAAAGCCGGATGTTTTCATCGGCATCGACGCCCCGGATTTCACCCTTAACATCGAACTCAAACTGCGTCAGGCCGGGATCAAGACCGTGCATTACGTCAGCCCATCGGTTTGGGCGTGGCGTCAAAAGCGTGTGCTGAAGATTCGCGAAGGCTGCGATCTGATGCTCACGCTGTTCCCGTTTGAAGCCAAATTCTACGAAGAGAAAGGTGTACCGGTGAGGTTTGTCGGTCACTCCCTGGCCGATGCGATCCCGCTTGAGGCTGACCGCTTGGCTGCGCGCGCCGAACTGGGATTGCCAGAAGACGACCCGTTGGTTGCGCTGATGCCGGGCAGTCGGGGTGGGGAGGTTGGGCGCCTGGGTGCCTTGTTCCTCGACACCGCCGAGCGTTTGCGGGCCATGCGGCCCGGCGTGCGGTTCGTCATGCCGTGCGCCAGCCCCGAGCGTCGTGTGCAGCTCGAAGAGCTGTTGGCCGGCCGCGATTTGCCGGTGACCTTGCTCGATGGCCGTTCCCATCAGGCGCTGGCCGCTTGCGACGCGGTGCTGATCGCTTCGGGAACCGCAACGCTGGAAGCGCTGTTGTACAAGCGGCCGATGGTCGTGGCTTACCGCTTGGCGCCGCTGACGTTCTGGATCCTCAAGCGCATGGTGAAAAGCCCTTACATCTCCTTGCCGAATTTGCTGGCTCAGCGTCTGTTGGTGCCCGAGTTGCTGCAAGACGATGCGACCCCGGAGGCCTTGGCGCTGACGCTGTCGCCGTTGATCGATGGCGGTGAAGAGCAAACCACCGGTTTTGACCAGATTCACCGGACCTTGCGTCGTGACGCCTCGAATCAGGCCGCAGATGCCGTCCTCAATCTGATCGGCAAACCTCAATGAGTAACGTAAAGATGCAAATGGGCCTGGATTTTACCCTCGTCGCAGATGCTGAAGACCTGGTTGCCGGTGTCGATGAGGTGGGTCGTGGCCCGCTCTGCGGTGCCGTGGTGACGGCGGCGGTGATCCTCGATCCGAACCGGCCGATCCTCGGGCTCAATGACTCGAAGAAGCTCACCGAAGCACGCCGTGAAAAGCTCTACGACGAAATCTGCGAGAAAGCCCTTAGCTGGTGCATTGCACGTGCCGAAGTCGAAGAAATCGACGAACTGAATATTCTGCACGCCACCATGCTGGCCATGCAGCGTGCTGTCGAAGGCCTGCACATCACGCCGAAACTGGCGATGATCGACGGCAACCGCTGCCCGAAGCTGGCCATGCCGGCTGAAGCGGTGGTTAAAGGCGATAGCAAGGTCCCGGCCATTGCAGCGGCATCGATTCTGGCGAAAGTCAGCCGTGATCGCGAAATGGCGGCATTCGAATTGATTTACCCGGGTTATGGCATCGGCGGCCACAAAGGCTACCCGACGCCCGTTCATCTGGAAGCCTTGGCCCGACTGGGGCCGACACCGATTCACCGGCGTTCGTTCGCGCCGGTGCGCCTTGCTTATGAGGCCCGCGAGGGTTTGATCGAGAGCTAGTCACAAGGCTGATGTTTTTGCCAAGGCCCGGTACAATCCGGGCCTTGTTGTCTTCACGTTTTCAGACAGGATCACTATGCCGGCTTCATTCGTTCACCTACGCCTGCACACTGAATACTCCCTGGTCGACGGTCTGGTGCGGATCAAACCGCTGGTCAAGACCCTGGTCGGCATGAATATGCCCGCCGTAGCGGTCACCGACCAGAACAACATGTGTTCCCTGGTCAAGTTCTACAAAAACGCCATGGGCGCCGGGATCAAGCCGATCTGTGGCGCCGACCTGTGGCTGTCGAACAAGGATCCTGATAATCCGCTGAGCCGGATCAGCTTCCTGGCGATGAACGCCGTTGGCTACCGCAACCTCACCGAGTTGATTTCGCGTGGCTTTATCGACGGTCAGCGCAATGGCCAGATCATCATCGAGCGTGAGTGGGTGGCCGAGGCCAACGAAGGCTTGATCATGTTGTCGGCTGCGAAGGAGGGCGAGATTGGTATCGCCTTGCTCGGTGGCAATCCTGATGAGGCCGAGACTCTGGCCCGTGAGTGGATGACAGTATTCCCGGATCGCTTCTATCTGGAAATCCAGCGCACCAATCGCCCCAACGACGAAGAACAGCTGCACGCCGCCGTGGCCCTGGCTGACAAGATCGGCGCACCGCTGGTGGCGACCAACGATGTGCGCTTCATCAAGCAGGAAGACTTCGCGGCTCACGAAACCCGTGTGTGCATCGGCGAAGGGCGGGCGCTCGACGATCCGCGCCGTTCGAAGAACTACAGTGATCAGCAGTACCTGAAAAGCGCCGAGGAAATGGCCGAGTTGTTCAGCGACTTGCCCGAAGCGCTGGAAAACACCGTCGAGATCGCCAAGCGCTGCAATATCGATGTGAAGCTCGGCAAACACTTCCTGCCCAACTTCCCGATTCCCGATGGCATGACCATCGACGAGTATTTCCGCAAGGTCTCCTTCGACGGCCTGGAAGAGCGTTTGAGTGTTCTGCTGCCCAAGGACACCACCGAAGATTACGAGGCCAAGCGTCAGGTCTATGTCGACCGGTTGAATTTCGAGCTGGATATCATCATCCAGATGGGCTTCCCCGGTTACTTCCTGATCGTTATGGACTTTATCCAGTGGGCCAAGAACAACGGCGTACCGGTAGGTCCTGGTCGTGGGTCGGGTGCCGGGTCGCTGGTGGCCTATGTGCAGAAGATCACCGACCTTGACCCACTGGAATATGACCTGCTGTTCGAACGTTTCCTGAACCCGGAACGGGTTTCCATGCCCGACTTCGACGTCGACTTCTGCATGGACGGTCGTGACCGGGTGATCGACTACGTGGCCGAGAAATACGGCCGTAATGCGGTAAGCCAGATCATCACGTTCGGTTCCATGGCCGCCAAGGCGGTGGTCCGTGACGTGGCGCGGGTGCAGGGCAAGTCCTACGGTTTGGCGGATCGTCTGTCGAAGATGATCCCCTTCGAAGTCGGCATGACCCTGGAAAAAGCCTACGAGCAGGAAGAAATCCTTCGCGACTTCATCAAGGTCGATGAAGAGGCCGCAGAAATCTGGGAGATGGCGCGCAAGCTTGAGGGCGTTGTGCGTAACGTCGGCAAGCACGCCGGTGGTGTGGTGATCGCGCCGACCAAGCTGACCGACTTCTCGCCGATCTATTGCGACGAAGAAGGTGGCGGCCTGGTAACCCAGTTCGATAAGGACGACGTCGAGGCGGCCGGTCTGGTGAAGTTCGACTTCCTGGGTCTGCGAACCCTGACCATCATCGACTGGGCGCTGAAAACCATCAACCGCGATCGCGCCAAGGTCGATCAGCCGCCGCTGGACATCGCGTTCATCCCGCTGGATGACAAGCCGACGTACCAGTTGCTGCAAAAAGCTGAAACCACCGCGGTGTTCCAGCTCGAGTCGCGCGGCATGAAAGAGCTGATCAAAAAGCTCAAGCCCGACTGCCTGGAAGACTTGATCGCACTCGTGGCATTGTTCCGTCCGGGTCCGCTGCAATCGGGCATGGTGGATGACTTCATCAACCGTAAGCACGGTCGTGCCGAACTGGCGTACCCGCACTCGGATTACCAGTACGAAGGCCTCAAGCCGGTATTGGCGCCGACCTACGGCATCATCCTGTATCAGGAACAGGTGATGCAGATCGCTCAGGTCATGGCCGGCTACACCCTCGGTGGTGCGGACATGCTGCGTCGGGCCATGGGTAAGAAAAAACCCGAAGAAATGGCCAAGCAGCGCGGCGGTTTCATTGAAGGGTGCGCGACCAATAATATCGATGCGGACCTTGCCGGTAACATTTTCGACCTGGTGGAAAAATTCGCCGGTTATGGCTTCAACAAATCTCACTCTGCCGCCTACGGCCTGGTGTCGTACCAGACCGCTTGGCTGAAAGCCCACTACCCGGCGCCGTTCATGGCGGCGGTACTCTCGGCGGATATGCACAACACCGACAAGGTCGTGACCTTGATCGAAGAAGTGCGGACCATGAAGCTGCGTCTCGACGCGCCGGACGTGAACACCTCGGAGTTCAAGTTCACGGTGAACGACGAAGGCCGGATCATTTACGGTCTGGGGGCGATCAAGGGGGTTGGCGAAGGGCCGGTTGAAGCGATTACTGAAGCGCGTCAGGAAGGGCCATTCAAGGATCTGTTCGATTTTTGCGCCCGGGTCGACCTCAAGCGCATCAACAAACGGACTCTCGACGGCTTGATCCGCAGCGGTGCGCTGGACCGACTCGGCCCGTATTTTCACGATGAGCCTAAAGCCTATCAGGCCAATATCGACCGCAATCGGGCGGTCTTGCTGACGGCCATGGAAGAAGCGATCAAGGCGGCCGAGCAGACTGCGCGGACCCACGACAGTGGTCACGCCGACCTGTTTGGTGGCCTGTTTGTCGAAGCAGACGCCGACGTTTACGCCAATCACCGCAAAGCCAAGGAGCTGACGCTCAAGGAGCGCCTGAAGGGGGAAAAAGATACCCTGGGGCTGTACCTGACCGGTCACCCGATCGACGAATACGAAGGTGAAATCCGCCGCTTTGCCCGTCAGCGCATCATCGATTTGAAACCGGCGCGTGATACACAGACGGTTGCGGGCATGATCATCGCCTTGCGGGTGATGAAGAACAAAAAGGGCGACAAGATGGGTTTCATCACCCTCGACGACCGTTCGGGCCGGATCGAAGCGTCGCTGTTTGCCGAGGCGTTCCATTCCGCGCAGTCGCTGTTGCAGACCGACGCGATGGTGGTGGTCGAAGGCGAAGTCAGCAATGACGACTTCTCCGGTGGCCTGCGCTTGCGGGTCAAGCGGGTGATGAGCATGGAAGATGCGCGCACCAACCTGGCCGAAAGCCTGCGCCTGAAGGTCCAGACCCAAGACCTCAAAGGCGATCAGCTACGCTGGCTGGGCGAGTTGTTCAAGCGTCATCGCGGCGCGTGTCCGATTACCATGGAGTACACCAGTCCTGATGCCAAGGCCTTGTTGCAGTTCGGCGAGACCTGGCGAATCGATCCGGCGGATGCCTTGATTCAAGCCCTGCGTGACCAGTTCGGGCGAGACAACGTCTTCCTCCAATACCGTTGACGGTCAGATGCCAGTCTTTACCTTTGAAAGCTTGGCCTTGACCTTGACCCAATTTTTAATCTCGACCTGAACGCGCCTGTCCCTTAAGGTAGGGCGCGAATAGACAACCGGCCGGCCCAAGCTCCTTTGGACGTCGACCCAAGACGGACGCCTATGAACCCGAATTTTCTTGATTTCGAACAGCCGATCGCCGACCTGCAAGCCAAGATCGAAGAGTTGCGCTTGGTCGGTAATGACAATTCGCTGAATATCGGCGATGAAATCTCCCGCCTGCAAGACAAGAGCAGCACGCTCACCGAAGACATCTTCGGCAAGTTGACCAGCTGGCAGATCGCGCGTCTGGCGCGTCACCCTCGTCGCCCGTACACCCTGGACTACATCGAACACATCTTCACCGAGTTCGATGAATTGCACGGTGACCGTCACTTCTCCGACGACGCTGCGATTGTCGGCGGTGTTGCCCGTCTGGACGACCAGCCGGTGATGATCATCGGTCACCAGAAAGGCCGTGAAGTGCGCGAGAAGGTTCGCCGCAACTTTGGTATGCCGCGTCCTGAGGGCTACCGCAAGGCCTGCCGTCTGATGGAAATGGCCGAGCGTTTCAAAATGCCGATCCTGACCTTCATCGACACCCCGGGTGCATACCCTGGCATCGACGCTGAAGAGCGCAACCAGAGCGAAGCGATTGCCTGGAACCTGCGTGTCATGGCCCGCCTGAAAACCCCAATCATCGCCACCGTGATCGGTGAGGGTGGTTCCGGCGGTGCACTGGCGATCGGCGTTTGCGACCAGTTGAACATGCTGCAGTACTCGACCTATGCGGTGATCTCGCCGGAAGGTTGCGCTTCGATTCTGTGGAAAACCGCCGAGAAGGCACCGGATGCCGCTGAAGCGATGGGCATCACCGCCGAGCGCCTGAAAGGCCTGGGTATCGTTGATAAAGTGATCAGTGAGCCACTGGGTGGCGCGCACCGTGATCCGGCCGCTGCTGCTGCCTCGATCCGTGCCGAGCTGAGCTCGCAACTGGCGATGCTGAAGAAGTTCGACAACGACGCGCTGCTGGCCCGCCGTTACGAGCGTCTGATGAGCTACGGTCTCTGATCGAGCACAGCTCCTTCTCCTTGTAGGAGCAAGGCTTGCCCGCGATGCAAGCGCCTCGGTCTATCAGGCCGATCGCGTTATCGTTCATCGCGAGCAAGCTTTGCTCCTACAGGTTTGGGGATGTTCATGAGTCTTTCAGCTGCAGTTCTCAAACGCCTGGTTCCCTGGCGCACCGCGCCGACCTGGCGTGTCGCTTTCTCCGGTGGTCTCGACTCCACTGTTCTGCTGCACCTTCTTGCGCAACTCGCAAAAAAACATTCCCTGCCAGAACTCAAAGCCATTCACATCCATCACGGCCTCCAGGCTGCGGCTGATGCGTGGCCGGAGCATTGTCAGCGGGTGTGTGATGCACTGGGTGTGCCGTTGGAGGTTATTCAGGTTCAGGTCCAGCCTGGGGCGAGCCTGGAACGTGCGGCGCGTGAGGCGCGGTACGGCGCCTTTGTCGAGGCGACCCAAACCAATGAGCTGCTACTGACGGCGCAGCACCGGAACGATCAGGCAGAAACTCTTTTGTTCCGCCTACTACGCGGGGCAGGGGTGAGAGGCTTGTCGGCGATCCCGTCGCAGCGTCCATTGGGGCATGGTTTTTTGCTGCGGCCGTTGCTGGATGTGTCGCGGGCTGAACTCGAAGCCTATGTCGTCGACCATCAGTTGAGCTGGATCGAAGATCCGTCGAACGCCGATCAACAGTTTTCTCGCAATTACCTTCGCCAGCAGATTTTTCCAGCGCTGACTCAGCGTTGGCCGCAGGCTGTGACCACCATTGCCCGCAGTGCTGCGCATTTGAGTGAAGCGCAGGGTCTGCTCGATGATTTGGCCGAGATAGATCTGGCGCCCGCCGCAACTGTCAGCGAATTCGATTGGCTGGGTGTGCCGTCTCTGGAAATGGCTGCGCTTGAAAAGCTTTCCGCCGCTCGCCAGCGCAATGCCCTCAGCCACTGGCTGGCGCCGTTGACGCGGATGCCGGACAGTGACCATTGGTCGGGTTGGGAAAATTTGCGCGATGCAGCGACAGATGCGCGGCCGATCTGGCGCCTGGCAGACGGTGAATTGCATCGTGCGAACGGACGAATCTGGTGGTTGTCCGGCCATTGGCTGAGCCTCCCCGAGCCCGCTCCGCTGTGGCCTGATCTGTCGGCGGTACTGCTGCTGCCGAATAACGGACGGTTGACCTTCAGTGGGGCCGTTCCTGCCGGCGTATTAAGCGTGCGCTACCGGCAGGGCGGTGAAATCATGCAGTTGCCGGGGCGGGGGCATCGGGATCTCAAGCGTTTGCTCAATGAAAGCGGCCTGCCGCTGTTCGCCCGTGGCAGATTGCCGCTGCTCTACTGCAATGAACAATTGCTCGCTGTGGCAAACCTGCGCGGGCTCGACGGTAGCTCGGGGGGAAACGGCCTTTTGCGGTGGCAGCCAGCGATCAACGATCAAGGTTTGAGCTGAAAGGGGCTTTCCGGTAGACTACGCTCCCTTCTTGATACAACTTCTGTGGATTCAACTGAATTGCAGGAGTTGCCGATTACCAAGCAGTCTTTGCTGGGCGATTCCAAAAAATGTGTAGCGAGCAACGTACCGGTGATTCTTCTTCCGGTCTGTCCCAACGCGGCGGTTTTTTTGAAAGATGCACTGTAATTAATGCAGGTGATCGGGGGCTTCGGCCTTCCTTCGCTTTCCCCGGCGGCTCGGACCGCTTTAACGCAGACTTCTAGGGTTTTTCATGACGCGCTACATATTCGTCACGGGCGGTGTTGTTTCTTCATTGGGGAAAGGCATTGCATCGGCTTCATTGGCGGCCATCCTGGAGGCGCGGGGACTTAAGGTCACCATGCTCAAGCTGGACCCGTACATCAACGTTGACCCGGGCACCATGAGCCCGTTCCAGCACGGTGAAGTGTTCGTCACTCACGACGGCGCCGAGACCGACCTGGACCTGGGCCACTACGAGCGGTTCATCCGCACGACCATGACCCAGAACAACAACTTCACCACCGGCCGTGTCTACGAGCACGTCCTGCGCAAAGAGCGCCGTGGTGATTACCTGGGCGCAACCATCCAGGTGATTCCGCACATCACCGACGAAATCAAGCGCCGCATCATCAAGGGGGCTGGCGATGCCGACGTGGCCATGGTCGAGATCGGTGGCACCGTAGGTGACATCGAATCCCAGCCGTTCCTCGAAGCCATCCGTCAATTGCGTTTCGAAGTCGGCGCCAAGCGCGCGATGCTGATGCACCTGACACTGGTGCCGTACATCGCCACTGCCGGCGAAACCAAAACCAAGCCAACTCAGCACTCGGTCAAGGAACTGCGTTCCATCGGCCTGCAACCAGACGTGCTGGTGTGCCGTTCCGACCACCCGATCGATATCTCTTCGCGTCGCAAGATCGCGCAGTTCACCAACGTTGAAGAGCGTGCGGTCATCGCGCTGGAAGACGCCGACACCATCTACAAGATCCCGGGCATCCTGCATTCCCAGGGCCTGGATGATTTCGTCGTCGAGCGTTTCGGTCTGCAATGCGGCGGCGCCGATCTGTCCGAGTGGGAAGCTGTGGTCGATGCCAAGCTCAACCCGGAGCACGAAGTCACCATCGCCATGGTCGGCAAGTACATGGAACTGCTGGACGCCTACAAGTCGCTGATCGAAGCGATGAGTCATGCCGGCATCAGCAACCGTACCAAGGTCAACCTGCGTTACATCGATTCCGAAGACATCGAGAACCAGGGCACCGCGCTGCTGGAAGGCGTTGACGCGATTCTGGTACCAGGCGGCTTCGGTCTGCGTGGCGTGGAAGGCAAGATCACCGCCGTTCAATACGCTCGCGAAAACAAGGTTCCGTACCTGGGTATCTGCCTGGGCATGCAAGTCGCGGTGATCGAGTTCGCCCGTAACGTGCTGGGCTGGAAAGACGCCAACTCCACCGAATTCGATCGCACCAGCGGTCACCCGGTCGTGGGTCTGATCACCGAGTGGGAAGATGCCACCGGCGCCGTTGAAACCCGTTCCGAATCGTCCGATCTTGGCGGCACCATGCGTCTGGGGGCTCAGGATTGCCTGCTGGAAGCTGGCTCCCTGGTCCACGATTGCTACGCCAAGGACGTGATCGTCGAGCGTCATCGTCATCGCTACGAAGTGAACAACAAACTGCTGCCACAACTGATCGAAGCCGGTCTGAAAATTTCCGGTCGTTCCGGTGACGGTGCGCTGGTTGAAGTGGTTGAAGCGCCGAACCACCCATGGTTCGTTGCTTGCCAGTTCCACCCGGAATTCACCTCGACTCCACGCGACGGTCACCCGTTGTTCAGCGGTTTCGTCAAAGCAGCTTTGGCTCAACACCAGAAGAAGGCTTGAACCTGATGGCTCAAAAGATCATCCGCGTAGGCAACATCGAAATCGCCAACGACAAACCGATGGTGTTGTTCGGTGGCATGAACGTGCTGGAAAGCCGTGACATGGCGATGCAGGTCTGTGAAGAGTACGTAAAGGTCACCGAGAAACTCGGTATCCCTTACGTGTTCAAGGCCAGCTTCGACAAGGCCAACCGCTCGTCGGTAACTTCCTATCGGGGCCCCGGCCTCGAGGAAGGCATGCGGATTTTCCAGGACATCAAGCAAGCCTTCGGCGTGCCGATCATCACCGATGTCCACGAGCCTGAGCAGGCTGCGGTGGTCGCTGAAGTCTGCGACATCATCCAGTTGCCGGCCTTCCTGTCGCGCCAGACCGATCTGGTCGTCGCGATGGCCAAGACCGGCGCGGTGATCAACATCAAGAAAGCCCAGTTCCTCGCCCCTCAGGAAATGAAACACATCCTGAGTAAATGCGAAGAGGCCGGTAACGATCAGTTGATCCTCTGTGAGCGTGGTTCGAGCTTCGGCTACAACAACCTGGTCGTGGACATGCTCGGCTTCGGCATCATGAAACAGTTCGAATACCCGGTGTTCTTCGACGTGACCCACGCGCTGCAAATGCCCGGTGGTCGCGCGGATTCTGCCGGCGGACGCCGCGCCCAGGTCACCGACCTGGCCAAGGCTGGCATGAGCCAGTCGCTGGCCGGCCTGTTCCTGGAAGCGCATCCGGATCCGGACAACGCCAAATGCGACGGCCCTTGCGCCTTGCGTCTGGACAAGCTGGAACCATTCCTGGCTCAGCTCAAGGCTCTGGATGAACTGGTGAAGAGTTTTCCGACGGTAGAAACCGCGTAACCCTCAATTCTCCGGTAAAGTACCGCACGATATAACGCTCAGGCCCTCGGGCTTGAGCCTTATCGTCCGCAAGTCTGCCCGCTGCTTATCACTTGCCGACGGTAAAAAATTTCCTACAGCTGCGTCGTTTTCGTCAACTTTGGAGTGTTTACAACAATGGCAAAAATCGTCGACATCAAAGGTCGTGAAGTTCTCGACTCCCGTGGCAATCCCACCGTCGAAGCGGACGTGCTTCTCGATAACGGCATCATCGGCAGCGCTTGCGCGCCGTCCGGTGCTTCCACCGGTTCGCGCGAAGCGCTCGAGCTGCGTGATGGCGACAAGAGCCGTTACCTGGGCAAGGGTGTACTGAAAGCTGTAGCCAACATCAATGGCCCGATTCGCACCGCGCTGCTGGGTAAAGACCCGGTTGACCAGAAAGCCCTCGACCGCATCATGATCGAGCTGGACGGTACCGAGAACAAAGGCAGCCTGGGCGCCAACGCAATCCTCGCCGTGTCCCTGGCGGCTGCCAAGGCTGCTGCCCACGACCAGGACCTGCCGCTGTACGCACACATCGCCAACCTGAACGGTACTCCGGGTGTTTACTCGATGCCGGTTCCGATGATGAACATCATCAACGGTGGCGAGCACGCCGATAACAACGTCGACATCCAGGAATTCATGGTTCAGCCAGTGGGCGCCAAGACCTTCTCGGAAGGCCTGCGCATGGGCACCGAGATTTTCCATCACCTCAAAGCTGTGCTGAAGGCTCGTGGCCTGAGCACTGCGGTGGGTGACGAAGGTGGTTTCGCACCGAACCTGGCGTCCAACGAAGATGCACTGAAAGTGATCTCTGAAGCCGTGGCCAACGCTGGCTACAAACTGGGCACCGATGTGACCCTGGCTCTGGACTGCGCGGCCAGCGAATTCTACGAAGATGGCAAGTACAACCTGTCCGGTGAAGGCCAGGTGTTCACCGCCGAAGGTTTTGCCGACTACCTCAAAGGCCTGACCGAACGTTACCCGATCATCTCCATTGAAGATGGCCTGGACGAGTCCGACTGGGCTGGCTGGAAAATCCTCACTGACAAAATCGGCGAAAAAACCCAGCTGGTGGGCGACGACCTGTTCGTGACCAACACCAAGATCCTGAAAGAAGGGATCGACAAGAAGATCGCCAACTCGATCCTGATCAAGTTCAACCAGATCGGCACCCTGACCGAAACCCTGGAAGCGATCCAGATGGCCAAGGCCGCTGGTTACACTGCCGTGATCTCGCACCGCTCCGGCGAAACCGAAGATTCGACCATTGCCGACCTGGCTGTGGGCACTTCGGCTGGCCAGATCAAAACCGGTTCGCTGTGCCGTTCCGACCGCGTTTCCAAGTACAACCAACTGCTGCGTATCGAAGAGCAATTGGGTGGCAAAGCCAAGTACAACGGTCGCAGCGAGTTCCGCGGCTAAGCTTGGGCTGGTAAAAAGACACCGGATTGTGTCGGGAAAATCGCTACAGCGACGTTTTTGCCACTAATCTGATGCCTTATAAGTACGAGCCTGGTTCTTCCAGGCTTCGTGCTGTCAGAAGCTTCAAAGTTGGCATGGCTGTCTTTTTTCACTGGATACCTGATATTCGATGCGCAGTCCTTACTGGTTGTTTCTTGTCTTGCTCTTGCTGCTGGCTGGTCTGCAATATCGCCTATGGGTAGGTAATGGCAGTCTGGCGCAAGTGGCCGAGTTGACTCAGCAAATTGCCGATCAGCATGCTGAGAACGAGTCGTTGCTGGAGCGCAATCGGGTGATGGACGCCGAGGTCAGTGAGTTGAAAAAAGGCATGGAGACCGTTGAAGAGCGGGCTCGCCATGAGTTGGGCATGGTCAAGGACGGTGAAACCCTTTACCAGTTGGCTCAATGATGAATACGTTACCGGCCTTCTGGGCCGTGATTCCTGCCGCGGGCGTCGGTGCCCGTATGGCCGCGGACCGTCCCAAGCAATATCTGCAACTGGGCGGGCGCACTATTCTCGAACACAGCCTTGGCTGTTTCCTCGATCATCCAGCCTTGAAAGGCCTGGTGGTCAGTCTGGCAGTTGATGATCCTTATTGGCCGACCCTGGCGTGTGCCACCGACCCGCGTATTCAACGGGTGGACGGTGGTGAAGAGCGCTCGGGTTCGGTGCTGAACGCATTGCTGCATTTGCACACGCAAGGCGCTGCCGATGACGACTGGGTGTTGGTCCACGACGCGGCACGACCGAACCTGGCTCGCGACGATCTCGACAAGTTGCTGACGGAACTGGCTGACGATCCTGTCGGCGGGTTACTTGCAGTGCCTGCGCGTGACACCCTCAAGCGTGTGGACAAGCATGGTCGGGTTCTTGAAACCGTTGATCGCAGTTTGATCTGGCAGGCGTATACGCCGCAGATGTTCCGTCTTGGAGCTTTGCATCGGGCGTTGGCGGACAGTTTGGTAGCTGATGTCACTGTTACCGATGAGGCTTCTGCGATGGAGTGGGCGGGGCAGGCGCCACGCTTGATCGAGGGGCGTGCGGATAATCTCAAGGTTACCCGGCCTGAAGACCTTGAATGGTTGCGACAGCGTTGGGCGAATCGCCGCTGATACCCGTGTGGGAGCTGGCTTGCCTGCGAAGGCGGCCTGACAGCCGACCAATCTCTTACAGATGTACATCAATCAAAACTGTAGGAGCCGAGCTTGCTCGCGAAGGCGGCCTGACAGCCGACCCATCTCTTGCGGATGTACACCAATCAAAACTGTGGGAGCCGAGCTTGCCCGCGATGGCGGCCTGATAGCCGACCAATCTCTTACAGGTGTACATATCCATTCCTGCGGTAACGGCCGCTTAGGGTTTCGCCTGACGGCGACTCACTTTTTTTACAAGCGCCTAAAAAAAGTAAGCAAAAAAACGCTCGCCCCAAGCGTACGGCACCTCGCCTAAGCTCGGCGTCCCCTCGCTCCGGTGTCCATCAGGGGGCATCGCCTACGGTCTGCTGCGCGACGACCTCCTCTCGATGTGTCCGGCTGCGCCGTACGGCGCTGCGCGCCCACCCCCTGATGAACACCTCCACTCGGCCTCCCGAAGGGGCGGGTGGATCAAGATCAACAGCGGCAGGCGAGCTAACGCTCGGCCTGTTGAGTGGTTGGGGCGCCGCTGGTGATCTTCGAGCTGCCGCAGGCTGCGATCTTTTGATCTTCTGATCAAACTTGGTATTCAGGCCGCTTGGCCAACCCTTCCTTCAGATAATCCACCAACTTGCGCACCTTCGGCGACAGATGCCGTTGTTGCGGATACAGCGCCCACACGGCGGTGTTCGGTGGTTGATGAGCATCCAGCAACGACACCAGCGTGCCACTGTTCAGGTGCTCCAGCACGTAATAGTCCGGCAACTGACACAACCCAACACCTTGTAGCGCCGCGTCCAGCACCGCTTGCCCGCTGTTACAACGCCAGTTGCCCTGTACTCGTTGGGAAAACTCTCGACCGTCCTGCTCCAGTTGCCAGATGTCCGAACTGCCGATCAGGCAGTTGTGCCGACTCAGCTCGGACAAACTGTGCGGTCGGCCATAACGTTCCAGGTAGGACGGCGAGGCGCACAAGTACATGCGTCGTGGCGCCAGGCGCGTGGCCACCAGTCGTGAGTCTTGCAGGCGGCCGAGCCGGATTGCCAGGTCCAGGCCCTCGTGCACCAGGTCGAGCGGGCGGTTGCTCAGCTCGATATCGACCCGCAATTGTGGATAAAGCCCCATGAAGCTGGTCACCAGCGGCACGATGAAGCGCTCGCCGTACGCCACTGCACAGGTCATGCGCAGCATGCCTTTGGGTTCGCTGGTCAGGTCGCCGACGGCGCGCAAGGCTTCTTCGCGACCGTCTTGTAGGCGCTGGCAGTGTTGCAGGAAAGTCTGCCCGGCTTCGGTCAGCGTCACCCGACGGGTGCTGCGGTAGAGCAGGCGGGTTTGCAGGCGTTCTTCAAGACGTACGATTTGTCGACTGATGTGCGAAGACGAAACCCCTAGGCGTTCGGCGGCAGCCGTGAACTGGTTGCATTCGGCGACGGCGACGAACTCATCGATGCCTTCCCAGCGGTTCTCGGACATGAGGATTATCCCTGTGTGGCAATAATGTTTTGCTTTCGGCTGGATTATTAATCGTCTGGCGGTGTTTTACACTCGCTGTCTCGTTTTTATTCGCTGGAGAGACAGGATGATCAAGTCGCGCGCCGCCGTTGCCTTCGAGGCCAAGAAACCCCTTGAGATCGTTGAAGTCGATGTCGCCATGCCCAAGGCGGGTGAAGTCCTGTTGCGTGTGGTCGCCTCCGGCGTTTGCCATACCGACGCCTACACCCTGTCGGGCGCTGACCCGGAAGGCATCTTCCCGTCGATCCTCGGCCACGAAGGTGGCGCGATTGTCGAGGCTATCGGTGAAGGCGTGACCTCGGTTGCGGTCGGCGATCACGTGATTCCGCTGTACACCCCGGAATGCGGGCAGTGCAAATTCTGCAAGTCGGGCAAGACCAATCTCTGCCAGGCTATTCGTGCGACCCAGGGCAAAGGCCTGATGCCAGACGGCACCACGCGTTTCTCCTACAAAGGTCAGCCGATTTTTCACTACATGGGCACGTCGACCTTTTCTGAATACACCGTGTTGCCGGAAATCTCCGTCGCGAAGATTCCTAAAGAAGCGCCACTGGAAAAAGTCTGCCTGTTGGGTTGCGGCGTCACCACCGGTATCGGCGCGGTCATCAACACTGCCAAGGTCAAGCCGGGCGACACCGTGGCCATTTTCGGCCTGGGCGGCATTGGTCTGTCAGCGGTCATCGGCGCGGTCAAAGCCAAGGCCGGGCGAATTATTGCCATCGACATCAACCCGGCCAAGTTCGAAATCGCCAAGCAGCTGGGCGCTACCGATTGTGTGAACCCGAAAGACTTCGACCGTCCGATTCAGGACGTGATCGTCGACATGACTGACGGCGGCGTCGACTTTTCCTTCGAGTGCATCGGCAATGTGCAACTGATGCGTGCGGCGCTGGAGTGCTGCCACAAGGGTTGGGGTGAGTCGGTGATCATCGGCGTTGCCGGTGCTGGCCAGGAAATCTCCACCCGTCCGTTCCAGTTGGTGACCGGTCGCGTCTGGCGCGGTTCGGCATTCGGCGGCGTGCGCGGTCGCACCGAGCTGCCAAGCTACGTGGAAATGGCCCAGACCGGCGAAATCCCGTTGGACACTTTCATTACCCACACCATGGGTCTGGAAGACATCAACAAGGCATTCGATCTGATGCATGAAGGCAAAAGCATCCGCTCTGTCATCCATTTCTGAGGTCGGTCATGAGTCTGGAAAATCTCTCATGCCAGAAAAGCTTCGGTGGCTGGCATAAACGCTACAAGCATCATTCCGAGGTGCTGGGCTGCGACATGGTGTTTGCCGTGTACCTGCCGCCGCAAGCGGAGCAGGGCGGTAAGCTGCCGGTGTTGTACTGGTTGTCGGGATTGACCTGCACCGACGAAAACTTCATGCACAAGGCCGGCGCCTTGCGCATGGCGGCCGAGCTGGGACTGATCATTGTCGCGCCGGACACTAGTCCGCGAGGTGCCGATGTTCCGGGCGACCCGGATGGCGCATGGGATTTCGGCCTGGGGGCCGGGTTCTATCTGAATGCCACACAGGAGCCTTGGGCCAGGCACTATCGGATGCATGACTACGTGGTGCAGGAATTGCCTGCGTTGGTCGAAGCGCATTTTCCGGCCTCGGACAAACGCGGCGTCAGCGGCCACTCCATGGGCGGGCACGGCGCGCTGGTCTGTGCCTTGCGCAACCCTGGGCGGTATCAGTCGGTGTCGGCCTTCGCGCCTATCAACAATCCGATGGATTGCCCGTGGGGTCAGAAGGCGTTTTCGCGCTATCTGGGCGAAGAGCGTTCGAAGTGGCGTGAATGGGATGCCTGCGTGCTGATCAGCGAGGCCGACGAAAAGCTGCCGTTGCTGGTGGATCAGGGTGATCGGGATGACTTCCTCACCACTCAGCTCAAGCCCGAAGCGTTGCAGCAGGCGGCGAAACTGGCCGGCCATCCGCTGACCTTGCGTCTGCAACCGGGCTACGACCACAGCTATTTCTTTATCGCCAGCTTTATTGATGAACACTTGCGACATCACGCACACGCTCTAGGCGCCTAAAGCAGGTAGAATCACGCCCTGACTAAATCGGGGCGTTTTTTTATGCGTATTGGCCACGGCTATGATGTGCACCGTTTCGCTGAAGGCGATTTCATCACTCTGGGCGGTGTGCGAATTGCACACAGCTTCGGGCTGCTCGCCCATTCCGACGGCGACGTCTTGCTGCATTCGTTGAGCGATGCCTTGCTCGGTGCAGCGGCGCTGGGTGATATCGGTAAACACTTTCCAGACACCGACCCGCAATTCAAAGGTGCTGACAGCCGCGTGCTGTTGCGTCACGTTGTCGCACTGATCCACGCCAAGGGCTGGAAGGTCGGCAATGTCGATAACACCATCGTTGCCCAAACGCCGAAAATGGCCCCGCATATCGAATCGATGCGTGCGCTGATCGCCGCGGATCTTCAAGTTGAGTTGGATCAAGTGAACGTGAAAGCTACCACCACCGAAAAGCTCGGCTTTGTCGGTCGCGAAGAAGGCATCGCCGTGCACTCCGTTGCCTTGTTGCTGCGCGCATGAATGAACTGCAACTGCTTGGCCCGCGTGCCTACGGTGAACCCCTTGGTAGCGCTGTACTGAAAGCCATCGCGGAAGATTTCCAGGTCGATGAAGTTCTCGACATTCCGCTGACCGGTGAAGGCGAACACCTGTGGATCTGGGTGGAAAAACGCGGCCTGAACACTGAAGAGGCGGCCCGGCGGATTGCCAAGGCTGCCGGCGTGCCGTTGCGCACCGTCAGTTATGCCGGCTTGAAAGATCGCCAGGCACTGACCCGCCAGTGGTTCAGCGTGCAATTGCCGGGCAAGGCCGATCCTGACTTGTCCGCGGCAGAAAACGACACACTGAAAATCCTCAAGACCGCACGGCATAAACGCAAGTTGCAGCGCGGTGCGCATTCGGCCAATGGCTTTACCTTGCGCTTGACCCAGTTTGCTGGCGACAAGGACGCGATTGACGCGCGTCTGCAACTGATCGCCAAACAAGGCATTCCCAACTACTTCGGCGCGCAGCGTTTCGGCCACAACGGCGGCAACGTGGTGGATGCACGTGACTGGGCGGCACGTAAAGCCTTGCCGGAGCAGCGCAACGTGCGTTCACGCCTGCTCTCTGCCGCACGCAGCTTCCTGTTCAATCAGGTGTTGGCGGCGCGAGTTGCCGACGGCAGTTGGCAGCGCGCCCAGGTGGGTGATCTGCTGGCCTTCACCGACAGCCGCAGCTTCTTCCCGGCAGGTGAGGCCGAATGCAGCGACCCGCGCCTGGCGATCCTCGACCTGCACCCGACCGGGCCGCAGTGGGGCGAGGGCGAGTCACCCGCGACCGGTGCGACTCATGAACTGGAGCAACAGGTCGCGGCAGGCGAAGCGGATCTGCGCGATTGGTTGATAAACGCTGGAATGAGCCATGAACGTCGCATCCTGCGGCTGCCCATTGGCGGGTTGACGTGGCATTATCCCTCGCTGGACATTCTGCAACTGGAATTCGTCCTTCCGGCCGGATGCTTCGCCACCGTATTGGTGCGTGAACTCGTCGATCTGGTGCCGGTGGGGCAGACGGATAGCTCATGCGTATTCTGATTTCTAACGACGATGGGGTAACAGCACCCGGTCTCGCCGCGCTTCATGCTGCGCTGGCGGATTACACCGAGTGCGTGGTTATCGCGCCTGACCAGGACAAAAGCGGCGCCAGCAGTTCGTTGACGCTCGACCGTCCGTTGCACCCGCTAACCCTGGCCAATGGCTTTATCAGCCTTAATGGTACGCCGACCGATTGCGTGCACCTGGGCCTCAACGGTTTGCTGGAGCGTGAGCCGGATATGGTGGTTTCCGGGATTAACCTGGGGGCCAACCTGGGCGACGATGTGCTGTATTCCGGCACGGTTGCGGCGGCGCTCGAAGGGCGTTTCCTCACGCTGCCGTCGTTTGCCTTTTCGCTGGTATCGCGGCAAGTGGAAAACCTGCCGACGGCGGCCTACTTTGCGCGCAAGCTGGTGGAGGCTTATGCCGACCTTGATTTGCCACCGCGCACGGTGCTGAACGTGAACATTCCGAATCTGCCTCTGGAACACATTCGAGGTATCCAGCTGACTCGCCTGGGTCACCGTGCCCGCGCCGCCGCGCCGATTCAAGTGGTCGATCCGCGTGGTAAATCCGGCTACTGGATTGCCGCGGCCGGTGATGCGGAAGATGGTGGGCCGGGCACGGATTTCCATGCGGTGATGCAGGGTTATGTCTCGATCACACCGCTGCAACTCGATCGCACCTTCAATGACGCCTTTGAAAGTCTTGATGGCTGGCTGGAGGGGCTGCGCTGATGGCTCGTGAACAAGACGATATCCTGCGCCGTGGTATCGGGATGACCTCCCAGCGCACGCGCGAACGGCTGATCCAGCGGCTGTATGAGGAAGGTCTGTCCAACGCCCAGGTGTTGGAGGTCATTCGGCGTACACCGCGTCATCTGTTTGTCGATGAAGCCCTGGCGCACCGTGCCTACGAAGACACGGCATTGCCGATTGGCCATAACCAGACCATTTCTCAGCCTTATATGGTGGCTCGCATGAGCGAACTGCTGCTGGAGGCCGGTCCTCTGGATAAAGTGCTGGAGATCGGCACCGGGTCCGGTTACCAGACGGCGGTGTTGTCGCAATTGGTCGAGCGGGTGTTTTCCGTCGAGCGCATCAAGGTCCTGCAGGATCGTGCCAAGGAGCGCCTGGTCGAGTTGAACACGCGCAACGTGGTATTTCGCTGGGGCGACGGTTGGGAAGGCTGGCCAGCGCTGGCACCGTACAACGGCATTATCGTCACTGCGGTGGCGACCGATGTACCTCAGGCGTTGCTCGATCAATTAGCGCCGGGTGGGCGGCTGGTGATTCCGGTTGGTTCAGGGGAGGTTCAGCAATTGATGTTGATCATCCGTGAAGAACAAGGCTTTTCCAGACGTGTTTTGGGGGCGGTGCGCTTTGTGCCATTGCTCCATGGGCCACTGGCTTAAGCATTTATTTAAAGACGCTGAATTCCATTTGATTACCTTGGTCTTACAGCGGCATTGATCGGTTAAACGCGATTGAACAGCGATCAGCAAACGTGTGTGCGTGTCGATATTGTTTTGCCGACGGTAAAGCCCGAACGGCCAGTTATACTTGCGACATTTCATGCCTGAATACGGCGATTTTTATCTTCAACCACCACAAAGGGAGCGGCGGGTGAGTCTCACAGTCATTGCGCAGCGTATCGGTACAACAAGCTTTCAGCGCCTGGTGACTGGCCTTGTCTTGAGTTCCTTGTTGGTCGGTTGCTCCAGCACGCGTTCAAGCGATGTGCGAGTGGTCGATCGTAATAACGCGGCGGCCCAACGCCCCGCAGTAACCACCGGCCAATACGTGGTCCGTCGCGGCGATACCCTGTTCTCGATCGCCTTTCGCTACGGCTGGGACTACAAGGCCCTGGCGGCACGCAACGACATTCCTACGCCTTACACAATCCATCCAGGTCAGACGATTCGCTTCGATGGGCGTTCCGGTTCAACGCCGACAGAGGTGGTGACCCCGTCTGGAACAACCGCTTCTTCTTCGAGCAAATTTACCGTTACCCGGCGTCCGGCATCGGGTGCGAGCCCGGCCAAAGAGACGGCTGCACCGTCCGTCGCAAACAAGACAGCGCCTGCGCCACTACCTCCCGCAGGGCCTGCGCCGACAGGCTGGGGATGGCCATCCAACGGCATTTTGATTGGGAAATTCTCTTCAAACGGTAGTTTGAATAAAGGAATTGATATCGCCGGGGATTTGGGACAGCCTGTTTTAGCTGCGTCTGATGGGACTGTGGTTTATGCCGGGAGTGGCTTGCGGGGCTACGGCGAATTGGTCATCATCAAACACAGCGATACCTACGTCAGTGCCTACGGTCACAACCGCAGGCTGTTGGTTCGGGAGGGGCAGCAGGTCAAAGTCGGACAGACAATTGCCGAAATGGGGTCCACGGGTACAGACCGGGTGAAACTGCATTTTGAGATTCGCCGACAAGGTAAACCTGTAGATCCGCTGCAATTCCTGCCACGTCGTTGATTTGTTACCAGCCTGTTCCGTCACGTAGAGGGAACAGGCTCCAGCGTTGCCAAGGATAAAGGCGTCGCTTGAGCTTGAGGTCGAACTCACCAAAGGACTATAACAATGGCTCTCAGTAAAGAAGTGCCGGAGTTTGACATCGACGATGAGGTTCTCCTGATGGAGACCGACGTCGCATCGGATGAGATGTCGAATGAAGGATCAGCTACGCCTTCAGTTCGCTCCAAATCCAGACACTCCGCAACACTCAAGCAGCATAAGTACATCGACTACACCCGAGCACTCGATGCTACTCAGCTGTACCTCAACGAAATCGGCTTTTCCCCCTTGTTGTCACCGGAAGAAGAAGTTCATTTTGCGCGCCTGTCGCAAAGTGGCGATCCGGCTGGGCGCAAACGCATGATTGAAAGCAACCTGCGACTGGTGGTGAAAATCGCCCGACGCTACGTCAATCGTGGATTGTCGCTGCTCGACCTGATCGAAGAGGGCAACCTCGGCCTGATCCGGGCGGTGGAGAAGTTCGATCCGGAGCGCGGCTTCCGCTTTTCGACCTACGCTACCTGGTGGATCCGTCAGACCATCGAGCGTGCAATCATGAATCAGACCCGGACCATCCGGCTGCCGATTCATGTGGTCAAAGAGCTCAACGTCTATCTTCGGGCGGCACGGGAGCTGACACAAAAGCTCGATCATGAACCCTCACCCGAAGAAATCGCCAACCTGCTGGAAAAACCGGTAGGAGAGGTCAAGCGCATGCTGGGCTTGAACGAGCGGGTTTCTTCGGTCGACGTCTCGCTGGGTCCGGATTCGGATAAAACCCTGCTGGACACCCTTACCGATGACCGCCCTACTGATCCTTGTGAGCTGCTTCAGGATGATGACCTGTCGCAGAGCATCGATCAGTGGCTCTCGGAGCTGACGGACAAACAGCGCGAAGTGGTGATCCGCCGCTTCGGCCTGCGCGGCCACGAGAGCAGTACGCTGGAAGACGTAGGCCTGGAGATTGGCCTGACCCGTGAGCGGGTCAGACAGATTCAGGTTGAAGGTCTGAAACGCCTGCGTGAAATCCTTGAGAAGAATGGCCTGTCGAGCGAGTCGCTGTTCCAGTAGCAGGAGCGCGTTCGCCTGATAACAATAAGCCCCGTCTGTTTCGGGGCTTTTTGTTATTCGCCGATTGATAGGCTGTTTAAGCTTCGTAAGAGCTATTCGGACGCTTTCGCAGGTTAACGTAAGCCATGGCTTACTCTTTCGTAAGTGTTCGGTTTTTCTACCGGGTGGTGGTCGTCTATTTTTGTTGGCTTAATTATGTAAATTGTTGATTTATAATGATATTTTTTATAGATAAACATGTCGTTTCATTCGGGTTTACCCGTGGCAGGTGATTGCTCTTGCCGGGGAACTCTTTAATATCAGCCCTGTGTCGACGGATAGACACAGCCATTAAGGATGATGGTCAAGGAACATCGCAAGGACGTGATTCATCAGGACGATGAAAAGGAACACAAGGAATAGGGAAAAAATGTGGGCGGGTCATACCGCCCCTTTTTTTTGCCTGTAGAAAAGGATCGCAACCCCTGAAACGCAAAAAGGCCCGCAAGGGGCCTTTTCAAGAGCGCAACAATGATCAGCGAGCGAGGTCTTTGATCTTGCCTTTAACGCCATCAAACTCCGCCGCATCTGGCAGCGGATCTTTCTTTTCAGTGATGTTGGGCCAGATCTCGGCCAGATCAACGTTCAGCTGAATGAACTCTTGCATCTCACTCGGGACTTCGTCTTCGGAAAAGATGGCCACAGCAGGGCATTCTGGTTCGCACAGGGCGCAGTCGATGCACTCATCCGGGTGAATCACCAGGAAGTTCGGGCCTTCGTAAAAGCAGTCCACCGGACACACTTCTACGCAGTCGGTGTACTTGCACTTGATGCAGTTGTCGGTGACGACGAAGGTCATTCTAATTCTCTCCTCAGGCGGCGGCGTGCTGCGCCCCTTCACGGTGGGGTCGCCAGGTTTGGGAGCGATATCTGCAGACCAGGCTATTTGCCTGCGGCATCCCAAACCGCGCGAGATTCTAACAGCTTGCAGGCCAGTGCGTTAGATCCGTGTCTTTAATGTATAGAGCATTTCCAGCGCCTTACGCGGGGTCATGTCATCCAGATTAAGCTTGGCAAGTTCATCGAGCACTGGATGCGGCAGGCTGGCGAACATATCGCTCTGCTGCGGGGCGGCCGGTTTGCCTTTGCTTGGTTGCGCCGTTTCGTGAGGCAGCGCCGTGGCTTCCAGTCGACCCAGATGCTCGCGAGCCCGCACAATCACCTCGGTGGGGACGCCGGCCAGTTGCGCAACCGCCAATCCGTAGCTCTGGCTGGCAGGGCCAGGCAATACGTGGTGGAGGAATACGATGCGCTCGTTGTGCTCGGTGGCATTGAGGTGGACGTTGGCCACCAGCGGCTGGCTTTCCGGCAGTACCGTCAGCTCGAAGTAGTGGGTGGCGAACAGCGTATAAGCGCGCAGCTGAGCCAGACGCTCGGCCGCAGCCCAAGCCAGCGAAAGGCCGTCGAAGGTGCTGGTGCCGCGGCCGACTTCGTCCATCAGCACCAGGCTGCGTTCGGTGGCGTTGTGCAGGATGTTCGCGGTTTCGCTCATCTCGACCATGAAGGTCGAACGACCACCGGCCAGGTCATCACTGGAGCCGATCCGGGTGAAAATCCGGTCCACCAGCGACAATTCGCAGCTGGCGGCGGGCACGAAGCTACCGATATGCGCCAGCAGCACGATCAGCGCGGTTTGCCGCATGTAAGTGGATTTACCGCCCATGTTCGGGCCAGTAATCACCAGCATCCGCGTGCTGTCGTCCAGGCTCAGGTCGTTGGCCACGAACGGCGTGGTCAATACTTGTTCAACCACCGGGTGACGGCCCTGGCTGATGCGCATGCACGGCTCGCTGACGAACCGAGGGCAGTTCAGGTCCAGGTTCAGCGCACGCTCTGCCAGGTTGCTCAAGACGTCCAGCTCGGCCAGTGCCGCGGCAGTGTCCTGCAGAGGTGGCAGTTGGCTGATCAGGTCTTCGAGCAGGGCTTCGTAAAGCATCTTCTCGCGGGCCAGCGCGCGGCTCTTGGCCGACAGGGCCTTGTCTTCGAAGGCTTTGAGTTCTGGCGTGATGAAACGCTCGGCACCCTTGAGGGTCTGGCGCCGGATGTAATCGGCCGGCGCCTGCTCGGCTTGCTTGCTTGGCAACTCGATGAAGTAGCCGTGAATCCGGTTGTAGCCGACTTTCAGGTTGGCCAGGCCGGTACGCGCCTTCTCGCGGGCTTCGAGGTCGATCAGGAATTGTCCGGCGTTTTCGCTCAGCGATTGCAGCTCGTCGAGCTCGGCGTCGTAACCGGTTTTCAACACGCCACCGTCACGGATCACCGCAGGCGGGTTGTCGATGATGGCTTTTTCCAGGAGGGCGGCCAGCTCGGGATAGGTGCTGGTGGTCACGGCCAGTTGGTGTAGGTGTGGCGCCTCAAGCTCGGTCATCGCCACTTGCAGTTCTGGCAGGGCACCGAGGGCGTCGCGCAGGCGAGCCAGGTCACGAGGGCGAGCGTTACGCAGGCCGATACGCGCCAGAATCCGCTCGATGTCCCCGATCTCTTTCAACTGCGGTTGGAGTTTCTCGAAGCGGTAACCGTCGAGCAGGCAGGTGATCGAGGTCTGGCGTGCCAGCAGCACGTTCAAGTCGCGCAGCGGACGATTCAACCAACGGGTCAGCAAGCGGCTGCCCATGGCGGTCTGGCAACGGTCGACCACCGATTGCAGGGTGTTTTCACGGCCACCGGCAAGGTTGGTGTCCAGCTCCAGGTTGCGACGGCTCGCACCGTCCAGCACCACGGTATCGTCCAGACGCTCATGACGCAGGCTGCGCAAATGCGGCAGGGCGGTGCGCTGGGTTTCCTTGGCGTAGCTCAGCAGGCAACCGGCGGCACCGATGGCCAGGGTCAGGTTCTCGCAGCCAAAACCTTTGAGGTCCTGGGTGGAAAATTGCTGGCAAAGACTTTTCAGCGCCGAATCACGCTCGAAATCCCACGGTGCACGACGACGAACGCCACGACGCTTCTCGGCCGGCAGGTCTTTTGGCCAGTCATCCGGAATCATCAGCTCGACCGGATTGACCCGCTCCAGCTCCGCCAGCAGGTTCTCCCAGCCTTTGATCTCCAGCACGCTGAAGTTGCCGCTGGTGATGTCCAGCACGGCCAGGCCGAACAGGCGCTCGTCACCCAGCACGGCGGCGATCAGGTTGTCGCGGCGCTCGTCCAGCAGTGCTTCATCGCTGACGGTGCCAGGGGTGATGATCCGTACCACCTGACGATCTACCGGACCTTTGCTGGTCGCCGGGTCGCCGACCTGTTCACAGATCACCACCGACTCACCGAGCTTGACCAGTTTCGCCAGGTAACCTTCCGCAGCGTGGTAAGGAATCCCGCACATCGGAATCGCCTGCCCGGCCGATTGCCCACGGGCAGTCAGGGTGATGTCCAGCAACTTGGCGGCCTTCTTCGCGTCTTCATAGAAGATCTCGTAGAAGTCACCCATGCGGTAGAACATCAACTGGTCAGGGTGCTGGTTCTTCAGACGCCAGTACTGCTGCATCATCGGGGTGTGGGAAGACAGATCGGAGAGTGCTTTATTCATCAGGTAATCAGGCGAATTCGTTGAAAGGGGGGGCAAAAGAGGGACGTTGGCCCGGCTTTTCCGCGATGGGCGCAAGGTTACCATGGGCAGTCCGACCTACGCAGGGATGAAAGGCCCACTGCGCATTTCAGCGGTTTATGCACTGATTATGCAAAACAGCATTTGTCATCTTCGAAAAGAACAAGCACTATGCACGCTATGCAAAAACGCAATGTTTCTACCGTCTTAAGAGCGCTGCTCGATCAGCACGGAATCTCCCCCACGGAGCTTCACCGTCGCACCGGCGTGCCTCAATCTACCCTCTCGCGGATTCTCAGCGGGAAGATTGTCGATCCTTCGGATAAACACATCTCGAAGATCGCCGAGTACTTCCGTGTGAGCACTGACCTGTTGCGTGGCCGCGCCGATGTAGCGCCGGCCAATGCGCCTGCACGCGAAGAGTCGCATTCGGAACTCAAGGACATAAGCCTGTGGGATGACGATACCCCCGTCGATGACGACGAGGTCTCGGTCCCCTTTCTTCGCGAGGTTGAATTGGCTGCTGGATCAGGAAGATTCGTCATCGAAGAAAGCGAGCGCTCAAGCTTGCGCTTCGGCAAGCGCAGCTTGCGGCATAACGGTGTGCAGTTCGACCAGGCCAAATGCGTGACCGTGCGCGGCAACAGCATGTTGCCGGTGCTGCGCGATGGCGCGACGGTCGGGGTCAACGCCGGAAAGTCCGGGATTGGCGACATCGTTGATGGTGATCTGTATGCCATCAACCATAACGGTCAACTGCGGGTGAAGCAGCTCTATCGTCTGCCAACCGGTATTCGTCTGCGTAGCTTCAATCGCGATGAACACCCGGATGAGGACTACACCTTCCAGGAAATCCAGGAAGAGCAGATTGTCATCCTCGGCCATGTCTTCTGGTGGGGCATGTACGCCCGCTAACCCTTAGCTGTCAGATAAAACCCGCTATCAGGCGGGTTTTTTTTCGCCTGAAGAAAACCACCCCACCCTTTGTTTACGGGGCTTTCATGCGTCCGTGCATTTTCAACGCATAAATAATTGCGTTTATGCATTGACTGCGTATGCATCAATGCATATTATTTGTCCCGAGCCGCTCAACAACGGCTCGCCACGAAGCTCTTTAGTTCCACAGCAAAGGCAGCGATGAACCGGCCTCAACGGTTCAGAGGGTTGGCAACTGACCCGGGTGTGCAGCGTAAAGCACCAGAAGCAGTTATCCGGCGGACAGGGTCGCGGTCGGAGGAACAATTTGAATGGATCTGTACCGCGCCAGTAGCGCCGAAAGATCAGATAGCAGGACCGCATTACTGAAAAGCCCGGCAGACGCCGGGCTTTTTGGAATGCCTACCTGATGTAGGCAGTTCTGGAAAATCGATAAGGAAATGAACATGAAAAAATACGTACGCATTGCCCAAGGCAAAGTCGACAACATTTACGAAACCAATAACCCCATCACCGAAGAGTTTCCAGCGGACCAATTGTGGGTCGAAGTTACCGCTAATACTCAGGTCGACTACTCCTGGAATGCGGTCAACACAGATGGTGTGTGGGCATTCAGTTTTGACTTTCCATGGCAGCCATCTCCGCTCTCGGAACAACTTCGATATGAAAAGACCAAGCGTCTGGACAAAGCCAACGCTCGTCTGACGGCTACAGCTTTGCCATTCAAAATCGAGTTGGGCATCGCCACTCCGGCGGATGAAGCCTATCTGTTGGCGCACAAGCAGTTCTGCATCGCACTGAGCAACGTCAATAAACAACCTGGCTTTCCTGTGACCATCAATTGGCCAGAGCTTGCGTAAGTAAGCTGAGGCGACCGTATTCACGGAAAGTGCGAAGGACCGCATTACTGAAAAGCCCGGGTGACCTGGCTTTTTGGAATGCCTACCTACCGTCAGGCACATCAAGAGACAACGTTTGAACAATACACAAACCCATCACCTATTTATCAACGCAGGAGGCGTGACATGACAAACGAGCAGCAAGCGTTAGCGGACATGCCTATCTGGCTGGTCATCGCTCTGGCGGTGGTCGGCGGGGTGTCCGGCGAAATGTGGCGCGCCGACAAGGAGGGCGCTCGCGGCTGGCCATTGTTGCGGCGCCTGGTGCTGCGCTCCGGGGCCTGCATGGTCTGCGGGGTCTCGACCATCATGCTGCTGTATGCCGCCGGCGTGTCGATCTGGACCGCCGGTGCTTTCGGTTGCCTCACCGCGATGGCCGGTGCCGACGTCACTATCGGCTTGTATGAGCGCTGGGCGGCCAAGCGGATTGGCATCGATGAAGTGGCATCGCGTGATTCCAGCCAGGACCGTTAATGGTATTGGCAGCAACGAGGATCATCGCAGAACAAGTCCAATGGACTGGCTGACGGGGGGCGTAGACAACGACCCCGACCTGCAAGGATGCGGGTCATCGGCGGTAACTTCCCTTAACGAAAAATGAATGCGGTAAGCACCGCATGACTCAATCATTCAACTCAATGGGTAACTACATGAACGTTCTCAATAAAATAATTGCTCCACTTGCATTGTCCGCAGCATTGATAGGCGTTGGCAGCAATGCTTATGCCGCCAACCTTCTGATCAATGGCAGTTTTGAACAGCCAGGTTGCAGCAGTAGCTGTGTTCTGGATACGCCGGCGAAAACCAACTTTATCCCTGGCTGGACGACCTTTCTGTCTGGTGCGGAATACTTCAACATGCCGGCGTCGATCCCGAGCTCCGTAGCGGCAGACGGTGTAGCGATCGTTGACCTCGCCAACTACGCCTATCTGAACGGTGGCGGGATTCAGCAAAATTTTGAAACCGTTATCGGTGCAAAATATCGGCTGACGTTTAGTGCCGGTAACTCCAAGTATGGCGGCCGTTCCGGCGACGGTATTATTCAAGTAAAAGTGGCGGGGCAAACGACCAGTTTCAATACACCAACCGCGTCAGGAGTGGCAACGGTATGGAACACCATTACGTATGACTTCACCGCAACAACCGCTCACACCACACTCAGCTTCTCGAATGAGCAGAACCCAAACTATAACTTTGCCTTTATCGATAAGGTTGTCGTCGAGCGCTTGTAATTAGTTCGCCTCGGCCCATGAAATATAGAGACAACGTTCTCGTTAATATTCTGGGCTTTTCAGGTGCATCAGACGGCGGGGGAGACCGCCGTCCGGTGGTGATTTGACGCAGTAATACTCGAACAGGAAGCCGCTTATGTCTCCAAGCGTTATCAATAAACCCTCGGAGCTGATTATCGCTATCGGTGAGGCACTTCGGCCGATTTATCCAGGCCTGAAGGTCGGGGGATATCAGGACTTCGATGGTGTTGTCGATGATGCCTGGGTCCTGATCGCGATTCAGCGCGATGCCGCAGGCACCCGCGCCAACGATGGGCGTATCGCTCATGTCCTGACGATCTCGCTGCAAGGTGTGGTCGCCGGGAAGAGTGGGCATTCAGGGTTTGAGGCCTGCAATCTCGCCAGCGCACTGAAGGATATCGTCACGGATAACCGTTGGGACGTATCGGGAGGGCAATGCGACCTGCCGATGAGCATCGAGGCTGTGCCGTCGACGTTCACCAGCGGTGAGCAGGTGTACGACGCATGGACGGTTTCGTTTTCCCAGACGCTGTATTTCGGCCCGCCGTTGCTCGATGAGCCAACGGGCACACCGAAGTTCGCGTTCACCTCGCAAGTCTCGAACATCGACGATCCGGATCAATACACAGCGCTTGCGTAACAAGCACTCAGGGGTAGCCCATGTTTGACGCTCTTCTACGTATGCAGCTCGGCCCGATCATTGAGCGTTTGGCCGAAATGGAGACCGAGTTCGAAGACCTGCACCGGCGTGCCGACAGCTTCTGTCGCATCGGCGTGTGTGTAGAGGTCGATGCCGCCAGCAACACCTGCAAGGTCAGCCATGGGGATTTGCTGACGCCAGCGATCAGGTTCTTCAACCCGAGTGCTGGCGAACAGAGTGAATCGCGCATTCCTTCCGAGGGTGAGCAGTGCTTGCTGCTGAACTATGGCGGCGGCGATGGCGCTGGGCAATCGGTCGCCTTGTTCGGCCTGAACAGCAACCGGTTCCCACCGGTTTCGACCGTGGCCACGCTGACACGTCGTCGACACAAGGACGGCACCGAAAGCAGCTACGACGATGCAAGCCATGTCCTGAGCTGGACCAATGGACAGACGACATTCAAGGGCTCGCGTGAGTCGGTCGAGTTGACCGTCGGCCCGGCCCGGCTGGCGCTGACCCCTGAGGCCATCGAGCTGAAACTGGGCGCGGTTGGCGTATTGCTCGACGCCTCTGGCGTTCACTTCCTCGGCCCTTTGGTGGATCACCAGGGGCGAGTCATCAGTACTGCATAAGGGATTCCCATGATTGGAGTCGATAGAAACACCGGGGCAGCGGTCGACGACTGGCTTCAGTTTGTGCAGCGCGCAACCCGCGCACTGACCACCCCGCTGGGCACTCGGCAAAAGCGCCCACTGTATGGATCGCTGGTCCCTGACTTGCTGGGGCAGAACGTCGGCGACGACGTGTTGATCCTTGCGCAGAGCCATGCGGCACAGGCGTTTTACAACAAGGAGAACGGTATCGATGATTTTTCCCCAGAGGTCATTGTCGCCAGTCGTCAAGGTGCGGGGCTGCTGTTGCGTTTCGCCGGCACCTGGAAAAACCGCAAACAGACATTCGAGGTCGTGACATGAGCATGCTGATACCCGGTCAAAACCAGTTGGCTGAGCCGGCGATTGTCACGGTCGAAGCGTTCGAGGCGCTGCTCGCAGAGTTCAAGGCGTTTGTCGTCGACTACGTGGCCGCCCGTTCACCGGAAACTGCCGCCAGGCTGCAAGTCAGCCTCGACAACGAAAGCGAGCTGCTGACCCTGGCCCTTGAGGCCTTTTGTGTGCGGCTGCAAACCCACGAACGCAAATACAACGCTCGCATCAAGCAGATGCTCGCGTGGTGGGCGACCGGCAGCAACCTCGATGCCCGCCTCGCGGACATGGGCCTTGAACGTCAGTTGCTGGACCCGGGAGACCTGGCGGCATTCCCGCCGATCCAACCGACCTACGAAAGCGACGACGACGCCCGGCTGCGTTACTACCTGGCGCCGCATGCGCCAGCAGCGGGTTCGCGGATGCAGTATCGCCGCGAGGTGTTCACCTTGGGCGAACGGCCCGCAGTGAAGGTCGAAACCACGGCCCCGGGTGTGGTGACGGTGACCTACAGCTTTGATCCGGATGGCTACGCGGCGCAGGTCAAGGATGGCAACGGGCGCCGAACAGCGCCTGGCGAGGTGAGGGTCACCGTGTTGTCGCGAGAAGCTGACGGCACGCCGTCTGCGGACCTGCTGGACGGGGTTCGCCGGCACTTTGCCCGCCCTGACGTGAGGCCCGAAACGGATCTCGTCACGGTGCAGGCCGCCGAAATCAAACGCTACAAGATCCGGGTGGTCGCGAAGATTAACGCCGGGCCGGACTCGGGTTTGACCAAGGTAGCCGCTGAGCAGCAGTTGCAGGCGTATGCCGATGCGTGCCACCGGCTGGAGGGGCGGGTCGATCCGAGCTGGATCGATTACACGATACATACCGCCGGTGCGGTACAGCTGGAGATCCTCGAGCCAGTGGAGCCCATCGTGACCACGGCCTTCCAGGCACCGTACTGCACGGGCGTCGAGGTTGAGGTGCTGACGCTATGAGTGATCAAGCTTCTCGTCCGAGCCTGTTGCCGGCGAACAGCTCGCCGCTGGAAAAAGCGCTTGATCTCGGTTTCGGTCAATTGCTCGATCGCATCGCTCTGCCGTTCCCCGAGCTCATGGACCCGGTCAACACGCCGTTGGCGTTCTTGCCGTATCTCGCGGCCGATCGAGGGGTTGCTGAATGGAGCTCCGAGGCTCCCGAGGCAGAAAAGCGTTTAACAGTAGAACTCGCGTGGTCAACCGCTCGGCAAGCCGGTACGCGAAAGGCCCTGGAGAACGCCGCCAAGGGTTTGCAATTAGTGCCCGAGATTCGCGCATGGTACGAGCAGACCCCGCCAGGCCAGCCCTATAGCTTTTCCGTGAGGGCCTTTACCCAGCAGCCCTACAGCGAAGAAATCGACGCGCGTCTCGATCGACGTCTGGCGGACGCAAAGAGTGAGCGCGACACCTTGTCGGTGTCCGTGGGCTTGAGCGCGTTTGGCAACCACGTCATCGGCGCAGCCACCGTGTGCGGTGAGCTGACCACGGTGTATCCGATTGTGATCGAAGGGCTTGAAGCATCGGGTCAGGCCTTTATGGCCGCCGGGCTCTACGCCGTCGAAACATCCACTATTTATCCTCAGGGGTCCTAAATGGCCGACTATTACACCCTGCTCACGAATGCGGGGATCGCCTACGAAACTGCCTGTAAGGCGGCGGGCGTACCGATCAAGCTGTCGCAGATTTCGGTCGGTGACGGCGGTGGCGAGGTTTACAACCCGGCGGCGACCGCTACTGCACTCAAACGTGAAGTGTGGCGCGGGCCGCTCAACGCACTGTTCCAGGACGAGAAAAACCCCAGCTGGTTACTGGCCGAAGTCACCATCCCGCCCGAAGTCGGCGGCTGGTATGTGCGTGAAGCCGGGCTCTGGACCGATACCGGCATTCTGTACGCGATCGTCAAATACCCGGAGTCGTTCAAGCCGGTACTGGCGACGTCGGGATCGGGGAAAGAGTTTTATATTCGTTCGATTTTCGAGACCAGTAATGCCTCGTTGGTGACGTTGCTGATTGACGATACGGTCGTCAGGGCGACGCGGGCCTGGGTGATGGGCTATCTCGCTGACGAGCTGGCCAAGCTCGATGGCAAGCAATCGGTTCGCGTGGTCGCCACGGAAAACATCGTGTTGAGCGGTGCTCAGCAGGTCGATGGCGTCGCCATGGTATCCGGCCAGCGGGTGCTAGTCGCGGGTCAAGCGGCGGCGAAGGACAACGGCATTTATGTGGCGGGCAATGGCGCCTGGGTGCGTGCCGTTGATGCGAACAGTAGCGCGAAGGTAACGCCGGGCCTGACGGTGATGGTCGAGGAGGGCTCTGCGAACGGTGGCTCTCTGTGGCGCCTAGTCACGAGCGGCCCAATAACGCTGGACACTACGGCGCTGAGCTTTGAAATGCTTGCCGGTAGAACGGGCATTCAGGCTGGCTCTTACAAGAGCTTGACGGTCGACAAGTACGGCCGCGTTGTTGGCGGCACAAACCCGGACACGCTCGCCGGGATGGGCATCAAGGACAGCTACACCAAGGCCGAAATCGAGTCGATGATTGCCCAGGCCTCGGCGCTACCGGTCGGCACTATGGTGGCGTTTCCGGTGAACAAGGTTCCGCCCGGGTTTCTGGAGATCGATGGCAGCGTAAAGAGCATTGCGGTCTATCCCGATCTGGCGACGTTCCTGGGCACCTCATCCAACAAAGGCGATGAGGGCGCCGGTAACTTCCGCCTGCCGGAGTCGCGCGGCGAGTACCTGCGTGGCTGGGATCATGGGCGCGGTATTGATGCAGGACGTGGTATCGGCACCTATCAGGGCGCTTCCTACCTCTATGACACATTGGGCCAACTATCTATGCCTAATCGGTTGGCGTCTTCAGTTCAGGACGAGGATCTGGCCGGGCGGATCACTCGAGATCTGACGGTCTGTCAGCCGAGCGTCACGACGAATACTGCGTCCTACGTTGACACCGGCAGGGCCGTACGCACGCGTAACCTCTCGGTGATGTGGTGCATCAAGGCCTGGAACGCACCAATCAATCAGGGAAATATTGATATAGCTGCCCTTGTTGCTTTGGCAGCTCTTGCAACTGAAACCAATCAAGGTACGGCAAAAGTCGCGACTCAGACTCAGGTTAACGAAGGCACAGATGATGCCACGATAGTGACCCCTAAAAAGCTTCGACGAGGGTTTGCAATCAACCTGGCTACTAATGGTTACGTGGCATTGCCGACATGGCTTGGCGGCTTGATTATCCAGTGGGGCAACGTCAACGGGGTTACTTACAACACCGCCAATGGGTTTCTTCAGACACCGGTCACTTGGCCTATTGCATTCCCGACTGCGGTGCTTGCTACGTCCACTAGCATTGTGACCGGGATCGCAGGTAACGCATTTGTGAACACTTCTCTTGAGTTAAGAACCAAAGTGGGTGGCAGCTGGATCTACTCGAGCGGTGTGGTAGGCAATACGCCGATACTTTCATACATCGCAATAGGATATTAACCATGGGCAAGTACCTGTATTCAGCCTCGGCGGGCGGAGTCTACCTGAAGGGGTTCCACGGCGAAATTCCTGCAGATGCATTGCCGATTTCGGATCACGTGTATCTGAGTCTTTTTGCGGAGCCGCTTCAGGCCGGTAAGGTCATAGTGCCCGGCGAGGACGGCTTGCCGCTCGTTGTTGATAGCCCAGGGTTATCGAATGAAGCACTGGCCGCGGCTGAGCGAGCATGGCGCGATGGCCAACTATCGCAAACCGATAGTTTGGTGGCACGGCATCGAGATGAGCAGGAGGATGGGGGTGGAGCAACAACTCTTTCCGCCGAGCAATACACCGAGCTGCAAGCGTTCCGTAGGTCGCTTCGAAACTGGCCAGAAGGTGACGAGTTTCCGCTTGTTGATCACCGTCCTGCGGCCCCGCCTTGGACGACTGCCCAGACCCAATAAACGCCCCGCACTGACGGGGCGTTTTCTTTTCCGCTGCCTATGACGCGGCACATTCCTAACAGCCCCGCTCATGCGGGGCTTTTCGCTTTTGGAGATCCTGAAATGGCAGAACGCCAAACGTACACCGTGCTCCTCCCATTCCCCACCGGTGGTGGCCATTGGTCGAGTGTCGGCCAACAGCTTGAGCTACTCGATGTGGAGGCCAACGCGTTGCGCAGCGCTGGCCGTCTGGAGCTGACCAGCGTCCTCGAGGCCGATGCCACCCCAAACAACCCGGCCCAAACGGCCACCATCAAGAAGGCTGAATAACCATGGCTGAGGTTTTGAACTTCGAGCACAACGGCATCACCGTCAATGCCACCGAATCCCCCGAGGCCATGGGTGGCCTGGGTGACAACGTCATCGGTCTGGTCGGCACGGCGCCGAACGCCAATCCGCTGATCCCGAAAAATACCCCGTTCCGCATCAACAGCTTCACCACCCACGCGCAGCTCGATCCGACCGGCGCCGAGGCGGGCACGCTGTATCAGGCGGTTTACCAGATCCTGAAAGTGGTCAAGGTGCCGGTGTATGTGGTCATCGTCGAAGAGGGCGCGACCCCGGCCGACACCCTGAACAATGTGATCGGTGGCAACGAAGCGCTGACCGGTCGCAAGTTGGGCCTTGCCGCGCTGAGCGGTGTGCCTGAAGACCTGACCATCATCGGTGCTCCGGGCTTTACCGGCACCAAAGCGGTGGCCAGCGAGTTCGCCTCGTTCGGCAAGCGCATCAAGGCCCGTGTGGTGCTCGATGGCAAGGATACTTCGGTCGCCGATCAGGTGACTTACAGCGGCGAACTGGGCGGTGCGGACCTCGGTTTCGACCGTTGCCTCGTCGTACACAACATGCCTGCGGTGTACTCCAAGGCTGCGAAGAAAAACGTGTTCCTGGCGCCGTCGAGCCTGGCCATCGCGGCACTCGCCAAGGTCAAGCAATGGGAAAGCCCGGGCAACCAGGTGACCTACGCCGAGGACGTTTCGCGGACCGTGGAATACAACATCCTCGACACCTCCACCGAGGGCGATCTGCTCAACCGCTACGGCATCAGCTACTACGCACGGACCGTCCTCGGCGGCTTCTCGCTGCTGGGTAACCGCTCGATCACCGGCAAGTTCATCAGCTACGTCGGCCTGGAAGATGCGATCAGCCGCAAGCTGGTCAAGGCCGGCCAGAAGGCCATGGCCAAGAACCTGACCAAGTCGTTCATGGATCAGGAGGTCAAGCGCATCAACGACTGGCTGCAAACCCTGGTCGCCGACGAAACCATCCCCGGCGGCAGCGTGTACCTGCACCCGGAGTTGAACAGCGTCGAGAAGTACAAAAACGGCACTTGGTTCATCGTCATCGACTACGGCCGCTACGCGCCGAACGAACACATGGTTTACCAACTCAACGCCCGCGATGAAATCATCGAGCAGTTCCTGGAGGATGTTCTCTAATGTTTACCAACCGCGTAAGACAGGCCATCGCGGCCACCCTGCAAGGCCTGCCGTTGTCGGCGACCGTGGAGGATTTCACTCCGCCGAAGATCGATTTCGACATGGAGCCTATGACCGGTGGGCGCTTTATCGCCGAGGAAATGGCCAAGAGCGGCAAAGCGCTCAACGCTACGTTGAACCTGCAAGGTACTGGCCCGGAAATCATGTTGGCGCTCGGTGTAAAACTGGGTGAAGACATCCTGTTGAATGTCCGCGAAGCCGGTCAGGATCAGGACGGCAACACCTGGTTCACCTATCACACCGTGGGCGGCAAGCTGAAATCCCTGGGCGAGGCCAAGTTGAAGATGGGCGAAAAATCCATCACAACGCTGGAGCTGTCCTGCCGCACCTACAACCGTCTGGAGAATGGCGTCCCGGTGATCGACATCGACGTGCGCACCCAGAAATTCGTGCTCAATGGCGTCGACATTCTTGGCGATGCCCGCCGCGCCGTGTTGCTGCCTTAAGCGACCGCAACACCTTCCTGTATCGCCGTCTTCACCTGCTGGTTTTCCGGCTTGCTGCGGGCGGCTTTTTTGTATGAGCAAGGAATTCATTTCATGTCCTGGATGCAGCCTAAACATGTCCTGTTGTCGCCGATTACCGGTGACGATCAGTCGCAGATCGAGCAGATCCAACTCAAGCCTCTGTACTACGCCGCGCAGAAAGAGGCGCTGGCTCGCGCCGGTGAGGATGAGGACGATCAGTTCTTCGAACTGGCCAAATTGGCCACCGGCCTGTCAGTCAAGGAACTGGATCAGCTCAAACGCCCGGACTACGTAAGCATTGCGCAGTACGTGCACGAAATGTCGACCCGCCCGGCGTCGTACTTTCTACAGCAGGCTACCGAGGCTGACTCAGCGTCGGATGACGATCCCGATCAGGTACAACTGCTGCAACCGCTCAATGTGGCGGGCCGCAGCATGACTTCGCTGACCCTGGAAATGCCGGTGCTGCGCGCCACCAAAGCGATGAAAAAACTGAAGACGGCCAAAGAACGCGCCGAGTTCATCACCGCTCACTGTACCGGCCTGATGCTTCCCGACCTGGCCTCGCTGACCGTGCCCGACTGGACCCAGTTGCAGGTGCGTATCGACGATTTTTTAAACAAACCGGCGGACTTCTTTCGGAACGCGACATCGAAGTAATCCTCGATGTGGTGCCGCTCATTTACCCGGTAAGTGAGGCGGAAATTCTGGAGTGGAACGCTGGCAAGGCATTGCGCCGCTACGACATCGCGATCACTCGCCTTGGCGTGAAACAGGAGTAGAGCGGGATGGCGGACGATAGATATTCGCTCAAATACGCGGCCCTCGACGACAGTGGGTTGGCGTTCGGTAATACCAGCCTGACTACGGCAGTCACCAGCGTTGCGTCAGCACAAGGTACGGGCACGTCCGCCAGGGATCAGATGTCTGGCCTCGGTCTGGCGCTGGAAAACGTCGGGCTCAAGCTCGGTCTGCTGACGACGGCTATCGAGTCGTTGACCTTGAAACTTTCGTCGCAGCGATTGTTGTCCCAAACGATGGGAGCCGGTGCCAAGAGCGAGCCGGCCAGCGAGCAAAAGAGTGCGGGCAAGCCAGGTAGCAGTATCGAACCGCCGGACCTGCTCAAACCCGCGATAGCGATGGATTCGGCCATGGCCGATCTGAAGCAGGCAGCCCAATTTACCCCGCGCCAGAGCGAAGAGATGGTGCAGTCAACCCAGCACATCGCCAGCGCTCCGCTGGTGGCAGCCGGGGGGACCAAGGCAGTTGATTTGGTGAAGATTGAAAGTCTGGCTGCCAGGGCAGGAATCGTTAGCGATCTGCCCAATGCGTCGGACCGGCAGTTAGAGCTGCAGCGCTTCGCCAGTGACGCCGGCGTCGCCGCGTCGGCGTTCAAAATGCCGGCCATGGATGTCGCCGAGATGATGGTCGGCTGGCGCACCTCCATGAAGCTCAACGGTGCTGAAACCTTTGACTTGGCGGATGCAACCAACCATCTGGGCAAGATACCCAATGGTGCGAAAGCGGCTGATATCGGTGCCGTCTTGCAGCGTGACGGCGCTGCGGCTACGGCGGCAGGCCTGGCCCCTGCGCAGGCCGCAGCGTTGACGGCGGCATTGCTCAATACCGGTACGCAAAAGGCTGAGGCCGGCGTAGCGCTAAAAAGCATCACCACGGTCATGGGCAAGGGTGATCAGGCCTCGGCAACCGAGCAAGCGGCCTGGAAGCAGCTGGGTCTGGAGCCGAAAGCGGTCGCGAGCGGCTTGCGTGACAAGGACGCAGCGCCTGGCACGGTGATGTCGGTGCTTGCCGCCTTGAACGCGCAACCTGCCGAGAACCGCGCGACGCTTGCGTCCACACTATTTGGCGATGGTGATAAGGCAGCGCTGAACATGGCGCAAAACCTTACCGATGTGAATGGCGCCTTCTGGCAGGTAAAAGACAAAGCCCAGTACGCCACGTCGGAGCTGGGTGACAAGGGCTCGGTGAGGCAAGACGCACTTGCACTGTCAAAAACCCGGCAAGGCCAGTGGAACGTCTTGAGTGCAAGCAATGATCGTCTGTCGGTGGCCACGGGTAATGCTCTGGCGCCCGTGACGGATAGTTCGCTCCACTCGCTTGGTTCGCTGGTGGACGGCTTGAGTGAATTGGCTGAAGCCTCCCCGAAAACCACCGCTGCCATTGTGCTGGTTGCAGCGGCGATCAAACCGCTGGTGGGGGCACTGTTCAAAGCCATAACGGATGAGCTGACCAATCGGATGGCCAAGCGAGTCTTGGGTGGGGTGGCCGCACGGCTCCCTGATCGATTGGGTGAGGCGATTTCCGACGATTTCAGAAACAAAGGCCGGACGGACAAACCGAATGCCAGCGAGACAAACAGGAGTCCAGAACCCAGAAATGGTCCGTCTGTACGTGTGAGTTCGCGAGGCTCGCGTGCGAGCACTCCTCGCTGGGGCGGGTTGACTGCCTCAATGCGTTCGATACCCCGCAAGCTTCCCGGTCCATTGAAAGGAGTCGGCGCCGTCGCTGATGTGGCCGAGGGTCTGCTTGTCGGCAACACCCGGATGGTGGGAGCAGGCCTGGGGGCTGCAGGTGGTGGCTGGGCGGGAGCTTCGGCCGGTGCGGCCGCGGGTGCCGCCTTGGGCAGTGTCGTTCCGCTGCTGGGTACCGCCATCGGTGGACTTCTTGGCGGGCTGGTAGGCGGCTGGATGGGCAGTGAGTCAGGTGCCTGGCTGGGTGAAAAACTCGCAGCGCCTGTCGACAAACTCGCCGCTCCGGACCAGGTCAGTAAAGACCTGAGCAACACCCAGACCACCAGTCAGCAAAATGCACTGACCGCGAACATTTATATCAATGGTCAGGATCAAGCCAGCGCCACTCAACTGGCAAACCTGGTGGTGCAGCATATTTCCGGGCAATTCGGACTGATGACAACGACTAATCAACTCGCCGTGCGACGTGACACGGCCCTGACTGACGGGGTGGCTTGATGAGGCAGCAAATGGCACTCGGAAGCTTCATTTTCGGCTTGTCACGCAACTTCGCCTACAGCGGTCTGGTGCGCAAGTCGGACGGCGGCTGGGTGAAGGTGGATATCCTGACCAGCAAGCCCAAGTCCAGCCAGACCGGTCAAGGCCTGCAAAGCCTGACGATAACCGGCAAGGCGATGTACGCGGTGGCCATGGACCGGCTCGATGAATTGCGCGCCTTGCAAGCAATGAGAGTACCGCTGCCGTTGGTCGATGGCATTGGCCGCAACTGGGGTTTATGGCGGATCAATGATGTGACGGAAACCCAAAGCGATGTGATTGATGACGGCACGGCGATGTTGATCAATTGGTCGATTACGTTGGAGGAGTTCGTCAATGCGTAAGGTACGAACGGTAGCCGGTGACTCGGTGAATCTGTTGCTCTACCGCGAGCTTGAACGTTGTGATGATTTGGCCGAAGAGGCGCTGTGGCGCCTCAACCCGACGCTGGCCGAGCAAGCTCCGGTACTGCCAGCAGGCATCTGGGTGGTGCTGCCGGAACTTGAATCCAGACCCGTAGCGACCACGCCGGTAACCGCGTGGGATTAAGGAGGTTACATGGCTCTGGGGTTCACGCCAGCGATAGAAATTTACGGGGCCAACGCGGCCCTGATCAATCAGCGCCTGATCAGTTGGGAACACATCGATGCCGCCGGTATCGAGTCAGATCAACTGACCTTGGTGCTCGATCTGGAGGGCCTTGAAGGACTGCCGAGCCTGGGCGGGAAAGTCGGCTTGCTGGTGGGTTATCTGGAATCCGGACTGGTGGATAAAGGCCAGTTTCTGGTAACCCGACGCACGCCGACTCTGTTCCCGTTTCGCGTGTCTTTGGTGGCTACCGCCGCGCCGTTCAGTGCGGCGGACGAGAGCGGATTTCAGCAGCGCCGCTCGGCCAGTCATGGCCCGACTACCCTCGGCGCATTGTTTCGCGAGCTGACAGCCAGGCACGGCTTTTCGCCGAGGGTGGACCCGGCATTGGCGCTGAAAAAGGTCGAGCACATCGACCAGTCGAATGAAACCGACATGGGTTTCGTCACGCGCTTGGCGACCAAGTACGGCGCCATCGCCAAACCGGTCAATGAGCTGTATGTGCTGGCTCGGCCAGGCCAGGTCAAATCGTTGTCGGGCAAAGTATTGCCGGACGTGAAACTGTCGGTCACCCACAACAATCGTCCCGGCGATCATGCGTTTATCACCGCCACCCTCGATGACTCCGCCCGGGGCAAAAGCCAGGGCTGCAAGATCAGTTGGTGGGACGCCGCAGCCGGTTTGCTACGGGTGGTTGAAACCGGGCTCGCGCCGTTCAAGACCGTGCGCCAGCGCTGCCAAAGTGCGGAAGAAGCGCAGGCGGTCGGCGAAGCCGAAGTGCGCAAAATGGGCCGTGAAAAGCTCAAGGTAAAAATCAGCTGTCCGGGTAATCCTGACTTTTCGGCTGAAGGGCTGGTAGTGCTGGACGACACGTGGCCGGGCTTTATGCGTGGGCGCTGGTCGATCGATAAAGTCACCGCCAGCGGCGATCGCACCAATAGCTATCGCTGCATGATCGAGGCGACTTGCCTTGATCCGAATGCTGACGCCATCGCCTGATCCAGGTTCCCTCCCAAAGGTGTAACCAAGGCGCAGAACCTTGTGAGCGAGTCAGTTCGCGATAGCGACGGCACCTTCATGACCCACCGCCCTCGCCAGCAGTCTCGCTTCCACAGTTCCTGACAGACACCTTTCATAAAACGCTGGAGCGCCCTCATGAAGATCTCTCCGATCCTCACGCAGTTGCGTGAGCAATGCCCAACCCTGGCCAATCGCGTGGCCGCCGGCATCGACCTTGCCACGCTGCAAACCAACACACCGCTGCAAACCCCTTGCGCCTACATCACACCGCTCGCCGATATGGCGAGCAAAAGCGTGGCGCAAAACCTGATGCTGCAACCGATCCGCGACCGTTTCGAAGTGACCCTGGTGCTCGACACCACGGACGCTACAAAAGCGCTGGATCTGTTGCACGACCTGCGCGCCGAACTCTGGCGCGCACTGGTGGGTTTCAAGCCCGGTAGCGGTTACGACGTCATCGCCTACGACGGCGGCGAACTGGTTTCCATCAATGGCAGCCGCGTGCTGTATCGCTTGCGCTTTTTTACCGATTTTCAGCTTGGCCGCAATCTGCCAGGTCAGCCTGCGGAGAGCTGGCACGAGCGTGAACTGGACGGCTTGTCGTCCTTTACCGGGGTGACCGTGCGGGTCGATGCGATCGACCCGGCGGACCCCAACCTGAAACGTCCGGGGCCTGACGGGCGCCTGGAACTGACTTTCTCTGGAGACGTAAAGCAATGAGCAAACGCATCACTGTGCTGCCGGCCGAAGGCCGTGCCGTGCCCGACCCGGAAGCGGGCGATCTGTTGCCTCTCGAAGGCCGTGAAGTGCCGGACAACGCCTGGTGGCGTCGACGTCTGGCCGATGGCGATATCACTACCAAAGCCGTGGAAACGGCACAACCACAGGGAGCCCAATAATGGCGATCGGATTCAGCAACATTCCTGCGGACATTCGTGTTCCGCTGTTCTACGCCGAGATGGACAATTCGGCAGCCAATAGCGCGTCGTCGGCCATGCGTCGGTTAATCGTCGCTCAGGTCAACGACAACGTTGCCAGCGCCGAGGTCGGCAAACTGGTGTTGGTGTCCAGCGTGGCGCTGGCCAAAAGCATCGGCGGCCAAGGCTCGATGCTGGCCTCGATGTATGAAACCTGGCGCAAGACCGACCCGGTCGGCGAAATCTGGTGCCTGCCGGTGCACAACACCGTGGGCAGCATTGCCAAGGGCGTGCTGACCCTGACCGGCACCGCAACGGAAAGCGGTGTGCTCAACCTGTACGTCGGCGGCGTGCGTGTTCAAGCGTCCGTGGTCAACGCTGCAACCGCAGCTCAGGCCGCGACGGCACTGGCCTTGAAAATCAACGCCAGCGCCGATCTGCCGGTTACCGCCGCTGCGGTTGAAGGCGTGATTACCTTGGCCGCCAAATGGACCGGCGATAGCGCCAACGACATCAGCCTGCAGTTCAATCGCCTGGGCAAGAGCAACGGCGAAGACACGCCGGCAGGTCTGACCACCGCCATCACCCCAATGGCCGGTGGTGCTGGCGTGCCGGATCAGGTGGCGGCAGTCGCTGCGCTCGGCGATGAGCCGTTCGAATTCATCTGCATGCCGTGGACTGACACCGCGACCCTCAATACCTGGCAAGCCGTCATGGATGACAGCGTCGGTCGTTGGTCGTGGGCCAAGCAATTGTTCGGTCACGTCTACACCGCCAAACGCGGCACCGTTGGCACCCTGGTCGCCGCCGGTCAAACCCGTAACGACCAGCACATGACCATTCAGGCGCTGGAGTTGGGTGTCCCTCAACCGTTCTGGGTTCAGGCTGCCGCACTGGCTGCGCGCACTTCGGTGTTCATCTCTGCCGACGCCAGTCGTCCGACCCAAAGCGGCAGCCTGCCGGGCGTCGAACCGGCTCCGGCCAGTGAGCGTTTCACCCTGACCGAGCGCCAATCGCTGCTCAACTACGGCATCGCTACCGCGTACTACGAAGGCGGCTACGTGCGCATTCAGCGGGCGATCACCACCTATCAGAAAAACGCTTACGGCCAGGCAGACAACTCCTACCTGGACAGCGAAACCATGCACCAGTCGGCGTTCATCGTGCGTCGTCTGCAAAGCGTGATCACCAGCAAGTATGGCCGTCACAAACTGGCCGCCGACGGTACCCGTTTCGGTGCCGGCCAGCCGATCGTGACCCCGAGCACCATTCGCGGCGAATTGATCGCCCAGTACGCCAAGCTCGAACTGGAAGGCCACGTGGAGAACGCCGAGCTGTTCGCCGAGCACCTGATCGTCGAGCGCGACAGCCAGGACCCGAGCCGGGTCAACGTGCTGTTCCCGCCGGATTACATCAACGGCCTGCGTGTGTTCGCACTGCTCAACCAATTCCGTCTGCAGTACGACAACGCCGCTTGAATGCCGCGTTTCGCTGTATGAGTTCAGCCCACCTCGCGTGGGCTTTTTATTGAAGGGAGAAACACCATGGGTCAACTGATTGCGGGCACCTGCTACGTCAAAGTGGACGGCGCTCAACTGACCATCAACGGTGGCTGCGAAGCGCCGCTGATGTCCACCAAACGCGAAACACTGGTGCCGGGTTTCTACAAGGAAACCGACATCACTCCATCGTTCAAGGTCACGGCGCTGCACACCCCGGACTTCCCGCTCAAGCAGCTGATTGCCGGCACCGACATGACCGTCACCTGCGAATTCAGCAACGGCAAAGTCTTCGTGCTGGCCGGGGCCTACCTGATCGATGCGCCGATTTCCAAGGGCGATGACGCGTCTATCGCGTTGGTCTTCGAGGGTGTGAAGGGGACTTGGCAATGACTCAAGCCGTGAAGCTGCAAGTGGCCATTGAGGCCCACGGCGAACCGCTGACCGAACTGACCCTGCGCCGTCCGACGGTGCAGGAAGTGCGGGCGATCAAGGCGCTGCCGTACAAGATCGACAAGAGCGAAGAAGTCAGCCTGGACATGGACGTCGCGGCCAAATACATCGCGGTCTGCGCCGGCATCCCGCCGTCGTCGGTCAACCAGTTGGACCTGGCTGACCTCAACGCGCTGAGCTGGGCTGTCGCGAGTTTTTTCATGAGTGCGGCATCGGCGCCATCACCGACCTGATCGCTGTCGCCTATGACCTGGCCTGGTTCTGGAAGGTTGACCCCGAACAGATGATGGCCAGGCCACTGGACGTGCTCCGCGAATCTCTGGAGCACGCGCAACGGATCAATGCGATGCAGCAGGTGCAGTGATGGCAGAGACAGAAAAGATTGAGAAAAAAGCGGTCTTGCTGACAGGCATCGATGAACTGTCACCCAAGCTCAAGGACCTTCGGGCGAAAGTCGACGGCTTCAAAACCAACCTTGAGCAGGCCGGCATGGGCAAGCTGGACATCAGCGGGTTGTTCAAGGGCGGTAGCGTGGTCACGCCCTTCGTCGAAGGCATCAAGTCGGCGGCAGCGTTCCAGGGCAAATTGGCAGAAGTCAGTGAGTCGGCAAAAGGCGTTGATGTACCGAGCGTACCCGAAAGCGCTGCGCAAAACCTGAACGTTTTCAGCACTTCGATGGATAAGGTGTCAGTCGCGGTTGATGCGGCATTGCTGCCGGCAGTCAGCGCGGTGGTGGTCGGTCTTGAACCGTTGCTCAATGGCGTCGGGACCTTGCTCAACGACAACCCGGAGCTGGTCCAGGGCATTGCCGCGGGCGCTATTGCGTTCTCGGCGATTCAAACCGCGGTCACCGCCACCACGCAAGCGCTTGACCTGATGAGCACGGTGCTCAAGACCAGTCCGCTGATGCTGATAGCCATGGGCATTGCGTTGGTGGCCGGGGTGATCGTTGCAAACTGGAAACCGATCTCGGCGTTTTTCGCCGGGCTCTGGCAAGAGATTGCGCCGGTTGTCATGCCGATGGTCGAGTTCTTCAAGACGATGTTCGCCTTCACGCCGCTGGGGATGATCATCAACCACTGGGGGCCGATCAGTCAGGTATTCGCCGCGCTCTGGGACGTGATCAAAGCGGCGGCTTCGCTGCTGTTCGACGCGTTCAAGGTGATCTTCAGCTGGACGCCATTGGGGATGATCATCGCCAACTGGCGTCCGGTCAGCAGCTTCTTCAGTTCGCTTTGGCAAGGGGTCAAAGCCGTTGCTGTGCCGGTTATCGACTTCTTCAAGACGCTGTTTTCCTGGACTCCGTTGGGGATGATCGTCAGCAACTGGCAACCGCTGGTTGGATTGTTTTCAGCGATCTGGGATTTGCTTCGGGCACTGTCCGTGCCCGTGGCGAGCTTCCTTAAAAGCCTGTTCGACTGGTCGCCGATGGCGCTGGTCAGCGCAGTCTGGGACCCGTTGAGCAATTACTTCTCGGGGTTGTGGCAAACCCTGGAGGTGATGGCACAACCGGTGGCGGACTTCTTTAAAAGCCTGTTCGACTGGTCGCCGATGGCGCAGCTCCGCGCAGTCTGGGACCCGTTGAGCAATTACTTCTCGGGGTTGTGGCAAACCCTGGAGGTGATGGCACAACCGGTGGCGGACTTCTTTAAAAGCCTGTTCGACTGGTCGCCGATGGCGCAGCTCCGCGCAGTCTGGGACCCGTTGAGCAATTACTTCTCGGGGTTGTGGCAAACCCTGGAGGTGATGGCACAACCGGTGGCGGACTTCTTTAAAAG
>NZ_VMSG01000015.1:0-37923 GCF_007713465.1 Pseudomonas sp. H3(2019) | reverse complement strand
GGGTTGTGGCAAACCCTGGAGGTGATGGCACAACCGGTGGCGGACTTCTTTAAAAGCCTGTTTGACTGGTCGCCGATGGCGCAGCTCCGCGCAGTCTGGGACCCGTTGAGCAATTACTTCTCGGGGTTGTGGCAAACCCTGGAGGTGATGGCACAACCGGTGGCGGACTTCTTTAAAAGCCTGTTTGACTGGTCGCCGATGGCGCAGCTCCGCGCAGTCTGGGACCCGTTGAGCAATTACTTCTCGGGGTTGTGGCAAACCCTGGAGGTGATGGCACAACCGGTGGCGGACTTCTTTAAAAACCTGTTTGACTGGTCGCCGATGGCGCAGGTCAGTGTGGCGTGGGAGCCACTGAGTGAGTTCTTCTCGGGTTTGTGGGACTCGCTGAGCAGTGTCACGGCCCCGGTCGGGGAACTGTTCAAAACGCTGTTTGACTGGTCACCGATGCAGATGATTACCGAGCACTGGACGCCGATCATCGCGTGGTTCAGTGGGTTGTGGGAAAAGCTCAAGGCGATTATCGAGCCGATCAAGGAGCTGTTCGGCGGCAGTGTCAGTGGCTTCATCGCGAAGATCACCGGCAAAGTCGAAGGCTTGACCGAGGCGCAACAGAAAACCAACGCTGAAGGCAAAGGTGAACTGGCGCCAGCGTTTTTCGGTGCCAGTAACGATCAAGCGTCGCTGTCGAGCGATTTGCCGAAAGGCTCCAACGCCCTGGTGCAACAAAGCGCTGTCAACAACCGTGCGCAACTGGAGGGCGGCCTGACGGTGCGCTTTGAAAATGCACCGGCCGGCATGCGCACCGATCAACCACAGACCAACCAGCCTGGCCTGGCCGTGACGTCGCAGATTGGCTATCGCTCACTGTCTCTAGGAGGTTCCAATGAGTTGGCGTGATCGTTTGTTGCCGGCGTCGTTTCGCGGCGTCGGATTCTGGGTCGATCAGGCGAAAACCCCGGTCGGCCAGAAAGGTCAGTTGCATGAGTATCCCCAGCGTGACCAGCCGTTCTTCGAGGGCCTTGGCCAACAGGCGAAGATCCACGACCTGACGGCTTTTATCGTCGGACCGGATTGCCTGGAGCAGCGTGACAAACTGCTCAAGGCGCTGGAGGAGGGCGCGGGTGAACTGGTTCATCCGTGGCTGGGGCGGATGCAGGTCAAGGTCGGCGAATGCGAAATGACCCAGACCCGTCAGGACGGCGGTCTGGTGACGTTCGCCCTGAAGTTCTACCCCGACCAGCCGCTGCAGTTCCCCACCGCTCAGGTCAACACTCGCGAGCAATTACTGGTGTCGGCTGACAGCTTGTTGGGATCGATGGTGCGCCGCTTCGAAGATGCCATGAGCCTCATCAAGGCGGCGCGGATCGGCATCAAGGAACTGCGCGACAGCCTCAAAGACGTCTACGAGGTCATCGAGCACGAGTTCAAGGAGGTGATCGAGACCTATAAGGAACTCAGTTTGCTGGTCAAGGCGATCAAGGAACTGCCCCGTGAAGTGAGCGCGGAGTTCAAGGGTTTGCTCGGCGACATCAAGGAGCTCGGGGACTTCGCTCGTGAGGGTTACCGTGGCGTGCTCGCCAACGCCTCACAGCAGGTTGAAGCAGTGAAAAAGATCGACGCTCCCAAGCTCACCACCGGCAAGGACACGGTGGCGGCGGCTCAGGCCATGGCCAATCTGGTGCAGGATGCGTTGTTAGTGAAGCTCGGCTATCAGGTGGCGCGGATGCCGGTGGCGACTCCGGTGGTCAAATTGAACTCCACGCCGTCTCTGGCGCAGCAAGCGGTGCAACCGGTGCAGCGGGTGGACGTGCCGGTGGCCGACGATGTGCTGACCTTGCGCGATGCGCTTAATGAAGCGATCTGGCAAGCGGCCCTCAAGGCAGACGCTGTGCACTATCAAGCGCTCAATGCATTGCGTCAGCAACTGTTCGGGCATCTGACGGCGGTAGCGTCGTCCGGTGTGCGGCTGATCACTCTGTCTCCCAATCAGAGCATGCCGGCACTGGTGCTCACCTACAAATACCTGGGGGATGCCACTCGGGTGAGTGAAGTGACGCAACGCAACGGGGTGATTCACTTTGGATTCCTGCCTCCGGGCGGCCTGCAAATCGCCCGGGAGTAGACCATGACCGACCTTGCAAACGCCGTCAGCCTGACCGTTAACGGTCTGGATTATGGCGGCTGGAAAAGCGTGGAAATCAGTGCGGACCTGGAGCGTCAGTTCCGCGCTTTCACACTCAACATCACCTGGCAATGGCCGGGGCAAACCCTGGCGGTGCCGATCAAACCCGGTTCGCGTTGCCAAGTGCGGATCGGTTGCGATCTGGTGCTCACGGGGCATGTCTACAAGGCGCCGATCAGTTACGACGGCAAGCAGATCAGCCTGAGTATCGAGGGCAGTTCGCTGACCCGGGATCTGGTGGATTGCGCAGCGATCAACCGTCCGAGCCAATGGCAGGAACAAAGCGTGCTGAGCATCGTCCAGGCCCTGGCATCGCCTTATGGCGTGGGGGTGGTCAGCGAGATTGCACAAACCGCCAAGCTGAACAAACACAGCATCGTCCCGGGAGAAACGGTGTTTCAGTCCATCGACCGCTTGTTGACCCTGTACCGGGTGTTCTCCACCGACGATGCCGAAGGCCGTGTGCTGTTGGCGAAACCTGGCAGCGGCGGACGGGCCAGTGATGTGCTGGAATTGGGCAAGAACATCTTGTCGGCCAACGCGCCGATGGATTTCAGCCAGGTGTTTTCCGAATACCGGGTGATCGGCCAGCACAAGGGCAGCGACAGCAAAAGCGGTAGCGCGGTGAGCGAGGTGTCGGGTGTGGCGACCGATGCTACGGCCCAGCGCAAACGGGTCACGGTGATCAGCGAAAGTGCGCAACTGACGACGGAACTGGCGCAGCAACGCGCCGATTGGGAAAGCGCCACCCGCACTGGCAAGGCCCTGACGACGACCTATCGCGTGCAAGGCTGGCGGCAATCCAATGGTGATTTGTGGCGGCACAACACGTTGGTAAGAGTGATCGACAAAGTGCTGGGTTTTGATCAGGACATGCTGATCTCGAAGGTCACTTACTCGCTCTCTGAGCAGGGCTCCATGACCACCCTGCAAGTGGCGCCGCCGCATACCTTCGACGCCAACCCGGTACCCCCAAAAACCTGAGCACGGCGCACTTGTGTAGGAGCAAGGCTTGCCCGCGAAGCGTCCTGTCTGACCCAGCGCATTTGCCCCTATCGCCGGCAAGCCGTGCTCCTACGAGGAACCCATAATGAGCCTACTGACACGCCTCTTGGCGCGCGGCACTGTTGTGCTCGCCAATTCGGCGACCAAGCTGCAATCGCTGCAAATGCGCCTGACTGCCGGCGAAGTGAACGACGACATGGAGCACTTCGAGCCCTACGGTTTCACGAGCAACCCGCTGGCCGGCGCCGAAGGTATCGCGACCTTCCTCGGCGGCGATCGCTCCCACGCCGTGGTGCTGGTGGTCGCCGATCGCCGCTATCGCCTCAAGGCGCTGGCGCCCGGTGAGGTAGCGATCTACACCGACGAAGGGGACAAGGTCCACTTCAAGCGCGGACGGATCATCGACATCGAAACCGGCACGCTGAACATCCGCGCCAGCAGCGCTGTGAACATCGACACGCCGACCCTGACCCAGACCGGCAAGATCGTCTCTCAGGGTGACCAGATCGCCGGTGGTATCAGCCAGATCAAACACGTGCATCCGGGCGTCCAGCCGGGCAACGGTCAGACCGCTGCCCCCGCAGGAGGCCAGTGATGTTTATCAGTCATGACCTCAAAACCGCACTGACCCGTTCGGTGCTGATCAGCCTCTTCACCTGGCGCCGCGCCGCCGACGATGACTTCCTCGATGACGACGAACGCTTCGGCTGGTGGGGCGACAGTTTTCCCACGGTGGCCGACGACCGTATCGGCTCGCGCCTGTGGCTGCTGCGCCGGGTCAAGCTGATCCGGCAGACCCAGCTTGACGCCGAATTTTATGCCCGCGAAGCCCTGCAATGGCTGATCGACGACGGCCATTGCAGCGCCATCGAGATTCTCAGCGAACGCCTCGACGACCAGCGCTTGAACCTGCGCACGGTCCTGACCCTGGCTGACGGTGAGCGTCTGGACATCAACCCTGAACACAGTTGGCAGGTGACCTATGCCGTTTGAAACGCCTTCGCTGCCGGTGCTGATCAAGCGCACCCAAAGCGACCTGGCCAGCGATTCGCTGCGCCAGTCCGATGCGCAAGTTCTGGCCCGAACCCTCGGCGGTGCAGCCTTTGGCCTGTATGGCTATCTGGACTGGATCGCCGAGCAGATTCTGCCGGACAAAGCCGATGAGTCCACGCTGGAACGCATCGCCGCGCTACGCCTCAACCAGCCGCGTAAAGCGGCGCAATCAGCTCGCGGAGCCGTCAGCTTCAGCGCCACGGCGGGCGCGGTGCTGGACGTCGATACCCTGCTGCAATCGAGCGACGGTCGCACCTACAAAGTGACCGCCGCGCTCACCACCAGCAATGGCCTCAACAGCACCACCATCGCTGCGCTGGACGCCGGTTCTCTCGGCAATGCCGATGCGGGTATGACGCTGATTCCGGTGCAACCGATCCAGGGCATCGGCGGAGTCTTCACCGTGCTGGCGCCGGGCCTGACCGGTGGCATTGCCCGCGAAAGCCTCGAATCGCTGCGCTCGCGGGTGATTCGCTCGTACCGCATCATCCCTCACGGCGGCTCGGCGCAAGACTATGAAACCTGGGCGCTGGAGTGCCCGGGAATCACCCGCGCCTGGTGTCGTGGCAGCTATCTGGGGCCAGGCACTGTCGGTTTGTTCGTCATGCGTGACGATGACCCGCAACCGGTTCCGGACGCGACACAACTGGCGTTGGTCCAGGCGCACATCGAGCCTTTGCGTCCGGTCACTGCCGAACTGCATGTGCTGGCGCCGGTGCAGATGCCGGTGACCTACAACCTGCGCCTGACTCCCGACACCAGCGCCGTGCGCGCCGCCGTCGAAGCGCAGCTACGCGACTTGCACAACCGTGAGGCCGGGCTCGGTGAAACCTTGCTGCTGACCCACATCGCCGAAGCCATCAGCAGCGCCACCGGTGAAAGCGATCACAAACTGGTCGCGCCAGCCGCCGACGTGACGGCCGCGAGCAATCAGCTGCTGACGTTCGGAGGTTGCGTATGGCTGGAATAAGAACCGCCGAACAATACCAGGCCCAACTACGCAGCCTGCTGCCCAGTGGCCCGGCCTGGGACCCGGAGCGGGTGCCGGAACTGGAGCAAGTGCTGGAAGACGTCTCCCAGGAACTGGCTCGCCTCGACGCCCGTGCCGCCGACCTGCTCAACGAAATGGACCCGGCCGGCGTCAGCGAACTGGTACCGGATTGGGAACGGGTGATGAACCTGCCCGATCCGTGTCTGGGCCTGACTCCGCTGTTCGACGATCGCCGCCTCGCGGTACGCCGGCGACTGCTCGCAGTCGGCAGCCAGGCGATCAGCTACTACATCGAAATCGCCCGCACTCAAGGCTACCCGAACGCCACCATCACCGAACTCGAAGCTCCGCGCATGGGCCGCTCGCGTTTCGGCGCCGCACATTTCGGCACCTGGCAGGCGCAGTTCATGTGGACCCTCAACACCGGCGGCCGCCTGCTGTTGGGGCGGCGTTTTGGCGCCAGCTACTGGGGCGAGCGTTTTGGCATGAACCCGGGGAGTGCCTTGGAATGCTTGATACATCGCAGTGCACCGGCCCATACGCTGGTGCATATCAATTATGACTAGAGGATAGAAAAGTGGATTTTCCTAAAAATGTGCCCAGTGTTGGGCTGGTGAATGGGCAGTTTGTGGATGAGAACCCGGTCACCGGGACGCCGGGGTCTTTGATTCCGTCGACATGGGGCAACGCAATCACGAGTGAGATGTTGAATGTGATTGCAGCGGCGGGAATGGCCCCCAGTGAGGTTGACCTGACGCAGTTGCTGAAAGCTATAGGCACCCTTGGCCAATCGGCAGCGAGCAGTTTTGCCATCGACACTGGCACAGCCAACACCTATGTCTGCAACTTTACCCCGGCCATCACCGCCCGAAACGAAGGCCTGCCCCTGCGCTTCAAAGCCAGGACCGCCAACAACGGCGCCTGTACGTTCAATGATGGCTTGGGGACTGTGCCACTGGTGGGCGGTGCTCATGCTGCGTTACGGGGTGGCGAGATCATTGCGAATGGTGATGCCTGGGTGCAGTGGAATAGCTCGATTGGTTCGGGCTCGTACATCTTGCTGTTCTGCACGGGTGCTGCTGAGCAAGTCGCCTCAGCCACCCAAAGCCAGCATGCTGTTGCACTCGGGCAGTTGGCTACCGCTATTGGTACCACTGCGCCGCAGTTCGACAGCAGCCTCAAGTTCGTTACCACCGAGTTCCTGACTCGTTCCGGCAAGCGTCTGTCGGGCGTGGTGCCGTTCACCGGTGCGCTGACGGGGGGGGCGTCGCACGTCGGTGGGTTCCTCTACGGCTGGAGCACCACCGCCAACTCCTACAGCCTGCCGAACACGGTTTCGCTGGCGATTCCGGTCGGTGCGGTGATCACGCTTGCCAACTTTGGCGCCAACGCCATGGCCATCGTGCCGCAGGGCACCGACAAGACCCAGGTGCCTAGCCTGCCGGCCACCACTGGCTCGTTCACACTGGTGCCGGGGACGTCGGCCGAGTTCACCCATGTTGGCAGTGGCACATGGTTTATCACCGGCAACGCGGTCAACAGCAGCAGCGCCGATTTTGCCGCCAGTATCGGGAGCAATGGTTATCAGAAATTGGGCAGTTTGATTATTCAGTGGGGCACGACGGTGGGCATTGCGGCAGGTGGTTCGCTCACCGTGACCTACCCCCTGGCTTTCCCGAATGCCGCCCTTATGACCTTGCCGGGTAACTCGGCCGCTGGTAGTTCCACCGCCAACACCTGCACGGTCGGCGTGAAATACGGCGGCGTTTCGCAATGCGTTTTTTATGCAAACGGTCCGGTGGGTTCACCGAACGTGCCGTGGATTGCAATCGGATACTGAGGAAACATCATGGGACAAAAATACGCAGTCTATGCCGCCGACGGTACGATCAGCGCTTTCTACGATAGTGTCGACAATCCGCCGCCTGGGATCAGCAACCTCCTGGGAATCAGCGACGCGGACTGGCAGTGCTGTATTGCCACGCAGGGTTATCGGGTCGTCAATGACCAACTGGTGGCGCCAGTGGCGCCGACGCTGGGTGCGCTGTTGGTCCTTGCGCAAACGGCTCAGGTGCAGATGGTGGATGCGGAATGCGCCGCCGCCATCGTCTCCGGCTTCAGCTGTGATGCCCTGGTCAGCGGCACGCCCTACACCTACCCGGCGAAAATGACCGATCAGGCCAATCTTTCGTCCTCGGTACTGGCCTCTTTGTTGCCGGGTACTGGTACCGACTGGTCGACGCCGTTCTGGTGCGCGGACGAGGCCGGGGTCTGGGCTTACCGCTTGCACACCGCCGCGCAGATTCAGGCTGTCGGGGTATGTGGTAAAGCGGCGATTTCGGGCTTTATCGGTCGCAAGATCGTGCTGGAAGGGCAAATCATGGCCGCCACCAGCCTAGAGGCGGTGCAAGCTGTGGTCTGGAGCTGAGCATGGGGAGGATCAAGCGATTCACGCTAAACCTGCTGGTCTGGATGGACGAGGGCGGTAACACGTTGTTGCTGGGGGACCCGGGCGAAACGATCAGTTCGCGTTCGGCCAAGGCGCAGGCGGCAGGCAAGCGCTGGGGCTGCGTGCTGTGTCGGTTCTTGAGCCTGTTCCAGAAAGACCACTGCCTGAAAGCGTTGGAGCCCTATGCGGGCGGCGATGCGGTAGTTCCGGACGATAACGCCGAAAAATAACGAACAAGGCCCTGAATATCCCGATACCCGCTAAGTGCGGGTTTATTTTTACCCGGAGAAAAATATGCCCATCACCCAACAACAACTACTTCGGATCCTCCCGAACGCCGGCAAGCAAGCCGGCGTTTTTGCATCTGAGCTAAACTTGGCCATGGGCCTGTATCAGATCAACACCCCCAAACGCATCGCCGCGTTCCTTGCGCAAGTCGGCCATGAGTCAGGGCAGTTACGTTATGTGCGTGAGTTAGGCAACGACCAGTACCTGAGTAAATACGACACCGGCCCTCTGGCACTACGGCTGGGCAACACCCCGGAAGCGGATGGCGATGGCCAGCGTTTTCGTGGGCGTGGGCTGATTCAGATCACCGGGCGCGACAACTATCGTCGATGCAGCCTCGCGTTGTTTGGCGATGAGCGTTTGCTGACCCTGCCTGAGCTGTTGGAACAGCCGCAATGGGCGGCCGAGTCGGCGGCCTGGTTCTGGGAGCTGAACGGTTTGAATGAACTGGCCGATCGTGAGCAGTTCAACAGCATCACCCGCCGGATCAACGGCGGGTTGAATGGGCTGGAAGAACGTTTGCAGCTCTGGACACGGGCGAGGGCGGTGTTATGCCAGCCTTCGGTCTGATGCCACTTTCGTACCGGGTGATTGGCGTCGCTGTGCTGCTGGCCATTGTGGCTGGTGGTACGGCGGCAGTGTCCTGGCACCTTCAGGATTGGCGCTACGGTCGGCAACTGGCGGAACAAGCCAGGTTGCACGCCGAAACGCTGAACCAACTGACCCTGGCGGCGGCGAATCAACAGCGCGCCGAACAGGACAAGCGCCTGGCCCTGGAGCAGCGTCTTCAAGCCAGCGATCAAACCTATTCAAAGGCCTTGAGCGATGCACAACGTGATCAAGGTCGCCTGCGCGACCGTCTTGCCACTGCTGATTTGCGCCTGTCAGTCCTTGTCGACCCCCGTGATGCCGACACCGGTTCTGGTGTGTCAGCCGCCTCCGGCACCGGCGGCATGGTTCATGGAACCGTACGAGCCCGACTTGAGCCGGCGCATGCTCAACGAATTATCGGCATCACCGACGCAGGCGACCGCGGACTGATTGCCTTGCAGGCCTGTCAGGCCTATGTCAGAGCGCTTGCTCGCTAACATTTTGATCTAGCCTGCGTCTTGCAAGCGTGATTCGCTCGTGTACGGTAGTGCGCATGCCCGCCTGATCGAGGAGAAAGTCGTGAACGAAATCACCCAGCTTGCCGCGGAACTCGGTCGGCGTTTACAGGTTCTCAATGCCCATGTCAGCACGGCCGAGTCCTGCACGGGCGGCGGGATCGCCGAAGCGATCACCCGGATTGCCGGCAGCTCGGCGTGGTTCGAGGCCGGCTATGTCACCTATTCCAATCGCCAGAAGACCCAGCAACTGAATGTGTCCGCCGCGTTGTTCACTGAGGTCGGGGCGGTCAGTCGTGAGGTAGTCGAAGCCATGGTGCGTGGCGCCCAGCACAAGAGTCGCGCGCGTTTTGCCGTGGCGGTCAGCGGTATTGCGGGACCGGACGGCGGGACGCCGAACAAGCCGGTGGGCACCGTCTGGCTGGCCTGGGGGGTCGGAGATGCGGTGTATTCGGAGTGCCGACACTTTCCCGGCAACCGTGACGAGGTCCGCCGACAAACGGTGAAGGCCGCGCTAGAGGGGTTGCTACAGTATGCCGCCGGAGAAATCTCAAATGAGGGGTAGGCGATCCCGAAACGCTGTGGAATAATACTGGCTACTTATACAGGTGTTGGCCGTCAGGCCTTATTGATTACGTGAGGACTTTAATGGACGACAACAAGAAGAAAGCCTTGGCTGCGGCCCTGGGTCAGATCGAACGTCAATTCGGCAAGGGTGCCGTAATGCGTATGGGCGATCAGGACCGTCAGGCGATCCCGGCTATTTCCACTGGCTCTCTGGGTTTGGACATCGCACTCGGCATTGGCGGTTTGCCAAAAGGCCGTATCGTTGAAATCTACGGTCCTGAATCCTCCGGTAAAACCACGCTGACACTGTCCGTGATCGCCCAGGCTCAAAAAGCTGGCGCGACCTGCGCATTCGTCGACGCCGAGCACGCCCTGGATCCGGAGTACGCCGGCAAACTGGGCGTCAATGTCGACGACCTGCTGGTTTCCCAGCCGGATACCGGCGAGCAAGCCCTGGAAATCACCGACATGCTGGTGCGTTCCAACGCGGTTGACGTGATCATCGTCGACTCCGTGGCGGCCCTGGTTCCGAAGGCTGAAATCGAAGGCGAGATGGGTGACATGCACGTGGGCCTGCAAGCCCGTCTGATGTCCCAGGCGCTGCGTAAAATCACCGGTAACATCAAGAACGCCAACTGCCTGGTGATCTTCATCAACCAGATCCGGATGAAAATCGGTGTGATGTTCGGCAGCCCGGAAACCACCACCGGTGGTAACGCGCTGAAGTTCTACGCTTCGGTTCGCCTGGACATCCGCCGCACCGGCGCGGTGAAAGAAGGCGACGAAGTGGTCGGCAGCGAAACCCGCGTCAAAGTCGTCAAGAACAAGGTGGCTTCACCGTTCCGTCAGGCCGAGTTCCAGATTCTTTACGGCAAGGGCATCTACCTCAACGGTGAGATGATCGACCTTGGCGTACTGCACGGCTTCGTTGAGAAATCCGGTGCCTGGTATGCCTACAACGGCAGCAAGATCGGTCAGGGCAAAGCCAACTCGGCCAAGTTCCTGCAGGACAACCCGGACATCGCTGCCACCCTTGAGAAGCAGATTCGCGACAAGCTGCTGACGCCAACTGCTGACGTCAAGGCTTCTCCGGTCAAAGAGACCGAAGATGATCTGGCTGACGCTGATATCTGATTGATCCGATGACCGCCGTACTCGATACCCTCGTCGCGGTGCGGCGAACCGCAATGGACCTGCTCGCACGACGCGAGCACGGTCGAGTCGAGCTGACGCGTAAACTGCGTCAGCGCGGCGCTTCTGATGAAATGATCGATACAGCACTCGACCGTTTGACGGAAGAGGGGCTGCTATCCGAATCCCGATACCTCGAAAGCTTCGTTTCCTACCGTGCCCGTTCCGGCTACGGCCCTTTGCGCATTCGCGAAGAGTTGAGCCAGCGTGGTTTGCAACGTGCCGATATCGAACTCGCCCTGCGTGAAAGCGGAATCAGTTGGCAGGAAAACCTGGAGGAGACCTGGCGGCGCAAGTTTGCCGGGCATTTACCGATAGACGGCCGTGAGCGCGCCAAGCAGGGGCGCTTTCTCGCCTATCGGGGATACTCCATGGAAATGATTGGCCGCTTGTTCAGCGGCCGAGGAATGGATGACTGACTGAAAAGGCCCGACTATTGAAATAGTCGGGCTTTTTTTGCTCAAGTAACCTTGATCTGTTCCCGTTTGCGCTGTGGCGTCTGGAGTGGCTGAGCCGTGGCCCAGTTTTCCGGCAGGTTGATGTAGTCGACCAGTTCACGCAGGCGTCCGTGATCACGGGCGTTGAAGGTGAAGGACAGTCGCGCCAGGTGACTGAACTGAGCCTCGTCGTGTTCCTCGCCACTGTAAGTATGTTGATGAAAATGATCGCTCAGGCACAGGTCGGCAAAGGCCTCCTGCATATGCTCGAGCGCTTGGTCGTTAAGTGTGTGATTCATGCGGATCACGAACTGACGTTTCAGCCAGCGGCTGGAGTGGAAGTTGCTGTAGAACTGATTGATCTCCGCCACAGCGTCATCGACGGTGTACACCAGACGAATCAGCTTCAGGTCGTTCGACAGGATGTAATGGTTGGCCTCCAGTTGATTGCGGATGAAGTTCAGCGCACTTTCCCAGAATGTGCCGCCAGGAGCGTCCAGCAACACCACGGGAACCAGCGGGCTTTTACCGGTCTGGATCAGGGTCAGCACTTCCAGGGCTTCGTCCAGCGTGCCAAAGCCGCCCGGGCAGAGCACCAGCGCGTCGGCCTCTTTGACGAAAAACAGTTTGCGGGTAAAGAAAAAGTGGAAGGACAGCAGGTTGGCTGTGCCGTCTACGGTCGGATTCGCATGCTGCTCGAAGGGCAGGGTGATATTGAATCCAAGGCTGTGATCCCGGCCTGCACCTTCATGGGCGGCGGCCATGATGCCGCCGCCGGCACCGGTGATGACCATCAGGTTCGATTGGGCGAGTTTTGCGCCCAGTTCCCGGGCCAGGGCGTATAGCGGATGTTCCTCCGGCGTACGTGCCGAGCCGAAAACGGTCACTTTACGCCGTCCCTTGAACTGTTCCAGCACGCGGAAGGCATGCTCCAGTTCGCGCAGGGCTTGCAGGGTAATCTTGGCATTCCAGCGATTGTGGTCTTCTTGTGCCATGCGCAAGACAGTCAACATCATGTCGCGATAAATCGGAATATTCGGGCTATTGGGTGAAACCAGGTTGAGTTGCTCTTCGATCTTGCTGGTGAGATCGACGCCGTTGCTCTGAAAATGACGCACTAAAAGGTCATTCGGTTGGTAAGGCATTCAACTTCTCCTTCTACACAGAACCTTCGGCCCGGACGAGAGATTCGCCTGAGCCGCGACACTGCTTGTGTCGCTCTCAGCCCGCTAAGAGGGCTGGGCACTACACCCGACTCGACCTGACCGTGAAGCGTTGAAGTGGTGGTCGAGCCATCCAGACGGGTTCTGCTTGTTCCTTGGATGAAAGAAACATTCGCACGACAAGACTCGGAATGAGCAGCCCCTTTTCTGCCCTGAACATTAAACACCAATACACTGAATCTAGACGCTTGTAGTGAGTTGCGCTCACTTGATCATGGTCCTCGAAAGTCTTCGCTGGCAATCACTTATTGCGAGCTCACAACCGACTATCACCGCTCGTCAGAACCTGTGTCGGACGGCCATGGCTCTGATTTACTCAGTTACAGACACAACACGACAGCATTGCGTCCAGGGCAAGGCGCAAGGCTTCAGGAGCTGTAGGGGATCATCGCGCAATGATTGGCGATCAAGTGCAAGGAGGCAGGCTATGAGCCTGGTGATTCTGGAGATCGATGCGCAACTGTATCGATTGCTGCAGTCGGCGGCCGCGCGCAATCACGTGAGCCTTGAAGAGGAATGTCGTCGGCGCCTGGAAGGCCAAGAATGGCGCTCGCCTTATTTGCAAGCGCTGGTGGCGGAGCTGCGCGCCGATGATGAGCAACGACGCGCAGGTTCTAACTGATTACGTGATTACTTTTTCTTTTGTGTCGTTTGCGCAGGGCAATCCGATTCCTGGTAGCTGGCCGAGCCTACAGGGCGATTGGTTTTGTTTTCCGAAAAGTCGTAACGCATGATCGCGCCCTTGGCCATCAGCTTGCGGTAGTTCGCGTTGCGGCAAACGCTGGCGCCCAGTTGCAGATAAACCACTTTCGGATTGGCACGCATTTCGTCGGCATAAGCTGATTGCACGCTAATGTGGTCGATCAGCTGTTTGCCATCAACCGAATAACCTTGGTCGAGAAGGTTCTCATTTATTTCTCGAGGCAGGCCGACGTTACTTTCCGCAGCAACCTTTTCCAGCATCTTGCCCAGATTCAAATCATTCAGGGAGGCTGCTTGAGCGCTGAAGGGCAGGGCCAGCAGAAGGGCAGCGGTGGGGACGATAAGGCGCAGCATGAAACTCTCCTGGTTCAGTGACTGGTGCTTCGACCAGCCACATGGCGGTGCGTTCAGTGGCGGCGGATTATAGGCGAGCGGGGGTAGGCGGTACAGGTTTGAGCGAGTTGCTCTGGTAAACTGCCGCGACTTCCTGCCTTGCCGAGTGTTTTTTGTGTCGATATCCCTTTCCTGCCGGTGCTGCCTGCGATGAGCAATGCTGCCCCACGTTTTGCCACGAACGCCGTAGCCCGTCTGCGCGATGAGCGAGAAGAGGAGAGTACCAAGCCTTTTCTGGCCCGCGGTTCACGGGCGCCCCGTTGCCATACGTGCCGGGTGATCGAGAGCCACTGCCTGTGTAACTGGCGTCCCCAGGTCGAATCACGGGCCGGTGTTTGCCTGATCATGACCAGGAAGGAAGTGTTCAAACCGAGCAACACCGGCTGGCTGATCGCAGACGTGGTCAGGGATAACTTTGCCTTTATCTGGTCGCGTACCGAGGTCGACCCGCAACTGATCAAGCTTTTGTCCGACCCGCAATGGCAGCCTTATCTGGTGTTTCCCGGCGAATACGTTGCTCCCGAACGTGTGACTCATACCGTCGAGGCTACCAGCGAGAAGCGCCCGCTGTTCATCCTGCTGGATGCAACCTGGACCGAGGCGAGAAAGATTTTTCGGAAAAGCCCTTATTTCGACGGGTTTCCGATTCTGAGCCTGCTCCCCGAAAAGCTCTCGCGGTACCGCCTGAGAAGATCTACCCGCAGCGAACACCTGTGCACCGCGGAAGTGGCTGCGTTGTGCCTGGATCTGGCGGGGGATGTAGACGCTGCATCGGCACTGGATGCTTATTTCGATGTGTTCAGCCAGCATTACCTCGATGCCAAACATCAGCTGGAAATGAATGTCTCGACCCCGGCCCATACAGAATTGCTGCCTTTCGTTGAACACACCGCGCCGGTCATGTCCTGAGAGTCACCCATACTGACAGGTAACCGCGGGTTTGCGGCTTGACCACCCAGGCTTCGCTGGGCATCCTTGGCGCCGATTGGGGTGCGGCCGAAAATTGAAACGCCGGTTTTATGGGCTCTTGGCGTTGAACGTGCCTTGTTGGTGCCGCTGTCTGGCGGTACCTCGAGTTGCCTTGGCGAGGCCTGAATGCATCAGGTCTGCCATAAAAAACAGGATCATTTGAAAAATGGCCACATACGAAATCCTGATTGCCGATGACCACCCTCTCTTTCGTAGCGCGCTGCACCAGGCCGTGACCCTGGGCCTTGGCCCGGAGGTCCGTCTGGTGGAGGTGGCAAGCATTGCCGAGCTGGAAACCCGTCTGACTGAAAAGTCCGACTGGGATCTGGTGCTGCTGGACCTGAACATGCCGGGCGCATACGGATTCTCGGGGCTGGTGCTGTTGCGCGGTCAATACCCGCAGATCCCGGTGGTGATGGTTTCGGCTCAGGAAGAAGCCTCGATCATGGTGCGTTCCCGTGAATTCGGGGCCAGCGGTTTCATTCCCAAATCCAGTTCATTGGAAGTGATTCAGCAAGCGGTGCGCTCTGTGCTGGATGGCGATGTCTTCTGGCCGCCGCAGGCATTTGAAGCGGTCAGCGTTTCGGACGAGGCCAAGGCTGCCAGCGAAGGCTTGGCCAGTCTGACGCCACAGCAGTTCCGTGTATTGACCATGGTCTGCGAAGGTCTGCTGAACAAGCAGATTGCCTACGAGTTGAGTGTGTCGGAGGCGACGATCAAGGCGCACGTGACGGCGATCTTCCGCAAGCTGGGTGTGCGTACCCGGACTCAGGCGGCGTTGCTGTTGCAACAACTTGAGTCGATTTCGAGCCACTGACGGCGCTTCCATTCACGCTTTTTTAACTTCTGTTGATCTAGCTTTTCTACTCCTTCTGGTTCAGTTGCCTACTTTATGTCGCCTTTCAAAGGTCAAACCGGTCTCAAGCGCATTCTCAATGCAGGTGGTTATTCTCTCGATGGCCTGCGTGCAGCGTTCACTGGCGAAGCCGCTTTTCGTCAACTGGTCTTGCTGAATGTCATCCTGATTCCACTAGCGTTTGTGCTGAACGTCAGCCACGTCGAGCGTGCCTTGCTGATTGCTGTCTGCATGTTGGCGCTGATTGTCGAGTTGCTCAATTCGGCCGTGGAAGCGGCCATTGACCGGATTTCCCTCGATCGGCACCCGTTGTCGAAAAATGCCAAGGACATGGGCAGCGCTGCTCAGTTAATGGCCCTGAGCATGATCGTGATGGTGTGGGCGGTGATTCTGCTTTAAGCAATCGTCGGCAAAACGATCTCGTCGCTGCGCTGAACCCCGGCGGTGAAAGCGCGGCACAGGTCGAGAAACTCGCGCATGGCCGATGTCTGATATTTCTGTTTGTGCCAGATGAAATAAAACTGCCGCGCCAGATCCAGGTCCGGTGTTTCAACCGCCACCAGACTGCCGCGGCGGAACGCGTCGCGTAGCGCCAGCCGCGAAATACAACCAATCCCAAGGCCAGACTCCACCGCGCGCTTGATCGCTTCGGTGTGTTCCAGCTCAAGCCGGATATTCAAGGCGCTTCGGTGATGACGCATCGCCTGGTCAAAGGTCAGGCGCGTGCCGGAGCCTTGCTCGCGAAGGATCCACGCCTCGTGCGTCAGCTCCTCCATGCTTGCCTGGCCACGGGCGGCCAGCGGATGTTGCGGGGCGCAAAACACCACCAGCTCATCCTCGACCCAGCTTTGTACCTCGATGTCCGGGTGGCTGCAGTCGCCTTCGATTAGACCCAGATCAATTTCATAGTGGGCGACTTGTTGCACGATGTTGGCAGTGTTCTGTACATGCAGCTTCACCTGGCTTTCCGGATGGCGCTGCATGAAGCTGCCAATCAGCAACGTCGCCAGGTAGTTGCCGATGGTGAGCGTGGCGCCGACTGCGAGCGAGCCGAAACCGGACTTGCCGTTGAGCAGGTCTTCGATTTCCTTGGCCTGGTCGAGCAAGGCCACCGCCTGCGGCAACAGTTGTTTGCCCATGGCGTTGAGGCTCAGCCGCTTGCCGGCGCGGTCGAACAGTTGGCAGCTGGATTGGCGCTCAAGCTCGGTGATCGAGGTGCTGGCCGCCGACTGCGAAAGGTTGAGCAGACCGGCAGCACGAGAGACACTCTCTTGCTGAGCGACGGCGACGAAGACTTGAAGTTGACGTAGAGTAAATCGCATATCTATATAACCGATAACCCTTATCTTAATAATCCAGTTAACAGATATTGTCGCTGCCATTAGAATGCGATGCAATTGCGCACAGCTCTCTTGGCGCAGAGCATGCGCAGACAAAAATCCAGGAGTCCCCCGTACATGAGCAACATGAACCACGAGCGTGTCCTCAGTGTTCACCACTGGAACGACACTCTGTTCAGCTTCAAGTGCACCCGCGATCCGGGCCTGCGCTTCGAGAACGGCCAGTTCGTGATGATCGGCCTGCAACAGCCCAACGGCCGCCCGCTTATGCGCGCTTACTCGATTGCCAGCCCGAACTGGGAAGAGCATCTCGAGTTCTTCAGCATCAAGGTTCCTGATGGTCCGCTGACTTCCCAGTTGCAACATCTGAAGGAAGGTGACGAGATCATCATCAGCAAAAAACCGACCGGCACCCTGGTGCTGGACGATTTGAAGCCTGGTAAGCATCTGTACCTGCTCAGCACCGGCACCGGTCTGGCGCCGTTCATGAGCGTCATCCAGGATCCGGAAACCTACGAGCGTTTCGAAAAAGTGATCCTGTGCCACGGCGTACGTTACGTCAACGAAGTCGCTTACCGCGAGTTCATCACCGAGCACCTGCCGCAGAACGAATTCTTCGGCGAGGCCCTGCGTGACAAGTTGATCTACTACCCGACCGTGACTCGCGAGCCGTTCGAAAACGAAGGTCGTCTGACCGACCTGATGCGCAGCGGCAAGCTGTTCAGCGACATCGGCCTGCCGCCGATCAATCCTGAAGACGACCGCGCCATGCTCTGCGGCAGCCCGAGCATGCTCGACGAAACCAGCGAAGTACTGAACAGCTTCGGCCTGAAAGTTTCGCCGCGTATGCGTGAGCCGGGTGACTACCTGATCGAGCGTGCGTTCGTCGAGAAGTAAGCGCAATACCTGTGGGAGCGAGCCTGCTCGCGAAAACGGTTTAACATTCAACGATGATGTTGACTGACAGTCTGCTTTCGCGAGCAGGCTCGCTCCCACACTGGTTATGTGTCTATCGATAAAAAAGCCCGCGTTGCCTGAGAAGGCAGCGCGGGCTTTTGCGTTTCTGGCGTTCAGGTTTTCGCGGGGATGACTTCGAGGACGCGAATCAGCCCGGCTTCCGGGTAATGCCAGCGCACGTCCAGGTCCCAGAATTGTGCGCCGTATTCGCGTTCGGGTGCAGGCGTCTGGTAGGCCGGGCGTGGGTCTTGGGCCAGGCATTGCTCGATCAGCTCGACCAAGGGCTCTTCGAGGCGCTGAGCATGCGTAAGCGCCTGTTGCAATGCCACATCCGCCCACTGCACCGGAATCAGTTGCGGCGCGGCGCTGGCGATCTCGTTGGACGCCCCCGGGATGATATCGGCGTAGGGCACGTAGGGTTTGATGTCGAGAATCGGCGTGCCGTCCAGCAGGTCGATGCCGGAGATCCACAGGCGATTGGCTTCAACCTTGTCCAGCTTGACCACCGATTGGCCAATGCCATTGGGCCGATGGGTCGCCCGTGTGGCGAACACGCCCATGGACTTGTTACCGCCCAAGCGCGGTGGACGGACTTTGAGTCGCGGTTTATCTTCCAGCGCCTGATGAAACAGGAACAGCAGCCAGACATGGCTGACCTGCTCCAGGCCTTGCACCGCATCACCCTGATCGAACGGCGCCACCAGCTCCAGAATGCCGCGAGCGGCCGGCGCCAGTTGCGGCTGACGCGGAATGGCGAACTTCTCCTTGAAGCAGGAGCGCACAAAGCCGATCGGGGAAACGCTGTAGCTCATGATCAGCCGCGAACGCGCAGGGTCAGGCCCTTGAGGAAATTGCGCAGCAACTGGTCGCCGCATGGCCGATAGTTGGTGTGGCCGAACTTGCGGAACAGTGCGCTCAACTCAGGCTTGGAGACCGGGAATTCGGCGGCCTTGAGGATTGCGTGCATGTCGTCTTCTTTCAGTTCGAAGGCCACGCGCAGCTTCTTCAGGATGATGTTGTTGGTGACTGGCAGCTCGATCGGCTGCGGCGGACGGCTTTCGTCCTTGCCGCGCTTGAAGAACACCAGGCCATCGAGGAAGTGCGCCATGACGTCGTCCGGGCAGCGTACGAAGCCTTCTTCGTCTTCTTCTTTCTTGTCGAGGTAGGTCACCAGGTCGGGCAGGGTGACGTCCATGCCGCCGAGCTTGATGATCTCGATGACTTTTTTGTCGCTGATGTCGAGCATGTAGCGCACGCTGCGCAGTACGTCGTTATGAATCATGTGTGCAGTCCTGATCATTCAGCTGTGGGCGTTGCCGTTAACGGCGACGCCGAAATGTGTGGCTGCCTTAGAACTTCTCTTTGGCAGACAGATAGCGCCATTGGCCCACCGGCACTTTGCCGATGGAAACGCCACCGATACGGATGCGGCGGATGGCGACGACCTTGAGGCCGACAGCCTGGCAGAGCTGGGCGATGATGCCCGGTTGCGGGTTTTTCATCGCGAAGCGCAGGCGGTTTTCGTTCTGCCAGCTGGCTTTGACCGCCGGCAGTTCCTTGCCTTTGTACGACAGGCCGTGGGTCAGGCGGTTGAGCCCGTGAGCAACCATGTCGCCTTCGACTTCAACCACATACTCTTGCTCGATCTTGCTGGTATCGGCAGTGAGTTTGCGCAGGATCTTCCAGTCCTGGGTGAACACCAGCAGCCCGCTGGCGTTGGCCTGCAGGTCGGCGCTGGCGGTCAGGCGCAGGAAGTGGCCCTTGAGCGGACGTTTGCTGAAGCGGTGCTCTTCGCTCAGGGTCTCGGGGCCGATCAGTTGCAGGGCAGTGTCGGCGTCCATGCCCGCTGGCGCGTGCAGCAGGATGGTCACGGGTTCCGGTGCGGTGGCCTTGGCTTCGGGGTCGAGTTCGACTTTCTGGGTGTCGACCTTGAACTGCGGCTCATCGATGACTTCGCCGTCCACGGTGACCCAGCCGCCCTCAATGAACAGCTCAGCCTCCCGACGGGAGCAGCCGACGAGCTCGATGAGGCGTTTGGAGAGACGAATCGGGTCAGTCATGACAGGGGCCGTTACAAAAGGGGGGAGGCATTGTACCTGCCTCGCGCCGGTTAATCGCGGGTCCATTTGCCTTGTGTGGCTTTTAGCCGCGCCGGGCCTGTTGATTGGCCTGCTTCAAACGCATGTGCAGCAGCGGATATGGCTGGCCCATGCCATCGACCTCCGAGCGTCCGATGACTTCGAAACCTTGTTTGAAATAGAACCCCAAGGCTTGCGGGTTTTGTTCGTTGACGTCCAGTTCATCGGCGTTGAGGTGTTCCATGGCGTAGTTCAGCAGTTGTTTGCCCAAGCCCTCGCCACGGTGTTCGGGGGCGATAAAGAGCATTTCGATCTTGCCTGCTGCAACGCCGGCGAACCCGGTGATGTGCTGGTGTCGGTCGCGGGTACAGATCAGCATGACGGCATCCAGATAGCGGGTGAGCACCAGATTCTTCAGCAGCTCGATGTAACTGTCCGGTAGAAAATCATGCGTGGCGCGGACCGACGCCTCCCAGACCCGGGTCAGTTCTTCATAGTCGCTGTGTTTCGGTGTGTGGATGACCGAATGATGGCGCATGCCCGCCTGCCCCTTGTGCCGTGAGTGAGGTTAAATCCTCTTGCTGAACAATACGATAGACGTAAAAAAGCCCCGCATCTCGTGAAGAGAGCGGGGCTTTTCATATTTTTTGCGTTTAGATCTGTTCAGCCCACAGGTCGTATTCGTCGGCGTCGGTCACTTTGCACCAGACCTTGTCGCCCGGCTTGAGGTTGCTGCCGTTGTCGATGAATACGTTACCGTCGATTTCCGGGGCATCGAAGAAGCAACGGCCAACCGCGCCTTGCTCGTCGACTTCATCGACCAGCACTTCAATTTCACGGCCGATGCGCATTTGCAGGCGTGCCGAGCTGATGGCCTGCTGGTGCGCCATGAAGCGATCCCAGCGGTCTTGCTTGACCTCATCCGGAACGATCTCCAGATCCAGATCGTTGGCCGGAGCGCCTTCAACCGGCGAGTACTGGAAGCAGCCGACGCGGTCGAGCTGGGCTTCGGTCAGCCAGTTCAGCAGGTACTGGAAGTCTTCTTCGGTCTCGCCGGGGAAGCCGACGATGAAGGTCGAACGGATGATCAGGTCCGGGCAGATTTCGCGCCAGTTCTTGATGCGCGCCAGGGTCTTGTCTTCGAACGCCGGGCGTTTCATCGCCTTGAGCACTTTCGGACTGGCGTGCTGGAACGGGATGTCCAGGTACGGCAGGATTTTCCCGGCGGCCATCAGCGGGATCAGCTCATCGACATGCGGGTACGGGTAAACGTAGTGCAGGCGAACCCAGACGCCGAGGGTGCTGAGCGCTTCGCAGAGTTCGGTCATGCGGGTTTTCACCGGCGCGCCATTCCAGAAACCGGTGCGGTATTTGACGTCAACGCCGTAGGCGCTGGTGTCCTGGGAAATCACCAGCAGCTCTTTGACGCCGGATTTGACCAGGCGCTGGGCTTCGTCGAGCACGTCGCCCACCGGACGGCTGACCAGTTTGCCGCGCATCGACGGGATGATGCAGAAGCTGCAGCTGTGGTTGCAGCCTTCGGAAATCTTCAGGTAGGCGTAGTGACGCGGCGTCAGCTTGATGCCTTGCGGCGGCACCAGGTCGATCAGCGGGTTGTGGTCCTGGCGCGGTGGCACGACGTCGTGCACGGCGTTGACCACTTGCTCGTACTGCTGCGGACCGGTGACGGCCAGCACACTTGGGTGTACGTTGCGGATGTTGCCTTCTTCGACCCCCATGCAGCCGGTGACGATGACCTTGCCGTTTTCCTTGATGGCTTCGCCGATCACTTCAAGGGATTCGGCCTTGGCCGAGTCGATGAAGCCGCAGGTGTTGACCACCACGACATCGGCGTCCTGATAGGTCGACACGACGTCATAGCCTTCCATGCGCAGTTGGGTAAGGATGCGCTCGGAGTCGACCAGTGCTTTCGGGCAACCCAGGGATACGAAACCAACTTTAGGGTTGGCCGGCGTTGTGGTGGACATGTCTAACCTCGGTGTTTTGTGACGCCTCCAGCCGAAAACGGCAAGGCGACAGACGGGCACTTGAAGTGCCTCTGATCAAAAAGTGCGCAATTCTAGCGGTGGTCAGCGTACTTGACCAGCTTTATGGAGGGAAATACGACGAGTGCTGCGCTATGCTTCGCGCCGTTACACCCAGGCGTATTTTTTCAGTCAATAAATCGCCTGTATCAACAAGTAAAACAGCGCATGCTGCACGGCAGTCTGCGCAGATTGGCAAAGCGCAGGCGCTTGTTCGCGTCGTGCTTTTTACATGAAGCCCCGGTCTTGGTGGCAGGAGTGGTTGATGGGTCAGGCAAGTAGTCAGGCAGTAGGCTCAGCGCATTCCGGGGCAGCAAAGCCCTTGGGAATGTTGGTAGCGGCAGTCGGGGTGGTTTATGGCGATATCGGTACCAGCCCGCTCTATACCCTCAAAGAGGTGTTTACCGGCGGCTATGGGGTGCAAGCCAACCATGACGGAGTATTCGGGATTCTGGCGCTGATTTTCTGGTCGCTGATCTGGGTCGTCTCGATCAAGTACGTGTTGTTCATTCTGCGTGCCGACAACCAGGGCGAAGGCGGGATCATGGCCCTGACCGCGCTGGCGCGGCGAGCCTCGGCATCGTATCCGCGGCTGCAATCGGTGCTGGTGATCCTCGGCTTGATCGGCGCTGCGTTGTTCTACGGCGACAGCATGATCACGCCGGCGATTTCCGTATTGTCGGCGGTGGAAGGTCTGGAGCTGGCATTCGAGGGCCTTGAACGCTGGGTCGTGCCGTTGTCGCTGATCGTACTGGTGGGGTTGTTCCTGATTCAGAAACACGGCACTGACCGCATCGGCAAGTTGTTCGGTCCGGTGATGGTGTTGTGGTTCGTGGTGCTGGGAGTCATGGGCGCGCTTGGCATTTCCCGGTACCCGGAAGTGTTGCAAGCGTTGAATCCGGTCTGGGGCGTACGCTTTTTCGAGGTTCATCCTGGCATAGGTATCGCAATTCTTGGCGCGGTGGTGCTGTCGTTGACCGGTGCTGAAGCGTTGTATGCGGACATGGGCCACTTTGGTCGCAAGCCGATTGCCCGTGCCTGGTTCGCGTTGGTGCTGCCGGCACTGGTGCTCAACTACTTTGGCCAGGGCGCCTTGCTGCTGGAGAACCCGGAAGCGGCGCGTAACCCGTTCTATCTGCTGGCACCGGGCTGGGCGCTGATTCCCTTGGTGGTGCTGTCGACGTTGGCCACCGTGATCGCTTCCCAGGCGGTGATTTCCGGGGCGTTCTCCCTGACTCGTCAGGCGATTCAACTCGGTTACATTCCACGCATGCACGTTCAGCACACCTCAAGCGCCGAACAAGGTCAGATCTACATCGGCGCGGTGAACTGGACGCTGATGATCGGCGTTATTTTGCTGGTGCTGGGTTTCGGGTCGTCCAACGCCCTGGCCTCGGCTTACGGTGTGGCGGTCACCGGGACCATGTTGATCACCAGTATTCTGGTGGCGGCGGTCATGCTTTTGCTGTGGAAGTGGTCGCCTATCCTGACGGTGCCGATTCTGGTCGGCTTCCTGCTGGTGGACGGGCTGTACTTCGCTGCCAACGTGCCTAAAATCGTGCAGGGCGGTGCCTTCCCGGTATTGGCGGGGATTGTGCTGTTTATCCTGATGACCACCTGGAAGCGCGGTAAAGAGCTGCTGGTGGATCGGCTGGATGAGGGCGGTCTGCCATTGCCGATTTTCATCAGCAGTATTCGCGTGCAGCCACCTCACCGGGTCCAGGGTACGGCGGTGTTCCTCACGGCGCGGCCGGATGCAGTGCCCCATGCGTTGTTGCACAACTTGCTGCACAACCAGGTGTTGCATGAGCAAGTCGTGCTGCTGACCGTGGTGTACGAGGACATTCCGCGGGTGCCGACGCAGCGGCGGTTTGAAGTCGACTCCTACGGTGAGGGCTTCTACCGGGTGATCCTGCACTTCGGCTTTACGGACGAACCGGATGTGCCGCAAGCACTGAAGCTGTGCCATCTCGATGAGCTGGACTTCAGCCCGATGCGCACGACGTACTTCCTCAGCCGGGAAACGGTCATCACCTCCAAGCTCGTCGGCATGGCTCGCTGGCGTGAGGCGTTGTTCGCCTTCATGCTGAAAAACGCCAACGGCAACTTGCGGTTCTTCAAGTTGCCGGTGAACCGGGTGATTGAGCTGGGTACACAGGTAGAGATGTAGGTCCGATCAAAAAAGCCCCCGTTACCTTGCGGTAGCGGGGGCTTTTTCGTCTCTGTGGCTTTAGTTGCTTTCAGGCTGCTGGTCTTCGGATTTGGTCTTTGTCCGGGCAGGTCGCGGGGTCAGGACCTTTACCACATCATCAATCACTGCCTTACTCATTGCCGTCAGATAATGCGCGGCCCAGGCGTGGCGGTCGGTGCCTTTTGCGAAGGCGGCATCCTGAGCAAATGATCTGGCGAGGAACAGCAGATCAGAGGCCTGTGACAATGCATCAACGATGGGAACACCGGCGCGGACGTTGAATAAGGCCTGGTCAGAGCAGTAAATGAGGGGGGTGAGACCGATGGTTTTTAGTTCTGAAGGTACGGACGAATCTGTTTTGGTCATGTGTAACTCCTAATTTGAGGACTGTTACATTCGTTTCCAAGCGAATGGGTGGCAGCTGTGCGCAGGTTGGAAAACCGGGAAATTAGGAAACCGGCACGTCCGAAGACGTCCCGCGCACAGCCGCCATAACTCAAGAGCGCAGGCTGAAAAGCCTTTGCAATCGTGAAGGGGGCGCTGTTGCGATTAATTTCGACGGGTTTCCAAGCCCGATCGCTGAAAGCTCAGCGACGTCCGGAGAGTATCCCGCCGAAGAAAAGCGCAACAAGGCATCAAAGTGCCCATATACGAGATTCGGAGTTTGCCTACAACGTCTGCGGGCGTCATCCGATATTGCGACACCTTCAGTAAACGAAACTAAACGCGCGCACTTTTTTGCGCACGCTTGGCTTTGGGAGCGGCGGCGCGCTGGGCCTTGATGCGCTCCAGCAGCACACTGGCGGGTTCGTCGTTCGGGTCTTGGGGGACGAGTTCGCCGCGGAAGGCCTTTGCCAGGATGCTTTGGGTCAGGTAGTCGATGCGGCTTTTGGCAGAGGCGACTTTGGCTTCCAGTTGGTCGGCGAAGGCGAAGAGTTGTTCTACGCGGCGGACGATTTCGGTTTGCTCCTCGAGAGATGGAACTAGTATCTCGAAGTTCTTGAGGTCTTTTACATTTACCCTAGGGGCTGTGCTTCCCATGATGAGTGAGCGGACTTTGGATAGAGTGATTTCTGAGTTTAATGTGTGTAGTAAATATGTTGGGTGGACTCGAGTCCCGGCTCTAATCAGAACCATGCGTTGGCCCATGCAAATTTCAACATTAGGGGGAATAGAGCATGCAATACCGACGGTGCCCTCGCGGGCATACAGAATATCGCCCTCCGTAGGTTTTATTCTTTTGGTTCGTTCAGCAAAAGTTTCTTCAGAAACAAAGCCGGCTGCATCTACATCTAAGAAGCCAGGACTAAACTCAGTTGTCCTAACGCACTTTTTGCCATGGGATTGCCATTTCGGCGTGGAGTGAGGGCAGTCGACTATTTCTAAGGCTACGTCCGACAACTTTAAACTGACTGGACCTTCTTCAAAGTCGCAGAATGTCCTTCGCCACTCTTCGGTCAGCCGCCCGGAAACAGCTGCTACAAGGACAGATTGGCGAAAGCGTTTGAGCAAGGTGTGGATGGCGCCGATGCGGGCCTTGAGGGTGTCGACTTGGTCAAGGACTTCATCAAGTTTTTGGGATATGCGTATTTGTTCCACTGCTGGTGGAACCAGTATTGGGTAGTTTTCAACAAACTGTTTTGGTACACGGCGTAGGCCTACTGCTCCGGTCATGTTCGATGCGCCTTCACGCATGAATCCACGGCTTTTAACTAACGCCAGCAGATATTTGGCTGACACCTCTTCATTACATGGACGCAGTACAAAAAATTCGCTGCTTCCCGCACCTATACCATTAGGTAGATCTTCAACAAACGCCGCTTTGCCGTTTTCAAAGCAAGGAGTCACTTTGGCGAATATTACGTCGCCATTTTTAAAATTCGTATAGGCCTTCTTGATGTCGCCCCAACTGCGGTCATCAAAACGCAGCTTGTCCCGGAAATTGGTCGGGGCATGGGACATGGGCACAAAGCCTGCTGCCAAGTGATCGTCGAAGACCTGTTTGGGGTTTATGTCAGCAACATCGCGAATGCAAGCGGTAACCCACCCCGTTGGCAACTCATTCATCCCCATTCTCCAGAGCAACCACCAATCCCATCACTTCTGCCATCAGTTGCTTCTGTGCCGCCACTTCGTCCCCAGCCCCAAGCGCCTTCATCAGCTCTTCCAGTTCATGCAGAGCTTCGGTCAATTCGGCCATGGCTTCGCCGGCCAATATTTCGGGCGCCGGCAAGTCGCTTGCATCAAGACTGTCGGAATCCTTCAGCCAACTGATATCCAGCGAATCGCCGCGCTGTTCGATCTGCTCGCGAGTAAACACACGGAAGCGACTGAACTCACCAATGCCTTCAACATTCTCAGCACGCGGGCTGTTGCCATTGGCGTCTTCGCCATAGACATCTTCGAAAGGCTTGAGGTGAGAAGCGCCGAACGGTGTTCGTTTGCCGAAGCTAGGCATGTTGCTGCGCAAGTCGTACACCCACACCCGCTGCGTACAGCCTTGATCCTGACGGAGGTTATCGGTGGCGCCTTTCTGGAAGAACAGCACATTGGTCTTCACGCCCTGAGCGTAAAAGATACCGGTAGGCAAACGCAGGATGGTGTGCAGATTGCACTTGTCCATCAAGTCACGACGCACATCAGTACCGACGCCTGCTTCAAACAGAACGTTGTCCGGCAGCACGACTGCGGCGCGGCCACCGGGTTTGAGCCCGCGGTAGATATGTTGGAGAAAGGATAATTGCTTGTTGCTGGTCTTGTGAGTGAGGTCTCCACGCGTCGGAACGCCGCCACCCTTGGCTGTACCGAAAGGCGGGTTCGAAAGTATTACATCCACTTTCGGCAGTTCTTCCCCGGTTTTACCTAGGGCATTACCCAAGTGCACAACGCCTTCCTCATCACCTTCCATGCCGTGCAGCAAGGTGTTCATCAGCGCGAGGCGACGTGTGCCAGGTACGAGCTCTACACCGACAAAAGCGCGGTTACGCTGAAAGCTTCGAGTTTTTTCATCAAGGTCATAGTGATCGTCGGTGTGGCTCTTGATGTAGGCATCTGCGGCAATCAAGAAGCCCGCAGTGCCGGCCGCGGGATCCTGAATGACTTCACCAGCCTGAGGCTTGATGCAGCTAATGATGCTGTCGATCAACGGGCGCGGGGTGAAGTACTGACCGGCGCCGGATTTGGTTTCGCTGGCATTCTTTTCCAGCAGGCCTTCATAAAGGTCACCAAGGCCATCGTGACGGGCGCTGAACCAGTCAATGCCGTCGAGGCTTTTGATCAGTTGTTCCAGGTGACGCGGCTCTTTGAGGCGGGTCTGGGCATCGGCGTAGATGGCGGCGATCAGTGGGTCGGTGTTTTTGCCCAGATCGAGCAGTATCTGCCGGTAGTGGTTGAGCAGGTTCAGACCGGATTTGCTGTTCAGGTCCGGCCAACGAGCGCCTACGGGCAGTTTGTGGTTGAAGCTGTCGTTGTTCTGAACCTGTTCGAATTCCATCTTGATGAACAGCAGCAACACCAGTTCGGTGACGTAGTCGCTGTAGTTGATGCCGTCGTCGCGCAGGACGTCGCAAAGGTTCCAGAGCTTTTGGACGATGTCGCTGTTGTTCATGGGAAGTGCTCTAAAAAATGGGTCTGAATAGGCGTCGAAAAGGCTGAGCGGTTCGGCTCATCAAGTCGTTCGCGTGATGACGCTCAGGCAACTGATGTCGTCATCGGTGGGCGGGGCGGGCAGGTGGCCGTCACGCAAAAATGTCTGTTGTTCCTGGGCACACAAGCCGGCCCAGAAGCCATCGCTTGCCAGCAACCAGTGTTGATTGGGGCGGGCGGGCCAGTAATTGATTTCGGGGCTGCTCGTTCGCCGGGCGCTGAAGCAGCGAGTCAAGGCATGACGCGATGAAGCCTGTGCAATTTGCGCATGGGTCAGGTCGCCCTGCCAGTTGGGCGCGCAATGTACAGCACTCAGCCAACTGATTTCACCATCATCTTCAATGGCGCCGAGGCAGCAGTCACCTTCATGAACAGTGAATGCGGTATCGGGGAGCAGGCAAAGCACCAGATAGCTGCAGGCTGCGAGGGGGAAATCGTCACGTAGCGTCTGATGGCTGCTGGCGATTATCCGCACCAGTGCTTCGGCCAGTTGCTCTGCGTTCAGTTCCGTGGTCAGTAACGGGTTAAAGCCGATGGTTAGATCATTAAGCAGGGCCTGGGCCAATTCTCCGCTGCGAGGATGACTGCTGCTGCCATCGGCGATCACGTAGAGACTGGCATGGGCATGGGCATGGGCATGGGCAAAGGCATCACGGTTGTCCGCTGTGAGGGTGCCTGCTTGGGTATGCCATTTAACAGTGGCGAGCATTCAGGTGGTTACCCGGACGATGTGATGCAAACGTTGCCAGATGATCTGTTCACGTTCGCTATCACCGCGAGCGGCGTCCTGCACCAGGTAGCCGAAGTCATTGTTCACCAGCAGCTCAGCCATTGTCTGGGTCAGATAGGCACGGAGTTCGGGGACGGCAGATTCTACTTCGGTCAACAATTCTTCGCGGCCGTTAACCAGGTTGAGAATGTCCTCAAGGTCTTGGCTGCCCAGTGGGTTTTGGGCACCGCGACCGGCGTAGGCTTCAAGTTTGCTGGCAAGGAAGTAGGGCGGGCTGAACAGGCGAATACGAGAGCCACTCGGCAATTCGTGCCATTGCGCGGTGGCTAAACCATCGGTGAACCAGCGGTTGTTACAGCCCAAAAGGTTTGCGGTTTCAGCGTCTTCGGGCATGAAGTCGACTTTTAGCTCGCCCAGGCGCATGCGGCAAATAACCTCATCCTGCGGCGATTGCTTGAAGCCCTTTTGCTTGAGTTGTTCGACCAACTGTTGCCACTGGGCATAGCCGGTCAGGTGCACGACCAAATCGACATCGTCGGTATAGCGCACCTCTTCCAGGCTGAATTCATCGGTCAACAACAAGGCTGTCGTGCAACCACCGACGAACGCGACCTCTTGGCACAGGCCTTCCCCGAGCGCCTTGGCGACGACTTCGAGCATTTGAATGTTTTGTGTGCGGCTCATGATTACAAAATCTTCTCGCGCAGCAGTTGGTTCGCAAGATTGGCTTCCCGGGCATTGCCCAGGCGAACGGCATCTATCAGCGCCAGGTATTCATACAAAAGGGAGTCCCTTTTGACCGCACCCGGTACTGTCTTGAACAGGGGGGTTATGGACTGCCCTTTGCGATTGCCGTAGGCGTCTGGCCAAACGTGGATCAGGTCGCCGCCACTCATCAGCTTGCCCTGTAACACAGGGGCGGAAAAGCTGGTTGGGATACCGCGAACAATTTCGGCGGGCTTGACCGGAAAGACATAACGCAAGCCATTTTCAATAAAGCCCAAAAGCGCTTTATTGTTGACCCGAGGTAGCTGGGTGTTTGGGTCTATGCGGAGCAACCCAATCTGCTGACAGCGTTTCAGTGCCGAGGCGACTTCGGTTTTGCTGATGCCGAGTGAGGCTTGCAGGGCGCGAACAGAGTAGCTGTCGTTATGAACGGGCGGGTCCTGTTCTGAGTGATCATCCCAACCTTGCCATTGGTCGGCGGTGTCGGTATCGCTGAGCTTGATCAGTTCTGATGTTTCGCTGTCGAGCTGGCGCTGCAGGCGCTCGCGCTGTTCCAGGCAGATCAGTTTTATCAGCAGAAGTACGTCTTGACTCTTCATTGGGCCTCGGTTAGCAACTGTCCTTTGTCCTAGGACTGAGGACAGTTTAGGCGTTTTTGCTTAGCCCCTGTCAACCGACTCAGCCGACCTCGGGCCACAGATTGTCGTTCAAGGCTTCCAGTACCTTATCCAGGTTGCCGCCGAGGTGGCGATTCAAGCTCCTGATGCCGCCATCGTTCTGGAAGGCCTCGTTGACTTGTTGGGTGTCGATGATCACCTCGTGCACCAATTGTTTTGCCAGGCGATCAAGCCATTTGCGTTGTACCGGCGTCCACTGCTGAAGGGCATAGATTTTCTGCATCGCATTGGCCACGCGTTGGTCGAAGGGCAGCAGAGCTTCGCCGATAGCGGCCTGGCGGATATAGCCAATAATGCTCGCAGCGATTTCCTGGTTGGTCTGGTTGCGCCAGGCGCTTTTCAGGCTGACTTCGCTGAATCCGTGCTGATCCAGAAGTAAGCGGACACTACGCAGTTGTTCGCGAGTGAGGTCTTTCGGTCGATTGACTACCACGCCCAAGGCTGCGGATTGGTTGAGCTGGCTGTGGACAAAGTCGTGGAAGCTTTCGAGGTAGTCCTGAGGTTTGTGATAGGCACCGTAGCTTTGCTCACGCACCATCAGTTCATCACGGTGGGTGGAAATAATCGGATAGTTTTCCGAGCCCATCAGGTTGCTGACTGCATCCAGTTGGGTCAGCAACTGACTATGCTGACGAATAAACTGGGCCGCCTGCTTGGGTCCCAGTTCGTGCAGATGCTTGTGCAGTTTTGCAGGTTCTACGCCCCAAATATCTTCAAGCTCTTGGAGTTTTTTCTTCAGGGAGGGCTTGGATTCAGCTTTGTGGTCGGCCTTGCGCAGAATTCGCATGATGCGCTGGCTGAGTACGTCGAGCACATCGTGGGCGTGGCTACTGTCGTCCTGGTTGCCGGGAGCGTCGTGACTGGCATCACTGGTGAGTTCGCTGACCAATTGCTCTAGCGAAACATTCGGGTTCTTCACCAGGGGCTTCATGGTGTCGACAGCTTCGAGGCTGGCGTAGAGGTCGACGGGATCGTAGATACGGAACACCGTTTTACCAATTTCGTCGCAACGTCGGGTTGCGCGCCCTTTCATCTGCTCATAGAGAATGCGTGAGCGTACCCGGCGCATAAACACCAGATTGCAGATTTTCGGCACGTCAATGCCAGTGGTGAGCAGGTCAACTGTGATCGCGATGCTGGGGTGTGGTTCGTTTTTGTACTTGCGAATCAGTTGTTCAACTTTGTCGCTCTGGCCGGTGATGATTTGCACCGTCGCTTGGTTGTATTGCTCACCGTAAGCGTCTTTGAAGGCCGCATTCAGAAGGTTTTTCACCCGTTCGGCATGGGCTTGGTTGACGCAGAAAATCATGGTTTTTTCTTCGCCGAAGGGGTCCAGCTCATTGGCTAGGGCATCGCATATCACTTTGTCAAAAGCAGACGTGATCACCCGGCGGTTGAACGACTCGATATTAAAGTTGAGTTCGTCTTCCAGTTCGGCGACATCAATTTCACCGGTCTGGGTATCGATGATGCTGACCTTTTCTCCCTTTTCAAATCGGATGCCGTTTTTGCTGAGCTGGGTTTCGTAGCGTATCGGTGGTTCATGGTCGATCAACCAGTCATCCGCCACGGCTTCGCGGTAGCTGTAGGTGAACACCGGCTTACCGAAAATCTCGCTAGTGTGTTTGGCCGGGGTGGCGGTCAGGCCGATTTTGCACGCGTCAAAATAATCCAGCACACGGCGGTATTGTGAGAGGTACTGATTGTGATCACGAACGGCCAACTCGCCCTCGCTCATCTCTTGATCGAGGGTGTAACCACGGTGGGCCTCGTCAACGATGATGCAGTCGAACTCGCCAACCGAAGGCGGCGTGTCAGAGCGAAAAATACGGCTAACCATGGCCTGCACGGTGGCCACCTGGATGCGGGTCTCCGCCTCGGCTGCCATATCGCCCAGCTCTTTGATGTCGTAGATCTGAGCGAGAGTGTGGTTTTGCTCAAGGGCAGTGTCGTTAAACGAGTCGATAGCCTGTTGGCCGAGGGCGCTGCGGTCGACCAGAAACAGAATGCGCTTGAAGCGCTCCGCTTTCAGGAAGCGATACATCAAGCCAATGATGGTGCGGGTTTTACCGGTGCCGGTGGCCATGGCAAGCAAGCAGTCGCGTTGGTTGTTGGCTAACGCTTGTTCTACTGCATGGATCGCCTTTTCCTGATAATCACGCAATTTCAGGTAGGCAAAGCCTTCTTCCTTGAGCTTGGCTTCAGCCTCTGCCTGGCTGCGTTTGAGCAGGTCCAGTAGGTCATTGGGTTTATGGAAGTCTTGCAGCGGCCGGGATGTGTTAGCGGGGCTGCGCAGATCTCGGAACCAGGTCCCGGAATGTTCGGCGAGCTGCTTGATGTATGGGCGACCATTGCAGGCAAAGGCAAAGGGCACTCGGAAAGCTGCCCCTTCTCCATCATTCCACGGTGCGGAGTGCCCGGCGAGTAGCCATGGCTGTAGATGTTCTGGAGCAAATTTGAATTCGCGAGAATAACGCTCAGCTTGGGGAATACGATCCGCAACGTTGATGCGTTTACGCTTGGCTTCAACGATGGCTACCGGCGTCAGACCGGTGAAAAGAACGTAGTCGGCACAGGCTTTTGGGCTGCTGGTGGGCCACTCAGCAATAGCTTTATTTTTGCCTTTCTCTGGTCTGGCCCCTTTGCTGTACATCAGATCGAGGGAGTCAGCTTCCCACCCCGCGTCGACGAGTTGCTGGTCAATGAGGATACGGGTGAGGTCTTCACTCAGGTCGAATTTATGGGTGGCCTGCATTGTGTTATGCATGACCTGAGACGAGGCCTGGGGTTGGGTCAATAGTTGAATTTGCAAAGCTTTAATGCGTTGCTCGTGCTCAACGCGCAACTTTGCCAGCTCGGCTTCATGCTGTTTGGCTTGCTGCTGATAAAGGCGAGATTCAGCATCCATTTGCTCTGCTAGAACGGAATACTCTTCGGCCTCGCGCTTCTTCAACTCAGTCAACTGCTGGTTGCTTTCAAGCTTCTGGCTGGACTCGCTCAATTGCGCTTTCAGTTGCTCAATCTGGCTTTGTAGATCGCGCAGCGGGGCGCTGGGGTCATCCGGTTTAACAAAGGGGGGAGGTTGAAACTGGTCGCCTTTCTTGCCGAACGAACGGTGGTACCAAATGGCTAAAGCGCGAGCGACCTTGAGCCCATCCATTGCCTCGCGGTGTTGGGTACGAAATTGGTGGGTGGCTTTATTGCCTTCGACACGAAGTGTTCGAAACAGATCGCGGATATTTTGATCCAGCTGGATGTCCCGACCTAATTTGTAGAGTAGGTCCGACTGCGTGGTAGTTGCATCGAAATCAATACCCGCCCGGCTGGCCAAATCTTGAGCCAAAGCCTCGCCCAACTGCCGAAGCTTCATCAATGTGGTGTTGGGATCGCTGGCAAAGATCTGTTCGGCCGTGCTCGCAAGCTGAAGGAAAACGGGATCGTGTTCCTGGAGAAAGGAGAAGTTACTGTTCGCGGCCATGTTCAATCCTATGCATGCTCGTCCCTTGATTGCGCGTAGTTGAGCTTAGTGTGCGCAATATTACATTGAGCTTACTCAAGATCGACCAGATTTGGCTATGGCTTGGGAGGGCTTAGTCCTGCGCCCATTGCCTTGAAAGTTATTCGCAGTGGCATCATCAGCGATGGGGTTGGAATTTGGTTGCGGATCGCAGCACTGCATTGAAGATGCTCGCTCGCGATGTAGGCGCCTCGATGTGTCAGGCAATCCGAGGTGATGCTATCGCGAGCAGACGGAACGCCGCCCGGCTGCTCCTACAGGTGAGCTGTGTCGTCCGGTCGAGTCGGGTGCAGCATGAAAAAGCCCCCGGTACCTTGCAGTAACGGGGGCTTTTGTTGAGCACGGTTCAGGTCACTGTTCTGTGACCTTGTCCTTGTTCTGACGTTTCTCGATCGCATTGACCAGGCGTTTGGCCAGGGCCGGGTAGTTCTCGTCGAAGTGGTGGCCGCCCGGCAGCTTCAAGGCTTCACCCACAGCGGTCTTGTCGGTGCAGCCACTCTCGGCGATTTCTTCTGCGCCGTAGATGCACAGCACCTTGTCGGCTGGCAGCTTGGCCATTTCCGGGCCAGTGTCGGCCTCTTTACCGGCATTGCCGAGCCAGCCCTCGACCTGGATTTCGAAGCTGCCAGTACGGGCAAAGGCCAGCAGGATGATTGCGTCGACCCGTTGCTGTTCGCTTTCCGGCATGCGGTTGTAGATCGCGGGCAAGACGTCGGCGCCGAACGAGTAGCCCGTCAGGATGAAGCGTTTGGTGCCCCACTTCTGACGGTAGTGCTGCATCAGTTCGGCAAGGTCAATGGCGCTTTGCTCAGGGCTCTTGTGCTGCCAGTAGTAGCGCAGGGTGTCGATGCCGACCACCGGGTAGCCGATCTTCGCCATTTCACCGGCCACGTCACGGTCCAGGTCGCGCCAGCCGCCGTCACCGGAAAGGAACAGGGTGACGGTGTCCTTGGCCTGGCCGGCAGGCACTTCGACCACTGGAATGTTCAGGCCGCCGTTGCCCTTGTCAGCGCCGACGAGGATCTTGCGCAGTTCGTTGTTGAGGACTTGCGGCAGGTTGATGTCGTAGTCGCTGATGCTGGTTTCGGCATTCGGTTGATCGCGCACGAAACCGGCGCTGGTGTCGTCCGGGTTATCGTTCCATGCGACCAGCCAGTGACCGTGAGCTGCGCTTTTTGGCAGCTGTTGTGTGCAGCCGGGCTTTTCCAGGGCCAGGTCCACCGAAACGGCCTGGGACTTGTCATCTTTCTGCTCGGCCAGCCAGCGCCAGGCCAGAATGGCGCCAGGGCCGATACCGCTGACCAGGGTCGCAGGGCCCTTGAGCTGCTGGAAGGCCGCCTGCAGGGCATTACCTTGCTGCGTGCAGTCTGTAGGCAGGACCACCTGAACGATTTGCGCGGCACCGCCACGGCTCAGGGTCATCAGCTGCTTGTCGCTGAGCTTCTGATCTTCGTTCACCGCGACGACCACCTGCGCACGCGGCGTGGTGCCGGGGATGACCCGGGTCATTGCCGGGCCATCAATGGGCGTCAGCAGTTCGAGGGTGGGCTCTGGTGCCGGGCGGTTCCAGTACCAGAAACCGCCACCGAGGATCACAGCCAGCACCACCAGAGTGGCTAATACATACCGCCAGGAGCGTTGAATCATCAGCGTTTCACCAATCCAGTCAAGCCGCCCGCAATCAGGGCGGCGGTATCGGCCAGTGCCACCAGCGGATCGAGTCCGGCGGGCACGGCCATGTAACGAGGTTCCCAGTCAGGCTGGAATTTGTCCTTGAAGCGGCGCAGCCCCTGGAAGTTATAGAGCTGCTCGCCACGGCGAAACACCATCGAGCCGAGGCGTTGGGTCAGTGGCGCGCCACGACGGGGTTGCAAACCCGACAGCGGCACCATGCCCAGACTGAAACGTGCATATCCATGATTTTTATAATGTTGAATCAGGCCGACCATCATGAATTCCATGGTCAGCTTGGGCGCGTCCGGGTGTGCACGCATCAGGTCGAGGCTGGCCAGGTCGTGGCTATACGTCTCGAGCAGGTTGGCGAATGCCACCGGGCGACCTTCAAAGTGAATGATCGCAATACGGAAGTGCTTGAGGTAATCATCGCTGAAACGGCCGAGGGAGAAGCCTTTCTCGCGAACGTTCTTGCCGGTCAGCCAGGCATCGGAAATGACCTTCAGCTCTTCCATGGGGGCTTGACCCGGTTCGTAGATTTCCAGCGACAGGCCATCGCGGGTGCCACGGTTCCAGGTGTAGCGCAGGTCTTTCATCTCTTTGCCCTTGGCCTCGAGATCAAAGCGATGCAGGTCAACCCGTGCTTCTTCGCCCAGCTTGATTGCGGTCAGGCCGATGTCCATGTAGTACGGCAGGTTTTCGGCGCGCACTTGATAGAACACTGGACGGGCGTGATGCAGGTCGCAGAGGTCACGGAACTGCCAGATCATCTCCGCGCGTTGCTGGGTCGGGCCGATCGGGTCGTACAGAGCCACCAGACTGCGGCCACGACGCGCATACATCAAGAACGCTTCGTCGTTAGGGTGAAACAGTAGCGCCTTGTCACCGGTCAGGGCGAGGCCACCGTCCGGTTGCGACGAGGCCATCAGGATCTTCAGGGCCTTATCCAGTTCTGCGACGTCGGGCTGATGAATCACCGGGCGCGCGGTGCGCAGCAGCCAGGTAAGAGACACCACCACCAGCAACACAGCCGCGCCGAGCAGCGAGCGCAGGCCGCGTGGGGCATCGGAGTCCAGGGTGAACTGCCACCACAGTTGATGGCTGTACGGCACATCCTGATAGGCGAACAGCAGGAGCCAGATCGAGGCGCCCAACACGCAGAGGCTGGCCACCAGGTACAGCGGCGAGAACGGCACTTCGGTCAAACGGCTTGGACGGTAGAAGGAGCGACGGAAGATCGCCAGCAGGCTGGCGGTCAGGATCATCAGGCAGGCTTCTTCCCAGTCGAAGCCTTTGAGCAGCGAGAGCACGGCGCCGATCATCAGCAAAATGGTGGTCAGCATCCAGGCGGCCGAGAGGCGACGGCGCAGACCTTGAGCCAGCAGCAGGCAGAGCACGCCGATCAGGCTGGCACCGAAGTGCGAGGCATCGACCAGGCGATGGGGGATCAGGAACCCGATGTGTTCCAGACGGGTGTCGATTTCCGGTGTCGCACCGGAAAACAGCAGTACGACGCCAGACAGGAACACCAGGATCGCCAGTACCGGTGCGGCCATGCCCGAGGCGGCGCGCAGCGATTGACGGGTGTTGAACAGGCGTTGCGCTTCATTGATCAGCAGCAGGACGCAAGCCGCCAACAGCGGCAGAACCACATAGATCAGGCGATACAGCAGCAGGGCGGCGGCCAGTGGCGCAGCGCCGAGTTTGTCGGCGAAGGCCGCCAGCAGAATCGCTTCGAATACCCCGACGCCGCCCGGTACATGGCTGAGCACGCCAGCGGCCAGGGCCAGCAGATAGACCAGCAGGAAGGCGCCGAACGGTGGCGCTTCGGGCAGCAGCAGGTACAGCACGGTCGCGGCGGCTGCCACGTCCAGTGCGGTAATCACCAATTGCAGGAAGGTCAGGCGACGCCCCGGCAGGCGCAACGTGCGTCGACCGGCGCGAACCAGCAAGTTATCCGGATAAGGTTGATCCGGCAGGCGACGGCGGTAAATGCCAATGGCCAACACGGAGCAGAGCAGCAGCACGGCAATTGCGATCCCGCCCAGCAGCGGCTGTGACAAATGCAGCGCGGTGGATGCGGCAGGCAGGTTGCTGAGTGTCGCCAGGGCTGCGAGCGGCGGCAAAGCGCAGCCCAATGACAGGCTGGCAAACAGCGTCATGTGGGCGACTTCCGACGCCCCGAGCCCGTGACGTGCATACAGGCGGTAACGCACCGAACCGCCGGACAGCAGCGACAGGCCAATGGCGTTACCGATGGCGAATGCGGTGAAACCACCCAGAATCATGGTGCGCGGCGGCAAGCTCACGCCAGCGTAACGCGTGGCTGACCATTCATAGCCGAGCAATATGATGAAGCCTGCAATGGTCGCACCCAATGCGCCGAGCAGGGCCGGCCTCGGCACTTCCAGAATCGAGTCGTGCAGGGCGTAGAGATCGAGTTCGCTTAATAGATGGCGACAGGCAATCAACGCGATAGCGAACAATAGCAACGTGACCGCCAGGCCAATGGGCTGACGGTACTTGCTGACCAGATCCAGCCAGTGCAGACGGGTGGCCGTGATCGGTTGTGTCGCTGTGACGGTGTCTTGTGAATCAGACGAGTTGGCGCGCATCAATCACCTCTTGGATTGTGCGCGACAGGATGGGGGTATCCAGCCAAGTTACCAATCCCTGTAGAAAAAATAATTACAAATATTAACGCGTATCACCGAACATTGGGGATTACGCACATTCAATCGTAGAGAGGCTTGCCTGCGACTCAGCATAACCTGATCTGGTGGACCCTGAAGAGCACCAAAGGTTCGTAGCACGTTGCCAGATCATTGTTGCGAAAGGACTTTTCTACAGATACAAAAAAGGCCGCTCTTTCGAGCAGCCTTTTTTGATGTTTGGTTGCGGGAGCCGGATTTGAACCGACGACCTTCGGGT
>NZ_VMSG01000014.1 GCF_007713465.1 Pseudomonas sp. H3(2019) | reverse complement strand
TCATCGTCAAGATTAAATTCCGAAACCCCTATCTGCGTATGCAGGTAGGGGTTTTTTTTTGTCTGCGAGAAAGTTGATTCCGGAGTCTTACGATTTCTATGCAACGGCTCGGGGCATGGCTATCATGCGGGCCTCATTGTGAGGCGATACTTGCATGCTGACGTTGTTAAAGCTCCTAAAGGACGGTCGTTTCCACTCCGGCCAAGCGCTGGGCGCCGCTCTAGGTATTAGTCGCAGCGCTGTATGGAAACAACTCCAGCACCTTGAGGCTGAGCTGGGTCTTTCTATTCACAAGGTGCGTGGTCGTGGTTATCAACTGAGTGCGCCGTTGACTCTGCTCAACTCCGCGGAGATCGCTGAGCATTCACCTGCTTGCGGTTGGCCTGTACTGGTCTTTGATTCTATTGATTCCACCAACGCTGAAGCCTTGCGCTCTATCGAGCGCGGAATGGCTGCGCCATTTCTTGTGCTTGCAGAGCGACAAACTGCTGGTCGCGGCCGACGCGGCCGCAAGTGGGTGAGCCCGTTTGCCGAAAATGTCTACTATAGCCTCGTGCTGCGAATCGATGGTGGCATGCGCCAGCTTGAGGGGCTTAGCCTGGTCGTCGGTCTTGCCGTGATGCAAACACTGCGCGATCTGGGCATTGCCGGAGCAGGTTTGAAGTGGCCTAACGATGTCCTGGTGGGTGAGAAGAAAATCGCCGGCATATTGTTGGAGTTGGTTGGGGATCCTGCGGATGTGTGTCATGTCGTTCTGGGTGTGGGAATCAATGTCAATATGCAGATTGCTGATGAGGTCGATCAGCAGTGGACCTCTATGCGTCTCGAAGCAGGTAGGGCGTTCGATCGTAATCTTCTAGTGGCGCGTTTGGGGATTGTTCTCCAGGAATACCTGAGTCGTCATCAGTCGGTGGGGTTTTCAGCGCTTCGGGCGGAGTGGGAACAAGGCCACCTGTGGCAGGGGCGTGCGGTTTCGCTGATTGCTGGAGTGAGCCGGATTGATGGTGAGGTGATAGGGATTGATGGCCAGGGTGCATTGCGTTTGAACGTGGGCGGCGTAGAAAAAGTGTTTAGTGGTGGTGAGCTAAGTCTGAGGTTGCGCAATGATTCTTGAGCTCGACTGCGGGAATAGCTTTATCAAATGGCGTGTGCTGCACGCAGATGCGGCACGGTTGGTTGCTGAGGGGGTTGTCGACTCGGACCTGGCTCTGTTGGAAAGTTTGCGCGGCTGTGATGGTTTGAGTCTCAAGCTTTGTCGGCTGGTAAGCGTAAGAACCAATGAAGAGACCGCTGCGCTAGTTTCCTTGCTGGTCGATGCATTCGGTGTAACGGTGTCCTGTGCGGCGCCGGCTCGTGAAATGTCTGGGGTTCACAACGGTTACGAGGATTATCAGCGGCTGGGCCTTGATCGCTGGCTTGCGATGCTTGGCGCATTTCATCTTGCGTCGGGAGCTTGTCTGGTTCTCGATTTTGGTACTGCGCTTACCGCAGACTTCGTTGCGGCGGATGGCGAGCATCTAGGAGGGTTTATTTGTCCGGGAATGCCCTTGATGCGTAACCAGTTGCGCACCCACACCCGGCGAATCCGCTATGACGATCTTGCGGCATCCAGGGCGCTCGATAGCTTTGAGCCGGGGCGAAATACAGTGGAGGCCGTCGAGCGTGGATGTTCATTGATGTTAAGAGGGTTTGTCCTTACGCAACTGGAGCTGGCGCGCAGCTATTGGGGGCAGGAATTCTCGGTGTTCCTCACTGGTGGTGATGCAGGCCTGGTTTCTGGAGTCGTGCCAGAAGCGCGGGTGGTGCCGGATCTCGTATTTGTAGGTTTGGCCATGGCGTGCCCATTGTCCTGAGGTTTTTATGCGTTGGTTGTTTCTGCTGTTGCTGGTCCTCAATGTGTTCTATTACGTCTGGCACCAACAGGAGGCGCCCTTGCGTGCGAAGGACGTCACTCCGTTAAGTTTGTATAAAGGTTCGCAGCAGGACATTCGTCTGCTGAGCGAAACCCCTGATGCGGCGGCTGCACGTGATAAGGGTAAATCTGCACAGGCAGATACCAGTTGCCTTTATCTGGGTGGTTTTGCTCGTCAGGAAACGGCGAAGACGCTTGAACAGCGATTGGCCACTCTCGACATCAAGGTTCAGCAGCTATCGGTTTCTCTTCCTGATTCTGTTGGATATTGGATGCGTGTAGCTCCAGAGAGCCGGCGTTTGGCTGATGATTCCGTGCTGCAGAACCTTGCTAAAGAATTCAATGAGTTAAAACATAAAATAATGCCGTGCGAGGGGGTTGCAACTGCTGAATAGGTTGCATAGAATGGCGCCCGCTTCGCAGTGAAGACCTTTAACGGTCAATAGTGCGAAGCGAGGTCAACGCAGCTAACCTCAGGTTTTTAATGAGAAAATGCTTGACAGAAGGCTGGCATGATGTAGAATGCCGGCTCGCTTAGGAGGGGTTCCCGAGCGGCCAAAGGGATCAGACTGTAAATCTGACGTCTACGACTTCGAAGGTTCGAATCCTTCCCCCTCCACCATTTTTAGCGTGAGCTGCAAGCTTACGCGGGTATAGTTTAGTGGTAGAACCTCAGCCTTCCAAGCTGATGATGCGGGTTCGATTCCCGCTACCCGCTCCAAGTTTGCAGGTTGTGCAAAGTGTTTCGCTCTTGTAGCTCAGTTGGTAGAGCACACCCTTGGTAAGGGTGAGGTCAGCGGTTCAAATCCGCTCAAGAGCTCCATATAACAAGGCAGATATGAAAATATCTGCCTTTGTTTTAATGGCTAGTGTGACTTGCTTAATTCTTCTCCTAGGGGTGATTTCGATGGCTAAGGAAAAGTTCGAACGTAATAAGCCGCACGTCAACGTAGGCACCATTGGTCACGTTGACCACGGTAAAACTACTCTGACTGCCGCTCTGACCCGCGTCTGCTCCGAGGTTTTCGGTTCGGCCAAGGTTGACTTCGACAAGATCGATAGCGCCCCAGAAGAAAAAGCTCGTGGCATCACCATTAACACTGCTCACGTTGAGTATGATTCGGCTGTGCGCCACTACGCGCATGTTGACTGTCCGGGTCACGCTGACTACGTGAAGAACATGATTACCGGTGCTGCCCAAATGGATGGTGCTATCCTGGTTTGCTCGGCCGCTGATGGTCCGATGCCGCAAACCCGTGAGCACATCCTGCTGTCCCGTCAGGTAGGCGTTCCGTACATCGTGGTTTTCCTGAACAAGGCAGATCTGGTGGACGATGCTGAGCTGCTGGAACTGGTTGAGATGGAGGTGCGCGATCTGCTGAGCACTTACGACTTCCCAGGTGACGACACTCCAATCATCATTGGCTCGGCGCGTATGGCGCTGGAAGGTAATGATGAAAACGAGATGGGTACCACTGCTGTCAAGAAGCTGGTTGAGACTCTGGACAGCTATATCCCAGAACCTGAGCGTGCTATTGATAAGCCGTTCCTGATGCCAATCGAAGACGTATTTTCGATCTCGGGTCGCGGTACTGTTGTGACTGGTCGTATCGAGCGCGGTATCGTTCGCGTTCAGGATCCGCTGGAAATCGTTGGTCTGCGTGACACTGCTGTCACCACCTGCACCGGTGTTGAAATGTTCCGCAAGCTGCTCGACGAAGGTCGTGCTGGCGAGAACTGCGGCGTGCTGCTGCGTGGCACCAAGCGTGACGACGTTGAGCGTGGCCAGGTTTTGGTTAAGCCGGGTTCGGTTAAGCCGCATACCAAGTTCACCGCAGAGGTTTACGTTCTGAGCAAGGAGGAAGGTGGCCGTCATACTCCATTCTTCAAGGGCTACCGTCCGCAGTTCTACTTCCGTACGACTGACGTGACTGGTAATTGCGAGCTGCCGGAAGGTGTTGAAATGGTAATGCCAGGCGATAACATTCAGATGACTGTTACCCTGATCAAAACCATCGCGATGGAAGATGGTCTGCGTTTCGCTATCCGTGAAGGCGGTCGTACCGTCGGTGCTGGTGTCGTAGCCAAAGTCATCGAGTAAGTTGTTGTAATGTCTTTTTTAGGCCGGCATAATGGTCGGCCTAATTTTGTTTTAGGTCAGTAGCTCAATTGGCAGAGCGACGGTCTCCAAAACCGTAGGTTGGGGGTTCGATTCCCTCCTGACCTGCCAGATTCACTCAGTGTGTCTGGCTTTCTTTTCACAGGATCTTCATAGATGACTCCTAAAGCTGAAGCTCAAGGCTCTCGCTTCGATCTGCTCAAGTGGCTTGTAGTAGTCGCCTTGGTGGTTGTTGGCGTTGTCGGCAATCAGTATTACCATGCTGCGCCGATCCTGTACCGTGTACTCGCTTTGCTTGTTATTGCTGCTGTAGCTGCCTTTGTAGGCCTGCAGACAGTCAAGGGCAAGTCTTTCTTTGTACTGGTTAAGGAAGCTCGCACCGAGATTCGTAAAGTCGTGTGGCCAACTCGCCAAGAAACCACGCAGACCACCCTGATTGTGGTGGCTGTTGTTCTGGTTATGGCGTTGCTGTTGTGGGGGCTTGATTCCCTGCTCGGCTGGCTTGTTTCCTTGATTGTTGGCTAAGGGTGTCCCGTGGCTAAGCGTTGGTACGTTGTGCATGCTTACTCGGGTTACGAGAAGCATGTCATGCGCTCGTTGGTCGAGCGTGTAAAGCTGGCTGGCATGGAAGATGGCTTCGGCGAAATTCTGGTTCCCACTGAAGAAGTGGTTGAAATGCGTAATGGCCAGAAGCGCAAAAGCGAGCGTAAGTTCTTCCCTGGTTATGTGTTGGTCCAGATGGATATGAACGAGGGTACTTGGCACTTGGTCAAGGACACTCCTCGGGTGATGGGCTTCATCGGCGGTACCGCTGATAAGCCGGCACCGATCACTGACAAAGAAGCGGAAGCAATTCTGCGTCGTGTTGCTGATGGTAGCGACAAGCCGAAACCCAAGACTCTGTTTGAGCCGGGTGAAGTGGTTCGTGTTACCGACGGTCCGTTCGCTGATTTTAATGGCACGGTCGAAGAAGTTAACTACGAAAAGAGCCGGATCCAAGTTGCAGTGCTCATTTTCGGTCGCTCTACTCCGGTAGAGCTAGAGTTCAGCCAGGTCGAAAAGGTCTAGCCGAACAAGCATCCCAACCCCGCAGCCCTAGGCTGTGGGGTTTTGTCGTCACTGGGATAAACGCGCAAGTAACCGGGGAGCCTCTCGAGGCGTTCGAACCCGTAATTGGAGTGCCTCATGGCCAAGAAGATTACCGCTTACATCAAGCTGCAAGTGAAGGCCGCTCAGGCTAACCCAAGCCCACCTGTTGGTCCTGCTCTGGGTCAGCACGGCGTGAATATCATGGAATTCTGCAAGGCTTTCAACGCCCGTACTCAGGGTATTGAGCCAGGTCTGCCGACTCCAGTGATCATCACTGTCTACAGCGACCGTAGCTTCACTTTCGAAACAAAAAGCACCCCGGCTTCGGTTCTGCTGAAGAAGGCTGCTGGTTTGACTAGCGGTTCCGCTCGTCCAAACACCGTTAAGGTTGGCACTGTAACTCGTGCTCAGCTGGAAGAAATCGCGAAAACCAAAAACGCGGATCTGACTGCAGCTGATATGGAAGCAGCCGTGCGTACTATCGCCGGTTCTGCTCGTAGCATGGGCCTTAACGTGGAGGGTGTGTAATGGCTAAGCTGACCAAGCGCCAAAAGGCTATCGCCGGCAAAATCGAAGCAGGCAAGGCCTACAACTTTGTAGACGCCGCTGCTCTGCTGGCTGAGCTGTCGACTGTCAAGTTCAGCGAGTCGTTCGACGTTGCTGTGAACCTGGGTGTTGACCCGCGTAAATCTGACCAGGTTGTTCGTAGCGCTACTGTGCTGCCACACGGCACTGGCAAGACCGTTCGCGTTGCTGTGTTCACCCAGGGCCCAGCAGCTGAAGCTGCTCTGGCCGCCGGCGCTGATCGCGTAGGCATGGACGACCTGGCTGCCGAAATGAAAGGCGGCGACCTGAACTATGACGTAGTTATTGCTTCCCCGGATGCAATGCGCGTTGTAGGTCAGTTGGGTCAGATCCTCGGTCCACGTGGCCTGATGCCTAACCCTAAAGTCGGCACCGTAACTCCAGACGTAGCTACCGCGGTTAAAAACGCAAAAGCTGGTCAGGTTCGTTATCGCACCGACAAAAACGGCATCATCCACACCTCCGTTGGCAAAGTCGGCTTCGATGCCGTCAAGCTGAAGGAAAACGTTGAAGCCCTGATCGCTGATCTGAAGCGTATCAAGCCAGCTTCCTCGAAAGGTATTTACGTCAAGCGCGTTACCCTGAGCACCACTATGGGCCCAGGTCTGGTCATTGACCAGGGTTCGCTCGACGCGTGAGACACAGATTGGCGCAAGTAATTGCGCCAATTGAAAAATTGGGGTCCCTGCCTGGCGGGGGCTATCCAAGACCGTAGGCGACGCAAGTCTTAAACCTCAAGCCTACGCAGATGGTGCTCCCGGTTCCTTACCGAATCAGACACCAAAACGACATCTGGCCTCGGCTGGATGAAACGGTAACAAGCAGGAGTTAAACCCGTGGCAATTAAACTCGAAGACAAGAAGGCCATCGTCGCTGAAGTCAACGAGGCTGCCAAAGTCGCTCTGTCCGCTGTCGTGGCTGATGCCCGTGGCGTAACAGTAGGCGCGATGACCGGACTCCGTAAAGAGGCTCGTGAAGCTGGCGTTTACGTACGTGTTGTACGTAACACTCTGCTCAAGCGCGCTGTTGCTGACACTGAATTCAGTGTTCTCAACGACGTGTTCACTGGCCCGACCTTGATTGCATTCTCCAAAGAACATCCGGGCGCTGCTGCTCGTATCTTCAAAGAGTTCGCAAAGGGTCAGGACAAGTTCGAGATCAAGGCAGCTGCGTTCGAGGGCAAGTTCCTCGCAGCTAACCAAATCGACGTACTGGCAACCCTGCCGACCCGTGACGAAGCAATTTCTCAGCTGATGAGCGTGATTCAAGGCGCTACCAGCAAATTGGCTCGTACTCTGGCGGCAATTCGCGACCAGAAAGAAGCTGCTGCAGCCTAAGGCTCGTCAACTTCTCGCGTTTTTTGTTTTTTTCGATGGTCGCGTAGGCCGTCCCCAATATCAGGAATTAGATTCATGTCTATCTCTCAGAACGATATCCTTGAAGCAGTTGGCAGCATGTCCGTAATGGAAGTTGTTGAGCTGATCAAAGCTTTCGAAGAAAAATTCGGTGTTACCGCTGCTGCTGCATCGGCTGGTCCAGCTGCTGCTGCCGCTGTTGTTGAAGAGCAAACTGAATTCAACGTCATGCTGACCGAAGCTGGCGAGAAGAAAGTTAACGTGATCAAGGCTGTACGTGAACTGACCGGTCTGGGCCTGAAAGAAGCCAAGGCTGTAGTTGACGGCGCTCCTGCCATGGTTCTGGAAGCTGTTGCCAAAGACGCAGCTGACAAAGCCAAAGCAGTTCTGGAAGAAGCAGGCGCTAAAGTCGAGCTGAAGTAAGCTTCGACTTTGCGTCTCCAGCCCGAGCGTTAAGCGAAAGGCTGATGGCTGGTGGCTCTTGCCACCGGCCTTTTTCCGTTATTGGCAGCCGACTGGGTCGGTGTTGATAACGAGCTGTAACCACCCGATGCGGTGGCGCAAACCATGGGGTTTGCACGATTTTCTGGCTGCTCCCGTCGGGAGGGGCCAAACAAGCAGGTGACCAAGCTGGGGAACGCTGATGGCTTACTCATATACTGAGAAAAAACGTATCCGCAAGGACTTTAGCAAGTTGCCGGACGTCATGGATGTGCCGTACCTCCTGGCCATCCAGCTGGATTCGTATCGTGAATTCTTGCAAGCGGGAGCGACTAAAGATCAGTTCCGCGACGTGGGCCTGCATGCGGCCTTCAAATCCGTTTTCCCGATCATCAGCTACTCCGGCAATGCTGCGCTGGAGTACGTCGGTTATCGCCTGGGCGAACCGGCATTTGATGTCAAAGAATGCGTATTGCGCGGTGTGACTTACGCCGTACCTTTGCGGGTAAAAGTGCGCCTGATCATTTTCGACAAAGAATCGTCGAACAAAGCGATCAAGGACATCAAAGAGCAAGAAGTCTACATGGGTGAAATCCCCCTGATGACTGAGAACGGTACCTTCGTAATTAACGGTACCGAGCGTGTAATCGTTTCCCAGCTGCACCGTTCCCCGGGCGTGTTCTTCGACCACGACCGTGGCAAGACGCACAGCTCCGGCAAACTGCTGTACTCCGCGCGGATCATTCCTTACCGCGGTTCGTGGCTGGACTTCGAGTTCGACCCGAAAGACTGCGTATTCGTGCGTATCGACCGTCGTCGCAAGCTGCCTGCATCGGTACTGCTGCGCGCGCTTGGTTACACCACTGAAGAAGTGCTGGACGCGTTCTACACCACCAACGTCTTCCACGTGCAAGGTGAAAACCTCAGCCTGGAACTGGTGCCTCAGCGCCTGCGTGGTGAAATTGCTGTCCTGGATATCCTGGATGACAAAGGCAAGGTTATTGTCGAGCAAGGTCGTCGTATCACCGCTCGCCACATCAACCAGCTGGAAAAAGCCGGGATCAAAGAGCTGCAAGTGCCTCTGGACTACGTCCTGGGTCGCACTACCGCCAAGGTCATCGTGCATCCGGCAACCGGCGAAATCCTGGCAGAGTGCAACACCGAGCTGAACACCGAGATCCTGGCGAAAATCGCCAAGGCCCAGGTCGTTCGCATCGAGACTCTGTATACCAACGATATCGACTGCGGTCCGTTCGTCTCCGACACTCTGAAGATCGACTCCACCAGCAACCAGTTGGAAGCGCTGGTCGAGATCTATCGCATGATGCGTCCTGGCGAGCCGCCAACCAAAGACGCTGCCGAGACTCTGTTCAACAACCTGTTCTTCAGCCCTGAGCGCTATGACCTGTCTGCGGTCGGCCGGATGAAGTTCAACCGTCGTATCGGTCGTACCGAGATCGAAGGTTCGGGCGTGTTGTGCAAAGAAGACATCGTTGCGGTACTGAAGACTCTGGTCGACATCCGTAACGGCAAAGGCATCGTCGATGACATCGACCACCTGGGTAACCGTCGTGTTCGCTGCGTAGGCGAAATGGCCGAGAACCAGTTCCGCGTTGGCCTGGTACGTGTTGAGCGTGCGGTCAAAGAGCGTCTGTCGATGGCTGAAAGCGAAGGCCTGATGCCGCAAGACCTGATCAACGCCAAGCCAGTGGCTGCTGCGGTGAAAGAGTTCTTCGGTTCGAGCCAGCTGTCCCAGTTCATGGACCAGAACAACCCGCTGTCCGAGATCACCCACAAGCGTCGTGTCTCTGCACTCGGCCCTGGCGGTCTGACGCGTGAGCGTGCCGGCTTTGAAGTTCGTGACGTACACCCGACTCACTACGGTCGTGTATGCCCGATTGAAACACCGGAAGGTCCGAACATCGGTCTGATCAACTCCCTGGCCGCCTATGCGCGCACCAATCAGTACGGCTTCCTCGAGAGCCCGTACCGTGTGGTGAAAGACGCTCTGGTCACCGACGAGATCGTGTTCCTGTCCGCCATCGAAGAAGCTGATCACGTGATCGCTCAGGCTTCGGCCACGATGAACGACAAGAAAGTCCTGATCGACGAGCTGGTAGCTGTTCGTCACTTGAACGAGTTCACCGTCAAGGCGCCGGAAGACGTCACCTTGATGGACGTATCGCCGAAGCAGGTAGTTTCGGTTGCAGCGTCGCTGATCCCGTTCCTCGAGCACGACGACGCCAACCGTGCGTTGATGGGTTCGAACATGCAGCGTCAAGCTGTACCAACCCTGCGCGCTGACAAGCCGCTGGTAGGTACCGGCATGGAGCGTAACGTGGCTCGCGACTCCGGCGTTTGCGTCGTGGCTCGTCGTGGCGGTGTGATCGATTCCGTTGATGCCAGCCGTATCGTGGTTCGTGTTGCTGATGATGAAGTTGAAACCGGCGAAGCTGGTGTCGACATCTACAACCTGACCAAATACACCCGCTCCAACCAGAACACCTGCATCAACCAGCGTCCGCTGGTGAGCAAGGGTGATCGGGTTCAGCGTAGCGACATCATGGCTGACGGTCCGTCCACCGACATGGGTGAACTGGCTCTGGGTCAGAACATGCGCATCGCGTTCATGGCATGGAACGGCTTCAACTTCGAAGACTCCATCTGCCTGTCCGAGCGTGTGGTTCAGGAAGACCGCTTCACCACGATCCACATCCAGGAACTGACCTGTGTGGCGCGTGACACCAAGCTTGGGCCAGAGGAAATCACTGCAGATATCCCGAACGTGGGTGAAGCTGCACTGAACAAGCTGGACGAAGCCGGTATCGTTTACGTAGGTGCTGAAGTTGGCGCAGGCGACATTCTGGTTGGTAAGGTCACTCCGAAAGGCGAGACCCAACTGACTCCGGAAGAGAAGCTGTTGCGTGCGATCTTCGGTGAAAAAGCCAGCGACGTTAAAGACACTTCCCTGCGCGTACCTACCGGTACCAAGGGTACTGTCATCGACGTACAGGTCTTCACCCGTGACGGCGTTGAGCGTGACGCTCGTGCTCTGTCGATCGAGAAGACTCAACTCGACGAGATCCGCAAGGACCTGAACGAAGAGTTCCGTATCGTTGAAGGCGCTACTTTCGAACGTCTGCGTTCCGCACTGGTCGGCCACAAAGCCGAAGGCGGCGCCGGTCTGAAGAAAGGTCAGGAAATCACCGACGAAGTACTCGACGGTCTTGAGCACGGCCAGTGGTTCAAACTGCGCATGGCTGAAGATGCTCTGAACGAGCAGCTCGAGAAGGCTCAGGCCTACATCGTTGATCGCCGCCGTCTGCTGGACGACAAGTTCGAAGACAAGAAGCGCAAACTGCAGCAGGGCGATGACCTGGCTCCAGGCGTGCTGAAAATCGTCAAGGTTTACCTGGCAATCCGTCGCCGCATCCAGCCGGGCGACAAGATGGCCGGTCGTCACGGTAACAAGGGTGTGGTCTCCGTGATCATGCCGGTTGAAGACATGCCGCACGATGCCAATGGCACCCCGGTCGACGTTGTCCTCAACCCGTTGGGCGTACCTTCGCGTATGAACGTTGGTCAGATCCTTGAAACCCACCTGGGCCTCGCGGCCAAAGGTCTGGGCGAGAAGATCAACCGTATGATCGAAGAGCAGCGCAAGGTTGCTGACCTTCGCAAGTTCCTGCACGAGATCTACAACGAGATCGGCGGCCGCAACGAAGAGCTGGACACCTTCTCCGACCAGGAAATCCTGGATCTGGCGAAGAACCTGCGCGGCGGCGTACCGATGGCCACTCCGGTGTTCGACGGTGCCAAGGAAAGCGAAATCAAGGCCATGCTGAAACTGGCAGACCTGCCGGAAAGCGGCCAGATGCAGCTGACTGACGGCCGTACCGGCAACAAGTTCGAGCGCCCGGTTACCGTTGGCTACATGTACATGCTGAAGCTGAACCACTTGGTAGACGACAAGATGCACGCTCGTTCTACCGGTTCGTACAGCCTGGTTACCCAGCAGCCGCTGGGTGGTAAGGCGCAGTTCGGTGGTCAGCGTTTCGGGGAGATGGAGGTCTGGGCACTGGAAGCATACGGTGCTGCTTACACTCTGCAAGAAATGCTCACAGTGAAGTCGGACGATGTGAACGGTCGGACCAAGATGTACAAAAACATCGTGGACGGCGATCACCGTATGGAGCCGGGCATGCCCGAGTCCTTCAACGTGTTGATCAAGGAAATTCGTTCCCTCGGCATCGATATCGATCTGGAAACCGAATAACACGTGACGCGAATGAGAGCGGGGCAGGATTGCCCGCTCTCTGCTCCGCCAGGAGGAAAGGCCTTGAAAGACCTACTGAATTTGCTGAAAAACCAGGGTCAAGTCGAAGAGTTCGACGCCATCCGTATCGGATTGGCATCGCCTGAGATGATCCGTTCGTGGTCGTTCGGTGAAGTTAAAAAGCCGGAAACCATCAACTACCGTACGTTCAAACCTGAGCGTGACGGCCTGTTCTGCGCCAAGATCTTTGGCCCGGTAAAGGATTACGAGTGCCTGTGCGGTAAGTACAAGCGCTTGAAGCACCGCGGTGTGATCTGCGAGAAGTGCGGCGTTGAAGTCGCGCTGGCAAAAGTTCGTCGTGAGCGCATGGCGCACATCGAACTGGCCTCGCCAGTTGCCCACATCTGGTTCCTGAAATCGCTGCCGTCGCGTATCGGCTTGCTGATGGACATGACCCTGCGTGATATCGAACGCGTTCTCTACTTCGAGAGCTATGTCGTTATCGATCCAGGCATGACCACCCTTGAAAAAGGTCAGTTGCTCAACGACGAGCAGTACTTCGAAGCGCTGGAAGAGTTCGGCGACGATTTCGATGCCCGCATGGGTGCCGAAGCTGTCCGTGAACTGCTGCACGCTATCGATCTGGAGCACGAGATTGGCCGTCTGCGTGAAGAGATTCCGCAAACCAACTCCGAAACCAAAATCAAGAAGCTGTCCAAGCGTCTGAAGTTGATGGAAGCCTTCCAGGGTTCCGGCAACTTGCCAGAGTGGATGGTGCTGACCGTTCTGCCGGTTCTGCCGCCAGATCTGCGTCCACTGGTCCCATTGGATGGTGGTCGTTTCGCGACTTCCGACCTCAACGACCTGTATCGTCGAGTGATCAACCGTAACAACCGCTTGAAGCGCCTGCTTGATCTGTCCGCTCCGGACATCATCGTGCGCAACGAAAAGCGTATGTTGCAGGAAGCCGTCGACGCCTTGCTCGATAACGGTCGTCGTGGCCGCGCTATCACCGGTTCCAACAAGCGTCCTCTGAAATCCCTGGCTGACATGATCAAGGGTAAACAAGGTCGTTTCCGTCAGAACTTGCTCGGTAAGCGTGTTGACTACTCCGGTCGTTCGGTAATTACCGTAGGTCCGACCCTGCGTCTGCACCAGTGCGGTCTGCCGAAGAAAATGGCTCTCGAGCTGTTCAAGCCGTTCATTTTCGGCAAGCTGGAAATGCGTGGTCTCGCTACCACCATCAAAGCTGCCAAGAAGATGGTTGAGCGCGAGCTGCCGGAAGTTTGGGACGTTCTCGCTGAAGTTATCCGCGAACACCCAGTGCTTCTCAACCGTGCACCGACCCTTCACCGTCTGGGTATCCAGGCATTTGAACCGGTTCTGATCGAAGGTAAGGCTATCCAGCTGCACCCGCTGGTCTGCGCCGCGTACAACGCCGACTTCGACGGCGACCAAATGGCCGTGCACGTACCGCTGACACTGGAAGCCCAGTTGGAAGCGCGCGCGTTGATGATGTCGACCAACAACATTCTGTCGCCAGCCAACGGTGAGCCAATCATCGTTCCGTCGCAGGACGTTGTATTGGGTCTGTACTACATGACTCGTGAAGCGATCAACGCCAAAGGCGAAGGTCGTGTATTCGCGGATCTGCAAGAAGTTGACCGTGTGTTCCGTGCCGGCGAAGCCGCACTGCACGCCAAGGTTAAAGTGCGGATCAACGAAACCGTCAACGACCGTGACGGCGGCAGCGTGACCAACACCCGTATCGTCGACACCACTGTCGGCCGTGCGCTGTTGTTCCAGGTTGTGCCAAAAGGTCTGTCGTACGACGTCGTCAACCTGCCGATGAAGAAAAAGGCGATCTCCAAGCTGATCAACCAGTGCTACCGCGTGGTTGGTTTGAAAGAGACCGTGATCTTCGCTGACCAGTTGATGTACACCGGTTTTGCCTATTCGACCATTTCCGGCGTTTCCATCGGTGTTAACGACTTCGTTATCCCGGATGAAAAAGCCCGCATTATCGGTGCAGCCACCGACGAAGTGAAAGAGATCGAAAGTCAGTACGCCTCCGGCCTGGTAACCCAGGGCGAGAAGTACAACAAAGTGATCGACCTTTGGTCCAAGGCGAACGACGAAGTTTCCAAGGCGATGATGGCCAACCTCTCGAAAGAGAAAGTCATCGACCGTCATGGCGTCGAAGTCGAGCAAGAGTCCTTCAACTCGATGTACATGATGGCCGACTCGGGTGCACGGGGTTCTGCTGCGCAGATCCGTCAGCTCGCCGGTATGCGTGGCCTGATGGCCAAGCCGGACGGTTCCATCATCGAAACGCCGATTACCGCGAACTTCCGTGAAGGTTTGAGCGTACTTCAGTACTTCATCTCCACTCACGGTGCTCGTAAAGGTCTGGCGGATACCGCGTTGAAAACTGCGAACTCCGGTTACCTGACTCGTCGTCTGGTAGACGTGGCTCAGGATCTGGTTGTAACCGAGATCGATTGCGGCACCGAACACGGTCTGCTGATGACTCCGCACATTGAAGGCGGTGACGTTGTAGAACCGTTGGGTGAGCGCGTATTGGGTCGTGTTATCGCCCGTGACGTATTCAAGCCAGGTACCGAGGAAATCATCGTTCCTGCCGGCACTCTGGTAGACGAGAAGTGGGTTGAATTCATCGAGCTGAACAGCATCGACGAAGTGATCGTGCGTTCGCCGATCAGCTGCGAAACCCGTTATGGCATTTGCGCCAAGTGCTACGGCCGTGACCTGGCTCGTGGTCACCAGGTGAACATCGGTGAAGCTGTCGGCGTAATCGCTGCCCAGTCGATCGGTGAGCCGGGTACCCAGCTGACAATGCGTACGTTCCACATCGGTGGTGCGGCAAGCCGGACCTCCGCAGCCGACAGCGTTCAGGTGAAGAATGGCGGTACCGTCCGTCTGCACAACCTGAAACACGTTGAGCGAGTGGATGGTTGCCTGGTTGCTGTGTCCCGTTCCGGTGAGCTGGCAATCGCTGACGACTACGGTCGTGAGCGCGAGCGTTACAAGCTGCCGTACGGTGCTGTGATTTCGGTTAAAGAGGGTGACAAGGTCGACGCTGGCGCAATCGTGGCCAAGTGGGATCCGCACACTCACCCAATCGTTACCGAAATGAAAGGTACCGTGACCTACGTGGGCATGGAAGAAGGCATCACGATCAAGCGTCAGACTGACGAATTGACCGGTATGACCAACATTGAAGTGCTCGATGCCAAAGACCGTCCAGCTGCCGGTAAAGACATCCGTCCTGCCGTGAAGATGGTTGATGACAACGGCAAGGATCTGTTGCTGCCGGGTACCGACGTAATCGCTCAGTACTTCCTGCCTGCCAACGCCCTGGTCGGTGTGGCGGACGGTGCGAAAATCGCGATCGGTGATGTTATCGCTCGTATTCCGCAAGAAACTTCGAAGACCCGTGACATCACCGGTGGTCTGCCGCGTGTTGCCGACTTGTTCGAAGCCCGTCGTCCGAAAGAAGCCTCGATTCTGGCTGAAGTCAGCGGCACCATCGCGTTCGGTAAAGAGACCAAAGGCAAGCGCCGTCTGGTCATTACCCCGAACGACGGTAGCGATCCGTATGAAGAGCTGATTCCGAAGTGGCGTCACCTGAACGTCTTCGAAGGCGAACAGGTAAACCGCGGCGAAGTTATCTCCGACGGCCCGAGCGATCCACACGACATCCTGCGTCTGCTGGGTGTGAGTGCGCTGGCCAAGTACATTGTTAACGAGATCCAGGACGTTTACCGTCTGCAAGGCGTGAAGATCAACGATAAGCACATCGAGACCATCCTGCGTCAGATGCTGCGTAAAGTTGAAATCGCTGAATCCGGCGATTCCACTTTCATCAAGGGCGACCAGATGGAGTTGACTCACGTACTGGTAGAGAACGAGCGTTTGGCTGGCGACGACAAGTTCGTTTCCAAGTTCACTCGCGTTCTGCTGGGTATCACCAAGGCGTCGTTGTCCACCGAATCGTTCATCTCGGCGGCCTCTTTCCAAGAGACCACTCGTGTACTGACCGAAGCGGCGGTAACCGGCAAGCGCGATTACCTGCGCGGCCTGAAAGAAAACGTGGTCGTGGGTCGTTTGATCCCGGCAGGTACCGGTCTGGCTTATCACAGCGAGCGCAAACGCCGCCGTGATGCTGACAAACCGTTGCGCGTAAGCGCCAGTGAAGTGGAAGCTGCACTGACCGAAGCGCTGAACTCGAGCGGTAACTGAGTTCTGCGATAAATAAGTGTAGGGCCCTGGCGCTCCCGTTCATCGAGTCGAGACAATTTGTCGAGGTTGGATGCGCGGGGAGGTCGGGGCCTTGCCTTGACTGGGGACAAGATCCTCTTTAGACTCTTGTACCCCTAAATTTGGCGGGAATTCGTTCCTGCCATTTTGCTTTTCTTGCAAGACAATAGCGTCGCAAGACAACAGTGGAGCTAGTAGATGGCAACTATCAACCAGCTGGTACGTCAGCCGCGTAAGCGTATCGTCGAGAAATCCGACGTGCCTGCGCTGCAGAACTGCCCGCAACGTCGTGGCGTATGCACCCGTGTGTATACCACCACGCCGAAAAAACCTAACTCGGCACTGCGTAAAGTATGCCGTGTGCGTCTGACCAACGGTTTCGAGGTTTCCTCGTACATCGGCGGTGAAGGCCACAACCTGCAAGAGCACAGCGTGGTACTGATCCGCGGCGGTCGTGTAAAAGACTTGCCAGGTGTTCGTTACCACACCGTACGCGGTTCTTTGGATACTTCCGGCGTTAAAGGTCGTAACCAGGGTCGTTCGAAGTACGGTACCAAGAAGCCTAAGTAGTAGCGGCTTTTTGTAAACACTGAATTATCTATTTTCTGAGTCGATAAGAGTAAGGTCGGAGGCGTCCCGAAAGGGCACCGATTCCGAGCGAACCTGAAGACCGTTTGAGGGCTTATCCATGCCAAGAAGACGCGTAGCAGCCAAGCGCGAAGTGCTTGACGATCCAAAATACGGAAGCCAAATCCTGGCCAAGTTCATGAACCACGTGATGGAAAGCGGCAAGAAAGCCGTTGCCGAGCGTATCGTTTATGGCGCGCTGGAAAAGGTTAAAGAACGCAAGAACAGCGACCCCCTGGAAATCTTCGAGAAAGCTCTCGACGCCATCGCTCCGCTGGTCGAAGTGAAGTCGCGCCGTGTAGGCGGTGCTACTTACCAGGTTCCGGTCGAAGTTCGTCCGTCCCGTCGTAACGCTCTGGCAATGCGCTGGTTGGTAGACTTCGCCCGTAAGCGTGGCGAGAAGTCTATGGCTCTGCGTTTGGCTGGCGAACTGTTGGACGCTGCTGAAGGTAAAGGTGCTGCTGTTAAGAAGCGTGAAGACGTGCACCGTATGGCTGAAGCTAACAAAGCTTTCTCGCACTACCGCTTCTAATTTTAGCTTCACTAATTTTGCGAGGGCTTTATGGCTCGTACTACTCCGATTAGCCGCTACCGTAACATCGGTATCGTTGCTCACGTGGATGCTGGTAAAACCACTACCACCGAGCGCGTCCTTTTTTACACCGGCAAAAGTCACAAGATGGGCGAGGTGCATGACGGCGCCGCGACCACGGACTGGATGGTGCAGGAGCAGGAGCGTGGTATTACCATTACTTCTGCTGCTATCACCGCCTTCTGGCAGGGTTCTGCGAAGCAGCACAAGGACCAATACCGCTTCAACGTCATCGATACCCCGGGCCACGTAGACTTCACTATTGAAGTTGAGCGTTCCCTGCGTGTACTCGACGGCGCGGTCGTTGTGTTCTGTGGTACTTCGGGTGTTGAGCCTCAGTCCGAAACCGTATGGCGTCAAGCCAACAAGTACGGTGTTCCGCGTATTGTTTACGTGAACAAGATGGACCGTGCTGGTGCGAACTTCCTGCGCGTGATCGCTCAGATCAAGCAGCGTCTGGGTCACACTCCGGTGCCAATCCAGTTGGCTATCGGTTCCGAAGACAACTTCCAGGGTCAGATCGATCTGATGACCATGGAAGCGGTTTACTGGAACGATGCTGACAAGGGCATGACTCCACGTCGCGAAGCCATCCCTGCTGAACTGCAGGAACTGGCTGAAGAGTGGCGCAGCAACATGGTTGAGGCTGCGGCCGAAGCCAGCGAAGAGCTGATGAACAAGTACCTCGAAGGCGAAGAACTCACCATCGAGGAAATCAAGGCCGCTCTGCGTCAGCGTACTATCGCTGGCGAAATCGTCCTGGCTGTTTGCGGTTCTTCCTTCAAGAACAAGGGTGTTCCCCTGGTTCTCGACGCCGTTATCGACTACTTGCCTGCTCCTACTGATATTCCTGCCATCAAGGGTACTGACCCGGATGACGAGGAAAAACAAATGGAGCGTCATGCGAGCGACGACGAGCCGTTCTCGGCTCTGGCGTTCAAGATCGCTACCGACCCATTCGTGGGTACCTTGACCTTTGTCCGTGTTTACTCGGGCGTGTTGGCCTCCGGCGACGGCGTGATCAACTCGGTTAAAGGCAAGAAAGAGCGCGTGGGTCGTATGGTGCAAATGCACGCAAACGCCCGTGAAGAAATCAAGGAAGTGCGCGCTGGCGACATCGCGGCCTTGATCGGCATGAAGGACGTCACCACCGGTGAAACCTTGTGCAACGCTGACAAGCCAATCATTCTGGTTCGCATGGACTTCCCGGAGCCGGTTATTTCGGTTGCCGTTGAGCCTAAGACCAAGGATGACCAGGAAAAAATGGGTATCGCTCTGGGCAAACTTGCTCAGGAAGACCCGTCTTTCCGCGTTAAAACCGATGAAGAGACTGGTCAGACGATCATCTCCGGCATGGGCGAGTTGCACCTGGACATCCTGGTTGACCGGATGCGCCGTGAGTTCAACGTTGAAGCCAACATCGGCAAGCCTCAGGTTTCCTATCGTGAGCGCATCACGAAGAACTGCGAAATCGAAGGCAAGTTCGTTCGTCAGTCCGGCGGTCGTGGTCAGTTCGGCCATTGCTGGATTCGTTTTGCTCCTGCTGACGAAGGTCAGGAAGGTCTGCAATTCGTGAACGAAGTAGTGGGTGGTGTGGTTCCTAAGGAATACATCCCGGCTATCCAGAAGGGCATCGAAGAGCAGATGAAGAACGGCGTTGTTGCCGGCTATCCGCTGATCGGCCTGAAGGCTACCGTGTTTGATGGTTCCTACCACGACGTCGACTCCAACGAGATGGCGTTTAAGGTGGCTGCTTCCATGGCGACCAAGCAACTGGCCCAGAAGGGCGGTGGTGAATTGCTTGAGCCGATCATGGCGGTAGAGGTTGTTACGCCTGAAGACTATATGGGTGACGTGATGGGCGACCTTAACCGTCGTCGCGGCATGATCTTGGGTATGGAAGACACGGTCTCCGGCAAAGTAATTCGTGCTGAAGTTCCGTTGGGTGAGATGTTCGGTTATGCGACCGACGTCCGTTCCATGTCTCAGGGTCGCGCAAGCTACTCTATGGAATTCAAAAAATACAATACAGCTCCGTCGCATATCGTCGAAACTGTAACCAAAAAACAAGGCTGATTCAGCCCCTTTAGGCTAGGAGTTAATTGTCGTGGCTAAAGAAAAATTTGATCGTTCCCTACCGCACGTCAACGTTGGCACCATCGGTCACGTTGACCACGGTAAAACCACTCTGACTGCTGCTCTGACTCGCGTCTGCTCCGAAGTTTTCGGTTCGGCTCGTGTTGACTTCGACAAGATCGACAGCGCACCAGAAGAGAAAGCTCGCGGTATCACCATCAACACCGCACACGTTGAGTACAACTCGAAGATCCGTCACTACGCTCACGTTGACTGCCCAGGTCACGCTGACTACGTGAAGAACATGATCACCGGTGCTGCTCAAATGGACGGCGCTATCCTGGTTTGCTCGGCCGCTGATGGTCCGATGCCACAAACCCGTGAGCACATCCTGCTGTCCCGTCAGGTAGGCGTTCCGTACATCGTGGTTTTCCTGAACAAGGCTGACCTGGTAGACGACGCTGAGCTGCTGGAACTGGTTGAGATGGAAGTGCGCGATCTGCTGAGCACTTACGACTTCCCGGGCGACGACACTCCAATCATCATCGGCTCTGCCCGTATGGCGCTGGAAGGTCTGGACGATAACGAGATGGGCACCACTGCCGTCAAGAAGCTGGTTGAGACTCTGGACAGCTACATCCCAGAGCCTGAGCGTGCTATCGACAAACCGTTCCTGATGCCAATCGAAGACGTATTCTCGATCTCGGGTCGCGGTACTGTTGTGACTGGTCGTATCGAGCGCGGTATCGTTCGCGTTCAGGACCCACTGGAAATCGTTGGTCTGCGTGACACTACCGTCACCACCTGCACCGGTGTTGAAATGTTCCGCAAGCTGCTCGACGAAGGTCGTGCTGGCGAGAACTGCGGCGTGCTGCTGCGTGGCACCAAGCGTGACGACGTTGAGCGTGGCCAGGTTCTGGTTAAGCCAGGTTCGGTTAAGCCGCACACCAAGTTCACTGCAGAAGTTTATGTTCTGAGCAAGGAAGAAGGCGGTCGTCACACTCCGTTCTTCAAAGGCTACCGTCCACAGTTCTACTTCCGTACTACTGACGTGACTGGTAACTGCGAGCTGCCAGAAGGCGTTGAAATGGTAATGCCAGGTGACAACATTCAGATGACTGTTACCCTGATCAAAACCATCGCAATGGAAGATGGTCTGCGTTTCGCTATCCGTGAAGGCGGTCGTACCGTCGGCGCCGGCGTCGTAGCCAAAATCATCGAGTAAGCTCTTTGTTGAGTTAGCTTCGATGCTTTGAAAAAGCCCCCGCTCAGCGGGGGCTTTTTTATTGGGTTGACACCTATCTGGGGCGTCTATAGAATTGCGCCTCCTTTTAACGGGCGTATTGCGCCCGCTGGGAATAGCAGCCGGAGTCTGAAATCCAATGCAAAATCAGCAAATCCGTATCAGGTTGAAGGCTTTTGACCATCGCCTGATCGACCAATCCACCCAGGAAATCGTGGAAACCGCGAAACGTACTGGTGCTCAAGTGCGTGGTCCAATTCCACTGCCTACCCGTAAAGAGCGGTTCACCGTTCTGGTCTCCCCGCACGTCAACAAAGACGCGCGTGACCAGTACGAGATCCGTACTCATAAGCGCGTTCTGGACATCGTCCAGCCAACGGATAAAACCGTTGATGCACTTATGAAGCTTGATCTTGCGGCCGGTGTGGAAGTGCAGATCAGCCTCGGCTAAGACTCGGTCTTAGTCGTGTAACGCTCTGAAATGGGCGGCCATAGCGGGTGAAAGCCCCGTACACTCATGAGGTTTACAACATGACTATTGGTGTAGTCGGTCGTAAATGCGGTATGACCCGTATTTTCACCGAAGAAGGTGTCTCCATTCCGGTCACGGTCATTGAGATCGAGCCGAATCGCGTCACCCAGTTCAAAACTGAAGAAACCGATGGCTATCGTGCAGTGCAAGTCACTGTCGGCGAGCGTCGTGCTTCGCGTGTAACAGCTGCTCAGGCTGGCCACTTCGCTAAAGCGAACGTTGCCGCTGGTCGTACCGTAATGGAATTCCGCCTTGAAGAAGGCGAGTACCAGGCCGGCGATCTGATCAACGCTGAAATCTTCGCCGCTGGCCAACTGGTTGATGTAACCGGTCAGTCCAAGGGTAAAGGCTTCCAGGGTACGATCAAGCGTTGGAATTTCCGCGGGCAAGATAACACCCACGGTAACTCCGTATCCCACCGCGTCCCAGGCTCTATCGGCCAGTGCCAGACTCCTGGTCGTGTATTCAAGGGCAAAAAAATGTCCGGTCATATGGGCGCTGAGCGCGTGACCGTGCAGTCCCTGGAAGTAGTGCGCGTGGACGCTGAACGCAATCTGTTGTTGGTCAAGGGCGCTGTTCCTGGCGCTACTGGCGGCAACCTGGTTGTACGTCCAGCAGCCAAGGCTCGCGGTTAAGGGGAAGCTGACATGCAATTAAATGTAAATGACGCTCAAGCGATCGAAGTTTCCGAACTGACATTTGGCGGCGAGTTCAACGAGACGCTGGTTCACCAAGCAGTCGTGGCCTACATGGCTGGCGGCCGTCAAGGTAGCAAGCAGCAAAAGACCCGTTCCGACGTTTCTGGTGGCGGTAAGCGCCCATGGCGTCAGAAAGGTACTGGCCGTGCTCGTGCTGGTACTATCCGTAGCCCAATCTGGCGCGGCGGCGGTACCACTTTCGCAGCTCGTCCACAGGATCACTCCCAAAAGCTGAACAAGAAGATGTATCGCGCAGCAATGCGTTCCATCCTTGCTGAGCTGGTGCGTACTGATCGTCTGGTCGTGGTTCAGGACTTCGCTGTTGAAGCACCGAAAACCAAAGATCTGCTGAACAAGCTGAATGGCATGGGTCTGACTGATGTCCTGATCGTGTCCGATGCTGTTGATCAGAACCTGTACCTGGCTGCTCGTAACCTGCCACACGTTGATGTACGTGACGTGCAAGGTTCCGATCCAGTTAGTCTGATCGCATACGACAAGGTGTTGATCACCGTGTCGGCCGTGAAGAAATTCGAGGAGCTGCTGGGATGAACCAGGAACGCGTATTTAAAGTTCTGCTTGGCCCGCACGTTTCCGAGAAGGCTACGGTTCTGGCAGACAAGAAAGGCCAGTTCGTTTTCAAGGTTGCTACTGACGCAACCAAGCTGGAAATCAAGAAGGCCGTCGAAAGCCTGTTCAGCGTGAAAGTAGAGCGTGTTACTACCCTGAATGTTCTGGGTAAGAGCAAGCGCACTGCTCGCGGTCTGGGCAAGCGTAATGACTGGAAGAAGGCAGTTATCTCCCTTCAGCCAGGCCAAGATCTCGATTTCAGCAGCAGTGCTGAGTAAGGAAGGGGTGCATCATGGCAATCGTTAAATGCAAACCGACTTCCCCTGGCCGCCGTTTTGTGGTCAAGGTGGTCAACCAGGAGCTGCATAAAGGCGCTCCTCACGCACCGCTGCTCGAGAAAAAATCGAAGTCTGGTGGTCGTAACAACAATGGCCGTATTACCACTCGTCACATCGGTGGTGGTCATAAGCAGCATTATCGTCTGGTCGACTTCCGTCGTAACGACAAAGATGGCATCGCTGCCACTGTCGAGCGTATCGAATACGATCCAAACCGTACTGCTCACATCGCTCTGCTGCTGTACGCAGATGGCGAGCGTCGCTACATCATCGCCCCTAAAGGCGTGAGCGCTGGCGACCAGCTGATCGCAGGTGCTCTGGCGCCGATCAAGCCGGGCAACGCTCTGCAACTGCGTAACATTCCAGTTGGTAGCACCGTACACGGCATCGAATTGAAGCCAGGTAAAGGCGCGCAAATCGCTCGTTCCGCTGGTGCTTCGGCTCAGCTGATCGCTCGTGAAGGTGTCTACGTGACCCTGCGTCTGCGTTCTGGTGAGATGCGTAAAGTGCTGGCTGAATGCCGTGCGACCCTGGGCGAAGTCTCGAACTCCGAGCACAGCCTGCGTTCGCTGGGTAAAGCTGGTGCCAAACGCTGGCGTGGCGTTCGCCCAACCGTTCGTGGTGTTGCCATGAACCCGGTTGACCACCCACATGGTGGTGGTGAAGGTCGTACCTCTGGTGGTCGTCATCCGGTATCGCCATGGGGCTTCCCGACTAAGGGCGCGAAGACTCGTGGTAATAAGCGTACCGACAAAATGATCGTCCGTCGTCGCAAGTAAATAGAGGGATACGACAGTGCCACGTTCTCTGAAAAAAGGTCCTTTTATCGATCTTCACCTACTGAAGAAGATCGAAGTGGCGGCGGAAAAGAACGATCGCAAACCAGTTAAGACCTGGTCGCGCCGTTCCATGATCCTGCCACAAATGGTCGGTCTGACCATCGCAGTACACAACGGTCGTCAACACGTCCCAGTTCTCGTTAACGAAGACATGGTCGGCCACAAACTGGGCGAGTTCGCCGGTACCCGCACATATCGTGGGCACGTGGCTGACAAGAAAGCCAAGCGTTAAGGGGTTAGGAAATGGAAGTAGCCGCTAAGTTGTCGGGCGCTCGAATCTCCGCCCAGAAAGCCCGCTTGGTCGCCGACCAGATCCGCGGGAAGAAGGTGGGCGAAGCGCTCAACCTGTTGGCTTTCAGCAGTAAGAAAGCCGCCGAGATCATGAAGAAAGTGCTGGAGTCGGCCGTAGCCAACGCCGAGCATAACGAAGGCGCAGACGTTGATGACCTTAAAGTCAGCACCGTTTTCGTCAACGAAGGGCGTTCGCTGAAGCGCATCATGCCACGTGCCAAAGGCCGTGCTGATCGCATCGTCAAGCGGTCTTGCCATATCACTGTCAAGGTTGCTGACAAGTAACGGAGTCGAAGAGATGGGTCAGAAAGTACATCCCATTGGCATTCGCCTGGGAATCGTCAAGGAGCACACCTCCGTCTGGTACGCAGACGGTCGGACTTATGCGGACTACTTGTTCGCTGATCTGAAGGTGCGTGAGTATCTCCAAGACAAACTAAAAAGCGCGTCCGTAAGCCGTATCGATATCCATCGTCCGGCCCAAACTGCACGTATCACCATCCACACCGCTCGTCCAGGTATCGTTATCGGGAAGAAAGGTGAAGATGTTGAGAAACTGCGTCAGGACCTGACCAAGCAAATGGGTGTGCCTGTGCACATCAATATCGAAGAGATCCGCAAGCCGGAACTCGACGGTATGCTGGTTGCGCAGAGCGTAGCTCAGCAGCTGGAGCGTCGCGTTATGTTCCGTCGCGCTATGAAGCGCGCTGTACAAAACGCCATGCGCATTGGTGCCAAAGGCATCAAAATCCAAGTGAGCGGTCGTCTCGGCGGTGCTGAAATCGCACGTACTGAATGGTATCGCGAAGGTCGTGTGCCATTGCACACCCTGCGTGCCGACATCGACTATGCCAACTACGAAGCTCACACCACCTACGGTGTGATCGGTGTAAAGGTTTGGATCTTCAAAGGCGAAGTAATTGGTGGTCGCCAAGAAGAGCTGAAACCACAAGCACCAGCGCCTCGTAAAAAAGCTGCTAAGTAAGGGGTACGCCAAATGTTGCAACCAAAGCGTACGAAGTTCCGCAAGCAGATGACTGGCCACAACCGTGGTCTGGCATTGCGCGGTAGCAAAGTCAGCTTCGGCGAGTTCGCGCTGAAGTCTGTTGCTCGTGGTCGTCTCACCGCTCGTCAGATCGAGTCAGCGCGTCGTGCTCTGACCCGTCACGTAAAACGTGGCGGCAAGATCTGGATCCGTGTATTCCCGGACAAGCCTGTCACCAAAAAGCCACTCGAAGTTCGGATGGGTAAAGGTAAGGGTAACGTGGAGTACTGGGTTGCCCAGATTCAGCCAGGCAAAGTCCTGTATGAAATCGAGGGCGTTTCTGAAGAGCTGGCGCGTGAGGCTTTCGCCCTGGCTGCTGCAAAGCTGCCGCTCGCCACCTCCTTTGTTAAACGGACGGTGATGTGATGAAAGCGAATGAACTTCGTGAAAAAGACGCGCCACAGCTAAACGAGCAACTGCTCGGCCTGTTGCGCGACCAGTTCAATCTGCGTATGCAGAAAGCAACTGGCCAGTTGGGGCAGTCTCACCTGCTCCGGCAAGTTAAGCGTGACATCGCTCGCGTGAAGACTGTGCTCAAACAGCAGGCAGGTAAGTAATCATGGCTGAAGCCGAAAAAACCGTCCGTACGCTGACTGGCCGTGTTGTCAGCGACAAAATGGACAAGACCATCACCGTTCTGATCGAGCGTCGCGTAAAGCACCCGATCTACGGTAAATACGTTAAGCGTTCGACTAAGCTGCACGCGCACGACGAAACCAATCAGTGCCACATCGGCGACAAAGTCACTATTCGTGAAACTCGTCCTTTGGCCAAGACCAAGTCTTGGGCGCTGGTTGATGTTCTCGAACGCGCTGTGGAAGTCTAAGGACTAGGGGTCGGAGAAATTATATGATTCAGACTCAATCCATGCTCGATGTGGCCGATAACAGCGGCGCTCGCCGTGTTATGTGCATCAAGGTGCTGGGTGGCTCCCATCGTCGTTACGCTGGTATCGGTGACATCATCAAAGTTACCGTCAAGGAAGCAATTCCTCGCGGTAAAGTGAAAAAAGGCCAAGTGATGACTGCTGTTGTAGTCCGCACTCGTCACGGCGTTCGTCGTGCTGATGGCTCCATTATCCGCTTTGATGGCAACGCTGCTGTTCTTCTGAACAACAAGCAAGAGCCGATCGGCACCCGTATCTTTGGGCCAGTGACCCGTGAACTTCGTACTGAGAAGTTCATGAAGATCGTCTCGCTCGCCCCAGAAGTGCTGTAAGGAGATCCGACATGCAAAAGATTCGTCGTGACGACGAGATCATCGTGATCGCCGGCAAAGACAAAGGTAAGCGCGGTAAGGTGCTTAAGGTTCTCGCTGACGACCGTCTGGTCGTTGGTGGCCTGAACCTGGTTAAGCGTCATACCAAGCCTAACCCGATGTCGGGCGTACAAGGCGGTATCGTCGAAAAAGAAGCGCCACTGCACGCTTCCAACGTCGCCATTTTCAACGGCGAAACCAACAAGGCTGACCGCGTTGGTTTCAAAGTAGAAGACGGCAAGAAAATTCGTGTCTTCAAGTCGACCCAAAAAGCGGTTGATGCTTGAACACTGCTAGGTAGAAGACCATGGCACGACTAAAAGAGATTTACCGGAAGGAAATCGCACCGAAACTTAAGGAAGAACTTAAGCTTTCGAACGTGATGGAAGTTCCGCGCGTTACCAAAATCACCCTGAACATGGGTCTGGGCGAAGCGATCGGCGACAAAAAAGTCATCGAGCACGCTGTTGCTGACCTGGAAAAGATCACCGGCCAGAAAGTCGTTGTGACCTACGCTCGGAAATCCATCGCTGGCTTTAAAGTCCGTGAAGGTTGGCCGATCGGCGTCAAAGTGACCCTGCGCCGTGAGCGTATGTACGAGTTCCTGGATCGTCTGCTGTCGATCTCCCTGCCTCGGGTTCGCGACTTCCGCGGCCTGAATGCCAAGTCCTTCGATGGTCGTGGTAACTACAGCATGGGCGTAAAAGAGCAGATCATTTTTCCGGAAATCGATTACGACAAGATCGATGCTCTCCGCGGTCTGGACATTACCCTGACCACCACTGCCAAGAACGATGACGAAGGTCGCGCATTGCTGCGTGCTTTCAAATTCCCGTTCCGCAACTGATTGGAGTAGGAAAATGGCCAAGATGAGCATGAAAAACCGCGAGCTGAAGCGTCAGCTCACGGTTGCCAAGTACGCCAAAAAGCGTGCAGCACTGAAAGCTATCATCGTTGATCTGAACGCAAGTCCAGAAGCGCGTTGGGAAGCTACAGTAGCTCTGCAGAAGCAGCCACGTGACGCAAGCGCTTCGCGCATGCGTAACCGCTGCCGCCTGACCGGTCGTCCACACGGCGTTTACCGCAAGTTCGGCCTCGGCCGTAACAAACTGCGTGAAGCGGCAATGCGTGGTGACGTACCTGGTCTGGTTAAAGCCAGCTGGTAAGCACTATCAAAGTCTCGGTGCTCGGGGTCGCAAGATCCTGACCACCGGTGACCTTGAACTTGAATCAGGCCCCTATTGGGGCTTGATTCATTTGTGGGGTGTGTCTAGAATACCCGGCTCGCCTGAGCCCGTGCTTTTTTCGTGCGGAGTTTCTCGGCGAAGGTAGTAGCCGCAAGGCTTATTTTTTTGTATTAGGAGCGTCTAGCCCATGAGTATGCAGGACCCGTTAGCGGACATGCTAACTCGAATCCGTAATGCCCAGATGGCTGAAAAGTCCGTCGTAAGCATGCCGTCTTCCACGTTGAAGGTGGCTGTAGCTAAAGTCCTGAAGGACGAAGGTTACATCGCGGGTTATCAGATCAGCAGCGAAATCAAACCACTGCTGTCCATCGAGCTGAAGTACTTCGAAGGCCGTCCGGTCATCGAGGAAGTGAAGCGCGTTAGCCGTCCAGGCCTGCGTCAGTACAAGTCCGTCGATGATCTGCCAAAAGTTCGTGGCGGTCTCGGTGTGTCTATCGTCTCCACCAACAAAGGTGTGATGACGGATCGTGCTGCGCGCGCTGCCGGTGTCGGCGGCGAAGTTCTTTGCACTGTGTTCTAAGGGGGGATAAGCATGTCTCGCGTCGCTAAGAACCCCGTTAAGCTGCCAGCCGGTGTCGAAGTTAAATTCGCAGGCCAACAGCTTTCGGTGAAGGGTGCCAAGGGCACTCTCGAACTGAACATCCATTCGTCCGTTGAGATCGTTGAAGAAGCTGGTGAGCTGCGTTTCGCTGCTCGCAATGGCGATCAACAAACTCGCGCAATGGCTGGTACCACTCGTGCGTTGGTAAACAACATGGTCCAAGGCGTAAGCCAAGGCTTCGAGCGCAAGCTCCAGCTGGTCGGTGTTGGTTACAAAGCGCAAGCAAAAGGCACAGTGCTGAACCTGGCTCTTGGCTTCTCGCACCCAGTGGATTATGAACTGCCGGAAGGCATCACCGCTGAGACTCCTAGCCAGACCGATATCCTGATCAAGGGCATCGACAAGCAGCTGGTAGGTCAAGTGGCCGCCGAGATCCGCGACTTCCGTCCACCAGAGCCGTACAAAGGCAAAGGTGTGCGCTACGCGGACGAAGTCGTCCGTCGTAAAGAAGCCAAGAAGAAGTAGGGCATAGCAAATGACCGACAAAAAAGTTACTCGACTGCGTCGCGCTCGCAAAGCACGCCTGAAAATGCACGAACTCGAAGTCGTGCGTCTCTGCGTGTTCCGTTCGTCGCAGCACATCTACGCCCAGGTCATTTCGGCCGACGGCAACAAAGTCCTGGCAAGTGCCTCGACTTTGGATAAAGAACTGCGTGATGGTGCCACTGGCAACATCGACGCGGCCACTAAGGTTGGCCAGCTGGTCGCTACGCGTGCTAAAGCCGCTGGCGTCTCGCAGGTGGCTTTCGACCGCTCTGGCTTCAAGTACCACGGCCGCGTCAAGGCGCTGGCTGATGCTGCTCGTGAAGCTGGGCTGGAGTTCTAAGTTATGTCAAATAACGACCAAAAGCGCGACGAAGGCTACATCGAGAAGCTGGTTCAAGTTAACCGCGTAGCCAAAACCGTTAAAGGCGGCCGTATCTTCACTTTCACCGCGTTGACCGTGGTTGGTGATGGTAAAGGGCGCGTTGGCTTCGGCCGTGGCAAGTCGCGTGAAGTGCCTGCTGCGATCCAGAAGGCAATGGAAGCTGCTCGCCGCAACATGATCCAAGTTGATCTGAACGGCACCACTCTGCAGTACGCAATGAAGTCCGCTCACGGCGCTTCGAAGGTGTACATGCAGCCTGCTTCTGAAGGTACCGGTATCATCGCTGGCGGCGCTATGCGTGCTGTCCTCGAAGTTGCTGGCGTTCAGAACGTTCTGGCCAAGTGCTACGGCTCGACTAACCCGGTAAACGTGGTTCACGCCACTTTCAAAGGTTTGAAAGCTATGCAGTCTCCTGAATCCATTGCCGCCAAGCGTGGCAAAAGCGTCAAGGAGATCTTCTGATCATGGCTACCGTTAAAGTAACGCTGATCAAAAGCATGACCGGCCGCATCCCTAACCACAAACTGTGCGTTAAGGGTCTGGGTCTGCGTCGCATCGGTCACACTGTAGAAGTGCTGGATACTCCCGAGAATCGCGGGATGATCAACAAGGCTTACTACATGCTGCGTGTCGAGGGTTAATCGATGAAACTCAATGATCTGAGTCCAGCGCCGGGTTCCCGTCGCGAAAAGCATCGTCCGGGCCGTGGTATCGGTAGTGGTTTGGGTAAGACTGGTGGCCGTGGTCACAAAGGTCAAACCTCCCGCTCCGGTGGCACCATTGCTCCAGGCTTTGAAGGCGGTCAACAGCCGCTGCATCGTCGCCTGCCGAAGTTCGGTTTCGTTTCCCTGAAGGCCATGGACCGCGCAGAAGTGCGTCTGTCCGAGCTGGCTAAAGTGGAAGGCGACATCGTCACCGTGCAGTCCCTGAAAGATGCCAACGTGATCAACGTCAACGTTCAGCGTGTGAAAATCATGCTGTCCGGCGAAGTTACTCGCGCTGTCACCATCGGAAAGGGAATCGGCGCCACCAAAGGTGCGCGTGCGGCTATCGAAGCAGCTGGCGGCAAGTTCGAGGAATAAATGGCTAAGCAAGGTGCTCTCTCTGCGCTCGGCAAAGGCGGTATGTCTGAACTCTGGGCTCGTCTGCGTTTTCTGTTCCTGGCGATTATCGTCTACCGAATAGGCGCACACATCCCGGTTCCAGGTATCAACCCGGACCGACTCGCAGACCTGTTTCGACAGAATGAGGGGACCATTCTTAGCTTGTTCAACATGTTTTCCGGCGGCGCGCTGGAGCGGATGAGCATCTTTGCACTGGGGATCATGCCGTACATTTCGGCATCGATCATCATGCAGCTGATGACAGCCGTCAGCCCGCAGTTGGAGCAGTTGAAGAAGGAAGGTGAAGCTGGCCGTCGCAAGATCAGCCAGTACACCCGCTACGGCACTGTCGTCCTCGCTCTCGTTCAGGCTATTGGCATGTCCATTGGCCTGGCGGGGCAGGGCGTTGCGTTCACTGGTGACTTTGGCTTCCATTTCGTCGCGGTATCCACGTTTGTGGCTGGTGCGATGTTCATGATGTGGCTGGGTGAGCAGATTACTGAGCGTGGTGTTGGCAACGGTATCTCGATGTTGATTTTTTCGGGTATCGTCGCCGGTCTTCCGAGAGCAATCGGGCAGTCTTTCGAGTCTGCGCGTCAGGGTGATATCAACATCTTCGCCTTGGTTGCCATCGGTTTGCTGGCAGTAGCGATTATCGGTTTCGTGGTGTTCATTGAGCGTGGTCAGCGTCGTATTGCTGTTCACTACGCCAAGCGTCAGCAGGGCCGCAAGGTGTTTGCTGCGCAGACTAGCCACTTGCCGCTGAAAGTGAACATGGCCGGTGTTATTCCGGCTATTTTCGCGAGCAGCATTTTGCTGTTCCCGGCTTCGTTGGGTGCCTGGTTTGGTCAGTCTGAAGGTATGGGCTGGTTGCAGGACATCTCGCAGTCGATCGCTCCTGGTCAGCCGTTGAATATTCTGCTGTTTAGTGCAGGGATTATTTTCTTCTGCTTCTTCTATACGGCGTTGATGTTCAATCCGAAAGACGTAGCGGAAAACCTGAAGAAGTCCGGTGCCTTTATTCCGGGCATCCGTCCAGGTGAGCAGTCTGCGCGCTATATTGATGGCGTTCTGACTCGCTTGACCATGTTCGGTGCTCTTTATATGACGGCCGTGTGCCTGTTGCCCCAGTTCCTGGTGGTTGCAGCAAACGTTCCGTTCTACCTTGGCGGGACCTCGTTGCTGATCGTGGTCGTGGTTGTGATGGACTTCATGTCCCAAGTACAATCGCACCTCGTTTCGCACCAGTACGAATCCCTGATGAAGAAAGCCAACCTGAAGGGTTACGGCAGCGGCATGCTGCGCTGACCCATAAGGTTCGAGGAGTTGGTGATGAAAGTTCGTGCATCGGTGAAAAAGCTGTGCCGTAACTGCAAGATTATTCGCCGCGAAGGTGTTGTTCGAGTAATTTGCAGCGCGGAACCGCGTCACAAACAGCGCCAAGGCTGAGTGTGATTGTGCTTCAAGCCCAGCAGCTAGTGCGCTGCTGGGTTGATTATTTGTTATTACAGCGATATTATCTCGCGCCCTATTTCTTGGCTTCCGGGGCGTAGGTAGCTGTCAATTGGAGTCCCACTGAATGGCCCGTATTGCAGGCGTCAACATTCCAGATAACAAGCATACTGTTATCTCGCTGACCTACATCTATGGTGTTGGTCGCACAACTGCACAGAAGATCTGTGCAGTGACTGGGGTAAACCCAGCCGCAAAGATCAAGGATCTGAGCGACGAGCAGATTGAACAGCTGCGTGGCGAAGTGGCGAAGTTCACCACTGAAGGTGACCTGCGTCGCGAAATCAACATGAAAATCAAGCGCTTGATGGACCTCGGTTGCTATCGCGGTCTGCGTCATCGTCGTGGTCTGCCAGTACGCGGTCAGCGTACCAAGACCAACGCGCGTACCCGTAAAGGTCCGCGTAAGCCGATCCGCAAGTAATCGCCCCAGCGAATCGACAGGAATTTAATCATGGCAAAACCTGCTGCTCGTCCTCGTAAAAAAGTCAAAAAGACAGTGGTTGATGGCATCGCCCACATCCACGCGTCTTTTAACAACACAATCGTGACCATCACCGACCGTCAAGGTAACGCTCTTTCCTGGGCTACCTCCGGTGGTTCGGGTTTCCGCGGTTCCCGCAAGTCCACCCCGTTTGCTGCTCAAGTAGCTGCTGAACGTGCTGGTCAAGCTGCGCTGGAATATGGCCTGAAAAACCTCGACGTTAACGTCAAAGGTCCAGGTCCAGGTCGTGAGTCCGCTGTCCGTGCTTTGAACGGCTGTGGCTATAAGATCGCCAGCATCACCGACGTGACGCCAATCCCGCACAACGGGTGCCGTCCGCCGAAGAAGCGCCGCGTGTAATCCAGGAGATTGTAAAGAATGGCTCGTTACATTGGTCCAAAATGCAAACTCGCTCGTCGCGAAGGCACCGATCTCTTCCTGAAGAGCGGCGTGCGCGCGATCGAATCGAAGTGCAACATTGAAGCAGCACCTGGTATCCACGGCCAACGCCGCGGTCGCCAGTCCGATTACGGCACCCAACTGCGTGAAAAGCAGAAGGTCCGTCGTATCTACGGCGTTCTCGAGCGTCAATTCAGCGGCTACTACAAAGAAGCTGCTGGCAAGAAAGGCGCAACTGGCGAAAACCTGTTGCAGCTGCTCGAATGCCGTCTGGACAACGTTGTATACCGTATGGGCTTTGGTTCGACTCGTGCCGAATCCCGTCAGCTGGTATCGCACAAATCCGTCAGCGTTAACGGTCAGACCGTAAACGTTCCGTCCTACCAGGTTCGTGCTGGTGACGTGGTCGCGATTCGCGAGAAAGCAAAGAACCAACTTCGCATTGTCCAAGCTCTCGATCTGTGTGCCCAACGTGGCCGCGTAGAATGGGTAGAAGTAGACACTGAGAAGAAGTCGGGCGTTTTCAAGAACGTTCCAGCTCGCAGTGATCTGTCCGCCGACATCAACGAAAGCCTGATTGTCGAGCTCTACTCCAAGTAAGGGCTAGAAAATAGGTGCATCCATGCAGATTTCGGTAAATGAGTTCCTGACACCCCGCCATATTGATGTGCAGGTTGTCAGTCCAACCCGCGCCAAGATCACTCTCGAGCCTCTCGAGCGTGGTTTTGGCCACACCCTGGGCAACGCGCTGCGCCGCATCCTGTTGTCCTCAATGCCCGGCTGTGCAGTAGTCGAGGCCGAGATTGACGGTGTGCTCCACGAGTACAGCGCCATCGAAGGTGTACAGGAAGACGTAATTGAAATCCTGTTGAACCTTAAAGGTCTGGCTATCAAGCTGCACGGCCGTGACGAAGTTACGCTGACCTTGTCGAAGAAGGGTTCGGGGGTGGTTACCGCTGCCGATATTCAGCTGGATCATGATGTCGAGATCGTTAATCCCGATCACGTAATCGCTAACCTGGCGTCTAACGGCGCCCTGAACATGAAGCTAGTAGTAGCTCGTGGTCGTGGTTATGAACCGGCCGACTCGCGTCAGAGCGATGAAGATGAAAGCCGCAGCATCGGTCGCTTGCAGCTTGACTCTTCGTTCAGCCCGGTTCGCCGTATCGCATACGTGGTGGAAAACGCCCGTGTCGAACAGCGTACTAACCTGGACAAGCTGGTTATTGATCTGGAAACCAACGGTACTCTGGATCCTGAAGAGGCTATCCGCCGCGCTGCAACCATTCTGCAACAGCAGTTGGCTGCGTTCGTCGACCTCAAAGGTGACAGCGAACCAGTGGTAATCGAGCAAGAAGACGAGATCGATCCGATCCTGCTTCGCCCGGTTGACGATCTGGAACTGACTGTACGTTCGGCTAACTGCCTTAAGGCGGAAAACATTTACTACATCGGCGACCTGATTCAGCGTACCGAAGTAGAACTGTTGAAGACTCCGAACCTTGGCAAGAAATCCTTGACTGAAATCAAGGACGTTCTGGCCTCCCGCGGTCTGTCCCTCGGCATGCGCCTCGACAACTGGCCGCCTGCAAGTCTTAAGAAGGACGACAAGGCGACTGCCTGATCGTCGTAATCACCGAACGTTGTGTTTGGTAAGGAATGAACCATGCGTCATCGTAAAAGTGGTCGTCACCTGAGCCGCACGAGCTCGCACCGCAAGGCCATGTTTCAAAACATGGCGGTGTCGCTGTTCGAGCACGAGCTGATCAAAACTACACTGCCAAAAGCTAAAGAACTGCGTCGCGTTGCTGAGCCGCTGATCACTTTGGCCAAGACAGACAGCCTGGCTAACCGCCGTCTGGCTTTCGACCGTACTCGTTCGAAAGCTATCGTTGGTAAGCTCTTCAACGACCTGGGCAAGCGTTACGCTACCCGTGAGGGTGGCTACCTGCGCATCCTCAAGTGCGGTTTCCGCGCTGGCGACAACGCGCCTATGGCGTACGTCGAGTTGGTTGATCGTGCTGTCGGCGGTGAAGCTGTATCCGCTGAGTAAGACGTCAGTCTGAAACGAAGAACCGGGCCTAGTGCCCGGTTTTTTGTGGCTATAAGAAATGCGCTCTACGTACAAGCTTCAAGCCTTTTCCTGTCCGCACTATATGCATGGGGTTGTCATTAGTATTTTTCTATCGATATCTACAAGTTAATGAATTTGTGAATGCCGTATTGATGATGAATACTCCCCCCCAAGCCGATTAGCCGGCAGTTCCCAGACTGACACAGGAAGAGATCGCATGAGTCAGAATAAAACGCTTACTACCGCCAGTGGCGCGCCCGTCGCCGACAACCAGAATTCCCGCTCCGCCGGTCCTCGTGGCCCGCTGCTGCTCGACGACTTTCATCTGATCGAGAAGCTTGCCCACTTCAACCGTGAAAACATCCCGGAGCGCCGCGTGCACGCCAAAGGCTCGGGTGCTTACGGTACGTTCACCGTTACTCGCGACATTACCCAATACACCAGTGCCAAGTTGTTTGAGTCCGTTGGCAAGCAAACCCCGACCTTCCTGCGATTCTCCACCGTGGGTGGCGAGCGCGGTTCGGCGGATACCGAGCGCGACCCGCGTGGTTTTGCGCTGAAGTTCTACACCGAGGAAGGCAACTGGGACATTGTTGGCAACAACACGCCAGTCTTCTTCATTCGTGATCCGCTGAAGTTCCCGGACTTTATCCATACCCAAAAACGTTTGCCGCAAAGCAACCTGAAAAGCGCACAGATGATGTGGGACTTCTGGTCGCATTCGCCTGAGGCGCTGCACCAGGTCACCATCCTGTTCTCGGATCGCGGCATCCCTGACGGCTACCGTCACATGCACGGTTTTGGCAGCCACACCTACAGCCTGATCAGCGCCAAAGGCGAGCGTCACTGGGTTAAATGGCACTACAAGACCAAACAGGGCATCAAGAACCTGGCGCCGGCAGAAGCTGCACGCCTGGCCGGTACTGATCCGGATTACGCTCAACGCGACCTGTTCGGCGCAATCGAGCGCGGTGACTTCCCGCAATGGCGCGTGTGCATTCAGATCATGACCGAGGCCCAGGCCGCGGCGCATTACGAGAACCCGTTCGATGTGACCAAAACCTGGTCGCAGAAGGAATTCCCGTTGATCGAAGTCGGTGAGCTTGAGCTTAATCGCAATCCGCAGAACTACTTCGCTGAAGTCGAGCAGGCGGCGTTTGGTCCAAGCAACATGGTGCCGGGTGTGGGCTTGTCGCCAGACCGTATGCTGCAAGGTCGGGTATTCGCCTACGCTGATGCGCATCGCTACCGCGTTGGTACCAATCACCAGCAATTGCCGGTGAATGCGCCACGTAGTCCAGTCAACAGCTATCAGCGTGACGGTTCCATGGCATTTGGCAGCAACGGTGGCAGTACACCGAACTACGAGCCTAACAGCTACGCCGGTGCGCCGAAGCAAGCTCCACAATACGCAGAGCCAGCACTGGCCCTGAGCGGCGCGGCCGATCGTTACGATCACCGTGAAGATACGGATTACTACAGCCACGCCGGTGCGTTGTTCCGCTTGATGAGCGATGAGCAGAAAACCCTGCTGATCAACAACATTGCCGGTGCTATGGCGGGCGTTTCCAGTGATGTGGTTCAGCGTCAACTGCAGCACTTCTACAAAGCGGATGCCGCTTACGGAGAAGGCATCGCAAAGGCCTTGGGTGTACAGCTTAACTAAGTCTAAACGATAAGCAGAACCGCCCTCATTTGGGCGGTTTTTGCGTTATTTAAGCTACTTTTCTCAGAGTATCTTCGCTTTTGTCGCGCTATTGGAGTGACCAATCAGTCCGCTTGGTTCAAACTACAGCCTTTCAAGCAGGGAGATGTAGGGCGATGCAAGGCCACCCAGACGTAATCGATTACCTCAACACGTTGCTCACAGGCGAACTGGCAGCACGTGATCAATATTTCATCCATTCGCGGATGTATGAGGACTGGGGCTTTACCGAGCTCTACGAGCGCATCAATCACGAGATGGAAGAAGAGGCCCAGCACGCAGATGCGCTGATGCGCCGAATCCTCATGCTGGAAGGCACGCCACGCATGCGCCCGGACGATCTGGACGTTGGCACTACGGTGCCTGAGATGCTCGCTGCCGACTTGCGCCTGGAATATAAAGTCCGTGCCGCGCTCTGCAAAGGCATCGAACTCTGCGAGCTGCACAAGGATTACGTCAGTCGCGAGATCCTGCGGGTTCAATTGGCTGACACCGAAGAAGATCACACGTACTGGCTGGAGAAGCAGTTGGGTCTGATCAAATTGGTTGGCCTGGAAAACTACCTGCAATCGCAGTTCTGATGCTATGACCGACTTGTAGGAGCCAAGCTTGCTCGCGATGGCGATTTCAAGGGCGCCATCGCCGGCAAGCTGTGCTCCTACAAGTCAGGTACAAAAAAGCCCCGGTCACTGATGAAGTGACCGGGGCTTTTTCGTGCGCCGACGTTAAGCCCGGTCGCGTTCCAGCAGCGGCTTGAGGTAGTAACCGGTATGAGATTGCTTCATCTCGGCGACTTCCTCCGGTGTGCCCACGGCAATGATCTGTCCGCCCTTGGAACCGCCTTCCGGCCCAAGGTCTACCAGCCAGTCAGCGGTCTTGATCACGTCCAGGTTGTGCTCGATTACCACGACAGTGTTGCCGTGATCGCGCAGGCGATGGAGTACATCAAGTAATTGCTGGATATCGGCGAAGTGCAGGCCGGTGGTCGGCTCATCGAGGATGTACAGGGTTTTGCCGGTATCGCGCTTGGACAGCTCGCGGGACAGCTTGACCCGTTGCGCTTCGCCGCCCGACAGGGTGGTCGCCGATTGCCCCAGCTTGATGTACGACAGGCCTACATCCATCAACGTCTGAAGCTTGCGCGCCAGAGCCGGAACCGCATCGAAGAACACCCGGGCTTCTTCGATGGTCATTTCCAGCGTTTCGTGGATGCTCTTGCCCTTGTACTTGATCTCAAGGGTTTCGCGGTTGTAGCGCTTGCTCTTGCAGACGTCGCACGGGACATAGATGTCCGGCAGAAAGTGCATTTCCACCTTGATCAGGCCGTCGCCCTGACAGGCCTCGCAACGCCCGCCCTTGACGTTGAAGGAGAAGCGCCCCGGACCATAGCCACGTGAGCGGGATTCCGGCACGCCGGCAAACAATTCACGAATCGGTGTGAACAGCCCGGTGTAGGTCGCCGGGTTGGAGCGCGGCGTACGGCCGATCGGGCTTTGGTCGATGTCGACGACTTTGTCCAGGTGCTCAAGGCCCTTGATGCTGTCGTGGGCTGCGGCTTCCAGGGTGGTCGCGCCGTTCAGTGCGGTGGCGCTGAGCGGGAACAGGGTGTTGTTGATCAGCGTCGACTTGCCCGAGCCGGACACGCCGGTCACGCAGGTCAGCAAGCCAATCGGAATGTCCAGATCGACGTTGCGCAAGTTGTTGCCCCGAGCGCCCTTGAGCGACAACGAGAGCTTCTTGTTGCGCGGCGTGCGTTTGGCCGGAACTTCGATCTTCACGCGGCCGGACAGGTATTTACCGGTCAGCGAGTCAGGGTGCGCCATGACTTCGGCCGGGGTGCCTTCAGCGACAATGTGACCACCGTGCACGCCAGCACCCGGGCCGATGTCCACCACGTAGTCGGCCAGACGAATCGCATCTTCGTCGTGCTCGACCACAATCACCGTGTTGCCGATATCGCGCAGATGCTTGAGCGTTCCCAGCAGTCGATCGTTATCGCGCTGGTGCAAGCCAATCGATGGTTCGTCGAGAATGTACAGAACGCCCACCAGGCCGGCGCCGATCTGGCTGGCCAGACGAATACGTTGTGCTTCACCGCCAGACAGGGTGTCGGCACTGCGGTCCAGCGACAGGTAGTCGAGACCGACGTTGACCAGGAACTGCAAGCGCTCGCGGATTTCCTTGAGAATCTTGTCGGCAATTTCGCCGCGTCGGCCGGTCAGTTTCAGCGTGCCGAAGTAATCGGACGCATCGCCAATCGGCAGGTTGGTCACCGCGGGCAGTGTTTTTTCACCGACCCACACATGCCGCGCTTCACGGCGCAGGCGAGTGCCGCGGCAATCCGGGCAAGGCTGGGTGCTGAGGAACTTGGCCAGTTCTTCGCGCACCGACGCGGACTCGGTTTCGCGGTAGCGACGGTCCAGGTTCGGCACGATGCCTTCGAACGGGTGCGAGCGTTTGACGATGTCGCCACGGTCGTTCAAATATTTGAAATCGACGTTCTGCGTGCCGCTGCCGTGCAGGATGACTTTCTGCTGATCGGCCGGCAGCTGGTTGAACGGCACTTCCAGGCTGAAGCCGTAATGCGAGGCCAGTGAACCGAGCATCTGGAAGTAGTAGACGTTACGCCTGTCCCAGCCGCGAATCGCCCCTTCAGCCAGGGTCAGCTCGCCATTGACCAGGCGCTTGATGTCGAAGAACTGCTTAACCCCCAAACCGTCGCAGGTTGGGCAGGCGCCTGCTGGATTGTTGAAGGAGAACAGCTTGGGTTCCAGTTCGCTGATGGCGTGGCCGCAGATCGGGCAGGCGAAGCGCGCGGAGAAGATCATTTCTTCGCCCGGCTCGTCATCCATTGGCGCGACCAGCGCAATCCCGTCAGCCAGCTTCAGCGCAGTCTCGAACGACTCGGCCAGCCGCTGTTGCAGGTCAGCGCGGACCTTGAAGCGGTCGACCACGACATCGATCGAGTGCTTCTTCTGTTTATCCAGCTTCGGCAATTCGTCCAGTTCGAAGAGCTTGCCGTTGACCCGAGCCCGGACAAAGCCCTGGGCGCGCAGTTCTTCGAAGACCGAAAGGTGTTCGCCCTTACGCTCGCGGATTACCGGCGCCAGCAGCATCAACTTGCTGCCTTCGGGCTCTGCGAGGACCAGGTCGACCATCTGGCTGACGGTCTGCGCTTCCAACGGAATATCGTGATCCGGGCAGCGCGGAATACCCACGCGAGCATAAAGCAGGCGCAGGTAGTCGTAGATTTCGGTGATGGTGCCGACCGTCGAGCGCGGGTTGTGCGAGGTCGACTTCTGTTCGATGGAGATGGCCGGCGACAGACCTTCGATGGTGTCGACGTCAGGCTTTTCCATCATCGAGAGGAACTGCCGGGCATAGGCCGACAGCGACTCGACATAACGTCGCTGACCCTCGGCGTACAAGGTGTCGAATGCCAGGGAAGACTTGCCGGACCCGGACAAACCGGTAATGACGATCAGTTTGTCCCGCGGCAGGGTCAGGTCGATGTTCTTCAGGTTGTGGGTTCGAGCCCCACGAATCAGGATCTTGTCCAAGATGGCCTCGCTTGGCGGGCGTCGAAAACGTAGGAGTATACGGGCAAATACTGGATGGATGCACACTATCAAATGACGCTTGCTGAACGGCGCCTGACAACGGCGCGAGGCAGGCTCGCGACAAAGCGTCGCCCTATACCCCGTCAACCGATGGGACTGGTAGAATCGCCGCCGGTTCACATGAGGTTATTCCATGCACGATCCCCACAGCGAACGCATGAGTGGTGGCGAGACCCGCGCAGCAAGCGGTCTGGCCCTGGTGTTCGCCTTCCGTATGCTTGGCATGTTTATGGTGTTGCCGGTGTTGGCGACCTATGGAATGGATCTCGCAGGAGCGACCCCAGCCCTTATCGGTCTGGCGATTGGCGCTTACGGCCTGACTCAGGCGATTTTTCAGATTCCGTTCGGGATCATTTCCGACCGTATTGGCCGCCGCCCGGTGATTTACCTGGGGCTGATCGTCTTCGCTCTCGGTAGCGTTTTGGCCGCCAATGCCGATTCGATCTGGGGTGTGATTGCCGGACGAATCCTGCAAGGCGCCGGGGCGATTTCCGCGGCGGTCATGGCGTTGCTGTCGGACCTGACCCGCGAACAGCACCGCACCAAAGCCATGGCCATGATCGGCATGACCATCGGTCTGTCGTTTGCCGTGGCCATGGTGGTCGGGCCGCTGCTGACCCGCGCCTTTGGTCTGTCCGGCTTGTTCCTGGCGACGGGCGGCATGGCGCTGTTTGGCATCGTGATCGTGATGTTCATGGTGCCGCGCGCCACCAGCCCGTTGCATCACCGCGAATCCGGCGTTGCCCGTCAGGCGCTGATCCCGACGCTCAAGCATCCGGACCTGCTGCGTCTGGACTTGGGCATTTTTGTGTTGCACGCGATGTTGATGTCGAGCTTCGTCGCGTTGCCATTGGCGCTGGTCGAAAAAGCCGGATTGCCCAAGGAGCAGCACTGGTGGGTGTACCTGACCGCGCTGCTGATTTCGTTCTTCGCCATGATCCCGTTCATTATCTACGGCGAGAAGAAACGCAAAATGAAACGAGTTTTACTCGGTGCGGTCAGTACGCTGATGCTCACTGAGCTATTCTTCTGGCAGTTCGGCGACAGCTTGCGGGCTCTGGTGATGGGTACGGTGGTGTTTTTCACCGCATTCAATCTGCTCGAAGCTTCGTTGCCGTCGCTGATCAGCAAGGTTTCACCGGCAGGCGGCAAAGGCACGGCGATGGGGGTTTATTCCACCAGTCAGTTCCTCGGTTCGGCACTGGGCGGGATCATGGGCGGCTGGATGTTCCAGCATGGCGGTCTGTCGGTTGTGTTCCTTGGATGCGCAGGACTGGCTGCCCTCTGGTTGGCCTTTGCTGTTACCATGCGTGAACCTCCCTATGTGACGAGCCTGCGCTTGCCGTTATCGCCCGAAGCGATCCGCGAAGCTGGTTTGGTCGAGCGCCTGCTGGCCGTCGTTGGGGTAACAGATGCAGTGGTGGTTGCTGATGAAGCGGCCATTTACATCAAATTGGACACCGAACTATTGGATCGCACGACCCTCGAGAGCCTGGTCAACAACCCGGCCCCGACTGCGTGCGAAGCCTAGGAGAACGTTATGGCCCGTGGGGTTAACAAAGTCATATTGGTCGGCACTTGCGGCCAGGATCCCGAAGTTCGCTACTTGCCTAACGGTAACGCCGTGACCAACCTGAGTCTGGCGACCAGCGAACAATGGACCGACAAGCAAACCGGTCAGAAAGTCGAAAAGACCGAATGGCACCGTGTATCGATGTTTGGCAAGGTTGCGGAAATCGCCGGCGAATACCTGCGTAAAGGTTCGCAGGTCTACATCGAAGGCAAGCTGCAAACCCGCGAGTGGGAAAAAGACGGTATCAAGCGTTACACCACTGAAATCGTGGTCGACATGCAAGGCACCATGCAACTGCTGGGCGGCCGTCCACAGGGCGACCAACAGGGCCAGGGCGGCGGTAACAACTACCAGCAATCCGCTCCGCGTCAGCAAGCTCCGCGTCCGCAGCAGTCGGCTCCGCAACAGCGTTCGGCTCCGGCACCACAGCAGGCCGCACCACAGCCGGCTCCGGATTTCGACAGCTTTGATGACGATATTCCGTTCTGATCATCAGATCCGCCGGATATAGACAAAAGGCCCGCAGCTAACACTGCGGGCCTTTTTCTTTGGGTGTTTTCCGAGGAGGCAGGAAGTCGTTCAGTCGAGTATCAGGTGCGGCAAAAACCGGCTTGAGTCTTTGGTGATCAGGCTGTTGTCCTCGCGCACGCCGATGCCGGCGGCCTGGTCGCCGATCACCCAGGAGCCGATCAGCGTGTAGCTGTCGCCGAACTTCGGCAGCGGGGCGAACTCCTGGAGGATGAACGGCGCATCGGTGTACGGCCCGTCTTCCTTCACGACTTGCCCATCCGGGGTCTGCAGCTCGATGTTGGCGCCTTCGCGGGAGAAGAACGGCTTGCGCACCCAGCCTTTCGGCACCGGTTTGCCGGGCTCGGGGTCCAGGTGGGTGGCAAGCAGGTTCGGGTGCCCTTTATTGAACTCCCACAGCAGAGGGAGGATGCCTTTGTTCGAGATGATCGATTTCCAGGCGGGCTCGAAAAACTGCGTGTCACACTGGGCTATGGCCTCACCAAACGGCTCGTGGAAAATGAATTCCCAGGCGTGCAGTTTGAACAGGTGAGGGATCCAGCGTTCTTCGAGATCGACGAAGCGTCCTTCGCTGTTGAGGCCGATGTCTTCGATATCGATGTGGCGTGACTCGATCCCGACTTTTTCCGCAATCAGGCGCAAGTAGTCGGTGGTGCCCTTGTCTTCGACCGACTGTTTCATCGAGGCGAAGTAGAAAGGCTGTTTGATCTGCAGCTGCGCAAAGGCCTGATGCAGTTTGGTGTCGATGCTGTTGAACTGGTCGGCATGGCTGGGCAGCAAGCCGCGTTCGATGCATTGCTCCAGCCAGCCCCATTGAAATGCCGAAGCCTCGTACAGGCTGGTGGGTGTGTCGTAGTTGAGTTCCAGCAATTTGGCGGGGCCGGTGCCGTTGTAGGAGAAGTCCAGGCGACCGTACAGGTGCGGATGGCCCTCACGCCATGAAGTGCGAATCATGTCGAAGAAGGGCGCCGGAATGCTCAGGCGCTCCAGCAGTTCTTCGCTCTGCACCACCCGGTCGACCAGGTCCATGCACATCTCATGGAGCTCGGTAGTCGGGTCTTCGAGATCGTTCTCGATCTGCTTGAGCGTGAATTGGTAATACGCACTCTCGTCCCAGTAGGGTTCGTCGTCGATGGTGTGAAACATGAAGCCGAGGCTTTCGGCGGTCTGCTTCCAGTCGTGACGTTCCTGGCAGAGGATTTTCTTCATGGCGCTCGCTCCTTAACTGCTCGACCGACCCGAACTGCTCGAGCCTCCCCAGCCGCTGCGTGCGCTGGCCTGGCTACCAAAACCGCCGCGAGAAGTGGAAGACGCCACGGAAATCGGCTTGCTGCGGGTGATCGAGTCGCTGTAACTGCCGCCGTACTTCGCCTGATTGGACTTGGTAAAAGTCGAACCTGTCGAAATCCGCTGGTTGAGCGTTGAGGATGAGTAGTCACCGCGATCATCGCGATAGCGGTAGACCGGTTCTGAGTAGTAACTGTTGTTGTTATTGCTCAGCATGTTACCGATCAGCAGGCCAGTCAGCAGACCGTCGTTGGAACCGCCGGAGTGGCCAGTGTTCGAGCCAGCGGCCGGCAACTGAGCCTTGGCGGCGTCCATTTGGGTTTGCGTGATCTGGCCATCGGCGGTCAGTTCGAAACCGCCGAGTTTCGGGGTGAACTTGCCGGCGGAATCCTGTTGGCACCAGTCGGCGACAAAGTCAGCGTCGCAATCGGCCTGGTTGTCGTACACCGGCGCAATGCGTCGATGCTCAGCCATGGCCGTCATGTAGGCGTCGGAGCAGACGTCTACCGGGAGTTTTGCATCGGCGCACTGCTGAACGGACTGGAAGTTGTACTTCTTCTGTACCGCGTAGGTTTTTTCCGCCGGCTCGCAGCCTGATATCGCAATGGCGACCGACGCTGCCAGCGAGAGCTGAACGTACTTGCTTCGTTTCATCGGGATCTCCGTTGCGCAATCAGTGGGAAGGCGTCATGCACGCAGCGTTCAGCAGGCCAACGCTGATGGCGACAGCGGCGACGTAGATCGCTGCTGCGATTTCACCGTTACGGATGCGCTCGGAGGTGCCTTTGAGTACCAGGTTGGTCATCAGGAACGCCAACAGTTGCACCACTGCGGCAATCAGCGCCCACACCGCGAAGTCCAGCAGGCTGACCGAGTAGGCAATCACATTGCTCGCCGGAATCGCGAAGCCGATGATGGCGCCGGACAGGGCGATGGCGGCAGCGGTGTTGCCGGAGCGAATCAGTTCGAACTCTTTGTGCGGCGTGATGCGGGTATAGACGAACTGGAAAATCGCGAACAGCAGGGCGGCACCGATGATGTACGAAACAAATCCCAGGACGGCGGCTTTGTTCAACGAGACGGAGAGTGCTTCTAGCATGGGCTGTTCCTTTTTAAAGAGTAGTGAGGTCGGTGGTGTACAGCGAGATGCCCAGTGAGGTGCTCAAGCTGATGCTGCCTTCGGCGTCTTCTTCGACCGAGAACAGCAGGAATTCGCGGCGATCGGTCAGGCCAGTCTCGCGGGCGTAGAGCATCGAACGATGTTCCACGACGTAGGACTGATCCGGATTGCTGACCTGCTCAGTGAAGGCCACCAGCTCGGTCTGCCCGGCCTCGGTGCCCCATTCGCGGCTGTATTCGACGCCGTCATGGGTGTAGGTCGGCAGGCCGATCAGGCTGTCCGGCCCGGCGAGCCTGCGCAGTTCGGACTCACTGTTGAGGGTGACGTAGCTTTGGTAGTTGAACAGGATCACCGACTCGACCTGGCCGGCGATGGCGCCGGTGGTGTGGACCTGCAGCCAGAAGTCTTCGTCGTCCATGTAGTAGCGCGAAAGCCAGGTCGACTGGCCGAGGTCGACAGTGCCGACGCTCCAGATCTGCTGGGTGCCGGGAATGACCACGCTGGTTTTTTCGTCGAGCAACAGCTTGAGGGTGGTGTCGAACATCAGCGCTTTGCCCTGGCCGAGCCCGAGGGGGCCGGCAACCGGTGCATTGTCCTTGGGTGTCGGGGCCTCAAGGCCCATCAACTGTTTAAACCATCCCATTGGTGATTTCCTTCAGGCGGGTGGAAGCGATATTGATCGAAGGCTGCTGTGAGCCTTTGGCGCGGTAGCCGATGAGGAGCGCCAACTCGCCCTGGCAGGCGCTGGCAACGTGTACGCCCAAGGCGATGGCGAGTCCGCCCGATCCAGGCTTGTGGAAGAGCGCCGCTGCGTACATGCGTAAAAAGAGGAAAATCGACATTCGTCCCTGGCTCCCTGGGGTGACGCGTCCTTGACGAGTAAACCCGCCGTGGACCTTTTTCGTGCCCGCGTGTTTACCGGGCTGCATTAGACCTGCTGCGTGGCGTTGAGAGAAGTAGCCGGGCTGCAATAAATCCGGCGAATGCACCGCCGATATGCCCTTCAAATGAGGTGCCCTGGCGCGGAATAAAGCCGAATATCAGGCTTGCGTAGAGGAGGGCGACAATGCCGGCGATCAGTACGTTGCTCCAGCTGCGGTGGAACCAGGCACGCGCCAGAAGGTACGCCCAGAGACCAAAGACCCAGGCGCTGGCGCCCACATGAACGCCGTTGAAACCGAACAGCCAGACCAGCGAGCCGCCGAGCAGAATGATGATTGCGCTGACGGCCGCAAAGCGTTTGAAGCCCTCGGCGATCACCAGGGTTCCCAGCACCAGGAACGGCACCAGGTTGGCGATCAAGTGCGCGAAGGATATGTGCAGAAACGGTGAGGTCACAATTCCGACGAGGCCGTGGGCGGTTCGGGGGACCAGGCCGAATATCGTCAGGCTGTAGCCTGTCAGTACGTTCAGCAGGTGGATCGCGACCATCAGCATGGCCAGGCTTGCGATGATCTTGAAGCCGGTTACCCTGTCCATCCTTGTCCTCGAATCGACAAAAAGAAGGGCACGCCGGTGCCCTTGATTTTGAGTGCTTGCGTGAGCCGGTTACTCGGCCGATTGTTTTTTCAGTCGGTCCAGAATCGCGTTTGCACTGCCTTGATCCGGGGTGATGCCGGCTTCGCGCAGCTTGCGCTCCAGGTCGTTGCCGGTGGACGCGTCCGCCAGTTCGTCGCTGGCTTCCAGCTCGGCAGCACGTTGTTCCTGCCTGGCTTGCAGGCGATTCAAGGTGCTGACCGCGGTTTCCAGCTTGCCGTTGGCGCCGCCGCTGGCGATGGAGGCGCTGACCTGCGCTTTCTGTACGCTTTCACGGGCCTTGGCCATGTCCACTTGCTGGCGCAGGCTCTTGATGCGGGCTTCGGCCTTGGTGATGTCCTTGCGCATTTTGTCGGCGTAGGCGCCGAACTCGGTGGTTTGTTTCTGTTCGGCGTCGAGTTCGTTGGTCAGGGTCGAAATGGCTTCGGCCACTTCCAGAGCCAGGTCTTCGCGGTTGGCCTGGATCGCGGCCATGGCCTTGGATTCCAGGTCCTTGATCTTGGCGTTGTACTGCGCCACGCGCTCGGCCGAAAGTTTGTGCTTGGCCATGATGGTGACCAGCTCGCGTTTGGCGTTCGCCAGAGCGCTGTCGGCGTCGCGGATTTCCTGATCGAGGATGCGCAGGGCCTGTTGGTCGGCGATGGCTTCGCCGACTTCGCTGGCGCCGCCACGCAGTGCGGTGAACAACTTGCTCCAGATCGATTGGTTTTGCATGCGTCGGTACTCCCGAAAATTAGTTGAAGAAGCTTTCGAAGGCTTCGCTGGCGCGCTGAACGTTGTCGACCAGCGTTTTGATTTCGGTCACGACGTTGGTCAGGCTGGACTCGGAGCTGAGCGCACCGAACATGTTGTAGACGGTCTGGCCGTTGGGCATGGATTCAATACCGATCGACGACAGCGGGAACATTTCCCGGCTGCGCAGCACGGCATCGTTGAAGCGCTGCACGTCCTTGATGGATTCGAGATCGACCAGCACCGTGTCGACGATGATTTGCTCGCCGACGACGGCGATGTAAATCGGCAGCCCGCCAAACTCGTTCATTTCAAGCTTGATGCTCTGCTCGGAGCCTTGAATCAACGTCAGGGTGATTTCATTGGATACCACCTCATCGAGGGCCTGCAGGGCGCTGAAGAGGCGATCGATGTTCCAGTTGTTACCTGCGCTCATGTAATCCTCCAACATGAATGAACCAGCCAAGATCGGCTGGCGTAGCTGTTTCTCCATTTGCTTGAGCAGGCTCCGGTTTTCGGGAAGCACCCAAGTTTCATGTTTCACATAGCCGGCGGCGCTAAGTCCTCCACGCATCTGCTTCATGTAGAAGCTCGACGGTTTTTTTACGGAGGGTTTCGAGCGCTCTCCCTGGCTGCTCGCGGGTGGGGTGTCTGAGGCTGATGGAGAGCGACGTTTCATAGCAGTGGCTCCGCTTTATTTTGTATCACGCGTGAGAACACTACAGATAAATTCAAGCGCTCTCAACAACTCACGCGTGAGATTTTTAATCGACTGATTTTCATCACGAAAAAAGGCCCGTAGCGTGTCAGCGCTACGGGCCTTTGGGTTTTGAGGGGGGCAGATTCAGTGATGGGTCGCCAGGAAGTCATCGGTGGACACCACTGTTGCGTAGGCAAAACCCAAGGCCGACATGAACGCGGCATGCACCTGGGCGGCCGGGACGGTCACGCCGTTGAACTCCAGGTCACGGGTGGCGCAGGCGTCGTGGATCACCGTGACGCCGTAGCCGAGATCGGCCGCGGCACGTGTGGCGCCGTCGATGCACATGTGGCTCATGCTGCCGACGATCACCAGGCTCTCGATGCCGTGTTGGTCGAGGATCGACTCCAGTTCGGTTTCGCGGAACGCGTTGGTGAAGTGTTTGAGCACCACCGGCTCATGGCTGCGGTTGACGACTTTGGGGTGCAGCTGTGCCCCCTCCGAGCCCGGTGTGAAAAACGGCGCGGTGTCAGAGGTGAATTCGTGGCGGATATGCACCACCGGATCACCGGCGTCACGGAAGGCCTGGATCATCCGCGCGGCGTTGTCGGCAGCCGCGTCGGCGCCGACCAGCGGCCATTTGCCTTGAGGGAAGTAGTCATTCTGGATATCGACTACGATGAGCGCTTGCTTGGCCATGGGTGTTTCCTCGCAGGTTGGTGTGGAACGAAGTATTGGGTTTCACCGGCCGTTCGAGGATTGGCCGCACCGACAATAGAAGGGGGAAAACTGACAATGGACGTAGAACGCGCAGTCGCCGAGTTGGGCGTGCTGATCTATCCCGGCGCGCAGATGGCGGCGGTGCATGGTTTGACGGATCTGTTCGGGGTCGCGAATCGTATCGCTGCCGAACATCAGAGTGCGCAGCTGCCATTGTTGCGGGTCAGCCACTGGCAGGCTGATGCCGAGCATGCGCCTCAACGCATCTACGACAGTCATCCCGCTGCCGACGGCGCACTGATCGCGCTGTTGATCCCGCCCTCGATTGGTGGATTTTCAGAAGGCCAGGCACCGCCAGCGCTGATCCAGTGGATTCGCCAGCAACACGCGACTGGCGCGACGCTTGGCGGGGTGTGCGTGGGGTCTATTCTGTTGGCCGAAAGCGGTCTGCTCGACGGTCGCCGAGCTACCACTCACTGGACCTCGGCGAAAAAATTCGCCGAGCGTTACCCGAAGGTCACGCTCAACGCCGACAAGCCCATCGTCGACGATGGCGACCTGATCACCACTGGCGGATTAATGGCCTGGTCGGAGCTGGGGTTGCGCCTGGTCGACCGTTTGCTTGGTCCGAGCATCGCCACCAGCACCGCGCGTTTTCTGGTGATCGAACACAGCGACAGTGCGAGCGAATGCGGGAGCAACTTTGCACCGATACTGAGTCATGGCGATGCAGCGATTCTCAAGGTTCAGCACTGGTTGCAAGCCAACGGTGCGGTGGAGGTGTCGCTGAGCGCGATGTCGCAGCAGGCAGGGCTGGAAGAGCGGACATTCCTGCGGCGCTTTCGAGCCGCAACCGGTTTGAAACCGACCGAGTACTGCCAGCACCTGCGGGTCGGCAAGGCCCGGGAGATGCTCGAGTTTACCAACGGCACCATCGACCATATTGCCTGGAACGTCGGTTATTCGGACCCGAGCGCGTTTCGCGCCACGTTCAAGAAAATCACCGGCCTGGCGCCGAGTGATTACCGCGCGCGATTTGGGGTGACGGCCCCTACGCGGTCGGTGGTGTGAGGCGGTACTGGGTCAGTTTTTTGTGCAGCTCGGCGGTATTTGGCTGATCCAGTTCCAGCCAGTAATGCTGTGTGCCGGCGATTTCGGCGGCGGCCGGCAAACCATCGCGGTACACCAGCCGGTTGCTGGCGAGGGCGGGGACTTTGTGGCCCGGCAGCAGAGTGCCGGCAAGGTTTAGCGGGTCGACGCCGCAAACACTGATCAGGCTGCCGTCATGCGGGCGGCGGCGTACTTCGCGCAGCAGCGGGATCGCTTCGGGCAAGGCGAATTGTTCGCCCGCCAGACCGCTGACAAAACGTCCGCCGCGAATCTCTCCGCGCGCCTCCAACCGGTGAAAGGTGCGCAGCAATTCGCGCCAGCTCGGCAGCCAGTCGGCCTCGCGTTCCAGCAACCTCCAGAACACCACGCCGTAACGCCTGAGCAAGGTCAGGGCGATGTGTTCGAGGGTTTCGCTCGGGGTGCCACGGTTATCCACAACCGGCGGCGTCGATTGACGGCGCAACAAGGCCCAGCGTCCGGCATCGTCCATCCCACCGACAAACGCTCCGCGTCCCCGTCGGCTGCTGCGTGCCTGGCGTTTGCTGACGGGTGTAATCAACGCGCGCAGGCCGGCGAAGCTGTCGGCGTTGACCCGCCCGGCGCCGACCAGTTCCTGCAAGGCGATCTCCAGTTCACTGCGCAGCAGATGGGCTTCGTGCAGCAGCTCATCGAAGAACAGCGCGCCATGTTGGCTCAGCGCTTGATGGACTTTCTGGGTTTTGGGCGACAGCTCGCTGACCTCCGGTGGCTCGGTCAGGCTGCTCCAGAGCGTCACCTGCGCCCGTGGCAGCAACACAATCGGTGTGCTGCGCAGCGCTACGCCAGTGGCTTTGTTGCGCATCGTCAGCCGGGTCCAGACCAGTTTGCCGCTGCGGCACAGCTCATCCAGCCACGTCGATGAATAGCCCTTGAGCCGCGCCGGCAGAAGATCGCTGTCCCAGGCAGATGCGGCCGCCGGGTAGCCTTCGAACTGACTGACAATCGCCGGCAACACCGCGCTGCCCTGGCCCTGCGTTGCCGGCGACAGATGCTGCCAGTCAAACAGGAAACGCATGAAGTCCTGCAATGCCACAGGCTCGATTTCCCGCCGCAGGCGTTTGACTGTGTAGCGATGAATGCGCGCCAGCAAGTGCCGCTCGCACCATTCTTCCTGCGTGGCCGCCGGGCTGAAGCGCCCCCGCAACACATAACCTTCGCGCTCCAGTTGCGCCAGTGCTTGAGTGACTTGAGCCGTCGAAAGCCCCAGCGGTTGAGCAATCGCATGAATTGGCAACGGACCAAACGCGCCGAGGCGCGCGCGGATCAGTTCAACCAGTGCTTCATCGGCGTCCCAGCTTTCGTCGAAACCCGGCAAGGCCTGCAACGGCGGTAACAACACGGCGTGTGGGTAGATCGCTTGCAGGCAGGTCAGGCGCTCCAGTGCCAGCCATAAAGATTGCTCTGCGTTGATCTGCAAACGGCTGGCGCGCCCTCCATCTTCCAGGGTTTGCAGCCAGTGTGGCCACTGCGGATTGGCCTGCGCTTCGGCGTCGCTGATGGCGGCCAGGCTCATCAGCGCTTCATGCATTTCATCGGCGCTGGTGGGTTGCGGCCAGGCCTCATCGCGCACCGATTGAATGGCCTCGGCATCCAGTGCGCCGAGGTCATCGGTCGATTGTGGGTCGCTCCAGCGCCGGTTGAGCACCGCTTGAGTACGGCGTTCTTCCAGCGGCGCATCGTCGAGAAAGGTGTAGGGCCGGGCGCTGAGGATTTCCGCCGCCAGCGGCGAGGGCGCGGGCAAATCGCGGCTGATCAAGCGCACTTCACCGCGTTCCATGCGCCGCAACAGCGCCAGCCAGCCATCGCAGTCCATGGCTTCGTGCAGGCAATCGTCGAGGGTTTGCTCGACCAGCGGGTGATCGGGAATTTCGCGCTCGCCGACGAGGTTTTCCAGGCAGGCGATCTGGTCGGGAAACACGCTGGCGATCAGGTCTTCGCTTTTCATCCGCTGGATCTGCGGCGGCACTTTGCGGCCGCCGCTGTACCGCGGCAACGCGAGGGCGACGCCGGCGTTCCAGCGCCAGCGCACGCCGAATAGCGGCGCGTCGAGTACGGCTTGAATCAGGATCTGTTCGGCGCTGTTGCTGTGCAGATAACGCCAGACCTCGTCCAGCTCGAAACTGTGGCTGCTGGACAGCGACAGGACGATCGCGTCTTTGCTGGCGGCGGCCTGCAATTCGAAGTTGAAGGTGCGACAGAAGCGCTTGCGCAAGGCCAGGCCCCAGGCGCGGTTGATGCGGCTGCCGAACAGCGAGTGAATGATCAACTGAGTGCCGCCGGACTCGTCGAAAAACCGCTCCATCAGCAGCGTGTCCTGAGACGGCAAGGCTCCGAGCGTGAGCCGGGCACGGGCGAGGTATTCCACCAGTTGTTCGGCGCTGGCGAGGTTCAGGCCGAGGGTCTCGGTCAGCCAGTCGATGCTCGGTTGTACATCGCCGGGCGTGGCACCCAACAGCTCATCGAGGTGCGCGTGCAGGCGCGCCACGGCGAACGACAATTCGGCACTGCGCCCTGGCGCTTCACCGAGCCAGAAGGGGATGGTCGGCGGCTGTCCCTGGGCGTCCTCGACGCGGATTTTGCCGGTTTCGACCCGCAAGATCCGGTACGAAGTGTTGCCCAACTGAAAGACGTCGCCAGCGATGCTTTCCACCGCGAAGTCTTCGTTGACGCTGCCGATGTTCAGCCCTTGCGGCTCCAGCAGCACGCTGTAATCGGCGTTGTCGGGAATCGTCCCGCCACTGGTCACCGCCGTCAGTTTGGCGCCGCGCCGGCCACGTAATGTGCGAGTCACCGCGTCGCGGTGCAGGTAGGCGCTGCGGATTCCCTGGCGGCCGTTATAGCCTTCGGCGAGCATCTGCAGCAGTGCTTGATAGTGTGTTTCGTCGAGTTCGGTATAGGGCGATGCGCGGCGTACCATTTCGAGCAGGGCCTGCTCCTGCCATTCCTGGCAACTGACCTCGGCGACAATCTGCTGCGCCAGTACGTCCAGCGGCGCGCGGGGGATCAGCAAGGTGTCGAGTTCGCCCCGGCGCACGCAGTCGAGCAGGGCCGCGCATTCGATCAGGTCGTCGCGGGTGGTGGCGAACAGACGGCCCTTGGGCGTGCCGCCGACCTGGTGCCCGGAGCGTCCGACCCGTTGCAGAAACCCGGCGATTGAACGCGGCGAGGCGATCTGGCAGACCAGATCGACGTCGCCGATGTCGATGCCCAGTTCCAGCGACGCGGTGGCGATCAGCACTTGCAGGTCGCCACGCTTGAGCCGCTGTTCGGCATCGAGGCGAAACTCCTTGGCCAGGCTGCCGTGGTGGGCGGCGACGGCGTCTTTGCCCAAGCGCTCGCTGAGATGACGGCTCAAGCGTTCGGCCAAGCGTCGGGTGTTGACGAAAATCAGCGTGGTCCGGTGCTCGCGTGCGAGTTCGGCGATACGGTCGTAGACCAGCTCCCAGACATCGTTGGCCATGACCGCCGACAGCGGCACTGGCGGCACTTCGATGCCCAGGTCCCGTCGGCGGGCGTGGCCGATATCGACGATCTCGCATGAGCGGTCGGTGCCGACCAGAAAGCGCGAAACCGCTTCGATGGGTTTTTGCGTGGCGGACAGGCCGATGCGCATCAGTGGTTCCAGACACAAAGCCTGTAAGCGCTCCAGGCTCAGCGCCAGATGGCTGCCGCGCTTGCTGCCGGCGATGGCGTGGATTTCGTCGACGATCACTGTGCGGGTGCTGGCGAGCATGCGCCGGCCGGAGTCGGAGCCGAGCAGCACATACAGCGACTCCGGGGTGGTCACCAGAATGTGCGGCGCGCTTTTGCGCATCGCCGAGCGGTCCTTTTGCGGAGTGTCGCCAGTGCGTACGGCGGTGTTGATCTGTAATTCGGGGAAACCCAGGCGTCGCAGTTGTTCGGTAATGCCGGCCAGCGGGTTTTGCAGGTTGATCTGGATATCGTTGGACAGCGCCTTGAGGGGCGAGACATAAACCACCAGGGTTTCGTCGGGCAGCTCGCCACCTTGGGCCAGGCCTTGATGGACCAGATCGTCAATGACCGCAAGAAACGCCGTGAGGGTTTTGCCGGAGCCGGTCGGCGCGGCGACCAGCGTCGAACGACGCTGGCGAATCAACGGCCACGCGCCGGCTTGCGCGGCGGTGACCGCCGGGAAGGTGCTGTTGAACCAGGCGCTGACGGCAGGATGAAAGCCTGCCAGGGCGCTGTCGGCTGATACGGGGAGGTTCATGGGGTAATTTATGCGGCTGGGGGCAGGAAGTTGCAAGTACCGCTTGAGAGCTCCTGCGATCCTTGGTGCCCCATCGCGAGCGGGCTCGCTCCCACAGGGGATGTGTGTAGATCACAATATCCTGGCCCACCGCAGAGCCCATGTGGGAGCGAGCCTGCTCGCGATGGGGCCAGTAGCAGCACCCTGTGTCCAAGGTATCTACACTTTACGAGTGACGGTTGCGCTTTAAACCCGCAAAATGCAACGATTCTGGCAATTCTCAACGGCAACGCCTGCGGGCTCTGTCGATAAAATCATCGTTCCAAACAGACTGGGCCTGCTGACTCTATGCGAATGCGCCTTATGTTACTGGGTGGCGGAAATGCCCTTGGGCAGGCGCTGATTCGCCTCGGTGCAGAGGAAGACATCGGTTTCCTCGCCCCCCGTCCACCGCAAGACGGCTGGGACGCCGCGAGCCTGACGCAGCTGCTCGACGACACTCGTCCCGACGCGCTGATCAATCTCGCCTATTACTTTGACTGGTTTCAGGCGGAGAGCGTGGCCGAGGCGCGTTTGGCTGCTCAGGAGCGGGCGGTCGAGCGGCTGGCCGAACTGTGCCAGCATCACAATATTGTCCTGGTGCAGCCATCCAGCTATCGGGTATTCGATGGCTCGCGGGCGACGGCCTACAGCGAAAAAGACGAACCGGTGCCGCTGGGGCTACGTGGTCAGGCTTTGTGGCGTATCGAGCAAAGCGTGCGCGCGACCTGCCCGCAACATGTGATGCTGCGTTTTGGCTGGCTGCTCGATGACAGCGTCGACGGCACCCTCGGGCGTTTCCTCGCGCGTGCCGAGCTGCCTGAAGAGCTGCTGATGGCCGATGACCGGCGTGGCAACCCGACACCGGTGGACGATGCGGCACGGGTGATTATTTCGGTGCTCAAACAACTCGATTGCGCAGCGCCACTGTGGGGCACTTACCACTACGCCGGGCATGAGGCGACCACGCCGCTGGCGCTGGGGCAGGCGATTCTCGCCGAAGCGCGTACTTTGCACCCGCTGGCGATTGAAGCACCGACCGCGCAGGCACACGCCGCGCGTCCGGATGCTGCCGAAGAACCGCAGCACGCGGTACTCGCCTGCAAGAAAATTCTGCACACCTTCGGGATCAAGCCGCGCGCCTGGCGCGCAGCGCTCCCCGGCTTACTGGATAGGTTTTATCGTCATGGCTGATGGCCCTGTTTTGATCACCGGCGGTGCCGGCTTCATTGGTTCGCACCTTGCTGACGCCTTGCTCGCCAAGGGGCATTCGGTGCGTATCCTCGACGATCTGTCTACCGGCAAGCGCAGTAACCTGCCGCTGGATAATCCACGGGTCGAACTGATCGAAGGTGACGTCGCCGATGCTGCGCTGGTGGCAAAGGTGATGGTCGGTTGCAGCGCCGTAGCGCATTTGGCCGCCGTGGCGTCGGTTCAGGCGTCGGTGGATGATCCGGTGCGCACTCACCAGAGCAATTTCATCGGCACCTTGAACGTCTGCGAAGCGATGCGTCAGGCCGGCGTCAAGCGCGTACTGTTTGCTTCAAGCGCAGCGGTCTACGGCAATAACGGTGAAGGCGAGTCGATCGACGAAGAGACCGCCAAGGCACCGCTCACGCCGTACGCCTCAGACAAGCTGGCAGGCGAGTACTACCTCGACTTCTACCGTCGTCAGCACGGTCTTGAACCGGCAATTTTCCGTTTCTTCAATATCTTCGGCCCGCGCCAGGATCCCTCGTCGCCGTACTCCGGGGTGATCAGCATTTTCAGCGAGCGGGCGCAGAAAGGCCTGCCGATCACTGTGTTCGGTGACGGCGAACAGACCCGCGATTTTGTCTATGTCGAAGACCTGGTCGACCTGCTGGTGCAGGCCATCGAAACGCCGACGCTTGAAGTGGGTGCGGTGAATGTCGGCTGGAACCAGGCGACGACCCTCAAGCAAATGCTCCAGGCTTTGGAGGAAGTGGTGGGGCAGTTGCCACCGATCACCTACGGCCCGGCCCGTTCCGGTGACATCCGCCATTCGCGGGCTAATAACCAGCGTCTGTTGCAGCGCTTCACCTTTCCCGAGCAGACGCCGATGAGCGTCGGGCTGGCGCGGCTGTTGGGGCGCTGAGCTTTTTAAGATCGTTCCCACGCTCCGCGTGGGAATGCCTCTAGGGACGCTCCGCGTTCCACCTTCAGCACCTGCGTGAGTCGGACGCCGTTGTGACGCAGAGCGTCACGGGCTGCATTCCCACGCTGGAGCGTGGGAACGATCAGTGGCTCAGTAAAAAAGGCGCCTTTCGAGGCGCCTTTTTTATGCAGCGGGTTTAGAACTTGTAACCCAGACCCACCATGTACACGAACGGGTCCACATCCACGTTGACCCTGGCCCGGGTGCCCGGCGCCACGGCGTCGTTTTCCACGGTTGCTCGGGTGTTGATGTCGATGTAGCGCATCTGGGCGTTGAGCATGATGTTGTCGGTGATCATGTAGTCGGCACCGACCTGGAACGCCATACCCCAGGAGTTTTTCGCCTTGAAGTTGCTGAAGCCGTTGGCTTGCGCTTCGTTACTGAGCTTTTCGTCGTAGATCCAGGTGTAGTTGATACCGGCGCCCACATACGGCTGGAATACGGACTTGTTGTCGAGCGGGTAGTAAACCACGCTCAAAGTCGGCGGCAGGTGTTTGAGGGTGCCGAGTTTACCGTTGGCCGCGCCCAAGGAAGTACCTTTGAGGTTCACGTCATGCTGGAACGGCGAGGCGGCGAGCAGCTCAATGCCGACATTATTGGTGAGCATGTACGCGAAGTTCAGGCCCAGTTGCGTGTTGCTGTTCATGGTGGCCTTGCCACCCAGGTCGGCGCCGGCCAATGGGCCTTGATCGACCTTGACGCTGGAGCTGCTGGCTTTCGGGTTAACGGTGATCGCACCGGCCCGAACGATGAAGTCACCGGCTTCATGGGCCTGGGCGAACGGGGTTGCAAGCGCGAACGCAATGAGGGAAGCGCTAAGCAATGACTTGTGCATGGGGGCTCCAAAGGAAGATTCAAATTCTGTATCTCCAATGGTACGAAGCGTCAGGAACGGCGCTTTTGACTCAGCTCAATGAAACAGTGATGGGGTTTGAATCGGGGGGAATCCTTTGCTACAGCGGTGCAGCCATCGCGAGCCGGCTCGCTCCCACATTTGATTTGTGCATCAACACAATTCACTGTGGGAGCGAGCCTGCTCGCGATGACTATCTACCAGATCACACATGACTACCGGACTCACTCCGGCAATTCGTACACGTAGATCTTGTCCGCATCCATCTGATACCCGGCATCCGCCAATTCGCTGGTCGACGCCTTGACCTGCATTGCACCTTCAATCCAGTACGGCTGATAGAGCTCGTCGAGCTTCACCCCAACCTTGCTTTTGACGTGGACGATCTGGTTCGACGGCGGTGGCGGCACGTGGATGCATGCGCCGAAATACGGCACCAGCAGGAAATCGGTGGTGCGACCTTCCTCGCTGACTTCCAGCGGCACGATGTAACCCGGCAGGCGAATATTCTTGCCGTCGAGGCTTTTCACCACCGGCGCATTGGGCATGTCTTGCTTGGCCGCCGGCGCGGACTCGGCGGACAACGCGCTGCTCATCTGCGACAGGTCGTGCAGCGGTTTCATGTTCGGCACTTCTGCCGGTGCGTCGGGCGGGATCATTTCCGACCAGGTCAGGTCTTTCGGTGCGGCCGCCCACAGGGGCAGGGCAACCAGCATCAACAGCGCAGGCAGAGCGCGGAGCATCTTCAGTGTCCTCATAAACGGATCGACAGACCATCGGCCAACGATTGGCGATAGGCGCGCCAGGCCGGCACGCTGCCCATCAGCAGCGCGGCGATCAGGATGCCACCGAGCAGCGTCCATTCATACTCGCTTGGCCAGGCCAGTGGCAGGTACAAGCCGTATGTCGATTGCACGTAACCCTGAGCCGCAGCGATGCACACATATAACAATGCCAGGCCCGCAACCACCCCGGACAGCGCCAACGCAAAGGCTTCCAGCACCAGCAGTGTTGCAATGTGCCACGGCCGGGCACCGACCGAACGCAGGATCGCCATCTCGCGGCGACGTTCGTTGAGGCTGGTGAGAATCGCCGTGAGCATGCCGATCAACCCGGTCAGTACGACAAACAGCGACACCACGAACAGCGCTTTTTCAGCGGTGCCCATCAGGCTCCAGAGCTCCTGCAAGGCGACGCCCGGGAGGATCGCCAGCATTGGCTCGCCACGGAACTCATTGATCTCGCGTTGTACGGCGAAGGTCGAAATCTTGTTGTTGAGGCCGAGCATGAACGCGGTGATGGCTTGCGGCGTGAGGTCCATGTTGCGCGCCTGATCGGCGCTGATACGAGCGTTGCCCTGAGCCGGCACGCCGTTGTGCCAATCGATGTGAATCGCCTCCATACCGCCGAGGCTGATGTGCAACGTGCGGTCGACCGGGGTGCCGGTGCGTTTGAGGATGCCGACCACGGTGAACGGTTTGTCGTCATGCTTGACCAGGCTGATCACCGCCACGCCGTGAGCCAGCACCAGTTTGTCGCCGAGTTTGTAATGCAGCGCATCGGCCACTTCGGCACCCAGCACCACTTCGAACGGATCCGTGGCAAACGCCCGACCGCTGGCCAGTTGCAGGTTTTGCTGATGGCCGTACTGGTAATGCTGGAAGTAGGCATCGGTGGTGCCCATCACGCGATAACCGCGATGCGAGTCACCGAGGGAAATCGGGATCGCCCATTTCACTTTCGGGTTGTTGGCGAAGTGCTCGAAGCTGTCCCAACGGATGTTGTTGGTGGCGTTGCCAATGCGAAACACCGAGTACAGCAACAGGTTCACCGAGCCTGAGCGCGCGCCGACAATCAGGTCGGTGCCGCTGATGGTGCTGGCAAAGCTGGCCTTGGCTTCGGTGCGTACCCGTTCCACCGCCAACAGCAGGCAGACCGACAGGGCGATGGCGAACGCGGTGAGGATCGCGGTGAAGCGGCGGTTAGCCAGGCTGGCCATGGCTAGACGAAACAAATACATTTCAGACCTCGAGCGGCGTGGCGGCGCGATTGAGTTCGGCCAGCGACAGGTGACGATCGAACAGCGGCGCCAGGCTCTGGTCGTGGCTGACGAACAGCAGGCTGGAACCGGCCTCGCGGCACTCGGCGAACAGCAACCGGATAAATGCCTCGCGGGCGTCGTAATCCAGCGCCGAGGTCGGTTCGTCGGCGATCACCAGTTCCGGCTGGCCGATCAGCGCGCGGGCGGCAGCGACCCGCTGTTGTTGGCCGATGGACAGTGAGTCGGCACGGCGGCCGAGCATGTTTTCATCCTTGAGCCCCAGGTGCGCGAGTAAGGTCGCCGCCGCCTGGTCAATACTGCCGTGGCGCTGAATCGCGCGGCTGGCGCGCAGCTTGGAGAAGTGACACGGCAGTTCGACGTTCTCGCGCACCGAGAGAAACGGCAGCAGGTTGAACTGCTGGAAGATGTAGCCCGTGTGGTCGACCCGAAAGTGATCGCGGGCGCCGGCCGACAGCTCGGTCAGTTCCTGGCCGAGCAGGCGAATGCTCCCGCGATTGGGTTTCTGCACGCCACCGAGCAGGCCGAGCAGGGTGGTCTTGCCACTGCCGCTGGGACCTTTGAGAAACAGCGTTTCACCGGGCTCCAGGCGAAACGCCGGGATATCCAGTAAAGGCGGATGACCGGGCCAGTTGAAGCCCAGGTCTGACAGTTCGATAAGCGCTTGGGTCATTTGGCCTGCTTCATAGAAATTTACGACCTGTAGAAGCTGCCGAAGGCTGCGATCTTTCGCCTTTAAAAGATCGCAGCCTTCGGCAACTCCTACGGGATTTGCGGTGAATCAGAATTTCAGGGCAGCAGCCTTCGAGGTCACTTCAACCCCTTGCTGGCCGCTTGGGCTGATGAGTTGTACCTGAATTTTCTGAGTGGCGGGGAAGGTCGTGAACACCTGCGACAAGTCCAGGGTCTTCAGCGCGCCAGGGGCGGCGCAGGTGAATTGGTAGTGTGCGTGGATTTCGCTGTGATCATGGTGATGCTCTTCGGCGGCTGCGCCTTTACCGTCGGTCGCGTGGTCGTCATCGTCGTCATGATCATCGGCATCCGGTTTGTCACCAAACAGCGGGCTCTTCAGTTCTTGCTGGCTGACCACACAGTTGGCCGCTTTCGGCAGGCTGAACAGCACCAGCGGTTTCTCCAGTTGCGCATGGGCGGCGGCAACTTTGGCCTTGTCTGCATCAGTGCTGGCAACGTGTTCGAAGCCCACCAGGTTCATCGCCGGGCTTTCCAGCTCCAGTTCCAGCGCCTGACCGTCCAGCGCCGCGTTCAAACGTCCGACGCCGTGTTCGTGGGCGCCCAGGCTGCCGTGTTCATGTTCGTGATCATGAACTTCAGCGGCCTGAGCGAAAGCCAGCGGCAACAGGGCAAACGGCAAAGCGAGTAACAGGCGGCGCATGGAGTCTCTCCGGGAAGGAAGATGAAAACTTTGTTATGTAATCTTATAACAATGGCGGTGAGAGTTTGACTGTCTGCTTGGCGTTGCGCAAGACGCGTGGGAGCATGTTCGTCATAAACCTGAGGAAACCCCAATGTTGCGCATTCGTGGAAGCATCGGCGATTGGCCGGTGGATTTGACCCTGGAATTGGACGATGGGGATTGGGCGCGGCTTGGCGCGCAGTTGCAGGTAAGCAAATCAGAAAGCGGTGCAGCGGTAGCCGAACCGGTGGTCAAACCGGTCAATCAGGATGAGCTGCTGTGGCAGCTCGCCAAGGATCTGCTGCGCAAGTCCGGCCAGCTGACGGGGCCGGATTTGCTGGAGCAACTGGAGGGTTTGACCGGCAACACCGTCGCCGGCAAACGCTTGTTGGTGCGCTTGCGCCACAGCGCCGAGGTCAAGGTCGTGAGCGGCGGGGATACGCCGCTCTATAGCTGGGTCGAGCAGGCTTAGTACAGCGCTGCAAACAACTTGCGGCGATAAACGGTCACCAGCGGGTGATCGTTGCCCAGCAGTTCGAACACTTGCAGCAGGGTCTTGTGCGGCAACCCTTCGCTGTAACTGCGATTGCGGATGAACAGCTTGAGCAGGGAGTCCAGTGCCGGCTCGTATTGTTGGCGGGCCAATTGCTGGATCGCCAACTGGTAGACCGCTTCATCGTCCTGCGGGTTTTGCGCCAGACGGGACTTCAGATCGGCGACATCCGGCAAGTCAGCGGCCTGGCCGAGAAACTTGATCTGCGCCTTGGCGCCAGCCAGTGCCGCTTTGTGTTCATCGCTTTTAACCGCATCGAGCACGGCCTGGGCTTCACCCAGTTCGCCGCGCTCGGTCAGGCAACGCGCGTAGAGGATCAGCGCGCGGGCGTTGGTATTGTCCTCACCGAGCAGCACTTTCAGCGTGGCTTCGGCATCCGCGAAACGACCTTCGTCGAACAGCGCCTGAGCCTGTTCGAACGGGTCGGCAGCCGCCGGCGGTGGCATTTTCACGTGCGGCTCAAGCAGTGCGCGGACTGCGGATTCAGGCTGCGCGCCGGCAAAGCCGTCCACCGGCTGACCGTCCTTGAACAGCACTACCGTCGGCAGACTGCGAATGCCGAAGCGCGAAACGATGTCTGGCTCGACGTCGCAGTTGACCTTGGCCAGCAGCAATTCGCCCCGATAGCTCTCGGCGATGGTTTGCAACATCGGCATCAGCGCCTTGCATGGCGCACACCATTCAGCCCAGAAATCCACCAGCACCGGCTTGTGGAACGAGTTCTCGATCACCGACTGGTCGAAATCGGCGGTAGTGGCGTCGAAGATATACGGCGTGTCTTGACTCATGGGGAATCTCGAAGAAAACGTGAATGGGGGAACTATAAGGCTTGGCGGGGGGCGGCTGAAAGCGGGACGCACTGATCGTTCCCACGCAGAGCATGGGAACGATCATCTCCGGGAAGCGTGGTACAGGCTTACATGCCGAAACTCTTCCGGTTCCGCTAAATCCGGCAATGTCATCGCCTCAAGCATTTCCAGCCGCTGATACAACGGATGACGGAAATCCCGCACCCGTGAATCCGCCACCAACGCCTCGCGGCCACGGCTGAGAAACTCATCGAGCAACGGCAGGTTGGCCCGGTCGTACAACACGTCGGCCACCAGAATCAGATCAAAACGATCGGCCTCGGCAAAAAAATCTGTCGAGTAGCTGAGCTGGACGTCATTGAGTTCGGCATTTGCCCGGCAGGCTGCAATCGCCAGTGGATCAAGATCACAGGCCACCACTTCCAGCGCCCCGGCCTTGACCGCTGCAATCCCCGCGACCCCGGAGCCGGCGCCGAAATCCAGCACGCGCTTGCCGGCAACCCACTGCGGATGCTCCGCCAGGTAACGGGCCATCGCCAGGCCGCTGGCCCAGCAAAAGCTCCAGTACGGTGGCTCGTGCAGAATGCGCCGGGTTTCTTCCGGGCTGAAGGCGCGGTCCATGTTGTCGCCGTCGATCAGCCAGAGTTTCAGCGTGGTCTCAGGCAGCCGGCAGGACACAAGCTGTGCATCGCCGAGCAGTTCACTCAACGCCTGTTGCAGGTCGAGCGGTGCATTCATGGCGCTTTGAGGAACTGCAACTGGCCCAGGGCCTGGGTCTTCGGCTCAAAGATGCGTTGCGCCGGCAGGTGCAGGATCAACTGCCCGGACTGGCTGGCGCGACCCCGCAGTTCGACGCGTGCACCGACCGGGAACGAGTCGGGATTGAATCGCAGATGGAATGGCAGAGCCTTGTTGTTGCCGATCAGGTTGGCGCTGGCGAGCAATTGCTGAGGCCGGGAGCGTTCGTCGATCACCAGCAGCGCCAGTTCAACCTCGGCGCCGGCCGGCACGCCCTGCAAGGTGCCGCTCAATTCCCGTTGATACGCGGGCAGCGGCCCGAGGTCGGCTGAGGCCTGGGCTTTTTTCTGGGCCATCTGCGGTGCAGGGCCCGGAGTCGGTGCCGCCGGTTTGGGTGCGCTGCTACACGCGACCAACAGGCCGATGAGACTGAGTAAAACAAGCGGTCTTAGCGGCATTTGCGGCTCCAGCAAAATGAAATCCATCGATCAGACAGTGTAGCCCGTCTGTATACCGCAAACCCTATGGCTTGTCTTGCCAGTGGGATGCGCTACCATGGCCCTCCCTTTTTTTGTTGCCTGCCACCATGCACTGTCCCTTCTGCGGTGCCAACGACACCAAGGTCATCGACTCGCGTCTGGTCGCCGAGGGCGAACAGGTGCGCCGCCGGCGCGAATGTCTGGCCTGCGGCGAACGTTTCACGACGTTCGAAACTGCCGAACTGGTGTTGCCGCGCCTGATCAAAACCGACGGCAGCCGTCAGCCGTTCGACGAAGAAAAACTTCGCGCCGGCATGCAGCGTGCGCTGGAGAAACGCCCGGTAAGCGTCGAGCGCCTGGAAGCGGCGCTGGCCCATATCAAACACAAACTGCGGGCGACCGGCGAGCGCGAGGTCAAATCCCTCGTGGTCGGTGAACTGGTGATGGCCGAGCTGCAAAAGCTCGATGAAGTCGCCTACATTCGTTTCGCTTCGGTGTATCGCCGCTTCCAGGACCTCAACGAGTTCCGCGAAGAGATCGATCGCCTGGCCCGTGAGCCGGTCAAACCATGACGATTTCTTCAGAACAAGCGATTCTCGACGCCCATTACATGGCGCGCGCGCTGGAACTGGCGCGCAAAGGTCACTACACCACCCATCCCAACCCTCGAGTGGGCTGCGTGATTGTGCGTGACGGGCAGATTGTCGGCGAAGGCTGGCATGTGCGCGCCGGCGAACCACATGCCGAAGTCCACGCCCTGCGCGACGCCGGCGAAAACGCCCGGGGCGCCACCGCCTACGTCACGCTGGAACCTTGCAGCCATCATGGCCGCACACCGCCGTGCGCCGATGCGCTGGTGAACGCCGGTCTGGCACGAGTGGTTGCGGCGATGCAGGATCCGAACCCGGAGGTTGCCGGTCGCGGTTTGCAGCGTCTGGAGCAGGCGGGCATCGAGACCCGCAGCGGCGTGCTCGAAGGCGAGGCGCGCAAGCTCAATGAAGGTTTTCTCAAGCGCATGGAACACGGCTTGCCGTTCGTGCGGGTCAAGTTGGCGATGAGCCTCGACGGTCGCACCGCCATGGCCAGCGGCGAAAGCCAATGGATCACCGGTCCCGCCGCCCGCTCGGCCGTGCAGCGTCTGCGGGCTCAGGCCAGCGTCGTGTTGACTGGTGCCGACACGGTGCTGGCCGATGACGCGCGCTTGACCGTGCGTGCCGATGAGTTGGGTCTGGATGCCGAGCACACTGCGCTCGTGATGAGCCGCCCGCCGCTTCGTGTGCTGATCGACGGCCGTCTGCGCGTGCCGCTCGATGCGCCGTTTTTCAAGGCTGGCCCGGCGCTGGTCGCTACCTGTGTCGCGGTCGAAGAGCAATACGCCAACGGCCCTGAATGCCTGATCGTGCCCGGCGACGATGGCCAGGTCGACCTGCGCAAACTGCTGCTCGAACTCGCCGCCCGTGGCGTCAACGAAGTGCTGGTGGAAGCTGGCCCGCGTCTGGCCGGAGCGTTTGCCCAGCAAGGGTTGGTGGACGAATTCCAGATCTTCATCGCGGGCAAATTCCTCGGTTCCACAGCGCGACCATTGCTGGACTGGCCACTCGCGCAAATGAGTGATGCGCCACAACTGAAAATTACTGAAATTCGCGCTGTCGGCGATGACTGGCGAGTCATCGCGGTCCCCGTGCCGCAAGCGAGCGTATAATTCCCGGCCTGCGCCACAAGCGAAGGTTTTGTTCTCGAGGAGGACTCCATGTTTACCGGCATCATCGAATCCATCGGCAGCATCCGTGCATTGACCCCAAAAGGTGGTGATGTGCGGGTTCACGTAGAAACCGGCAAGCTCGACCTGAGCGACGTCAAGCTCGGCGACAGCATCGCGGTCAACGGCGTCTGCCTGACTGCCGTTGAACTGCCGGGCAATGGCTTTGCAGCGGACGTCAGTCGCGAAACCCTCGACTGCACGGCCATGAATGACCTGAAAAGCGGCAGCCCGGTCAACCTGGAAAAAGCCCTGACCCCGACCACCCGTCTTGGCGGACATCTGGTCAGCGGTCACGTCGACGGTGTCGGCGAAGTGGTTGCGCGTACCGAGAATGCCCGTGCCGTGGAGTTCCGCATTCGTGCGCCGAAAGACCTGGCCAAATACATCGCCCATAAAGGCTCGATCACGGTCGACGGCACCAGCCTGACGGTGAACGCGGTCGACGGCGCCGAGTTCTTGCTGACGATCATTCCGCACACCCTGAGCGAAACCATCATGGCGTCTTACCAGCCAGGTCGCCGGGTCAACCTTGAGGTCGATCTGCTGGCCCGTTACCTGGAGCGTCTGTTGCTGGGTGACAAGGCTGCAGAATCCTCGACGGGCAACATTACCGAAAGCTTTCTGGCCGCCAACGGCTACCTCAAATCCTGACTCAAGGGGGTGCCGCGTGGCGCTCAATAGCATCGAAGAACTGGTTGAAGACATCCGCCAAGGCAAGATGGTCATCCTCATGGATGACGAAGACCGCGAGAACGAAGGCGACCTGATCATGGCCGCCGAGTGCTGCCAGCCTGAACACATCAACTTCATGGCCAAGCACGCCCGTGGCCTGATCTGCATGCCGATGAGCCGCGAGCGCTGCGAGCTGCTCAAGCTGCCACTGATGGCGCCGCGCAACGGCTCCGGTTTCGGCACCAAGTTCACCGTGTCGATCGAAGCTGCTGTCGGTGTCACCACCGGTATCTCTGCGGCTGACCGTGCGCGCACCGTGCAAGCGGCCGCTGCCAAAGACGCCAAGGCCGAAGACATCGTCAGCCCCGGCCACATTTTCCCGCTGATGGCCCAGGCCGGCGGCACCCTGGCCCGCGCCGGCCACACCGAAGCCGCTTGCGACCTGGCGCGCATGGCCGGTTTCGAGCCGAGCGGGGTGATCTGCGAAGTGATGAACGACGACGGCACCATGTCCCGTCGCGCCGAGCTGGAAACCTTCGCCGCTGAGCACAACATCAAGATCGGCACCATCGCCGACCTGATTCACTACCGGATGATCCACGAGCGTACCGTTCAGCGGATTGCCGAGCAGCCGCTGGACAGCGAACTGGGCCAGTTCAATCTGGTGACCTATCGTGATTCAGTGGAAGGCGACGTGCACATGGCACTGACCCTGGGCACCATTTGCGCCGAAGAACCGACCCTGGTTCGGGTGCACAACATGGACCCGCTGCGTGACCTGTTGATGGTCAAGCAGCCAGGCCGCTGGAGCCTGCGCGCCGCCATGGCTGCGGTTGCCGAGGCCGGCAGCGGTGTGGTGCTGTTGCTCGGTCACCCGCTCGATGGCGACGTGTTGCTGGCGCATATCCGCGAAACCGCCGATCACGCTCAGCCGAAAAAACCGACTACCTACAGCATCGTCGGTGCCGGCTCGCAGATCCTGCGTGACCTGGGCGTACGCAAAATGCGCCTGATGAGTGCACCAATGAAATTTAATGCGATATCCGGTTTCGATCTGGAAGTTGTAGAATACGTGCCCTCCGAATAAAGACCGGCTGTTTTTGTCTTGAATTCGCGGTTCAAATATCACTGAGGGATGCGTACTGAACGCGTCCCGGCTCTTTAAGAGATTTGTCGAATGACCCTGAAGACCATCGAAGGTACCTTCATCGCCCCCAAAGGCCGCTACGCTTTGGTTGTTGGCCGCTTCAACAGCTTCGTCGTTGAAAGCCTGGTAAGCGGTGCTGTCGATGCCCTGGTTCGCCATGGCGTGAGCGAAAGCGACATCACCATCATCCGTGCCCCTGGCGCCTTCGAAATCCCGCTGGTTGCGCAGAAAGTCGCTCAGAAGGGCGAGTTCGCGGCAATCATCGCGCTGGGCGCGGTCATCCGTGGCGGTACTCCGCACTTCGAATACGTGGCTGGCGAGTGCACCAAGGGCCTGGCCCAGGTGTCCATGGAATTCGGCGTACCGGTCGCTTTCGGCGTACTGACCGTCGACTCGATCGAGCAAGCCATCGAACGTTCCGGCACCAAGGCCGGCAACAAAGGTGCTGAAGCTGCCTTGTCCGCTCTGGAAATGGTCAGCCTGCTGGCGCAGTTGGAGGCCAAGTGATTAGCGACGAAAGCGATCGTTTCAACCCGCGCGATCCAAAGCCTGCGGATGCTGGCAAACCATCGAAAAGCGTCAAGCGTCGCGAAGCCCGTCAGCTCGCGACCCAGGCGCTGTATCAATGGCACATGGCCAAGCAATCGTTGAACGAGATCGAAGCGCAGTTCCGGGTCGATAACGATTTCAGCGATGTCGATGCCGCGTACTTCCACGACATCCTGCACGGGGTTCCGGCGCACCGCACCGAGATCGACACCGCGCTCAAGCCATGCCTGGACATCGAAATCGAAGAGCTGGACCCGGTTGAACTGGCGGTTCTGCGCCTGTCCACCTGGGAACTGCTCAAGCGTGTCGACGTGCCTTACCGTGTGGTGATCAACGAAGGCATCGAGCTGGCTAAAGTCTTCGGTTCCACCGATGGCCACAAGTTCGTCAACGGTGTACTCGACAAGCTGGCCCCGCGCCTGCGTGAAGCTGAAGTGAAGGCGTTCAAGCGCTGATCGGCGCTTGAACTGCCATTGCCATGGGCGAGTTTGAGCTGATCCGCAATTACTTTGCCGCCGCGCCTTGTGCGCAGGGCGGCGAAGGCGTTGACCTGGGAATCGGCGACGACTGCGCCTTGCTCGCTGTTCCCGCAGGGGAGCAGCTGGCAATTTCCACCGACACGCTCGTGGCCGGTGTGCATTTCGCAGACCCTTGCGACCCGTTTCTGCTCGGTCAGCGTTCGCTGGCTGTGGCGGTCAGCGATCTGGCTGCCATGGGCGCCACCCCTATGGCCTTTACCCTTGCCCTGACCTTGCCGACGGTAACCGTCGATTGGCTGGACGCCTTTGCCCGTGGCTTGAACGCCATGGCGCAACACTGCGGTGTACGGCTGGTGGGCGGCGACACCACACGCGGACCGCTGAGCCTGACCATGACCGTGTTCGGTCGGGTCCCGGCAGGCAAGGCGCTGACCCGCAGCGGTGCGCAACCCGGTGATCTGGTGTGCGTGGGCGGCGAACTGGGCAACGCCGCCGGTGCATTGTCGTTGGTGTTGGGTGAGCGCGTCGCGCCTGCCGATGTTGCCGGGCCGTTGTTGGCGCATTATTGGTCGCCGCAGCCGCAGCTTGAATTGGGTATGGCATTGCGCGGCAAGGCCACCTCTGCACTGGATATCTCTGACGGTTTGCTCGCCGATTGCGGGCATATCGCCAAGGCCTCGGCTGTCGGCTTGCTGATCGAAAGCGAAAAGCTCCCGCTGTCCGCGGCACTGGTGAGCTTTCTCGGTGAGAATGCCGCCCGCGTGGCGGCCTTGAGTGGCGGTGATGACTACGTGCTGGCGTTCACTTTGCCGCCCACGCAATTACCGGGACTGCTCGCTGACGGCTGGCCGATTCACGTTGTCGGGCAGGTCGTGACCGGGCAGGGGGTGACGCTGCTGGACGCGAACGGGCAGGACATCACCCCGCACGCCCGGGGTTATCAACATTTTCGGGAGACACCGTGACAGATCATCCCAAACAGGGCCCGGCAGAACACGTGCCGCCATCGGTCTGGCGTAATCCCTGGCATTTCCTGGCGTTCGGCTTCGGTTCAGGCACCTTGCCCAAGGCGCCAGGCACCTGGGGCTCGCTGGTTGCGCTACCCTTTATCCCGTTATGGCAGATGTTGCCCGACTGGGGTTACTGGCTGATGCTTGGCATCACGATGCTGTTCGGCTTCTGGCTGTGCGGCAAGGTTGCCGACGATTTGCGGGTGCACGACCACGAAGGCATCGTCTGGGACGAAATGGTCGGGATGTGGATCACCCTGTGGCTGGTGCCGGCAGGTTGGTACTGGCTATTGGCGGGGTTCCTGCTGTTCCGCTTCTTCGACATTCTCAAGCCATGGCCGATTCGCTGGATCGACCGACATGTGCATGGCGGCGTCGGGATCATGCTCGACGACGTGCTGGCAGGCGTATTTGCCTGGTTGGCGCTGCAGGGGCTGGTCCGCTATTTCGCCTGATAGGCTGATTGAGGGACGAATAGATTGAGGGGCTGGGGGATGGTCGGACGCTGGCTGTGGGTTCTGGTTTTTGCGGTGTTCTGTTCGCTCGCCCGTGCGGCGGATGTGCCGACGACACCGGCCGTGATTCATTTGGCCAGCGAGGGCTGGGATGACTACACCGCCGCCGATGGTCATGGGCTGGCCTGGGATATTTTGCGCGCCGTGTTCGAACCGGCCGGGGTGAAACTGGATATTCGCACCGTGCCTTACACCCGTTCGGTGGGGCTGGTGCAGCGTCGCGAAGCGGATGCGCAGGTTGGCTCCTATTCCAACGAGGCCGATCAGGTGCTGTATCCCCACTGGAATTTCGATACTGATCATCTCTATGCCCTGGGCCTTGCGAGCAACCCGGCACCGACGCTGGAGACTCTGGGTGCGTACCGACTGGCCTGGGTCCGTGGCTATCGCTACGAAAGATACCTGCCGAACATCCGCCGCTATAACCAGATCGAGCGCCGCACCGGAATTTTGCCGATGCTCAAACAGGCTCGGGCGGACTTCTATATCGACGCGCTGACGGAAGTCAATGAAGTGCTCGCTGAGGCTGGGGATCCATCCCTGTACCGACGCACACACTTGACCGAACTGCCGTTGTACCTTGGTTTCGCCGATACACCACGGGCCCGTGCCCTGATGGCGCTGTACGACAAGCGCATGGCGTTGCTGGTCAAAACCGGCCAGTTGAAACCGATCTTCGAACACTGGAAACAACCTTATCCTTTTGATGAAAGCACCAAGCAGGCAGGGCAGTGATCAAACTTTTTGATCGTTATGGCCGATAATTCAGCCTAAGCGTCTGTAGGAACCTGCTGTTACAATGCCGCCTCTGCGAATCTCCAGTACATACAGATCAGGAGCACACCGGTGCCTGTCGTTTTTGTCGCCGCTTCCAAGCTGCCCACGCCTTTTGCGCAATTCACCATGCATGGCTTTCTCGATGAGGCTACTGGTCGCGAGCACGTCGTGCTGAGCCTGGGTGATGTTGCCGACGGTGCCCCGGTACTCGGCCGGTTGCACTCCGAATGCCTGACCGGCGATGCCTTGTTCAGCCAGCGTTGCGACTGCGGTTCGCAACTCGAGGCGGCGTTGCAGGCGATCGCCCGCGAAGGTCGTGGCGTGTTGCTTTACCTGCGTCAGGAAGGCCGTGGCATTGGCCTGCTGAACAAGATCCGCGCGTATGAATTGCAAGATGGCGGTGCCGACACCGTTGAAGCCAACGAACGTCTGGGCTTTGCTGCCGACCAGCGCGACTACGCCATGTGCCTGCCGATGCTTGAGCACCTGGGCGTGAAATCCCTGCGTCTGATGACCAACAACCCGCGCAAGGTCAAAGCCTTGACCGACATGGGCATCGTGGTTGCCGAGCGCGTGCCGCTGCACACGGGGCACAATCCGCACAACAAGCTCTACCTGGCGACCAAGGCCAGCAAGCTCGACCATATGATGGGCAACGAGCATCAGGGCGAGGCAGACCGGGCGTGACTCGCGGTCAGGTCCGGCGGCGACTGTCCGTCAACTGGTGGCAATACCTGGCGCTGGCCTTGCTGCCGCTGCTGGTGATCAACAGTGTGTTCGGTCAGAGCGAGGCGTTTTTGCCGGTGCTGGGGATGCCGTTTTTCATTGCCGGGGTGGCCTCGATGTTTGTCAGCCTGCGGTTTTTTGGCGGCTACAAACACGCCTTGATCGCCACCCAGAAAGCCCTCGATACCCCGGAAGAACCTGCTGCCTGGGTTGCCCTGGCGGCTAAACGCCGTCAGGCATTCCTTGTCGCGGCCTTGCCGGCCTGGATCGGTGCTCTGGCGGTGTTCGTCGGCCTCGAAGCGGTGCCTTTGGTCCTGCTGGCGCTGTCGACCGCAGTGCTGTTCTATCTTTACCGTATTCCGCGTCAACTCGGCTGATGCGCCGTTGGCTGGCGGTTCTGCTGCTGGTCATCAGTGGCTCGTCGGTCGCGGTAGAGCGGGTAGTCAGCCTCGCGCCGTCACTCTCGGAAATCGTCGTTGAACTGGGCTCGGCCGACCTGCTGGTGGGCGTGCTCGATGCTGGCGAGCGTCCTGCAGAACTCAACGCCGTCCCTTCTATTGGCCGTTACGGTCAGCTGGATATGGAGCGCCTGCTCAGTCTCAAGCCGGATTTACTGTTGCTCTGGCCTGGCAGTGTCGGCCCGGCGCAGCGTGAGCAACTGATTCGGTTGGGGATCCCGACCTACGTCGCCGAACCGCATAACCTCAAGCAACTGACCCGCCAAATCGAAGCGATCGCCAAGCAGCTCGGCCGACCCGAACGTGGGCGCACGCTTGCGGTTGATTTGCGGCAGCAGCTCGACGATTTACGTCAGCGCTATCAACGCAAAGAACCGCTTCGGGTGTTTTATCAGGTCTGGGATCAGCCGCTCTACACCGTGGGCGGCGGGCAGATCATCAGCGATGCGCTTGAGGTGTGCGGTGCGCGCAACGTGTTCGCCGACATGACCTTGCCGGCGCCGCAGGTCAGTGTGGAGTCAGTGCTTTCGCGTAATCCCCAGGTGATCCTCGCCAGCAGCCAGGCACAGCTCGACGCCTGGAAAGCCTGGCCACAGATGACCGCTGTGGCTCAAGGGCAATTACTGTTGGTGACGGACAAAGGCCTGGAGCGGCCGAGCGGGCAGATGATCGAAGCAACGGCCAAGTTGTGCCGGTTGATCGCGCCCGGCCGGTGAGACCGAGGTGCCTGCTTCGCGAGCAAGTCGAATCGTCACACCGCCGCTCCCACAGGGTTTTGTATCAATCCAGAGATTTAGATGTTCAGCAGTTGCAGGCGCTCGCGGATGGCCGCTTCGATACCCGCTTCATCCAGACCGCACTCGGCAAGCATTTGCGCCGGCTTGGCGTGCTCGACGTAGACGTCCGGCAGGCCCAGATGCAGCATCGACTTGAGGATGTTCTCGCGGGCGAGGAACTCGCTGACCGCGCCACCGGCACCGCCCATGATGGCGTTTTCCTCGATGGTCACCAGCAACTTGTGGCTGCCGGCGATCTCGCGTACCAACGCTTCATCGAGCGGTTTGACGAAGCGCATGTCGATCACGGTCGCATCGAGTTTTTCAGCGACTTTCAGTGCTTCGGCCAATTGCACGCCGAACACCAGCAGGGCGACGGTGCTGCCCTGGCGACGGATCACGCCTTTGCCGATTTCGATCGGTTCGAGGTTCTTCTCGATAGGGGCATTCGGCCCCGTACCCCGTGGGTAACGCACTGCCGCCGGGCCGTTGTACAGATGGCCGGTGCTGAGCATCTTGCGCAATTCGTTTTCGTCGCTCGGGGTCATCACCACCATGCCGGGGATGCAGCGCAGGAACGACAGGTCGAAACTGCCGGCGTGAGTCGGGCCGTCTTCGCCTACCAGGCCTGCACGGTCGATGGCGAACAGCACGTCGAGGTTTTGCACCGCGACGTCATGGATCAGTTGGTCGTAACCGCGTTGCAGGAACGTCGAATAGATCGCCACTACCGGTTTGGCGCCTTCGCAGGCCATGCCGGCCGCAAAAGTGACCGCGTGCTGCTCGGCAATTGCCACGTCGAAGTAGCGCAGCGGGAAGCGCTCGCTGAAGGCCACCAGGTCGGAGCCTTCTTTCATCGCCGGAGTGATACCGACCAGGCGCGGGTCAGCAGCGGCCATGTCGCACAGCCACTCGCCAAATACGCCGGAGTACTTCGGCCCACCGGCTTTTTTCGGCGCGGCGGCAGGAGCGTCCAGCGGTTCGAGTTTGGTGATCGCGTGGTAACCGATCGGGTCGACTTCCGCCGGGGCGAAGCCTTTACCTTTCTTGGTCACCACGTGCAGGAACTGCGGGCCCTTGAGGTCACGCATGTTACGCAGGGTGGCGATCAGGGTCGGCAGGTCATGGCCGTCGATCGGGCCGATGTAGTTCCAGCCGAGTTCTTCGAACAGGGTGCCGGGTACCAGCATGCCTTTTGCGTATTCTTCGGTACGACGGGCGATTTCCCAGGCGCCAGGCAGGCGCGACAGGACCTTTTTACTGCCTTCACGCATGCTGGCGTACGTGCGGCTGGAAAGGATCTTCGCCAGGTAATTCGACAGCCCGCCAACGTTGCGCGAGATCGACATGTCATTGTCGTTGAGGATTACCAGCATGTTGGCGTTGACTTCCGGCGCGTGGTTCAGCGCTTCGAACGCCATGCCAGCGGTCAGTGCGCCGTCGCCGATCACGGCGATCGCCTTGCGATCACTGTTTTGCAGGCGGGCGGCAATCGCCATGCCCAGTGCTGCGCTGATCGAGGTGCTGGAGTGGCCGACGCCAAAGGTGTCGTATTCGCTCTCGGAGCGACGCGGGAAGGCCGCAAGGCCGTCCTTCTGGCGCAGGGTGGCCATGCGTTCGCGGCGACCGGTGAGGATCTTGTGCGGATAAGCCTGATGACCTACGTCCCACACCAGCCGGTCGTCCGGGGTGTCGAAAACGTAATGCAACGCGATAGTCAGCTCGATGACACCCAGGCCGGCACCGAAATGCCCGCCGGTCTGACCGACCGTGTAGAGCAATTCCAGGCGCAACTCATTCGCCAGGGTTTCCAGCTCGGCTTCGCCTAACCGGCGCAGGCCGTCCGGCGTGTTGGCACGGTCGAGCAGGGGCGTGGTCGGGCGCTTGCGGGGAATCTCATGAAACGTCGTGGGCATCAGGCGAATCGTTATAGGTATAAAAGAGGCGGCAGTTTACCTGATGCATCGCACGCTGCCCACGCAGAGCTCGGAACTTGGCCGATTTACGGTGGGCAACGAGCGCCGGATCAGTTGCGGCGTTCGACGATATAGCGCGCCAGATCACGCAGCGGCTCGGCCGACGCGTCAAACGGTCGCAGTGCGTGCAGGGCCTGATCTCGCAGTTCCAGGGCATAAGCCTTGGCCGCGTCGAGGCCGAGCAGCGCCGGGTAAGTCGGTTTATCACGGGCAATATCGGCGCCCTGGCGCTTGCCGAGGGTTTCGGTATCGCTTTCGACGTCGAGAATGTCGTCCTGCACCTGAAACGCCAGGCCAATAGCCTGTGCATAGGTCTGCAAGGATTTCAGTTGGTCTTTCTCGGCGCGGCCACTGGCCAGGGCGCCAAGCTTGACGCTGGCTTCGATCAGCGCGCCGGTCTTGTGCCGGTGCATGTATTCGAGAGCTTTTTGATCGAGCTTCAGGCCGACCGACCCGAGGTCGATGGCCTGACCGCCGACCATCCCGGCCGGGCCCGCCGCCAACGCCAGAGCGCTGACCATGTGCAGGCGGATTTCAGCGTCGGCTGAATTCAGGCGTGGGTCGAGCAGGGCGCTGAACGCCAGGCTTTGCAGGCCGTCACCGGCGAGAATCGCGCAGGCTTCGTCGAATTTTTTATGCGTGGTCGGTTGACCGCGACGCAGATCGTCGTCGTCCATCGCCGGCAAATCGTCGTGCACCAGCGAGTACGCATGGATCAACTCCACCGCACAGGCCGCGCCGTTGGCTTGCTCCGCCTCACCGCCCAGCGCTTCGCAGGCCGCATAGGCCAGCAAGGGCCGAACGCGTTTGCCGCCATTCATCACGCTGTAGCGCATCGCTTCATACAAACGTGCGAGTTCAGGGCTCGGCGCGTTGAACAGGGTGTCGAGTGCCGCGTTGACCCGGGCCTGACTGCTGGCCGAATACGCCGCGATCATTCTGGCTGTTCCGCGTCAAAGGGAGCCTCGGTCAGCTCGCCATCGCGTTCAAGCAGCACCTGAACCTTCTGCTCGGCCTGCGCCAGCGCAGCCTGGCAATCACGGGTCAGACCGATGCCTTGCTCGAAAGCGGTCAACGAGTCTTCCAGCGACAGCTCGCCGTTCTCCAGGCGCTCGACCAGCGTTTGCAGGTCAGCGAGGGATTGTTCGAAATCCAGTGCAGCTTTTTTGCGGGCCATGGCGGCAATTTCCGGTAGACGTTAAACCGGCGCGACACTAGCAGATAGGGGGGAGAGGGGCAAATGAACGGGGTATTCGGCGCCGCCGTCATGGGGCGAAACCACGTTGATGTCAGGACCCTCTGACGATCTATCCATTATTCGGCTCTTTTCGTGGGCTGAATAAGATCGCTATCAGGCTCACCGTCCGGCAGCGGGCGTGATTCTCTCCGCAAATTTAGTTGTATCTGATTGTTAAAAACCGTCCATATCGCTAACCTTCGCGCTTTCTACGACCCAATAACCACGGGTCTTTCTGACGAAACGCAGTTTTTTTGATCCGTAACGCGCCGAGGATCGGGCGCAAGGTTTCGTTATGCATGGCAGGAGGCGTCACATGCGTTGTGTTCTTTCACTGCTGATCGCACTGGTCTGTGCATCGGCTGCCTGGGCGGGGCCCACGGCCGAAGTGTCGGAACCGGTGGGCGGCTGGCGCTATAACGGCCTGCTGGACCGCAGTGAAAACCCTCAAGTCGCCTATCCCACACCGCCCATCGATCGGGGCGTGCAGCGCAATCGCACGATGATCGAGGGTCAGCTCAAGGCCATTGGCACGCTGCGCGGGCCTCACACCCTTGCGGTCAACGGCAATCCCCTGAATCTGTACACCGATGACAACGGGCGTTTTACCCGCCCGTATGCGTTCGGCGCCGGTTCCAACAGCGTCGAAGTCCGCAGCTCCGAAGGCAAGTCGCTCAAACGCGTGCAATTCTATGAGGCGAATAACCTGCGCACCCCGGCGCGGATTCGCGTGGTGCTGGGTTGGGACGATCCGAAGGCCGAACTCGATCTGCACATCATTACTCCCGACGGCCAGCATGCGTTTTTCGCCCACACGACGTTGACCAACGGCGGCGGCCTTGACCCGGATGGTGTCGATGGCCCGGGCCCGGAAATGTTCACCATGACCGCTCCGATGCATGGCACCTATCTGGTTTACGTGAACTATTGGGGCAACTTCGGCAGCGGCGGCTATAACTTCGAGGAATCCAGCAACCAGAACGAGGTAATCACCTCGCAGATCAACCTGGTGCTCAACGAAAACACCGTCGACGAAAAACGCGAGACGTTCATCGTGCCCTTGCGGGCTATCGGTGATCTGTTACTGGTCAAGACTTTCAACTATTGAACATCCCGCACCACGGATGAATTGCTGAGCTTTGGGAACATGAGCGTGAACATGAGCGATAACACGATTTCACCAGCCGATTCCCCGGCCGCCGGCGCACCTGCGGCCAACACCTCTCGTCGTTGGCCGGCGCTGCTGATCGGGCTGTGCCTGGTGGTCGGCGTGGCGGGCGGGTTGGGGTGGTTCATGCACAAGCCCAAGGCGCCGCCTGCGCAGTTGGCCAGTGACAAACTGGGCATGAGCCGGCCGGACGGTTTGCTGGAAACCCGTTCCTTGAGCCAGTTGCCCAAGGACTTGCTGACGGTGCCATTTCTCAAGGAAACCCTGACCGAAGATTTCGTCTTCTATTACGAAGCCCATGCGGACCGCCTCGGATTGATCGGCAGCCTGCGCCGGATCATTTACGAGCATGACCTCAAGTTGCAGGACAGCCTGATCGAGCAGCTATTCGATCAGGCGGCGGACGTGGCGCTGTGGCGTGGGGCGGATGGTCGCCTGAAGGACTTTCTGTTGGTGATGGATCGCGGTGGCCTGGCCAAGGTGCTGGAGCCGTTGGCTAAAGTGGCGCTGGATGATTCGCAGTTGAGCCAGCTCGGCGAGATGAAAGTCGCCGGCGATGTGGTGCCGGTTTATCAACTCACCTACAACGCCGGCAAAGCCCTGGTGTTTGCTTCTCACGGCGACAAACTGGTGGTGCTGTCCAACCCGCGCAAGCTGTATGACATGGGCCACGGTCCGACCGACGAGCACGGCATGGTCTCGACCCAGGCGCTGGAAGCACTGCTGGGGGGTGAAAAACTCTTCCCCGAAGCCTTTGGGCTGCAACCTAAAGCCCCGGAGGTCAAACAACGCCTCTCGGTCAACTCCAGCGTATTAGCCATGGGGTACCAGCGCTTCATCCCGAACTTCGCCGGGTTGCGTTTCGACTTGGACGACAAGGGCTGGCACAGTTTCCTGGCCATGGATGAGCTGGAAAACCAGCCGGACTTCGATTTCAAACCGATCTGGCAAGCCATGCCCATGGGCGCCAGCGCCTGCGTGGCTCTGCCGCTGGCCGCCGAACAACAAAAACCGCTGCTGGTGAAACTCGGCGCCGAGGAAGCGGTGGCCCAGGCCCTGACCGACTATGTGGCCGGTGCCGCCGGCCTCTGCTGGTACGCCGACTCACGGTTGTACACGCCGTTGCTGGTCGCCAGCCTGAATGACAAGGGCAGTGCCAAGCTCGACGGTGATCTGGGCAAGCTGTTTGGTTCGATGGTGGGCGCCTATGAACGCAACGTCGCCGAGCACGCTTTTGCGGTGGTCGAGAAACAGGAAGGCGAAACCCATCGGTGGCAGCGCCAGGTCAGCTCCAACTTTGGCCAATACCCGGCCAAGGCTGCCGAGCAGCCTGGCGCAATCAGTGGCAAGGCGTTCCTGCGGGTGAGTCTGGCGCGGCACGGCTCGACGCTGTTGTTCTCCCTCGACGACACACTGGTGGACAAGGCCCTGGGCACCCTCGACAAACGTTTCCCGCCACTGGCCGACGTGTTGCCGAAAGATCAGCTGACGCCGCTCTACTTCGGCCCGGATTCCATGGCACAGCTGATGCAGCGGGAAACCCTGGATAGCCTGCCGCAAGACATGGAGCCGGTTTTCTACAACGCCGCGCAAACCTACCTGATTCCGAAACTGCGTACGCTCGGCGGCTATGGCAAATACGCCCTGACGTTGCCCAAAGGCAGCGAGCCCGATGGCCACTGGCAATGGCTGCCGCTGGAATGGAAGGCCCTGTGACGGCACTCATCCGAGGCCTTGGCCTGCTGGCGTTGCTGCTCGGCACGCGGGCGTTTGCCAGCGAAGCCGCGCCGCTAGACCCGCAGCAATCCCAGGTCTTTCGCGCCTGGTTCGTGCGCATTGCCCAGGAACAACTGACCCAGGGCCCGAGCCCGCGCTGGTTTCAGCAGGACTGTGCCGGGCTGGTACGTTTCGCCGCCAACGAAGCGCTGAAAGTCCACGATGACAAATGGCTGCGTAGCAATGGCCTGTCCAATCGCTACCTGCCGCCGGAACTGCAATTGAGCGACGCCCAGCGCGGCCTCGCCCAGCAATGGCAGCAGGGCGGCGGCAAGGTCGGGCCTTACGTCAACGCCATCAAGCTGATCCAGTTCAACAGCCATCTGGTGGGCCGCGACCTGGCCCAGGCCCGGCCTGGTGATCTGATGTTTTTCGATCAGGGCGACGACCAGCACCTGATGATCTGGATGGGCCGCTACATCGCCTATCACACCGGCACCACCACCCCAACCGACAACGGCATGCGCTCCGCAAGCCTGCAGCAACTCATGACATGGAAGGACACCCGATGGATTCCCGACGCAGCCAACCCCAACTTCATCGGCGTCTATCGACTGAACTTTCTCTCCCAATGATCGGTGCCCGCATGTTGCGCATTTGTTCAAGACTGCCCCTGTTGTTGGCCTTGCTGGCCCCTTTGGCCACGGTCAATGCCGATGATTCCGTCGAGCCCAGCGGCTACACGGCGGTGGCCGGTGAAAGTTTTTTCCTGTTGGCCGACAGCAGTTTTGCCAGTGACGAGCAGGCGATGGTTCGCCTCGAAGCACCGGGCCGCGACTATCGCCGGTACCGCATGGAGCCCTACGGCGGCGCGGACATTCGGGTCTATCGGATCGACAAGCCGCTGGATTTCCTCAAGCGTCAGAAAAACCTGCACCGCGTGGTCAGCGACGGCCAGTTCAAGGGCGAAGGCCTGTCGAACACCCTCGCCTACCTGTGGGACAGCTGGTACCGCAAATCCCGTCGGGTGATGCAGCGAGCGTTTTCTTACGAGTCTCGCAAACAGGTCACCGAGCAAGTGCCGGAACTGAAGATGGGCAGCGCCATCGTCGCGCGCACGCCTTACGACGCGCAGCCGCAATTTGCCTTGATTCCGGGTTTGCCGGTGGTCAGCCAGTTTCGTTATCCGCTGTGGGAGGCCAAGCCGATCCAGCCGCCTGCGGGTGTGAACCTGGCGGGTTCTTCCAGCGAGTTCATCAGTGTCGCGCCGGGTAACGTCTACATCCCGTTGGGTCATCTGAAGCCGGGGCTGTATCTGGTGGAGGCGCTGATCGGCAAGTACCGTGCGACCACCATGGTGTTCGTCTCCAACACCGTGGCCGTGAGCAAGATTGCTGGCGATGAACTGCTGGTCTGGGCTGCACGCAAACATGAAGGCAGTTCGGTGCCCAAGGTCAATGTGCTGTGGACCGATGGCCTGGGTGTCATGAGCAGTGGCGCCACGGATGCCGATGGATTGCTGCGCCTGAAACACGTCAGCCCGGAGCGTTCGTTCGTGATCGGCGAGGACGAGGAGGGCGGTGTTTTCGTCTCCGAGAACTTCTATTACGACAGCGAAATCTACGACACCAAACTCTACGCGTTCACCGACCGACCGTTGTACCGGCCGGGGGATTGGGTGTCGCTGAAAATCGTCGGTCGCGAGTTCAAGAACGCCCGGGATTCCGTGACGCCGACCGCGGCTGACGTCAACGTGACAGTGCTCGATGCCACCGGCGCGGCGCTGCAATCGCTGGCGCTGAAGCTCGATTCCAAGTCCGGCACTCAAGGTCGTTTCCAATTGCCGGACAACGCGGTGGCGGGCGGTTATGAGCTGCGTTTCAGTTACAAGGATCAGGCCTACAGCAGTGCCTTCCGCGTCGCCGAATACATCAAGCCGCACTTCGAGATTTCACTGAACCTGGCCAAACAGGATTACCGCACTGGCGAACCGGTGAAGGGCAGCCTGGTGCTGCTGTACCCGGATGGTAAACCGGTGGCCAACGCCAAGTTGAGCCTGAGTCTGCGCGCCCAGCAACTGTCGATGGTCGACAACGAGCTGCAGTACCTCGGGCAATTCCCGATTGAGCTGACCAGCACCGAACTGACCACCGATGCCAAAGGCAACGCCACACTCGAGCTGCCGGCCGCCGAGAAACCGAGTCGCTACATGCTCACGGTGTTCGCCAGCGATGGCGCGGCGTATCGGGTCAAGACCACCAAGGAAATCCTCATCGACCGTGGTGCCGCCAGCTTCCGTTTCAGCGCACCGCATCGCTTCAGCGCGGTCGGCGACAAGGTTACGTTTAGCTACGCTAACGAAGGTGGCAGTGAGCAAAGCAAAGCCGTCACTGCGAGCAGCTACAGCTGGGTACGCCTGGAAGACCAGACCACTGGCGACGGCAAACTCACACCGAAAGACAAAGGCTTCAGCCTGGACTTCGACCGTCCGGGTACTTACAACCTGACGTTGAAGGATGACCATGGCCGCGTGGTTGGCGCCACCGGTCATTCGGTTACCGGCGATGGTGTCAAAGCCGTGCCGGGCACTGTGGAAATCGTCCTCGACAAACCCGAGTACAAGGCTGGCGACGAAGCGCTGGCGTTGATCACTTTCCCTGAACCGGTCAGCGATGCACTGCTGTCCCTGGAGCGGGACAAGGTCGAGGCCACGGCGCTGCTGTCCAAGGGCGGCGACTGGCTGAAGATGGAAAAACTCAGCGAAACCCAATACCGCGCGCGGATTCCGGTGAAGGATAACTTCGCGCCGAACCTGACCTTCTCCGTGCTCTACACCAAGGGCGGTCAGTACAGCTTCCAGAACGCTGGCATCAAGGTAGTTACGCCGCAAATCGACGTGGCGATTGCCACCGACAAAGAGGCGTATCAGCCGGGCGATACCGTGTCGGTTGACCTGACCACTCAGTTCGCCGGCAAGCCAATTGCGGCACACCTGACGGTCAGTGTCGTCGACGAAATGATCTACGCGCTGCAACCGGAAGTCGCGCCGACCATTGACCAGTTCTTCTACCACCCGCGCCGCAACAACGTGCGCACCAGCGCCAGCCTGTCGTTCATCAGCTACGACGTGGCACTGCCGGGCAGCCCGGGTGCGCCGGGTAAGGCCAACCGCAGCGAACGGGGCGTGAAAGTGCTGGAGCGGCCGCGTCGTGAAGATGTCGACACCGCCGCATGGCAGCCAGAACTGGTGACCGACGCCAACGGCAAAACCCGCTTCACCTTCAAAATGCCGGACTCGCTGACCCGCTGGCGCATCACCGCCCGGGCCATCGCCGATGACGGTCAGGTTGGGCAGAAAAAGCAATTCGTGCGTTCGGAAAAACCGCTGTACCTGAAGTGGAGCGGCCCGACCAAATTCCGTACCGGCGACAAACCGGATCTCGGTGTATTCGCTTTCAGTCAGGCCGGGAAACCGGTCAAGGCTGAGCTGGTGATTCATTACGGCGGCACCGATCAGCGTGTGCCGGTGAGCCTGAACAACGGCATCAACTACATTGCGCTACCCGCCTTCGCATTGACCAGTGGCGAGTGGACGGCAGAGCTGGTGCAGGACGGCAAAACCGCCGACGCGTTAGCCGTGCGCCTGACCGCGACCGGTGAAGGTTGGCAGGTAACCCAGAGCCAAGTGGTGGACGCGCTCAGCGGTGATACAACGCTGACCTTGCCGGCAGACGCCAGCGATATTCGCCTACGCCTGGATGACAGTGCGCAAGCGTTGTTCCGTTCGGCCCTCGATGATTTGCTCAGCTATCCGTACGGCGGCGTTGAGCAGACGGCCAGTCGTTTGCTGCCGCTGAGCATTGCCTATCCATCGCTGTCGTCGAACCCGCAGGTTCGTGATCGCTTGCGCCTGATCATGCAAAACAGCCGTCTGCGCCTGGTGCAAATGGCGGGTCCGTCCGCGAGCTTCACCTGGTGGGGCCAGGACGGTGAGCCAGATGCATTCCTCACCGCTTACGCCTATTACGCCGACTGGTACGCCAGCAAAGCACTGGAACTGAGCTTGCCGCCGGAGCATTGGCAGCAGGTGCTTGAGGTCTATTCCAAACAGGCCAAAAACACGCCACTGTTGCAGCGCGCGCTGATCCTGTCGTTCGCCAAACAGATGCAGTTGCCGGTGAACACCTTGCTCAGTGGTTTGATGGATGACCTGGTGAAGGCCGGCGACGGCAATGCCGTAAATCTGATGGACGATGGCGAAGACAGCATCGTGATGAGCGATCCGGATTCGGCGCTGGGGTTGGCGGCGGCGCGTGCGTTGACGGCTTCTTTGGCCAAGCAGTCCAAAGTGGCTCTGCCGGATGCGTTCAATCGCCAGTTGCCGGATGCGCAACAACGATTGGCCGTGAGTTCGCAGCCATTCGCCGAAGCATTGAACCTGTCGCTGCAAACCTTCGATCAGGCTCACGCGGCAGCGTTGTTGCAACGTCTGTTGCCACAGCAATCGACCCTGGAACGCGCCTTGGCGCTGACCTGGTTGCAACGCAGCATCGAGCAGGCTTCGCCGACCATCGCCCTGGCACCGGGTGATGGCTGGAAGAAACGCTACGGTGATACCGGCGAAATGTACTGGACGTGGCAGGGCGCCTCGCCCGTGCCGGCCGTGTTGTCGCTGACCGGAACACAAGAACGTCCGTTGCGTGCGGCGCTGAGCTATCAGACCAGGCAACCGGCAATCGACCCGATGGCCGTGACCATCACCCGTCGCCTGTCGCGACTGGTGCCGGGGGACGAAGCGTTCGAATTCAAACTCGAAGCGGTCGGCACCAAGCCGTTGTCCAGCGACAGCCTGTACCTCGACGAAGTGATCATCACCAGCAAAACGCCGAAGCCGCTGCGCTACGGCATGATCGAAGTGCCGCTGCCACCGGGCGCGGATGTCGAGCGCACCACCTGGGGCATCAAACTGATGGGCAAGGCTGGCACCGAACCGACGGCACTGGAGAAGGCGCGTTTCGAGCCGGGGCAGATGGCCTACGCGATTCCGGTCGATGCCCTGAGCGGTGAATTGCGCCTGCGTCATCTGGTGCGCTTCTCGCAAAAAGGTCAGTTCAACCTGCCGCCGGTACGCTTCACCCAGGTCTATGCGCCACAGCACCAGGCCCTGGAACAGAAGCCGGCCCTCGGCCAGATCACGGTCAACTGACATGGCCCGGCCTCTGCTCTGGTGGCTGCTGTGTCTGCTCCCTGCGCTGGCCACGGCGCAGGACGAACCGCTGCGCCTGGCCTTGAAGGGTGAGTTGCTGCAGTTGAGCCGGACTCAGGTGATGGCGCGCGAGCCGTTGCCGCAGACGTTGCAGACGCCGTTGGGGAGTGTGTGGAAGCTGTTCGTTTACGGGTGGCTGGTCGATACCGGCGCTCGTGAGTCGGCCTATGAGTGTCGCGGGCGGTCAAAAGAGGAAGTGTATTGCTGCAGCGCTGGCGGGAGTATCGGGCGGGATCAGGCGTTGGTGAAATCGTGCGGACTGTATTTCGAGCCGCAGCGGATGGGCATTACTGCCGCAGGTTGGCGGGACTATTGGCAGGCGCGTCAGGCGCCGGAGTGGTTGCTGGATTTGCCGTCGTTGCAGCCGCAAACCCGGGTTTCGGTGGCTGAGTTGTTAAAGGCCCTGGCGCTGATGCCGGCGCAGGATCAGGCCCGTCGAGTGTTGCTGGATGTGGTATTGAACGCCGCTGACGGCAATGCCGTGGGTGAGCTCGGTGGCCGCCTGCGAGTGAAAACCTGGAGTTGGCTGGGGGATCAGGATCCTTCGTCGCGTCAGGGCGGGTTCGCTGGATGGCTGGCGGACGGAACGCCGATCTGGGCCGGTGGGCGGGGCACCAGCCAGAAGGTCCTGCGCAACTACGCAGAGGCCCTGTCCAGGGTGTTGCCGTCCACTTGGCCTGCGCAAGCGGGGCGATGCGTCGAAGTCGGCCTGTTCTCCCGCTATCCACTGCAACGCGTGCTCTCAGGTGATCGCGTGGCGCCCCCCGGCCTCCTGCAGGGCGACTACCGCGTCGAGTTCGCCAACGGTAATCAACTCGACATCCACAGCGATGGCGAGCTATTTCTATTGAAGGACGGCCCTTCACAAAAGCTGGTCGCCCGCCTGGACCGCGAAGAATACGTCGCCCGCGTTCTCCAGCGCGAAGCCAGGCCCGAACCCGCCGAAGCCGCCAAAGCCCTGGCCGTCGCGATCCGCACCTACCTGCTGCAAAACGCTACGCGCAACGGTGACTGCCTGAGCATCGACGACAGCAGCAGCCGTCAGCGCGTCGCCCCACGCCCGGCCACGGCAGACTCGCGCAACATAGCCGCCTGGACCAGCGACCTGGTCCTCGCCGGCAGCACCGTCACCTACCACTCAGACCAGTCGGGTGCCGACAAACTCTCCTGGCAGCAAGCCGTTGAACAAGCCAGCGTCGGCCAGCGCTACGACGCGATCCTGCTGCACGCCTACCCGCGCGCCAGCCTCAGCCGTTGGGACAATCCCGTCGCCTCCTGCGAGGCCCTGCCCGCCGCGCAAGACTGGCTACTGAGCCAGCGCCGCGGCTGGCGCCAACGCCTTGAAAGCGAAATCGGCTACAACGAAGTCAGCACCTTCGCTGTCTGCCGTCTCGCCTTCGGTCGCCCCTATGTCGACCGCGAACGCCAGCGCATTTACGTGCGCGGCGTACTGTCGCTACAGGATCGCCTCGACCTGACTCACGAATACCTGCACCTGGCCTTCGATGCACACCCCAACGGCCAGGACGAAACCTACATTGAAGGGCTCGCCCGCCACCTTTTACTGGAATAGGCCATGAAACATTGTTATCCACAGGTCATCCTGTTCCTCTGCTCCTTGACTGCGTTGCCTATGGCGATGGCAGCCGACACCGTCAAACTCGACACCCCTGTCGGCGGCTGGCGCATCGGTGCCTCCGAAGGTGAAGGCGAAAACTTCCGTCAGACCGTCAACTACCCGGCTTCCTCGGTCAACACCCCGGTGGGCCAGGCCAACACCGCTCGCATTGCCGGTCAAATCAAAGCCACTCCCAAGCGCAACGAGCCCGGAAAACTCATCGTCAACGGCGTCAGCATGCCGCTGAAACTCGACCCCGCCGGACATTTCGACCGCCCGTTTTCATTCCCCAATGGCAGCAATAGCGTCGAAGTCCGCAGCCCGGACGGTCAGCAACGCCACCGCACTCAATTCCTCCACCTCAGCGGCGGTGCTACCCCGGCCAAACTGCGGGTCCTGTTGTCCTGGGACAGCGATAACACCGATCTGGATTTGCACCTTATCACCCCTGATGGCGCACACATCTGGTACGGCGACCGCGTGGCGCCCAATGGCGCAGCGCTGGATGTCGACGTCACCACCGGATACGGGCCGGAGATTTTTTCCATGCCGGCGCCGATCAAGGGGCAATACCTGGTGTATCTGAATTACTTTGGAGGCGGCTTTCGCAGTGGTGGGGAGGGCCAGGAGGATGCTGTTCAGCCGCTGACGACGGCGCAGGTGACGGTGATTACGGAAGAGGGAACGCCTGACGAGAAGATGCAGACTTTCGTCGTGCCGATGCGGGCAGTGGGGGAGTTGACGTTGGTTCGGGGGTTCAGTTATCCGTGAGGAGGGTATTGTCAGTGGTTTGTCTGTGGCCACAAAGCGCGGCGGACTTAATCGCTCAGACAATGAGACTCTCAAATAGAGCGCCGTCTGGGCCGGTTGCCCCCTGGAACCCCTCCCGAAATGAGCCCGCCAAGGGATTTGGCAGGCAACCATCTCCGGCCTGAAACTGCTGGAAGTGAGACGCTTCAGTGCGATTTAAATTGCTATGAAACCACCCGCGACACCCTCGGCAACACCACGCTGAACGTCGTGCCTTCGGCCTCACTGGAGCTGACCTCGATCGTGCCCTGGTGTGCGTCCACCACTTGTTTGACGATGAACAGGCCCAGCCCGAGGCTGGTGGAAGGGCCGGCGAGATCTTCGCTGGAACTGCGTACCAGTGGGTCGAAAATCGTCGGCAGTGCGTCGGCGGGAATCGGGTCGCCATGGTTGTGCATGGTCAGTGTCACCTGATCTTTTTCTCCCACGATTCTCAGCGTCACAGGGTGTCGATTGGCCCCGTGCTGCAAGGCATTACCGACAAGGTTCTGCAGCAGTTGGCCGAGGCGCGTGCGGTCCCAGATGCCATGGGCGTCGCCTTCGACTATCAGTTGTGCATTGCAGTCCGGCTGTCCGGCGCCGGCTTCGTCCAGCGCAGCTTTTGCGGCGGAGGCCAGGTCCATCGGTGCCGGTTCGATCGGCAGGCTGCTGCCCAAGCGGCTGCGCACCAGTTCCAGTAAATCGCTGACCATCGCCGCCATGTGCCGGGCGCTGCTCTTGATGCTTGTCACATAGGCCAGGGCGTCGGTGTCCAGTTTGGCCTTGCGTAGCAGCATCTCGGTGGACATGTTCACCGCCTGCAAAGGTGTGCGCAGGTCATGACCCAGAATAGCCAGGAAGATGTCACGTGAACGATTGACCTGCTCGGCGTACGCTGCGGTGGACTCGGCCAGGGCTTCGTCGATGGCTTCGTTGAAACGGATCATGTCCTGCAAGTACGCCACGTCCGGTGACTCCAGGCTGTTGACCCACAGGCGAATCACGCTGGCTCGCAAATGGCGGAACTCAGAGGTCATCTGCACCAGATCAAACCCCACGTTATGCCGAAGCTCGCCATGGCTGGCCGCGGCCTTGTCCAGGCTTGGCGTCTTTTCCGGGCCTTCACCCCTGGCCTTGGCCGCTTGTTCGCGGGCGGTCTGGGTGGTGCTCATGTCACGGGAAGCGGCCAGCAGGATTGACGTGGCGTGGTCGCGCAGGAGTGTTCGGTCCATGGAATCAGGATCGGGGGCTAGGGTTCTGGCGAATTGCTCCCATTCATCGACGATGCGGTCGATGTGAATCACGATGAATTCGGATAGACGCATCACCGGCTACCTGAGCGTTATCTGCAAGACAGTATGTCGCCTACATAGTAGCCCCTTTGGCTTCGAAAAAAACTACCGCTGGTGCGGCGGCACAACCCGGTTTGTTTTGGGCTGTATTTATATATTGATAGTTCTTTGATTTTCGAAGTGTCTGTGCCTCTGGCAATGTTTATTTAACGGCTATTTAGTCTTTTATTTTGAATGCTTGTGAATAAGCTGTTGGTTCCACTACTGACTTCAGGTTGTTGAGTAATGTCTGATTTGCAAGGAAGCCATACACAAGAGTATTTATCTGTTTTAAAGCCGGATAATAAGGGTGTTCATTACGATCGGGGGACACAGGTTATTCCTCGGGCACTAAGAAACGCACCGCCGGCACGCCTTGAACCCCTCCTGGAGTTGAAGGCGAGTGTGCCGGACTGGTACATGAAAGCGCGGGAGAGTGATCGCCAACATTTAAAAGAACTGGTTGAAGAACGCTGGCGCTTGCAGGGAGAACTGGATCAGGTTCTCGGTGATCTGCAACACGATATCAATGCCTTTGCCGAACCCCTGCTCAGCCAGGCATTGAAGACGAACTTCAATACCTCCGAGGATCCAAATAACCTTTCACTGCATCTGTATGTGCCGAGCAAGATTGCTGTTGGCATTGATAACGGCGCCAGTGTTATCCGCCGCTCCTCGTTGCTGGCGGCGGCGCTGCACAACTTCGAAGAGCCGGAAACACGAGACGGTGCCTTCAGAAGCGGTTCTGGCGTTTACCGCAACGACGCTCAAGGCGCACTGCAACGCGACAAGGACATTACACCGGAAAACTTTGCAGCCCTGTGTCGCAGGCTGGACATTGGCGGGCACTATCAAACTCATATCAAAGCGCGCTTGGAACCGCAGGATCCTTATGCCAGGCGTATCCTGACGGCGCGCTCGATCGCCAGTGAGAAAGCCGCACTCAAGTCGTCTGCTTTTATTTCCCGCTTGAAAGGCGATATCAGTGCTCATGCCTATGACAGGCTACGAGAGGTGATCGAGGATAAAGCAGCTATCCAGCTTTATGATCATCCCCTGCACAGTCACCGTTTATCCCTGATGGGGTTCAGGTTGACGGGGGTCGTACTGTTTAGTGCAGTGGCTAAACCGTCGAAAGTGAAAACGGCCATCGAGGCTCTAACTCCGCAAAGCCTGAAGTTCTGGCTTGACTGGTCTCAACGCATACCTTTTTTGCCGGGGCAGGAGTATGAAAAATACAAGATGCTCCAGGCCTTTTTTGCCAATGGTCCGCAAGGCGTGGTGGATGAAGTCCTTCGTAAGGAAGACATTTATCAACAGAGCCGGTTGACCGGACCGCTGATCGCTTATGTACCGGATGATCCGGACCATCCGTTGCGGGAATACAGCTCTCTGGCCGATTTTATGAGTGAGCTGATCAGCCAGTTGCGTGTTGCGGACTATCAGGAGTTTTTCAGCCGGTTTGTGGCACAGAAGGACAAGGGACGTTTTTTTGCCCGAGTCAACGAGCGCCTTAAAACCATTACCTGGCAGCAACGCGACCCTCTGGATATGGGGCCATGGTGGCGTGAAACAGCGATCGAGAACCCTGATGCAGAGCCGATCACCAACGTCATTAGCGGCGATCTGTGGGATACGCTGTTCCGTGAACGCCGGGACAAGGCCATTACTGACGCACGTCACATTGCTGTGCCGACTGACGATGAGGATGCAACAACCCGTTGGAAGCGGTTGACCAGTTACCTGGACATTGGCTGGAATGTGTTCAATTTCGCTGCAATGCTGGTGCCCGGGCTGGGCGAAGCGATGCTGGGGGTCATGGTCGGGCAAATGCTTGCGGACCTGGCTGAGGGCATCGAGGACTGGAGCAAAGGCGACAGGGAGGAAGCATCGGCGTACCTCAATGGCGTATTGATCAACTTTGCACAGCTGGCGTTGATGGGCGCAGGACATGTATTGCCGTCGAAAAATGTTGTACCGATCAAAACATCGTCCTTCATCGATCAACTCAAACCCGTGCAAATCAACGGTGAGGAACGGCTCTGGAATCCGGATCTGACGGCTTACGAACACCCCGCAGTATTGCCCGAAGACGCTCAGGCGAACGGTTTGGGTATCCATCGACATGAAGGTCAGAATTTGCTGCCACTGGATGGCAAAAACTATGCAATTACCCAGGACGTGGAGACCGGGCAGCATCGCTTGCAGCACCCGACTCGGCCCGAGGCTTATCAGCCTGTCGTTGAGCATAACGGAGCCGGCGCCTGGAGGACCGAAATCGACCAACCGCTGGCCTGGGACAAGGCGCGCTTGATGCGGCGGCTAGGCGCTTCAGCAGAGGAGTGGCCGGATGAAACGCTTGAGCAAATCCTGACCGTGGCTGGCGTATCGGAGGACGCGTTGCGACGGTTGCATGTCGAACTCGACCCGCCGCCGGTCATGCTGACCGATACGCTCAAGCGTTTCAGGCTGTATGCCGAGGCCGGCGAGGTAGGCCAGCAGATACTGGCCGATCAGGTGCCCGAGACGTTGATGGAGAATGTCGCGCGCTTAATGACCGACTTGCCTCGCTGGCCGGAACACCGGGCCGTGGAAGTCTTCGATGGCCCTGAGTTGAAGGGCGCGTCAACCATCATCGGCAACATCGACGCAACGATTGCGGATCGAATCAAGCTGACCCGTGCCGAATTCCGGGCTGGTCAGTTGCCGTGGCGCACTCTGGAAACCCTAAACGAACAGGAAGTTCACGAGCTGCTTGGGCAAGCAATATCCAGCAAAAAAGAGCTGCGTGTTCAGGCGTTGAAGGAAAGCCTGGCAGGCGAGGCTACGAAAAAACGCAAGCAGCTGTTTGAGGGCCTGTACAAACAACACGAGGACGCCAGCGCGGCGCAGGTCCACCGGTTAACCGATGCCTATCCGCAATTGCCGAGCGCTGTCGCCGAACGTCTGTTGCAGGATGCCACCCCGGGCGACCTGAAACACCTGGCGGAAAAGCAGACCCTTCCCTTGCGCTTGCGCGAACAGGCTCGCCAGGCTGAGCACCGTGTGCGCGTGAGCCGCGCCTATGAAGGACTTTATCTCGAGGGACTGGAGAACAACGATACGCGAAGGTTAGAGCTGGCGTCGCTGGCCACTCTGCCGGGTTGGTCAAGCGATGTACGCATCGAAATTCGTGAGTTTTCCTTCACCGGCAAGCTTCACGCCAGTGTCGGTCCCGAGAGCGCTCCAATTCGCAAAGTGCTGATTCTTGAAGATGAGGGCGGTTATCAGGCCCGCGATGAGACGAATCAGCATTTGCACGGTTCGGATGATTTTTATGCTTCGCTGTTGCGTGCGTTGCCGGACAACGAGCGCAAGGCCCTGGGGTATGACATTTTCGAGGGTGAGCGGCTTAAGTTTGATCTGCAGCGCTCGCCGCTCGATGCCGAGCAATTCGAATCGGCTTTGAGTGATCACCCGGTGCGAAAACCGACTTACGATCCTGAAGCGATGCGTCTTCGTGGCGGTATGCCCGGATACCGCGGGATCGCCGATGAGTCGTTGCTGCGGCGTCGGGTCGGCTCTCTTTATCCAGGATTTTCCGACGAACAGATTGGACAGGTGCTGGGGCCGGTGGCCGAAGCGGCCGAGGCGCGTGTCAGTGCCCTGGAAGCAGAGTTCAATCAACTGAACACAACGCTGCAACGCTGGATGGACTCTCCGACATTGCACAACCGCTTCGGCCCGTTGGGGGTGGTGGAGTGGGATTCTCGAAACAGGCTCTACAGGGCGATCAGGCAATGCTGGCAAAGAACGGGGCCGTCAGGCATCGAGGCCCCGGGCATCATCGGTGCGCAGCATCTTGATCTGGACGATATCTCGATGGGCCGGCACCTTGCGACCTTCCCGGAACTGACCGCCAATTTTGATCATGTCACAAGCCTGAGCATGCGTGAAACCAACATCCTCAGTAGCCAAGGGCGGTTTCTCGAGAAATTCCGTGGGCTGCGCTCGTTGGACCTGGGCGGTAACCTGTTAAACCGGTTACCGCCGGTCATCGGTGACCTGCGTCATTTGACCAATTTGTGGCTGGATCACAATCAAATCGTGCTGACCCAACAAGCGGTTGCGCGTCTGAGAGGCTTGACTCGATTAGAGCTTCTGGTCTTGCCCGGCAATCCATTAGGACGTGTGCCTGACATCAGCCAGATGCCAAGACTGGCCGTTCTCAATCTTCAGGAAACCGGCATTGACCAATGGCCCGTCGGACTGTTTGGCAAACCCCGTCCGCGTCATATCTACCTGAATCTCAAGCTCAACCGATTGGCAGAAATCCCGGACATTGCACCGGGGTCGTTCCGTGCGGAACTGCTGGGCCGGACCATCGTCAGTCGTGAGCCTGAGTGGATGTCACCGAGCGTTCTGGAAAAGTTGAAACACTATATGGAATCTGTCGGCATGGACCCGCAACGTCCCTATCCGCCTCGAGGGTTGCAGGACAGCCTTAAATGGGCAGAGGGCATGCCGGAATCCTTGTTCAAGGAAAAGTTGATCATCTGGGACGAACTTGAAGACGAGATCGGCTCGGAGAAATTCTTTGATGTCATACGACGGCTGACAGAATCGGCTGACTTTAATACTCCGGGAACGCCCTATCGCAGCGAACTGACCGCCAAGGTCTGGCGAATGCTCGAGGCGATGTACAACGATGCGGAACTGCGCGAAACGGCGTTTTCCGAATCGGTTGTAGCCACCGAATGTTCCGATGGTGCAACCCAGCTATTCAATGCACTGGGAGTCAAGGTACTGGTCAAGGAGGCTTACGCGCTGGAGAACCCGGCCCTTGTCGAGGCTGAACTGGTGGAGTTGGCCAGGGGCAAGACTCGACTGGATGAAATAGGCGCCATTGCGCGTCGTCGCATCGCCGAACGTTATGCGAGCGGGGAGAGACTCAGGGTTGTCGATGCCAACGGCGACGTCACGGGGACAATCGACGAAGTGGAAGTTCAATTGGCCTACATGACTGATCTGGCGGAAAGTCTGGACCTGCCGTGGCAATCGCGTGGCATGTTGTTCAGGGCAATCGCCAAGGTTGAGCCAGCGATGATCAAGGCTGCTCGTCTGCATGTGCTGGGGCTTGAGCAGGGTGACCTGCTCGCGGAAGGCATTCTTGAGCAGGCGTTCTGGAAGTCCTACCTGGAAAATACTTATCGCAGTGAGTTCGACCAGCTGAAACTTGAAATGCAGGGTGCGGACGAAATGGACGAATTCACCGCCATCAAGAATCTGGAAAGAACCTTGACGAAGCAAGCCATCGAGCGTGCAAAACTGCAAAGGACCGAGATACCGTTCACGGTTGAGCCCGCTAGTTGATTGATGTGTTGACCCGCCCCGAATGCGACGCCGCATTCGGGGCTTTTTTATTCAAGAGTCGGTTAAAACAAAAAATAACGCTGTGCCATGGGCAAGATTTCGGCTGGCTCGCACCACAACAAAATCCCATCGGCTTTCACTTGATAGGTCTGCGGATCGACATCGATGTTGGGCAGATAGTCGTTGTGGATAAGGTCGTTTTTTTGCACCTCGCGGCAACCTTTGACCACGGCGATTTTCTTTTTCAGGCCCAGCGCTTCGGGAAGGCCCGCATCCTGTGCTGCCTGGCTGATAAAGGTCAGGCTGGTGGCGTGCAACGAACCGCCGTAACTGGCGAACATCGGTCGGTAATGCACCGGTTGCGGTGTGGGGATCGAGGCGTTGGCGTCGCCCATCAGGCTGGCCGCAATGGCGCCGCCCTTGAGGATCAGTGTCGGCTTCACACCGAAAAACGCGGGGCGCCAGAGCGCCAGGTCGGCCCATTTACCCACTTCGATCGAGCCCACTTCATGGCTGATGCCGTGAGTGATGGCCGGGTTGATGGTGTACTTGGCGATGTAGCGTTTGACACGGAAGTTGTCGTTACCCTCGCCATCACCTGCCAGTGGGCCACGCTGCTTTTTCATCTTGTCGGCGGTTTGCCAGGTGCGGGTGATGACTTCACCGACGCGGCCCATGGCCTGGCTGTCGGAGCTGATCATCGAGAACGCGCCGAGGTCGTGAAGGATGTCTTCGGCCGCAATCGTCTCGCGGCGGATACGGCTTTCGGCGAAGGCCACGTCCTCGGCGATGCTCGGGTCCAGGTGATGGCAGACCATCAGCATGTCGAGGTGTTCGTCGATGGTGTTGCGGGTGAACGGCCGGGTCGGGTTGGTCGAGCTCGGCAGCACGTTGGCAAAACCGCAGGCCTTGATGATGTCCGGCGCGTGGCCGCCGCCGGCCCCTTCGGTGTGGTAGGTGTGGATGGTCCGCCCCTTGAACGCGGCGAGGGTGGTTTCGACGAAGCCCGACTCGTTGAGGGTGTCGGTGTGAATCGCCACCTGCACGTCGAACTGGTCGGCCACGTTCAGGCAGTTGTCGATGCTCGCCGGTGTGGTGCCCCAGTCTTCATGCAGCTTGAGGCCAATGGCGCCGGCCTTGACCTGCTCGATCAACGGCTCCGGCAGGCTGGCGTTACCCTTGCCGGTGAGGCCGATGTTCATCGGGAACGCATCGGCCGCTTGAAGCATCCGCGCCAGGTGCCACGGGCCGGAGGTGCAGGTGGTGGCGTTGGTGCCCGTTGCCGGTCCCGTGCCGCCGCCGATCATGGTGGTGACGCCGCTCATCAGCGCTTCTTCGATCTGCTGCGGGCAGATGAAGTGGATGTGCGTGTCGACTCCGCCGGCGGTGAGGATCATGCCTTCGCCGGCAATCACTTCGGTGCTGGCGCCGACTGCGATGGTCACGTTCGGCTGGATGTCCGGGTTGCCGGCCTTGCCGATGGCGGCGATGCGCCCGTTCTTGAGGCCGACGTCGGCTTTGACGATGCCCCAATGGTCGATGATCAGCGCGTTGGTGATCAGCGTGTCGACCACTTCCGCCGCCAGTAACTGGCTCTGACCCTGGCCGTCGCGGATCACTTTGCCGCCGCCGAACTTCACTTCTTCACCGTAGGTGGTGAAGTCTTTTTCGACTTCGATCCACAGCTCGGTATCGGCCAGGCGGACCTTGTCACCGACGGTGGGGCCGAACATGTCGGCGTAGGCTTGTCTTGAGATTTTCATGCGTGAGCCTTCAGATTGATCGTTCCCACGCTCTGCGTGGGAATGCCGCCATGGACGCTCTGCGTCCGCCGTTCAGTTAGTCGAGGTTGCCCATGATCCTGCCGGCAAACCCGAACACCCGGCGATGCCCGGCCAGGTCCACCAGTTCGACCTCGCGGCTCTGTCCCGGTTCGAAGCGCACGGCGGTGCCGGCCGGGATGTTCAGGCGCATGCCTCGGCTGGCGGCACGGTCGAATGTCAGGGCGTCGTTGGTTTCGAAAAAGTGGTAGTGCGAGCCGACCTGAATCGGCCGGTCGCCACTGTTGGCCACGGTCAGGCTCAGGGTGCGCCGGCCGGTGTTGAGCTCGATGTCGCCGGGCTGGATCTGATATTCGCCAGGAATCATTCGGGTTGTCCCAGGGTCTTGTAGTAGATGGCGGTCGGGGTGTAACGACCGTCCGGGCTTTGGCAGTAGTTCGGCAATTCACCGACACGGGTATAACCCAGGGACTGATAGAACGCTTCGGCCGCTGAGCCGGCTTCGGTGTCGAGGTACAGCAGGCCACGTTTGTGTTGGCGTGCGCCAAGCTCCACAGCATTCATCAGTTGTTGAGCAAGACCGCGTCGCCGCGTGTCATGGCGCACCTGCAGCTTTTGCACTTCGGCGCGATTGCGGCCGTTGGCTTTCTGGCACAGGCCCAGTTGTACGCTGGCCAGGACCTTTTCATCGTGAACCACTACCCACAGCAACAGACTGCCGTCCTCAAGCCCGGCCTGGACACTGTTGATGTAGGCGCGGGCCTGGGCATCATCAAGGTCGGCCATGAAACCGATCGAGGCACCGTGCTTCACGGCGTCAAACAGCAAATCGATCAAGCCCTGACGGTAGTGCGCAAAGCTTTCGGTGTTCACGCGTCGCAGTTGGGCAGTGTTCATGAGGTATCACTCCTTGTTGGCGACAGGCGGCTCCGCGCCCGGATTGAGGACCAGCTGCATGAAGGTCAGGTCGAGCCAACGGCCGAACTTGGTACCGACTTGCGGCATGTGCCCGGTGGTGGTGAAGCCGACCCGTTCGTGCAGGCGAATCGAGGCGGCGTTGCCGCTTTCGATGGCGGCGACCATCACGTGTTTATTGCAGCCCCTGGCGCGTTCGATCAGCACGTCCATCAGCTGCGGGCCGAGGCCATTGCCGCGCTGATCGCTGCGCACGTACACCGAATGTTCGACGGTGTGACGGAAACCGTCGAACGGCCGCCAGTCGCCAAACGAGGCGTAGCCGAGCACGCTGTTGTCGGCATCGACAATCACCAGAACAGGGTAGCCCTGGGATTGCCGGGTGCTGAACCAGGCCTGGCGGTTAGCGAGGTCCACGGCCTGCTCGTTCCAGATCGCAGTCGTATTGAGGACCGCGTCGTTGTAGATGTCGCGGATCGCCGGCAGGTCGGCGTATACGGCATCACGAATGTGATAAGTCATGGCGCAGCCTCAGACGATGGGTTGGTGGACGGTGACCAGTTTGGTGCCGTCGGGAAAGGTCGCCTCGACCTGGATCTCCGGGATCATTTCCGGGATGCCTTCCATCACCTGTTCGCGGCTCAGCAGGGTGGTGCCGTAATGCATCAGTTCGGCGACCGTCTGGCCGTCACGTGCGCCTTCGAGCAGCGCCGCGGAGATGTAGGCCATCGCTTCCGGGTAATTGAGTTTCACGCCACGGGCCAAACGCCGCTCGGCGACCAGGCCGGCGGTGAAGATCAGCAGCTTGTCTTTTTCGCGTGGGGTCAGGTCCATTTGGAATCCGTCAGGGCAGTTTTGTGAGTTTTTGCGGGTGAGGGGTGGTTCTTTAGGTGCTCCAGATTCTGGGGGGGACTGCTTCGCGGCCGAGCAGGGCCGGGCGCAGTAACTTCCACAAATCAATCAACCAGCCTCGCGCCAGCAACGCTTCACTGGCCAGGCAACGGGCGACTAACAGCCCCGGCAACTGCGTCAGATCCCCGCGCACGTCATTGGGCAGCGTGCGGCAGGTCTCCAGTAAATCGCTGTCGATTTCACCCGTCACCAGCAACGTCGCAAACACCGGCTGGCCATCCAGCCCTATTGGTGAAGCAAGCAAACCGTCGTCCCCGACAATGCGCTGGCGTTCGTGCCAGAGCAACTGGCCGTCGCGGCGGATGTCCAGCTGTGACTGAAAGTGCCCGTGCTCGAAGCGTTCGCCGCTGGCCGGGCGACCCAGCGCCACCACGTCCCAATAGAGCAGCCGCGCGTCACCTTGCAGTTCAATCGAAGTACTGAGTTCAGCCTGGGCGGCGCTGAACACGATGGTTTCTTGCGGCAGCCACTCCAGCGTGGCACCGGCGGCGACGTTCAAGTCGAGTTGCTGGTAGGCCGGCCCGGCGGCGCGATACCACTTGGCAGCGCCAGGGCTGGTCAGCTGTGCCCAGGCGTCGGCACCGACGCAGGCCGTAATGTCCAGCCGATCACCACCGGCAATGCCGCCCGGTGGGTGGACGATGATGTGCTGGCACACCTCGGGGCCTTCGGCGTACAGGTGCTTTTGCACCCGCAGCGGACCCTTGTGGCGGCGCTGGACCGGGCGCGTGCTGTCGCCGAATCGGGCGTAGCCGAGTTCCAGCTCGGCGTGCCAGCTAGGGGTAAACGGGGCAGTGAAGACAGGTAAATTCATAGTTTCTAATTATCGTCAGGACGCTTCAGCCTAGATCGTAACCAGCCCGCGCACACCCTCGGCTTCCATATTTTCTCCGCGACCTTGCTGGACAATCTCGCCCCGGGACATCACCAGGTATTGATCGGCCAACTCAGCGGCGAAATCGTAGAACTGCTCGACCAGCAGGATTGCCATGTCACCCCGTGCTGCGAGCTTTTTGATCACCGCGCCAATCTCCTTGATCACCGACGGCTGAATGCCTTCGGTCGGCTCGTCGAGGATCAGCAAGCGTGGCCGACTGGCCAGTGCGCGACCGATGGCCAATTGTTGTTGCTGACCGCCCGACAAGTCGCCACCGCGGCGTTGCTTCATTTGCAGCAAGACCGGGAACAGCTCATAGATGAAGGCCGGGACTTCCCTGGCCTCGTTGGCGCCAAAACGAGAAAGCCCCATCAGCAGGTTTTCTTCCACCGTCAGCCGCGCGAAAATCTCCCGGCCTTGCGGCACGTAAGCGATGCCGGCATGAACCCGTTGATGCGGCTTGAACGAGGTGATCGGTTTGCCTTCCCAATTCACCACGCCTTCTTTGGCTGGTAACAGACCCATCAGGCATTTGAGCAAGGTGGTCTTGCCGACGCCGTTGCGCCCGAGCAGGCAGGTGACTTCACCGACCTTCACCTCAAAGCTCAGGCCCCGCAGGATGTGGCTACCGCCGTAGTACTGGTGCAGCTTGTCGACTTGCAGCATGTTCAAATTCTCCCTCAATGATCGCGTTATCGGCCGAGATAGACCTCGATCACCCGCTCGTTGTCCTGCACCTGTGCAAGCGACCCTTCGGCCAGCACGCTGCCCTGGTGCAATACGGTGACGTGGTCGGCAATCGAGCCGACGAAGCTCATGTCGTGCTCCACCACCATCAGCGAATGCTTGTCGGCCAGGTTTTTGAACAGCTCGGCGGTGAATTCGGTTTCGGCGTCGGTCATGCCCGCCACCGGTTCATCGAGCAGCAGCAGTTGCGGGTCCTGCATCAGCAACATGCCGATTTCCAGAAACTGCTTCTGCCCGTGCGACAGTAGACCGGCCGGGCGATTGACCGAGCTGGTCAGGCGAATGGTCTCCAGCACCTCGCAGATGCGATCTTTCTGTTCGCCACTCAGGCGAGCCCGCAGGCTGGCCCACACCGACTTGTCGGTTTTTTGCGCCAGTTCGAGGTTTTCAAACACGCTCAAGGCTTCGAACACCGTCGGCTTCTGGAACTTGCGGCCGATCCCGGCCTGGGCGATCTGCACTTCACTCATCCGTGTCAGGTCCAGGGTTTCACCGAACCAGGCCTTGCCGTGACTGGGCCGGGTCTTGCCGCTGATCACGTCCATCAACGTGGTTTTGCCGGCGCCGTTGGGGCCGATAATGCAGCGCAATTCGCCGACACCGATGTACAGGTTCAAGGCGTTGAGTGCCTTGAAACCATCGAAGCTGACGCTGATGTCTTCAAGTGTGAGGATAGTGCCGTGGAGGGTGTTCAGGCCTGAGCCGACGCGTTGGCCGAGGCCGATGGCGTCGCGGCTGCTGCCGGCGTCCTTGTTGGGCTCCGGTGGAAAAAAGACTGGTTCGAGCATGAACTCGGCTGTCGGTGTGATTCTCATTGTTCGCCCCTTTTCTTCAGCAAACCGATCACGCCTTTGGGCAGGTACAAGGTCACGACGATGAACAGCGCGCCGAGGAAGAACAGCCAGTATTCGGGAAAGGCCACGGTGAACCAGCTCTTCATGCCATTGACCACACCCGCGCCGAGCAGCGGCCCGATCAACGTGCCGCGCCCGCCGAGCGCGACCCATACGGCGGCTTCGATGGAGTTGGTCGGCGACATTTCGCTGGGGTTGATGATTCCGACTTGCGGCACATACAGCGCACCGGCCAGACCGCACAACACCGCACTCAAGACCCAGACAAACAGCTTGAAACCGCGTGGGTCGTAGCCGCAGAACATCAGACGGTTTTCCGCGTCGCGCAGGGCGGTCAGTACCCGGCCGAACTTGCTTTGCGCCAGGCGCCAGCCGATGAACAGGCTCGCCACCAGCAACAGCACGGTGGCGGCGAACAGCACCGCGCGAGTGCCCGGTTCAGTGATGCCGAACCCCAGAATCGTGCGGAAATTGGTGAAGCCGTTGTTGCCACCAAAACCGGTCTCGTTGCGGAAAAACAGCAGCATGCCGGCGAAGGTCAGGGCCTGGGTCATGATCGAAAAATACACGCCCTTGATCCGCGAGCGGAAGGCGAAGAAGCCGAACACCAGCGCCAGCAAACCCGGTGCCAGCACCACCAGGCACATTGCCCAGATAAAGTTGCTGGTGCCGGTCCAGTACCACGGCAGTTCGCTCCACGAGAGGAAGGTCATGAACGCCGGCAGGCCATCGCCCGAGGCCTGGCGCATCAGGTACATGCCCATGGCATAGCCGCCGAGGGCGAAGAACAGGCCATGGCCGAGCGAAAGCAAACCGGCGTAACCCCAGACCAGATCCAGCGCCAGAGCGACGATGGCGTAGCAGAGGATTTTGCCGACCAGTGTCAGTGTGTAGGCTGAGACGTGAAGCGCACTGTCGACAGGCAGCAATGACAGCAACGGCATCGCCAGTAGTAGCGCGAGAATCACCGCACCCACTGCGATCGTGATTTTCGGACCGGCCTTTTGCGTGGCCGTAAGCATCAGGGGCTGGTTCATCAGTCGATCACCCGTCCTTTGAGTGCGAAGAGTCCTTGCGGGCGTTTCTGAATGAACAGAATGATCAGCGCGAGGATCAGGATCTTGCCGAGTACGGCGCCGATTTGTGGTTCAAGAATCTTGTTGGCGATCCCCAGGCCGAACGCGGCGAGCACGCTGCCGGCCAGTTGACCAACGCCACCGAGCACCACCACCAGGAACGAGTCGATGATGTAGCTCTGACCGAGGTCCGGGCCGACGTTGCCGACCTGGCTCAGGGCCACGCCGCCAAGTCCGGCGATGCCCGAACCGAGGCCGAAGGCGAGCATGTCGACGCGCCCGGTGGGCACACCACAGCAGGCGGCCATGTTGCGGTTCTGGGTGACCGCGCGCACGTTCAAGCCGAGGCGGGTCTTGTTCAGTAGCAGCCAGGTCAGCACCACCACACACAGTGCGAACGCGATGATCACGATGCGGTTGTATGGCAGCACCAGATTTGGCAGTACCTGAATCCCGCCCGAAAGCCAGGCCGGGTTCGCCACTTCGACGTTCTGCGCACCGAACAACAAACGCACCAGCTGAATCAGCATCAGGCTGATGCCCCAGGTGGCGAGCAGGGTTTCCAGTGGTCGCCCGTAGAGGTGACGAATTACCGTGCGCTCCAGCGCCATACCGACGCCGGCGGTGACAAAAAATGCCACCGGCAAAGCGATCAGCGGATAGAACTCGATCGCTTGCGGGGTGAAGCGCTGAAACAGCAACTGCACCACATAAGTGGAGTAAGCCCCGAGCATCAGCATCTCGCCGTGGGCCATGTTGATCACCCCAAGCAGGCCGAAGGTGATCGCCAGACCGAGGGCCGCCAACAGCAGGATCGAACCCAGGGACATGCCACTGAAGGCCTGGCCGAGGAGCTCGCCGATCAGCAGTTTACGTTTGACTTGCGCCAGGCTGGTTTCGGCAGCCGTGTGCACCGAGGTGTCGGCTTCGACTCCGGGTTGGAGCAAGCCTTCGAGGCGGGTGCGGGCCAGCGGATCGCCGGTTTCACCCAGAAGGCGCACTGCGGCGAGGCGCACGGCCGGGTCGGTGTCTACCAGTTGCAGATTGGCCAACGCCAGGCTCAGGGCGGCGTGAACGCTTGGGTCTTTTTCGCCAGCCAGTTGCTGATCGAGGAATGCAAGCTGCGCAGGTTTTGCGCTTTTTTGCAGTTGTTGCGCGGCACTCAAACGCACTTTGGTGTCAGCGGCGAGCAGTCGGTGGCTGGCCAGCGCCGTGTCGATCAAGCCTCGCAGACGATTGTTCAGGCGCAGGGTCCTGGCTTCGCCGTCGACGGTCAACTGGCCTTGTTGCAGGGCGTTGATCAGTTCGATGCGGGCCGGGTCGGGTTGCGCGGCCCAGGTTTCCAACAGCTTGGCTTGCTGCACCGGATTGGCCGCAACGAAGTCTTCGGCGTCCCCGGCATGGGCGGCCATCGGCAACAGCAGTGCGAGGGCGAGGATGAAGCGGTAAAGGGCAGTGGGCATGTCATTGGCCTTGCGCGGTCAATGTGGGAGCGAGCTTGCTCGCGATAGCGGACTGACATTCAGCATCAATGTCGACTGTCATGGCCTCATCGCGAGCAAGCTCGCTCCCACAGGAGTTATGCCAACCCTGAGCTCCGTGCTCGGGCCTGACATCCAGTGGCTCAGTTGCTCTTCACCGCATACTCCGGCTTCTTGTCGTTACCCGGTATGAACGGGCTCCACGGCTGGGCGCGGATCGGGCCTTCGGTCTGCCAGACCACGTTGAACTGACCGTCGGCCTGGATCTCGCCGATCATCACCGGCTTGTGCAGGTGGTGGTTGGTCTTGTCCATGGTCAGGGTGTAGCCCGACGGTGCGGCGAAAGTCTGGCCAGCCAACGCTTCACGGACCTTGTCGACATCGGTGGACCTGGCTTTTTCGGCTGCCTGCGCCCACATGTGGATGCCGACGTAGGTGGCTTCCATCGGGTCGTTGGTCACCGCTTTATCGGCGCCCGGCAGGTTGTGTTTTTTGGCATAGGCTTTCCAGTCGGCGACGAACTTCTGGTTCACCGGGTTATCCACCGATTCGAAGTAGTTCCACGCGGCGAGGTTGCCCACCAGCGGTTTGGTGTCGATGCCGCGCAGTTCCTCTTCGCCTACCGAGAACGCCACGACCGGAACGTCGGTGGCTTTCAGGCCCTGGTTCGCCAGCTCTTTATAGAACGGCACGTTGGAGTCGCCGTTGACCGTGGAGATGACCGCTGTCTTGCCGCCGGCCGAGAATTTTTTGATGTTGGCGACGATGGTTTGATAGTCGCTGTGGCCGAATGGCGTGTAGACCTCTTCGATGTCTTTGTCAGCCACGCCTTTGGAGTGCAGGAACGAGCGCAGGATCTTGTTGGTGGTGCGCGGGTAGACATAGTCGGTGCCGAGCAGGAAGTAGCGCTTGGCGCTGCCACCATCTTCGCTCATCAGGTATTCCACCGCCGGGATCGCCTGCTGGTTCGGCGCGGCACCGGTGTAGAACACGTTCGGCGACATCTCTTCGCCTTCGTACTGCACCGGGTAGAACAGCAGGCCGTTGAGTTCTTCGAACACTGGCAATACCGACTTACGCGACACCGAGGTCCAGCAGCCGAACACCACCGCGACCTTGTCCTGGGTCAGCAACTGCCGGCCCTTTTCCGCGAACAGCGGCCAGTTCGACGCCGGGTCGACCACCACCGGTTCGAGCATCTTGCCGTTGACCCCGCCCTTGGCGTTGATCTCGTCGATGGTCATCAGCGCCATGTCTTTGAGCGAGGTTTCGGAGATCGCCATGGTCCCGGACAACGAATGCAGGATCCCGACCTTGATGGTCTCGGCGGCCTGGACAGTCCAGGTCATGCCCATCGCGGCAATGCTTGCCGAGAGTGTGAAAGCCTTGATCAAGCTACGACGCTTCATTGTGCGATCTCCATGAACTTATGAGTTTTCTTGGTTGGCAGATGCGAACTACTGAAGGGTCTTTAGCAAGGGCTGTGCCCGGTCGGTAAAAGGCAGGGAAATGTCGTGTTAGAGCGGTTGCGCGGGTAAACGGCGCACCATGAAGGGACGCGTCTGGCGCGCTGGTGCGAGGAGGTGCGCCACATTAGGGCGCTGAGTGGTTCGGGGTTACCCCAATCAACTGTGGGAGCGAGCTTGCTCGCGATGACGGTATATCAGTCGCTATCAATGCTGACTGATCCACCGCTATCGCGAGCAAGCTCGCTCCCACATTTGATAGTGGTGGGTTTTAGCGGCGGCGCATCAGGCCGATGAAGAACAGGCCACCGATGGCTGCGGTGGCGATGCCGATTGGCAAGTCCTCCGGGGCGATCAACGTGCGTGCGGCGACATCGACCCACACCAGAAACACACTGCCGAGCAACACGCACACCGGCAGCAATCTGCGATGTTCGGCCCCGACCAATCGCCGGGCAATGTGCGGCACCATCAGCCCGACAAAACCGATCGAACCGCTGATCGAGACCAATACGCCGGTCATCAACGAGGCGATCAAAAACACCCGCAAACGCACGGTGCGCGCATTCAGACCGAGTGTGACAGCGGTCTGCTCGCCGGCCATCAAGGCGTTCAGCGGTCGTGCCATGCCCAGTAGCAAAATCAACCCGAGCAGCACGCTGGCCGCCGGCACTGCCAGCAATTCCCAACGCGCCAGCCCGAGGCCGCCGAGCATCCAGAACATTACCGCAGAGCTTGCCCGGTGGTCGCCGAGAAACAGCAGCAGGTTGGCGACCGCCATCATCACGAACGACACCGCCACCCCGCACAGCAGCAGCCGATCACTGTCCAGCCGACCGTTGCGATTGGCGATCATCAACACGATCAGCATGCTCAACAGCGCGCCGATGAACGCGGCAATCGGTAAGGTCAGCAGGCCGACGATCTCGCCCACATGCAGCACCACGATCACCGCGCCAAGGGTCGCGCCGGACGTCACGCCGAGCAAATGCGGGTCGGCCAACGGGTTGCGCGTGACCGCTTGCAGCACCGCACCGATCAGCGCCAGCCCCGCGCCCACCAATGCCCCGAGCAACATGCGCGGCACGCGAATCAGCCAGACGATGTGCGCTTGACCGGCGCTCCAGTCCGGCACGCCGAAACCGAAAAGGTTGTGCAGCAGAATCCGCCAGACCACGTCCACCGGCACCCGCGCCGGGCCGAACCCCAGCGACACTACACACGACGCCAGCAACAGCGCGCCGAGGGCAATCAGCAACAAGGCATAGCGACGATTGATCATTCGCCGTGGAAACCCTTGGCCAGGGTTTCGACTGCCAGCACGTTGTCGACCCCTGGTGTGGCCTGCACGTAAGGGATGACGATGAAGCGCTGGTTCTTGATCGCATCCACCGATTGCAGCGCTTTGTTGTTCAGCAAAAACTGCTCTTTTTGCTCGGCACTGACTTCGCCGTAGTCGACGATCACGATCACCTGCGGGTTGCGCTCGACGACGTTTTCCCAGTTGACCCGGGTCCAGCTCGCGTCGACATCGTCGAGAATATTGCGCCCGCCGGCGGCGTCGATCAGTGCTTGCGGCATCCCCAGGCGGCCCGAGGTCATGGCCCGGTCTTCGCCGCTGTCGTAGAGGAATACACGCGGTTTTTCCGTTGGCAGGTCTTTGCGAACTTCGGCCACTTGCGCCTGCATGTCGCCGATCAAGCGGTTGGCGCGATCCTGCACGTCGAAGATCTTGCCGAGGTTGCGCAGGTCGTTGTAGGTGTCATCGAGGCTGGCCGCCGGACGCTTCATCACGAAGGCGCACGACTCACTCAGTTCATAGACGTTGATCCCCAGCGGCCCGAGGGTTTGCGGGGTCAGGTCGCCGCCAATGCGCATGCCGTAATCCCAGCCGGCGAAGAAGAAATCGACGTTGGCGTTGAGCAGGGTTTCCACCGACGGGTACTTGGCCGCGAGCTCCGGCAGGCCGTCGAGAATGCTCCGCATCTCGGGCGTTACGGCTTTCCAGCCACTGATGCCGCTGTAGCCGACCATCCGTGGTTTGAGGCCGAGGGCGAGCATCATCTGGGTCATGTTGATGTCGTGACTGAGGGCGTGTTTCGGCGCCTCCTTGAACGTCACTTCACGGTTGCAGCTCTGTATCGTCAACGGGTAACGGGTCGCTTCGGCGAACGCCTGGGCGCTGCCCAGCAGCAGGGCGATGGACAGGCTGGAGCGGAGCAGGGTGCGCAAGGTCATGTTGGGTTATCCAGGTAATTCGGGGGTAGCCGGACAGCGGGTGTTCATCGATCAGCGCTTCGACGCCGAACACCTCGCGCAGCAGCGTGGTCGTCAGCACTTCTTTTGGCGTGCCGCTGGCGACGATGCGTCCGTGGTTGATCACGTACAGCCGATCGCAGAATGCAGCGGCCAGGTTGAGGTCGTGGATGCTCGCCAGGGTGCCGATCTGCAAGCGTTTGACCAATTGCAGCAGCTCGAGCTGATAGCGTGGGTCGAGGTGGTTGGTCGGCTCATCGAGAATCAGCAATTGCGGCTGTTGCGTCAGGGCGCGGGCAAGAATGACACGTTGTTTTTCGCCGCCCGACAGCGTGGCAAAGGCGTGATCTTCAAAGCCTTTGAGACCGACCGCTTCGAGCGCCTGTTCGGCGATCCGACGGTCTTCCAGGGTATCGCCATCGAACAGACCTTTGTGCGGTGTGCGGCCCATGGCGACCACTTCGTCGACGGTCAGGCCGAAGGCATCGGGAAACTCCTGCAACACCACGGCAATGCGTTGTGCGCACCAGCGCGACGACTGCTTCCAGACGTTGTGATGGGCCAGATGTACCTCGCCGGATTCCGGTTTGCTGAACCGGTAGGCGCAGCGCAACAGGCTGGTCTTGCCGCTGCCGTTGGGTCCGATCAAGCCGACGAACTCACCGGCCGCCACGTGCAGGCTGGCCTCACGCAGCTGGAACTGGTGATGACAGTGGCCATGGCCCAGTGGTGTCCAGGCGAGGTGGGTGAGGTTCAGCGAGGTCATGCCATTCCCTAGGAGCGTTCCCATGCGCAGCAAAGGAACGCCTCAATGGACGCTTTGCGTCCGCTTTTGGGACGCGGAGCGTCCCGGGCTGCATTCCCACGCAGAGCGTGGGAACGATCAAACTGCGGGCGCGATTGTAGTGTCTGGCGCGCCCTTTGATGTAGTTCGCTGTCTTCAGGATGAAGATGAGGCCGATTCAGGCTGGCGGTTCAAGCGCGACAGCAGCATGCGGTCCAGCAGCCACACCACGATCAGCGAAGCACCCACCAACGGGAATACGACCGCCAATGCGAGGATGATAAACACCCCGGCTTTCCAGGTCGGCAGGTCATGACGCAACGGCGGAACACCAAGCTTGCCCTGCGGGCGGCGCTTCCACCAGATCACCACTCCACTGACGGCGCTGAGCAGGATCATCAGGCAGATCAGCAACACGACGATCTGATTGAACGGCCCGAACAGCTTGCCTTCGTGCAGCATCACACCCATTTCCGTGGCGCGGGCGACGTTGCCGTAATGCTGCCAGCGCACGTCGGCCAGCACTTCACCGCTGTATTGGTCGACATGCAGGGTGGCGTCGTTGCGCGGGTCGTCGGCGAATACGGCGATGGTGAACACGCCGCTGGCGGTGGTCGGGAAGGTGATGCTGTAACCGGGCTCGACCTGGCGTTGAACGGCAATGTCCTGCACGTCTTGCAGGCTGATGGTCGGCGCCGCCGGGGCGCTGCTGCCACTGTTGTGCGCCATGTGTTCGGCGTGGTCACCGGACATCGGCATCGGCGTGTTTTCCATGGCCCAGGGCACGGTCTGACGGGTAGCGGTGTTGAGGCTGCGGGCTTGCTGGTCGGACGTGGGCACGTTGTTCCACATGGCCGCCGGGAAGCGGTTCCAGACTTCCGCGTATTGCTTGCCCCAGAAGCCGGTCCAGGTCATGCCGCTGAGCAGCATCAGCAGCAGAAACGCCGCGCCCCAGAATCCGGTCACGGCGTGCAGATCGCGCCAGAGCACACGGCCGCGACTGCTGAAGCGTGGCCACACGATCCCCGCACCGGCTTTCCCGCGCGGCCACCACAGGAATATCCCGGAAACCACCAGCACAACGCCCCAGCCAGCCGCTATTTCGACCAGCCGATCACCGACGGTGCCGATCATCAATTCGCCGTGAATGGCCCGGGCGATGGCTTGCAGGTTTTTCTTCGCGTCCTGCTCGCCGAGGATATCGGCGTGATACGGATCGATGAAGACATTGAGCTCGCTGCCGGCATTTTTAACGACAAACTGCGCGCTGCGCTCGGCATTGACCGGTGGCAGGTACTGCTTGACCTGGCCCTGTGGATAAGTCTCTTTGACACGGCGCAGCAACGCGTCGGCACTGACGGTGTGATGGCCGGCCGGCACATTGAGCAGGCTGCCATACATCAGTGGGTCGAGTTGCGGTTTGAACAGGTAAACGATGCCGGTCAAGGCCAGCATCACCATGAACGGCGCAACGAACAGCCCGGCATAAAAATGCCAACGCCAGGCCAGGTTGTAGAAATTCGGTTTGGGTTGTTTCATCAAGAGCGCTCCGCTTGGCATGGATTTTTGTTGTTTGATGATCGTTCCCGCGCTCTGCGGGGGAATGCCTCAAGGGACGCTCCGCGTCCAGTGACGCAGAGCGTCACGGGCTGCATTCCCACGCAGGAGCGTGGGAACGATCCTTAAATGCAGTCTTGCCTGCGATGTGTTTTAGAAGCTCATATCGACCTTGGTCCAGAACGTGCGCCCTGGTTCGTTGATCGCTTGCGGGTCATTGGCCGGGTAGCCGAACCCGGCGTTGCCGGCCAGGTTCAAGTGCTCGGCGTAGGCCTTGCCAAACAGGTTGTCGACGCCGGTACTGACCTTCCAGTGTTTGTCGATCCGGTAGGCACCGTTGAGCGAGAACACGCCGAAGCCTGGGCTTTTGTCGTAGTCCTTGCCGACCACGTTGCCCTTGTTCTGCTCGATGCGGTTTTGCGCTGCAACCACTCGCCACAAGGCGCCGGCGCTCCAGTGGTCTTCGCTGTAGGTCAGGCCGAAACGCGCCTCCAGCGGCGGCATTTGCGGCAGTGCCGTGTCGTGGGTGGTGTCTTTGCCCCAGGCGTAGGCCAGGGTCGCGTCGGCTTTCCAATGGGAGGTGAGGTTGTAGGCTGCGCCGAGTTCGCCACCCATGATTCGCGCATTGATGTTTTCGGCCCGTGAGGTCATGCCCATCATGCCGGGGGTGTAATCGAACAGGATATAGTCGTGCACTTCGCCGACGTAACCCGAGACCCAGGCTTCGAGGTCCTGGGTTTTGTATTGCAGGCCGACATCGAGCTGGGTGGTTTTCTCCGGCTTGATCGAATCGAAGGCGTTGAGCGAACCGACCGGGCCGGATTTTGGCGAGAACAGCTCCCAGTAATCCGGGAACCGTTCAGCGTGGCCGAGACCGGCATAGAGCGTGGTCGGACTGTCCGCCAGGTCGTGCTCATAGCGCACGAAACCGCTCGGCAGCGTGTCGGCGCGGGTCTCGTCGGCCGTCGGGTTCTTCCCGGAGCCGATGGTCTGGCGAAAATCTTTGGCTGAGGCGCGGTCCAGTCGCGCACCGGAGATGAGGCGATCACGGTCGGCGGCGTACCAGGTCAGCTCACTGAAAACGCCGTAGTTATGGAAGTCCGCATCCTTGTTGCGCGGCACGTCCTTGTAGGTGTCGATGCCCATGGCGGCGCGCTGGCGGTGTTCGTTGGTTTGCGCATCGATGCCGCTGATCAACTGCACATCGGCCCAGCGCCAGGTGGCCTTGATCCGTGCACCGAGGGTGCGGCGGTCGACGTTGGAGGCCATCGGTCCGGCCATCATTCCGGTGCCGGACGGCGTGCGCAGGGTGTAGTTGTCCATCACGTGGTCGGCGTAGTTGTAATAGACCTGCGCTTCGACTTTATCCAGCACTTCGCCGAGGTTCGACTTCTCGAAACGCAGGCCCAGGCTTTCGCGCTTGAACTGCGAACCGTCCATCCCGCGACCGGCGGAACGTGCCTCGCCGTCGCCCTTGCCGGCGGTCAATTCCAGCAGCGTGTCGGCATCCGGCGTCCAGCCCAGGGCGACATCGCCGTTCCATTTGTCATAGCGCGACGGTACGGTGTCGTTGTTGCCGTCACGATAATCGTCGGCGTGCGCGGTGTTGCCGATCACCCGTATGTAGCCCTGCGGGCCACCGGCAGCGGCGTCGACGAGTTTATCGAAACGCCCGTTGGAGCCGGCCAGCAGGCTGGCGTTCACTCGGGTGCCCAGCTCGCCGAAGCTTTCCGGCTCGCGGTCGAACAGGATGGTGCCGGCAGAAGCTCCAGGTCCCCAGAGTACGGTTTGCGGGCCTTTGATCACGGTCAGCTTGTCGTAGGTTTCCGGTGAAATGTAGGAGGTCGGGGCGTCCATCCGGCCAGGGCAGGCACCGAGGATCATGCCGCCGTTGGTGAGAATGTTCAGCCTTGAGCCGAACATGCCGCGCAGCACCGGATCACCGTTGGTGCCGCCATTGCGAACCAGCGCGAAGCCGGGAATGGTCTTCAGGTAGTCACCGCCGTCGCTGGCCGGCACCGGTTGGCGCGGGTCTTTGGGGTTGGTGACGATCGTCAGCGGCGAACTTGGGGCGATCGCGGTGATGACCGTCGGGCTCAGCTCTTCAGTGTGTTGGCTGTGGTCTATCGGTTGCTCGGTCGCGCTGGCCAACGGGGAAAGCAGGGCACCGCACAGAATGGCAGTGGCCTGTTTGAAATGGGCGCGTGGCGCGTTCAGGGCGAAAATTGCCTGAGCAGCGCTCAAGCGTGTGTCAGCAGAAAACCTGGACATAAAGGTTCCATCAATCAGTCGTCAACAACACGGCCAGCAGCCTGCGGCTGTCGTTCTCTACAGTCGGCCGTATGAGTAGTGGAGGGTGTTTACGCGACGATGGGCGGGGCGCGGGTGCGGGCGCCGGGGAAGACGGTTTGCCGGGCATGGCCCAGGCGGGGGGCGGGGCTGATGAAGGTGTGGGCGGGCGGGGTGTCGAAGGCAGCGAACGACAGGCTGCCGGGCAGCGCGGGGCAGTTGAAGAGCAGGCTGCAATAACCGCACTTCTCCCAGAGCGCATGATGCTCAGGTTTGGGTGCGCAGTGTTCGGCAACCGCTTGTGCGTCTTGCTCGGCGTGGGCATTCGCCGACATGTCCATGCTCATGTCCATCGACATGTTCATAGGCATCGGCATGCGTTGACCCATCGGCATCGACTGAGAAATCAGTGGGCCGATAAAGATCATCAACATGGCGAACAGGCTGATCCAGCTACCGCGCGCCACCTTCAGCGAGGTCTTACGCGGTACCGATTGCCTGACGCTGAGCGAGCGCCGTGCGTTCACAGGGGGGGCAGGCTGTGATTACTGGGCGTGTTTGTGCTCTTCGGTGCCGGCGGGCGGTTGTTTCTGTACGGCGACCTCAACGGTCACGTCGCCGGATTTTTCGAAATGAAGGGTCAGCGGGAAGCGCTTGCCGTCGTTCAGCAGGCTGCGGTCTTTAAGCTCCAGCAACATCACGTGATAAGCCATCGGCGCAAATGTGATGTCGCCGCCCGCCGGAATCTCGACGCTCGGCACTTGCTGCATTTTCATCAAGTCATTTTGCATCACATGTTCGTGCAGCTCGGCCTTGCCCGAGATCGGCGAAGCAACGCTGAGCAGGCGATCGGCGGTTTTACCGTTGTTGTGAATCACGAAATAGGCCGCAACCGTTGGCGCGTTGGGCGGTAGCTCTTGCGACCAAGGGTGGGCGATTTCCAGTTCGCCGGCTTTGTATTCGTGAGCATTGACAAAGCACGCGGGCAGCAGCAGGGCGGCTAGAACGATGAGTTTCTTCAGCATGGCAGTTCTCCAGAACGATTAAACACGCAGATCAATTGCGACGGTAATCAGACTAGAGGAGAAGCGCGGGGATTCAGGCTGGGCCATTGCTGGCGTGGCGTGGGCAGGTCGAGGGTCGGCGCTGGTCGGCTTCGATTGGCCTCGAAGCGCGTGAAATACAGCTGCGGAACATGGCCCGGCAACGCCACCAAAGGCGCCGAGCCAGAGCAGCACCAGCAATGCTGCATGTTCGAGTGATCGTCGTTCGAAGGGGCTTTTTGTTCAAGCTTGCCCAAAGAAATCGCCACCAGCTTCGTCCCGCTGGACGAGCAGAAGCTGCCCCACAACAATTGCTCGGCCGGCGACTGACCGGCACCTTGTGCCATCGCGCCGGACATCGGCATGGCAAGCATGTTGAACAGCACTGCGAAGCAGGCAATCCAGGCAAATGCTAGCCGTTGTCGGGACATGGGGCATATCCGATTGGGTGGGTGATCAAGCCGGGTATTTAGCCTGATCGGGGGCGATAAGTAAAAAACCGCCGTGCGGTGTGGTGTCGCAGCGTATTTGCAGAAGAGTGTAGCGGCTTCTTGTGGGAGTGCGGCGCGGCCCGCTCCCATACTGATCGTTCCCACGCTCCGCGTGGGAATGCCTCAGGGGACGCTCCGCGTCCAGTGACGCAGAGCGTCACGGGCTGCATTCCCACGCGGGAGCGTGGGAACGATCATCAGTTCTATCCGAGAGTTTTCAGTGCCTCCAGCACCTCAATCACACTCCCAAACTCCCGCTCAACCCCCGGCAACTCTGGCCGCTTGAGGATCAACACCGGCACCCCGCGTTCGCGGGCCACTTCAAGCTTGGGGTCGGTGGCGCTGCTGCCGCTGTTTTTGCTGATCAGCACATCGATCTGCCGGCGTTCGAACAGCGTGCGTTCGTCTTCGATGAAAAACGGTCCGCGTGCGCCGATCACTTCGCAGCGCTCGTTGCCGGGATAAACCTCCAGCGCGCGCAGGGTCCAGAACTGCTCGAGCGGGATTTCATCCAGGTGCTGCAACGGCTCGCGGCCCAGGGTGAACAGTGGACGCTTGAACGGTCTTAGCGCTTCGATCAGCTCGGCCCAGTCGCTGACTTCGCGCCAGTCATCCCCGGCCTGCGCTTGCCATGCCGGGCGACGCAGTGCCCAGCACGGGATGCCGCTTTGTTGCGCGGCGGTGGCGGCGTTCCGGCTGATTTGTGCGGCGTAGGGGTGGGTGGCGTCGAGCAATAGATCGATGCCTTGATCCTTGATGAATTGCGTCAGGCCTTCAGCGCCACCATAGCCACCGACGCGCACCTGGCAATTCAGGTCGGTCGGCACCCGACCCACGCCCGCCAGGCTGTAGATGTGTTGCGGGCCGAGGGTTCGGGCAATCGACAGGGCTTCGGTGACGCCGCCGAGCAGCAACAGACGTTTCATTGAAAAGCTCCGGCATGGCCGACGATGCCACCCTGGCGATCGATGGCAAACACTTCGACCTGAACCTGTTTGGGTACTACGCTACGGGCGAAATCCAGCGCGTGCCGGCACACTGCATCGCCGAGGGCAATACCGGCGGCGCTGGCCATCGCCAAGGCTTGCTGACTGGTATTGGCCTCGCGGATGCCTTGCTGCAAGGCTGCGTCTGCACCAACGTCCGCGGCCCATTCGGCCAGTTGCGGCAGGTCGATGCTGGAGTGGCGGCTGTGCAGATCCATATGTCCGGCGGCGAGTTTGCTGATCTTGCCGAAGCCGCCGCAAATACTCAGTTTATCCACAGGCACTTTGCGCAGATGTTTGAGCACTGCGCCGACGAAGTCGCCCATTTCGATCAGGGCGATTTCCGGCAGGTCGTAGACCCGGCGCATGGTGTCTTCGCTGGCGTTGCCGGTGCAGGCGGCGATGTGCAGGTAACCGTTGGTTTTGGCGACGTCGATGCCCTGGTGGATCGAGGCGATGTACGCCGCGCAGGAAAACGGCCGGACGATGCCGCTGGTGCCGAGGATCGACAGCCCGCCAAGAATGCCCAATCGCGGGTTCATGGTTTTCAGCGCCAGGGCCTCGCCGTCCTCGACGTTGATCGTCACCTCAAAACCGCCGCTGTAGCTGAACTCCTGGGCCAGTAACAGCAGGTGGTCGGTGATCATCTTGCGCGGCACCGGATTGATCGCCGGTTCGCCGACACTCAATACCAGCCCCGGACGCGTGACAGTGCCGACGCCTTTGCCGGCGCAGAAACGAATACCGGGTTCGCTGATCAAACGCACCTGGCTGTAGAGCAACGCACCGTGGGTTACGTCCGGGTCATCGCCGGCATCCTTGATCGTTCCGGCTTCGGCACCGTCGGCAGTCAGTCGACAAAACTCCAGGCGCATCTGCACCTGTTTGCCTTTGGGCAGCACAATCTCCACCGCATCACTAGTCACCGCACCGAGCAGCAGGCGCGCGGCGGCGAGGCTGGTGGCAGTGGCGCAACTGCCGGTAGTCAGGCCGCTGCGCAGGGGCGCGGGTTGTTCGGCGGTTTCGTCACGCATCGAAGGGTTTAACCACGTCAAGCAAGGTGATCGGCAATGCCTGGCGCCAGGTGTCGAACTCTCCCAGCGGTTGCGCCTGAGCGATATGAATCCGCGTCAGCTCGCCACCGTGTTGTTCGCGCCAGGCCATCAAGGTCATTTCGCTTTGCAGGGTGACCGCGTTGGCGACCAGCCGACCGCCGGGTTTGAGCTGTGCCCAACAGGTGTCGAGCACGCCGTCACGGGTCACGCCGCCACCGATGAAGATAGCGTCGGGTCGCTCAAGACCGGCCAACGCCTGCGGCGCGCTGCCACGAATCAGTTGCAGGCCGGGCACGCCGAGGGCGTCGCGGTTGTGTTCGATCAGTTGCTGGCGGCCCGCATCGGCCTCGATGGCCAACGTGCGGCAACTCGGATGTGCCCGCATCCACTCGATGCCGATCGAGCCGCTGCCGGCGCCGACGTCCCACAACAATTCACCGGGCACCGGCGCCAGACGCGCGAGGGTGATGGCGCGTACGTCGCGTTTGGTCAGTTGGCCGTCGTGCTTGAAGGCGGCGTCTGGCAAGCCAGCCAGGCGCGACAAGCGCGGAGCATCGGGTTCGGCAAGGCATTCGATGGCGACCAGGTTGAGGTCGGCGATCAGCGGCTCGGTCCAGTCGTTGGCGATGCCATCGATACGACGTTCGCTCTCGCCGCCCAGGTGTTCCAGCACGGTCATCCGGCTCGGCCCGAAACCGCGCTCGCACAACAGCGCGGCAATTGCGGCAGGGCTGTGTCCGTCGTTGCTGAGCACCAGCAGACGAACACCGCTGAACAACTGTGCGTTCAGAGCAGCAATGGGCCGGGCGACCACTGACAGCGTGACGACTTCTTGCAACGGCCAGCCCACTCGCGCGGCCGCCAATGAACAAGAGGAGGGGGCCGGGATAATCAGCATCTCGTTGCTCGGCACTTGCCGCGTCAGGCTGGCGCCCACACCGAACAGCATCGGATCGCCGCTGGCCAGCACGCAGATCGGCTCACCGCGTTGCGCCAGTACCGGCTCAAGGGAAAATGGACTCGACCAGAGCTGCCGTTCGCCACGGATGCACACGGGCAGCAGATCCAGTTGCCGTTGGCTACCGACAATCCGTGAAGCGCCCAGCAATGCGCGTCGAGCGTTTTTGCCCAGGCCTTTGAAACCGTCTTCACCGATGCCTACCACTGTCAGCCAGGGGGTCATGCCGTTCCTCTGCTCAAAAAACGCGGTCAATAAGGGCGAGATGATAACGCAGCTTTGCTGAGGGGATGCTGGTCAGTTCGCTCTGTACATCCAGTGATCTCTATAGGTGTACCGATAATAAAAGTGATGAGTTGTTTGAGGGCGATAGCGCTGACATGTGTTGTTGAAGTTGCAGGATGGTCGGGAGGGTGAAGGTCGTTTAGTGTTGAATATTCAAATAAGGTATTTGTTTTTAATCCAGATGGTCGAATAGATATTTAATAACTCAAGGATGAATTTAAATGAATGAATTGGACAATAAAGAACCCGGTGCGGCGATTGTTGGCAACGGTCTGATCACCTGTGTGGCAGGGTTGTCGCGGGAAGAAAAGCGTGATGTCAGATATAGCGTACGACTGGCACGCTGTGCCGCCGACGAAAAATATGACAACACCACTCAGCTCGATGACTGGTTTTTGTATTTCGCCGCCACCTTGAAGTTTCTGGGGTGGATACCTTTTGGCGATGCCATTACCGAAATACATCATCCGAATTTTTACGGCAGTGTTGCTCAGGTCTATTTGACTTCCCTTATAGCAGGGGGCAACGCGGCGCAGGCCAATGTCACACGTGCTGCCTTCGACGCATTGAGTGCAGACAAATCGGCCAGCAAGGCGTTTTACTCGGCAAGCTCCGATGCGGGTGACTTTAAAATACTGCCGGTAGAGCGCGATAACCAGCAACGTTTGAACATGACCGTAAACAATTTCAGGTTGCGTTCGCGCTCGGTTCCTGAGGCGTTTCTTTTCTTTAAGTGGGAGGAGCAGACGACGAAGTTAGTGCAGCATTATGGCCGCTTTCTTCTTGATCGCTCGGTGTTCGAACAACACAGGGCTTTCCTGGAAAGGCGCATCAAGGAAATTGCCATCTCGGAGTTCGAACTCAAGCTCCAGTAGATTGATCGCCATCGCTAGCCGGGGGCGTTCACTCGTCGATTCCGTGGGCAGTCATTTTCATGACGTCGAACAAAGCAGGCATAATACCGCGCCTCACCCTAGCCGCCGGTCTTCCCGTGACACAATCCCCGTCCACCACCACCTTACGCCCCTCGGCCTGTCCGGGGTTGTTGCGTATCGTCCAGGCATTGGACGGCGGTATCTGCCGGATCAAATTGAACGGTGGGGCGATCAGCGCCGCCCAGGCCGTGGCCGTGGCCGACGCCGCGGAGCGTTATGCCGGTGGGGTGATCGAAGCGACCAACCGCGCCAACCTGCAAATTCGCGGGATTGGCAGCGAGCACCGGCCATTGATCGACAGCCTGCTGGCAGCCGGGTTAGGCCCGAAGACTGCGGCCGGCGATGATGTGCGCAACCTGATGCTCAGCCCTGGCGCTGGCATTGATAAGCAGATGCTGTTCGATACTCGCCCGCTGGCCGAGCAGATCCTCGCCTCCCTGCAAAGCCACGAACGTTTTCACCAACTGTCGGCCAAGTTTGCCGTGCAGCTGGATGGCGGTGAGGCGCTGGCGATGCTCGAACATCCTCATGATCTTTGGTTGAGTGCCGTTGAGCGCGATGGTGAGCGACTGCTGGCCTTCGGTCTGGCGGGTTGCCCTACGGACACACCCGTAGGGGCGGTGTTGCTGAGCGATGGCCACGCCTTGGTTGTGGCGGTGCTGGAGCTGTTTCTCGACCTCGCACGACCGGAACAAACCCGTATGCGGCATGTGCTGGCCGAGCGTTCGCTGGCGTCGGTGGTGCAGGCTTTGGCTGAGTGTGTGCCACTGACCCCGATCAGTCATTGGCGGCGTGCCGAGTCGCCTTCAGGGTTGCACATCGGCACTTATCCACAGCGCCAGGAAGGCGTGGTCTATATCGGCGTTGTCCCGCCCTTGGGGCGGCTGGATGCTTCGATGCTTAAAGGCGCGGCGTGTCTGGCTGAGGAGTTCGGTGACGGTAGCCTGCGTTTGACCCCTTGGCAAAGCCTGCTGCTGCCGAACATTCGCCATCAGGATGCTCCGGTGCTCAGTGAGCGACTGCAGGCCCTGGGTTTTCTGCTGTGCGCCGATCAAGCCTTGACGCATCTGGTTGCCTGTACCGGTTCCGACGGGTGCGCAAAAGGTTTGGCGGATACCAAGGCCGACGCCTTGCAACTGGCCACATTGTTACCAGGCCAGGCTGACCGATTGCAGGTTCACTTGTCCGGTTGCTCGCGCTCCTGCGCCGCTGCGCACATCGCGCCGGTCACCCTGCTGGCGGTCAGCCCCGGTCATTACGACCTCTATTTTCGCGATGCAGTGCAGCCGGGTTTCGGCGCTCTGCAAGCACGCAACCTCACTATTGAAGCGGCCGGCGCATTGCTCGACGCCTGCTCACGGAGCCCCCTTGATGCTTGATTACATCCGCGACGGTCAGGAGATCTATCGCAACTCCTTCGCGATCATTCGCGCCGAGGCCAACCTTGACCGGATCCCGGCCGATCTGGAAAAACTCGCGGTGCGGGTAATCCACGCTTGCGGCATGGTCGATGCGATCGATGGCCTGCAATTCTCCGAAGGCGCAGGCAAGGCCGGGCGCGATGCATTGGCCGCCGGTGCGCCGATTCTGTGTGATGCGCGGATGGTCTCCGAAGGCGTGACCCGCGCACGCTTGCCAGCGAACAATCCGGTGATCTGCACCTTGCGCGACGAGAGCGTTCCAGAGCTGGCCCGTGAACTCGGCAACACCCGTTCGGCGGCTGCGCTGGAGCTTTGGCGTCCGCACCTGGAAGGCAGTGTGGTGGTGATCGGCAACGCCCCGACCGCGTTGTTCTATTTGCTGGAAATGCTCGATGCCGGTGCGCCAAAACCGGCGCTGATTCTCGGCTTCCCGGTGGGCTTTGTCGGCGCCGCCGAATCCAAGGCGATGCTTGCAGCTGACAGCCGTGGCGTGCCGTTTGTGATCATGCAGGGTCGGCTGGGCGGTAGCGCCATGGCTGCCGCCGCGGTCAATGCCCTCGCCACGGAGATTGAATGATGCAGCAACCTGGACGTTTGATCGGCCTTGGCGTTGGTCCTGGTGATCCGGAACTGATCACCGTCAAAGCCTTGCGCCTGTTGCGCGAGTCTCCGGTGGTGGCGTACTTCGTCGCCAAGGGCAAAAAAGGCAATGCGTTCGGCATCATCGAAGCGCACTTGCAGGACGCGCAGACGTTGCTGCCGCTGGTTTACCCGGTGACGACCGAAGCCCTGGCGCCGCCGCTGTCCTACGAGCAAGTGATCAGCGACTTCTATGACGCGGCCGGCGAACAACTCGCTGCGCATCTGGATGCCGGGCGTGATGTGGCGGTGATCTGCGAAGGTGACCCGTTCTTCTACGGTTCTTACATGTATTTGCATGATCGTCTGGCAGAGCGTTACGAGGCTGAAGTGGTGCCGGGTGTCTGTTCGATGCTTGGCGGCGCTTCGGTGCTCGGTGCGCCACTGGTGTATCGCAATCAGAGCCTGTCGGTGCTGTCGGGTGTGTTGCCTCACGAAGAACTCAAGCGCCGTTTGGCCGATGCCGACGCGGCGGTGGTGATGAAGTTGGGGCGTAACTTTCCCAAGGTCCGTCAGGTGCTGGAAGAACTCGGCCTGGCGGAGCGGGCGTTGTACGTTGAGCGCGCCACCATGGCCAATCAGAAAATCGTGCCGCTGGATCAGGTCGAGCCGATGTCTTCGCCGTACTTTTCGTTGATCATCGTTCCCGGCGAAAGGTGGCAAGGTTGATGCCCCGTCCCGTTCCGGCGATTGTCATTCTTGGCAATGGCAGCCTCGCTACCGCACGCAAGATCCAACAGCTGTACCCAGGCGCCTTGATCCATGGTCTGGCTGAACGGGTCGACGGTGCGGACCGCGTTTATCACGAGTTTGGCGCGACGTTGCGTCAGCTCTATCAACACGACACGCCGATCATTGCCTTGTGTGCCGCCGGCATCGTCATTCGGACCCTGGCGCCATTGCTGTTGGAAAAAGGCGCTGAGCCGCCGGTACTGGCCGTTGCTGAAGACGGCAGCGCGGTCGTGCCGTTGTTGGGCGGTCTGGGCGGTGTGAACGTGTTGGCCCGCGAGATAGCTGAAGGTTTGGGTGTGGCTGCGGCTATCACCACCAGTGGTGAACTGCGCTTCGGCACCTGCGTGCTCAACCCGCCAAGCGGCTATGCATTGGGCGATCTGGAGTTGGGCAAACGTTTCGTCTCGGATCTGTTGGCCGGTGAAACAGTGCGTATCGAGGGTGCCGCTCCCTGGTTGGCTGAGGCTCAGTTGCCGCACGATCCGGGCGCGCATCTGGCGATTCATGTTGGTAGTGCAGAACGCGAACCTGTGGCCAATGAATTGCTGATCTACCCGAAAAGCGTTGTGGTGGCTGTCAGTGCCGAGGTTGAAGATCTGCCTGACGCCATACGCGATGCCTTGCATCAGGCGAAAGTCGCCGCGCAATCGGTGGCGTGCCTGTTGGCCAGCGATCAGCTAATGGCCAGTCCGGTGTTGCGTGAAGCAGCGCTGGAACTGGGTGTGCCGCTGCGTTTTGCGGCGGCTGGTTCTGTGGCTGAACTGGCAGAAAACGCTGCCGGGCAATCCGTATCTATCCATGCAGACAACGGGATTGCCATCGCGGTCGCCGAACAGCCTCTGGACCCGTTACTGATCGGTCGCCCTCGCGGTCGCTTGGCGGTTATCGGCCTGGGCCCTGGCGCTGCGGAACTGATGGTGCCGGCGGTCAAGGCAGAGTTGGCGCGTGCCAACGACGTGCTCGGCTACGAAACCTACGTGCGCATGGCCGGGCCGTTCCGCTCCGATCAAGTGCTGCACTGCACCGACAACCGCGAGGAAATGCAGCGCGCGCGTCATGCGTTCGAACTCGCTGCCCAAGGACGTTCGGTGGTGGTGGTTTCGTCCGGCGATCCGGGCGTATTTGCCATGGCAGCGGCGGTGCTCGAAGCGTTGCACGAATCCACCGACACGAGCTGGCACAGCGTCGATCTGGAAATTTTGCCTGGGGTCTCCGCTTCATTGGCAACCGCCGCTCAAGCGGGCGCACCGTTGGGGCATGACTTCTGCGTGATGTCTCTGTCAGACAACCTGAAACCCTGGGACATCATCGAGAAGCGTCTGGATCTGGCTGCAGAGGCCGATCTGGCCCTGGCTTTTTACAACCCGATCTCGCGTTCGCGGCCGTGGCAATTGGGGCGTGCGCTGGAAATCGTCGCCCGGCATCGCACGCCTGAAACGCCGGTGGTGCTGGGGCGTGATATTGGTCGTCCAGGTCAGACATTGCGTGTCACCACACTTGGGCAACTGACCCCCGATCAGGTGGATATGCGCACCATGGTACTGATTGGTTCGTCCACCACCTGCGCCTTCCCGCGCGCTGAAGGTGGGGACTGGGTGTATACGCCACGCTGGTATGGCGAAAAGCCGGCCAGTTGAGCGACGGCGGCCGGATCTGCGGGCCGCCATTCTTCCCCTGACCGTGCTCGCTTGGCAGTCAGGGTGTTGAGTTGTCTGGCAATCGGGCGCTCTTACCGCCCTTGAGCGCGTAAGATTTTTCACTGATAAATACCGGAAACAAGATCAAGCGGTAGTTGTAAATCGACGCAATAACCTTCGAATAGCTGCACAATCATGTAGGTCCGTCGGTTCGGTTATTTTCATAAGCAGAAACAGTGGCCTGGGGCGCTTGCGTTTGTTGGTGTTGTGCAAATAATAAGTGTGTGTGGCGACTGAATGTTAATGGTTGCATTGGTTTTTTCGAATTAAGTGTAATTAATTAATTGGCCGGGTCTGTGGTTGAAAGTGCGGTTCTCATCCTTTAAGGTTTTTCAAGTCCGGTAAGGGCATATAACTAACTTAAAAGGATTTTAATAATGATTGAGCAAGCATTTCCAAAAATCACCGCCGTCGAGCGTATTGCCTTTATTGAAACGTTGAATCGAGAAGTTAGCGCTGTTCATCCAACAGCGCGTGCGGCAATGGTCTCTCTCGCCAGCGCCCCCGTGGATACCGATGAGCTGAATGCCGCCATTATGGGGGCGGGTGTTGTTGGTTTTCTTGACGGTATGTCCAAGCGTAATAAGCGCATTGTGAAAAATACGTTCATGTACGCCGATATCAAGGCGTTAATGAAGTATCCAGCGGAGAGTCAAAAAGAGGAGCGTTACAAACTCTTCATGCAAACCATGCGCAACTTGGGCTGGATGGTAAGTCGAGATAACTATATCCGCCATGTTTCGAGCGAAATGCGACTGACGATGGCAAACATCGCTGCGCAAATCATTGGTACGGTTGTGTCCGGAGCGATCGGTGGTACTCCGATTGGCGCTGCCCTGACCGCAATGACCGGCTCCACCCTTGAGGCACTGAAAAAAGAGCCGGAAGCCTTGAAGCTGTTCGAGAAAAACGCGAAAAAGCCCGAGGGTGGTTCCTTTGCATTGGCGTCCTGTACCCAGGATGCCGATGGCGAGATTTTGATGGCCGTCGGTGCCATCCAGTACCAGGCTCGTCAACAGTCCACCAGTGTGCTGTTTGGTGAGTGGTACTCCTCTGATGTCAGCATCTACAAAGGCATGTCGAGCATGATGATGGATGAAGAGGACTACGCAATGACCGAAGATCTGGTGGTCAAAGAATTGGCCAGACTGCGCGAAATGGCGCTTACCCTGGAATTCGGCGTCAAGTGATTGCTGAAAGGCTGAAGACTCGGGTCTTCAGCCTTTTCTGTGGTCTGGATGCAGGGAGTACATGTGGAAAATCATCATTCGATTACCTGTGTTTGTGCGGGAAACGTCCTGCTGTTTTCGGGCGTAATGTCAGCATTTGAACGTCAGAATGTTCTGGATTCATCGCTTTACACCCAGGTCGCGACATCGCGAAAATTTCCTGCCATGAGCGATTTTGACCAGTGGCAAGGTGCCTGGCGCGTTGGGGTGCGGTTGTCCGGCTGGATGGTTTCGGAGGACAACGATGAAACCTTTCCATCGTTCGAGCAGGAGCGCTTCAGCGTCAAGGAATTGATTGAGGCTGGTCTGGCAAAACACCAGGGATCTCAATCAGAGCGTGACATCACCGCTAGCCTGGACGCGGTTTCATGGTCGCCGCTGGCAATGGATCTGTTGCGCGTGCACACAGTGGGTCATGGCGCCGTGACACAGGGCACGGAGGAGTTCCACGACGCTGATAATCACAGCCCGACAGATCAGACGACCTGGGTCCGGGTTCAGGCGGGTGTAGTGAGTCCCGGCGCATTATTGACACAGGTCACCGTGTGTTTTGAGACCCGGGAAACGGTGGATGCCGACTTCCTGCGACAAGCATTCAGCGTTCATGAAGTTGTCGGGAGAGTAAGAGTCAATTGTTGCGTCGCATTACTGGAAGAAGCGGATCATGAGCCGCTTCGAGAGTTTTTCATCACTCGGTTGGGAGGACTGAGGGAGGAAAAAATCTTAAAGTTGAGCTGAGTTCAATCCGGACTGCGGTGTCAACGCTGGATAGTTTCGGCGCCGTCACCAGAATTTACAGTACCAGATACCCCTTTACTCCCGTAAAGATAATCTGCGCCGCCAACGCACACACAAACAACCCCATCAACCGGCTGACAATCTGCAAACCCTGGTCACCGAGAATCCGCTCGATGCGGTTGGACAGGTAAAGCACCACGCCGACGGTCAGGCTGGCCATGGCAATGCTGAGGATGGCGGTGAGTTTGTCGTCCCAGTGCGGCTGGCTGACGCCCATCACCAGCAAGGCCCCGATGGTGCCGGGGCCGACCGTGAGCGGAATGGTCAGCGGGACGATGGTCACGTCTTGCTGCACGTTGTCGGTCTGGACCGCTGACTTGCCCTGAGCCATGCCCAATGCCGAAATGAACAGCACGCTGCCGGCGCCAATGCGGAAGGCGTCTACGGTAATGCCGAACACGCTGAAAATCACTCGCCCGAACAAATACAGCAGGACGCTGGAGACCAGGGTCGCGAGGGCGACATTCCAGGCCAGTCGACGTTGTTCCTTGCGCGAATATCCGCGGGTCAGGCTGATGAAACAGGACAACACGAAGAATGGGCTGTAGAGCACCAGCATCTTCAAGTAAACGCTGAACAACACGTGGAGCATGGGGCAAGCTCACTGGCGAGGGAAGTCGAGGTGGAGTCTATCAGGCGCTGCCGGGTCTGTCGGCTCAGGACGTTTGAGCCGTTGCCTGATTCTGCTGATCGCGCTGTGCGACCCAATGCTCGATCAGTTCGCGCAGTTGTGAAAGCTCGACGGGCTTGGCCATATGGCCATCCATGCCGGCCTGGCGTGCGCGTTCTTTGTGTTCGGCCAGGATGTGTGCGGTAAGTGCTACGACCGGTGTGCGAGTTCGCTGGTTGCCGACCTCCCAGGCACGCAATTGCTGGGTGGCGGAGAAGCCATCGAGGATTGGCATTTCGCAGTCCATCAACACCAGGTCGTAGCGCTGGGCCTTCATCGCTTTCAAGGCTTCTTCACCATTGCAGGCGGTGTCCGGCTGAAGGTTTAGCTTGCCGAGCATACCGCGAATCACTTTGGTCGAAATGCTGTTGTCTTCGGCCACCAGAATGCGGAAATCGCTCGGCACCTTGACCGCCGCAGGCGCGCCGGTCGGCAGTTGCTGCGAGACGGCCAGGCCTTTGCTGCGTTGGCTCAGTTCGTCGGCCAGCGTGGTCTTGAGGGTGTAGCCGGCCACGGGTTTGGCGAGGATGCGTTTGATCCCGGCATTGCGCGCGATGATCTTGCTCGGCGCGTTGCTGATGCCGGTGAGCATGATCAGCAGAATGTCGTGATTCAGGCTCGGATCTTCCTTGATCTTCGCCGCCAGCTGCATGCCGGTCATGCCGGGCATGTTCTGGTCGAGCAGGACCACGTCGAAGTAGTCTCGCAGGTGCGCCTTGGTGCGCAGCAGAGCAAGGGCTTCCTTACCGGAAGGTACGGCGCTGACGTTCAGCCCCCAGGCGCTGCATTGCTGCACCAGGACTTTGCGGCAGGTGTCATTGTCGTCCACCACCAACACCCGGGCGCCTTGCAGCGGACCATCGAGATCGGAGGTCGGGTGTTCGAGGCGCTCGGGGTCCAGGGGCAAGGTCAGCCACAGTGTGCTGCCCTGATTGCTGCCGCTCTTGATACCGAATTCGCCGTGCATCAGCAGAATCAATTGGCGAGCGATCACTAACCCCAGGTTACCGCCCAGGCGGGTGGCGGAAAGGAAGTTCTTGCTGTGCAGTTCGGCATGTAGCAGGGCTTCGCGTTCTTCGGCATCCATGGGTTGCCCGCTGTCTTGCACGGCAATGCGCAGGCGCGGTTTGTGGCTGCGTTCGTCGAGGGCAACGACGATCAGGATTTCGCCTTCGTCGGTTTTCTTCAGGGCGTTTTCCAGCAGGCTCAGCAGCGTCTGACGCAGGCGCGTCGGATCACCGCTGATCACGCGAGGGACCTGTGGCTGGATGAAGCTGATCAGCTCGACGTTCTGTTGTTCGGCCTTGGCGCGGAAGATGCTCAGGCAGTCTTCGATCAGTGCGTTGAGGTCGAACTGCACATCGTCGAGTTCGATTTGTCCGGACTCGAGCTTGGAGATGTCGAGGATTTCGTTGATCAACGTCAGCAGTTCATTGCCGGCGCTGTGGATGGTTTGCACGTAATCGCGCTGTTTGACCGACAGCGGGGTGCCCAGCAGTAGCTCGGTCATGCCCAGCACGCCATTCATCGGGGTGCGGATTTCGTGGCTGATTTTTGCCAGGAATTCGGCTTTGGCATTGATCTCGGCATTACTCGCTGCCAGGTCGCGGCTGACGCTGAAGCGGTCTTCGGTGATGCTGCGCTGGCGTTCGCTCAGAGCGATGCTCATCAGCACGCCGCAGATGCAGATGAAGGCCATCAAGGTCATGATCAGGCCTTGCGGTGCAACCAGGGTCAGCCCCAGCAACGCGGGCAGGATGATCAGCGTGCCGATGTTGAACACCACCATCGCGGCGACGAACAGGCGTGCCGGTCGGTAACCCTTTTGCCAGTGATAGGCACTGACAAAGAGCATGCTCAGTCCCGCCAGGGCCACCAGCGCATAGGTGATGATGTTCAGCGGCAGGGTGTCGACGAACAGCAACAACAGGCTGCACAGGACAATGAACAGGATGTCCCCCAGCAGCAACCTGTTCAGTGGGTGCGGGCCCAACGGGGCAAAGAAGCGGTAGGCGAACATCAGGCCGCAAGGGGCTGTCAGCAGTAGCGCCAGGTAGGCGCCGGGTGTTTGCACGGCATGCCAGTCGGGAAGCCATGGGCCCGCCAGGTTCAGCAACAGCACCAGGCTGAGCAGCAACAGCCCCTCGCACGCCGCCAGCCAGAGACTGCTTCGCGAGCGGGAATAACCGTAGCGCGTGAGGTTATACAGGATCAGCATCGCGATGCAGCCAAAAAACAGGCCGTAGATCAGCGTCTGGTTCTGGTGGGCTGCCGTCATCACGGCCGATTGCAGGGTGATATAAGGCCGCAACTCGTGTTCGGAAACCAGTCGCAGATAGACGTCGAGGGGCTTGTCGCTTTGAGGCAGCGGCAACATGAAGTCGCTGCTGGGGAGCGGTCGCTCGCTCTGCGGTTGCTCGTTGCCGCTGGTCAATTGCTCGATCAGCGTATCGCCATCCAGAACGTAGAGGTTCAGGTGCAACAAGTCGGGGGCGAAGATGCGCAGCAGTTGTTCGTGTTTGCCGGGGCTGAACTTGAAACGCAGCCACAACGCGCCACTGGGTTCGGCGGCGGTGATCTGGTCGAGTTCAATCGGGCTGAATTGGTTGATGTAGCGAGGCGAGCGGATATCGCTCAGTTGCAGGTCTGCCTGTTCGTCGAGCAATACCGCCCAGCCACTGCCTTGCGCGGCCTGGGCCGGGAGCATGCAGAGCAGGGTCAGCAGAGTGACGGTGAAGCCTATGGCAATCCTGAGCCAGCGCACGGCGAAATCCCTTCGTAGGTTGATGCCAGATTATAACTATGCGCGGCGCCGGAATAGTACGGCAAGGGCCTTAGGCCCTTGCCTAGCCGAATGGATAGCTTATTCCTGATTTTCGCCACGCTCACGGGCAATGGCGCGGTAGCCAATGTCTTTGCGGTAGAAGCAGCCTTCCCAGTTGATTTTGGCAGCCAGTTTGTAAGCCTGCTGCTGGGCGGCATCGACGCTTGCGCCCATAGCGGTGGCGCAAAGTACCCGACCGCCGGCGGTTACAACCTTGCCGTCCTTCAGCGCGGTACCGGCGTGGAAGACTTTACCTTCCAGCGCAGCGGCGGCATCCAGGCCTTCGATCACGGCGCCCTTGGCGTAATCACCCGGGTAGCCGCCAGCAGCCAGTACGATGCCGACGCTTGGACGTGGATCCCACTGCGCTTCGACCTTGTCCAGTGCCTGTGCCAGCGCCGCTTCGACCAGCAATACCAGGCTCGACTGCAGACGCAGCATCACCGGTTGGGTCTCGGGGTCGCCAAAACGGCAGTTGAACTCGATGACTTTCGGGTTGCCGGCTTTATCGATCATCAAGCCAGCATAGAGGAAGCCGGTGTAGACGTTGCCTTCTTCGGCCATGCCACGCACGGTTGGCCAGATCACCAGGTCCATGACACGTTGGTGAACTTCGCTGGTGACCACCGGGGCAGGGGAGTAGGCACCCATGCCACCGGTGTTCGGGCCGGTATCGGCGTCGCCAACACGTTTGTGGTCCTGGCTGGTGGCCATCGGCAGCACGTTCTTGCCGTCGACCATGACGATGAAGCTGGCTTCTTCGCCATCGAGGAACTCTTCGATGACCACGCGCGAACCGGCGTCGCCAAAAGCGTTGCCGGCGAGCATGTCGCGTACGGCGTCTTCGGCTTCGGTCAGGGTCATGGCGACGATCACGCCTTTACCGGCCGCCAGGCCGTCGGCCTTGATCACGATCGGCGCGCCTTTTTCACGCAGATAAGCCAGGGCAGGCTCGATCTCGGTGAAGTTCTGGTAGTCGGCCGTCGGGATCTTGTGGCGAGCCAGGAAGTCCTTGGTGAAGGCCTTGGAACCTTCCAGCTGGGCGGCGCCAGCGGTTGGGCCGAAGCAGTCCAGGCCACGTTGGCGGAACAGATCGACGACGCCCGCGACCAGCGGGACTTCCGGACCGACGATGGTCAGGGAGACGTTTTTCTCGGCAAAATCGGCCAGTTGCTCAAGGGCCAGCACGTCGATAGCGACGTTCTCGCACTTGGCTTCAATGGCCGTGCCGGCGTTGCCCGGGGCAACGAAGACTTTCTGTACGCGCGGATCCTGAGCGACTTTCCAGGCCAGGGCGTGTTCACGGCCACCGCTGCCAATGATCAAAACATTCATTTCAAAAACCTCGGATGACGCTAATTCTGTTTTAGAACCTAAGGCGCTTCACGCCGTAGGAGGTTGCAATGACGTCGGTAGATGCAAGGCGGAGCCCGCCTTGATGAGCGGAGTTGCCTCTAGGCAATGAGCATCATCGAGGTGGGCTCCAACGCAGCAGATGCCGGCGTCAGTGCGACCGTTGTCGTATTAGTGACGGAAGTGGCGCATGCCGGTGAATACCATGGCGATGCCGGCTTCGTCTGCGGCAGCAATCACTTCGTTGTCACGCATCGAGCCGCCTGGTTGAATCACGGCGGTGATGCCGACCTTGGCTGCGTTGTCGATGCCGTCGCGGAACGGGAAGAACGCATCCGAGGCCATGACCGCACCCTGCACTTGCAGGCCGGCGTGTTCAGCTTTGATGGCGGCGATGCGCGCAGAGTTCACGCGGCTCATCTGGCCAGCGCCGACACCGATGGTCTGACGGTTCTTGGCGTAGACGATGGCGTTGGATTTGACGTACTTGGCGACTTTCCAGGCGAAGATCAGGTCGTTGATCTCTTGCTCGGTCGGTGCGCGCTTGGTCACAACCTTCAGGTCTTCGCTGCCGATCATGCCGATGTCGCGGCTCTGTACCAGCAAACCGCCATTGACGCGTTTGTAGTCCCAGGCAGCGGCACGATCAGCCGACCACTGGCCGCAGGCCAGCAGGCGAACGTTGGCCTTGGCGGCGACAATGGCGCGGGCTTCTTCGCTGACCGATGGGGCAATGATCACTTCGACGAACTGGCGCTCGACGATGGCTTTGGCGGTTTCAGCGTCCAGTTCACGGTTGAACGCGATGATGCCGCCGAAAGCCGATTCGGTGTCGGTGGCGTAAGCCAGTTCGTACGCCTGACGGATACCGCCTTCGGCGTCCGGGCTCACGGCAACGCCGCACGGGTTGGCGTGCTTGACGATCACGCAGGCCGGTTTGACGAAGCTCTTCACGCATTCCAGCGCAGCGTCGGTGTCGGCCACGTTGTTGTACGACAGTTCTTTGCCTTGCAGTTGGGTCGCGGTAGCGATGCCGACTTCGGCTGGCTTGGCTTCAACGTAGAACGCCGCGCTCTGGTGCGGGTTCTCGCCGTAGCGCATTTCCTGGGCCTTGATGAACTGGCTGTTGAAGGTGCGCGGGAACTCGCTGCGACCTTCGGTGGTGAGGGTGTCAGCGGCCTGGTTCACGGTGCCCATGTAGTTGGCGATCATGCCGTCGTAGGCCGCGGTGTGTTCGAAGGCCTTGAGCATCAGGTCGAAACGCTGAGCGTAGGTCAGGCCACCGGCCTTGAGGTTTTCCAGCACGCTGGCGTAATCGCTGGCGTTCACCACGATGGCCACGTCTTTGTGGTTCTTGGCGGCCGAGCGGACCATGGTCGGGCCACCGATATCGATGTTCTCGATGGCGGTCGGCAAGTCGCAGCCTGGCTTGTTGATGGTGGCTTCGAACGGGTAGAGGTTAACGGCGACCAGATCGATCGGCTTGATGCCGTGCTCGTTCATGATCGCGTCGTCGATACCGCGACGACCGAGGATCCCGCCGTGGATTTTCGGGTGCAGGGTTTTCACCCGACCGTCCATCATTTCTGCGAAACCGGTGTAATCCGCGACTTCCACAGCGGCTACGCCATTGTCCTGCAGCAGCTTGAACGTCCCGCCGGTGGAGAGGATTTCGACGCCGAGCGCTTCGAGCTCCTTGGCGAATTCGAGGATCCCGGTCTTGTCGGAAACGCTGATCAAGGCGCGGCGGATCGGCAGGCGGGTGGTCTGGTCGGTCATCTCAATTTCCATCAAAAGCAAAGGAAGTCAGCAAAAAAGGCGACCGGTTTTACGCGGGCGCCTTTCTGGTTTGATTGAATGCTTACAGCAAATCGTACTGCTTGAGTTTTTTGCGCAAGGTGCCGCGGTTCAGTCCCAGCAGCTCACTGGCCTTGGTCTGATTGCCCTTGACGTAGTTCATCACGCTTTCGAGCAGGGGAGCCTCGACTTCGGAGAGCACCAGGTTGTACACATCCGTGACGGCAGCGCCTTCAAGGTGGGCGAAATAATTGTGCAGCGCCTTCTCGACACTCCCGCGAAGGGTCTGGCCTTCTTCGCTCGGCGTATTGAGGTGCTGTTTCAAATTTACGTTGTCGCTCACGGGTGCTGTTCCACTCACTAAAGTCTCGGTCATCATCGTCATGCGGCCACCTCTTCTGCGTCCCCTGTCAGGCTCTTGTAGCGCTCGGCGAAGAACTCCCGAACGTTGGCGCATTGTGTTTCCGTACCATCCAAACGATTGAAGTGGGCGCGAAACTCCCTGGCGCCCGGCAGGGTTGCGAGATACCAGCCGACATGCTTGCGGGCGATGCGTACGCCCATGACATCTCCATAGAAAGCATGGAGCGCGGCCAGATGCTCAAGCAGAATACGTTCCACCTCGATCAATTCCGGTGCCGGGAGTTTTTCGCCGGTACGCAGATAATGCTCGATTTCACGAAAAATCCATGGCCGCCCCTGGGCAGCCCGACCTATCAGCAGGCCATCGGCACCGGTCGCGTCGAGCACGTGCCGGGCCTTCTCGGGCGAGTCGATATCGCCATTGGCGAAGACCGGAATCGACACCGCCTGCTTGATCGCGGCAATGGTGTCGTACTCGGCTTCACCGGTGTACAGATCGGCACGGGTCCGGCCATGCACCGCCAGCGCCGTAATGCCTGCCTGTTCGGCGATCTTCGCCACCGTCAGGCCGTTCTTGTTCGCCCGGTCCCAGCCCGTGCGGATCTTCAGGGTGACCGGCACATCAACCGCCGCCACGACGGCGTGCAGGATCTCGGTCACCAGTTCTTCATCTTTCAGTAACGCGGAGCCGGCGGCCTTGTTGCAGACCTTCTTGGCCGGGCACCCCATGTTGATATCAATAATCTGGGCACCCAGCTCGACGTTGGCGCGTGCTGCCTGCGCCAGCATCTGTGCATCGCCACCGGCGATCTGTACCGAGCGAGGCTCGGGATCACCTTCGTGGACCATGCGCAGACGCGATTTGCGGGTGTTCCACAAACTCATGTCGCTGGTGACCATTTCCGAGACTACAAGCCCTGCGCCCAGTCGTTTGCACAGCTGACGAAAGGGCTGGTCGGTAACCCCCGCCATCGGGGCGAGAATCAAGCCGTTGTGCAATGTATATGGGCCGATGCGTACCGCCGACATAGGACTTCCCTGTTGTGGGGTCGGATCATGAGAGTTCGAAAAAGGGTTGGCATGATACCCGCTCTCGATGACTGGATAAAGGCTGAATTGGATAAAATCTGAACAGTTATTCCGTTATTGCCAGCGGTTTGGTTCGAAGCGCCGGGAGTCAGAAAGCTGTCGTCAATTGCGCGTGATTGAGCGCCGAGAGCAGCGAATCACTCGGGCGAGTGGAAGCTCAGGCTGTAATTCACGGCTTTGGGGCCGGGATCGAGGATGTCCAGGGCAATGTGGATCGGTGTTTGCGGTGGCATTTCTGCGAGGTCCGCGAGGTCGCCATTGAGGTACTCGCCCGGTTTGAAGCGGCGACTGGCGATCAGATGGCCATTGAGGTCGGCAAAGCGCAGTTCCAGCAATGGGAATGGCTGCGAGAACGACGCACGGTTGTAGATGATCGCGTCGACCACCAGTGCGCCGCTGAAGTCCGGGTGGCTACGCACCACCAGATTGCTGCTTTTGATTTTCGCGATATCGACCTTGGACGGCACGCTGCAACCGATCTGCGGGCACAGTTGCTGGAACCAGGGGCGGTATTGGTCCTGACGGGCCAGTTCGTCGAAGTGATAGGCAATGTACTGGCCGGCAAGAGCCGCCGCGCCCAGCAGGACCATCAGGCTCCAAAAGAGCCGGCGACCCCAGGGTGAGCGGCGTTTTTGCCAGTCGAGTTGCAGCGGGTCGTCGACCAGGTCCTGCAGCACCTCGTCATGCATGCTCGATTCGTTGCGTGTGCGCTTATTGCGTATAGGCTCGACCTTGTGGGATTCGTCGTCGAGGTCATCATCGGTCGCGGACAGGCGCTCGTGCTTCGCTGGAGGCTCCGGCGTTTCGAATGGCTGCTCGAGGCGCAACTGCGGTGCCTCGGGCTCATCGTCCAGGTCGACCAGTTCAAGCGACAGCGAGGGTTCGGTGCGCGAGGGCTTTTCCGGCTCGTCGGCGATGTCTGCCAATCGATGGTTCTCGGCCGGTGCGTGCGTGTTTTCGCCGGCCAGCGCGCGTTCGGCGGCGGAATCGCTGAACAGGCTGTCGGACCACGGTTCTTCGCCTTCGGTCGTATCCCGGCGGGCGCTCAGCGAGTCTTCCTTGTGCTTGCGCTCATGATGGCCGAACTCTTTGGTAGGCTGGATTTCCCGTTGTTCGAGCTTGGCGAGTTCTTCGTCGAGGTCGAGGCTGTCCAGATCCAGTTCGGCGGCTGTCCACTGCTTCTGGCTGATGGCCCGTTGCGTGGGAGGCTCAACCGGAGACGGGTCCGTGAGGGCGATAGCTTCCTTGCCCATGCGTTGCTCGAGCAGCTGCCGCGCAGCATTGAACACTTGCAGGCAAGAGCCGCAGCGAACCACCCCACGGGCCACGCTCAATTGGGCGTGGCTGACGCGGAAACTGGTCTGGCAATGCGGGCACTGGGTGACGAAGCTATCGGTCATGCGGCCATCCGGAGTATGCAGGCGCTCATTTTAGCGCCGACGGCCGGTAATGCGCACCCAGCCATCGCGATTGGCAATCGGGTCCAGATCAAAGTCCTTGGCATAAGCCTCTGCGACTTCCGCGCCTTGCTCGGCGAGGATGCCCGACAGTGCCAGGCGACCGCCGGGCTTGACCAGGCTGGAGAGTTGCGGGGCCAGGGAAACCAGTGGTCCGGCGAGAATGTTGGCGACCAGTACGTCGGCCTGCACTTGCGGCAAATCTTGAGGCAGGTACAGCGGAAACAGCGCTTCGTCGATGTTGTTGCGCCCGGCGTTGTCACGAGAGGCTTCCAGCGCCTGCACGTCAATGTCGGTGCCGACCGCTTCCTTGGCGCCCAGCAGCAGGGCGGCAATCGCGAGAATCCCCGAGCCGCAGCCGAAGTCCAGTACGCGGCAGTCCTTCAGGTCCTGGCCATCGAGCCATTCCAGGCACAAGGCGGTGGTCGGATGGGTACCAGTGCCGAACGCCAGACCCGGATCGAGCAGCAGGTTGACCGCATCAGGCTCGGGCGCAGCGTGCCAGCTCGGGACGATCCACAGGCGCTGACCGAAGCGCATCGGCTGGAAACCGTCCATCCAGCTGCGTTCCCAGTCCTGGTCTTCGATGACTTCGCTGTGATGCTCGGGCAGCGGGCTGCCGGTCAGCAACTCAAGGTGAGCGAGCACGCTGGCGGCTTCGGTGCCACCTTCGAACAGGGCCAGCAGGTGCGTGTGCGACCACAGCGGGGTGGTGTTCAGTTCCGGCTCGAAGATCGGCTGATCTTCGGCGTCCATGAAGGTTACCGAGACGGCGCCCACTTCAAGGAAAGCGTCTTCGTAGGTTTCGGCTTGTTCTGGGCTGATGGCGAGACGGACTTGCAGCCAAGGCATGGCGGGCACCTTTGAAAAATGTAATGTGCAGCCTAGCGGGCTGCGAGAAGCGCGAAAGTTTACGCGAGAGCGGCGCAGAAGACGACAAGGTCGACGTAGGCATGCTCTCCGGGCGGGTAAATGCTTTTCGTAGGAGCAAGGCTTGCCCGCGATGAACGATGACGCGGTCTATCTGAAGGGCCGCAGCGCCTGAGTCGCGGGCAAGCCTTGCTCCTGCAGAGGGGGTAGAAACAACAAAGCCGCTCGAAAGCGGCTTTGTTGGTCCGGATCACATCTTAATGCTGGCCAGCCAGCTTGTGTTCCAGGTAGTGGATGTTGACTCCACCTTTGCAGAAGCCTTCGTCGCGGGTCAGGTCGCGGTGCAGCGGGATGTTGGTCTTGATCCCGTCAACCACGATTTCGTCCAGCGCATTGCGCATGCGCGCCATGGCTTCTTCACGGGTTGCCCCGTAAGTGATCAGTTTGCCGATCAGCGAATCGTAGTTCGGCGGAACTGCGTAGCCGCTGTACAGGTGCGAATCAACCCGCACACCGTTACCGCCCGGCGCATGGAAATGCTTGACCGTGCCAGGGCTTGGCATGAAGGTTTTCGGGTCTTCGGCGTTGATCCGGCATTCCAGCGCGTGACCGCGGATGACCACGTCATCCTGGGTGAACGACAGTGGGTTGCCAGCGGCGATGCTGAGCATCTCCTTGACGATGTCGATGCCGGTGACCATTTCCGAAACCGGGTGCTCTACCTGGACACGAGTGTTCATCTCGATGAAGTAGAAGCTGCCGTTCTCGTACAGGAACTCGAAAGTGCCTGCGCCACGGTAACCGATGTCGATGCACGCCTTGACGCAGCGGGCGAAGACTTCCTGGCGAGCCTTCTCGTCGATGCCCGGTGCCGGCGCTTCTTCGAGAACCTTCTGGTGGCGACGTTGCAGCGAGCAATCGCGGTCACCCAGATGGATAGCGTGGCCCTGGCCATCGGAAAGTACCTGAACTTCCACGTGACGTGGGTTGGTCAGGAATTTTTCCAGATAGACCATCGGGTTGCCGAACGCCGCGCCTGCTTCGGAGCGGGTCAGTTTCGCCGAGGAGATCAGGTCTTCTTCTTTATGCACAACGCGCATGCCCCGACCACCACCGCCGCCAGCGGCTTTGATGATCACCGGGTAACCGACTTCGCGACCAATGCGCAGAGCGGTTTCTTCGTCTTCCGGCAGCGGGCCGTCAGAACCTGGAACGGTCGGTACGCCGGCAGCGATCATGGCGTGCTTGGCCGAAACCTTGTCGCCCATCAGGCGGATGGTTTCAGCTTTCGGGCCGATGAAGGCGAAGCCGGAGTTTTCTACCTGTTCGGCAAAGTCGGCGTTTTCCGCGAGGAAGCCGTAGCCTGGGTGAATGGCGGTAGCGCCGGTCACTTCGGCAGCGGCGATGATCGCCGGAATGTGCAGGTAAGAGTGCGCGGCCGATGCCGGGCCGATGCAGACGGATTCGTCTGCCAGGCCCAGGTGCATCAGATCCTTGTCAGCCTTGGAGTAAACGGCGACGGTCTTGATGCCCATCTCTTTGCAGGCACGCAGGATCCGCAGGGCGATTTCACCGCGGTTGGCGATCAGAACTTTTTCCAACTTCGCAGGTTTCAACATCGTTGGCTCTCCGCGGTTCAAACGATGGTGAACATCGGCTGGTCGTACTCAACCGGCTGGCCGTCTTCGACGAGGATGGATTCGATCACACCGCTGCTTTCAGCTTCGATGTGGTTCATCATCTTCATGGCTTCGACGATGCACAGGGTGTCGCCTTTCTTCACGCTCTGGCCAACTTCAACGAAGGACGGCGAGGACGGCGAAGATTTACGATAGAACGTGCCCACCATTGGCGAACGGGCAACGTTGCCGTTCAGAACTGGCGCAGCGGGAGCGGCAGGTGCAGCGGCAGCAGCAGGCGCGGCAGCAGCGACAGGTGCCGGAGCCGGAGCGTGCATTGGCGCAGGAGCGTAGTACTGCTGAGCCGGGGTTTTGCTGTGGCGGCTGATACGTACGGACTCTTCGCCTTCCTTGATCTCGAGCTCGTCGATACCGGACTCTTCCAGCAGTTCGATCAGTTTCTTAACTTTACGGATATCCATGAATCATCAACTCCCAAGGGTCGGTCAGGGGCGTTTAACGCTTGTTGTTCAAGCCGTTGCCTGTCTTTCAAGCTGTTCTAGTGCGGCCTCCAGGGCCAGTCGATAACCGCTGGCGCCAAGGCCGCAGATCACTCCCACCGCAACGTCGGAGAAGTAAGAGTGATGGCGGAAAGGTTCGCGTTTGTGCACGTTAGACAAATGCACTTCGATGAATGGGATGCTCACCGCCAGCAGCGCGTCACGTAATGCGACACTTGTATGTGTAAAAGCTGCTGGATTGATCAAAATGAAGTCCACACCCTCACCGCGAGCAGCGTGAATGCGGTCGATCAATTCATACTCGGCGTTGCTTTGCAGGTAGAGCAAATGGTGGCCGGCATTGCGCGCACGCTGTTCCAGATCCTGGTTGATCTCGGCCAGGGTCACAGCCCCGTAGACGCCCGGTTCGCGGGTGCCGAGCAGGTTCAGGTTGGGTCCGTGCAGTACCAGTAGGGTCGCCATCGGCTGTTCCTTGTTATCTGTGTGCAGTTGTCAGAACCCGGCGACTATGCCGCAAAGCCTTTATGACTGTCCAGTTCTCTGCAATAGCCAGCACAATGACCGATGATTGCGTGAATTATGTGACCAACTGATTAAATCTGGTCATTCGCTTTAGCGACACGTTCGGCGAAGTCCTTGGCGTTAATCTCGCCAATCACCCGCACATCGCCACGTTCCTTGCCATCCCTGCCAAAAAACATCAGCGCCGGTGGTCCGAACAGCTTGTAACGGTCGAGCAGGGCGCGTTGTTCGGCGTTGCTGGCGGTGATGTCGAAGCGAACCAGTCGATAACCTTTAAGGCGTTCGACGACGTTGCGCTCGTTAAGCACCTCGTGTTCGATGACTTTGCAGCTGATGCACCAGTCGGCGTACCAGTCGAGCAGCAGCGGGGTATTGGCGGATTTTGCTTCAGCGAGCACGCGATCGAGTTCCGCCGGGGTGTTGATGGTCTGCCATTTGCTGGTGTTTTGCGATTGAGGGCTGCCAAGGGCGTTGACGACCCGAGGCTGGCCAATCGGACTGAACGGATTGCTCTGGCCACTGAAGGCCCCATACCAGCAGGCCATTGCGTAAAACAGCAGAAGCAGGCCGAGCAGTTGTGCAATACGTTTTCTCGGTGGTTTATAGACAAACTCCAGTGCGCCGAGAAAAAGCCCGACGCCACCCCACAACAAACCGATCAGCAGCAAGGTGATCTGGCCCGGCAGCACGCGGCTGAGAATGCCGATGGAGACTGCAAGCAACAACACGCCGATGGTGTTCTTCACGTAGATCAGCCACGGGCCGCTTTTTGGCAGCCAGGCTGCACCGCCGGTCGCGACCAGCAGAATGGGCGTGCCAATGCCCAGTCCCAGAATGAACAATTTCAGAGCGCCCCCCAGCGCATCGCCGCTGGCGCTGATGTACAGCAGCGCGCCTGCCAAGGGGCCGGACACGCACGGCGAGACCAACAGGCTCGATACCACGCCCAGCACCGCCGCGCCCCACAGCGAACCACCTTTGGTGCGGCCGGCAATACGGTCCAGGCGGCTGCTGATGGCATCGGGCAGTTTCAGTTCGAAAACACTGAACATTGCCAAGGCAAACACCGCGTAAAACAGTGCAAATGGCACCAGTACCCAGGCCGATTGCAGGCGTGCTTGCAGGTTCAGTTGGGCGCCGAACATTCCCATCAGCGCGCCGAGCAAGGCGAAACAGGCGGCCATCGGCAAGACATAGGCCAGCGACAGATTAAAGCCGCGCAGTCCGCCGACCTGACCATTCAGTACCACGCCGCAGAGGATCGGTAGCATCGGCAGCATGCACGGGGTGAAGGTCAGGAAAAGGCCGGCGAGGAAGAACAAGGCGAGTTCACCCCAGCTCCAAGTGGCGGCACTGGCCGTGGTCGTGGCCACTGCGCCGTCGATCGTCAGGCGTTCGGTCTCCGGTGGATAACACAGGCCTTTATCGGCACAGCCCTGATAGGTGACGGCCAGTGTGAAAGCCCGTTGATCGGCGCTGTTGCGTGGCAGTTCTACGTCGAGAATGCCGTGGTAGACCTCGACATCGCCAAAGTACTCGTCGTGTTTTTTTTCGCCTGAAGGCAGTTGCGCGGCGCCCAGGCCAATGTCGGCGGGCTCGCTGTGAAACTGGAAGCGATGCCGGTAGAGGTAGTAACCCTCGGTGGCGACGAAACGCAGTTTGATCGATTGCGGCGTGCTCTCCGCCAGGCTCAGCTGAAAAGCTTCGCGCACGGGCAGGAAGTCGGCGCTGTTATTGATCGAGCCCAGGGTCGAACTGGGGCGACTGTCCAAAAGGCCAGCGGCAGAGGCCGGGAGGGCGAGCACTAACAGCAGCAGGGAGAGCAAGCGGCGCATGACAATCTCGCGTATCGAAAGTGGGAGCATGATAACTGAGTGCACGATGCATGCGCCTACGCCGACTCTTCGACAGCTCCCAGGGGGACGCGTTTACTTTGTTGATTGATCGCTGGAGTGGTTGCACAAGTTGATTGTCACGGGGCTGTAGTCGGCGCTGTTGGTATGTCGGAACAGCGTGCTGCTGTGATACTCATAGACTTCCTGATGGGTCGATACATTGATGACCGAGCCTTGGACATTGATCTTTATGGCTGGATCTCGGGTGACTAAAAACGGACCGGCAGTCTTGAGTTCAGACGCTATTTGTTCGTCGGATGCCAGTTCGCGATAGACATAGTATCGATAGCTGAACGGTACTGTTGCTCCGCCTCGATCATCCTTGACGCCGTAGACGAAGCCATTTTCGCCAACGGGTAGTTTGAGTACTACATCGGTCAGCACCGGGGCGCTGGGAGACATGAGCCAGGTCCAGCCGATGTAGCCCAGGCATACCGCCAGCAGGCAGGAGGTGACGATGGTATATACAGTTTTTTCAGTAGTTCCTGAAGCGGGCATACCTGACTCCTTTTTTGATCCATTCCTGATCTGCAGGGTCATCGCCAAAAGGAGCCTCGCTCCACCAGCTTCCAAATTCTACTTTTGTCGTTTTTGCCTGTGTCTGGGCAAAACCGGCGGCACGTAACAGGACATTTTCGGAAAAGCCCGCAGCAATTCCGGCTGCGCCGTAATTGAAATTACCGAAGGCTTCATAGTCAGGAGACAGTTTTTTGTAATCCCAAGGGCCGCGATTCCTGACCTGGGTATAGAACCAGGAGTAAATGAACGCGGATCCCTCTTTCAAAACTTTTTTCTTATGGAAGGCAACAGCCATGTTTTCCTCCACAGATACACTAGGGGGCGAAGTTGGAACTATCACGGGGCACTCCTTTGCGCGCTCGATTAATTGAAGCGCTAAACCTTAGCATCAAAGCGAAGACTAAATACTGCCGTATGGACTAATAGGTGTGTTTATACAAGAGCTTAGGTGGCGATAGTCCTGCTGGCCAGTTGTGTTCGGGTCCGCAGACTTAAACCCGAAATGCCTGCACTGCCGTATGCAATTGCCCACCCAGCACCAGCAGATTTTCGCCCTGACTGCGGCCTTCACCGATGCGCACCAGGTTATCCCCACCCAACTGATGAATCCGCTCGCTGTGATCGCGGATTTCACTGACGGCGCCACTTTGCTGGGCCGTGACATCGGCGATGCGCACCGCGGTGTCGGCAATGGTCTGGATGGCTCCGACGATTTTATCCAGTGCGCCGTCAGCGGCTTGTGCCTGGTTGGCGGTGGCTTCGGCATGTTCGACCTGGGCGCGCATGCCTTCCACCGATTGTCGTGCGGCCAGTTGCAGGCCGGCAATCAAGGTCTGGATTTCTGCGGTAGCACCGGCAGTGCGTTGCGCCAGTGAACGAACCTCCTCGGCAACCACCGCAAAACCGCGGCCCATTTCCCCGGCGCGGGCGGCTTCAATCGCGGCGTTCAGGGCGAGGAGGTTGGTCTGATCGGCAATCGAACGAATCACCGTCAGTACGCCGCCGATGGTGGCCGACTCTTCGGCCAGATGCTCGATCATTTGTGCGTTGCCCTGGACTTCGCCGACCAGCGCGTGCAGTCCGGTCAGACTCAAGCCAATGACTTTTTGCCCGTGCTCGACCGCAAGACCGGCGTGACGGCTGGCGTCGGCAGCCTGGCAGGCATCGCCGGCGACTTGCTGAATGGTCGCTTCCAGCTCACCAAGCGAGTCGCGAATCAGCGCGGTGTCGCCGGCCTGATGTTCGGCGCCACTGTGCAAGTCGCTGCTCAGTTCGGCCAATACCCGGCTGCTGCCGGCAACCTGTTCGGCGTTCAAACGGATTGTCCCGACCAGATCCACAAGATAAGCGCGCAGGCGATTCAGCGATTCTTGAATGTCCTGTAGCTCACGGTTGGTTGCGCCGAGCTGGATGTCCCGACTGAAGTCGCCTTCGGCCCAGGTCGACAGCGCAGGCGCCAGGTTGGTCAGCACGCGGGCGAGGCGACGTTGCAAGGTGTCGATCAACAGCGCGATCAGCAGGATCAGGCCGATCATTACGCCCTGCATGAGCCGCACTTCACCCTGGATTTGCCCATGCTGCGCACGCACGGTCGGTTCCAGCCCGGCGATGGCCTGCTGCACGGCGGCGATTTTCAGGTGGGTGGCGGCGCTGAGGTCGGCGCGTTTCTGAATCTGTTCGCGGGTCCGGCCGAGTTCGGCGGGGTAGCGGCTGAGCAGGCTGGCGAGTTCGCGTTTGAAACCGGTGCCGGCATCTTCGGCGACGGTTTTTTCAGTGTTTTCCAGCCCCATCATCGCCGAGAAATCGTCGGTATTCGATTCTTTGCTGGTGGTCACGCCAAGCAGCGGCAGCGCTTCGATCAGCTCGGCCTGAGTGCGGATGCTACTGACCTCGCGCTCGACATCGGCCGCCAGTTCGCTGCGGCCACTGCTGACCAGTTTGTCCCGGGCCAGCGAGAGTTTGCCCACGTGCTGCGAAGCGATAAGCAAGGGCGGTAGATAGGCGGCAGCGGCAGGCGTATTGGCGCTGGTGGCGTATTGGCTGAGTTGCTCCAGGCTGGCGCCCAGTTCGCGCTCGGCCTGGAGCAGTAAGGCTTGCGGATCACCCGCCAGTTTGCCGGCGGCCAACAGGTCGGTCTTGCTGAAGTCATCGAGGCTGGCAAGGCTCGGCCGCACGCTGTCAGCCAGGCCGGCCGGCAGTTCGTCGAGTTCTTTTTGCAGGGTTTCGATGGCCTGGCTGGCGCTGCTCAGGCGCAGGGCATCGCCGCTGGCCAGGTAATCTTCGACGTTGCGCGCCACTTGATTTTGAAAGTGCTGCGACAGGCCCAGGTAGCGCTCCATCAACAGATAAGGACGCTCCAGGGCTTTTTGCGACCACCAGAGGGTGGCGCCGAGTGCGAGGCACACCGCGACTAGAAGCAGGGTATTGAGATTGGTCAGCAACTTCAGGCGCATCGGGGTTCTACCAACGACAGAATGGTAAGTGCCTGAATTTATTGCGTTTGTGTTACAGGGTTATGACCGAATCAGTGGATTCAGGTGAAAAAGTGGCACTTTGATTCGACGACCGCGCCGCTTGAACGCGATTGCGTCCGGCGTGCTTGGCGCGGTACAGCGCCTCGTCTGCCTGGCTGGCCATCATCAGGCTGTCGCCCTCTTCGTGCAGGTCCACCACGCCGGCGCTGAAGGTGCACCAGAGGTCCTGCGGCTGGGCCGGGTAGTGGATCTCGGCAAAGCGCTGGCGGATTTCATCGAGCACTTTATAGGCCGATTCGATATCGGTGTCCGGCATCACGATGGCGAACTCTTCACCGCCATACCGGCCGATGAAGTCGGTCTTGCGCAGGCGTTGCTTGAGAAACAGTGCCAGGCTCTTGATCACCCGGTCGCCCATGGGGTGGCCGTGGCTGTCGTTGACCCGCTTGAAATGGTCAATGTCGAGCATCGCAAAACTCAATGGCTTGTTTTCGCGGCGGGCGCGGAAGCTGCAGTCTTCGAGTAATTGCAGAATATGGGTGTGGTTATAGAGGCCGGTCAGGCTGTCACGGACCATCCGCGCCTTGAGGTTGCGCGCCCGGGCCGCACGGTTGCGCACGGTGGTGATCAGGTGTCGCGGCTTGATCGGCTTGGTCAGGAAATCGTCGCCACCTTCGCTCATGGCGTCGAGCTGCTTGTCCAGGTCGTCTTCGGCCGACAAGTAGATGATCGGCACGCTGACGTAACGGTCATTGTGCCGGATCACCTTGGCCAGTTCGGTGCCGGTGCAGGCCGGCATGTACATGTCGAGGATGATCAGGTCCGGCTGGAAATCCGCCAGCTCGGCCATCGCCTGAATCGGCTCGATCAAGGTGCGGGTGACGATCCCGGCGCTGTTGAGCAGGCGCTCGGTGTGCAGGGCCTGGGCACGGGAGTCGTCGATGATCAGCACTTTATAAGGTTCGTACTGGGCGACACAGGTCAGCACTTCGATCTTTTCCAGAAGGCTCGACGCTTCGAGGGTACCGGTCAGAAACTCTTGGCCGCCGGCGCGTACGGCCGCGAGGCGGGTCGGGGTGTCGGTTTCCAGCAGGCTGAAAAACAGCAGCGGCAGTCTGTGCTCGAGGCCTTCCTGAGCTTCGGCTGCCAGTTGCAGGCCCATGCCGGGGCCGCTGAAGTCGACGTCCATGACAATCGCTGCGGGCAGCCGCTCGACCATCGAGGAGCGAAATGCCGCCACGCTGTCCAGCGATTGCGCGCTGAGACCGAAAAATTCGAGTTGCTTGGCCAGTCGCTCGGCGCGGTCGTGATCTTGCAGCATCACGTAGATCGGCTTGCGCAGTGGCGGTAGAAAGGTTTGTTCGAGCTGGTCGCCATGCCGCAGGCCGGTGCGCGACAGGCGCTGCATCAGGCGATTGAGGTCGGTGATCAGCCCGCTGCTCAGGCGTCCGCGATTGGCGTCGACGGCTGCAAGCGACTGGCTGATGCTGTGCGCCAGGTGGGTGTGTTCGGGTTGTTCGAAACGTTCGGCGAAACGCAGCAGCCGCAGGTTCGCTTCACTCAGCTCTGCCAGGTCGGCGCCTGACCATTCATAGCGTTGCAGGCGCTGCCATATCTCAAGAATCTGACGTGCTTGATGAATTACCCGCTGGGCAAAGTGGTGCTTGAGGCGCTCACGACTGGGGTCTTCTGGCTCGGTCATATCCTGACTACTAGTTAGGGTGCATGCTGAGGTCGACTGATGGCTCTATGCTAGCACCTCTTTCCGATGCCGTGAGTGTCATAGATCAATAAACTGTAAAGCGACGTTATTCAGTTCCTGACCGACTGGTCGCATAGGATCAACGCTGTGCTTCATTTATAGTGGCTGCTCGACTCGCGGCCACTGTGCGATCCACGGTCTGCCGGGCAGATTTAATCTGCTCGCAGCAGAGCACGATGGAGTAGGGTTGTGGTCGAACCGACGAACTCAAGTGATTGAAAGGATATCGCCATGCTGGACTGGAAGAACCGCACAGGCAGCGCGCCTGAACGTGCCGCCGAACCCAAGTCGGCAACCCGCAGCTATTTAGGTGGCCTGCTGTTCAGCCGCGCATTGGCCACCTTGATCGGCCTGTATTTGCTGGTGGTCCTCGCCGTGGGCTGGTACTGGAGCCATGAACCTGCGCTGTTTCCGGTTCAGCAGAACGCGCAACTGGCCGCCGAGAAGGAAGGCAAACAGATGGTCGTCGGCTACACCACGGTCGAAACCCTCAAGACCGTCGCCGGTACCTTGCTGCACAAGCCGGGTGGCTATATTTCCAACGACCGTTTTCCTCCAGGCGTGTGGCTGGACGACATGCCGAACTGGGAGTACGGGGTACTGGTGCAGGTACGCGATCTGACTCGCGCCTTGCGTAAAGACTTTGCCCGTTCGCAATCGCAATCGGCTGAAGACGCCGATCTGGCCAAGGCCGAGCCGCGTTTCAACTTCGATAACAAGAGCTGGATGCTGCCGTCCAGCGAGTCGGAGTACCAGGAAGGCATCAACTCCCTGAGCCGCTACCAGGCTCGCCTGTCCGATCCAGCACAAAAAAACGCCCAGTTCTATGCGCGTGCCGACAACCTGAACAACTGGCTGGGCGATGTCGCGACCCGTTTGGGTTCGCTGTCGCAACGGCTGTCGGCCAGTGTTGGCCGGGTCAAGCTGAACACCGCGCTGAAAACCGAAACTCTGGCGCCGGGTCAGGTGCCGCAGCTGGATGAAGAGCGAGTGGAAACCCCTTGGCTGCAGATCGACGACGTATTCTATGAAGCACGCGGTCAGGCTTGGGCGCTGTCGCATCTGCTGCGCGCCATCGAAGTCGATTTCGCCGATGTACTGGCGAAGAAGAACGCGACGGTCAGCGTACGTCAGATCATTCGTGAACTGGAGGCGTCCCAGGAAACAGTCTGGAGCCCGATGATCCTCAATGGCAGCGGTTTCGGGATTTTGGCCAACCACTCGCTGGTCATGGCTAACTACATCTCGCGGGCCAACGCGGCGGTTATCGATTTGCGTCAATTGCTCAATCAGGGCTGAGTCATGGCCGATAACCTGAATGAGGCTGCGCATCGCGCGGCCTCGGACGCCGAACAGATCGCCTGGGTCGACGAGCAGGACAACCTGCTCGGTTCGCTGGTGCGCTCGGACTTGCGCGAGCGCGGGCTGATCGGGCGTGGCACCTACATCATGCTGTTCAACTCGGCCGGTGAACTGTGCGTGCATCAGCGCACGTTCAGCAAAGCCATCTATCCGGGGTTCTGGGATGTGGCGGCGGGAGGCATGGTGCTGGCGACCGAAACCTACGCCGAATCGGCGGCCCGTGAACTGGAAGAAGAGTTGGGCGTCAGTGGGGTAGAACTGACCGCCCATGATCATTTTTTCTTTGAAGACACCGGTAACCGCTTGTGGTGTTCGGCGTTTTCGGCAGTCTGGGACGGGCCGCTGATCCTGCAGCCGGAAGAAGTGCTTCAGGCCCGCTTTATTCCTGTCGAGCAGGTGATGCAGGAAATCACGCAGAAGCCTTACTGCCCGGACTCTCTGGCGGCGTTGAAGCGCTATCTGCGCGCGCACGCGGGCGACGCTGTAAAGGACGTCGCAAAAGATCTATAAAATGGCGCCGATTGGCTCTTAGCAAGTGCGCTTTTTGCCGTTACACTGCGCGACCTTTTCAAGCTGAACCGGTATTGCCTTTTGTAGGCGCGTCCGGTCCAGTAGCGCTGCCCCTGCCTGAGTGGGGCTTCGCGGTCGATAGCACGTGCCAACGTTGCTGCGACCAGTCTTTGTCCTCCCAAGAGGATTGCCGGTGGCCAAAAAAGCCGCATCCTTCGCCGCCCTTGGTGGCCTGGTATTTTCCACCGACGCAGGTCGACATTGCCCGGACTGTAGCCAGCCGGTGGCAGCCTGCATCTGCAAACAAACCGTTATCCCGGCCGGCGACGGCATCGCGCGCGTGCGCCGCGAAAGCAAGGGCCGTGGCGGCAAGACGGTGACCACCATCAGCGGCGTGCCGCTGGCCATCGATGCGCTCACTACGCTCGCAACGATGTTGAAGAAACGTTGCGGCACCGGTGGCGCGTTGAAGGACGGGATCATCGAAATCCAGGGCGATCATGTCGAGCTACTCTTGGCAGAGCTGATCAAACACGGTTTCAAAGCGAAGAAGTCCGGCGGCTAGCCGTCTCTGTGAAAACCACCCCGACTTGATGCAGTCCTGATCCGATTCAGGTTGAACGTCGTCTCCATGGTTTTCACAGAGCCTGTTCTGACCGGTTTCTAAACTCAGCGCTGCAACTGAGGTCTATCCCCTCGTTGCAGGCTAATCGTCATTTTTTCACTTTAGACTGCGCCAGCCCTCAACCCGGGTGGCGCTCTTTGACTTCTTTATAGGGGACTTCGATGTCCGTACGACGCACACGCAAAGACGATGGCAGCCAATGGACAGTTGCGGACAGCCGCAGTGTTTACGGGATTCGCCATTGGGGGGCCGGGTATTTCGCGATCAGTGACGCCGGTCGCGTAGAAGTTCGTCCGAACGGCCCGAGCAGCGCACCTATCGATCTGTTCGAGCAAGTCGCACAGCTGCGCAAAAGCGGCCTGTCCTTGCCACTGCTGGTGCGTTTTCCCGATATTCTGCAAGACCGCGTTCGTCAGTTGACTGGCGCCTTTGACGCGAACATCGAGCGTCTGGAATACCAGAGCAAGTACACCGCGTTGTACCCGATCAAGGTTAACCAGCAGGAAGCGGTGATCGAGAACATCATCGCCACCCAGAACGTGTCCATCGGCCTGGAAGCCGGTTCCAAGCCAGAACTGTTGGCGGTGCTGGCCCTGGCGCCAAAGGGCGGCACCATCGTCTGCAACGGTTACAAGGACCGTGAGTTCATCCGTCTGGCACTGATGGGCCAGAAGCTGGGCCACAACGTGTTCATCGTGATCGAGAAAGAATCCGAAGTCGGCCTGGTGATCGAAGAGGCAGCCTCGCTGAAGGTCAAGCCTCAAGTCGGCCTGCGGGTTCGCCTGTCGTCCCTGGCATCGAGCAAATGGGCTGACACGGGCGGCGAAAAGTCCAAGTTCGGGCTGTCTGCTGCCCAGTTGCTGTCGGTAGTCGAGCGCTTCCGTGCAGCCGGTCTGGATCAAGGCATTCGTTTGTTGCACTTCCACATGGGCTCGCAGATCGCCAACCTGGCGGACTACCAGCACGGCTTCAAGGAAGCGATCCGTTACTACGGCGAACTGCGCAACCTTGGCCTGCCGGTAGATCACATCGACGTTGGCGGTGGCCTGGGCGTCGACTACGACGGTACCCATTCGCGTAACGCCAGCTCGATCAACTACGACATGGACGATTACGCCGGTGTCGTGGTCGGCATGCTCAAGGAGTTCTGCGACGCGCAGAACCTGCCGCATCCGAACATTTTCTCCGAGAGTGGTCGTTCGCTGACCGCTCACCACGCCATGCTGGTGGTACAGGTCACCGACGTCGAGAAACACAACGACGACGTGCCGATGATCGAGAACAAGGAAGAACTGCCGGAAACCGTGCAGTGGCTGGTCGACCTGCTCGGTCCGACCGATATCGAGATGGTCACCGAAACCTACTGGCGCGCGACTCACTACATGAGCGACGTGGCCACCCAGTATGCCGATGGCAAGCTGACCCTGGCCGAAAAAGCCCTGGCCGAGCAATGCTACTTCGCCGTCTGCCGTCGCCTGCACAACTCGTTGAAAGCCCGTCAGCGCTCGCACCGTCAGGTGCTCGACGAACTCAACGACAAGCTGGCCGACAAGTACATCTGCAATTTCTCGGTATTCCAGAGCCTGCCGGACACCTGGGCCATCGGCCAGGTCCTGCCGATTCTGCCGCTGCACCGTCTTGATGAAGAGCCGATGCGCCGTGCCGTCCTGCAAGACCTGACCTGTGACTCCGACGGCAAGATCAAGCAATACGTCGACGAGCAGAGCATCGAAACCAGCCTGCCGGTACACGGGCTCAATGAAGGCGAAGACTACCTGCTGGGGATTTTCCTGGTGGGCGCTTACCAGGAAATTCTCGGTGACATGCATAACCTGTTCGGTGACACCGACTCGGTAAACATCTACCAGAATGCCGACGGCAGCGTTTACCACGCCGGTATCGAAACCCACGACACCATTGAAGACATGCTGCGTTACGTGCACTTGTCGCCTGAAGAGCTGATGACGCACTACCGCGACAAGGTGGCCAGCGCCCGAATCAGTGCCACCGAGCGTACTCAGTACCTGGATGCATTGCGCCTGGGTCTGACTCGCTCGTCTTACCTGTCTTCTTGAGGTAGCGAACTGCTGTGACCAGGTTGTCGGAAAATATTCCGCGTAGTGCGGAATTTTCGGAGGACCTGGCACGGCATTTCTTTATTTTTGTAGCGATTTGCCGCGTTGGCGCACTATCAACGCTGTGTGGTCTTCATTTCGCGTAGGTCATTTCCTAAGTTGTACTTCGGCACTCTACTCGGCCATGTCTCTCAGCGAGAATCCCCGGCCGTCCCTCCTGTAGAGAAACGCCGATGTTCGATCCCGTCAACGAGCCGTCATTTCGTCTGGAGATAGCGGGTCAGCCCCAACCCTTTGTCGTTGTCGCCTTTACCGGTTGCGAATCCATCAGCCAGCCCTTTGTCTTTCAGCTGGATCTGCAGTTCGATGAGCTGCGGCTGGATATCGCGAGCCTGATGTTTCGCTCGGCGTACCTGGGGTTTGGGGGCGCGGGCAGCGGTATCCACGGACAGATTCATGACCTCACTCCGCTTCATGACGACGCGGTGCCGGCGCTCTGGCGTCTATGCCTTGGGCCGAAGCTGGTCTGCCTGGCACAACGCTGCAACCAGCGAATTTTCACCGGCCTGTCAGTCCCGCAGATTCTGGTTCAGGTACTGAAGGAGCACGGCATAGACGAAAAACACTGTCGATTCGAGCTCAGGAATGACTACCCCGTGCGGGAATTTTGCACCCAGTACCGTGAGTCGGATTTGGCGTTTCTTCAGCGTCTGTGCGAGCAAGAGCGGATTCATTACTACTTTCAGCACCGCAAGCACGGTCATTACCTGATCTTTGGCGACACTCAGTGCAGTTCGTCTCCAGGTGCCAGCACAATCTTTGATACTCAAGGCACTGCGCCCGCCGTCAGGCGTTTCACGGTTCATGCTCATGCCGATGTGACAGGTCATGATGGATTGCCGAAACCTGTCGCAGCAGGCGAAACGGACCTGCCGAACATCCGTAGCGGCATGCAGATGCCGTTGTCTGGCCATCCGTTTACCGACTGGAATCGCCTGTGGTTGCTGACCCGGGTCGAGCATTCGGGCAGTCAGGCGCAGGTGCCGTACTACCACAACCGTATTTGTGCGATTCCCTTGGAGGCGCCGTTCGTAGCGTTTTGTCCAAGCGTGAAGCCACGGATGAACAGTGTGCAACGTGGCTGGGTGGTCAAGGGCGACGAACTGCGCAGTGACTCGGCGCTACGGATCGCCGTGCAGTTCGATTGGCTTTATCAGGGCCAGGGTGCACGCCCCAGCCATTGCTGGCTGCCAGTCTCGCCCCAACTGTCTGCGGAGTCGGTTGCCGGTTTAACGGCGGGGGTTGAGGTCTGTGTGAGCTTTATCGAGGGCGACCCGGACCAGCCATTGATCACCGGCATATTTCGGAGGACGACGTTGAACGTCGACAGCGTGTTGTCGGCCGAAACCTCCCCGCCCTCAGAGGTCGGGGAGGCGCCCCCGGCACCGGAAGATTTATCGCCCCAGGGTCGCCAAGACTTGTTGGCATTGGTTCAGAGCAGTCAGCCCTTGGTGTTGCTGTGTCTGATACCCGGCGGGGGAAGCTTGATACATTGCCGGCAAGCGATCTGCGCCTGCCGCACGATGACAGGGCTTGGCCAAAGTGGTGCGGCATGATCGCTGCCCAGTCGGCTCAATGGCTTTTGCTGGATGTACCGGGTTCGCCGCAGGCAAGGGGAAACCTGCAGCAGCGGTTTGCCGATGTACCGCGTTACGACTTGTTCGAGCACACCGACCTGCATGCGTTGCGCGACCAGGGGCCGCAGTTGATCGAACTGTCGGCGCAATCGCCGCTGATGCAATGTTGCCACGACGAGCCGGCGGACTGGCCGGGGTTGTTGCTGGTCAGTAGCGCATCCCCAGAGCAATTGCTCGGGCACCTTCGACGTATGCTCACGGTCACGTTCGGGCTTCATTACAAAGGCTTGCTCAGCTACTACAACCCCTTTATCGCCAGTTATTTTTTTGATGCCTGTGATGCCCGCGAGTTGAGTCGCTGGCTGGGGCCGATCGATAAGCTGTACTGGCACGGCGGGACCTGGGCGGACCGGGCGATCGGCAGTCTGGGTTGGTTGCATTTGGTCAATCCGCGATTGGCCGTCAGTGAACTGGCCATCGAAGACAGCCTCAGCCTTAACCAGCAGAACAAGTTGCAAACCTGCCTGCTGGAGCGCCACGCGTGGCACTGGAGTCGCTCGACGGGCCACGACTTTGGCACGATCTGGTCTTTTGTGCAGGAAGGACTTGAACAGGGCTTCAGCGAGCAGACGGTGCTTGATGGCTGGTTGCGATTACGTTTTCAATACCCGTCAGCCACGCCCGAAGAATACCTGCCGGGGCGCACTCAGCAAGAGCGGCTCGACAGCTTGCGCAACCGCTGGCAGAGCCCACGCCCATAGCCGCTGCTACGAGAACTGGAGCAGCACGATGTTCAGACGGTGAACCAGCCGTCGTTCTTGCGCAGGATCCAGGCGAATGCCCCAAGCGTCAGGCTGCGCAGCACCATGAACAGTAGAAAGGTCAGCCATAGTCCGTGGTTGCCGAACCCTTGCAGTGCCCAGGCAAATGGCAGCAATAGCAGCACCGTCAGCAGCATGCCGTTGCGCATTTCCCGGGCACGGGTTGCGCCGATGAACAGGCCGTCGAGCAAATAGCTCCAGACGGCGATCAGCGGCAGTGCGGCGAGATACGGCAAATAGACGAACGCAGTGTCGCGCACACTCTGGATGTTGGTCTGCATCTCGATGAACAGGTGCCCGGCGCAGAGGAACAGCAGCGCAAACCCCAGGCTGGCAATCAATGACCAGCCGCAGGCGACCACCAGGGACCGACGCAAGGCCTGACGGTCATGGGCACCGATGGCGTGGCCGCACAGGGCCTCGACCGCATGGGCCAGGCCATCCAGGGCATGGGCCGTCAACAGCAAACCATTGAGTAACAGCGCATTGGCCGCTACGGTCGCATCGCCGAGCCGTGCGCCTTGCACGGTCACCATGAAAAACACCGATTGCAGCGCCAGACTGCGAATGAAGATATCGCGGTTGACCGCCAGCAGCGGCCGCCAACTCTGCCACAGCGCCAATGCCGCCCAGGCGATATGCCCGGGGTAGGCGCGCAGGGCATGACGGGTCATGGCCAGGCCGAGTAGGGCGCCGGTCCATTCGGCGATCACTGAAGCACGGGCCGCCCCGACAACGCCCCATTGCAGGCCCAGGACGAACCACAGGTTCAGAGCGATATTCACCAGGTTGGTGGTCAGCAGAATCGCCAGCGGTGCGCGGGCGTTCTGGGTGCCGAGGAACCAGCCGACCAGCGCATAACTGGCCAGCGCTGCCGGTAAGCCAAACAACCGGGTGTGGAAAAACTCGCGAGTCAGTTGATCGAGCTCGGCCGATGGGCGCATGAAATGCAGCGCCACGCCACTGAGCGGTACGCCCAGCATCCCGAGCAGCAGCGCCAGCCCCATCGCCAATAGCAAGCCTTGCAGCAGGATCTGCCGCAACGCCGCGCCGTCACCGCGCCCGGCCGCCTGCGCGGCAAACCCGGTTGAGCCCATGCGCAGGAAACCCATGGCCCAGGCCAGAAAGGTGTACAGGCTGGCGCCCACCGCGACAGCACCGAGCTGATGTGCGTGGGGCAGGTGGCCGACCACCGTGCTGTCGACCAGCGCCACCAGCGGGACAGAGATGTTCGAAAGAATCATCGGCGCGGCAAGTGCCCAGACGCGGCGATGGGTCGCACGATCGCGCCAGTCGGTGATCAACGTAGACATTCAGGCTCTCACATGGGGTTCGGTGTTAGTGAACAACCCAACTCAACACCCACAATCCCAGCACCAGCCAGATAACCCCTGCGATGATCGACGCACGCATGAACGCGCGGACCGCCGAGTACAGCAGCATCAAACCGATGATCAGCACGAGAATGCTGATGATCGAGGGCTCCATGCCCAGTGCTCGTGACAGCCCGTCGACAAAATTGCCGCTGGCGTGAGTCAAGGCATTGAACAACCCACTGAGCGTATCGACGATGAACCGGATGACCGAACCCAGCGCCTGGCCGAGCCATTCGAAAAAGCTATCTACCTGCATGTGTACGTCCTGATGAAAGAGAGGGTGCCGGCGCTGAGCGCTTTGGCCATTGTCAGGGCTGGCGAGCACCCTTGAAGCATAGAGGTTTGGTGGTTTGAATTTGCGAATAGTAACTGAACGTCTGCACCCACTGGGCAAGCTTCTGCGTTCTGTACTGGCTAGAGTCAGAATCGGGCTTTTAGTCCCACCCACCCCTTCAAGTCTAAACACACAAGCGGGCTTGCTCGCGAACTGTCGCGAAGCGACAGCCGTGTTCGGCGCTTGCCTTCATCCGCCATCCGCCCGAAGCTATACGCCTTCAGGAGAGCCCGATGAACCTTGTTGAACTGACTGAACGCCTGCACTGCATCCGTGACCGCAACGACTGGCGGCAATTTCACAGCCCGAAGAACCTGGCCATGGCCGCCAGTGTCGAAATGGCCGAGCTGGTGGAAATTTTCCAATGGTTGAGCGAAGACCAGTCACGCCAGTTGCCAGCGGACAAACTCGCGCATGCCGGTCAGGAAGTCGGCGATATCGTGCTTTATCTACTGCTGCTGTGCAGCGAGCTGGGGTTGGACATGGAACAGGTAGTACGCAGCAAGCTGGCTGACAGTGAACGGCGGTTCAGCTGATGAGCGACCGTCATTTCGATCAGCTGGCGACCCGTTTCGCCGAAAAAATCTACGGCGGCGCCAAAGGTGCGATCCGTCTGGCGGTGCTGCAGGCCGACCTGGCCGAAACCCTGCCGGATCGACCGTTGCGGGTGCTGGATATCGGCGCAGGTCTTGGGCACATGTCGTTATGGCTGGCCCAGCGTGGCCATCAGGTGACCCTGGCCGAGCCGGCCGAACCGATGCTCGAAGGCGCCCGCCAGCGCTTCGCCGAGGCCGGACAAGCGGCGACGTTTATCCAGGCGCCGTGGCAAGAGCTGCTCGGTCAACTCACCGAACCCTACGACCTGGTGCTGTGCCACGCGGTGCTGGAATGGTTGGCCGAGCCTCACGCGATTCTGCCGGTCCTGCATCAACTGACGACTAAAGACGGCTGGCTGTCGCTGGCGTTCTATAACCGCGATGCGCTGATTTACCGCAACTTGCTCAAGGGCCATTTCCGCAAGATGCGCAAGAACGACATGGCTGGCGAGAAGCAGAGCCTGACCCCGCAAATGCCTTTGGATCCGCGCGAACTGGCGACGCAACTGGAAGGCTTGTGGCAGGTCGAAACCCAGAGCGGAGTGCGGGTTTTTCATGACTACATGCCGGTAGAGTTTCAGGCCCGTGCCGAACTGATCGATTTGCTGGAAATGGAGCTGGCCCACCGTCGTCACCCGAGTTTTGCGGGGCTGGGGCGTTACCTGCACTGGATCTGTCGCCCGGTCTGAACCGTGGTTTCTGTGGAGAGCATCATGAAGCGCCGTTTGGGACTGATCATGCTGTGTCTGGGGCTCGCTGCCTGTCAGGGCAGCAATCCATATATCGCCAGCTCCAACCCGCTGCCGCCAGCCCCGCCGCACGCTGCCAACACTTTTGATCGCAGCGCCTATCCAGCGGCGCCGCGTGATTACAGCCGTTACCAAAGCTGGGCCTGGCTCAACGGCCGGTTGCCCAACGGTTCAGCCTGGGCCGACTCGGCGCAGATCGCCGAAGCGGTCAGCAATGCGCTGGATCAACGGGGTTTGCGTCCGCTGCACGACAATCGTCCGGCGGACCTGTGGGTCAGCGCCGATCTGCACCAGGAAACCCGCCTGAAGCAGGTCCAGGAGGATTACGGTTATGGCGGCTACGGCGGTTATAACCGTTATGGCAATGGCTACGGGATGTACAACACGGTGCCGATCGTTCGTACCTATCAGGTGCAAGTGCTGGTGATCCGGGTGGATCTGTTCGACGCCAGTACCGGGCAACCGGTCTGGAGTGCCAGCGCTGAAACGGGCCTTCAGGGCAATGAAATAGAGCGTGGCGATGCGTTACGAACAGCTGTGGAAAGGGCGGTAGCGGCGTATCCTCCTGGTTAGGTTCCCTGCCTGGACCCGGAGAAAAATCATGTCCCGCCGTCTCTCATTACTGGCTTGCGCTGTGTTGCTCAGCGCCTGCCAAACGACCCAGGTCAATCACGATTTTGATGCCAGCCGCGACTTCGCCACCTATCGCAGCTGGGCGTGGAAAGAGCCTGCCGTGCAATACCGCCCCGACGATCCGCGGATCAAGAGCGACCTCACCGAACAACGCATCCGCCAGGCGGTTGCCGATCAACTCGACCAGCGCGGCCTGCGCCCGGCTGCTACCGGTGCCAAGGCTGACGTCAATGTGCAGACCTACCTGATCGTCGAGGACCGCCAGCAGCAAATCACCACCAACTATGGCGGTGGTTGGGGTGGCCCGTGGAATGGCTACTGGGGTGCACCGACGTACAACGAAACCCGCAACGTCTCGTACAAGGTCGCCACGCTTCAGATCGACCTGCTCGATGGCAAGGATGGCAAGCTGGTCTGGCGTGGCAGCGATGAGCAGTTGCTCAGCAGATCGCCGCAGCCCGCCGACCGCAGCGCCGCGATTCGCGCGACGGTAGGGCGGATATTGGGTAACTACCCACCGAAATAAATGCGGGAATATGACTGGCCGACCTTTCTGTAGGAACTGCCTTCACCACCGGAGGTAGCGCTCGGCAGTGCGCCGGCAAAGGAGTGCTCGATGTCTCCCCGTTTGCAGTTTCGCAGCCCCGCCGGGCAACGTGGTGCTATTGGATTGCTCGCGCACTGGCCTGGATCCGCTAGTCGTGCGGCTCGACTAGCGCTATGTACATAGTAGGAAAGTAGGTCTACTTTCAATTCAGGCCTGTACAGCTCGCCGCTGTCGGTACAGGAAGTGACAGTCTTCGGACAGGGCATGGAGGCGCATGTGAACAAGCCTACCTCTGCGGTAAAAGTGCTGGTGGTCGACGATCAACCGCAGATCGTGGAAGAGCTTTGCGAGTTTCTTGAAAGCAGCGGTTACCGTTGCGTCCCTTGTGAGTCCAGCCAGCAAGCCATCGCGCGCTTCAGTGAAGATGTCGACATCGGCCTGGTCCTCTGTGATTTGCACATGCCCGGGCTCGACGGTATTCAACTGGTTCAGGAGCTGCAACGCATCGCCGGCAAGCACCGGCCATTCGAAGCCATCATGCTCACCGGGCGCGCCGACAAACAGGATGTGATCAAGGCCCTGCGCGCTGGTATCGCCGACTACTACCAGAAACCGATTGATCTGGATGAGCTGCTGGAAGGGTTGAGGCGTCAGGAAGTCGCGCTTCACGAACGGCAAAAAAGTGTGGAGTTGGGGCACTTGAATCAGAAGCTGCGAGACCTTTCCGAATCGATCGATGACCTTTATCAGGACCTTGATAAAGTTCGTCGTGCTCCGCGTGTGCCGTTGGGTGGGGAGGTTGATCGGGAGCAGATGCCGGCGATCTTTGATCAGCTGTCGCCTCGTCAGCTCGATGTTGCGCGGTTGGTGGGCAAGGGGCAGACCAATTACCAGATTGCCTGTGAGTTGGGGATTACCGAGAACACGGTGAAGTTGTATGTGTCGCAGGTGTTGCGGTTGACGCATATGCATAATCGGACGCAGTTGGCGTTGGCTTTGTCGCCGAGTGGTTCTGGGGGGCGGGCGCGGGTTACGGCGCACTAGGTTTTGGTGTACATATCCGTTTCTGCGGTGATGGCTGCTTGAGAGTGTCAGATTTTTTGTGTGCGGGCCGGTAACGGCCTGCCGTTAGGCAGGCC
>NZ_VMSG01000013.1 GCF_007713465.1 Pseudomonas sp. H3(2019) | reverse complement strand
GGCGAATTATAGACGTCCAGAATCTGCCGTCAACACTTAATTTAGTTTTTCTATCAGAAACCGGAAAACGGCATTCATTACGGCCTATGTATAGAAGCACCAACAAAGAATGCGCAGTATATTGCTCAGCGCCTAGTAGCTAAGCATGATATGCCACCCGTACACTCTATCGCCTCTCACTTTGGACGACGCCACGTAATGAATGACCAGCCCCGCAGCCTTGCATCGACTCTGTTCCCGGTTGGCCTGCTATTAATAGCCATGGCGTCGATCCAGTCTGGAGCCTCGCTGGCAAAAAGCATGTTCCCGATAGTCGGGGCACAAGGGACGACCACCCTGCGACTGATGTTCGCCAGCGTGATCATGTTGCTGCTACTGCGTCCCTGGAAGGCCAGACTCACCGCCAAGTCGTTGCGCACCGTCATCGTCTACGGCATGGCACTGGGCGGTATGAACTTCCTCTTCTATATGTCGCTCAGGACTGTCCCACTCGGAATTGCCGTTGCTCTGGAGTTCACGGGCCCGCTGGCAGTAGCAATCTATGCTTCGCGCAAGGTGATCGACTTTCTGTGGATCGGTCTGGCCATTGTCGGTTTGTTGCTGCTTATACCTACAGACGCAGCAAACACGAGCATTGACTTCATAGGCGCCGGTTATGCACTGGCCGCAGGGGTGTGCTGGGCGCTGTACATTCTATTCGGCCAGAAAGCCGGGGCAGATAACGGCGTCCAGACCGCCGCGCTGGGTGTCATGATTGCAGCACTCTTCGTTGCGCCTATTGGCATTGTCCATGCCGGAGCTGCGTTGCTCACACCATCACTGATCCCCATCGCTATTGGCGTAGCCATTCTGTCCACTGCCCTTCCGTACACCCTAGAGATGATCGCCCTCACCCGAATGCCGGCGCGAACCTTCGGCACACTGATGAGCATCGAGCCCGCATTCGGCGCATTGTCCGGACTGCTGTTTCTGCACGAGTACTTGTCCCTGGCACAGTGGATGGCCATCACTTGCATCATTCTGGCGTCCGTAGGCGCGACCATGACCATGCGCAGTGAGTCCAAGCCTTTGGTAGCAGTAGATTGATACACACTTTTACGAAGGTCTGGTATTTACCGCTCAATTGAGCCATTTTTAGCCACAACTCAATGTCAGACATGGACTTTTTCGGATAGGGATATCACTAACGATATAAACGAAAGCGCATGCTGGCAGACTCGGGCACCAGACCCGGGACCGTAATAGGGATTGGAATGAAACGATTTTTGGTATTGCTTGTTGTACTGGCCATTGCGGGTTGCGCTGCGACCTCCAGGACTGAGGTCAAACGCGGGAAAAAAGGCCTGCACATTAACTGCTCAGGCCTCTCTTCTTCCTGGGACAAGTGCTACACCAGTGCGGCCAACTCATGCGGGCCCAATGGTTACAAGGTGCTCGCCAAATCCGGAGACGCCGTGGAAGATCCAGGTGACTATCCGTTTGGCCTCAACCCTGCCGGCTATACCAGCCGTAGCATGATCGTCATCTGCAAGTAACAAGGTCCGCCCTTATTCAGCGCGTTGACCGGCAATCTGGCGTCCGATTTCTTCGTAGCTGGATTGCAAAACGCTGCGCTGGACATCCGCACTCACCAGCATTCGCGCAACCACCAGCGCGCCAACGCACTGCGACAGAATGGCCCAGGCCAGGCTGTCACTCTCCAGAATCCGCGCCCAACTTTCCTGCAACCGACAGATCCACTGCTCAGCTTGCTGGCGTACGGCGATATCCGAGCGAGCAATTTCGGCGCCCAATGTCGGCAGCGCACAGCCGGACTCGGGATGCTCGGCATGCGCCATGCTTAGGTAATGCTTGAGACAGCGCTCCAGCATGGCTCGACTCGGCTCGCCATTACCGCTCAATCGCTCAAGGCTCTGACACAGCTCACGCTCGACGATCGAACTGAAGAGTTCATCTTTTGATGAAAAGTGGCTGTAGAACGCACCGCCACTGAGCCCGATGGCCTTCATCAAGCCATCGACCCCCACCGTGCAAAAACCTTCTTTCTTGGCTGACACCGAGCTGCTTTCAAGCAGTTTCTGCCTGGTTTCCAGCTTGTGACTGGCTGAGTAACGCATCGCTTCCCCCGAAAATCCATCGCCTTGACGTCTTCAAGATCGTAGCATAACGTTCGTTTGGTTAACGATCGTTTACCAAAGAGGGATGACTATGACCACAGCTATCAATAACAAGAAAGTCGTACTGGTTGTCGGTGCTGGCGATGCCACCGGCGGAGCTATTGCCAAGCGTTTCGCACAGGAAGGGTTTGTTGCCTGCGTCACTCGTCGCAGCGCAGACAAGTTGCAGCCATTGGTCGATGCCATTCAGGCCAGTGGCGGTGAAGCCCACGGTTTTGCGTGTGATGCACGCAAGGAAGAGGAAGTAGTCGCGCTGGTTGAACAAATCGAAAGCCAGATCGGCCCGATCGAGGCGTTCGTCTTCAACATCGGTGCCAATGTGCCGTGCAGCATTCTTGAAGAGACCGCCCGCAAGTATTTCAAGATCTGGGAAATGGCCTGTTTCTCCGGATTCTTGAACGGCCGTGAAGTGGCAAAGCGTATGGCCACCCGACAACGCGGCACTATTCTATTCACCGGAGCCACCGCCGGCATGCGCGGTGCTGCTGGCTTTGCGGCGTTCGCCGGCGCCAAGCATGGCATCCGCGCACTGGCCCAAAGCATGGCGCGGGAACTGGGCCCGATGAACATTCATGTCGCCCATGTCGTGGTCGATGGCGCGATCGATACCGACTTCATTCGCGACAGCTTCCCGGAAAAGTATGCCCTCAAGGATCAGGACGGGATTCTCAACCCCGAACACATCGCCGAGAACTACTGGTACCTGCACAGCCAGCCTCGCGATGCGTGGACCTTCGAACTGGATCTGCGACCCTGGAGCGAACGCTGGTAAGCCATCCTCTCTAACAACAATCAGAGCGCATCGAACATGAGCAAACGCGTAGAGTTCTTCTTCGACCTCGGCAGCCCTGCCACTTACCTGGCTTATACCCAACTACCGAAAATCTGTGAGCAAACCGGTAGCCAACTGATCTATCAACCGATGCTGCTAGGCGGCGTATTCAAAGCTACCGGCAATGCCTCACCGGCAACGATTCCGGCCAAGGGGCATTACATGTTCCTGGATCTGAATCGTTACGCCAAGCGCTACGACGTGCCATTCCAGCTCAATCCATACTTCCCCATCAATACCCTTTTGTTGATGCGCGCCGTCACCGGCATCCAGCTACGACACCCCGAACGCTTCCTCGATTTTATCGATTGCCTGTTCCGTGCGCTCTGGGTTGATGGCCGCAACCTCAACGACCTGGCGACCGTCGCCGCGGTGTTGGCCGAACATGGCTTTGACCCCGATGAAGCGCTGGCCTTGACCGCCGATGAGGAAGTCAAAGCCGCACTCAAGGAAAAAACCGAGCAGGCGATCAAGCGCGGTGTGTTCGGTGCACCGAGCATATTTGTCGATAACGAATTGTTCTTCGGTCAAGATCGCTTGGACTTTGTCCGCGAGGCCTTGGGCTAGATCTCGATAACCAGTCGGCCCTGCGCTTCTCCCGAGGCTTGCAGGTCATAGGCTGCCTCGGCGGTTTGCAGCGTGAACCGCCGGGGATCGAGCAAAGGCTTCAACAAGCCTGCTTCAATCAACTTCGCAGCCTCACCGAGAATCTGCCCGTGACGCTCGCGACCTCTGCCGGTCAGCAAAGGCAGCAACGTGAAGACTCCCGAGTAACTCGCCGCCCGAAACGACAATGGCGCCAGACTGTGTTGCCCCCAGCCGAGACAGCTCAACACATGCCCCTGATAAGTGCGCACAGCCTTGAACGACGCATCCAGCGTCTCGCCTCCAACTGTGTCATAAACGATATCGAAACCCTCCCCCGCCGTATGTTGCTCTACATACTGTTCAACCGACTGCTGGCGGTAGTCGATAAAGGTTGCACCGAGACTTTCGATAATCGCCTGATGCCTCGCCGACCCCGTGGCAAATACCTCGGCACCGAATGCCCGAGCCAACTGCACCGCCACATGCCCGACGCCACCAGCGCCACCCTGAATCAATACCTTGTGGTCTGTCTGAACCCGGGCGCGATCCAGCAAGCCTTCCCACGCGGTGATCAACACCAACGGCAGCGCTGCCGCCTCAGTCATGCTCAGATTGATCGGTTTGCGCGCCAGTAGTCGTGTATCAACGGCGGCGAATTGCGCCAGTGAGCCCTGCTGACCGCCAATCCCGGTCGCCATGCCATACACCTGATCGCCGACCTGCCAATCGCTGACCCCGGCACCGAGTGCTTCGACAATCCCCGCCAGATCCATCCCCAACACTGCCGGTAATGGCTGACGGGCGTGAGCAGCCTCCCCGGCGCGGATTTTCCCATCCAATGGATTCAGCCCACTGGCGATGATTCTGACCAACACCTGCCCCGCTTCAGGCATGGGCTTAGGGATAGACGCCAAACGAAGCGGTGCATTGGCCGAGTCGACGATCAGGGCGAGCATTTCAATTGAGTCAGTCATTTCGCAATCTCATGTCAGTGGAGAGTTGCGTTGATCATCCGCCCACCCACTCATGCCGATAAGACGCTATATAGCTATAGTGACCATGCCTATTTGGAATCAATGAGAAAGCCCTTGGACAAACTCAATGCAATGGCGGTTTTCGTAAGAGTAGTCGAGCGCGGCAGTTTCTCTGCTGTCGCTCGGGAACTGCAGACCAGCCAACCGACCATCAGCAAAATCCTCCGGGCACTGGAAACAGAGCTTGGAGGCAAGCTGATTGCCCGCAGTACTCGCCAGCTTTCGCTGACCGACGAAGGCCAGCGTTACTACAACGAATGCCGGCAGATTCTTGCGGCGGTCGACGCGGCCGAACACAGCTTTCAGTCCGGACGGGAAGTGGTCGCCGGGCCTTTGCGAGTGGGATCCTCCGTCAGTTTCGGACGATTGCAGATTGCTGCGCGACTGCCGGACTTCCTTGAACGCTATCCACACGTAGAAATCGATTTACAGCTCAGCGATCAGAATCAGGATTTGGTCAGCGAAGGCCTGGACGTCACGTTACGCATTGGCGAGTTGAGCGATAGCGGTTTGATCGCCCGGCAGATCGGCACGACCCATCGAGTCACCGTCGCCAGTCCCGACTATCTGGATCGCCGCGGCCGACCACACACACTGGAAGAACTGAGCCGGCATAACTGCCTGCTGTTCAACCTGCTGAGCAGCCAGAATCAGTGGATCTACGAAAAAAACGCTCAGCACCACAATGTGCGAATCAAAGGCAACGCCCAGAGCAACAGTTCGGAGGCCATACGCGAGATGGTGTTGGGCGGGCTGGGTATTGCGCTGTCGCCGGTGTGGTTGTTCAGCGAGGATTTGAAGGCCGGTCGGGTGATCGCGATCTTGCAGGACTACCGCGCACAACCGTTGCCGATTCATGCGGTGTCCCCGGCCAATCGTCGCCAATCGGCCAGGGTCAAGGCGTTTGTCGACTATATGAGCGAAGCACTCGCCCACACACCCGAGCTTGCGCCGCCGTCCGAAGACTGACGGCGCAACAGCGACTCAGATCGCGGCGGTCCGGGTGTTCAGCCACACGAGCGCAGCACCGTCAAGCAATGGGCTCAAACGTTCACGAACTTGCGCGTGGTAAGCGTTAAGCCACTCGCGCTCGTCCTGAGTCAGCAACGAAGACTCCAGACAACGGGTGTCGATCGGGCACAAGGTCAGGGTTTCGAACTTGAGGAACTCGCCAAACTCGCTGCTGCCCGCCTCGCGGTTCAACGCCAGGTTCTCGATCCGCACACCCCAGCGACCTGGACGATAAGTACCCGGCTCGATCGAGGTGATCATCCCCGGCTGCATCGCGGTTTGCGGTGCCGGTGCGGCTTGGTAGGCAATCACTTGCGGGCCTTCGTGAACGTTCAGGAAGTAGCCGACACCATGCCCGGTTCCGTGACCATAATCGACGCCCTCCGCCCAGATCGGCGCACGTGCGATGGCGTCGAGCAGCGGCGAAAGAATGCCACGCGGGAACTGCGCACGGGACAAGGCAATCACGCCCTTGAGTACGCGCGTACAGTCGCGTTTCTGCTCGGCGGTCGGCGTGCCCACCGGCACCATCCGCGTAATGTCGGTGGTACCGCCCAGGTACTGGCCGCCGGAGTCGATCAGCAACAGGCCGTCGCCTTCGATCACCGCGTGTTCTTCTTCGGTCGCATGGTAGTGCGGCATCGCACCGTTGGCGTTGAAGGCTGCAATGGTGTTGAAACTCAGCGACACATACCCCGGACGACGGGTACGGGCAGCGGTCAGGTGCTCGTCGATGGTCAGTTCGGTGATGCGTTCACGACCCAGGGCGCTGTCGAGCCAGGTGAAAAACTCGCACAGTGCCGCGCCGTCCTGCTCCATGGCCTGACGGATATGCTCGGCATCGGCGAGACTTTTCTGCGACTTGGCGAGGGTCGTCGGGTTCAGCCCTTCAATCAGCTTCACGCCACTGCCGAGGTTATTCAGCAAACCGCTAGTCACCCGCGCTGGATCGATTTGCAGGCTGGCGCCATTTGGCACGGCAGCCAGCGCCGAGGTCACTTCGCTGTAGTCGCGCAGGGTGACGCCGTCCTGCTCGAGGATCGCGCGTAATGACGCATCGACCTTGCTCAGCGCGACAAACAGGGTTGCCTGCTGCTGACCGATCAAGGCGAAGGATACGAATACCGGGTTGAACGACACGTCGCCGCCGCGCAGGTTGAACAGCCAGGCGATGTCGTCGAGGGTGGCGATAAAGTGCCAATCGGCACCGCGCGCGTTCAGGCTTTCACGCAGCTTGGCGAGTTTTTCGCCACGGCTGACGGTGGCCTGCGGCGGCAAGTGCTGATAGATCGGTTGATTCGGCAGGCTCGGGCGGTCGCTCCAGACCTCGTTCAACAGATCGATATCGGTGCGCAGCCGTGCGCCACGCTCCTCAAGCTTGCTGCTCAGTGACCGTGCCGACGCCACGGCCATCACCGCACCGTCGACCGCGACCACACCCCCTTCCGGAGTTTGCTCGGCCAACCAGTCCAGCGGACCGGGTTGGCCAGGCTGAAGCTTTACCAACTCGATGCCGCTGCCCTTGAGCTCCTTGGTCGCCTGTTCCCAGTAGCGACTGTCGGCCCAAACGCCAGCGAAGTCCTGGGTGACAATCAGCGTGCCGACTGAGCCATGAAAACCCGACAACCACTGACGCCCCTGCCAGTAACCCGGCAGGTATTCCGACAAATGCGGGTCGGCCGACGGCACCAGCAGGGCGTGAATGCCCTCCCGACTCATCAGCTCGCGGGTATGCGCCAGGCGCTGGGGAACCGTTCCATGGATCAAAGGCTGCGTACTCATCATGTCTCCTGGTAACCACTTTAATTTTGTTATAGGGCGCTGACTTTTGCTCTGCGCATCAGGATTGGGCGGTAGCCCAGAACGCCGGTGCACTGGCGGTTGCTGCTTTAATCAATTGTGCGGCCTGATCGATGTCCTGCTCGGTGGTGAAACGCCCGAGACTCAAGCGAATGGTCCGCCCCGCTGTCCGCGCGTCATGCCCCAAGGCCAGCAGGACATGGGACGGCGCATTACTCGCGGAGTTGCAGGCCGACGTCGCCGAAAAGGCGATCGAAGCACTCAAGGCCTGGGAATTGAACTCGCCTTCACTGAAGGTCAGGCTCAGGGTATGAGGAATGCGTTGGGTCGGGCTGCCGTTCAAGCGTAGACCGGTAATGCCGCTGAGTTGCTCAAGCAAGCGCTCGCGCAGCCAGGCGATAGTCGCCACCTCATCGGCAAAATGTTCCGCCGCCAGCGCAAAGGCTGCGCCCATTGCTGCGATCTGATGCGTGGCCAGGGTCCCGGAGCGTAAACCGCCTTCGTGCCCGCCGCCATGGATCTGCGCCTGCAAGCGTTGCTGGGCACGCGGGCCGACGTAGAGCGCACCAATCCCCTTGGGGCCGTAGATCTTGTGTGCGGAAAACGACATCAGGTCCACCGGCCATTGGGCCAGATCAATCGCTACCTTGCCCGCGCCCTGTGCGGCGTCAACGTGAAACAACGCGCCGTGCTCACGCACCCGCTGACCGATGGCCGGGATGTCGTTGACGGTACCGAGTTCGTTGTTGACCAGCATCAGCGACACCAGAAAGGTGTCTTCGCGCAACGCCTCGCTGACTGCTTGCGCAGTAATCAGGCCTTCGGCATCCGGCAGCAGATAAGTCACGGCGACCCCGGCATCCTGCAATTGCCTGGCGGTATCGAGGATCGCCTTGTGCTCGATCTGGCTGGTGATGATGTGCCCGCCGGACTGGCCGCGGGCCTGGGCCACGCCTTTGAGGGCGAGGTTGTTGGATTCGGTGGCACCGGACGTCCAGACGATCTGCGGCGCTTGCGCGCCCACCAGGTCGGCGACTTGCTGGCGTGCCTGTTCGACCGAACGCCTGGCCTGCTGGCCATAGGCGTGGGAACTGGAAGCCGGATTGCCGAAGTTACCGCTGAACCCCAGGCAGTCGACCATCACCTGAATGACCCGCTCATCCACCGGTGTGGTGGCGGCGTAATCAAAATACAAAGGACGCTTATTCATAAAAGGACTCGCAGAGCTTGTTCCGGGATCAGGTGTATTCGCTGAATGCGCCGCACTGGAGGTGGTGTAAAAACTGCGGGAAATCAGCAATACCTGATCGGATGCCATTAAAGAAGTACGACTTCATTTCAAAGTGCGTAGGAACGCTCCTGAAGTCGAGCTTAACAGGCATCGGACACCGGGTTGAAGCGCAAGTCAGCTAAAGCTCTCATGCAGCATCGGATACAGCGAAGCGACCAGCAGCAGGGCCATGCCCCAGTTGAACACCCGCAACCAGCGCCGATCACGCAGGACATTGCGCAACAGGCTGCCGCAAGCCACCCAGACACTGACGCTCGGCAGGTTGATGATGGCGAATACCGCAGCGATGACGATCACATTGGTGAAGTAGCCCTGCAGCGGTGTGTAGGTGCTGATGGCGCCAATCGCCATGATCCAGGATTTCGGGTTGACCCATTGAAACGCTGCCGCCCCCCAGTAGCTGATGGGTTTGGCGTGACCTTGTTCGGCTTCGGAGACTGGACCTGAATGAGCGATTTTCCACGCCAGGTACAGCAGATAGGCCGCGCCGACATAGCGCAGCACGCTGTACAGCACAGGATAGGTTTGAAACACCGCGCCCAGGCCAAAACCGACGGCGAGCACAAGGACGAAGAAGCCGCAGGTGATGCCGAACATGTGCGGGATGGAGCGGTTGAAGCCGAAATTGACGCCCGAGGCCAGCAACATCGTGTTGTTGGGGCCAGGGGTGATCGAGGTCACCAGGGCGAACAAGGCAAAACCCAGCAGTAAATCCAGCGAGAGCGTCATGGAGGCGAGTCCGTCAGGGTCAGTCAGATGTTGACCCTATCGCAGCCCCTGCGCGAAACCCACGGACAGTTACGTGAAAGTTCGAGCAGTACAGTCGCTTAGCTGGCGTGGCCGTGAAGAGGCACCGCGCGCTCGGCGTTCATCTCGCCATGCTGGTCAAAACCGAAAGTTTTCTTCGACTGGCCGAGCAATTCGGCTTTTTTGGCCTGGTATTCATCAAACGACAAACCGCGACGATTCAAGGCTTCCAGCGCCAGCTCTTGGGTTTCTTCGGCGGTGTACGGGCGCAATTCGGGGGCAGGATGACTGGCGCAACCGGCGAGCACCGAGGCAACCAATAACAATGAGGTGGCGAGCAAATGGTTCACGGGGAGGCTTCCTGCGAGCTGGTCTTGAGCAATGGACACAGGCTACTCCCGCCCCTTGAGCGACAAAAATCATCGCTCTCGATAGTCGCTATTGATCGATGCGTGGCTTGTTGGCCGTTTTGAACGGGCATCGAAACGAACCGCCGGTTCATCGTTGATGTCGCAACAGTGGCGATGCTGCAACCCGTCGGCCACTCGGTAGCCTTGATGGGGCTGACCTATAGTGAACCGACCGGAAATCGGCGAAGGAATTGCAACATCCCCCCCAAAAGTATGGAGAACGGTCATGAGCGTTAAACCCATTCCCGAGGGTTATCACAGCGTCACGCCCTACTTGGGAATCCAGAAAGCCGCCGAGGCGATCGACTTTTACAAGAAAGCCTTTGGCGCCACGGAAGTCATGCGTTTGACGATGCCCGACGGTGGCGTCGGCCATGCCGAACTGCGTATTGGCGACTGCGCCATCATGCTCGGCACGCCGTGCGATCAAGGCCCGCTGAGCAACCCCGACAAATCACCGTCCGTGGGCTTGCATCTGTATGTCGAGGATGTGGACAAAAGCTACGCCCAGGCAATCAAGGCGGGTGGCACGGTGGTTTCGGAAGTGAAAGATCAGTTCTACGGCGACCGCTCGGGCACCTTGAAGGACCCCTTCGGCCATGTGTGGTTCCTGTCGTCGCGCAAGGAGAACCTGACTCAGGCGCAAATCGAAGAGCGCGCAAAAGACATGTTCAAGCAGCAATAACTCCTCGTCTCTGCCTGAGCTGCCGAAGGCTGCGATCTGATGATAGTGACCAAAACTACACACCCGGCAGGTGCGCACTCCGGTTCGGGCGCGCACGTGCGGGTTTTCCTGTTCTGGAAACGCATCAGAACCGCAAGGATTTACACCCTCGGGCGGCTTTCTATGGGAGTGCTGTCAGCAACTTGTTCATGGGGACCGCCGTGAGCCCGGCAACACTGAAGGTTTCTGCGCAGCGTCGGTACCCAAGGTGCTGAAAAAACTCTTCGCTGGTGCCGGTGCTGTTGAGTCGTGCCTGACTGAAACCATGCTCGATCAACCAGGTTTCGAGACCCTGGATCAACGCCTGCCCGGCACCCCGACGAAACCATTCCGGCAGGACGTAACAAAACCCGACCTTGCCGCTGACAGCAGCCATGGCCACGCCAATCGGTTTTTCGTCCAACAGCGCGAGATTAAGGTACAGGCGAGGGTCGGCCAGCCAGGGCCGTACATGTTCAACGGTTTTGTTGTGGGTCCAGGCCGCGACGACTTTCGGGTCATTGCGGTGATCCCCAGCGCACCCGACCTTGATCGAGCGCTCGACGATCCGGCTGATAATCCCCGCATCCGCGGGCCCGGCCTTGCAAATGTGTACGGAAGCATCCATAGCGCTATCACCTCAATCCATTGAGTCAAAGCTGCGAAGGACGATAGCGCCGCAAGGGCCAGGTGGCTAATGGAGAGAAGTTACATTTGATGTGGTAAACCAATCCGTAGCAGCTGGCGTAGCCTGCTGCTACGAATGCCGGACGTATGAGCGCATGTGGGCACACTCAGGCCGACTGCAACGGCATCGTCAGTTCAACCCGCAAGCCGTCGGTACGGCTGTCGAAATGCAACACGCAGCCGCAGCGCTGGACAATCGCCTGGACAATCGCCAGCCCAAGTCCGCAGCCGGTGCTTGAGCCGTTGCGCCAGAATCGCTGGGTCAGGTGTTGCAGATCATCGGCGGCAATGCCCGGGCCATGGTCGCGCACTTGAAAACGCACGCGGTTACCCGTGGTTTCAAGGCTCAGTTCCACCGTCGCCTCCGCCGGGGTGTGGCGCAAGGCGTTGTCCAACAGGTTGCGCAAGGCGGCAATCGACAGCACGGCGGGCATTTGCACCGGTGCCTGTGAGTAATTCGCCGGCAAGTGCAGTTTGATCCGCAGACGATCACCGCTGGCCGCGTCCTGAATCGCCAAACGGGCCACCTCTTCGGCACTGCACTGCACGCCGTCGTCGAACGACAGACTGCCTTCAACCCGCGCCAGCAACAGCAGTTGCTCAAGCGTGCGATGCAAGCGATCGGCGCCCTCCTCGGCGTGAGTCAGGGACTGATCGCGGGCGGCGCCTTCGGTCATGCGCGCCACTTGCAGATGTGTCTTGATCGCTGTCAGCGGACTGCGCAGCTCATGAGCAGCGTCGCCCGTCAGCCGTCGCTCGCGCTCGATGGCCTTGCCGATTCGCTGGAACAGCTGATTCTGGGTTTCCAGCAACGGTTGCAGTTCGCTCGGCAACGGCTGGATCTGCAACGGTTCAAGAGAATCGGCACTGCGACGCATCAAGGCGTCGCGCATGCGATTCAGCGGCGCCAGGCCTTGGCCGATCCCCAGCCAGAGCAGCCACAGGCAACCGAGCAACGCTACACCCACCGGCACCGATGCGGCCAGCAGCACCGACATGTTCAGCGCCTCGCGCTCGACTTGTCGGTCGGCCGTGGTGATGCGCACATCACCGCGAGCCAAGGTGAAACTGCGCCAGCGCACACCGTTGATCATCTGGTCATGGAAGCCCATCTTTTCGGCTTCCAGGGTTTGCTCGGGAGTGCTGTGACTGCGGGCAAGTATCTCGCCGCGCAGGGAGCTGACCTGGCAAGCCATGCCCCCCGGAATATTCAATTGCTCAGCACTGAAATGCGTGCCATCGCCCTTGCTCGGCAGGGTTGGCAATTGTTCGAGCAACCCGGCGACCATGCGCGCCGAGGCCACCAGCCGCTGGTCGAGGGAAAACATCATCTGATTGCGCAGGTCGCTGAGCATCCAGGCCGCAGCCAGGGCCCAGATCAGCGCGAAAGCCGCGCCGAGGGTCAGACTCAGGCGCAAACGCAAACTCATCACTTCGAGTGTTCTCCGCCATCTGCCGGCCCAAGGCGGTAACCCAGCCCACGCACGGTTTCAACGATGCCGTTGCCGAGTTTACGTCGCAGGTGATGGATATGAACGTTGAGGGCGTTGCTTTCCAGTTCATCGTTGAAACCGTAGACGCTGTCCTTGAGCTGTTCCGTCGACAGCACCCGGCCACGATTGTGCAACAAGGCTTGCAACAGCGATTGCTCGCGACGCGACAAGTCCACCGGTTGACCGGCCAGCAGGGTTTCCCGGCTGCTCGGGTCGTAAGTCAGGGCGCCATGTTCGATCAGATTGACGCTGCGCCCCGCCACCCGTCGCAACAAGGTGTGCAGACGCGCGGCCAGTTCACGCAGGTCGAAAGGCTTGAGCAGGTAATCATCGGCGCCCGCTTGCAAGCCATCGACGCGGTCGGTCACCGAATCGCGCGCAGTCAGAATCAGCACCGGAATCTCCAGCCCGTGATGACGCAACTGCTGAAGCAGCCTCAGTCCGTCCTCGTCCGGCAGTCCCAGGTCGAGCACCATCACATCGAACTCGGCAACTTTGAGCATCGCTCGGGCAGCCGAGGCCGTGGCGACGTGCTCCACGGTCAGGCCCTGGGCCGTGAGACCGGCAACGATGCCGCTGGCGATCAGCTCATCATCTTCACAGACAAGTACGTGCATGGTGAGGCCTGTAGAAAAGCATTGATTAAGAAGACGCCGGATTAAGCGGACATTATGCCCGACGCCTCATTGCCACAAGGATAGCGCGGTTAATCATCGGTTAATCGCCACCCATCATCGTGCACCCTACTTGCACCGCGATAAGGCTTCCCCATGCGTCGTCTGTTTCTACTCTTTTTTCTTTTCATCGCAGGGCTGGCACAGGCAGCGTCGAATCCGTTCGACACCAAACCGGACTTCCTGCCGGTCGGCAAAGCCTTTGTTTTTACCTCCGAACGCCTTGATTCAGGCGAAACTCAACTCTTCTGGCAAATTGCCGACGGCTACTATCTGTATCAGCAACGGATGAAGTTCGACGGCTTGCCCGACGCGCATAAACCGCCACTGCCTGTAGGTGAAGCCCACAGCGACGAGTTTTTTGGTGATCAGCAGATTTATCGCCAAGGCCTGGAGCTGAAGATCCCGGCCGGCGCCAGTGGCCAGATCAACGTGGGGTTTCAGGGCTGTGCCGATGCCGGCTTGTGTTATCCGCCGCAAACTCAGGTGATTGATCTGGGTGGCGGCGCAGCGGCGGTCAGCGCAAGTGAAGCACCGGATCAAGCCTTGGCAAGCGGTCTGCAACAGCGTGCGTTAGGCTGGAGCTTGTTGGTGTTCTTTGGTCTGGGACTATTGCTGGCTTTCGCGCCTTGCTCGTTGCCGATGCTGCCGATTCTCGCCGGTTTGATCGTCGGCAGTGGTGCCAGCCCCAAGCGCGGTTTCGCCCTGGCCGGCAGTTACGTGGTCAGCATGGCGCTGGTGTACTCTGCGCTGGGCGTGCTGGCCGCATTGCTCGGTGCGAACTTGCAGGCCTTGCTGCAGAACGTCTGGTTACTCGGCAGTTTCGCCGTGGTGTTTGTGTTGTTGTCGTTGCCGATGTTCGGTTTCTTCGAACTGCAACTGCCGGTCGCGCTGCGTGACCGTCTGGAAAACGCCAGTCGCAAGCAAGGCGGCGGCAGCCTGATCGGTGCCGGGGTGCTCGGCGCCTTGTCCGGCTTGCTGGTCGGCCCGTGCATGACCGCGCCGCTGGCCGGGGCTTTGTTGTACATCGCCCAGAGCGGCAACGCACTGCACGGCGGGCTGATCCTGTTCGCCATGGGCATCGGCATCGGTTTGCCGCTGTTGTTGCTAGTGACCGTCGGCAATCGCTTCCTGCCCAAACCCGGCACCTGGATGAACCTGCTCAAAGGCATCTTCGGTTTCCTGTTCCTCGGCACCGCGCTGGTGATGGTGCGGCCAGTGCTTGATGAGTCGCTATGGATTGGCCTGTGGGGCGCGCTGTTGTTGATCATCGCCTACAGTGCCTGGCGCCAGACCGGCGGATTCGGCCGCGCCGCCCATGTGTTCGGTGGCATGGCGCTGCTTTCCGGGTTGTGGGGCAGCCTGCTGTTGATCGGTGCCGCAGGCGGCAGTGATGACCTGTTCAATCCGTTGCAGGTTTACAGTGCACAGGCGTCGACCCGCGTCGCCGGCCCCACGGCCGAGGACGCCTTCATCACCGTCAAGGATCCTGCAGCGCTGCAACACGAACTCGACACTGCCCGCGCCCAGGGCCAGTGGGTGCTGCTGGACTACTACGCTGACTGGTGTGTGTCGTGCAAGATCATGGAGAAACAGGTGTTCGGCAAACCTCAGGTAGTAGACGCGCTGAAAGATGTCCGCTTGCTGCGTCTGGACGTCACCGCCGACAATGCCGCCAGCCGTGAACTGCTCGGCCGTTATAAAGTGCCGGGGCCGCCAAGCCTGTTGTGGATCGGCACCGACGGCATCGAGCGCCGCAGCCAGCGCATCACCGGAGAGGTGGATGCCGCCGGTTTCCTCCAACGCTGGAACATGACTCGGGACGCTCGTTGATGCTGACCTTTACCCTCGGCACCTTTGCCATTGCGCTCAACCACCTGCTGCTGATCAGTGCCCTGGCATTGGCCACCCTGGTCGGCTGGCGGGTGGCCAAGCGCGGTGGCGAGAACCCCGAGTCTGTGCTGTTCAGTCTGTTCCTGCTGGGTTTGCTCGCTGCCCGGATCGGCTTTGTGCTCGCCTACTGGGCCCACTACCGCGATGACCCGTGGCAGATCATCGACCTGCGCGATGGTGGCTTCCTCGCCTGGCCCGGGGTGATTGCCTTGCTGCTGGCAACACTGCTGCGGGGCTGGCGCCGACCGGCGCTGCGCAAACCGTTGGGCTTTGGTGTCGGCAGCGGCCTGTTGTTCTGGTTGCTGGCGAGTGTGTCCCTGAGCCTTTACGAACAAGGCACGCGCCTGCCGGACATCGTCTTGCGCAACGCCGCTGGCGAAACCGTGCAACTGGCCGATTATCAGGGCGGCCCCTTGGTGATCAACTTGTGGGCCACCTGGTGCCCGCCCTGCCGGCGTGAAATGCCGGTGCTGGAGAACGCCCAGCAACATCGGCCCGACCTGACCTTTCTGTTCGTCAATCAGGCCGAAAGCATGCAAAGTGTCAGCACCTTCCTCGCGACCCAAGGCCTGAGCCTTTCCAATGTGCTGTTCGATGGCGGCGGCCGACTGAGTCAGGCCGTCGGCTCCATGGCGCTACCGACTACGCTGTTCTACAGCGCCGAAGGCCGAATGCTCGGTAGCCACCTGGGTGAATTATCAGAAGCCAGCCTGGCCCGCGCCCTGGAAAACTTCGACTCCCCAACTTCAGCCATACAGGCCACACCCTCAAGGAAATTGCCATGCCCCGCCTCCGCCACCTGCTGACGCTATCCCTGGGCGCAGCGCTGCTGCAAATCCCGATGCTGCAGGCCGAAGAACTGCCTGCGGCGATCCGTAAGATCGAAGAAAAAGGCGCGAAAATCATCGGCAGTTTCGATGCGCCTGACGGCCTGCGTGGTTATGCGGCGCAGTATCAGAACCGCGGCATGGCCTTGTACCTGACGCCCGACGGCCAGCATGTGCTGCTTGGCAACCTGTACGACGCCGATGGCAAGGACCTGAGTGCCGAGCCGCTGCAAAAACTGGTCTACGCGCCAATGGCCAAGGAAGTCTGGGCGAAGATGGACGCCAGCAACTGGATCGCCGACGGCAGCAAGGATGCACCGCGCACCGTCTACCTGTTCAGCGACCCGAATTGCCCTTACTGCAACATGTTCTGGGAGCAGGCCCGGCCGTGGGTGAAGGCCGGCAAAGTGCAGCTGCGGCACATCATGGTCGGCATTATCCGCGAAGACAGCCCCGGCAAATCCGCTGCGCTGTTGGCCAGCAAGGACCCAGGCAAGTCCCTGGAGGAACACGAAAAGGCCGGCAAGCAAAGCTCGCTGAAAGCGCTGACAAGCATTCCCGCCGCGATCCAGGCCAAACTCGATGCCAACATGAAGTTGATGGAAGAACTCGAACTGTCCGCCACCCCGGCCATCTTCTATCTGGATGACAAGGGCGAGTTGCAACAACAGCAAGGCGCGCCGTCGCCGGATAAGCTGGTGAAGATTCTCGGGCCAAAGTGATTTAAAGATGAACAATCGTTCCACTCTGCGTGGGAACGATCTGTTACGCGGTCTTGCGAGTTTTCTCGCGCAGAAACTTCAGCAGCGCCTCGGTAACGAACTCAGGATTCTCCAGGTTCGAAATATGCCCTGCCTCCGGCACCAACAGATAAGGACAACCGATCAACTCGGCCATTTCCCTGGTTTCCGATGGCGGGCGCGGTTTGTCCTGATCACCGCACATCAGCAGCGTGGTTTCAGGATTCAGCTCGCCCAGACGCGGTAACAGATCATCACGACCAAACGTAATGCGCCCCATCGGCACAATGCTTTCACGCAAACGCTCAGGCAGCAGCGCGGCCAGCTTGGCACGGAAATGCTGATAGAGCGCTGACTGAGAATCGATGCCTGGGCGGAAGAAAATCGGCACTACGATATCGAGTAACTGCGGTGAGATGACACCGCTGTCTTCAATCTGCTTGAACAACGAGAAATAGTACTGGCGAGTCGGCTCGGGCTCGACACCGACATAGGTGTCCATCAACACCAGGCCATTGAGACGCTGCGGGGCCGACAGCGCCAGACGCACCCCCCACATGCCGCCGACCGAAAGGCCAACCAGACTGACGCGGTCAATATCCAGATGATCAAGCAGCGCCAGTACCTGCCGCGCCTGATCATCCAGCGAAGTCATGCCCGCAGGTAACGGCCCGGACTCCCCGTGCCCCCACAGGTCCAGGGCAATCACCCGATAGTGTTGCGACAACGCCGCAATCTGTGGTGCCCACATGGCCTGGTCCCACAAGTAACTGCCGGCCAACAGCACCACTGGACCACAGCCCTGATCAACGTAGTGAAGCGCTTGTCCATCAATCGTAGCGAAGGGCATCCACGGTCTCCTTTCTGAATGGGGTCAACCAAAAAACTCCGGCAGCCTGTCCCGGTGACGGGGGACAGTCAATCCGAACTTCAATAGAGGTTGTAGCAAGTCTGCGCCGCTCAGCAGCAAACGCGTTTCAAGGACTGTCTGCGTTAGGCATCGGCCAAAGAGGCTGCAATATAACAATAGCTATCATTTGACAATAATTATCATTAAGCCTAGCTTGTCACTCGATGCGTAGGACGGCTCCGAACCCCTGGTCGTCCTGCTTACTTTTTGCTGCAAGGTGATTTCCATGATGGAACCAGTAACCACAAGCAGGTGCGACTCACCCTTACTCCAGGCGTTCGTTGATAACCGGTTGATTCTGGTCAAAATCGCAGCCCGCATTACCGGCTGCCGATCCCGCGCAGAAGATGTCGTTCAGGATGCGTTTTTCAGGCTGCAATCAGCACCGAAGATCACCTCCTCGTTCAAGGCTCAGCTCAGCTACCTGTTTCAGATCGTACGTAACCTGGCGATTGACCACTACCGCAGACAGGCGCTGGAACAAAAGTATTCGGGCACCGAAGAAGAAGGCTTGAACGTGGCCATTCACGATGCCTCGCCAGAAACCTCGCACATCAACTTCTCGACTCTGGAAAACATCGCCGACGCCCTCGACCAGTTACCGAGTCGCACCCGCTACGCCTTCGAGATGTATCGCCTGCACGGCGTGCCGCAAAAGGATATCGCCAAGGAACTCGGTGTGTCGCCGACCCTGGTGAACTTCATGATCCGTGATGCCCTGGTGCATTGCCGCAAGGTTTCGGGCAAGCGCAGCGATACGTTCGCCCACCGCTAAAAGATCGCAGCCTGTGTGTTGTGGTTCAGTTTTTTTGGACCATTCTGGGGAAACCGCCTTGAACCTCACCGAGCAAGCGCAAGTTTCGGGTCAAAGGGTTGGCCTGACTTCAGCTTTTAGGCACCGGCACGATGGCAATCTTGTACGGATCGAAAATTTTCAGCATCTGCCCGTTATCCCGCAACCCCTGCAGCAACTTGCCGAAGGTTTCTGCGCTGATCGGCGCTTGTGGACGCAATAGCGCGTAATGGTGATAAACCTGATCGATGCGTTGGGATACCAGCAATTGCGCCCTGACCTTTTCATTGCGCAGCAAATAATCGTAAAGGTACGAACGTGTGACCAGTGCAATGTCGGCACGGTCGCGAAGGATCATTAAAATATTGCTGTCGTGGGAAGTCGTGAGCGTCGCTTTGTAAGTGTCCTTGAGAAATTGCGGATCGTTATTGAAATTGGCGAATTCATAGTGATAACCGCTGTACAGCGCCAGACGCTTGCCTTTCAAATCGGCGAAGTAACCCTGCTGACGATCCGGCTTGCTCTGTGCGACAAAGATTTCAGCATCTTCAAGCCCCATGTCGACAGTGCTGTGCGGGATATCCTTCCAGCCCCACTCCGGGTTTTCGAAGATCGCCATGTCAGTCCGGCCATCCTGGAAATCACCGAATCGACGCTGCAATGAGGTCGGTACGAGTTTGAACTCATAGTCGGTTTGCATCTTGTTCAGCGCCTCGACCAACTGCGGCAGCAACCCGGTATCGTCGCCATTCTCCGGTCGAACGGTATACGGCGGAAAATGCGCAGCGCCCACCTGCACCACTTGTGCGGCCGAAGCCGGCAGTACGAACAGCGCACCCAGCGCCATCAGCGAAATCCGTAAAGCCTTCCGAACTGGCGAAGACATCAAAACAAACCCACCTTTTAAAATATATCGACTACAACCAAGCTAGGCGGTTTTATCCACTTAGACAACTTGGTGATGGCTATTTAATAAGTTTTAGCGAAACGGTCACTTTTCTTCCAACACCAGAATCAAGGCTTCGTCGGCCAATTGATCGAGGCTCATGCTGCCGTCCGCGCGAAACCAGGTGGTGGTCCAGGACAGCGCGCCGGTTAGAAAACGTCGGGTGATAAACACGTCGCCGCGAATGAAACCGGCGTCTTTCGCCTCACCCAGCACTTGCAACCAGATCTGCTCATAGATATCCCGCAGCGCCAACACCTGGGCCTGACCTTCTTCGGACAGCGAACGCCATTCGTAGACCAGCACCGCCATCGCTTCGCCGCTTCCGCCCATGATCGACTGCAACTCACAGCGGATCAGCGCCAGCACTCGCTCGCGTACGCTGGTCGCTTGCGCCAGGGAGGCGCGCATCAATGCGGTGTTGTAGCGGATGGTTTCCTCCATCACTGCCCGCAGGATTTCATCCTTGCTTTTGAAGTGATGAAAAATGCTTCCTGACTGAATCCCGACCGCACTGGCGAGGTCACGTACCGTGGTGCGCTCGTAGCCCTTGTTGCGAAACAGGTGAGCAGCCATTTGCAGCAGTTTGCCGCGAGCGCTGTCGGGATCGGTCAGCTGCCCGTTGTCGACCAGTTCGCGCATTACCAGCAGGGCTTTTTGCTCGTCCACCCGTTCTCTCCTACAGTCGCTCAATCAATTGTGCGATCACACCACGAATGCAATGGGTTTGTGCGGGCAATTTAAGCTGACCGGGGCGACCAAGCAAGCGCTTGGGAAGAAGATGTAACCAGCGTTTACAAACCAAGCGCTTGCTTGGTAGTCTCGAGCCACTTCTGTCGGAGGCTTGCAATGAACAAAACCGTTCGTATCGGCTGCGCCAGTGCCTTCTGGGGCGATACCTCGACCGCCGCCGCACAATTGGTTGACGGTGCCCAGCTGGACTATCTGGTGTTCGACTATCTGGCAGAAATCACTATGTCGCTGCTGGCCGGCGCGCGAATGAAAGATCCCCAGGCCGGTTACGCGACCGACTTCGTCGAAGTCCTCAGCCCGCTCCTCAAGCAACTTTGCGAACAGAACATCCGCGTGATCAGCAACGCCGGCGGGGTCAACCCACTGGCCTGCGCAGCAGCGCTGCAAGCGGCGTGCGATAAAGCCGGTGTGCCACTGAAGATCGCCGTGTTGCTCGGCGATGACCTGCAACCGCAGTTCAAGCAATTGGCTACCAGCGGCGTAAAGGAAATGTTCAGCGGCGTCCCACTGCCGCCAATGTGCGTATCGACCAACGCCTACCTCGGCGCACCCGGCATCGTCGAGGCGCTACGCCTGGGCGCGGACATCGTTATCACCGGCCGGGTGGTCGACAGCGCGGTGGTCAGCGCGGCATTGGTGCATGAGTTCGGCTGGTCGTGGCAGGACTACGACAAACTGGCTCAGGCTGCGCTGGCCGGGCACCTCATCGAATGCGGCGCGCAGTGCACCGGCGGCAATTTCACCGATTGGCAAGAGGTGCCCGACTACGAACACATCGGTTTCCCCATCGTCGAAGTCAGCGCCGACGGCCAGTTCATCGCCAGTAAACCTGAAGGTACCGGCGGTTTGGTCACCCCGCTGAGCGTCGGCGAGCAATTGCTGTACGAAATCGGCAACCCTCGTGCCTATCTGCTGCCCGATGTGGTCTGCGATTTCAGCCAGGTCAAACTCCAGCAACACGGCAACAACACCGTGCACGTTCACGGTGCCAAAGGCTTGCCGCCACCCCGTCAATACAAGGTCAGCGCGACCTGGCCGGACGGTTTTCGCTGCACCGCCAGTTGCCTGATCGCCGGGATCGACGCGGTGGCCAAGGCACGTCGGGTGAGCCAGGCGATCATCGCCAAGACCTCGGAAATGTTCAGCCAACGCGGCTGGGCACCCTACAGCGAAGTGAACATTGAGCTGCTCGGCAGCGAAGCGACTTATGGTCCGCACAGCCAGCGTCAGGACAGCCGCGAAGTGGTGATCAAACTGGCGGTGCGGCACCCGGACAAACAAGCGCTGATCCTGTTTTCCCGCGAGATCGCTCAAGCCGCCACCGGTATGGCACCGGGGTTGACCGGAATCGTCGGAGGCCGGCCAACCGTGTACCCATTGATCCGTCTGTTCTCGTTCCTGATCGACAAAAATACCTGTGTGCTGGAAGTCGACCTGCAAGGCCAGCGTCATCCCTGCGCCCTGCCCGCCCTCGATCACCTCGACGTTGCCGACCTGCCGGTGCCCTTTGATCCACCCAAACCCCATGGGCGAGCCGACGCCAGTGTGGCGCTGGTGAAACTTGCGGTGGCGCGCTCCGGTGACAAGGGCAATCACAGCAATATCGGCGTCATGGCCCGCGCCCCCGAATACCTGCCATGGATCGCCGAAGCACTGACGCCGGCAGTGGTCGTCGACTGGATGAGTCACGTACTTGACCCGATCCACGGGCGTGTCGAGCGCTGGTATCTGCCCGGCACCCACAGCCTGAATTTTCTCCTGGAAAACGCCCTCGGCGGCGGTGGCGTGGCCAGCCTGCGAATCGACCCACAAGGCAAGGCATTCGCCCAGCAACTATTGGAAATCCAGATCCCGGTGCCGCAAGGCATCGCTGACCAAGTCAAGTAGAGGACGGTTGCCGTGGCCTTTGATTCGATCTTCAAACCCGAGCTGTTTGCCGGCCAGACGATTATTGTCACCGGTGGCGACAGTCGCATCTGGCCACTGCACAAGGCGCAGCACAGTGAATCCTTCAATGGCTTTCACCGCGCGGGCTTACCCGACGTGCTCAAGGGCGAGGACTGATCCATGCCACAGATTGAGTCGCAACTCGACATCCACAGCCGGCAGTTTGCGCAGAACCGCGAGGCGATGTTGAGCAGCATCGAGCAGTTCCGCCAGTTGGAACGCAACCTGCTGAGAAAAGCTGCCGACGCCAAGCCGAAATTCGACAAACGCGGGCAACTCCTGCCTCGCGAACGGCTGAACCTGCTGCTCGATCCCGGTGCGCCGTTTCTCGAACTGGCGAGCCTGGCCGGCTACAAACTGCACGACGACAAGGACGGCAGCCAGGCTGGCGGCGGGTTGATCGCCGGGATTGGTTATGTGTCCGGCGTGCGGGTGCTGGTGGTCGCCAACAACAGCGCGATCAAGGGCGGAACCATTTCCCCCAGTGGCCTGAAGAAGTCCCTGCGCCTGCAACAGATCGCCATGGAAAACAAACTGCCGGTGATCACCCTCGCCGAGAGCGGCGGCGCTAACCTCAATTACGCCGCGGAGATTTTCATCGAGGGCGCGCGCAGTTTTGCCAATCAGGCGCGGATGTCGGCCATGGGCTTGCCGCAAATCACTGTGGTGCACGGTTCGGCCACCGCTGGCGGCGCTTATCAGCCAGGACTCTCGGATTACGTGGTGGTGGTGCGCGGCAAGGCCAAGCTGTTTCTCGCCGGCCCCCCGCTGCTCAAGGCCGCTACTGGCGAAGTCGCCACCGATGAAGCACTCGGCGGCGCCGAGATGCACGCGCAAATCGCCGGCACCGCCGAGTACCTGGCCGAAAACGATACCGACGGTGTGCGCCTGGTACGCGAAATCGTCAGCCTGTTGCCGTGGAATACGCAGTCACCACAGCGCAGCGCCGAACACTGGGACGAGCCGCTCTACCCCATCGACGAACTGCTGGGGCTGATTCCCGACGATCCGAAAAAGCCCTACGACGTGCGCGAGATCATTGCGCGCATCGCCGATGGCTCGCGCTTTCTCGAGTTCAAGGGCGAGTTCGATCAACAAACGGTGTGCGGCCATTTGAAGATCCAGGGGCGGCCCTGCGGTTTCATCGGCAACAACGGTCCGATCACCCCGCAAGGTGCCAGCAAGGCCGCGCAGTTCATCCAGCTCTGCGACCAGAGCCAGACACCGCTGCTGTTTTTCCATAACACCACCGGTTTCATGGTCGGCACCGAGTCGGAACAGCAAGGGGTGATCAAACACGGCGCGAAGATGATTCAGGCCGTGGCCAACGCCCGGGTGCCTAAGCTGACCATGGTGGTCGGCGGCTCTTACGGCGCCGGCAACTATGCAATGTGCGGCCGTGGGCTCGACCCGCGTTTCATCTTCGCCTGGCCCAGCAGCCGCACCGCCGTGATGGGTGGCGCCCAGGCCGGCAAGGTGCTGCGCATTGTCACCGAGGCCAGGCAGGCCAAGGATGGTTTGGTCCCAGACCCGAAGATGCTCGACACGCTCGAACAGGTCACCGCGCAAAAACTCGACAGCCAGTCCACCGCACTCTATGGCAGCGCCAACCTGTGGGACGACGGGCTGATTGATCCACGAGATACACGCACCGTGCTCGGTTATCTGCTGGATATCTGCCATGAGGCCGAGGCTCGTCAGCTGCAACCGAACAGTTTTGGGGTAGCCAGATTTTGATCGTTCCCACGCTCCGCGTGGGAATGCAGCCCGGGACGCTCCGCGTCCCAAAAGCGGACGCAGAGCGTCCAAAGAGGCGTTACCACGCTGAGCGTGGGAACGATCGGGGTTAGCAGGGAGAACAATAAAAATGATCTTCACCCAGGAACACGAAGAACTGCGCCGTACTGTCCGTCATTTTGTCGACCGCGAAATCAACCCGTACGTCGATGAATGGGAAAAGGCCGGACGTTTTCCGATCCACGAGATTTTCCGCAAGGCCGGTGCGCTCGGTCTGCTGGGGATTTCCAAACCGGAAAAATTCGGTGGCATGGGTCTGGACTACAGCTATTCGATTGTCGCCGCTGAAGAGTTCGGGACCATTCATTGCGGCGGGATTCCGATGTCGATTGGCGTGCAGACCGACATGTGCACCCCGGCCCTCGCCCGTTTTGGCTCCGATGAGCTGCGTGAAGAATTCCTTCGCCCGGCAATCACCGGTGAACAGGTCGGCTGCATCGGCGTCTCGGAAGTCGGTGCCGGCTCTGATGTCGCCGGGCTGAAAACCACCGCGCGTAAGGACGGCGGCGACTACGTGATCAACGGCAGCAAAATGTGGATCACCAATTCCCCAAGCGCCGACTTCATCTGCCTGCTGGCCAACACCTCGGACGACAAGGCGCACATCAACAAGTCGTTGATCATGGTGCCGATGAACAGCCCCGGCATCAGCCTCAGTTCGCCGCTGGACAAACTCGGCATGCGCAGCTCGGAAACCGCCCAGGTGTTTTTCGACAACGTGCGCGTGCCGCAACGCAACCGCATCGGCCACGAAGGTGCAGGCTTCATGATGCAAATGCTGCAGTTTCAGGAAGAACGCCTGTTCGGTGCGGCGAACATGATCAAGGGCCTGGAGTACTGCATCGACAGCACCATCGAGTATTGCAAGGAGCGCAAGACCTTTGGCACTGCGCTGATCGACAACCAGGTAATTCACTTCCGCCTCGCCGAGCTTGCAACCGAAGTCGAATGCCTGCGCGCGCTGGTCTACCAGGCCACCGAGCAATACGTCAAAGGCCAGGACGTCACGCGCCTGGCGTCCATGGCCAAACTCAAGGCCGGGCGGCTGGGCCGGGAAGTCAGCGACAGTTGCCTGCAATACTGGGGCGGGATGGGCTATATGTGGGACAACCCGGTGGCCCGCGCCTACCGCGATGTGCGGTTGGTGTCGATCGGCGGCGGCTCCGACGAAATCATGCTGGGGATCATCTGCAAATTGATGGGCATCCTGCCCGGGAAGAAAAAATGACCACCTTGCCCGTTTGCCAGACCCTGCTGCTCGAACTGCACAACGGCGTTCTGCACATCACCTTGAACCGGCCAGACTGCCGCAACGCCATGAGCCTGCAGATGGTCGCCGAGTTGCGTGCAGTGCTCGCTGCGGTGCGAGATGACCGGGACATCCGCGCGTTGGTGCTCGGCGGTGCCGGCGGGCATTTTTCTGCTGGCGGCGATTTGAAAGACATGGCCAACGCCCGCACTCAAGGTCGGGAGGCCTACCGTGAGTTGAACCGCGCGTTTGGCGCCCTGCTCGAAGAAGCCCAGCACACGCCGCAAGTGCTGATCACGGTGTTGCAGGGAGCTGTGCTCGGCGGCGGCTTCGGTCTGGTTTGTGTCAGCGACATTGCGCTGACCGATCACAACGCCCAGTTCGGCTTGCCGGAAACCAGCCTCGGCCTGCTGCCGGCGCAAATCGCACCGTTTGTGGTCCAGCGTATCGGCCTCACACAGGCACGACGCCTGGCGCTGACCGCCGCGCGTTTTGACGGGCATGAAGCGCGGCGTCTGGGGCTGGTGCATTTTGTCGAACACGATGCGCAAGCCCTGGCCGAACGTCTGGATGCGGTGCTCGCGCATGTGCTGTGCTGCGCGCCTGGCGCCAATGCCGCGACCAAGGCCTTGTTGCTGGCCAGCTCCGAACAGCCGCTGGGGCCGTTGCTCGACCAAGCGGCCGAGTGGTTCAGTGAAGCCGTGACCGGGGCGGAAGGTGTCGAAGGGACGATGGCCTTTATGCAGAAACGCAAACCGGGTTGGGCCCCTTAAGAGCATCGCGAGCAGGCTCGCTCCCACAGGGGTTCCAGGGTGTTTGCAAAATCCAATACCTACCAAAAATCCAATGTGGGAGCGAGCCTGCTCGCGATGGGGCCCTCACGAACACCGCATCACTAAAAGGATCAACACATGCCCACCCTGCGCAAAATCCTCATCGCCAACCGCGGTGAAATCGCCTGTCGCATCCAGCGCACCGCCCAGGCACTGGGCTATCGCACGGTGGCGGTGTTCAGCGATGCCGACGCCGATGCCCTGCATGTGCGCATGGCCGATGAAGCGGTCAACATCGGCCCCGCTGCCGTTGCGCAGTCCTACCTGAACAGCCCGGCGATCATCGACGCGGCATTGCGCAGCGGCGCGGACGCGATCCATCCCGGCTACGGCTTCCTTTCGGAAAACGCCGAATTCGCCACCGCCTGCGCCCGCGCCGACATCAGCTTTATCGGCCCAAGTCCTGCCGCCATCGAACTGATGGGCAGTAAACGCCTGTCGAAAATCGCCATGCTCGCCGCTGGCGTGCCGTGCATCAACGGTTACCAAGGGGCGGAGCAGGATGATGCCACCCTCAGCCGCGAAGCCGAACGCATCGGCTATCCGCTGATGATCAAGGCCAGCACCGGCGGCGGTGGGCGCGGCATGCGCCTGGTGCACAGTGCGGATGAATTGCTTGCGCAGATCCGCACCGCACGCTCCGAAGCCCTGCACGCGTTCGGCAGCGACGAGTTGATTCTCGAACAAGCGCTGATCGAACCGCGCCATGTCGAGATCCAGCTATTCGGCGACCGGCACGGCAACCTGATCTACCTCGGCGAGCGTGACTGTTCGATCCAGCGTCGCCATCAAAAAGTCATCGAAGAAGCGCCATGCCCGGTGATGACTGCTGAACTGCGCCAGGCCATGGGCGAGGCTGCGCTGAAGGCCGGGCGCGCAGTGAATTACGTCGGCGCCGGCACCGTGGAGTTCTTGCTCGATGCGCGGGGCCAGTTTTACTTTCTGGAGATGAACACCCGCTTGCAGGTCGAGCACCCGGTGACCGAGATGATTACCGGCCTGGACCTGGTGGCCTGGCAACTGGATGTCGCCGCCGGGTTACCGCTGCCGTTGCGCCAGGAACAGGTCGAACTCAAGGGCCACGCGATGGAAGTGCGTCTTTACGCCGAAGATCCAGCGCAGGGTTTCTTGCCCCAGACCGGGCGCATTATGCGCTGGGAACCGGCCCTCGTGGACGGGGTGCGCATTGACCACGGCTTGCTTGAAGGTCAGCAGGTCAGCCCGTTTTACGACCCGCTGCTCGGCAAAATCATCGCCTACGGTGCCACCCGCGAGGAGGCTCGACGCAAGTTACTGCGGGCAGTCCAGGACAGTGCCTTGCTGGGCTTGCAGACCAATCAGCGTCTGCTCGCCGGTTTGCTGGAGCATACGCAGTTCATCGCCGGGAGCTTCAATACCGGGTTCATCGCGCAACACTTCGCCGATCACCCAAGCCTTCACCCGCATGCGCCCACGGCCGAAGAGCTGGCTATCGCTATGGCGCTGTTCTATCAGCAGTCCGCCAGCGCTCATCCGCCAGGACTCGCCGGTTGGCGCAACAACGCCAACGCGCCGCTGTTGCAACAGATCGGCCTCAATGGCGATCGCTGGTCAGCCGAAGTAACGGCCCTGCCCGACGGGCAACTGATCATTCATGTGGCCGGGGAAACGCTGCAACTGAAACTACTCGATATCAACACCCGCTCGGCCAGTCTGGAAATCAACGGCATTCGCCGCCGCTACGCCTATCACCTGGCCGCCGGACAACTGTGGTTGTTCACCAGCCCCGGCAGTCTGCTGCTGCAAGACCAGACGCTGGCGCCCGTCAGCGGCCAGGTCGGCACCGGTACCGGCACACTGCAAGCCCCGATGGATGGTGCGATTGTCGACGTACTGGTCAGTGAAGGCGCATCGGTGAGCAAGGGGCAGCTGTTGCTGGTGCTGGAGGCAATGAAAATGGAACACCCGCTCAAGGCCGGCATAGACGGTGTAGTCAAACGGTTGCAGGTCAGTCCCGGCGATCAGGTAAAAAATCGTCAGATTTTGTTGGAGGTTGAATAAGCCGCTAGGCGGATCCATCGCATTTGGCTACGCTCAGCCTCATCAGGACGCGGACACCAGGAAACCTGCGATGCCTCATTGGCTGGTAATTGATCTCGAAGCGACCACTGATGACGGTGGCTGGCCGGTAACCGAGATGGAAATCATCGAAATCGGCGCCACCCTGGTCAATCGCGAAGGCCGCGAACTGGACTACTTTCAGCGCTTCGTTCGCCCCCTGCGACGGCCACTGCTGACCCCTTTCTGTCGCGAGCTGACCCACATCACCCAAGCCAATATCGACGCTGCCCAGCCATTGACCGAGGTCTGGCCGCTGTTCGAGCGCTGGCTCGGCCAACATCACACGCGCCTCGAAGGCTGGGCCAGTTGGGGCGATTACGACCGCAAACAACTGCTTCAGGAATGGCAACGCCTGCATCTCGACAGTGCCCTGAGCCGGGTCCCACACATGAATCTGAAGCAGCGCTTCGCCAAGGCCCGCCGACTGGAGCGGCCACTGGGACTCAATGGTGCCCTGCAACTGGCGGGGCTGCAATTTACCGGTCAACAGCACCGGGCACTGGAAGATGCACGTAATACCGCACGCCTGTTGCCGCTGGTTCTTCCGGTCTGATCCTTGAGGGCAACAGGTGACGGGCGAAAAGGCCTTGTGCATACTGGCCGGCCTTTTTAGCCCATTTCGAGGAATCGCCCATGTTTAAAGTCAACGAGTACTTCGACGGCACCGTCAAGTCGATTGCCTTCGGCACTGCTGAAGGTCCGGCCACCATCGGCGTCATGGCACCGGGCGAATACGAATTCGGCACCAGCCAGCGTGAAATCATGCACGTGGTTTCCGGCGCCCTGACCGTCAAACTACCTGACAGCAGCGACTGGGAAACCTTCGCCGCCGGCAGCCAGTTCAACGTACCGGCCAACAGCAAGTTCCAGCTGAAAGTCGCCGTCGACACCGCTTACCTGTGCGAATACCGCGGCTAAGCGTTTCACCGCGATAAGAAAATGCCCGTGTCGAAAGACACGGGCATTTTTCATTCCGGCGTTACAGCGTCATTCGAGAATCTCTACTGGCATGCCGACTTCAAGCCGGCCATTGCCGTCATTGACCAGGTTCTGGCCAAACATCGCGCCATCCTCTTGCGCACGGTATTTTTGCAGCGTCGCCAGGGGTTCGCGGTCGTCGCTGCGCTTACCGGTCTGCGGGTCGATGGTGGTGAGAATGCAGCGTGAACACGGCTTGACCACACGAAACTCGACATCGCCAATGCGAATGCGCTTCCAGCCGTCTTCGGCAAATGCCTCGCTGCCCTCGATCACCAGATTCGGTCGAAAACGCAGCATCTCCAGTGGACGCCCGACCCGTTGCGACAAGTCCTCAAGCGAAGCCTGACCAATCAACAACAGCGGAAAACCGTCGGCGAAAGCGACTTTATCGTCATCCTTGCCATAGCCGGCCTGAGTGGTACGGGCCAGCGCCTCGGGCACCTGCACCAATCGGGTAGGCTTGCCGATGAACTCACTGACCCAGGCACCGGCTGCATCCCCCGCATCGGGAACCCGCAAGGTATCGCGCCAGATGGTCACGCCACGCTGTTCAGCGTCGATGGCCGGCAGGGCAATATCGATCGACGAGTGACCGGGCGCGCTGAGCGTCAGGCCCCCGGAAGCACTCCACAACGCCGACAACTGGCTCATACGCGATTCCGCGCGTTGCGTCAGGAAACGTCCGCTGGCCTCGTCCACCAGCATCCAGCGTCGATCCCCCTCCAGCCCCAGCTTGTCCAGGCTGGCCTGTTGCAGGATTTCGCCCTTGCCAGACTTGAGTGGAAAACGGTAAAGCGCGCTCAGACGCAACATGGCCAGCTCCCTGGTGGGCAAAAGCGCCACGATATACGAGCCGGCTGATGAATCAAAGAAGCACATCACGGGCAGCCACCCTGCCTGCCCGTGATGCTCCGTCAGGCCGGGACGGCGTCGAGCATCAGGCGCTGGCGCACCACATCGACCAGTTTGTCTGGCTGGAATTTCGAGAGGAAGTTGTCACAACCGACCTTCTTCACCATCGAGTCGTTGAAGCTGCCGGACAGCGAGGTATGCAGGACGACGTACAGGCCGCGCAGGCGTGGATCGTTGCGAATCTCGGTGGTCAGGCGATAGCCGTCCATCTCGGGCATTTCCGCGTCGGTGAAAATCATCAGCAGTTTGTCGGTCATGACCACGCCGGTATCGGCCCAGGCCTTGAGCATATTCAGTGCCTTCAGGCCGTCGCTGGCGACGTGCATTTTCACCCCCAGCTGACCCAGGGTGTCGCGCAACTGGGAGAGGGCCACCTTGGAGTCGTCCACCAGCAGCACTTCACGACCGCGGGCCCGTTCCAGCACCGGGTCTTCCAGCTTGTCACGCGAAACCTTGGCGTTGTAAGGCACGATCTCGGCGAGTACTTTTTCGACGTCGATGATCTCCACCAACTGGTCATCGACCTTGCTGATGGCCGTCAGGTAATGCTGGCGCCCGGCACTGGTTGGCGGCGGCAGAATGGCTTCCCAGTTCATGTTGACGATGCGATCGACGCCACCGACCAGGAAGGCCTGCACCGAGCGGTTGTACTCGGTCACGATGATGGTGCTGTTGGGCCCCGGCACCAGCGGCCGCATGCCGATGGCCTGGGACAGGTCGATCACCGGCAACGTCTGGCCACGCAGATTGACTACACCACAGACAAATGGGTGACGCTGCGGCATCAAGGTCAGTTTTGGCAATTGCAGGACTTCCTGCACCTTGAAGACGTTGATCGCAAACAACTGCCGACCGGCCAGGCGGAACATGAGAATTTCCAGGCGATTCTCACCCACCAGCTGTGTGCGTTGATCTACTGTGTCGAGAATGCCGGCCATTGATGACTCCTGGGCTTTTCTGATGAATTCACTAAAGAAAGTTATCGGCGGATCTCACGCAATCTTGACCCGCAAACAAAATGCCACGCAAAGGAATTGATGTCACATTAACATCATGCTCTACTGAAGCGGCTATTTCATCCACTGCACAACCCTGCGCGCGACTCGTCTTTGCGTGTCAAGTTCCGTGATATCAGGGAATCCCCTAGCCGCAATCGGGATCAGCCTGATATTCGCGATATCCAATAGCCATTAATGTGACGCCATTCTCACTGCATGAATGGAGTCAGGCTTTTGTCTGTGATCGAAGTACCCTTGCCGAGCTCTTTTTTCAGCCCGCCGGGTTACGCACCTCATGCCTCACGGCGAATGAGTTCGGCACCTCGTTACGCTGTCAATCAGGCTCGCTCCATCGGGGCATTCGCGTCGAACGCAAGCAGACCGTTCATCGTCAACAGCAAAAAATCAGAACTGCCCTACAGATTCCGGTCGTGGTCCGGCAGTACCTTACGCCCGTTCGCCATACGGCTGATTGCATCACCTGACTTGATGTCGTGGAGAAAAGCATGCTGAACGATCGTAAAAACTGGAATCAGCGACTGCCCGAATTCTTGATCGAGGCTGAAACCCTGCTGGCCAAATCCGAGGAATGCCTGAGCCACCTGCAACTGATCAACAATGATCAGGACGCCATCGATTGCATGCTGAACACACTGTTCACCCTGGCCAACCGGGCGGATGCATTGGCACTGCGGGCGGTATCCGAGTTCTCGATGTGCATTCACGCCTTGCTCAACGGTGCACGCAATCAAATCGACCTGAACGACCAGGCACTGTGTGCCTTGAAAGAGTGCCTCACATTGATGGCCTGGCAACTTGAACTGGTCGACCTGACTACCGGCCAACTCAGCCTCGATGACGCCGAACAGATATCGTTGGTCGAAGCCTTCGCGATGGAAATTGGCCGTGCCCCGACGCGCCTGGCATTACCCCCCAAGCCATTCGCATGCGTTCCGCTTTCGGCAAGACATGCCTGAGTTGCATCAGATAATGCATGGCATCGTTTGATAATTTTTAACACTTCCAGCAACAACGCTTTCGCGTCGCAATTGAATACTTCATATCTTTTAACGTCAGAATCAAGTTAATAACCCAAGCATTAGTTGCCGACTTCCGACCTCCTGAGCTACCCGTCCAGAGCGCTGCAAACTGATTAGTGACGTATTGAGTCATGCTGGACGCTCAGTCACCAGCCCATGACCGCCAACGCGGAGCAGATGTCCAGCAACGGCAAAATTCCTGACCTTTTGGACATATATAGCGAACGCGACCAACGGTATGTTAAGTGGTATTATGCGGCCCAATTAGTTGGTTCTGCGCTATGGCACTCTGACTTCAGGCGGAGCCTATCCCTTTGTACAGTGCAACACTCGATTTTGACAATCAGACTGCGCTAACTTGAAGCCCACTATTCAATTACCAGCGCTTTCCACACAGAGACCCGTCAGCCATCGTGACCGGTCTGCCCGCAGCGAACATTCATTGGCTCCATCCGCTATGTACGCCAGCCTCAAGTCAGTCGCCTCTTGGTCACCCTCCCGAAAAAGCGTTCGCCGGTTCACACTGCTGCTGTGCCTGTGCTCGGCGGTGGGCAGCCTGCTGGTTTACTACCTGTCCAGCCAATTTCCAGTCGCACTGCTGATATTGAATCTCGCGGCAGCCACCAGCGTCTGGGTGCAGTATTGCAGTTCGCGAAAATCGATCAGGTTCCAACCTCAGGAACTGGCCGACCGTTTGCTGGAAGTACAGGAAAACGAACGCCATCGGCTCAGCCGTGAACTCCACGACGATATTGGCCAATTACTGACGGCGGCAAAGCTGCAAAGTGAATGGCTCATGCGACGTCAGCCCGAAGAACTGCAAAGCCATTGCACCCTGCTCTGCGACACGCTGGAAGAAACCCTGACCAAAGTTCGCGATGTGTCGGCCATTCTCAATCCAAGACAACTCACCAGCCTTGGCCTTGAAGCCAGTTTGCGCGCACATCTGCTCAAAACGCTGGCCAATACCGCCGTGAACTGGAGCCTTGAATGCCAGCAGCGCCTGACCGGTATTCCAGAAGAAATGGCGGTGGCAGCGTTTCGGATTTCTCAGGAAGCCGTCACCAATATGCTGCGCCATGCCCAAGCCAAAAACCTGCTGATTCGCCTGCAACGTCTGCCCCAGGGGCTGGGGCTGTTTATCAGCGATGACGGACTGGGCTTTTCTCCAGCCACCCATCCTGGCCGTGAAGGGCAACGCGGAATGGCCGGCATGTCGGAGCGGGTCGAACAACTGGGCGGCACCCTGAGCGTCATCAGCGAGCCCGGCAAGGGTACGCAGATCGAAGCACTTTTCCCCTGGGCGCCCCGCGCACTCGAACGAGCCAGTACGAATAAGGTTCAACATTGACTTGTAACTTGCTTCTGGTGGATGACCACTCGCTGATCAGAGCCGGCGTGCGTGCGCTGGTTCTGGATATTCCCGGTTACGCCGTCATTGGTGAAGCCAATGATGGTGCACAACTGCTCGAAATGGTCGAGAAGCTAAGCCCCGACATCATCCTGCTGGATATATCCATGAAGCTAACCGGCGGGCTTGAGGCTCTGCAAAGACTCAAGGCAGTACGTCCACAAAGCAAAGTGCTGATCCTGTCGATGCACACCGACCCGACGCTGATCATGCAAGCCCTGGAGTCAGGCGCTCATGGCTACCTGCTCAAGGACACCACCGCCACGGAACTGGAACACGCGCTTGAAGCCTTGCGCAACAACGAACGCTACCTGAGCCCGGCCATCGCTCACACCGTGATCAATCAGGCGCTGGTACGTGCCCAGAAAAGCCAGCCAGAATCCGTCGAAACGCACAATCTGACAGCCCGTCAGCTCGAGATTCTGCGCTTGATCGTGCGTGGTAAATCCACTCGCGAGATTGCCAGTGGTTTGGGCCTGAGCATCAAAACGGTGGAAACCCACCGCTCTCAGATCATGAAACGCTTGCAGATCTTCGATGTCGCGGGCCTGGTGCTGTTTGCCGTACGCGAGCAAATCATCAGTCTCGACGATTAGGCCAGATGCAACGCCCTGTAGTGCCTATCCCTCAGGCATTCAGAAGAATCCTACATGCCGACTTTTTTCTTACAAGTCGTGATGAATAAGCCCAATTGACGGTCATTTGGTATTGGTACACCTTGTGACTGCAGTTATCAGGCAACAGCAAAAAACACACACGGATGTGCACGTATTATGACCAGAGTCTATCGGGCAGGGAGCCATGCACGTAATGCAAAGCCATGACTTCCGATTTCCAGCGAACCGGGGTGCGCCACCAAACACCAGCCACCCCGCTCACCCGACTGAATGCAATTGCACCGTCAACACACCTGGAGGGAACGACATGGAACCGCGCGTTGTAGAGCTGGAGACCCACCTCAAGTACATCCGCAGAGATATGGAAGAGGCCCGAAACGACGCCAAATCCATCAAGCACAGGCTTGCCTACTCGGCAGGCGCTGCGGCGGTGATCATCGGCCTGCTCGGCTGGATCGCCAATAGTCGCTTCGATCAACTCGTGATGCTGCTTAACGCGTAGCCTGCACCACGAAACGCCAGGCCCGGCGTGATCCATTCCGGGCCTGGCGCTGGCGGGGCTGTTGTGTGCAAAGAGTTAGCCCAGCACTTCACTCAGCGGGATAAAGTTCACCCAATCACCTTCAACCAAAGTGCGCTCTTCCAGCACTTCAACCAGCCCTTCGGCCCAGGCTGCACTGCGCAAAACACCCGAACTCTGATTCTTGTAGATAATTGCCCGCCCATTCTCCAGACGACCGCGCAGGTATTCCCGGCGATTGCCGGCCTTGGACCAGACGAATCCTGCCGGAACCTGAAACTGCAAAGGCCGAACCTCTCTCACGCCTTGACGGCGCAACAGATAGGGACGTGCCAACAAGGCGAAGGTCACCAGCGTCGATGCTGGATTACCAGGCAACCCAATCACTGGCACACCTCGAAAGTGCCCAAACGTCAGTGGTTTCCCCGGCTTGATGGCCAGCTTCCACAACGAGAGTTCACCCTCTTCACGCAGCGCAATGCCCAGAAAATCCGCCTCGCCGACCGATACACCGCCCGTAGAAAGGATCAGGTCGACATCACCCAATTCGGCGAGCCGATTGCGAGTGGCCTGCAAATCGTCTGGCAGAATCCCCGCATCGATCACTTCGCAGCCTAAACGCTGCAACCAGCTGCACAGCAATACCCGATTGCTGTTGTAGATCTGTCCTGGGCCAAGAGCCTGCCCAGGCTCGACCAATTCGTCTCCGGTGGACAGCACCGCAACCCGTACCTTGCGCACGACTTCAAGTTCTGCACACCCCAATGAGGCTGCCAAACCCTGTTCGATAGGACCCAAGCGCGTACCGGCGATCAACACCTGTTCACCCACCGTGGTTTCCTGACCTTGCGGGCGGATATTCTGCCCTGCGCGCATAGTCTCGGTAAAACGTACCCGTTGGTCTGGCTGAACTTCCGTGTTTTCCTGCATTTCGACGCAGTCAGCACCCGCTGGCACCGGGGCACCAGTGAAGATCCGTGCACATGTACCCGGTTCCAATGGCTCCGGGGCTTGCCCGGCAAAGATCTTCTGGCTGACCACCAGCGGTTCGCCAGTCCAATCGGCCAGGCGCAAGGCATAACCATCCATGGCGCTATTGGGCCATGGCGGCAGATCAAGGGTCGATACCAGGTCCTCGGCAAGAACACGGCCCTGGGTCGCAGCCAACGGCAATCGCTCACGCTCGAGGATTGGCGACGCCTCAGCCATTTCCAGCAAGCGTGCGAGCGCCACTTCGACGGGCATCAAGCTGCCCGTCTTGCCCGGCTTACCCACGGGATTCACAGGGTGCCGCCTGTTTCAAGTGAGCGACGAAGTTGCACGGACGATGCCGCGAATCCAGTTGCTCCGCGAGAATCCCGTCCCAACCGGTTCGCACCGCATTGGTAGAACCCGGCAGACAGCAGACCAGCGTGCCATTGGCCAACCCTGCCAACGCCCGGGATTGCACCGTCGAGGTGCCAATGTCCGCAACCGAGATCTGCCGAAACAGCTCACCAAATCCGTCGACCTGCTTATCCAGCAGGCAACTGACCGCTTCCGGTGTGCTGTCACGACCGGTAAAACCCGTACCGCCAGTAATCAGCACCACTTGCACGACATCGTCAGCGATCCAGGTCGCGACTTGCGCACGAATTTTGTAGAGGTCATCTTTAAGCAGAATACGTGCGGCCAGGTTATGCCCGGCGGCACTGAGGCGGTCAACGAAGACCTGTCCCGAGGTATCGGTTTCCAGCGTGCGGGTATCACTGACAGTCAGCACCGCAATGTTCAGCGGGGCGAAAGGTACATCAGCCTTGGCTTTCATAGGCTCGTCCAGTTGTAGGAGAAACAGCCCGGTGTTATATCACAGCGCCTCATTTTTTCAGCGCATCGATGGAGATGCTTCATGACCTCGAACTTCCAGTTGCCGCCCTGCTCCATCCTGCTTCTGGCGGGAGGACGTGGCCAGCGCATGGGCGGTCAGGACAAGGGGCTGCTGGTGTGGCATGGCCTGCCTCTGATTGCTCATCTGCATCACCTGACTCGAGGTTTGAGCGATGACCTGATCATTTCCTGCAACCGCAATCTGGAGAAATACGCGCTGTATGCCGACCAGTTGGTGCATGACGATAACCGCGACTTCCCGGGCCCTTTGGCTGGTATTCGCGCCGGGTTGGTGGTCGCGCGACATCCCCATCTGATGGTACTGCCCTGCGACGTGCCGCGCATTGACGCCGAACTGCTCACGGCCATGCGAGAAGCCGCCTGCCAACAGCCGGACAAACCCTTGATGCTACGCCAGGGCGAGCATTGGGAACCGTTGCTGTGCATTATCCCTGTAGCGCTGGCAGGCGAGTTTGAAAGCGCCTGGGACGAGGGTGAACGCAGCCCCGGACGCATCATGCGCAACCTGGGGGCCATCGCACTGCAATGCCCCGAAAACGATCAACGCCTGGCCAACCTGAATACACCGGAGCTGTTAAGCCTGCACGGTAGCGTGCCAGAATGAGGCCAACCAAGGAACTTGCACACCAGGCCTACGTCTGAAGTTCAGCAATCAAAAGAATTCATATTCGGAGAAATCACATGACTCATCGGACCCTCGCCACCCTTATGCTCGCACTGGGCCTCGCTACCCTCGCCGGTTGTTCATCGCCCGCGGTGATCACTTTGAATGACGGTCGCGAGATCCAGTCGGTCGACACACCCCAATTCGATTCCAAGTCGGGCTTTTACGAATTCGAGCAACTGGATGGCAAACATACCCGCATCAACAAAGATCAGATTCGTACCGTTAAAGACCTGTAGGCCTCACGGCGAAAGCCAGGTACATAAAAAGCCCGCCAGTGTGCGGGCTTTGTCGTTTCTGGCAAAAGCTGACCTTGTTTAGCCCAAGCCACTCGCTGAGCACTGCGCTTGAGCTGCGCAATCACCACCGTAGGGCACTCACCACTGCAGGGTGATCTCGCTTTCAAAACTTCGTTCCAGCCCGGTCACCGGATCGACAAAGCGCAACCCTTTGGCCAGCAACTTCAACGGATTGGCGTAATCATCTTCAACATCTTTCAAGGCGTCGGGATAAAACGGGTCATTGCAGATACTCGCCCCCAACGCTGTCATGTGAACCCTTAACTGGTGCTTTTTGCCAGTCACCGGATATAACGCATAACGCCAGAGATTGGCATTTTTTTCTACGATTTCAATTGCTGTCTCGGTATTGCTCGCACCCGGTCCTTCTTGCATACGAAAGAAGGGTTCGCCATCAACCAAGCGGCTTTTGTGCACCATCGGAAACGACAACTCAGGCAAGGCGCGAGCAATTGCCTCGTAGCGTTTTTCGATCTGCCGAGTCGGAAACAGCGACTGATAAGCCGAACGACTCTGGGGGTTGGCCGAAAACAGTACAAGCCCTGCCGTGTGTCGGTCTATGCGGTGCAACGGCACCAGGTGCGGGTTATCCAGGCGACGGATCAAACGCCGCAACAGTGTCTGCTCGACGTACTCGCCTGCTGGAGTAACCGGCAGAAAGTGTGGTTTGTCCGCGACCACCAGATGCTCGTCGGCATACAGAATCGTCTCGAGCACCGGGATTGTTTTTTCGTCGGGGACTTCCCGAAAATAGTGAATCCGCAGCCCTTCCTTGTAAGGAAGATGAACGGTAATCGCATGACCCTGGCCATCCAGGACACGGCCACGGGCAATCCTGTCCAGCCATTGTTCGCGACCTATGGCGCTGAAGTGCTCGCACAGACAATCGAGAACGGTCAACCAGGCGCCAGGCGGCAGGTACAGCGTGCTGGCCTGGTTCTGTGCGGCGGAAAAAGATGAGATGGACATACGAAAGCTCTGGCCCTTAATGCAGGGGCATTATCCAACAAGGACTCGGGCGATGTCGCCCTCATGATTATCACGCGGTCAACGACTCTCGCTGCGCCGCCGCTTCGGTAAACTCCTTCAGCCAGCGCAATACATCGACAGCCTCCCAACGGCCAGGATCATAAAGCGCATACAACAACCCTTGATAACCCACGACATCCAGTTGACGGTGGTAGCCCGCACGCTGAAACAAGGCTTCGATTTCAGCGAAGCACGTGTTGAAGTGCAATTTGTTGAATGGCGTTTTCCCTTCCGTAACCAGGCCATCCAGGCGCAGCTCCAGCACCGCCTCATGGACCACATCAGCCGACATGCGATTCACGCTGGCTTTCAATTGTTCGACATTGACCATGCACTTCCCTCTAACGCGAATAACTGTATACACATACAGTAAACGAATAATCGAGGTTACGCCAACGCATTACCTGGGGATCGCGACAGGCGGAACGACTGTCGCTGAAAACGGGAAGGGGTTTAGCGCAAGAATGCCACGACCTGTTCGGCGTCGAAGGGCCAACCCAACTCGGACCCTGTATCAACACGGCGCAGCACCGGAATGCGTAAACCGTAGGCTTCAAACAACGCTTCACTGTCGGCAATGTCGACCAGTTCCACCAGCAACCCATGCTCGACCAGCGGCATCAGCTCTGCTTCTGCGAGTTCACAGAGATGGCAACCAAGGGTGCTGAACAACTGGCATTCAGGAGTCATGACAAACAGACCAGCGAGGATTGGGTGACTATTCTAGGCCCGGGATGAAAAGTCGTCGAGCAACGGCCCCCCGTGACGACAGCCAATTTTAGCTGCCTGGCAAAACCCTGATGCAAATCATTCGGCCTCGGCTCCAACTGCGCGATGCTCGCGGCTTTTTTACCTCTACGCTGGGTACGTCCCGGCACCGAAACGGAGAGTGTTGTGTTTGCCAATTTGTTGATCATCCTCGCCTCGTCATTAGTGGTGATTGCACTGTTTCGGCGGCTTCAGCTGCCTCCCGTGCTGGGCTACCTGTGCGTTGGACTGCTGGTTGGGCCCGGCGCATTCGGCTGGGTGAATGACAACCAGGATCTACCGGACCTTGCCGAGTTAGGCGTGGTCTTTCTGCTGTTCTCCCTGGGGCTGGAGTTTTCCCTGTCGAAATTGCTTGCGCTGCGACGCGTGGTATTTGGTCTCGGCAGCTTGCAAGTGCTGTGCTCGGGTGTGCTGCTGGGCGGCTTGCTGATGTTACTCGGCATGCCCCCTACCCCGGCCATGTTGCTCGGCGCCGGTCTGGCGCTATCGTCCACGGCGATTGTCAGCAAAGAGTTGAGCAGCCTCGGCGAGATCTTCAGCCGTCACGGCCAGAATGCGATAGGCGTGCTGTTGTTTCAGGATGTAGTTGCGGTGCTGTTGCTGACGCTGGTCCCGGTGTTCGCCGGCAGCAGCGATCAAACCTGGTACTGGGCACTACCGATCACGCTGGGCAAAACCCTGCTGTTATTTGTTGGTCTGTTATTGACCAGTCGCTGGTTACTGCCACGACTGTTCCACGAAGTCGCCGCCTCGCGCTCCGCCGAGTTGTTCGTCCTGCTGGCCCTGGTCATCGTATTGCTGACTGCGTGGCTGACTCATCTGCTCGGACTCTCCCCTGCCCTCGGTGCCTTCCTTGCCGGCATGTTGCTGGGCGAGAGCCATTACCGGCATCAGATCGAAGCCGATATCCGGCCGTTCCGCGACATTCTGCTCGGGCTGTTTTTCGTCAGTATCGGCATGCTGATCAATCTGCAGCTATTCGCCAGCCATGGTCTGTTGATTCTCGGCCTGACATTGGGGTTGCTGCTGATCAAGGGCAGCGTGGTCGCGGCCCTGGTCAAATGGCGCGGCAGCAACAGCGAAACCGCCTGGCGCAGCGGCCTGGCATTGGCACAAGGCGGTGAATTCTGCTTTGCGCTGATGGCTCAGATGCAGCAGAACAAACTGATGCCGGCCGAGCTGAGCGGTCTGTTACTGGCTGCAACGTTCTGCTCGATGTTGCTGACACCACTGCTGCTGCGTGCAGCACCAGGTATTGCCGCACGCTTGCACCGCAAACCCGATGAGGAAGCGCAACTCGATCAGGTCGCTGCATTGAACGCCGAGCTGCACGGGCATGTAGTGATTTGCGGCTACGGTCGAGTGGGTCAGTCGATAGGGCGTTTTCTGCGTCGCGAAGGTCAGCCCTTCGTTGCGCTGGACGATGACCCGGTTCGTGTTCATCAAGCCGCGGCGGGTGAAAGCTGCGTGCACTATGGCGATTCTCGTCGTGTGGAACTGCTGGGTGCCGTAGGACTTGAACGCGCACGACTGTTGGTGATCGCTGTGGACAAGACCGATATAGCCATGACCGTGCTCAAGGCAGCACGACGGGTAAACGCGCAGGTCCCGATACTGGTTCGAACCCGTGACGACAGCCAGTTGGCCGAACTGAAGGCGGCCGGAGCCAACGAGGTTGTCCCGGAACTGCTGGAATCGAGTCTGATGCTCGCTTCCCACGCGTTACTCATGCTGGGCTTGCCCCATCCGCAGGTCCAGGAGCGTATCGACGAAGTGCGACATGGCCGCTATCGCCTGCTACACGGTTTCTATCACGGAGCGCAAAGCAACCTGCTGGACAGTCGTGGGCAGCCGAAAATATTGATGTATGCCGTCAACCTGACAATGGATGCCCATGCATGCGGCCGCCCCTTGAATGAGCTGGCACTTGAAGCATTGGGGGTGGACCTTCAAGCCATTCAGCGCAATGGCGCTGATTTGGCAGTTGAGGCCGCCACCCGATTGCTGGCGGGCGATCGGGTATTGATGTCAGGCACCTTGTCTGCCATCGAGGCCTGTGAAGCACGGCTGCTGGCGGGGTAATGAGGCGTGTTTGCGTTGCTCGCGCAGAGCCGGAAAATATCCTGCGCGAGCCCGGCCAATTAGCTGAAGACAATCAATCCTGGCTGACTGCACCTATCTTGTGGATCGACAGATCCGCCCCGTAATACTCCTCTTCCTGGCTCAGGCGCAGCTCGTGCAACAGCTTGATCGTGCCATACACCGCAAAGCCTCCGATCAGTGCCACGGCCACCCCGAGTGCAGTGCCAATCAACTGGCTGATCAGGCTGACGCCACCGAGCCCGCCCAAGGCGCTCTGACCAAAAATCCCGCAGGCAATCCCGCCCCAAACGCCGCAAAGACCATGCAACGGCCAAACGCCGAGCACATCGTCGATCTTCCACTGGCTTTGCGCCGCAATGAAACACCAGACAAACAAGGCCCCGGCAATGGCTCCGGTCACCAGTGCGCCAACCGGATGCATCAGGTCGGAGCCAGCGCAGATTGCCACCAGCCCGGCCAGTGGACCATTGTGCAGGAACCCCGGGTCGTTACGGCCGACAATCAACGCTGCTACCGTGCCGCCGACCATCGCCATCAACGAGTTGACGGCCACCAGACCACTGACGCCTTGCAGGGTTTGCGCGCTCATCACGTTAAAGCCGAACCATCCGACGATGAGAATCCACGAACCCAATGCCAGAAACGGAATACTCGACGGCGCAAACGCCACCAGACGCCCGTCGCGATACCGGCCATTGCGCGGACCGAGCAGCAATACCGCCGCCAACGCCAGCCAACCGCCCATGGCGTGCACCACCACAGAACCTGCGAAATCATGGAAACCGGCACCGAAGCGTGCCAACAACCAGCCCTGCAGACCAAAGTTTCCGTTCCAGATCATGCCTTCAAAAAACGGATAAATGAACGCCACGATCAACGCCGTTGCGCACAGCTGCGGAGCGAATCGGGCGCGCTCGGCAATCCCCCCGGAAATGATTGCCGGAATGGCGGCAGCAAAGGTCAGCAGAAAGAAAAACTTCACCAGCCCATAGCCATGATCAGCACTGATCACCGCGGCCGGTTGCATGAAAGTGACACCGTAGGAAATCCAGTAGCCTATAAAGAAGTAGGCCAGCGTTGAAATGGCAAAGTCACTGAGGATCTTCGATAGCGCGTTGACCTGATTTTTTTGCCGAACCGTGCCGACTTCCAGAAAAGCGAAACCGGCGTGCATGGCCAAAACCATGACAGCGCCGATCAGAATGAACAGCGTATTGGAGCTATGGACCAGGCTGTCCACAGCACTTTGCAAATTTTCCATGGAGTTGGCAGACCTTAAAGTCGCAAAAGCACCAAAGCGGTTCGCCGAGCCAATTTACGCACCAAGTTGACACCAGACTTGGCATTCATCCTTTTTCCGGCGAACCGTTTTGGCGCAAAAAACTCATTGAGGTCGATCGTTGCTCGGGTGTTTGCGCGAGTTTCTATTATTTAGGTTAAGGTTTTCGCGAAGCACGCCCAGTTTCAGCACAGCAGCACTGTCTGACGCACCACGACACAGCAAAAGCTGTACCAGGCATTAGGGGGCGTTCTCAATTAGTTTCCCCACCGCGGTGGGGAAACTAATTGAGAACGCCCCTCCCTAGCACTGAACCTTCGAACAAGGCTCATACTCGAACATTTCACACACCAATAATGGAGATCATCATGGCCAGAAAAACGGAAAAGACTGCTCAAGAAATCCTGATGGAAGATTTTCAGACGTTGGTCAGCGACACCGAACGGTTGCTGGAACACACTGCGACACTGGCCGGTGATCAAGCCGATGAGTTACGTAGCCAGATTCACGAAAGCCTGCAGCGGGCTCGCGAAACCCTGAAACTGACCGAAGACTCCTTGCGCCAACGGGGCCAGGCAGCTGTCATCGCCACGGAAGACTATGTTCAGACCAACCCTTGGCAAGCGGTTGGCATCGCGGCCGGCGTAGGCTTTTTGATTGGCCTGCTGACGACACGGCGCTGATATGGCTATTGGTGAATCCGGCTCGTCCGAAACAGGTACTGGGTCTTCATCGCGACGCATGGGTGCCGCTTTTCTCGGGTTGCTGCACAGCCATGTCGAGTTGTTCGGCATCGAATTGCAGGAGCAAAAAGCCCGCACGGTAAGCCTGTTGTTGTTCGCAGGCCTGGCACTGGTTTTCGCTTTACTGCTGTTGATCGGGCTCTCGGCGCTGGTGTTGATTCTGCTGTGGGACACTTATCGCCTGGCGGGGATCATTGGTTTGTGCGTCTTCTATCTGCTCGCGGCACTCTTTTGTGGCATGCGCTTGAAAGCAGCGATCTTCGATGAAACATCACCTTTCAACGCCACCCTTCAAGAGCTGGCGAACGACAGGGAGCGCCTGCTGCCATGAACCTGCCTGAAATCCCCAAAAACAGTTCCCGGCAAGAGATGCGCAAAGCGTTGATACGCTTGCGCATGGAAATGCATCGCCAGGAAATTCGCCACGAGTCCCGGCAGTTGTTGGAGCCCTTGCAACGCGTACGTGGGATGACGCAAAGTTTCCAGGAGGGTCTGGGCATCAAGCACGCGCCACTCTGGGGCATCGCTGCCGTAACCTTGCTGGGCTTCCTCACCGCCAAGGGCGCCAAGGGCGGAGGCATCAGCAGCATCACTCGGTTAGTTCAGCTCGGCACCAGCCTGTTGCCGCTGATCAAGCTGGTGCTGCAAGGCACTTCGCGCAAAGACCCATAGACCAACAGACCCCAATCAGTCACCTGACGGAGAACCTGCCTTGGATTGGCATACCCTGCTTAATCGTGAACGCCTCGGAAAACCGCTGCACAGCCCGGAAGAGCTCGGTCGCAGCCCCTTCCATAAAGACCACGACCGGGTCATTTTCTCCGGCGCCTTCCGCCGTCTTGGGCGCAAGACCCAGGTCCACCCGGTGTCCAGCAATGACCATATCCACACGCGCCTGACCCACTCACTGGAAGTCAGTTGCGTGGGGCGCTCATTGGGCATGCGCGTCGGTGAAACCATCCGCAGCGCCCTGCCCGACTGGTGCGAGCCTAGCGATCTGGGCATGGTGGTGCAGTCAGCGTGCCTGGCCCACGACATTGGCAACCCACCCTTCGGACACTCGGGTGAAGACGCCATCCGCTACTGGTTCCAGCAAGCCGCGGGCAAAGGCTGGCTGGACGCCATGAGCGAAGTCGAACGCAACGATTTCCTCAACTTCGAAGGCAACGCCCAAGGCTTCCGGGTTCTGACCCAACTGGAATACCACCAGTTTGACGGTGGTACACGGCTGACTTATGCAACGCTGGGCACTTACCTGAAATACCCGTGGACCGCGCGCCATGCCGACTCGCTGGGTTACAAGAAACACAAGTTCGGTTGCTATCAGAGCGAACTGCCCCTGCTGGAGCAGATTGCGCAGAAACTGGGCCTGCCTCAACTCGAGGAACAGCGCTGGGCCCGACATCCTCTGGTCTACCTGATGGAAGCCGCCGACGACATCTGCTACGCCTTGATCGACCTTGAAGACGGCCTGGAGATGGAGCTTCTGGAATATGCCGAGGTGGAGTCCCTGTTGCTTGGCCTGGTCGGTGATGATCTTCCGGAAACCTACCGTCAACTCGGCCCCGATGACTCGCGTCGCCGCAAACTGGCAATTCTACGCGGCAAAGCCATCGAGCACCTGACCAACGCTGCGGCACGGGCATTCGTCGAGCAGCAGGACGCGCTATTGGCCGGCACCCTTCACGGCGATCTGGTGGAGCATATGCACGGACCCGCCAAGCGTTGCGTGCTGAATGCCAAAGACATGGCGCGTAAAAAAATCTTCCAGGACAAGCGTAAAACCCTGCACGAAATCGGCGCTTACACCACGCTGGAAATTCTGTTGAATGGCTTTTGTGGGGCGGCACTGGAGCAGCACGGCGGTCGTACAGCTTCATTCAAGAACCGTCGCATACTCGATCTGCTGGGTAATAATGCGCCCGACCCGCACGGCCCTTTGCATAACTCGTTCTTACGCATGATCGACTTCATCGCCGGCATGACTGACAGCTATGCCAGCGAAATGGCACTGGAGATGACCGGACGCTCCAGCCACCACTAAAACCAATCGATCAGTCGCCCCGGAATATTCCGTGACGGCTGATCATCCCCCTGCACTTTGTAGTACCGAGAGAATCCCCCTACATCTTGTGCAGAGTAAACTGATCGTTTGCTCTATATACACACGAAATAATCACTCTATCCTGAACAATAGGATCGAGGGCCTTACAGCTAATAGAACTCCAGCAACGACAAACAAGACACTACTGATTAAGCCGACAAGGTTGTTTCTGACTCCCATCGCAGTTCGACCCTATTCATGGAAAGCTATATGTTCAGCTACGATCTGCGCATCATGCTGGTGGAGGACCATCCTTTTCAGCTGAAAGCAACCCAATACCTGCTTGAAAGTTACGGCTTTACTCAGATCACCGCCGTCAATAACGCCGAAAATGCATTGCAGACGATGATACACGTGCAGCGTCCCTACGAAATACTGCTATGCGATCAATGCCTGCCAGACCTCTGCGGCCTCGCCTTGATTGGTATTGCCAGCCACCAGGGCCTGATACAGCAGGCAATCATCCTGAGCAGCCTTGACTCTACCGAACTGGACACCTTGAAAAAAAATGCACAAGAACAACGACTGCCATTACTTGGTTACTTGGCAAAACCGCTGAAACAATCTGATTTTATAAACTTATTGACCCTTCCCGACCTATAAACGAACACAATTAATGAAACCTCCTCGGACACCTCACGACAAACAGAAAACCCTTGGCACCACCACGCAACAGAAAATAGTGATTTGGCGCGTATTGTAAAAGCACATATCGCCCCTGAATAAGGGCGCCCACATACCCCGCTAATATTCTCGTTCTTCCTCACAAACCTAGTTCATGCGTAGTCCGATGCCTCTTTTAATGTAGGACACGTCCTATATTGCACCTACAGCCCTGTCAGTTCATGCGTCAACGCACTTATCTGAGCTAAGGTGCTCGCTTTATTTGCGCACGTATGGGACATGAATATGAACTCGGTTTTTATTGTTGACGATCACCCCGTCATTCGCCTTGCGGTTCGTATGTTGCTGGAACATGAAGGTTACAAAGTAGTCGGTGAGGCCGACAACGGCGTCGATGCGATGCAGATGGTTCGCGAATGCATGCCCGACCTGATCATTCTTGACATCAGCATCCCTAAACTCGATGGACTGGAAGTTCTCTCCCGTTTCAATGCCATGAGTACCCCGCTGAAAACACTGGTGTTGACAGCCCAGAGCCCAACGCTGTTCGCCATCCGCTGCATGCAGTCCGGGGCCTCCGGTTATGTCTGCAAGCAGGAAGATCTCAGCGAATTGCTCAGTGCCATCAAAGCCGTGCTGTCCGGTTACAACTACTTCCCCAGCCAGGCCTTGAACCCGGTTCGCGGGGATGACGGGCTCTGCGCTGAACTGGACTTGTTCAAGTCCGTCAACGATCGCGAACTGATGGTCCTGCAACTGTTCGCCCAGGGCCGTACCAACAAGGAAATCGCCAAAGGCATGTTCCTCAGCAACAAGACCGTCAGCACCTACAAAAAAAGACTCATGCAAAAACTCAAGGCCAAATCCCTGGTAGAACTTATCGAGATGGCAAAACGTAACGCGCTAGTGTGAGAGACAGGATGCCCAGGTGTTTAAAGGACTATCTATTGTATTTGAGTGCAGGTTTATGTCTGAGCACCTCTGTGTCGGGAGCAGACAGCGGAGTCGGAAATTACACGCTGCTCAGTCGCTCAACGGCAGGTTACATTGACGTTCAACTGGATAAATCACAACGGTTGTGGATGCAGAACAAACGCGAATTGATCCTGGGGACCTCCGCGCCTGACTACCCTCCTTTCGATTTAACGATCAGCGGCCACGACTATGAGGGTTTCACGGCTGATTACGCAGGAGTTCTTGCACAGTCACTGGGCCTGCCGATCAAGGTCCGTCGCTACCTCTCCCGAGAGGCCGCCATCGAAGCACTCGAAAACGGCGACGTCGACCTGCTCGGAACGGCCAACAGCTTTGAAGGAAGACGTTCCAGCATCGTACTGTCCGCCCCCTATGCCATAGATCAACCGGTTCTGGTCACCCGAAACGCCGAAAACCGATCATTGACCGAAGGTCTTGCCGACATGCGATTGAGCATGGTCTATCACTATCTGCCGCTGGAAGAGGTAAAGGCGCAATACCCCAAGGCCATCATCACCGCTTACCCGTCCTATCAGAATGCAATCAATGCCGTCGCCTTCGACCAGGCAGACGTATTCCTTGGCGATACCATTTCCACCCACTTCATGATCAACAAGGGCTATCTGAAAAATGTACGGATGGCCAACTTCGGCAAACATGAGGCCTATGGCTTCAGCTTCGCGGTCAGCAAAGACAATCCGAACCTGCTGGCAATCATCAACGCGGTACTCAAGGAAGTGCCCGCGGGCGAGCGGGAAAACATTGCCAAACGCTGGAGCGCGGGCAGCGACATCCTTCTGACTGACCACAAACTGCAATTGACCAATCGTGAGGAACGCTGGCTTGCGCAGCACCCCGTTGTTCGCGTGGTCGTCAACGATGCCTTTGCCCCGCTGACGTTCTTTGACGCCGACGAGAGCTTTCGGGGGATCACCGCCGACTTGCTCGAACTGATCAGGCTTCGAACCGGTTTACGCTTCGAGATTCACCGCAGCCAAAGTGACAGCGAGATGATCAGCCAGGTCAGGGGGAACCAGGCCGACCTGATTGCCGCGATGATTCCCAGCGCCGAACGCGAGGCGCAACTGAGCTTCACTCGTCCCTACCTGGAAAATTCATTTGTGCTACTGACCCGAAAGAGCACCTCCAGCCCGATCAGTCTTGAGCAATTGAATGGAAAGAGCCTTGCCATCACTCAAGGCAATCCACTCCTCGACTATCTGCAGCACACCTACCCGACGATCCAGTTGATTGAAACGCCTGACAGTTTCAGCGCAGTGGAGTTACTCGCCAAAGGTCAGGTCGAGGGCGCAGTCAACTCGCTGGTAATTGCCAACTACTTCATTTCATCGCAAGTGTTCGAGGATGCATTGCAAATCAGCGCGACTGTCGGGACACAGCAAGCCGCGTTTTCATTGGCAACCGCGCGCAGCGCTACAGAACTGCACTCGATCCTCGACAAAGCCCTGCTCAGCATTGCGCCGGACGAGCTGGGAATCATCAACAGCCGTTGGCGCGGCTACACGGGTACCGCCAATAGCACCTGGCGCAACTACCATCGCCTGTTCTATCAACTGGTCATTGGCAGCGGTCTTTTGCTGCTGATTTCGCTGGCCTGGAATGCCCATATGCGCAGGCAGATCAAGCAACGCCAGAAGGCAGAACGCGCACTCAACGACCAGTTCGAATTCATGCGCACACTGGTCAACGGTACGCCTCACCCCATCTACGTACGGGACCGTGAAGGACTGCTGCAAAGTTGTAACGACAGCTATCTGGAAGCCTTTTGTGCCAAACGCGAGGACGTGATTGGCAAAAGCCTCATGCAGGGCGCCATGAGCAACGAGTTCGAGGCCAGGGAATACCTGGCCGACTACCAGCGAGTGGTGGCCGAGGGTGTCCCATTGATTCTCGACCGGCCGCTGCACATTGGCCGGAAAAGGTTGACGATCTATCACTGGATTCTCCCCTATCGAGACTCGACGGGTGAGGTCCAGGGGATCATAGGAGGCTGGATCGACATCAGCGAACGACGGCAGCTTTTTGATGAGCTCAGGTTCGCCAAAGAACAGGCGGACAAGGCCAATCGCGCCAAGAGCACCTTCCTGGCCACCATGAGTCATGAAATTCGCACTCCGATGAACGCGGTGATCGGCATGCTCGAACTGACATTGAAACGGGCCGATCAGGGCCATCTGGATCGGCCGGCCATCGAAGTGGCCTATAGCTCGGCCAAGGACATGCTCGAGTTGATTGGCGACATACTCGATATTGCCCGAATCGAGTCCGGCCATTTGAGCCTGGCGCCAGAGCGGGTGAACCTTGGCGAGACGATTGAATCGGTCGTACGGGTCTTCGATGGATTGGCCCGGCAAAAAAACCTCAATCTGGTGCTGGAGTTCCCCACCAGCGCTGAACAGCCCGATGTATTGATAGACCCCCTGCGCTTCAAGCAGATACTGTCCAACGTGATCAGCAATGCCATCAAGTTTACCGAGCACGGCCAGGTGAGGATCAAGGTCAATCTGCAACCAGCCGCTGAGCCCGACCGTTTCCAGATGGAGTTGTGGGTCAATGACAGCGGAATTGGCATCAGCGAGGACGATCAGCGACGCTTGTTCGAGCCTTTCACTCAGGCCGATAACACCGGGCATTTGGCCAGAAGCGGCGCTGGATTGGGATTGGTGATCAGTCGCAACCTGTGCGAAATGATGGGCGGCTGCGTGCAACTGACCAGCTCGCCCGGGGTCGGCACTCAAATCCGGATTTTATTGCCGATGGCCGCGCTGCCAGACGCCGTGGTGCTGGACACCCCGCAACCGGTCATCGCGAACGCCTCGGCCACCCTGAACGTGCTGGTGGTCGACGACCACCCCGCGAATCGCTTGCTCATGTGCCAGCAACTCGGTTTTCTGGGGCATCGATCCGTCACGGCCAACAACGGTGAGGCAGGTTTCCAGGCATGGAAAGAGGGCCATTTCGACCTGGTGATTGCAGACTGCAATATGCCACTGATGAATGGCTACGAACTCACTCGTGCCATCCGCCAGACCGAGCACGATGAGCAGCGCCCGCCCTGCACGGTGCTTGGCTTCACCGCCAATGCTCAACCGGAGGAAAAACTCCGATGCCGACAGGCTGGCATGAACGATTGCCTGTTCAAACCCATCAGCCTGACTACGCTGGGCCAACGACTGGAAGCACTCAAGCCGATCATTGAAGATCAAGCCTTTCACCTGGACGGCTTGCAGTTACTCACCGGCGGAGATCCACAACTGGTTCAGCGCTTGCTCGCCGAACTGTTCAACAGCAATCGCCTCGACCGCCAGGAACTCCTCGCACTACCTCCTGCAAGCGGGCCGCAAGCCTTCATCGATATGGCGCACAAAATCAAAGGTGCGGCCCGTATTGTTCAGGCCTCAAGGCTTATCGACGGTTGCGAAGCGCTTGAGCGCGTATGTCATGAGAACTTCTGTCCGGACCAGCTCGAGGCCCGCTGCAAAGGCATAGAGCACGCCATGCTCGAGTTGGAGCAGGCGCTGCAACGACAGATCCGTCGTCACGCCAACGTATAAAACCTGCCCTGAAGCAACTCGTAGCAGCCGCCTTCGGCAGCAGCTACGGGCTTGATCAGCATTCGGTCAAACGCAGGAAAATCGCCGCCAACTGCTCAATGCCGGCCTGATCATCAACGGTGAAACGTGCCAACAACGGACTGTCCAGGTCCAGCACACCGATCAACCGACCGTCCTTGACCAGTGGCACGACCAGCTCGCTGTTCGAGGCACTGTCGCAAGCGATATGTCCAGGGAACGCATGCACGTCCTCGACCAACTGGGTCTGCAAAGTGGCCGCGGCCGCCCCGCACACACCCCGGCCGAACGGAATCCGCACACAGGCGATCTGCCCCTGGAACGGCCCGAGTACCAGCTCCTCGTTGCGATTAAGGTAAAACCCGGCCCAGTTCAGGTCATAAAGCTGGTTGAACAAGAACGCCGAAAACTGCGCGGCGTTGGCGATAAAGTCGCGCTCATCCGCCAGCAACGACTCCAGCTGCGCGCACAGCAGGCCATAGCCCTCAAGTCCCGCGCCGCTCTTTTGCAAATCGATCATGCCTTGTGCTCCAACAACTTCAGTCCGACCCAATACCGGGCAAATTGATACGCGCAACGGCCGTTGCGATTACCGCGTCCGGTAGCCCAGCGAACCGCGAGAATCTCGAGTTCTTCATCACGTTTCCACTCAAGGCCGGCCTTGCCCGCTAACGCTCCCACCCAATGCTCGACCACATTGAGGAAGTGCTCCTGGGTAAAAGGATAAAACGACAGCCATAGGCCAAATCGATCCGACAACGCGATCTTGTCTTCGACCGCCTCGTTGGGATGAAGCTCGCCGTCGACCATTTTCCAGTGTTCGTTATCGCTTTCTTTTTCCGGAACCAGGTGGCGACGGTTGGAGGTGGCGTACAGCAGTACGTTATCCGGTGCCTGTTCCAGCGAGCCATCGAGCACGCTTTTTAGTACCCGGTAATCCCCCTCACCGGCCTCGAACGACAGATCATCGCAAAACAGCACAAAGCGCTGAGGCAGCTTGGCGACTTGCTCGACGACGCGTGGCAGGTCCGCCAGGTGATCACGTTCGATCTCGATCAGACGTAAACCGCCTTTGGCGTGCTCGGCCAGCAAGGCCCGCACCAGCGACGATTTACCGGTGCCGCGCGAACCCCAGAGCAGCGCGTGGTTGGCAGGCATGCCGTCGAGAAACTGCCGGGTGTTTCGCCCCAATTGCTCCAATTGCTTGTCGACCCCGATCAGGTCGGACAGACGCATGTCCAGGCTGACCTCAAGCGGCAACAGAAATCCGCTGCGCCCCTCACGCTGCCAGCGTGCCGCCAGGCACTGTGTCCAGTCGATGGCCCTGCGTTGCGCGGGCAGTAACGGCTCGATACGAGCCAGAACCGCATCGGCGCGTTCAAGAAATGCATTCAATCGGGAATCCACGACTTCTCCTCAGGCACGTTCACAGTAATGATGGGGGACAAAAAACCAAACGCAGCGTGTAATGCCGGGATTATCGCGATAATGGCTCACCCGTCAGTCATGCCGAAATACACTGATGATCAGCTATGCTTCGCCCAGAAGGGAAACGAAAGTGGTTCAGCACACCATGGATATCAAGTTCACCAACCGCCTGTCTTACAAGCAAGCCAGGCTTACGGTGCTGGTCGGTTTCATTCTGGGAACCTTGCTCAGTCTGGTGCAAATAGGCATCGATTATGCCAGCGAAGACGCCTCCATCAACCGGGAAATACACTCGCTGCTGGAAATCAGCCATAACCCGGCTTCGCGGATCGCCTACAACATAGATGCCGAACTGGCCCAGGAACTGACCCTCGGCCTGCTGCGTTCGCCCGCAGTGATCAGTGCGCAACTGAGCGATAACAACAATACGATCCTCGCCAGCGTCAAACGACCGGACCCGCAAAACGGCAGCTATCGGGCGATCAGCGACTTTCTGTTTGGCGCCAATCGACAGTTCAAAGACCGCCTGTTCCTCGACCACCTGCCCGATGAGTCCCTCGGCACCTTGCAACTGGATATTGACACCTACATGTTTGGCAGCCGCTTTCTGCGCCGGGCCGAAGTCACTCTGATCAACGGTTTTGCCCGCAGCCTGATACTGACCGGGATTTTGCTGGCGCTGTTCTACGTGATGCTCACCAAACCGCTGGTGCGGGTGATTCGCGAACTGAGCGCGCGTGACCCGAGCAGTTCGGAGCAGCCGCCGCTGGAGTGTCCGGCAGCACACGAAAACGATGAGATCGGCGTACTGGTCACGGTGGCCAACCAGCAATTCGAAAACATGACCACTGAAATCCAGCAACGCCGCAACGCCGAAAACCGTCTGACCGACTATCTCGAGCAACTGGAGAACATAGTTTCGGCGCGTACCGGTGAACTGAAAGCGATCAATAGCCGATTGACGGTATCGAACGCAGAATTGGAAATCGCGCGCCAGACTGCTCTGGACATGGCCCAGGCACGCTCTGTGTTTCTGGCCAACATGAGCCATGAAATCCGTACGCCGCTCAATGGCTTGCTGGGGATGATCGCCCTCTCGCTGGACAGTCCGCTGAATGCCGAACAACGCCAGCAACTGTCGATTGCCCACGACTCCGGCAAAGTACTGGTGGAACTGCTCAACGATATTCTCGACCTGTCGAAGTTCGACGCTGGTCAGCTTGAGCTGGAGCGCATTCCATTCGACCTCGGCTCACTGATCGAAGACACCGCCAACCTGCTGTCACAGAACGCCGCGCCCAGCGTCGAACTGACATGCCTGATTGATCCGCAGTTCCCGTCTCTGGTACTCGGCGACCCGATGCGGGTTCGGCAGATTGTCAGCAACCTGCTCTCCAACGCCCTTAAATTTACCCGTTTTGGACGGGTGGACGTGCGCCTGAGCGCCCACGAAGACGGCGTCAGAATCGAAGTCTGCGACACCGGAATCGGCATCGCGCAGGATGATCAGCTCAAAATCTTCCAGCCATTTACCCAGGCAGGTGCCGGCATCACTCGTCAGTTCGGTGGCACCGGGCTGGGGCTGGCCCTGACCTTCAATCTGTGCGAAGCCATGCAGGGCCGCCTCGGCATCAGTTCGGAGCCTGGTTTCGGCAGCCAGTTCTGCGCCGAACTGCCGTTGCCGGCCCACACGCCGGCAATCGTTCCCGCGTCCCTGCAAGGCAAGGTCTTGGCGATCACCGCCGCCAGCAGCGGTCTGGCCGAACTGTTAGGTAATCTGTTGCCCGGTTGGGGGCTGGAGTACCAGCAGCGCACCATCGACGACTCCTTGATCGGGTTGTCGCCCGATGTGCTGATCACCGACTGCCCGGAATGTCTGTTCGGATTACGTCCGGGCATGACCGCGCCGATTCTGCTGGTGACAGCCTATGGCAGTTTCATGCCCAGTGAAGAAGCGGCTGCCCTCTCCCCTCTTCAACAACAAGCACGCCCATTGGCCCGCAACGCGCTCTACCAGACACTACGACGCACTTTACAGGCCGACGAAGTCGCTCTCGTCACTGATGCTCAAGAGTCAAGCCTCATGCCCCAGCGGCGGGCGAGAATCCTGCTGGTGGAAGACAACCCGGTCAATCAGCTCGTGGCCAAAGGCATGCTCAGCAAGTTGGGCTGCAAGGTGGTTGTCGCCTCCCACGGCGCCGAAGCGCTCGAGCAGTTGGAACTCAAGGAATTCGACATGGTGCTGATGGACTGCAACATGCCGGTGATGGACGGCTACGAGGCCAGCCGGCAGATCCGTCACAGCGGGCGCTGGCCGGATCTGCCGATCGTTGCCCTGACCGCCAACGCCATGCCCGAGGAGCGCGAACGCTGCCGTGCAGCAGGCATGAGCGATTATCTGGCGAAACCGTTCCGTCGCGAGGAACTGGCTGCCCTGCTTGAACAGTGGGTGCCGGCTACGATAGCGCCCTGATCTGCCCCAGCAGTTGATCAAGGCCATCGCGCAATTTGCCCAAGCGCTCAAGATCGACACCGCTGTCGCACAATAGGCGTGCCTTGAGCGGTCCGACCTGTTCGCGCAGGGCAAGCCCGGCGGCTGACAGGCTCAAGTGCACTTCTCGCTCATCGCGCGCCGAGCGTTGACGCTGGACCAGGTGTAACTGCTCAAGACGCTTGAGCAACGGCGTGAGCGTCCCGGAATCCAGCGACAGCCGCTCGCCAAGGGCTTTGACTGTTGGCTGCTCGGGCGCACTTTGCTGCCACTCCCATAGCACCAGCATCACCAGATATTGCGGATACGTCAGGCCCAGTTGATCGAGCATTGGCTTATAGCCGCGGATCACCGCTCGGGAAGCGGCGTACAGCTTGAAGCAGAGCTGACTGTCGAGCAGCAGCGAATCGGCTGACACATCGTTCATTTGAGCAGGGCTTCAATCTCGCGGGTCAGGTCCTGCGGCTTGGTCGTCGGCGCAAAACGCTTGACCAGCTTGCCATCCTGGCCGATCAGGAACTTGGTGAAATTCCACTTGATGCCCTGGGAGCCCAGTAAACCCGGCGCACGCTTTTTCAGCTGAACAAACAGCGGATGGGCGTCGCTACCGTTGACGTCGATTTTTTTGAACAATGGAAAACTCACACCGAAGTTCAGTTCGCAGAACTCGGAAATAGCCCCTTCATTGCCCGGCTCCTGTTTACCGAACTGGTTGCACGGAAAACCGAGCACCACCAGGCCTCGATCCTTGTAGGTCCGCCATAACTCCTCCAATCCTTTGTACTGCGGGGTAAAGCCGCATTTACTGGCGGTGTTGACCACCAATACCGCTTTGCCGGCGTAATCGGCCAGGGTCTTTTGCTCACCTTTGATGGTGGTGCAGGGAATACTCAGCAGGTTCTCGGTCATCACGCATGCTCCGGTGGAAGATGAGGAAGGCTTAAACATAGCGAGCAATTCGATTGTGTGCAATTTAATAAATCAATAACCTGCCGACAAGGAGCTGCCGCAGGCCAGGACTCACATTATTCGCGCGGCACCAGGTCCAGGCACACCGAGTTGATGCAATAACGCAAGCCGGTCGGTGGCGGGCCATCCGGGAATACATGCCCCAGGTGCGCGTCGCACTTGGCGCAGACCACTTCGGTACGAATCATGCCGTGGCTGATATCGCGAATCTCGACCATGGCACTCTCGCCGATCGGCTCATAGAAGCTCGGCCAGCCACAGCCTGAATCGAACTTGGCTTTTGAGTCGAACAGCGGTTCGTTGCAGCAGATACAGTGATAGACACCATCGGTTTTGGTGCCGTTGTACTTGCCCGAGAACGGCCGTTCGGTGCCCTTCAGGCGACAAACGTTGTACTGCTCCGGGTCGAGCATCGCACGCCATTCATCCAGGGTTTTTTCCAACTTTTCCATCGTCATCCCTCTGCATCTGAAAAAGCCTGATCTGTATCTTTTCCACGGATCAGGCGGCACGTATGATTGCGCCTCGTTAAATGCCAGTCTGGCAGCCGAGTTACCCGCATTCAAACATTTTGGTGCGGTGACCCCAGGCGCCAGGCGTGTGTGAAAACGCAGGATTCCCATTACGGTAGTTCAAACAGCGTCTGGATCGTTCATTTTCGGGAACACATCGCCATGCAGGTCAGCAAATCGAACAAGCTCGCCAACGTCTGCTACGACATTCGCGGCCCAGTGCTCAAGCACGCCAAACGCCTGGAAGAGGAAGGCCATCGCATCCTCAAGCTGAACATTGGCAACCCGGCGCCTTTTGGCTTCGAAGCGCCTGATGAAATCCTCCAGGACGTGATCCGCAACCTGCCGACCGCCCAGGGTTACAGCGATTCCAAAGGCCTGTTCAGTGCGCGCAAGGCCGTCATGCAGTATTACCAGCAGAAACAGGTAGAAGGTGTCGGCATCGAAGACATCTACCTGGGCAACGGTGTTTCCGAGCTGATCGTGATGTCGATGCAGGCTCTGCTCAACAACGGCGACGAAGTGCTGGTTCCGGCCCCCGACTATCCGCTGTGGACCGCCGCGGTAAGCCTGGCAGGCGGTAATCCGGTGCACTACCTGTGCGATGAGCAAGCCAACTGGTGGCCAGACCTGGCCGACATCAAGGCCAAGATCACCCCGAACACCAAGGCTTTGGTCATCATCAACCCGAACAACCCTACCGGCTCGGTGTATTCCAAGGAAGTCCTGCTGGGCATGCTGGAACTGGCTCGCCAGCACAACCTGGTGGTGTTCTCCGACGAGATCTACGACAAGATTCTGTACGACGATGCCGTGCACATCTGCACCGCATCCCTGGCGCCGGACCTGCTGTGCCTGACCTTCAACGGTCTGTCCAAGTCCTATCGGGTTGCCGGTTTCCGTTCCGGCTGGGTCGCCATTTCCGGCCCCAAGCATCACGCCCAAAGCTACATCGAAGGCATCGACATACTGGCCAACATGCGCCTGTGCGCCAACGTGCCAAGCCAGCACGCGATCCAGACCGCACTGGGCGGTTATCAGAGCATCAATGATCTGGTGCTGCCGCAAGGGCGCCTGCTTGAACAGCGCAACCGTACCTGGGAACTGCTCAACGACATCCCGGGCGTCAGCTGTGTCAAACCGATGGGCGCGCTCTACGCCTTCCCGCGGATCGACCCTAAAGTCTGCCCGATCCACAACGACGAAAAGTTCGTCCTCGACCTGCTGCTCTCGGAAAAACTGCTGGTGGTCCAGGGCACAGCCTTCAACTGGCCATGGCCAGACCACTTCCGTGTCGTGACCTTGCCGCGGGTGGACGACCTGGACATGGCTATCGGTCGGATCGGCAACTTCCTCAAGTCCTATCGCCAGTAAGCGCGATAACGCCGAGGGCTTCAAAAAGGCCCTCGGCGATTAATTCAGCAACATATCTCCATTCTTCGACTGCGACAGCGCCTTGGGTGTTGGCGGATTTACGCGACTGCCGGTTACGCCCAATAGAGGCGGGACTTGTGAAAGCAAAATCCAGCCAACTATCTCTTCAGGTGACGTCAGAAATGCCCTGCAAGCATCTAGAATCCAGCTGTAGGACACAGTTTGAAATAGTCACCCGGTTGAATAGCCTGGTGCGGCACCTTATATACCCCGCAGTACGCTACATATTTAGCACGAGGAGATTTCTACAACCATGATGCGCATCCTGCTGTTTTTGGCCACTAACCTGGCGGTCGTGCTGATTGCCAGCATCACCCTGAGCCTTTTCGGCTTCAACGGGTTCATGGCGGCCAACGGGGTTGATCTCAACCTCAATCAGCTGCTGATTTTCTGTGCGGTCTTTGGTTTCGCCGGCTCACTGTTCTCGCTGTTCATCTCCAAGTGGATGGCGAAGATGAGCACCAGCACCCAAATCATCAGCCAGCCGCGCACTCGCCATGAACAATGGCTGCTGCAAACCGTCGAGCAGCTGTCCCGCGAAGCAGGAATCAAGATGCCCGAAGTCGGGATTTTCCCGGCGTACGAGGCTAACGCCTTCGCCACCGGCTGGAACAAGAACGATGCGCTGGTCGCGGTCAGCCAGGGCTTGCTCGAGCGTTTCTCGCCCGATGAAGTGAAAGCCGTTCTGGCCCACGAAATTGGTCATGTGGCCAATGGCGACATGGTGACGCTGGCACTGATTCAGGGCGTGGTGAACACCTTCGTCATGTTCTTCGCGCGGATCATCGGTAATTTCGTCGACAAGGTGATCTTCAAGAACGAAGAAGGCCAAGGCATTGCCTACTACGTCGCAACCATTTTCGCCGAACTGGTACTGGGCTTCCTGGCCAGCTCGATCGTCATGTGGTTCTCGCGTAAACGCGAATTCCGTGCAGACGAAGCTGGCGCCCGTCTGGCCGGCACCAACGCCATGATCGGCGCCTTGCAGCGCTTGCGCTCGGAGCAAGGCCTGCCGGTACACATGCCGGACACCCTGAATGCCTTCGGCATCAACGGTGGCATCAAGCAAGGGTTCGCTCGCATGTTCATGAGCCACCCGCCACTGGAAGAGCGTATCGACGCACTGCGTCGTCGCGGCTGATAGATCCTCCGGTAAAAAGAGCTACGGCGAAAAGAGCTGCGTTAAAAAAGGGCGACCCGGTCGCCCTTTTTTGTGGGCGTTCGGTTTATGGAACGCTCGGCGCCTTTAACCGATAAACCCGCTCCTCAAGGTGCGTCACACCCGCCTGGAGGAACTTCCAGCTCTCACCCAGAATGTCCCGCTCCTCACAGAATTCAAGCTGCCAGCGCCCCGCCAGCAATGCCTGCACATCGTCATCGCTCACAGAAAACGGTGGCCCAGCCATCTGCGCCTGATCGTAGTCCATCGTAATCAACAAGCCTTCGCAAGCTGACGGCAAAATCCGGCTCAAGTGCGCGGCGTATTTCTCGCGCATGGGCGGCGGCAAGGCAATCAGCGCCGCCCGATCATAGACAGCCACACAATCGGCTACATCGTCGGCGGTCAGGCCGAAAAAATCTCCGCACCAGAGCACGAGGGAACCTGCCTGGTAGACTTTGAAGCCCCCGCGCTCGGTAATCTGCGGTGTCAGCTGCTGCTCACGAAAAAATTCCTCCACGGCTTTTTCCGACAACTCGACACCCAACACCCGGTGCCCCTGTCCGGCCAGCCACACGAGATCAAGACTTTTCCCACAGAGCGGCACCAGCACCTGCGAGTCCTTCGTCAGATTCAATTGCGGCCAGTATTGCTGCAAGTAAGGATTAACCTCTGACTGATGGAAACCGATCTGATTGAGCTCCCAACGCTTTTGCCAAAACTCCGGCTGCATAAATCCCCCTGATAATTCGATCTATATGCCCTAAAACTTATATTAGATTTAGATCAATGATCTGACTGAAGATGCTCCCATCTTAACGCTCAGGACCTTATTCATGTTCCCCAGCCTGTTTATCTCTCACGGTTCACCTATGCTGGCACTGGAGCCCGGTGCCAGTGGCCCGGCGCTTGCGCGTCTGGCCAGCGAGCTGCCAAAACCCAAGGCCATCGTAATCGTTTCCGCACACTGGGAAAGTCAGGACCTGCGCGTCGGCAGCGCTGAGCAACCGGAAACCTGGCACGACTTCGGAGGATTCCCCGCCGCGCTGTTCGCGGTGCAATACCCCGCACCCGGCCAGCCGGAACTCGCGGCGCAGGTCGCCGGGTTACTCAACGCTGATGGCTTACAAGCACAGTTCGATAACCAGCGCCCGTTCGATCATGGTGTTTGGGTTCCACTGTCTCTGATGTATCCCCGGGCCGACATTCCGGTGGTGCAAGTGTCACTGCCAAGCCATCTCGGCCCTGCCCTGCAAACCCGCGTCGGTCGTGCGCTGTCCAGTCTGCGCGAGCAAGGCGTGCTGTTGATTGGTTCCGGCAGCATCACCCACAACCTGCGCGAGCTGGACTGGCATGCCGGCCCGGAAAGCGTCGAGCCCTGGGCCAAGGCCTTTCGCGACTGGATGATCGAAAAGCTCGCCGCAAACGACGAAGCTGCCCTGCACGACTATCGTCGGCAAGCCCCGAATGCCGTGCGCAGCCATCCCAGCGACGAGCATTTGCTGCCGCTGTACTTCGCCCGAGGCGCCGGTGGCGATTTCAGCATCGCCCATCAGGGGTTCACCATGGGTGCGCTGGGGATGGACATCTATCGTTTCGGCTGAGTCCTGCCGCTCGTTCCCACGCTCCCGCGTGGGAATGCATCCCGTGACGCTCTGCGTCACAGCGTCAACATCGGACGCAGAGCGTCCTTAGCGGCATTCCCACGCAGAGCGTGGGAACGATCAATACAAAACTGCAGGAAAAAAAATCCCCGAACCAGTCGGGGATTTTTTATGTGCGATCAATCAGCCCGAGAGCGGATCAATCTTCGCGATAGCGACGCAGTTTCAGCTGCTTACCGGCAACGCGAGTGTCCTTCAGTTTGGTCAGCAGACGCTCCAGACCATCTTCCGGCAACTCGACCAGGCTGAAGCTGTCACGCACCTGGATACGGCCGATTGCTTCACGAGCCAGACCACCTTCGTTGAGGATGGCGCCCAGCAGGTTTTTGGCAGCGATACCATCACGCGCACCCAGCGCGGTACGGCAACGAGCACGGCCTTCGGCCAATGGGATCGGAGCACGACGCTCGCGGTCACCACGGTCCGGACGATCACCGGTACGCTCTGGACGATCGCCACGCGGTGCGTTGTTCGGCACCAGTGGACGTTCTTTCTCGATGGCAGCCAGGGTCAGCGCCTGAGCGTTGGTAGCCTTGCGCAGCAGAGCAGCAGCCAGTGCACGCGGGGTGCAACCGATGTCGGCAGTCAGGCGATCCAGCAGATCACCGTGAGTCGATTCGGCATCGGCCACCAGCGGCGACAGGCTGTTGGTCAGTTTCTTGATGCGTGCATCGAGAACAGCTTGAGCGTCTGGCAGGCGAACTTCAGCAACCTTTTGACCGGTTACACGCTCGATCACTTGCAGCATGCGGCGTTCACGTGGAGTCACCAACAGCAGTGCACGACCTTCGCGACCGGCACGGCCGGTACGGCCGATACGGTGAACGTAGGACTCTGGATCGTACGGCATATCAACGTTGAAAACGTGAGTGATACGCGGAACGTCCAGACCACGAGCAGCAACGTCGGTCGCCACAACGATGTCCAGACGGCCATCCTTGAGGGAATCGATCACGCGCTCACGCTGGTTCTGGGCAATGTCACCGTTCAGCGCAGCGGCTTTGTAGCCTTTGGCTTCCAGGGCACTGGCCAGGTCCAGGGTCGCTTGCTTGGTACGCACGAACATGATCAGCGCGTCGAAGTCTTCCACTTCCAGCAGGCTCAATACAGCCGAGGTCTTCTGGTCAGCGTGAACCAACAGGTGAGCCTGTTCGATCGCGGTAACGGTCTGAGTCTTGGTCTGGATTTTCACGTGCTGCGGATCACGCAGATGACGCTCGGCGATGGCACGGATCGACTGCGGCAGGGTAGCCGAGAACAATACGGTCTGACGGGTTGCCGGCAAGGCCTTGAAGATAACTTCCAGGTCGTCCATGAAGCCCAGTTTGAGCATTTCGTCAGCTTCGTCGAGAACCAGATGGTTCACGGTCGCCAATACTTTTTCGTCACGACGCAGGTGGTCGCACAGACGGCCCGGAGTGGCGACAACGATCTGTGCGCCATTACGGATTGCTTTCAGTTGCGGGCCCATAGGCGCGCCGCCGTAAACGGCCACAACGGTAACGCCCGGCATTTGCTTGGCGTAGGTTTCGAAAGCGGTTGCTACTTGCAGCGCCAACTCACGGGTTGGCGCCAGGATCAGGGCTTGCGGTTCGCGCTTAGCAGGATCGATGCGATGCAGGATCGGCAGGGCGAACGCAGCGGTTTTACCCGTACCGGTTTGCGCCTGACCAATCATGTCGTGACCGGCCATGATGATCGGGATCGATTGCTGCTGAATAGCCGAAGGCTCTTCGTAGCCAGTCGCGATGACGGCTGCAAGAATATTCGGATTAAGGTTAAAAGCGGCGAAGCCGCCGGTTTCCTGGGTCATGGGTCTGCCTCTAAGTGCATCCGCAAAGACCCATGCTCCAAAGCTGCGCATGCCGTGTAAGACTCAAGAGTCGCCCTGGCTGCTTTGTCGGCGGGGATTTGCGAAAACGAATGAATGAAAAAGATTCGTCAAGGAAGAGTCCGCTGTGCGGACGTGCAGCCGAAGCTGACTTCGGGGAATTGCGCTACCTAAACGCGGCCTGGCTAAAGACCGGCGCGCACTATACCGGAATTCACCAAAAAAGGGAGCTTTATTTGTCGGAAAAACCCGGCATACACCGTTGTGTCACAGGCTTTGCGGATAATCGTGCGACGGTCTATTTTTCAAAAGCCCGGCCCTGTTGGTCATGACACTTAAACGGTTCATCTTTCAGGCCATGACCTTTGGTCTGAGCCCCCTTCCCCGCCCGAGGAAATACCCCATGAATCAACCTGATTGCAGTCGCGTCAGCCGTGAACGACGCGGTCATGTCCTGTTGATCGGGCTGGACCGGATGGCCAAGCGCAATGCGTTTGACCTCGATCTGCTCAACGCACTGAGCCTGGCCTATGGCGAGTTCGAAGCCGACAGCGAGGCCCGCGTTGCGGTGGTGTTCGGTCACGGCGAGCACTTTACCGCCGGGTTGGACCTGGCGAGTGTCAGCGCGGCACTGGCCGAAGGCTGGCAAGTCCCGGCCGGCGGTTGCGATCCGTGGGGGGTGTTCGTTGGCCCAAGGGTCAGCAAACCGGTGATTGTTGCGGCCCAGGGTTATTGCCTGACCATTGGCATCGAACTGATGTTGGCCGCCGATATCAACCTCTGCGCCAGCAACACCCGTTTTGCGCAAATGGAAGTGCAGCGCGGCATCTTCCCCTTTGGCGGGGCAACCCTGCGTCTGCATCAGATAGCCGGCTGGGGCAATGCCATGCGCTGGCTGCTGACCGGCGATGAGTTCGATGCCCACGAAGCGCTACGTCTGGGGCTGGTGCAGGAGGTGATGGCCAGCGAAGACCTGTTACCTCGCGCGATCGAGCTGGCAGAACGCATTGCCAGGCAGGCGCCGCTGGGGGTTCAGGCAACCTTGCTGTCGGCGCGCCTGGCCCATCTGGAGGGTGAAACAGCGGCGGCATTGGCTTTGCCAGCACTGGTCAAGAAGTTGCTCAACAGTGAAGACGCCAAGGAAGGCGTGCGATCGTTGATCGAGAAACGCCCGGGCGTGTTCAAAGGCTGCTGACATTGCCTTTGTGGCTCGCCAGAATTCACGTCGCCGGACGAATCGCCTTGATCAGTGACTGCAACGAATACCCCAACCGCGGCGCCAGCGCTTCGGCGCGAGCGGTCAATCCTTGCATGTCCAGTTCCTGGTCAAGGTCGGCTGGCACGATCAGGATCACGTTGCCCTCCTTCACCGGCAGTTCCCAATAATGCCGGTGATAGAGCCCACGCAGTAATGCCGCACCCAGTGGCTTGCCGTCATCGGTCGCCCATTGATTGATCACCAGCCAGCCGCCCGGATTCAGGCGTTTTTGACAGTTTTCCAGAAAGCCCCAGGCCAAATGGCCGACACCCGGCCCGACATCGGTATAAAGGTCGACGAAAATCAGATCCGCCGATTCAGCCGTCTCGAGCAACTCGAGGGCGTCGCCGATACGGATATACAAACGAGGATCGTCGTCCAGCCCCAGGTACTCGATGGCCAGACGCGGTACGTCCGGGCGCAACTCGATCGCTTCGACGTCGTCCAGCGGCAGGAACTTCAGGCACGCCTGAGTCAGGGTGCCCGCCCCCAGCCCGAGAAACAGCGCACTTTCCGGCTGCTCATGACACAGCGCACCAATCAGCATCGCGCGGGTGTAGTCGTACTCGAGCCAGCTCGGATCGGCAGTGAACACGCAGCTCTGCTCGATGGCATCGCCAAATTCGAGAAAACGGTAATCCGCCACTTCCAGCACCCGGATCATGCCGAATTCATCGTGCACCTCGGCGAGCAGATGCTCGACGCGCTCCTCAGTCATTTCGTCTCCTGGTCGTTGTCGGGTTGATCCCCGGCAACGCAATCATTCGTTCCGCTTGGTGCGGCAAAGGCGCGATTGTCCGCCAAGCTTCGGGAACAGGTCACGCACTAATTGCTGATAACATAAACGTCCGATCGTAAAACATTAGAGTCCACGATGAGCCAACCCTGGAGCCCTGACAGCTGGCGCGCCCTGCCGATCCAGCAACAACCCCACTACCCTGACGCTGCGCATTTGCGGCAGGTCGAGCAAAGCCTGGCCAGTTATCCGCCATTGGTGTTTGCCGGTGAGGCCCGGGAGTTGCGCCGTCAGTTTGCCGAGGTGACCCAGGGCCGGGCGTTTCTGCTGCAAGGTGGCGATTGCGCGGAAAGCTTCGCCGAGTTTTCGGCTGCGAAAATCCGCGACACCTTCAAAGTCCTGCTGCAAATGGCGATCGTCATGACCTTCGCCGCCGGTTGTCCGGTGGTAAAAGTCGGGCGCATGGCCGGGCAGTTCGCCAAACCGCGCTCGTCCAATGACGAAACCATCAACGGCGTGACCCTGCCGGCCTACCGAGGCGACATCGTCAACGGTATCGGTTTCGATGAAAAAAGCCGCGTCCCCGACCCGGATCGCCTGTTGCAGTCCTATCACCAGTCCACCGCGACCCTGAACCTGCTGCGGGCCTTTGCCCAGGGCGGCTTTGCCGACTTGCATCAAGTGCATAAATGGAACCTGGACTTCATCGCCAACTCGGCGCTGGCCGAAAAGTACAGCCACCTGGCCGACCGTATTGATGAAACCCTGGCGTTCATGCGCGCCTGCGGCATGGACAGCTCGCCGCAACTGCGCGAAACCAGTTTCTTCACCGCCCACGAGGCGCTGCTGTTGAACTACGAAGAAGCCTTCGTACGCCGCGACAGCCTGACCAACGATTACTACGATTGCTCGGCGCACATGCTGTGGATCGGCGATCGCACGCGTCAGCTCGACGGCGCTCATGTCGAGTTCCTGCGCGGGGTGAACAACCCGATCGGGGTCAAGGTCGGCCCGTCCATGAACACCGAAGAACTGATTCGCCTGATCGATGTGCTCAACCCCGACAACGATCCAGGCCGCCTGAACCTGATCGCGCGGATGGGCGCAAACAAGGTCGGCGACCATCTGCCGCAGCTGATTCGTGCGGTCGAACGCGAAGGCAAGAAAGTGCTCTGGAGCAGCGACCCGATGCACGGCAACACCATCAAGGCCAGCAGCGGCTACAAGACCCGGGATTTCGCGCAGATCCTTGGCGAGGTGAAGCAGTTCTTCCAGGTTCACGAAGCGGAAGGCACCTATGCCGGTGGCATCCACATCGAGATGACCGGACAGAACGTCACTGAATGCATCGGCGGTGCGCGGCCGATCACCGAAGATGGTTTGTCGGACCGTTACCACACCCATTGCGACCCGCGGATGAATGCCGATCAGTCGCTGGAGCTGGCGTTCTTGATTGCCGAGACCCTGAAGCAGGTTCGTCGTTAGAGGACGAGAGTGATCGTTCCCTCACTCTGCGTGGGAACGATCATTCAGGTCGACTGCGTCAACGCCACCCGCAACCGCGCCGCACTGGCCCGCGAGCAATTGAGCTGAATCTTTTCCAACCCCAACCAACCGGCCATCTGCCGAAGATTCGCCGCCAACGCCTGCATCCCCTGCTCATCCAGGCCCGGATCTTCTTCGTGTACGGCATGCACCGCCAACCGCCCCAACGCCCGTTCCGCTCGAAGGTCAATCCGCGCGGCAATCCGCTCGTTGTGCAAAAACGGCAGCACGTAATAGCCGTAAACCCGCTTGTCTGGCGGCGTGTAGATTTCCAGTCGATAACGAAAATCGAACAACCGCTCGGTTCGACTGCGTTCCCAGATCAACGAATCAAACGGTGAAAGCAACGCGCTGGCTTCGACCTTGCGCGGTACTTTTGGCTCCGGCAGACAGTACGCCGGCTGCTTCCAACCTTGAACCCCGCACACCAGCAACTGGCCATTTTCAACCAGCTCGGCCAGACCGTTGCGGCACTCCGTCAGACTCAACCGAAAATAGTCGCGCAGATCCTTTTCCGTGCCGACACCCAACGCTTTGGCTGCATGCAACAGCAATCCGCGTTGCGCCTCGGTTTCGCCGAGCAGCGGTTGCTTGAGAAGCGATTCGGGAATCACCCGCTCCGGCAAGTCGTAAAGACGCTCGAAGCCGCGACGCCCCGCCACCGTCACTTCGCCGGCTGCGAACAACCATTCCAGCGCATGCTTTTCAGCGCTCCAATCCCACCATGGACCGGCCCGTTCCTGACGCGTAGACAAACTGCCGGCGCCGAGTGCACCCAGCTCCTGGACCGAAGCCAGGACACGGCGAATGGTCTCTTGCTGTTCGCGACCGAAACGCGCCAGCTGCTGATAGATCCCCTCGCCTTGCGCCGCGCGCTGCATGCGCCAACGCATCAAGGGATACATCGACAACGGCAACAACGACGCTTCATGCCCCCAATACTCGAACAACGTACGCCGTCGGCCTTGGCTCCAGGCGGCCTGGTCGAGCAAGTCGGTGGAGTAGTTGCCAAGACGCGAGAACAGCGGAAGATAGTGCGAGCGCACCAGTGCGTTGACCGAATCGATTTGCAAAATGCCCACGCACTCGATCAGGCGGTTGAGCTGAGCGGGCTTGATCGCCGCTGGCGGCTGGCGCCCGGTGAACCCCTGGGCGGCCAGCGCCAGACGCCGAGCCTGTTTGAGGGATAAGGACAGTTCTGCGGGCATGTGCATCTCCTTGTCTGCTCGCAAACTACCTCAGTCTGAAGCTGCTTGTGTAGCGGTTCAGTACTCATTTGTGCATCGGGTCATCCCAGAATGGCCGGACACGTTCATGCTCGACATCGGCACGGCTGATACCGATATCCTTGAGTGTTTCGTCACTCATGCTGCCCAGCAATTCGCGCTCCCGGTGGAGTTCCTGCCAGCGGACGATTTTTTCCAGCCAATGGCTGAAAGAAAACCCATGAAACTTTCCAACCAACACATATCCTTTTTGACCTTTCATCATCTTTCCCTCCATGTAGATAACTGAAGTCTCGCGCCGGCGCTAAGGTCAATCCAACGAATGTTTCTTATGCAACACATCTCGGAGATTGATGAATTGAGCCACTACCCGAGTATCGATACGGATATCCTGCGCACCTTCGTTGCCATTGCCGACCAAGGTGGTTTCACCCGCGCTGGCGAGTTGGTCAATCGCACGCAATCGGCGGTGAGCATGCAGATGAAGCGGCTGGAAGAAGACGTACTGCAACGCCAGTTGTTTCAGCGCGACGGTCGCCAGGTGAAGCTGACCGCCGAGGGCCAGGTGCTGTTGAGTTATGCCCGACGGATCCTGAAACTCCACAACGAAGTCTTCAACACCCTGCGTGAGCCGCGCACGGTCGGCACGGTGCGCATCGGCACCCCGGATGACTATGTCATGCGCTTCTTGCCGGGCATTCTCTCGCGCTTTGCCCAGGCCTATCCGCTGATCCAGATCGAAGTCCATTGCGACTCATCGAGGCAGCTACTGCTGCGTCAGGACCTGGACCTGTCGATCGTCACGCGTGAACCCGGCAGCGAGATCGGCCAGTTGCTGCGCAAGGAACGCTTTGTCTGGGCGCAGGCGCAGTGCTTCAGCCCCAACGAGCAGACGCCGCTGCCTCTGGCGATGTTCAACAGTGATTGTTTTTGCAGGCTTTGGGCCTGCAATGCGCTGGACGCTTCCGGGCGCGAGTACCGGATTGCCTACAACAGCTCGAGCCTGTCGGCGATCATGGCGGTGGTCAGCGCCGGGCTGGCGGTCACTGCGCAACTGGAAAGCCTGATCACTCAGGACATGCGCATCCTCGGCGAGGCTGAAGGCCTGCCCCTGTTGCCCGAAGCCAGCATCATGCTGGTGCGCAACCTGAACAACCCTTCGCCGATCACCGAATGCCTGGCGGAGCACATTGTCGAAGGCTTCAAACTTTAAAGGCGAGCATCACCGCGCAGAGCACCAGAAAGGCGCAGAACAACCCGCGCAGCAAACGTTCCGGCATGGCGTGGGCGACCTTCACGCCCCAGCTGATGCTGAGCAACCCGCCGACCGCCATCGGCAGTGCGATGCTCCAGTTCACTTGATGATGGACCGCGTAAGTCACCAGCGTGACGCCGGTGCTGGGCAAGGCCAGCGCCAATGACAACCCTTGAGCCACCACTTGCGTGGTGCCGAACAGGCTGGTGAGCACCGGTGTCGCCACCACCGCACCACCCACGCCGAACAACCCGCCCATGGTCCCCGATGCAGCGCCCAACACCCCCAGCCAAGGCCACGAGTAACGCATCTGCGAGGCAGCCGGCGCAGTGGCCATGAACATGCGCAGCAGGTTGTAGGCCGACAAGGCGATCAGGAACGCCACGAAACCGATGCGCATCACCTGCGCATCAATGCCCACCGCCCAGATCGAGCCGATCCAGGCAAAGCAGAAACCCATCGAGGCCAATGGCAACGCGTGGCGCAGTTCGATGCGATTGCGCTGGTGATAGCGCCACAGCGCCAGCATCACGTTGGGCACCACCATGACCAACGCCGTGCCCTGGGCAATTTGCTGATCCAGACCGAACAACACGCCCAACGCGGGAATCGCGATCAAACCACCGCCAATTCCGAACACACCGCCTACAGTGCCCAGCGCAGCGCCGAGTACCAGATACATTACTAACTCAATCACTGACGACTCCCCCTCATATCAGGCCTCGCATCCTACGCAGTCGGCACACACAGGGAAACGCGCAGTATTCAGGCGGTTTCGGCCTGGACATCGACCTGCACGTCACTGTCTGAGTGCTCATACCCGATAGACGCGCACAAAAAAGCCCGACTCGATGGTCGGGCTTTTTCTTTCCTGCAAAAACGACGCTTATTTAGCGCGGCCTTTGTAAGAACCGCCTTCGCGGGTATCGATCTCGATTCGGTCACCGATTTCGATGAAGTCAGCAACTTGCAGCTCAGTACCGTTGCTCAGCTTGGCAGGCTTCATGACCTTGCCGGAAGTGTCGCCACGAGCGGAACCTTCGGTGTAGTCGACTACACGCACGATAGTGGTCGGCAGCTCTACGGAAACCAGACGCTCTTCGAAGAAGATCGCTTCGCAAACATCGGTCATGCCTTCTTCAACGAAAGGCAGAACAGCTTCGATGTCTTCGGCGTTCAGCTCGTACATGGTGTAGTCAGTGGTGTCCATGAACGTGTAGGTGTCGCCGCTGATGAACGACAGGGTCGCTTCTTTGCGGTCGAGGATTACGTCGTCCAGTTTGTCGTCAGCGCTGTAAACGATCTCGGTCTTGTAACCGGTCAGCAGGTTTTTCAGCTTGGTCTTCATGATCGCGCTGTTACGACCGGACTTGGTGAATTCAGCTTTCTGAACCAGCCAAGGGTCGTTTTCGAGACGGATCACCGTACCGGGTTTCAGTTCTTTACCAGTTTTCATTGCGAATATCCGAATTTGGATGGGATTTACAAAAATCTAGGCCGCGTATCATATCCAATTTAGGTAAAACTGCACCAGCGCCGAAGCAAGATCGGCCTGCAAAGCCTGTTCCAGACACCATGCCTGGGCGTGTTTTTGCAGTTCTGGCCAGTGTTCCTGCGCCGCAACCCATGCCTGAGCCATTCCAGCACCGGTGTTCCAGGCTCGCCATAACCCGACGAGCGCGGCTTTTGCCGCCGGTGAAAGGCCTGCGGTGTAAACCGTCAGAAAGGCTTCGAGTTTGTCCAGGTGGACATCTTCTTCCTGTTGATAAATATGCCACAGCATTGGCCGGGCCGCCCATTGCGCACGGACGAACGAGTCCTCCCCACGCACCGCGTTGAAATCACAACTCCACAGCAGCAGGTCGTATTGATCCTGTCGGACGAACGGCAACACCTGCACGGTCAACGCACCGCGCACCTGTAATGCGCCGACACCAAGCCCTTCAACGCCCAGCCAGCGCTCGACGTCGCCGAGGATCCGGCCCTCGGGCACCAGCAGATGAGTGGCATGAACGTCGCTCGCCATGACGTCCAGCCAATCGGCCAATCCGGCATTCTCGTAGGCAAATAACGAAATCAGGTGTGCACCGTCGGCGCGATCGACGCCCAGCCCTTGCAGGAATTCGCGCTGCGCCTCAGTACTGTGCTGAAACTGCTCGCGTCGCTCAAGCAGCCCGCGCTCACGCAGCAAGCCGCCAGTACCGGCCTGAAACCCCGGAAAGAAGAAGTACTTCTGCACCTGTTTGTACTTCACCGACGGCAAGCCATGGCAGCCGACGATCCAGTCTTCGGCACTCAAATAATCGAGATTCATCCACAGCGGAGCCTTTTCGCGCGCGGCCATTGCCTCCATATAGGCATGCGGCAACTGACAGGCGAACGCCGCGATCACCACATCGGCGGCCTCTGTCGGCGCCCAGTCGGCCGGCCAATGGCAGACCTCGACGCCTTGCTGCCACTGCCGGGCAGCAGTGATGTCGAGTTCCGGGCACAAGCGTTCGAACGCCCGCAGGTCATCGACCCACAGCCGTACCGCGCAGTGATGCTCGGCCACTAACTGCCTGGCCAGGCGCCAGGTCACGCCGATGTCGCCGTAGTTGTCGACAACCGTGCAGAAAATATCCCAGTCGACTTTCATTCCGGGCTCCGTGGGGCAAAGACCTCAATTGTCCGCATAAATCGTTGCGCGCAGAAGAGCCGACGCCGATTAATCTTCATGCGACAATCGCAGCAGCCCACCACCCTCGCCAGGAGGCAGTCATGCCCTACCGTCCACACGTTCGCCGCACGGTGTCCATCACACTCAGTCCGTTGCAACTGATCGCCAGCATTACGGTGGGTTTGTGGCTGGGATTTTTAGCCATCGCGCTGACCTGCTGGCTGGTGTCGAAACTGCTGTTCAGTGAACAACTCGCCCCGCTTGCCGACGCGGCGCATCGAATAACGCAGCCCAAGTCTGCAGCGGTTGAACCGGCCCCCGAGAATCCGATGTTCGAGCAGTACAAGGAAAACCTGCGCAAACAGGCACAACAGCAAACACTCGATCAGGCACGCAGCAATACCCGCAACCTGTCCAACCCGAAATGCCAGTTCTGGCTACAGCAAGACCAAACCGCGCCCACCGAAAAAAGCCGCGCCAACGTCCAGCAATTCTGCGATTGATCATGAACAAACACACGGTCCACCAGCTGATCCTGGAAAAGCTTGCAGTCGATCTCGACATCGCCGAGCGTGCAGCGCAAACCGCCTACGAAACCGCGACCCACGAAGAAAACATCGCCGAGAACAAGTACGACACCCTGGGACTGGAAGCGTCTTATCTGGCTGCCGGACAAGCCAAACGGGTGGAGGAAATCCGCCAGTCACTGGCGCTGTGCCAGAACCTGACATTGCGCGCTTATGACGATCAGCGCGGGATTGAAGTCGGTGCGCTGTTAGGCCTGGAAGACGAAAAGGGACGCGAACAGTGGCTGTTCCTGGCGCCTGATGCGGCCGGCTTGAAGGTTGATCTGGTGGGGCAACTGATTACCGTCATCACCCCGCGCTCACCGCTGGGCAAAAGTTTGCTGGGCAAGTTCGAAGGGGATGAGGTGGAGATCGTGGTGGCAGGCACTCGGCAACAATTCGCTGTCACCGAGGTAGTGTAGTGGCCTGCGAGATCAATGAACCGGTAGTTCTACGCCGTCGAACAGCTCTTCCAGTTCCTGCTTGTTGTGGCACTGGATGGCTTTGGCCATGACTTCGCGAGTCAGGTGCGGGGCGAATTTCTCGATGAAGTCGCACATGAAGCCACGCAGGAACGTCCCGCGACGGAAACCGATTTTGGTCACGCTGGATTCGAACAGTTCGCTGGCGTCGAGCACCACCAGGTCGTTGTCGAGTTTGGTGTCGACGGCCATTTTCGCCACGATACCGACCCCCAGCCCCAAGCGAACGTAAGTCTTGATCACGTCGGCGTCGGCGGCGGTGAACACCACTTTCGGGGTCAGGCCGCGATGGCTGAAGGCTTCGTCGAGTTTCGAACGACCGGTGAAACCGAACACATATGTCACGATCGGGTATTCAGCCAGGGCTTCGAGGGTCAGCTTCGGCAGCTTGGTCAGCGGGTGACCTTGCGGCACGACAACGCAACGGTTCCAGCGGTAGCACGGCATCATCACCAGGTCACCGAACAGCTCCAGCGCTTCAGTGGCGATGGCAAAATCCACGGTGCCGTCAGCGGCCATTTCGGCGATCTGCATCGGCGACCCCTGGTGCATGTGCAGGGCAACGTCCGGGTATTGTTTGATGAAATTGCTGATCACCGGTGGCAGTGCATAACGCGCCTGGGTGTGGGTGGTTGCAATCGACAGGGTGCCTTTCTTCTCGTTGGAGAACTCCTGAGCGATCTGCTTGATGCTTTCGACCTTGCGCAAAATTTCGCCAGCCGTGGTGATGATTCGCTCACCGGCCGGGGTCACTCGGGTCAGGTGTTTGCCGCTACGCGCGAAAACCTCGACACCCAACTCGTCTTCCAGCAGACGGATCTGCTTGCTGATGCCCGGCTGCGAGGTGTACAGGCTTTGAGCAGTAGCGGAAACGTTGAGGTCGTGGTGCGCCACTTCCCAGATGTAGCGCAATTGTTGAAGCTTCATATGAATCCCTCAAAGCAGATAGACGCCACGGGCATCAGCGACGGTATATAACTATATTAATGGTTTGAAGAATAAATCTAGAACTTTTTCATCAAAAGGCCAGCATTCTCGCCTTAAATATCGCCGTGACGCCGACGCTGCAACAATGGCACCAGGTAAACCGGCACCTGCGACAATTGCAGTACACGCGCAGCAGTCCGTCCCAACGGTGTTTCTCCACCGGCCCCATGGCTGTGACTTCCTAGGATCAACAAATCCACCGAGAGTTTCTGTGCCTGATCAAGAATGACCTGCGACGGGTCACCCTGAAATACTCTGACCGATTGAATCAGCTCCAGGTCCTGCTGCCCCTCCCCCAACTCTTCGCGGAAACTGTCAAATACCCGCTGCTCGATATTGGCCATCACCGTGTTCAAACCCTGGCTGTGAAATTCATTCAAGGCTTGCTCATCGAGATAGCTCTGCAACACCGATTCGGCAAAAAGCCCCATGGGCTCAACGGCGTGTACCACGTACAGATCGGCTTTGAATGTTCGTGCCAATGCCAATGCATGCTGCATCACAAAGGGTGCGTACAGGCCGAGGTCAGTGGCATACAGCATCGAATGGATCATTTGATCTCCTCGAATGCAAAGATGGCGGCGATTAATTCAGCTTAGCAGCGCCACAGCGATACGACGTTCTGCGCAAGGCATTGAACGTTGGGCTTAAACCTTCAGTTCATTGCTGATTCCGTGAGGGACGTGCCCGGTGGCGACTACCTCACGGGCCAACTCGCAGTGGCCTGCCTGGTCGTCGAAAAATACGTCGGCGGCGAAGGCTTCGAGAAATGCAGACTTGGGCAGGCCACCGAGAAACAGCGACTCGTCGAGTCGAATATCCCACTCGCGCAAGGTGCGGATTACCCGCTCGTGAGCCGGCGCCGAACGCGCGGTCACCAGTGCAGTACGGATCGGACAGCTGTCATCAGGAAACTCGCGCTGCAATAAATTGAGCGCTGCCAGAAAGCCTTTGAAGGGCCCTCCGCGCAACGGCTCGCGAGCGGCTTCGCGTTCGTTGGCCTGAAAGGCCTCTAGGCCACCCGACTGATAAACCCGCTCCGACTCATCGGAAAACAACACAGCGTCGCCGTCGAAGGCAATGCGCAACTCTTCGTTGGCGGCGCGGCTCGCACCACCCGACAGAATCGTCGCCGCGGCGAAACCGGCGTCGAGCGCACTGCGCACATCATCGGCATGAGTGGAGAGAAACAGATCGCAGCCGAAGGCCTTCAGGTACGGATACGGACTGCGCCCGCCGACAAACGCCGCGCGGGAAATCGTCAAGCCGTAATGGTGAATCGAGTTGAAGACTCGCAATCCGGTGTCTGCGCTATTACGCGACACGAGCACCACCTCGACCCGCGCCCGACCGAGGCTGGTATTGAGGTTCAACAGTTTTTGCACCAGAGGGAACGCATCACCCGGCTCGAGGATTTCGTCTTCGTGCTCGATCTGATACTGCCGATAAGCTTCGACGCCGCTCGCCAGATAGACCTTGTGGCTTTCGCTCAGATCGAACAGCGCCCGCGAAGAAATCGCCAGCACCAATTTGTCGCCTATCCCTTTTGCCATGCTGCTCCCCCAGGTGAAACGACTTAACCGTTATGCCGATCGACAAAACTCAGGGCCTGATACAAGGCCTCTATTTTCGGTAACCCGCAACCGGCGGCCTTGGCTGCGGCCAATGGCCGCGCATAAATCGCTGCCAGTTCCAGCGGCCGTTTATGCTGGTAGTCGTGGTACATGCTCGGCCAGTAGTCGGGCATTTTTTCGGTGACCTTGAACAGGTGCTCGGCATACCCCGGCGGCATGCTATGGCCACAGGCAAGTGCGCCCTTCACCACTTCAGCCATCAATGCCTGAATCAGTTCACGGCTGCTGTCGTCAGCCATCAGCGGTGTCGTGCTCGCGCCGAGCAAGACCGATAAACCGTTGTAAGGAACATTCCAGACCAGTTTTTGCCAGCGCGCCTGCTGAAGGTTGCTCATCGCCTGCGATTCAAGACCGGCGGTACGAAACAATCCTGCCCCTTGCTCGACAATCGCCTGACGCGCCGTCTCGTCATGAAGCGCCGGCCCACTGTGATAACCCACGTTTACCGCACCGAGCGCCTGATGTTCGATCACTCCCGGCCCCGAACGATGCACGCAGATAAAGCACAACCCACCCAACAAGTGCAGTGAGTCGGGCAACAGATCGCGCAGGCTGTCTTCGACATCCAGGCCATTTTGCAACAGCAGGACCTTCGCCCCCGGCGCCGCCGCCTTGATGATCGCCGGTGCCAGTTCGACGTTGCTGGTGGTTTTCGCACCGACCAGCAACCAGTCGCACAGCGGCATATCGTCGGCCGACGAATAAGCCTGAACCGGATTCAAGGTCAACGCGCCATAGGGCGCGCTGTTGAGTTGCAGGCCGCGCTCGGCGACCGCTGAAAACTCGCTGCGCAACAGAAAGTGCACATCGAATCCGGCCCGCGCCAGCATCACGCCGTAAAAACCACCGATCGCCCCGGTGCCAATAATGCCGATTCTCGGCTTTTCAACTGCTGAGCCCGTCATGGCAACTCCTCTGGATTTCGACTCAGCGCCTGCCCCAGCGCAGCATTCAGTTCGATGCGGGCCAGGCGCGACTGTAGCGCCCCATAAAACTCGCCATCGCGCACGACAAATAGTGCGGGCAAATGAAAGACCTGATAACGCTCTACCGCGCCACCGTTGTTCCCCGCGTCGATCCAGCACAGCTGATCGACATCAAGCTCCAGTTCCGGTAATTGCTGGCGCGCCCAGCGGCAACTGGCACAGCCGACGCTGGTAAAAATCACCAGCGACACACCACTCATCGCCAACAGCCGCTGGTCGGCATCGAAATCGGTCAGCTCGCATTCGACCACTATACTGGGAGAAGCACTGTCGAATGACCGACACTTGGAGTCTGTGTTCATGGGGCGCTTTATTCCTCATCCTGACGATGTGCCTGTCGAGTTAACGTTGCGCAAGCATCAGTGTATTTCTCGGCAAGAGCTGCACACTATCAGTCTCGGAGGCGTGGCTTGCAATTACCACCGCGCCTGGCGCAAGGGAACGGCACTGGAAGTGCGAATGCCGACCCTGAGCGAAAATATCTGTTACCTGGGCTATGTGGCCTGGTGTCTACGACGAAAGCACGGTTATCTGGTCGGCATTGCCTTCATCGACGAGCAGACCCTGTTTAAAGCGCGGATGGGCGAGCAGGTCTGCCAGATTGAACGTTATTGCCGTCAGCAAAAGCCCCAGGCCGAACAACAGGGCGTCGAAGCGCTGGCCCTGAAATGGGTCGACCAGCATGCCACCGAGTACTCCCACGAGACTGTTCACCAGGCTTTTGCACAACCAACGCTGGATTAAACCCGCGCCGCCCATTGTCGAGCCACCGCGTAACGCGCTAAGGTTCGGCTCCCCGCTGCGCTTAAATCATGCTGTGCTCCGCCGCGCGGGGATCGCTGGCGGCCGGCACCCGTGACCTGACGAGTAACACGATGGCTGATTTACCGATCAATGACCTAAACGTCGCCTCCAACGAGACGCTGATCACTCCTGACCAGCTCAAGCGTGATATCCCTCTGAGCGATGCTGCCCTGCGCACCGTGACCAAGGGCCGCGAAGTGATTCGCAATATCCTGGATGGCACCGACCACCGCCTGTTCGTCGTTATCGGGCCTTGCTCGATCCACGACATCAAGGCTGCACACGAATATGCCGAGCGCCTCAAGGTACTCGCCGCTGAAGTGTCCGATACCCTGTATCTGGTCATGCGGGTCTATTTCGAAAAACCACGTACCACCGTTGGCTGGAAAGGCCTGATCAACGACCCGTACCTGGATGACTCGTTCAAGATTCAGGACGGTTTGCACATCGGTCGTCAGTTGCTGCTGGACCTGGCCGAGATGGGTCTGCCGACGGCAACCGAAGCCCTTGATCCGATCTCGCCACAGTACTTGCAGGACCTGATCAGCTGGTCGGCGATTGGTGCGCGCACCACCGAATCCCAGACGCACCGTGAAATGGCTTCGGGCCTTTCCTCGGCTGTCGGCTTCAAGAACGGCACCGACGGTGGCCTGACGGTTGCCATCAACGCCCTGCAATCGGTTTCCAGCCCGCACCGCTTCCTGGGGATCAACCAGGAAGGTGGCGTGTCGATCGTCACCACCAAAGGCAATGCCTACGGTCACGTGGTGCTGCGCGGTGGCAACGGCAAACCGAACTACGATTCAGTCAGTGTCGCGCTCTGCGAACAAGCGCTGAACAAGGCGAAGATCAAGCCGAACATCATGGTCGACTGCAGCCACGCCAACTCTAACAAGGACCCGGCGCTGCAACCGCTGGTGATGGAGAACGTGGCCAACCAGATCCTCGAAGGCAACCAGTCGATCATCGGCCTGATGGTCGAAAGCCATTTGAACTGGGGTTGCCAGGCGATTCCGAAAGACCTCGCCGAGTTGCAATACGGCGTGTCGATCACCGATGCCTGCATCGATTGGACAGCCACCGAAAACACCTTGCGCAGCATGCACGCCAAGCTCAAGGATGTGCTGCCGAAACGTCAGCGCACCTGAGCGTATTCAGCGCACACAAAAACGCCGGGCTAAGCCCGGCGTTTTTTTTATTCGATGATCCTGATCAGAGCTTGGCCGCGTGCCGCTGGTGACGTTCCATGTAGCGCTCCACGTAGGAGCATGACGGAATGACTGTGTAGCCCATTTCCTCAGCGTACTGCAGCGCCTGTTCGGTCAACGCCGCCGCAATACCGCGACCACGCAGCGCGTTGGGCACGAAAGTACGATAGATATCCAAGGTCTGTTTTCCCAGATCCATATAGGTCAGGTAGGCACGATGACCGTCCACATTGGTCTCGAACTGATGACCAGCCTGGTCATGGTGGATGGACAACGCCTCGCTCATCACTACTCCTCGCGGGTCTTGAACTGACCCCTACCTTACCGATGTTTTCCCGGCGAAGGAACCTCTACGCCACCCCGTGTCTGTTTGGACACCGAGAAGAACTGCACCCATCTCGCGCAACCGGACACATTTCGAATAGTAGGCACTAAAAGCTGAAATGCTCAAGGCGCACTTGTCATCACGTCGATTGCGCCGATTCAGCGCAGGGCACGTAGCAGCGGCTCGACCGAACATCTCCCCTGGTCGATAGCCTGAACATTGCCGGATGTTGAGACTTAAGACGAGCCGGGCTTGTTAAAGTCACCTCTACATGCACAAAGAGGCGTGAGCCGCTCCGCAAATTCTGAACAAAAGTGTAGACGAATCGATATAGAGCGACTTTGGCTCTAGAGCGTGAAACAGCCGTATACGTCAGTCAGCTATACCAGCAGGTCGCTCAGGACGGGCTTCCCAGCTGAGTAATTTTTATACAGTGCGATTAAAAGTTGCTCGAAAAAGATTCCGCGCCTACAATTTTTTTTGCTTCTTGCGCTACGTCAGTTTACTTACTACAAGTAATGGGTAGTATGTACGCCGGCTATTTCCTCACTCTGAGGAGACAGCTACTTAATAGAAAGTCCTTGAAGGGGAACACGATGAACAACGTTCTGAAATTCTCTGCTCTGGCTCTGGCCGCAGTTCTGGCTACCGGTTGCAGCAGCGTATCGAAAGAAACCGAAGCACGTCTGACTGCTACTGAAGACGCAGCAGCTCGCTCCCAGGCTCGTGCAGACGAAGCCTACCGTAAAGCTGATGAAGCTCTGGCTGCTGCTCAAAAAGCACAACAGACTGCTGACGAAGCTAACGAGCGTGCTCTGCGCATGCTGGACAAAGCTAGCCGCAAGTAATAGTCCCTCGGGATTGTTATCAAGCCGATCCATTTTTTGGGTCGGCTTTTTTATTGCCCCCGATTTTGCCGAGGGCAATAAAAAACCCGCCGATGCTGTGAGGCCCCGGCAGGTCGTTTGAAACGCTTACTGCAGGTCGAGCGGTACAGCCGACGCCACAGGCGCGGAGGTATTCGGTACAGCGATTTCCACCGGCAGGCCATCTTCAGCAGCGACCACGTCGCGCACCACATCCCAGTTCATGCGCAGGTTGTTGGTGATGTCCTCACGCTTGAGCATCGCGTTGATCACAGCCGTGTGCTTGTCGACCACCGACGGGCTGCCATTGTCGTCCAGTGGCGTATGCGCTTCCAGGTAAACCTTGCCGCCACTCATGCCGAACTTGTACGGGTCGTTGAGGATCCGCACCGACGTTCCCACCGGCACCATGCCGGCCATTTCCAGCACATTGTTGTTGAACATGCGGAAGCAGCCATGGCTGGTACGCATGCCGATGCCGAACTTCTTGTTCGAACCGTGAATCAGGTAGCCCGGTGTGCCCAATGTGAACTTGAACGGCCCCAGAGGGTTGTCCGGACCGGCTGGCACGACGTTTGGCAGTGGATCGCCATCGGCGGCGTGTTCAGCCTTGATCGAGGCTGGAGGGGTCCAGGTCGGGTTCGGTGTTTTGGCAGTGATGCTGGTGTGAGCGATTGGCGAGCCCCAGCCTTCACGACCGATACCCAGCGGGAAGGTGTACACCACGTTCCGGCCTTTCGGGTAGTAGTAGAGGCGATACTCGGCCAGGTTGATCACGATGCCTTCACGCGGGCCTGGTGGCAGGATGAAGCGCGTTGGCAATACGACTTCGGTACCGGCACCCGGCAACCACGGATCGACGCCCGGGTTGGCGGCGACCATTTCCAGGTAGCCCAGATCGTAGGTAGTGCCCAGGTCAGCGAAGGTGTCTTCGTACTTGGCTTTGACTGTTTGCACCTGGCCGACGATATCTTCGCCCGGCGGCGGTAAAGGCAGCTCCAATGCTGCAACGGGACCCGCTACACACAAGGCGGCAAGAGACAAGTAGCGGGTGACGGCAGGAAAGCGCGGCAACATCCGGAACATCCTTCGTATGATCAACAGAGGGTATGGGGGCAAGATTGTACACCGAAGCCCCCGAATTCGGGGAGCCGGGCCGATGGACTACCCTTTGGGGGCTTTACAGCTCGAAGCGCAGCTCAGGCCAGATCGGCGAGGTACCGCGCTTCTGCGACTCCAGAATCGCCCGGCACAGCGAGCACAGTCGCTGGTCCTGAAACACCGTCCGGTCGACGCTCGACCAGCGCGGTTGTGCCGGCAGCAAAGTGCCGCACAGGGTACGGTCGGCCGAGCCGCCCAACTCCAGTTGACGCGTCACCAGATGCACCCGGACTTCCTGGCAGGCGAACAGATCCAGCTGTTCGTCAGGCTCGATCAGTTGGTAGGCAAACAGGGACCAGGCAGGACGCGGCATCGGGGGCTCCAAATCAGGGGGGCGCCACATTAGCCGAAAGACTGCCGCTAGAAAAGCGTCATAACAGCGGTTTTAGCGTAGGCCAGACATTTTCCAGCAACTTGCCCTGCGCCGCGACCGCCGGGTGAATGCCATCGGCCTGCATCAGCTCGGGATTGCCGGCGATTCCCTGAAGAAAAAACGGCACCAGCGGGACTTTTTTCTCCTCGGCCAGATCGCTGTAGACCTTCGCGAAAGCCTCGGTGTAGCGCACCCCATAATTGGGTGGCAATTGCATACCGAGCAGCAGCACCCTGGCACCGCTGGCCCTGGCGTTGTCGATCATCGACGCAAGATTTTGTTGCAATTGCGTTGGCAGCAATCCACGCAACCCGTCGTTGCCTCCCAACTCGAGAATCACCACCTCAGGTTTATGCTCCACAAGCAGCGCCGGCAGGCGTGCCTGGCCGCCGGCACTGGTGTCGCCACTGATGGACGCATTGACCACCGTCTCGGTGAAACCTTCGTGCTTGAGCCGCTGTTCGAGCAACGACACCCACCCTTGCCGGGTATCCAGGCCGAAAGCTGCGCTGATACTATCGCCAACGATCAGGACTGTACCCGCCGCTGCGTTCTGGGCCATGCACATCAAGGCCAGGCCAGCACTCAAAAACCACACACGCATCGGACTCTCCATGGGCGCAAGCATTCTCACTGCGCGGAACCTTAGCAAAGTGGTTCCCAGCGCGGAAGGTGAACTGACCATCCTGCACGAACTCAACCTGGAACTGAACAAGGGCGACAGCCTGGCCATCGTCGGCAGTTCCGGTTCCGGCAAATCCACCCTGCTCGGCCTGCTGGCCGGTCTCGACCTGCCCAGCCGCGGCGAAGTCACCCTTGCCGGACAAGCCCTGAGCAATCTGGATGAAGACCAGCGAGCGCGGATACGCGCCGAGCATGTCGGCTTCGTGTTCCAGTCATTCCAGTTGCTCGACAGCCTCAACGCCCTGGAAAACGTCATGTTGCCGCTCGAGCTGGACGGCCGCAAAGACGCCCGCGAACGCGCCACCGAACTGTTGCGCCGCGTCGGCCTGGGTCAACGTCTAAGCCATTCGCCACGCCAGCTTTCCGGTGGAGAACAACAGCGAGTGGCGATCGCCCGGGCATTTGCTGCCGAACCCGATGTACTGTTTGCCGATGAACCTACCGGCAATCTCGACACGCATACCGGTGAGCACATCAGCGACCTGCTCTTCGAACTCAATAAAGAAAGCGGCACGACCCTGGTCCTGGTTACCCACGACGAACGCCTGGCACACCGCTGCCACCGCCTGATCCGCCTTGAAGCCGGCCTGTTGGTCGTCGACCCTCTGGAGCCTTGATGGCACGTTTGCCGCTGTTACGCCTGTTCAGCCTCGCCATTCGCCAATTGCTGCGCGATGCCCGCGCCGGAGAGCTTCGGGTGTTGTTCTTCGCCCTGCTGGTCGCCGTGGCGGCGAGTACCGCCATCGGTTATTTCGGTGCCCGCCTGAACGGCGCCATGCTGCTGCGCGCCACCGAGTTTCTGGGTGCGGATATGCTGCTGGAAGGCAGCTCGCCCGCCCGCCCGGAACAAATACAATCCGGCAAGGAGCTGGGGCTGCAACACGCTCAAGTAGTGGAGTTTTCCAGTGTCATCGCCACCGACAACGGCATTCAGCTGTCGAGCATCAAAGCTGTGGATGGGATCTATCCGCTACGCGGCCAGCTTAAAAGTGCGCCAGCGCCGTTCGCTCCCGAAGAGGCCGGAGGAAGTCCGAATCCCGGCGAAGCCTGGGCCGAGGCACGCCTGCTGACGGCACTGAACCTGAAGGTCGGTGACACCATCGACGTCGGCATGAAAACCCTGCACCTGACCCGCGTGCTGACCTATGAACCGGACCGTGCCGGCAACTTCTACAGCCTCACGCCCAGGGTAATGATCAATCTCGCCGACCTGGCCGCCACCGGCGTGGTCCAGCCCGGCAGCCGGGTCAGTTACCACGAACTCTGGCGCGGCAGCGCGTCGGCCCTGGAAACCTATCGGGAGTTGATCAAACCGGGGCTTGCGGCCAACCAGCGCCTGCAGGACGCTCGCGACGGCAACCGGCAAATCGGTGGAGCCCTGGGCAAAGCCGAACGCTACTTGAACATGGCCAGCCTGGTCGCCGTGCTGTTGTCCGGCGTTGCCGTGGCGCTCTCGGCAACCCGATTCGCCACCCGCCGCTTCGACGCCAGCGCGCTGCTGCGCTGCCTGGGTTTATCGCGTCGGGAAACCCTGCTGCTGTTCAGCGTACAACTGACCGCGCTCGGCCTGCTGGCCAGCCTCAGCGGCGCCCTCCTCGGCTGGCTCGCGCAGTTGGGGTTGTTCGCCTTGCTGGGTGAATTGCTGCCCAGCGATGTACCACACGGCGGGCTGCTGCCGGCCGCCGCCGGGATCGGCACCGGACTGGTCGCACTTGCCGGATTCGCCTTGCCACCACTGGCGGCACTGGGTCGCGTACCACCGCTGCGGGTACTGCGCCGCGACATACTGCCGATCCCTTCCAGCACCTGGATGGTTTACGGCACCGCACTGGCAGCCTTGGGTCTGATCATGTGGCGCTTGAGCCTGGACCTGCTGCTGACCTTCGCCCTGCTCGGTGGCGGCGTCATCGCGGCACTGGTCCTCGGCGGCCTGTTGCTGCTGCTGCTCAACAGCCTGCGGCGCCTGCTGGCCCGTGCGTCCTTGCCGTGGCGGCTGGGTCTGGGACAATTGCTGCGTCACCCATTGGCGGCGGCGGGACAATCGCTGGCCTTCGGTTTGATTCTGTTGTCGATGGCCTTGATTGCCCTGCTGCGCGGTGAATTGCTGGACACCTGGCAAAACCAGTTGCCTAAAAACGCCCCCAACTACTTCGCACTGAATATTTTGCCCGCCGACAAACAGGCCTTCACTGATCGCCTGATCGAACTCTCTGCTCAATCCGCGCCACTGTATCCGGTGGTGCCGGGACGGCTGATCAGCATCAACGGCGAACCGGTGCAGGGCATCGTCAGCAAGGACACCGAAGGTGATCGCGCCATCCAGCGTGATCTGAGCCTGACCTGGGCCGCCGACCTGCCCGCTGGCAACAGCATCACGGCCGGTAGCTGGTGGTCCAAGCAGCCGACAGACGATGTACCCGGTGTGTCAGTGGAAGGCAAAGTGGCCGAGAGCCTGAAGCTCAAGCTCGGCGATCATCTGATTTTCACCGTCGGCGGGGTCAACCGCGAGGCGCAGGTCACCAGCTTGCGCAAGATCAACTGGGACAACTTCCAGCCGAACTTCTTCATGATCTTCCAGCCCGGCACCTTGAAAGACCTGCCGGCTACTTACCTGACCAGTTTTTACCTGGCGGCCGGTCACGACCAACAGATCATCGACCTGTCACGAGCGTTCCCGGCGGTGACCATTCTGCAGGTCGAGGCCTTGCTGGCGCAGTTGCGCAGTATCCTTGAGCAAGTCACCCTGGCGGTCGAGTACGTGTTGTTGTTCGTGCTGGCGGCCGGTATGGCGGTGCTGTTTTCCGGCTTGCAGGCGACGCTCGATGAGCGCATTCGCCAAGGTGCGCTGCTGCGTGCGCTGGGCGCCGAACGGCAGTTGCTGGTCAAGGCGCGGCGGATCGAGTTCGGCTTGCTCGGTGCGGTCAGCGGTTTACTCGCAGCGCTTGGCTCGGAACTGGTAAGCCTGGTGCTTTACCGCTATGCGTTCGATCTGGCCTGGCATCCGCATCCGTGGCTGCTGTGGCTCCCGGTGATTGGCGCATTGCTGATCGGCGGTGCGGGCGTGTTCGGTACTCGCCGGGCGCTGAATGCCAGCCCACTGACAGTCTTGCGCGAGGGTTGATAAACTTGATGCCTCCTGACCAAAAGAAACTGCAATGAGCCGCTATCGCCCTCCTCGCACCGCTGGCACCGCCCTCATCACGCCCGAGGGCGAAGCGCGGATGCGTGCCGAGTTTCATGAGCTCTGGCATGTACGCCGCCCCCAGGTGACCCAATCCGTCAGCGAGGCTGCTGCGCAGGGCGACCGTTCTGAAAACGCCGAGTACACCTACGGCAAAAAGATGCTGCGCGAGATCGACAGCCGCGTGCGGTTCCTCACCAAGCGGCTGGAAGCGCTCAAGGTCGTCAGCGAAAAACCCAGTGACCCCAACAAGGTCTACTTCGGGGCCTGGGTGACCATCGAAGATGAACACGGCAAAGAGTCGCGCTATCGCATCGTCGGCCCGGATGAACTTGATCTCAAACTAGGCCTGATCAGCATCGACTCACCGCTGGCGCGGGCCTTGATCGGCAAAGCACTGGATGCCGAAGTCCAGGTGCAGACACCTACCGGCGAGCAATTCGTGTACATCGTCGCAATCGACTATCCCTAGGCTGAGCTTCAGCGGCGGGCAATCAACCCTTGGCGCGCAACACGCGTCAGCTGCTTGATCACTTCGGCCGCGTCTTCGGCGCAGGGCGACTGGATCACCGCCAGATCGAAGCTGTCGCTGGCAAAACGCGCCAGCGATTCGCCGTCTTCGACAAACTGGATCAGGAACGCTGCCGGGCCGCCGGTGCGACGTGGCCAGCCATCCAGATAACGCAACAGCGTCGGCTGATGATTACCGCCAAGGAGGATTTTTGGGCTGCGTTGAGTCGGGTGAGCCGTGATCGGCGCGGGACGTACTGGAGGGCGTAGTGCATTCATCGTGTCGTGTCTCTGCCTCAAAAGTCTGCATGGCAGGTGAGAGGCAACACCGAACCAGCGCTTTAGCGGTATTTCGAAGCCTGTTTCAAGCTTCTATCGGTAACTGGATGAGTTACCTGGCGCCCCGCAAGTAGCTGTTTAAATCGGCGCATGGCAAACATCCTAGAGAAGCCGACAGGACAGTGTCAAGAATCTCGCGCAACAAAAAAAAAGACCCGCATTGCGCACAATGCGGGTCTTTTCGTTGAGTCAGAGCGGTCAGCCGGTGATGGCGCGATCTGCCGACAGCTTGCCGGCGCCTTCGATCAGTACGGCGATGCTACCGCCGAGCAAGGCCAGGGCGAATTCATAACCGTTGTTGGCCAAAAACAGACCGTTGTGGATGTGCACCGAGAAAATCGCGACCAGCGAGAGAAAGGTCAGCCCCAGCGCTGCCGGGCGTACCAGCAGACCGATGATCAGTGCCAGACCGGCGAAGAACTCGGTACCACCGGCCAGGATCGCCATCAGGTGACCCGGCGCCAGGCCGATGCTTTCCATGTACTGCGCGGTGCCGGCAATGCCATAACCGCCGAACATACCAAAGAGTTTCTGTGAGCCATGGGCAGCGAAGATGACGCCGACGAAGATCCGCAGAACGGTCAGGCCGTAGCCAGCGCGGGTGGACAGTACCTTGTTGATCAGAGTGCTCATGCTATGTCATCCATTGTGAGTGTGTGTTGGTTGACCGCTATATTAATCAGTAAACATAATGTTAAAAGCGCAAAAAACCCGCCATAACAATCAGTTTAGTCGATCATTTGCGTGAGGCAACTTTCTGCCCTTGAGGCTCCAACGACTCCCGTTCCCGGTCATATGCCAAAAAGTATTTATTCACACTATTAACATAGCTGACAGGACCCATTCCCACCTGCTCCATGGCAATGCGCTCGACCTGGAAAAACCACTGATTGGGGTTCAAGCCGCGGCGCCGGGCCTCGGCACGCATCCCCTGAACACGTTCCGGCCCGATGTTGTAGGCCGCCAGAACGAAAGCCATGCGCTCACGCTCATTGAGCTTGGGGCTGGCGAAAAACTTGCGACGGATCAGCGCCAGGTACTTGGCCCCGGCCTGTACATTGCTGTCCACGGACTGAATGTTATTGACCCCGACCCGTTGCGCCGCCGACGGGGTAATCTGCATCAGCCCGGTCGGGCCACCGCCGCTGCGGGTGTCTGGCTCCAGCGCCGATTCCTTGAACGCCAGCGCCGCCAGGTTCAACCAGTCCATGCCCTGCTCACGGGCGTGTTTTTGCAGGACCGGGCGCAGCTTCTCAAGACGTTGGCGGTCGGCGCGGTCCAGCGGGTAGTGAACCTGATACAGGCGTCGGTAAATACGCAGGAAAGCCACATCCTCATCGGACGGGGTTTTATAGGTTTGCAGGAAGCGATCGATGCTCGCTCGCAACATCGATGCGTCACGACGGACGAACCAGTACTCCTTGCCCGGCTCGCTGATGACCACCTGCCGATCGAAACGCAGCTTGGGCAGGATCTTGCCCCAGCGCTCGGCAATCGGTTGCTCGACGATGGTCAGGTGGAAAATCCCGCCCTGCACCATCTCCAGCACGTCTTCGACCGCCAGGCTCGGGTCGACCCACTCGACCTTGACCGGTGGCAGTTTGTGCAGCGCCAGCTTCTGATTGATCTGGTTGATCGCCTCACCGGCCGCGCTACCGGCGGGCAGCGCCAGGATTTTGCCGGAAAGTTGTTCAAGACGGGTATAGCGGCGCTCGCCCTTGATCCCCACCAGCAGCAACGGCACGTTACCGCCAATCGGCTCGCTGGCACTCACCGCGTGTGCGGACTGCGCTTCGAGCAACTCTCCCGGTGCTACCAGGTCACCCTCGCCGCGCTGCAATGCGCCGAGCAATTGATCCTTGGCTTTGGGGATGATCTTGAGGGAGATTTCCTGGCCGTCACGGGCATGGCCATTGAGGTACTGTTCGAAGGCTCGCAGGCGATGGTATTCAACGCCAATGGTCTGGCCCTGGACCTCGCCGGAGCTGTTGCGGCTCTGATTGACCAGTACTCGCAGCACGCGACTGCCGCGAATTTCCGCCAGATCGCGGACCTTGCCCGACTGAACGGCTTCCAAGGGACCCGCCAACCGCGCAACGGCCGGCATCGGCAGCAGCATCGACAAGCACAGCACTAGCAAAACCTGGAGTCGTGTCATCCGTTCTCCGGAAAGAATACTGTCCAACGTCTCGAATTTTCGAGCAGTGGGTCGACAGAAACAGAGCGCCTGGAGCGCTGACAGAGTGCGAAAGAGTGCAGCCGCGACGGCCAACTGGCTCGTCGAAGCTCTCTTCCGGCATCAAAAGACAGCTTTAACTCTTTGTAGTTCTTGGTTTTTATTATAAATCTACAGCTCTGGTATGCTTTCCGGCCTCAGGCCTAGGGTCTGTTGACGTTTGGTGACGACCGCGACGGATGCCCATTGGGTGCAGGGCAAGGCGCGAGGAACGTGATTTGGTTGTTCCAAATAAGTTCCGAGCAACGCAGCCCTGCACCCAATGGGCTCCGTCCCTTCGGGTTGCCGTGCTAACGTGCGCGAGGCTGCGTTGCGGGATTTGCCAAGGGAACAACCATTAGCGGCATCCCGCGCCTTGCCTCGCGCACGTTAGCACGGCAACGCGGTTCGCCACCAAACGTCAACAGACCCTAAGGTCACACCATGCAACTCATCGATATCGGCGTCAACCTGACCAACCCCAGTTTCGCCGACAAACACCAGGCAGTGCTCGACCGCGCCTATGCCGCTGGCGTCTGCCAATTGGTGCTGACCGGCACCAGCGTCGAGGGCAGCGAACAGGCCCTGGAGCTGTGCCAGCGACTGGACGAAACCGGGCAGCGGTTGTTCTCTACCGCCGGCATCCACCCGCATTCGGCCAGTGACTGGAATGCCGACAGCGCTCAGCGCTTGCGCAGTTTGCTCAAAGAGCCAAACGTGCGGGCGGTCGGCGAATGCGGGCTGGATTTCAATCGGGACTTCTCACCGCGTCCGCAACAGGAAAAAGTGCTCGAAGAGCATCTGGCAATGGCCGTCGAACTGCAACTGCCGGTATTCCTCCATGAACGCGACGCCAGCCAGCGCTTGCTGGAAATCCTGCGCGACTACCGCGACCAGCTACCGGCCGCCGTGGTGCATTGCTTTACCGGTGAGAAGCGGGCGCTGTTCAGCTACCTGGACCTCGACCTGCATATCGGCATCACCGGCTGGATCTGTGACGAACGCCGCGGCACTCACCTGCACCCGTTGGTCCGCGAGATCCCGCATGGGCGCTTGATGCTCGAAAGCGACGCACCGTACCTGTTGCCCCGCAGCCTGCGCCCCAAGCCCAAGAACGGGCGCAATGAACCGGCGTATCTGACCGAAGTGCTGCGAGAAGTGGCCTTGCATCGTGGCGAAAGCCTGGAAGACGTAGCCGCTCATAGCACCGCATGTGCGCGAGCGTTTTTCGGGTTGCCGTCGGTTGATTGAACCCGCCACACCTGGATCATCATTGATCCACATCAAAAAGCCCTTCGCTGAGTAGCGGCACAATACTGGCACCTTGCCAATACTGTTTCCGCTATCAGAGAAGACCTCCATGGGTGCCTGGCTTAGCAACATTTCGCTGAAATACAAATTCTGGGCGGTCAACGCGGTCGCCTTCGTCACCACCCTGCTGCTGGTGCTGTATGCCGTGCAACTGGAGCAACAAGCGCGCAGCCAGGCCTCACAGCAATCGGCTGTCGCTCAAGCGCGGCTGATCAGTGGCTGGCCGGTCGGCCAAGCCTTGCCTGAAGCCGAGCATTTTCTGAGCTTCAGCAAAGGCCAGATTCCCCTGCTGAACCAACAGCCATTGCCCGAGTTGAACAACGCCAACGGCTGGGTCGAAATCAATGACATGCCACTGTTTGGCGAGAATCCGTTGATCGGTGCCGAGGTGCTATCATGCGCCAACGGCGAGCAGATCGCCGTCCTGGCCTATGGCCCGAGCTTGAGCCAGGTGTTCGGCGAACGATTCGCCAACTACGCGGCCGCCGTATTCATCCTGATGCTGGCGATGCTTGGCGCCTCGCAACTGTTAATCCGTTTTCTCCTCGCCCAGCTCAACACCCTCAAGGATGTGATGCTCCACGTCGAAAAAACCGGCGACCTGTCCGCTCGCGTGCCGCTGTCTTGCACCGATGAAGTGGGGCAGATGGCCAGCGCGTTTAATGCCATGCAGGCCGGCTACCAGCGCGTGGTCAACACCGTGGCCAATACAGCCCGCCAACTGGATGTCGGCGCGGCGCGCCTGGCCGCCAGCATGAACGACGTACGCCACGGCATGCTCGGCCAACAAAGCGAAACCGATCAGGCCGCCACCGCCATCAATGAGATGTCGGCCACGGTCTATCACATCGCCCAGCATGCCGGCGCCACTCGCGACCTCTCGCAAACCGCCGACACCCTCGCCGGCAGTGGCCAGGAAGTGGTCAGCAGGGTACAACAGTCCATCGCCGGACTGTCCTCCGGGGTGCAGCAAACCGCCGAGATGATTCAGCGTCTCGCCGAAGACAGCCAGAAAATCAACGGCGTGGTCAGTGTAATTCACAGTATCGCCGAGCAAACCAACCTGCTGGCCCTGAACGCCGCCATCGAAGCCGCGCGCGCCGGGGAAATGGGCCGGGGCTTTGCGGTGGTCGCCGATGAGGTGCGCAATCTGGCCAAGCGTGTCCAGACTTCTACTGATGAAATCACCAGCATGATCTCGGCGCTGCAAGCCGGTACACGGGATGCGGTGGACTTCATGCAGGAAAGCTCGTTCAAGGCCGACGATTGTGTGCAGCAGGCTCAAGAAGCTGGCGCCGCACTGGCAGAGATCACCGGCGCAGTGGCGCAGATGCGCGAAAGCAACACGCAGATTGCCGTGGCGGCGGAACAGCAGAGCCAGGTGGCGGAAGAGATGAACCGCGCAGTGGTGAGCATCCGTGACGTCACCGTGAATACCGTGCAGCAGACCGTGGATTCGGCCACCACCAGCAATGAGCTGGCGACGCTGGCTGGCGAGTTAAGCAAGGCGATCGGGCAATTGAAGCTTTGAGGGCCCGTCAATATCAATGTTGGCCATGACACTATCGCGCTGATAGCCAACCTTGATTCGCCGCCTGCCATTGTCCCACCTATCCTTCAACCATGTGTTCAACACGGATCGAGGATTACCCACATGGGCAAACGTCACCCCAACCTTCCCGCATGGCAATGGCGTGCATACCCGCAAAACCACCAGCACCCGACCAATCTGGTGTTGCACCTGATTGCCGTGCCGCTGTTCATCGTGGCGTTTCTGCTGATCGTTTCCGGGGTATTCAGCTTGAGTGTTCTGAACGTGGCCATCGGGGTCGTCGGTCTGCTCGCCGCGCTTGGCTTGCAACGCCACGGTCACAGCCTGGAGGCGCAAGCCTCCGAACCGTTCAGTGATCGCAAAGATGCGGTGTCGCGCTTGCTGGTCGAGCAATTCCTGACATTCCCACGGTTTGTCCTCAGCGGCGGCTGGTGGCGCGCCTGGCGCAAACGCCATCACCGCTAAAGGTCTCACGCGAAAATAGTCACCGTCTGCCGGCTCAGCGCAATCAACTGCCCTTCGGCACTCCAGAGCGCAGCGGCGGCGTGGCCGTAACCGTCACGGGCATGTTCGATTTCCACACGATATTTGCACCAGTCCAGCGTGCTCAACGCCTGCAACGGCTGAACGAATTCGATGGTCCAGGTCAGGGTGCTGCCCGCTGCCGGTTTTTTCAGGTGCGGCAACAATGCCGGAGGCCAGGCATCCACCAGCGCCAGAATGTGCGCCTCAGTGACTGGCTCTTCCTTGACGTCGCCACGCAAGCGAACCCAGCCGCCCATCTCCCGGGATTTATTACCGGTGAACGGCAAACCGCCGACACTCCAACGCATTGCCAAATGGCGCATGAACTCGGGTGTAACACCATTGATATAGGGCAGTTCCTGGCAATCGTCCCAGTGTTTCATTTCGGGCGCGGGCGCAGCCACCACTTCGACTTCGGAAGGTCGGGAAGCGCCAAAGCTGCCCTGAACCAGGGTCACCACCTGACCGTTCTGCACGGCTCGTCCCAGCACCTGGCTGACCGCCTTGCCTTCGCGCAGCACATCCACTTCAAAACTGATGGGGACACCGGGCTCGGCCGGGCCGACAAAGGTGATCGCCAATGAACGCACCGGGCGATCCGCCGGGACTTTCGCGCGCATGGCTTCGTACTGTAAAGCGGCGACCAGACCGCCGAAACTGGCGCGACCCTGGGCCCATTCCGCCGGAATAGACAGCTCATGCGGCGAACGGCGCACGGCGTCGAGCAAATCGGAAAAAAGCATGGAAACCTCAAGGCTGGGAAAGGATCGAAGGATCTTAACCAGCCAGCAGCGCCTGTACAGCACCTATTCCGGCCAAAGACGCTGACAGATAGGCCGCCATCGGCGATGGAAGGCAATCCGCGTCAGGGTTTGAAGCAAGCCGATATGAGTTTGTCGAGCACCCGATCGGCGCGACCTTCAGCCTTGGTCATGGTGGTTCGCCAGACGGCCACGCAAGGCAGCAAGTCAGGCTCGTGCTCGGCACGGGCCAACCATTGCCAGCAATCGTGCCAGTTGCCGAGCGCTTCCTGTGCCGACTTGAGGCGTGGCATGGCCGCTTCGGGCAAGCGATCCAGTTCCGGGTAGGCTTCAATCGCATAGCGCACGCGTTTGATCAACAGACGCAGGCGATGGCGGTCATGCGCGGGATCATGCAGGGCCACATCCAGCGCTTTCCATTGTTTGGCCAGGCGTTTCTCGATGCGCGCACGCAAGCCCTTGAGCAAGCCTTGACGCTGGGAAGCGCGCAAAAAACGCGGAAAAGCGTCGAGAATCATCAACAGTTGCGCCAGTTCCGGGCTGTCGGCCACGGCAGGATAGGCCTGTGCCATTTGCACCATCCGGCGCTTGGCCGCGTCCGCTTGACCGTGTGCCAGCAAGTACGCCGCCAGCACTTCACGGTCGCGCAGCGGCGTGGTCAGGCCTCCGACACCCGCCGCTGCCGCTTCGAGCTGTTCGACACCGGGCAAACCGCGCAATGGTCGCAGCAGACTGCGCAGACGGCGAACCGTCGTGCGCAAGTCATGCAGCGCTTCCGCGTCGGTACTGGCGCTCAAGCGCGCCTGGCAGGCCAGCAAACGCACTTCCAGCCCCACCACCTTGGCCACCAACCGATTCACCAACGCAGACATCGCTCTCTCCCAAGTCGACAAGCAGCATCAGATCGCAAGTTCACGCTCATGCTGGCGGTAAAACCGGGTGCCGACATTGCGTCAGATCATTGTGAATTCAACGCCCTGCGCGGGATTCGCGAATATAGAAGCGTGCTTTCTCGGCTTTTTTAGTGCAGCCCTCGTAGGCCTCGAACTGCTGCTGGGTCTTGGCCCCGGTCAGCAGCGAAAGCGCCTTGGAGTAACTCACGGTACCCGCGAAACCTTCGGCCTTGGCGATGTCCAGCTCCTGCCAGGCGGCGTCCAGTTGACTACCGCAACTGTCGCGGTAAGCAGATTTTCCTGCGCAACCGGCAAGCACCAACGCGATCAATGGCAGACAGATCCAGGCTTTCATCAATGATTCCTCAAGGTATAAAAAACAATCGTGCAGGTAAGACGGCCAATGCCACAAAAAGTGCCTTGGTCCACCCATTGAAACTATAGCGCCCGCGAGAATACTCATGTGCCGTTATTGAGTATCGAAAAAACGACAGTAACGCCGTCTCAGAGTCAGCATGATTGAAGCACGCCCCCCATTGGGTGCATTGTTGAAGCCTGTTTGATGAAGGGGCGAGTCATGAAAAAGCGTGTCGCACTGGTGCTGGGCTCAGGTGGCGCCCGAGGCTATGCCCATATCGGCGTTATCCAGGAAATCGAAAGGCGCGGTTATGACATTGCCTGTATCGCTGGTTGCTCCATGGGCGCCGTGGTCGGCGGTATCTACGCCGCCGGCAAACTCAACGATTACCGCGACTGGATCGAGAGCCTGGATTACCTTGATGTACTGCGCCTGGTGGACGTGAGCTTTCGTCTTGGGGCGATACGCGGCGAGAAAGTCTTCGGGCAGATCCGCAAGATCGTTGGCGAGATCAACATCGAAGACCTGCGCATCCCCTACACGGCCGTCGCCACCGACCTGACCAACCAGCAGGAAATCTGGTTCCAGGAAGGCTGCCTGCACCAGGCGATGCGCGCCTCGGCGGCGATCCCCAGCCTGTTCACGCCGGTCATGCAGGGCAATCGCATGCTGGTCGACGGCGGCCTGCTCAATCCCCTGCCGATTGTTCCGGTGGTCTCGAGCCACTGCGACCTGATCATTGCGGTCAACCTCAACGCGACCAACCAGCGGCACTATCAGTTGCCAGTGATCCAGCGCCCTGCCGCGTTCAAAAGCCGCTTCGACAACCTGCTCAACTCGCTCGGTTCACGCCTGCCGTTCCGCCGCAAACAGGCCGAACAATTGCTGCTTCTGGAACAGGAGGCGCTGCGCAGTGAAGCCGCCGAAATCAACCCCTGGATCGAATCCGCCGAGCCCGAAGCGCAACAACCCGCTGCCGCCCCGGAAGGCGACGGGGCGCCGAAATCGGCCACGGGCTCATTCATTATCGACAACGTTGGCCCGGCCTCTTTGCTGGATTTGATCAACCAAAGCTTCGAGGTGATGCAAACGTCATTGGCGCAATACAAGATCGCCGGTTATCCACCGGACATCCTGATCAACGTGCCAAAGCGGGTTTGCCGGTTTTTCGAGTTCTACAAAGCCCCGGAGCTGATCGCGCTGGGACGGGAGATTGCCCGGGATACGCTGGATCGGTATGAGAATGAGCGGGATTGAAACCCCACCTCGTTTCTCGTTCCCACGCTCTGCGTGGGAATGCCGCCACGGACGCTCTGCGTCCGCTGTGACGCAGAGCGTCACGGGATGTATTCCCACGCAGAGCGTGGGAACAATCAATCGATCAGGTATCAAGCAGCCGATACCCCACCCCCGCCTCGGTCAGGATAAACCTCGGCCGGGTCGGGTCATCCGCCAGTTTCTGGCGCAAATGCCCGACCACAATCCGCAGGTAGTGACTGTCTTCGGTGTGGGTCGGCCCCCAGATGTCCTTGAGTAACTGCTGCTGGGTGATGACCCGCCCGGCGTGGCGCGCCAGTTGCGCCAGCACCGAGTACTCCTTGCGGGTCAGCGCCACTTCGGCACCGTCCAGCAATACCCGCCGGTACGCCAGATCGACCGTCAACGGGCCGAACTTGAGCGCCGCTTCCTGGGCTTCTCCTGTTGGAGCCTGCCGCAACAAGGCGCGGATCCGCGCCAGAAACTCCTGAATGCCGAACGGCTTGGTCACGTAGTCGTTGGCGCCGCCATCCAGCGCTTCGACTTTCTGTCCTTCGCTGGCGCGTACCGACAGGACCAGCACCGGCACCGTCGACCATTCACGGAATTCGCGCAGCACCTGCTGGCCATCCATGTCGGGCAGACCGAGGTCAAGTACCAGCAAATCCGGCTTGTTCAGCGCGGCCTGGGCCAGGCCCTCGGTGCCGGTGCCAGCCTCAAGCACTTTGTAGCCCTGGGAGGCCAGGCTGATGCGCAGGAATTTGCGGATCTGCGGTTCATCGTCAATGACCAAAATGGTCGCGGTCTGGCTCATGGTTTCAAATCAGGCAAAGTAAGTGGCGAGAGAGTAGCGCAGGCAGCGTCAGGCTTCACTTTCAAACCCCGGTTGCTCCTGCAATGGCAAGTGGATGGTGATGCAGGTGCCGCGCCCGTCGATGCCATCAGCGACGCTGATCCGGCCGCCATGGGCGCCGACCATGCCCTGACAGATCGCCAGACCGAGCCCGGTGCCCTGCCCGCCCCGATCGCCACGGGCGGCGGTGTAGAACATGTCGAAGATCTTCGCACGCTCGTCCTCGGGAATGCCCGGGCCCTCGTCGCTCACGGAAAAAAACAGCTCGCTGTCAGTGGCACCGGCATTCAGCTGCAAACGGCCATGAGCCGGCGAAAAGCGTGCGGCGTTTTCCAGCACATTCACCAGTGCCTGCTCGATCAATGCTGCATGCACATAGAGCAACGGTAACGCGCCCGGCACATCGGTGCTCACCTGCAACGGCGCCAGCACTGCGCGCAAACGGTTGAGCGAACTGCCGACGATATCCGCTGGCGACACCCAGTCCCGCGCCAGCTTCAAGGCGCCGTGGCCAAGGCGCGTCATATCCAGCAGGTTCTGGATATAGCGATCGAGCCGTTCGGCTTCATCGCGGGTGCCTTCCAGCAACTCACGGCGATCCTCCAGCGGGATCGCCTCGCCCAGCGCCAGCAAGCTGTCGATACTGCCGCGCATGGACGTGAGAGGTGTGCGCAAATCATGGGACACCGAGGCCAGCAATGCGCTGCGCAATTGCTCGGTTTCACCGTGCAAACGTGCCGCCTCAAGGTCGTCGGCCAACTGCGCACGGGCCAGCGCTTGAGCCAGCGGCTGACTTAATGCGGTCAGCAAGCGCCGTCGCTGACCACTGAGCTGCTGCCCCTCTTTCGGGCAAACGCCGAGCAAGCCCAGCGGCCCGTCTTCGACCGACAACGGCCACCACCACCAGCGACCGAACGGTAACGTGCCGGTGCCCATGCCGGCCGGCTGATCGTGCTGCCAGGCCCAGTCGGCGGCAGCCCGCTCGGCTTCGGAAAACTGCAACGGACCACCGGTCTCGACCTTCCAGCCGCCCTGCCCGTCACGGTTAACCAGACACAACTGCAGATCGTTCCAGCCAAACAAGTGCTGCGCCGCCGCGCTGATCACTGCCTGCCGGTCGGTGGCAGCGGTGAGTTTGCGCGACAGGTCGAGCAGTTCGCTGGTTTCTTGCTGAGTGTCGCGCAAGGCTTCCAGCTGTCGCCGCTGGCGAGCAGCGAGGTTACCGGTGAGCGCGGCCATCAGCAGGAAAAACAGCAGCGTCAGCACGTCTTCTTCACGCTGAATTGCAAAGGAGAAGGTCGGCGGAATGAACAAGAAATCGTAGGTCAGAAATGACAACGCCGCACACGCCAGCGCCGGCCCGAGGCTGCTGCGTACCGCCACCAGCAACACCGCCGCGAGGAACACCAGCGAGATGTTCGGCAACGGCAAGATACTCGACACCGCCCAGGCCAGACCGCTGGCCAATATCGTCGCCAACAGCGCCAGCACATAGTCGAACCAGACCAACGAATGCGCCAAACGCTGACGCGGTTGATGCTGTTGTTCATCGCTGTCGAGAACGTTTATTTCCAGGCCTCGGGCATTGCGCAACAAGCGTGAGGCCAACCCGCCACCGAACAGTCGACGACGCCAACGCTGACGCGATTGACCGACCAGCAGCAGGCTGGCACGGCGTTCGGTGGCGTGTTGAATCAGGGTTTTCGCCACTTCGCCAGCGCGCAGCAGCACCACTTCGCCGCCCAGCCGTTCAGCCAATTGTTGAGCGCTTTGCAGGCGCAAACGCGATTGCTCGTCGCGCACACTGCCGTTGTCCACATGCACCAGACTCCACGGCAAATGCCGACGCTGCGCGACCCGACTAGCGTGACGCACCAGACGCTCGGCCTGGGCGTCGCCATCGACCCCCACCAGCAAGCGACCGCGCACGGCCGGCGCCGCCTGGCCCAACTGTCGGTAGCCGCGACTGAGGTCATCATCGACCTGCGCCGCCGCGGTTTGCATCGCCAGTTCGCGCAGTGCCGTGAGATTGGTTTGGGTGAAGAACGCATCGATCGCTGCTCGCGCCTGCTCCGGCACATAAACCTTGCCATCACGCAGCCGCTCGAGCAGCTCGCGTGGCGGCAGGTCGATCAACAGCAGTTCGTAGGCTTCTTGCAGCACCCAGTCAGGCAAGGTTTCGCGCACTTGCACGCCGGTGATCCCGCGCACCTGATCGTTAAGGCTTTCCAGGTGCTGGACGTTGACCGTGGTGAACACGTCGATGCCTGCTGACAACAACTCCTGAATATCCTGCCAACGCTTGGCGTGGCGACTGCCGGGGGCGTTGCTGTGAGCCAGTTCGTCGACCAGCACCAGTTTCGGCTTGGCCTTGAGCAGGCCATCGAGGTCCATTTCCTCGAGCATCACGCCACGGTATTCCGAGCGCACCAACGGCAACTGCGGCAAGCCGCCGAGCAGCGCTTCGGTTTCCGCCCGACCGTGGGTTTCCACCACCCCGGCCATGACTTTCACGCCTTGGCGCAGCTGAGTGTGGGCGGCTTGCAACATGGCGTAGGTTTTACCGACGCCAGGAGCGGCGCCGAGAAAAACCTTGAGCCGGCCACGGCCATCGCGGGGCAAATCTGCTAACAGTGCGTCGGCGCGGCCGGAGTCGCTCATTGGGGTCTCTTTTTTCAGATTGATCGTTCCCACGCTCTGCGTGGGAATGCAGCCCGGGACGCTCCGCGTCCCAGCCAAAGCGGACGCAGAGCGTCCAGTGATACATTCCCACGCAGAGCGTGGGAATGATCTTGTGTTTCTACAGTTTTTCCAGCGCGATGTTCAATTCCAGCACATTCACCACCGGCGGTCCTACCAGCGGCTGCTCGATGTGTGCATTCATCAACTGCTCGACCGTCGATATCGGCAGGTTGCGCGCCGCCGCAACCCGCGACAGTTGATAGGCAATTGCCGCCGGAGGCAAGTGTGGATCGAGGCCACTGCCAGAGGTGGTCAGCAACGCCAACGGCACCGGCCCCTGGCCTGGCACCAGCAGCTTGTTGGCATCGTCGATCACCCGGGTTGCCAGCGCCGGATTACTCGGTGCCAGGTTGCTCGCACTGCTCGATACGGTCGCAAATGCGCCCGCCGATGGCCGTGGATGGAACCACGCATCACCGACAAAATCCTGGGCAATCAGGGACGAACCGCGCACCTTGCCATCGGCGTCACGCACCAGGCTGCCGTTGGCCTGATCAGGGAACGCAACCTGAGCGACACCAGTTACCACCAGTGGATAAGCGACGCCGGTGATCAGGGTCATCAGAACAAGCAGGCTCAAGGCCGGACGGATCATAGTGGACATTTCAAAACCCTCAATTCAGATGAACGCCGCGCCCGGGGCGCGGCGTGCAGCGGTTACACCAGATGCAGCGCAGTCAGCAGCATGTCGATCAGCTTGATGCCCACGAACGGCACCACGATGCCGCCCACGCCGTAGATCAACAGGTTACGCCGCAGCAGGTGTGCAGCGCTCGCGGCCTGGACACGTACCCCGCGCAGGGCCAGCGGAATCAGCCCGACAATGATCAAGGCGTTGAAGACGATGGCCGAGAGAATCGCGCTCTGCGGACTGGCCAGGTGCATGATGTTCAGCACGCCCAGTTGCGGGTAGATCGAGGCAAACAGCGCCGGCAGGATGGCGAAGTACTTGGCCACGTCGTTGGCGATGGAAAACGTCGTCAGCGCGCCGCGAGTCACCAGCAACTCTTTACCGATCTGCACCACGTCCAGCAGCTTGGTCGGGTCGCTGTCGAGGTCGACCATGTTCGCCGCTTCGCGTGCGGCCTGCGTCCCGTCGTTCATTGCCATGCCGACGTCAGCCTGGGCCAGTGCTGGCGCGTCGTTGGCGCCATCACCGCACATGGCGACCAGACGACCGTCGTTCTGCTCGTGACGAATCCGGGCGAGTTTCTTCTCCGGCGTCGCTTCGGCCAACACGTCATCGACACCGGCTTCAGCGGCAATCGCCGCCGCGGTCAGCGGATTGTCGCCGGTCACCATCACCGTGCGAATCCCCAGCTTGCGCAGCTCGGCAAAACGCTCGCGAATGCCGGGCTTGACCACGTCCTTGAGGTGGATCGCACCGAGCAACTTACCCTCGGCACACACCAGCAATGGCGTACCGCCGCTTTGGGCAATCTTGTCGATTTCCCGGGACATCGGCGGCAGTATCTCGGCACGAGTCAGGCCGATGAAGGCCAGCACCGAATCCACCGCGCCCTTGCGGTAGACACGGCCCTGATAGTCAACGCCGGACAAGCGGGTTTCGGCAGTGAACGGCACAACGGTCAGCACCTCGGCGGACGGTTCGGCCTGTGGATAAAGTCCACGCAGGTACTCGACGATCGACTTGCCTTCGGCCGTGTCGTCGGCCAGCGAAGCGAACAGCGCACCTTCCGCCAGCTCCTTGGCACTGACACCCGGCGCTGCATAGATCGCGGTGCAGCGACGATTACCGAAGGTGATGGTGCCGGTCTTGTCCAGCAGCAACACATGCACGTCACCCGCCGCCTCTACCGCACGGCCGGATTTGGCGATCACGTTCAACCGCACCAGACGGTCCATGCCAGCGATACCGATGGCCGACAACAAACCGCCAATCGTGGTGGGGATCAGCGTTACCAGCAGCGCCACCAGGAACACCAGCGGCAGGTTGCCGTTGGCGAAGTGGGCGAACGGCTGCAAGGTCACGACCACCACCAGGAAGATCATGGTCAGGCCGATCAGCAGGATATCCAGCGCCACTTCGTTCGGGGTTTTCTGGCGCTTGGCGCCTTCAACCAGCGCGATCATGCGATCCAGCGTCGACTCACCGGGGTTGGCGGTGATGCGCACCAGCAACCAGTCGGACACCAGTCGAGTGTTGCCGGTGACCGCCGAACGATCACCACCGGATTCGCGAATCACTGGCGCGGACTCACCGGTAATCGCCGCTTCGTTGACGGCGGCAATACCTTCGATCACCTCGCCGTCACCGGGAATCATCTCGCCGGCTTCAACGCGAACCACATCGCCTTTGCGCAGGCTGACCGCTGGCACTACCTGAAAGCTGCCATCGGCTTTTTTACGCCGAGCGCTCAGACCTTCGCTGCCGGCCTTGAGGCTGTCGGCGCGGGCCTTGCCGCGACCTTCGGCCAGGGCTTCGGCGAAGTTCGCGAACAACACGGTGAACCACAGCCACAAGGCAATTTGCGCCGCCACAAAAGTCGGCACTGCCGGATCTGGAATCACGCACAATACGGTGGTGAGGATCGCGGTCAGTTCGACCACCAGCATCACCGGCGAGCGCTTCAACTGCCGTGGGTCGAGCTTGACGAAGGCTTGCACCAGCGCCGGCCGCCACAGGGCCGAGATCGCGGTTTTCGGTTGCTCGACGGGTTGAGCCGGCACAGCCTGTGGTGCGGTTTTTTTCGATACACGAACGGGCATATTCATCATTAGCTCCTCAGAAGAGAATGGGCTCAGAAGCCCATGCTCAAATGTTCAGCGATAGGCCCCAACGCCAGGGTCGGCAGGAAGGTCAGGCCACCCACCAGCAAAATGGTCACCGTCAGCAACGTCACGAACAGCGGGCCATGAGTCGGGAAGCTGTTCTGGCCAATCGGTGCGGTTTTCTTCATCGCCAGGCTGCCGGCCAGGGCCAGTACCGGGAGGATGTAACCGAAGCGTCCGATCAACATGCCCAGCCCCAACATCAGGTTATGGAAGGGCGTGTTGGCGTTCAGCCCCCCGAATGCCGAACCGTTGTTGGCGCTGGCAGAGGTGTAGGCGTACAGCAGTTGACTGAAACCGTGGGGACCGGGGTTGCTGATGGTTGCCGCAGGGCCAGGCAGGCTCGCCGCAATGGCACCCAGCACCAGTACGCCGACCGGCATCACCAGCAAGGTGACGACCAGCAACTGGACTTCCTTGGCTTGCAGTTTCTTGCCGAGGTATTCCGGTGTACGTCCGATCATCAGACCGGCGAGGAACACCGCGATCAGCACGTTGAGCAACATGCCGTAGAGGCCGGCGCCGACGCCACCGAAGATCACTTCGCCGACCATCATGTTGATCAGCGCGACCATGCCGCTCAGCGGGTTGAGGCTGTCGTGCATGCCGTTGACCGAACCGTTGGAGGCCGCCGTGGTGGTCACCGACCAGAGTACGGTGGCGGTGGTGCCGAAACGTGCTTCCTTGCCTTCCAGCGGTGCAGTCTGTTCGACTGCAACGTTATTCAGGCTCGGGTTCGGCTGGTATTCAGCCCACAGCGACACCGCGCCACCGATCAGGAACAGCGCGAGCATGCAGGCGATGATCGCCCGGCTCTGACGCAGGTCCTTGACGTAATGACCGAAGGTGAACACCAGCGCCACCGGGATCAGGATGATCGAGGTCACTTCGAACAGGTTGCTCCAGGCCGTCGGGTTCTCGAACGGGTGCGCCGAGTTGACGCCGAAGAAGCCACCGCCGTTGGTACCCAATTGCTTGATCGCAATCTGGCTGGCTGCCGGACCCAGTGGGATCACTTGATCCACGCCCTGCATCGTCAGCGCATTCACGTAATGAGCGAAGGTTTGTGGTACGCCCTGCCAAACCAGATACAGCGCCAGCAGCAGGCATATCGGCAACAGGCCGTAGAGGGTGGCACGGGTCATGTCGACCCAGAAGTTACCGAGGGTTTGCGCCGACTTGCGACCGATGCCGCGACACAAGGCAACCAGAACAGCCAGGCCGGTGGCGGCGCTGACGAAGTTCTGCACGGTGAGGCCGATCATCTGGCTCAGGTAGCTCAGGGACGCTTCACCGCTGTAGGACTGCCAGTTGGTGTTGGTCATGAAGCTGACGGCGGTGTTGAACGCCTGTGTCCACTCCTGCCCCGGCAGGTTCTGCGGGTTGAGTGGCAAGTAGTCCTGAAACAACAGGATCGCGAACAACAGCAAAAAGCCCGCGAGGTTGAACGCGAGCAACGCCAGGGTGTATTTCTGCCAACTCTGTTCGCTCTGCGGGTCGACCCCGGCCACGCGATAACAGCCGCGTTCCACGGGCCCGAGGATCGGCGTCAGCCAGGTGCGCTGGCCTTCCATCACCTTGTAGTAGAACCTTCCCAGGAATGGTGCCGGAATCAGCACTACGGCGAAGAAGGCGAGGATCAGCCAATAGTCATAACTGTGCATAGCTGCTCCTAGTTCTGATCCGCGCGTAACAGCGCAACCAGTAGATAAATGAACAGTCCCACCGCCAACAGCAGGGACACCCCGTCCAGAACACTCATGGAATTTCTCCGTCGTACGGCGATTGCCGCGTGTGGCGCAATTGTCCGCAGGAAGGCTGTAAAGGAACGAGAGCGAGGGGTTGGGCGAGGCATAAAGAAAGCGTAAAGAGTGGCTTTATGGCTTTGTTACAGCGGTGTCTGGGCGGGCGTCATCGCGAGCAAGCTCGCAATGACGGCAGAACAGGCACCCACGCCCCCAACTGGCGCACAAAAAGCACATACTCAGCCGCGAACATCCCCGATACGACAGCTTTCTGTGCTTTACGACGTCCAAAGCCGACATGGCACGCCCACTGCACACGCCCTCTCCGGGCTTTTCCAAATCGCAGCGGGAGAAACGCATGAACACACAACTCAAACCGACGTTGGGCACGCTGCATTTATGGGGGATCGCTGTCGGGCTGGTCATTTCCGGCGAGTACTTTGGCTGGAGTTACGGCTGGGGCGTAGCCGGGACTCTCGGCTTTCTGGTGACCTCGTTCATGGTCGCGACCATGTACACCTGCTTCATTTTCAGCTTCACCGAACTGACGACAGCGATCCCGCACGCAGGTGGCCCTTTCGCCTACAGTCGCCGCGCCTTCGGTGAAAAAGGTGGACTGATCGCCGGCCTGGCGACGCTGATCGAGTTCGTCTTTGCACCGCCGGCCATTGCCCTGGCCATTGGCGCCTACTTGAATGTGCAGTTCCCCGCCCTTGACCCGAAACATGCGGCGGTCGGCGCGTACATCGTATTCATGGGCCTGAACATCCTTGGCGTAAAACTGGCGGCAACCTTCGAACTGGTGGTGTGTGTACTGGCAGTCATCGAGTTGCTGGTATTCATGGGCGTGGTCGCCCCGGCGTTCAGCTTCAGCCATTTCGCCCTTAATGGTTGGGCCGGCTCCGATGCGTTCGGCGCACCGGCCATCGCCGGGATGTTCGCGGCAATCCCCTTCGCGATCTGGTTCTTCCTCGCCATCGAAGGCGCGGCCATGGCCGCCGAAGAAGCCAAGGACCCGAAACGGACGATTCCCAAGGCCTACATCAGCGGCATTCTGACCTTGGTGTTGCTGGCCATGGGTGTGATGTTCTTTGCCGGTGGCGTGGGTGACTGGCGGAGCCTGGCGAACATCAACGACCCGTTGCCGCAAGCGATGAAAGCCGTGGTCGGCGAAAGCTCCGGCTGGCTGCACATGCTGGTGTGGATTGGCCTGTTCGGGCTGGTGGCGAGTTTCCACGGGATCATCCTTGGCTATTCGCGACAGTTCTTCGCCCTCGCCCGTGCCGGCTACCTGCCGGCCTACCTGGCCAAGCTGTCACGCTTCCAGACACCGCACCGGGCAATCATCGCTGGCGGCCTGATCGGTATCGCGGCCATCTACAGCGACGGCTTGATCAACCTGGGTGGCATGACCCTGACCGCCGCGATGATCACCATGGCGGTATTCGGCGCTATCGTGATGTACATCATGAGCATGCTCAGCCTGTTCAAACTGCGTAAAACCGAACCGAACCTGGAACGGACTTTCCGTGCGCCCGGCTACCCACTGGTACCGGCGACTGCCCTGGCATTGGCGGTGGTCTGCCTGGTGGCGATGGCCTGGTTCAACGCGCTGATCGGGGCGATCTTCCTCGGCTTCATGGCGGTCGGTTTTGTCTACTTCCTGCTGACTGCCCAGCTGCGTGCCGACGCCCCGGCCGATGCGATGCTGACCGGACTTTGATGAGGTGACCCAGGCAGAACAGGCCTAGAATGGAACCACTGAGAAACGCTGTGACTCAAAGTGGATAGGCACGGCGTTGACGCGAAACCGTTCGCGTCAAAACCTGCTCTTAAGGAGAACCCTATGCCTTGGTATGCCTGGTTGATTCTGGTAGTTGCTATCGGATCGATCGTCGGTGGCTTGATGATGCTGCGCGACACCGCGAACAAAGTGGAATTGACCGATGAGCAACGTAAACGCGTCGCTGAGCGCAACGCGGAAATGGACGCCAAGGACGCTCAGGATCGTTGATTAAACCCCGCCATTATTGGCAGGGTTTGTTTTAGCCTCTACGCAAGTACCTGTGGTGAGGGGGGCAAGCCCCCTCGTCACACTTTCTTCTACGCCTCCCAAGCCGCCTTGGCGATGTGCAAACCATGCAGGCCTTTATAGGCCGCCCGCTCAGGCTGGCTCCAGCCTTCGAGCAACGTCGGCTCCAAACGATAGATTTCCACGCCCAACGGCCGGCAGACACTTAACGGGTCCTGCGCATTCGGCCCCCACATCGGCAGCGACAAATCGCCCCCCGGGCAGGTCGACAATGCACACAGCAGATCGATCTCGGCGAAGAACTCCAGGTAATCGCCCTTCTGCGCCGGGCAGGCCTTCATGAAGTACATATCGTCGTGGTTGAGCCCCGTGCACTGAAAGATGTTCAGCACGTCATGCACGTCGAACTCGGTCAGACCGTGAGGTAACACGGCGCGGGTCAGGTTCGAATGGCAGTGGTGATGGAAATCCTCGCCAGTGAGCATTTTGTTCACATAGGGATCGCAACGCGTGCCCAGCAGATCGTGCAAACGTCCGCCGTGTTCGTCGATGCCATAGTTGGCCAGACTGTCGTCGGTGATGGTCACCAGCGGTCGCAGAAAGGGCAGGTTCGACCAGAGCCGGTCATGGGTGCTGACGTGAGCGCCCTGCAATTGCCGGGTCCGTGCAGCCCACAGCCGTTCGCGCGGGTCGTTGGCATTCCAGACGTTGAAGTCCCCCACTTGCGGACCCACTGGTGTAGTCACGCGGAACACATGCCCCGCCGGTACATGCCAGGCGCGTCCGGTGCGAATCGGCACTTCGAATTGCTCAATCAGCGTGCGCCCGGCCGGTGTATCGCGGATCCGCTCGTAGAAGGCTTTATCGACCTGCAACGCCGAGCCCTTACTGACCTGATAAGCCGCAGGATAGTCTTTATACATGGCATGAGTCCTCGATCAATGACAGGAAGGATGGTTGAACAACTCAAGCAATTGCTGTTCGGAATCGTCGAGATAGTCGCTCAAGGCGTCGTAAGCGCCAGACTTGTCGCCTTCGACCAGCAAGTCGTGAATGTGCCGATCACGCTCAAGCCAGGGCGTCTGGAAGCGAGACTCGTCAGGCGCCGCACTGAACACCAGGCGCAGTTGCGCAACGACATTGGTAAAGAACTCATCGAACAGCGGGCTGCGTAACAAACCGACAATGTGTTGATGAAAACGCAGGCTGTGGGTACCGACAGCCCGCCAGTCTTCACGCTCGCGGGCCAGCTGCGCGGCTTCAATGGCTTCGATCATGTGATCGGATTGATATTCGCGCAGCGGTCGGCTGGCGCTGATGGCCTGTAACTCCAGCGTGCGTCGGACCTGAAACAGGTCGCGCACCTGATCGGCGCCGAGCTGACGAACCATCACGCCTTTATTTCGGACATAAAAGGTCAGGCCTTCCTGCCCCAAGCGGTGCAGCGCTTCGCGGATGGTATTGCGCGAGGCGTTGTAGGCAATCACCAGATCGCCCTCAACCAACGCCCGGCCCGGCAGCAAACGACCACCAATGATGTCGGCGCGCAACTCCAGTGTGATGTGGTCAGCCAGGGACAGTCCGCTACTCATACTCATCGCCTCAGGATTGTTCAACAATCATCAGCCAATGAGTAATCACTATTCGTGCCAGTTACCAGGTGAAGAACACCTCTACCGGTAGCGCGAAGCCGCAGCACTCTTCGACAGGTTCGGCCCTAGCGCGTGGCGTGCGGTAACAAAAGCATTCCAGTCTGCGGCATCGGGTAGCGAAGGAATAGTGATCAACTCACCCTGATCGAATCCGGACAATGCCGCATCGACCATCTCCCCTGCTTCCATCACCATTTCTGCCGGGATAGCGCTGGCATCAATCCCTGAACGCTCCCAGATTTCGGTGCGTGTCACTCCTGGCAACACCGCCTGAACCTGCACGCCCGAACCACTCAGTTCAGCATTCAGCGACTGAGTGAGGCTCAGCACGTAAGCTTTGGTCGCACTATAAGTCGCATTGAAACGCTCGGGAATCAGCGCTACCACCGACGCCAGATTGATGATCGAACCACGCCCGACCGCCGAAAAGTTCGCGGCTGCCGCAGCCGCCAAACGTGTCACCGCCACCACATTGAGCTGAATCATCCGCTCTAGCTGATCCGTGTTCGCACTGGCCAGAGAGCCATCCGCGGCGATACCCGCGTTGTTCAGTAGCAGACTGATGCCGGAATCACTGCGCAGACGCTGCTCGACAGCCAATAAATCAGCCTTGAGCGTGAGGTCCGCCTTCAATACCTCGATCTGCACGCCATGCTCGGCCCGCAACCTTATTGCGGCGGTCTGGAGACGTTGCTCATCGCGAGCCACCAACAACAAGTCAAAACCACGCGCCGCCAACCGCTCAGCATAGATCGCACCAATACCGGATGAAGCGCCGGTGATCAGAGCAATACCTTTGGACTGAATGGAATTCATAGCTACGCTCCTGGGAGATGGCTCAAGGATGTTGAATGCCCAGATTCGGGGAACCTGTATGGGCGATGGTTTTATTATAGGCATAATCCATAAAAAATATGACAGCCGTAATTTTTCTATCCAGACAAAAGGCGGAATTGCTCCGCCTCTCTGGAGGAACCGAACCTCGGAAACAAAAAAGGCCGGTCAACGACCGGCCTCTGGCACTAGCTTCTACGAATCAGTTCACCCCAAGCTTGTCGCGGTTCTTGTCCAGAATCGCCTTGCCGATGCCCTTGACCTCCAACAACTCATCCACTGACGCAAACGGCCCATTACTCTCACGATACGCAACAATCGCCTTGGCCTTGGCCTCACCTACCCCGGTGAGTTCCCGCTGCAGTGTGGTTGCATCCGCGGCATTGAGATCGACTTTTGCAACTTCCCCGGAGGGTGCAATCTGCACTTCCAATGGCGCGGTTACGGCCTCGACTTTGACCGCCGGCGCTGCAACAGCAGCAATAGAGGCGCTGGTCAGCAGGGCAAAAACCAGAGAGTAGAAATAGCCTGTACGCATAAGTGACGCTCCATGACATCGATAAGTAAGAAGCAGCTTTTCCGAAGCTGCCTCCCAAACCTAGGTCATGCTGTGAGCCTGTCAAAAATGTATCGGTTACAGGGTGTGTAACAATCAGGGCTCGAGGCGGCGTTGCTGGTAGATCCAGTCGACGATATCGCCGTCGGGGGTGTAGCCACTGACAGTTTCGCGTAACAACTGACGAACCCGTGAGTAGTCATCCCGCTCAACAGCTCCGAGTAGCTCGGTCAGCCGCGTCTTGAGCACGTCCCAAGGCAGATGATCTTCATTGGCACTCATGATCATTGGGTGCTGAGTCGCCGCGACGTTATCGCCGATCAATAACTCTTCGTAAAGCTTCTCGCCAGGGCGCAGGCCCGTAAATTCGATGGCGATGTCGCCTTGAGGATTCCTGTCCGAGCGCACACTCAAACCGGACAGGTGAATCATTTTTTCCGCCAGTTCGACAATCTTCACCGGCTCACCCATGTCCAGTACGAACACGTCACCACCCTGCCCCATCGAGCCGGCCTGAATCACCAGTTGTGCTGCTTCGGGAATGGTCATGAAGTAACGCGTGATCTTCGGGTGAGTGACGGTCAATGGTCCACCCGACTTGATCTGGCTATGGAACAACGGGATCACCGAACCGGAGGAGCCCAGCACATTACCAAAGCGCACCATCGTGAAGCGGGTCTTGTTGACGCGCGATACATTGGCCTTGTCACCCAGCAATACCGGCGCAATCTCGCGACTGAGTGCCTGCAGCGTCATTTCGGCCAAACGCTTGGTACTGCCCATCACATTGGTCGGACGCACGGCTTTGTCGGTGGAGATCAGCACAAAGTTGGCAACACCTGATTGCAAGGCGGCTTGTGCGGTATTGAGCGTACCCATCGCATTGTTCAACACGCCTTCGGCGATATTGTGCTCGACCATCGGCACATGCTTGTAGGCCGCCGCGTGGTAAACCGTGTCCACCTTCCAGGTTTTCATCACATCCAGGAGCTTGTCCTGATGCCGGATAGAACCGAGGATAGGCAGCAGACGAACAGACAGGGATTCACGACTGGCTCGTTTCTCCAACTCGGAAAGAATGCTGTAAAGATTGAACTCGCTGTGCTCAAACAGGATTAGCGTCGTAGGACCAAGAGAAAAAATTTGTCGACAAAGCTCCGCGCCGATAGAACCGCCCGCACCGGTCACCATGACCGTTTTGCGCTTGATACAACGCTCCAGCAAATCAGGCTGAGCCGGTACCGAGTCACGCCCCAGCAAGTCGGCAATGTCGACTTCCTGAATATCCTCGACCTTCACCCGACCACTGGCCAGGTCAGTGAAATTCGGAACGCTACGTATGTGAAGCGGGAAGCCTTCCAGAAGATTCAGAATTTCCCTACGTCGTGCTCGCGTGGATGACGGCAGCGCCAGAAGAATTTCCTGCGCGCCGGTGACATCGATCATCTGCTGAATATGCTTGGGCTTGTAGACCTGCAGGCCTGAAATAGAGCGATCCGCGATACTCGCATCGTCATCGATGAAGGCCACAGGCCGCATCACCCGCCCCATGCGAAGCGCAGCGACAAGCTGATTGCCCGCGACACCTGCACCGTAGATAGCAACTTTGGTCAAGCCGTCATCACGATTGGTGAACGGTACGTGCTGAGCAGCAGTGAACCAGTCCCCCATGAAATACTGGCGCATGCACAGGCGTAGGCCTCCGATGATGACCAAGCTGAGCCACCAGTAGTTAAAGATGATAGAGCGCGGCACCACGGTTTGGTGATTACTGTACCAATAGACAACCACTGCCAGAATCAGCGATGACAGACTGACAGCCTTGACGATAGCAATGAGGGCTTCGTTGCCAAAATAGCGCATGACTGCACGGTACATGCCGAAGCGGATAAAGAGAGGGATGGCGATCACTGGTGCGCAAGCAAAAAGCCAGAAGTGGACCTTGAAAGGGTTGTACATATCGTCGATGCCCAGACGCACGATAAAAGCCAACCACAAGGCGACCCAGACCAGAACGGTGTCTGTGGCAACCTGTATCAACCTTTTTTGGCGCCGGGGGAGCCCTACCAGATATGCTCTGATTTTATCCATAAACCCTTCAAACACCTCAGTTCTCTCCCTTCAACTACCCAATCCCCAAAGTGAAACCTCAAAGACGCTTCGCGATCACTTTAAACCTAAATGACAGAGTAATTGTCGCTTAGTTCTTCACCGCCGGGACTTCCAGATCTCCGGCGCGAAACTTGACCGCCAGCACAAGCAAGGGTGCGTAAGCCAGAATCACCCCCAAGGCACCGTCCAGACCATAGCGTGTCACACACACGGCAATGGGCAACAACCAGAATAGATTGATCAGGCCAACAGCAAGGGTAACGGGCAGATGCCTGCCAAAATGGCGAGAGGCAAACTGATAAGCATGACTGCGATGCGCTTCGTAGACCTTGTCCCCCCTGAGCAATCGGCGAAACAGCGTGAATGTCGCATCGACGATAAACACCCCAAGCAAAATCAGCCACGCCCAAAGCATCGGTGCACTAACCCACGCAGCTTGTAGAGAAAACCCGCCCAGCACGATGCCGAGAAACCCGCTGCCGGCATCGCCCATGAAAATCCGCGCAGGGGGGAAGTTCCAGTAAAGAAAGCCAGCGACCGCAATGGCCAATAACAATGGAGCCCAAATTAGACTCTCAAGTCCCGCCATCCAGTAGATAAGACAGGCACCGAGGCAAACACAGATAGCCTCAAGGCTGGCGATACCATCAATACCGTCCATGAAGTTGTAGAGATTAAGCAACCACACCAGATAAAACAGTGCCAGAACATGCCCCAGCCATCCCAGGTTGAGCGAGATGCCACCCAATTCGACAGCAGGCAAGCCGCCGAGCCAGAACAGCAACCACCCTGCTGCACCAAAGTGCCCTAACAAGCGCCAGCGGGCTGCAATGTGCCCATGGTCATCCATGAAGCCGATAACCGCGATCGCAGCTCCAGCACCGGCAATCGCCAGGAAATCCGACGAAGAAATGATCCCGGCAAAAAACAAAAGTCCCAGCGCCAACAGAACCCCCAGAACGATCGCCACACCACCACCACGTGGCGTGGGAACCGAGTGAGAGCTTCGGGCATTGGGAATGTCCATCAGGCTTCGGGACAACGCATATTTACGCAATGCCGCTGTCAGCAAAAACGAGACGCCGGCAATGACCGGAATGAACCACCCGTAACTCATGATCTTCGAGCATCCAGAAAGTGTTGAGCCGTCAGGTTCAGGGCATCATCAAGACTGACTGGCGGAGTCCAGCCCAGTAGCTGTTGATTTTTGCTGATATCAACCTGCAAGGACCCGAAAAGACGTTGAGCAAGGGCCTGCTTGCTCAGCATAGTTGCCACTGCGCTCATTAACCAAACGGGCACGGGCATTAGACGGGCCGATTTCCCCAGACACCTGGCAAGCTTACGCAACAGCTCAGAAGTAGAAACATCGTCACCGTCGCTCGCCAGAAATGTTTGGTTGGCTGCGGCTGGATGATCGAGGCAGGTCACTACGAAATCTACAAGATTATCCAGGAAGATCAGACTACGACGATTCCGAACAACACCAAAAGGCAACGGTATACCTCTATAAAGCCAGCGCATCATACTCAGAAAATTAGCTTTTACGCCGGGGCCATAGACAAGGACGGGACGAATAACCACTGTCTCCATACCGGTAGCTGTCGCAAGAGCTCTCAAACCCTGCTCCGCCTCAAGCTTGGAGATGCCATATGGATCCTTGGGAGCCGGAACATCATCTGCAGTGTAAGGCTCCCCCGTCAACGTACCTTCTCCGTTTACCTTGATAGAACTGATGAAGATGAAGCGTTTGACTCCGGCGTCGGCGGCCTGTCGAGCGAGATTCAAAGTACCCTCGACATTCACTTTACGAAACGCAGCAAGGGCATCAGGAGCCTGCTCGCGCATCACATGAACCCTGGCGGCAGCGTGCACCACAATGTCTACGTTATCGAGTATCTTTTTCCAGTTGGTTTGACCATCAATATCGGAAATTTTTATGGTTTTCACCCCCTCGGGCAGATCCTTGCTGAGCGCTCTGAGAGGCACTACGAGATAGAATGCCTCCATCAATGCAAGACGCTGAACAATAGCTTTTCCTAAAAAGCCGGAACCACCAGTAACTAGAATAGACTTGGGGATCATCTTGAAACTCGAGGGTGTGTAGATGAGAAGCAACGCAAACAGCGCTGATAGTTAAACAAAAGGCTCAAAACACCTACCGCATTCAGAGCCGCTTTCGATTCACCTCAACAAAGAACGATAAACCTCTGCGTAAGAGTCAACCATTCGTTCTGCTGTAAATACCTGTTCGAAACGCAATGCGGCCCGGTGCCCCATTGCACTACTCTCTTCAGGATTTTCCCATAACCTGATCATTGCCTGCGCCAGTGCACCTGAATCGCTGGGGGGAACGACCAGTCCTGTCTCACCGGCAATATTTATGTAAGTCGTGCCTGTGCCGATCTCGCAGGAAATAAGGGGCTTACCAAACATGGCAGCTTCAAGAAGTGAAATACCAAATGCTTCAGAACGAAGATGAGAGGGAAACACCAGGCCATAGCACAGCATTAACAATGCAATTTTATCATCGTCGGGCAAGCCGCCAAGAAAATATATATTGGAAAGACCCAATTTTCTGGCCTTAGCCTTCAGCTCGGCCTCCATCGGTCCCTGCCCCAAAATAACGATCGGAAACCGAGCCGTACGAGCCGCCTCAAGTAGATAATCCAATCCCTTATAGTAGCGTAGAGCGCCAATAAAAAGAAAAAAGCGCGGGGGTAATTTCTCTTTCCAATAGCTCAACTTTTCCGATGAAACAGGCGGATAAGTATTCCGATCCAAGCCAATAGGAATAACCGTGACTTTGTCCTTAAACCTTTGGAGCGTCGGGCTACTCTCTACATACTTTGGAGATGACGCAACAATACGATCTACGCTGCCCAAAAAGCCGTGCATCAACGGCTGATACAACTTCAACAGCGTCTTTTGCTTAACAATATCCGAGTGATAACTAACAACCGTGGGCTTACGTACACGCGACACAAAATGAACTACATCCATGAACGGCCATGGAAAATGATAGTTGATGATGTCGGCCTCCCTGGCCAACTCGGAAAAGTCCTTAAAGGCTGACAACGAAAAGCCAGTGGAGGCTAAATGCAGGTCTAGCTTTGACGTGTGAGCCAAGTGCTCACCAACCTTTACGTTACGTGCAGCCCCTTGTGCGCTCAGAGAAAGTACTTGCGCAGTAATCCCATGTTCTCTTCCCCCTTCCGCAAGCTGAAAGATGACTTGTTCAACCCCCCCCATGGTTTGCGGATAATAGGTTTTAAAGAAATGGAGAACTTTCAATTCTGTATTTTCCCTATCACTTTTTTCGCCGGCACGCCAACATAAACTCCCGGCTCTTCCAGATCACGATGTGCGCAGGCGCCTGCTCCCAACGTGACACCATCGGAGAGACGAATACCGTCAATAACAGTCGAGCCAGCGCCAATGAAGCAAAGACGTCCGATACGGGATCTTCCCGCCACAGCTGCTTTTATAGAAACATGAGTAAAGTCATCTACGACGCATTCATGCTCAATAATGGCTCCTGTATTTACAATACAACCTCTCCCAACAGAGGCCATAGGGCCAATATGAGCATGATGCGCTACTAGGGTTCCGAGACCAACCGTAGCACCAAAACCTATCGTCGCGGCCGGAGAGATAAGCGTGGCCAGAGGCCAGCCACGCTCAATGATCCAGTCACATTGATCTTGACGTTTATTGTTGTCACCCGCTCCAGGCATAACCACCCAACCTTCAGGGAGCGCACCGTGCCAATCTGTTTTCACTGGAAATTCACCCAAACATTCGTTTGGGCGAGCATTACTATCTATGAAACAAAGAGTTTTAAATCCCGACGCCAACGCCACATCCGCCACACTACGAGCATGACCGCCAAACCCGAGAATAAGCAGACCTGATACTTGGACCATCAAAAAAACCTCCGACAAACTCTAATCACGACTAGAAATACTATCTAACACATCGACGTGCTCGTTAACGACATCAGTCCATGAGCGCAAACTCAACTTTTTATAAAATTGCGTTTGAACAGCTAGAACTTCCTCACGATTGTGCAATGACAGTTGAATACGTTTCGCCATATCCTTCCAGTCATAGGGATCAAAGAATGTCAGTTCCTGAACCTCATCATCATTTAATACCTCCTCAGCAACCGCAATCCTGGCCATTGCCACAGGTGTACCTACTGACAATGCTTCAGTAAAGGTAAAGGGACATCCCCCCTCACTCAGGCTTGGATTCACCGCCAGGTCCGCCAACTTATAACATGCAGCCAATTCTTGAACTGTCAGACTATGAAGGCATAAAACATCATTTTCCAGGAAATTATCCTTGATAAATTTTATGACATCCGCCATTCCATTCGGATTACCTGTAAGAATTAACTTATGCCCAATAAATTTACTACGAAGCAGGTATTCATAGGCCCGGAGTAACGACAGAACATTTTTATTAGGTCTAATTTGGCTCGCATAAAATAAAAAACCAGCTTCAGGGTTAGAAAACGTAGCCAAATGTTTAGAGTCAACTGATTTGAGCAAGGCTTTCCTGAACAGATCCAAACAAAGACTATGGGAGGCCTCCTCTGGATTCACCCCACCAGTGACTTCAACCCATTTATTTAAACTATTAGGTGCATGATGAATAACTGAAACCTTGGACGGATTAATAGCGTAACGATCAACCAGCGTATCCCACTTCACAGCACCACTGTAAGTCACATAGTTCTGGCCCGCGTAAATAGTCTCTTCGATTTCACCAAACACCCTCAAAAATCTTTCCCCTCCGACGTTGGAAAACCCAACGGGGAAGTCTGTAAGCACCACATCCGGGATACACATCAGCTTAGGCGCTTTAATATCATTGAACGCAGGCCAAAAGGCAGTTGGGCTATACCATGCCAAGACATGAGATAGACTATCAATCAACTCCAGCATCCTTTTTGACTCAACACTTTCCATCCCTTTATACAGCCTTAAAATCAAAGCATCTTCCTTTGGCGCACTCAAAACCGCCTTAAGACGAAAAATTCTCCTTGATAATGGCCGGGTTACTCTCTTGACAAAAAAAGTCATTTTTGAGAGCGCAACAAGCAATATAACAGGTACCAAAAGCGGACTACACAATAAAAACAGAAGAGCCCCGAAAACGCCAATCAACAACAATGGAATCAAACTAGAAACGGAATGAGCCGCTATCAAACGTGCTTCAAGATAGTCTGTAATTTTTTTGTAACCCCACGAAAACGCACCTAAAACCCGATCGATAATTGTAGGTTTTTTTGCACGTTTCTTATATCTCAAATACGCTTCGTACAACTTTAAAATTAATGGTTCCTTATTTGGAGAAACAACCTCGAATCGATTCTTTTGAACACCCTCACTCAGAAATAATTCTTCTAGGCTTTTTTTCGACCAGCTTGGGCAAACCAATACAAAATGGACATCATCCCGCCCAGAAGTCCCTTTTAAGAATGCGGCCAGGTAGCGACCCAATCCCTCATGACGCAGGTCGACACCAGGTGGGTAGGAGAGGTAAATTCCATAGTTTTTTACAGACATACCCGAACCTCATCCCAATACTTCACTGCAAAATTTACAAGATCATTCTGCGCCAGTTTTTCTTTAGAAGGGAGTTTCGCTGTCAAGTTAAAATAATTTTCTTCCATGTACTTTAATTTTTTCGCCATGTCCTTTGGATCACCCGAGTTCATCCAGGTCAAATTTAAAGAGAATCGAGCGTCTATTTCGTGCATCGCAGGATAATCACTGCTCAATGATGGGATTCCCACGCAAGCGGCCTCGATAACACTGAACGTACCATTATCAATTTTTCCGGCATGCCATAAAAATCGAGAGTTCGCCAATGTATCAATATATTGACTCTCTGAAAGCTCACCAAGCAATCTCATACGCCTGCTCAACAAAGGACTACCTTTGACCAGCTTAGCGAGCGGTTTCAGATGAGGCATATCACTTTTAAGTAAATTTTCGGTGCCTACCCCTGTCACATGACAAGACAGCGAACCACCGTACTCTTCGTAGTAGATCCTCAGAGCTTTGAGTGCATTAACATGATTTTTGTGCTGATTAGCATTTGTCGTCCAGATAAAATACGGTAATCCCTTCTCAGTCTTAATAACCGACTCTTTCCAAAATTCCGGCACTAACATTGGCATCACGACAACTTTTCCTGCACTTACACCCGCGTACTGCAATGCATCAAACTTCGTGAAGTTTGTAGTAACAAAAACCTTCTTAGACACTCTAACAGCATCCAAAAAAACCGCATCAGCCCCCTTGGTAAGAATAGGCTCATAGCGTTGTAAATAATCGTAAACCATATATATGGTTGGTTTTATAGGCAGTAGTGGCGCCTCAAGCCGATCGGATATGACAATCCACAAATCACAGTCGACCAGCTGTTTGATACCATCATCAGGAGCTACATATTTACTATGGATCGGCTCCCAACCTTGCTGCCCAGAATATCGCATGGCCCGACGAGCCTCAATCGCATCCAGCGTTCGCCATTTATAGGGACGAATTTTAATATTAGCGTCGATATCATCAAATGTATCCCTAGAATAACTTTCCTTATCATCCAGGTGGCAAATCACCACGTCAACGTCTTCACCGCCTTGCCGGCTGCCTATATATAATGCTTGGGCCAACATTTTCGTCCCGCGCAGACTCCCGCCTCTATACTTCACAGGGACAATAATGGCAATACGTTTCCGCTTTTTGGGTCGCTCGGCATTTTGAGCTCGGATAGCTTCTAGCTCATTAGTAATATCAGCCCAACCTCTCCTCCATTGCTGACTAACTACAACGGTTGAGAACTTGTCGAGGATTTTTTTTTGGTTATCAATAATTGAAGCGATAAACTCATTATCACCTTCAAGGATTCGCCTAATTTTTTTTCTGGCTTCCTCTATAGTCTTGGAACGACCTGGAGACTTAATGCCACCCAAATCGTCAAGCATACCGCCAGCCATAAATACCAGTGCTATTCCAGACCGCATTGCACGCAGGGGCATATCATCAATACGGTTAGATACCGTCGAATCATAAAACATGACTTTATATTGATTGGAAATACAGTCCTTGGACTCAAAATTTATTTCACCGATGATATTATCAGCATCAACGGCTATAGGCTGCTGCCCCGCAACCGAATAGTCAAAGCCCTTAAAATCAGCTAAAAAATTCTTATATAACCCTAACGAAAACTCTGATACATTTATATTCGGACAGAAAAATAATACATTATTTATCTGACGATTCGAATAACCATCCGAAGATTTAAAGGCATACTCCACAGGCAAGCAACAAAGACGCCTGCTCAAATAATTCATCTCAGCTTTGGCCTGATGCGCATGAAAGGCTCCAAACCAAAGACGATTACCGACCGCCTTTAGCCTGTAAACTCCGTCCTCTCCAAGATCATTATGCAGAGCGTCCGAATAAGACTTTCCATCTAAAAAACCCGCCCCCCTCAAAACTATAGCGCCGCCAAACCCCTTGAGCGCAGCTAATAGTTGTTGTGCATGACTGCCTACGAATGCAACATCAAAATAACGATTTACTATCCCCCAAGCCTCATCACTTGGATCTTCATACCAGTTTTGTCTATTTAGAACTTCAAGATCAGAAACTGGAATACTCAGAGAGTCATCATAACTAAAATCTATATCATCTGATAAATTGTACGGAGTCGCCGGAAATTTTTTTGGCATAAAAAATTCCGTCACGCCCACAGACTTTAGTTGAGCAACATCTGATTCACGCAGCTCTTTTTTATTCAAGAGCCACAAAACCCTAAAGGCGTTATTTAGCATCAAGATAGCCCATTTGCTTTTTTGTACTCATCAATAGCATCGACACAGCTACCATCAAAAATGAGCGAGCCATGATGAAAGACTAACCCACGATTACAAATGGCTTTTAAAGATCCCAAATCATGGGAGGCAAGAACAAGTATTTCCGCACGCTCGATCAAGCTGGTAATACGCTCTTTGGCCTTAACCATAAAATTCGCATCCCCAGCCCCAATAACTTCATCGAGAAGAAGAATATCTCCTCCGACTGTTGTTGAGATGGCGAATGCCAATCTTACTTGCATGCCGGCGGAGTAGGTTTTCATTGGATAATCAATAAACTCTCCCAGTCCGGCAAATTCAACAATTTCCGCTTCCATCCCTCGCATAAACCGAGGTGATAAACCTAACAATAATCCGCGGTATAGAATATTCTCTCTACCGGTAGCATCAGGTTCAAAGCCCAAGCTAAGATCAAACAAGGAACGTATTTGCCCATCTACAGTCAGCTTGCCGCTGGAAATAGGGTACAGACCAGCGACTGTTTTAAGAAAGGTACTTTTACCTGCACCATTATGCCCTAGCAACCCTACTCTTTCACCGCTCGAAATTTCAACCGACACATTTTTCAGCGCATGAATATCTGCCACCGTGGAGGACGTTGAGCGCCGGCTAAAAGCACTTGCCATTAATGATTTTAGCGAACGTTCTTTATAAGCAACCGAAGCGTAGTGAAGATTAACATTCTCAAGAGTTATCTTATTATTTTTCATAGGTAAAAAATGACCTTACGCTCAGACTTATAACCAACCAAGATAGCGATCAACGCAAAGAAAACTGCCGCCCCCAGACTAAACATATAGTTTTCAAGTGTTGGCCATTCGCCTTGCAACAAAGGAGCGCGAATCAACTGTAAAACATGATAAATCGGGTTGTAATCCACCAATGCATGCAGCCCCCCATTCTTGAACATTTTCGCTTCAAAATAGACAGGGGAAACGAACCACAATGATTGCATTACCAAGCCAAGAGCATGAGGAACATCTCGAAACCTCGTACTGATGTAGGCCAGCAACGTTGAAACTGGCCATGCTATCAGGGCCAATATCGGATAGATCGTAAGCGTTGCTAACCAGCACCACCCGATATTTTGTGGCAAAACAACCGCAACCCATCCATACAGAGAGATACTGGCCAACAATAAAATGATTAAGCTTCCAATAACCGAACGTAGTGTATAAATAGCGAGGGGATGATTACACTGCTTAATATAGGAATCGGCCTGAACAAAAGATAGAGACCCCCCCATGGTATTAGCAGAGATATACTCCCATACAATAATCCCGGAGAGAATATAAGGCGCATATGTAACAATATCAGTGTTAAAAAGTCTGCTGAAAACCAACGTCAATAGCAATGTCAATCCCAGTGGCTGGATAATTGACCATGTCACACCAAAAAAAGACCGCCTCCATCTTGATCGAAGGTCAGCAAGAGCAAGATGCATCCAAAAATATCGGGCATCCCATATACGAGAAAAATACGAAAACATCTTTTCACCTGAGTAAATAATTAAATCCAAAAATTCAGTTTCAACTTGACTTTCTGAATTCCACTTAGCAATCGGGGTTGACTTCTCAACCCCGATTTTCTGCATTTTAGTCGGCAAAGTAGCTTCGAATCTCGTCTGCTACCCGCTGCACCTGTTCGCGGCTCAGTGTCGGATAACTCGGAAGGTTCATCCCTCGGGAGCTAAGGTCCTGCGCTACCGGAAAGGTTTCATCCGTCTTGCAATGTGGCATGTTGTGAGCAGGAGCGAACAGAGGGCGTGTCTCTATGCCTTTGCTCTTCAAATGATCACGCAATGCCTGACGCTGACTCGGATCATCCAGCAGCACCGAGCACATCCAGTAGGTGTGACGTGTACCTGGCTGCTCTGCATGCATCTGCAGCGGAAGCCCTTCGAGTGCTTCGCGATACCAGTCCGCAACTTGCCGCTTAAGAGCGATGATCTCGTCTGCACGTTCCAACTGGGCAAGCCCAATGGCTGCGCAGATGTTGGTCATACGATAGTTGAACGCCAACTCGTCATGCCAGTACTCGCGAGTCTTGGACACGCCTTGGCTTTTGAGGTGGCAGGCTCTTTCGTGAACGGCCTTGTTTTTGGACACCACCATCCCACCCTCACCGGTGGTAATGGTCTTGTTTCCAAAGAAGCTGAACGTAGCGACATCGCCAAAAGTCCCTACATGCTGATTTTTGTACAGAGAGCCAAAGGCTTCTGCACAGTCTTCGATCAGCAGCAGGTTGTGCTCTTTACACAGAGCAACGACTTCATCCATGTCACACGCCAAGCCGTACAAGTGCACGACCATGACCGCCTTGGTTTTAGGCGTTATGCGGCTGCGGATGTCTGGAACGCTGACGTTCCAGGTATCAGCCAGGGATTCAGCGTATACAACGCTGGCCCCGGTTTGCATGATGGTGTTGACGGACGCTACGTAAGTAAGCGTCGGAACAATCACCTCATCGCCAGGCCCAAGCCCCAAAGCAGCCATTGCCAGGTGCAGAGCAACCGTGCCGTTGCTCACGGTGGTCGCATGTTCTGCACCGATGTATCGGGCAAACTCGCTCTCAAAGCGGGAGATAAATTCTCCGCGAGAAGAAATCCAGGTCGAATCAAGACACTGGTTTACATATTCCTTTTCGCGTCCGCCCAGAAAGGGCTGATATACCGGTATCATCCCAGCCCCCTTTATTCTTGACCTTTGAAGTATTTGTATCCGTGAGCCTCGACCAACTGGTCGCGTTCGGCTTCACGCATGTCTTCACGCATCATTTCTGCTACCAACTCGGCGAAGGAAGTCGCCGGCACCCAGCCCAACTTGGCTTTGGCTTTGCTTGGGTCACCCAGCAGGGTCTCAACTTCGGCGGGACGGAAATAGCGTGGGTCGACGGCAACGATGCATTTGTTGGTTGCGACGTCGTAACCTTTCTCTTCTACACCTTTACCTTCCCAACGAATCTTGATACCGATTTCGTTCGCCGCGAGGTCAACAAACTGCCGAACGGAGTATTGAACACCGGTCGCAATCACAAAATCTTCTGGTGTTTCTTGCTGCAGCATGAGCCATTGCATTTCCACGTAATCACGGGCATGACCCCAATCACGCAGGGCGTCCATATTGCCGAGGTACAGGCAGTCTTGCAGATCCAGCTTGATACGCGCCAAGGCACGGGTGATCTTGCGGGTTACGAAGGTTTCACCGCGGATCGGCGATTCATGGTTAAAGAGAATACCGTTGCAGGCATACATGCCATATGACTCGCGGTAGTTCACGGTAATCCAGTAGGCGTACAGCTTGGCAACGGCATACGGGGAACGTGGATAGAAAGGCGTGGTTTCTTTCTGTGGGATTTCCTGAACCAGACCGTATAGTTCGGATGTGGATGCCTGATAGAACTTGGTCTTCTTCTCGAGCCCGGCGATGCGGATTGCTTCAAGAATGCGAAGTGTACCCATAGCATCAGTATCAGCAGTATATTCTGGCGCTTCGAAGGAAACACCAACGTGGCTTTGTGCGGCCAGGTTGTAGATTTCGTCCGGTTGTACTTCCTGCACGATACGAATCAAGCTGCTCGAATCGGTCAGGTCTCCATAATGCAGCTTGAGATCGTAGCCTTGATTGTGCGGGTCGTGGTAGAGATGATCAATACGATGAGTATTGAATAGAGAGCTACGGCGCTTGATGCCGTGGACCGAATAACCTTTTTTAAGCAGGAACTCAGCAAGGTAAGCACCATCCTGACCAGTAATACCCGTAATCAACGCTACTTTCTTGTCGCTCATTTTCTCACCAATTTAGATTAATCAATCGAACAGTAAGTCTCTACCAGAGAGCCAACTTGTTGCTGCCCCTCACCTTCCTTCTGGAAGTGAGAACCGTTTTGTCATTCCATATATCTACTGTTCAGCAATCCCTCAATTTCTTTTACTTTCAACGCGATCAGCGCTGGGTCCCTTCTACTTTCGACATTTAACCTCAACAGAGGTTCTGTGTTCGAACCGCGGAGATTAAATCGCCAGTCCGTAAATTCCAGACTGACTCCATCGGTTTGATCCAGGTGAGGCCCTTGAGGTAAATAATGTGCCAAGACCTCCTCCAGCGCCGCTGATACATCGTTCACCCGATAATTGATTTCACCACTGCATGGATAAGCGGCAACGCGCTCATCAACAAGCTGGGCCAAATTTTTTCCCGAGGCAGACATCAATGCGGTCACCAGCAGCCAAGGGATCATGCCGCTGTCACAATAGGCGAAATCCCGGAAATAATGATGAGCACTCATCTCACCGCCGTAGATTGCATCCTCCAGACGCATGCGCTCTTTTATGAATGCGTGGCCGGTTTTGCATTGTACTGAAACACCGCCCGCCAATCGAACCTGATCGATGGTATTCCAGGTCAACCGGGGGTCATGGATGATCTTGGAGCCAGGGCTTTTCTTGAGCAGCATTTCAGCCAGCAGGCCTACCAGGTAGTAGCCCTCGATGAAGCGTCCCTTTTCGTCGAAAAAGAAGCAGCGGTCAAAGTCACCATCCCACGCCAGCCCTAGATCGCAGCCGTTCGCCAACAGCGCTTGCTGTGTCAGATCGCGATTCTCTGGTAGCAGTGGATTGGGCACGCCGTTAGGAAAGTTACCATCGGGCTCGGCATTGATCACCACCCATTCGAATGGCAGCTTATGGATCAACTGCTGTAACACAGGCCCGGCAGCTCCGTTACCTGGATCTGCGAGTATTTTCAGCGGCTTGAGATCTGTGACATTGACGTAACTGAGAAGGTGCTCGATATAGTTCGTTTTATCCAGCTCAAATCGAACCTCCCCAGGAGTCGCCGCCGATGCCCCTAAGTCACCACTTTCCACCCGGTCGCGAATAGCATTGAGCCCGGTGTCGCCGCTGATGGGCCGAGATTCAGATTTTACAAGCTTCATCCCGTTGTAGCCTTTGGGATTGTGGCTGGCGGTAATCATTACTCCACCGTCCGCCTTAAACGCACTTGTGGCAAAGTAGACTTCTTCGGTACCGCACAAGCCAATATCGATGACGTTTGCGCCCGCCTCACACAAACCACGTGTCATGGCATCTGCCAGCATCGGGCTTTCGAGCCGCATGTCACGCCCCAGCACAATGCTTTTACCCTGCAATTCGGTGACCATGGCACGGCCAATTCGATAGGCGACGTCTTCATTGAGATCCGAAGGCACCTGACCACGAATGTCATAAGCTTTGAAGCACGGGGTATTGATAGGGGTATGCATACCGCTCTCTTGCGTGGATATTTGAAGACGAGACCAGTGAAGCTGCTCTGTCATCTCGTCGAAATGGAAGCGTATTGGATCAGCTCAAATGCAAACAAGCCTGATCGGCTAAAACTCACCGGCCAGGCTTATGACTGCCGGGGCACTATTACTTATCAACACGACCGTAATTGTCCTCGAAGCGGACAATATCGTCCTCGCCGAGATAATCCCCACTCTGCACTTCAATAAGAACCAGGTCGATTACACCCGGGTTCATCAAGCGATGCTGATGGCCAGCACGAATAAACGTGGACTCATTAGTGTTCAGCATCAGCTCCTGCTGATCGTTGACCACTACCGCCATCCCACTGACGACGATCCAGTGCTCACTTCTGTGGTGGTGCATCTGCAGGGACAGGGAAGCCTTTGGCTTCACCACGATACGCTTGATCTTGAAGCGTTCGCCGCTCTCCAGCGTCGTATAAGTGCCCCATGGGCGATGCACCGTCCGGTGAAGCAAATGTACCGTATGGCTATTGGCCTTGAGTTGGCCAACAATGTGTTTCACATCTTGTGCATGGTCTTTATGCGCGATCATCACGGCGTCTGGCGTATCGATTACCAGCAAGTCCTCAACCCCAACCAGTGCAGTGAGTCGACCTTCACTGTTTACGTAGTTGTTGCGGGAACCATGAGACAGCACCTCTCCTTCAAAGCGGTTACCGTTCTCATCGGGCTCTGTCAGTTCACTGACGGCGTTCCAGGAGCCAATGTCACTCCAACCGATATCACACGGGATGGTCGCAACCCTGGAAGAGCGTTCCATCAACGCATAGTCGATGGAAATATCCGGAACCTCTGCAAATGCATCGGCGTCGAGGGCCAGGCAACGGTATTTGTCAGACGAGGTGAGGCGGGATACTTCAATAGTCCTGCCGACTGCTTCTACTACGTCTGGAGCGTGCATGCGAAGCTCTTCGAGGACGGTGCCGACCCGGAAGCAGAACATCCCGGAGTTCCAGTAGTAGTTGCCGGCACTCACGTAACCTTGAGCGGTTTCAAGATCAGGTTTTTCGACGAAACGCGCAACTTTCAAGCCGCCTTTCAGAGGAGCATTTTTTTGCGCCTCTATGTAGCCGAAGCCGGTTTCAGGGTAGGTCGGCTGGATGCCAAAAGTGACCAGCCAGCCTTCGGCGGCTAACGCAACGGCATTTGCTACTGCAGCAGCAAATGCCTTTTCATCCTTGATCAGATGGTCGGCAGCCAACACCAGCATATGGACATCAGGGCCATGGGTGGCCTCCAACTGCAACGCAGCCGCCGCAACAGCCGCAGCCGTATTACGCCCGAAAGGTTCAAGAATGAAACCTTGAGAGTGTTTGGCAGTATTGACAGCGCCGTATTCGTCTTCAGTCTTGAACAAAAGCTCACGGTTAGTCACCGTAAGCACTTCTACAACGCCCTCCAGTTGCGAAGCTCGCAGGAAGGTTTTCTGGATTAGATTCTGGCCACCCGGCAAATCCATGAACGGTTTGGGGTGGGCCTCTCGAGAAACAGGCCACAACCGGCTACCCACACCGCCAGACAAAATTACGGGAATCAGTTCCATACTCAACGTCCTTAATCCTCACTCTCTGAAAGGTAACTACAGAAAACGGAGCTCGTTTATATTCTGGTCGCTTTGCACCTCTTTCAGATGCAAAATCGAGGGGTAAAATCTTACGAAACCATCAAACAATTTGCTTGCGTTGCAGCCGTGCTAACGTCTTGCATATTTTTTATTCGACCGGAGCCCTCGAAGCTCGGCAGGCCTGAAAACGCATACCTGCCCATTCTACAGCTAACAACGACTTTTACGAACAACTCACACCCCGGAAAACCTCGACCAATCAGGTCATGCGTCCAGTAGTTTTTGCAAATACTGGCCATAACCGGTCTTCTTCAGTCGCTCGGCCTGAACGCCAAGCTCAGCCGGTGTGATCCAGCCGAAATTATAAGCAATCTCCTCCAGGCAAGCGACCTTCAGACCCTGGCGCTGCTCAATGGTATGGACGAAGTGACTGGCCTCAAGCAACGACTCATGAGTACCCGTATCCAACCAGGCGAATCCCCGACCCAGTATCTCTACATCCAACGTCTTTTGTTCGAGGTAGGCGCGGTTGATATCAGTGATCTCCAGCTCACCGCGCTGCGAAGGTTTTATGCCCTTGGCGATCTCGACGACTTGATTGTCATAGAAATACAACCCTGTGATGGCGTAACTGGACTTAGGCTTGAGCGGCTTTTCTTCGATGCTCAAGGCATGACCCGCCTCATCAAACTCGACCACACCAAAACGGCCGGGATCAGAGACGTGATAGCCAAAAACCGTCGCACCGCTCTCTTTAGCCATTGCCGAGAGCAGGTTGTCGGAAAAATGCTGGCCGTAAAAAATATTATCACCCAGGATCAAGCAGCAAGGGTCCTTGCCGATGAATGCCTCTCCAATGATAAAGGCCTGAGCAAGGCCATCCGGGCTCGGCTGCTCTGCATAGCTCAACTGGATACCATATTGGCTACCATCGCCAAGCAGCTTGCGAAAGCTTGGCAAGTCCTCCGGGGTAGAGATAATCAAAATTTCGCGCATGCCCGCGAGCATCAGTACCGACAACGGATAAAAAATCATGGGCTTGTCGTAGATAGGCAGCATCTGCTTCGACACCCCCAGAGTCAACGGATGCAAGCGCGTACCCGAGCCGCCCGCAAGGATGATGCCTTTACGATTAATGACGGTCATTTATTTAGAACCTCCATGAGCATTCGGGTAACGCCGCCTTTCCAATCAGGAAGATGAAGAGAAAAATTGTCACGTAGCTTTCTGGTATTCAATCGTGAGTTCAGAGGCCGGCGCGCAGGTGTTGGATAAGCGCTGGTATCGATCGGATTCACGGAGACCACAGTCAACGCCTCACCGTTCCTACGTGCAAAGTCGATAACATGACTAGCATAGCCGTGCCAAGAGGTCTCACCGTCCGCTGCCAAGTGATAAATACCACCAAGCCCCGGATGCTCGACGATTTTTCGAATTGCCAGCATGGTGATATCAGCAATCAGGTCTGCGCCCGTCGGTGCACCAATCTGATCAGCAATTACACTTAAAGTTTCTCGATCTTTGGCCATACGCAATATGGTCTTGGCGAAATTGTTACCACGGGCACCATAAACCCAACTCGTGCGCAAGATCAGGTGTTTGCAGCCAGAGCTCGTTATAGCCCGCTCACCTGCCAGCTTACTCGCTCCGTAGTGATTTACTGGCGCGACGACATCATCCTCCCGCCAAGGCACTTGCCCGCCACCGCTGAAGACATAGTCTGTCGAGTAGTGAACAAGCCACGCGTCCAGCGCCAACGCCTCTTCAGCCATTACCCGGCTCGCAGAGGCGTTAATGCGATCCGCAATCTCCGGTTCTGACTCTGCCTTGTCCACTGCGGTGTAAGCTGCCGCGTTGACAATAAAATCCGGCCTCACCTGGCGAATCGTCGCTCTCAGCGATTCAAAATCAGCCAGATCACCACATAAGCCATCAACCTTTTGTCGGTCGAGCGCTATCACTTCACCGAGAGGTGACAGAGAACGCTGCAGCTCCCAACCGACCTGACCATTTTTGCCAAATAAAAGAATTTTCATACGAGGCCCAAACAATTGTTGCAAGTGTAGCCTTTGACGAATACCCCCACCCAACCAACACCGAGCTCTCCAAATAGATCTCAAGCCTTGAGGAGGAACAAAGCGTTTGATTGCTAAAAAATTTACTAACGAATGCAGACCGAGGTCACTGAAGCCTCAAAAGACTCTCAACCATCGCATTAATCAGGCCAGGCGCTTGCGCCTGCTCCTGACCGTGCGACCGACTAACCAACCCAACAATGGACCGATGAGCATGCCAAACAACAAGGCAATAACCGTGATAACCGAGACCGGCAACTGTGGTCCGGCCAAGCCCAGGAACGACAAGGAAACAGACTGCTGGTTCTCAAGTACAAAAGCGAGGATCGCCAGAACAAGCAAAAGAACAACCACAGCGAGGAGTACGCGCTTAAGGTTACGCATCAGTCACTCCCTGAATGAAGACTGTCAAAGCCCCTCCTCCTCATCCTCATTCACCCGATCCCGGAGCTCTTTGCCCGGCTTGAAATGAGGAACGAATTTGCCGTCGAGGCTGACGGATTGACCGGTCTTTGGATTACGACCGACGCGCGGCGCGCGATAGTGCAAAGAGAAGCTGCCAAAGCCACGGATTTCGATTCGATCACCGGTAGCCAGGCACTGGGACATTTGCTCAAGCATGGTCTTGATGGCCAGCTCCACATCCTTGGATGAGAGTAGCCCTTGATGGGTGACAATTCGTTCGATCAACTCCGACTTCGTCATATTTTTCCCTTCTTTTTCAAGCAGCTAGATCAGCGCTTCAAAGGTTTTAGCATGCTCGAAGGATTTTGAACAGCCTATATATTGACTTATCTGCATTCCCTGACAGACACCGCAAAGTTCGCCTCCCGGAGAGCTGGCACTCCACCCTTTCACACCACAGAGGCTCACCAAATCATCATCTGCAAATGACCAACATGACGCGAGTGAGGTATCCGGCCGGGTTCCACCCAAATGGATAATCCTCCGCCTCCTCTTTAGCATCACTGGACCTGCCAATGACCTTGTAGCTCTGCGCCCCACACTCTCTTGCAGCTCGCTTGTAACACTTGTCCCAACCCGATCCGAGCCCTGAACAATCGATCTCGATACCACTCACGCCACGCACCACATGAGTTTTGGCGCTTGTTGTACACCCCACCAAGACCAGTACTGCCAATGTGACTATGAGCTTGCTCATTCCATTCCTTATGCCAGGCATCACACCCAACCGACGCTCGACTCAAGCTAAAGCCTAGCTCCGAATAGACAATTGATACACCTGAACAACAGACCACCTTACCCCCGCATTGTTTCCCCCGGCACCTCGAAAACCTAAAATCTCAGGCACAAAAAAGGGCGACCGAAGTCGCCCTTTTTCTATGGCCTGACAGAACTCAGTTCTGTTTTTCCATTTGTGCACGCAGCAGAGCACCAAGAGTGGTGTCAACTGGAGCATCCGAAGCAGCTGGCTTGTCGCGCAGGCTCTGGATAGCTTCTTTCTCGTCTTCAACGTCTTTCGACTTGATCGAGAGCTGGATTACACGGCTCTTGCGGTCAACGCTGATGATCTTGGCTTCAACTTCTTCGCCTTCTTTCAGAACGTTGCGCGCATCTTCGATGCGGTCACGGCTGATTTCGGAGGCTTTCAGAGTAGCTTCGATATCGGTAGCCAAAGTGATGATGGCGCCTTTAGCGTCAACTTCTTTCACGATGCCTTTAACGATTGCGCCTTTGTCGTTCTCTTGAACGTACTCGGAGAACGGATCGCTTTCCAGTTGCTTGATACCCAGGGAGATACGCTCGCGCTCTGGGTCAACCGACAGGATAACGGTGTCCAGCTCGTCGCCCTTCTTGAAGCGACGTACGGCTTCTTCGCCCACTTCGTTCCAGGAGATGTCGGACAGGTGAACCAGACCGTCGATGCCGCCGTCCAGACCAATGAAGATACCGAAATCGGTGATCGACTTGATGGTGCCGGAGATTTTATCGCCCTTGTTGAACTGGCCAGAGAAATCTTCCCATGGGTTAGATTTGCACTGCTTGATGCCCAGGGAGATACGACGACGCTCTTCGTCGATGTCCAGAACCATAACTTCCACTTCGTCGCCGACTTGTACGACTTTCGAAGGGTGGATGTTCTTGTTGGTCCAGTCCATTTCGGAAACGTGTACCAGACCTTCAACGCCTTCTTCCAGCTCAGCGAAGCAGCCGTAGTCGGTCAGGTTGGTTACACGTGCGGTAACGCGAGTGCTTTCTGGGTAACGGGCTTTGATAGCAACCCATGGATCTTCGCCCAGCTGCTTGAGGCCCAGGGAAACACGATTGCGCTCGCGATCGTACTTCAGAACCTTGACATCGATCTCGTCGCCAACGTTGACGATTTCGGAAGGATGCTTGATACGCTTCCAAGCCATGTCGGTAATGTGCAGCAGGCCATCGACGCCACCCAGATCGACGAATGCGCCGTAATCGGTGAGGTTTTTGACGATACCTTTGACTTGTTGACCTTCCTGCAGGGATTCCAGCAGAGCTTCACGCTCAGCGGAGTTCTCGGCTTCGAGGACGCTACGACGGGAAACGACAACGTTGTTGCGTTTCTGGTCGAGTTTGATGACCTTGAATTCCAGCTCTTTGCCTTCCAGGTGCGTGGTGTCACGCACAGGACGGACGTCAACCAGAGAACCAGGCAGGAACGCACGGATGCCGTTAACGTCGACAGTGAAGCCGCCTTTAACCTTACCGTTGATAACGCCCTTGACCACTTCTTCGGCTGCGAAGGCTGCTTCCAGAACGATCCAGCATTCAGCGCGCTTGGCTTTTTCACGGGACAGCTTGGTTTCACCAAAGCCGTCTTCAACCGAATCCAGCGCAACGTGAACTTCGTCACCGACGTTGATATTCAGTTCGCCAGCGTCGTTGTAGAACTGCTCAAGCGGGATGAGTGCTTCAGACTTCAGGCCAGCGTGAACGGTTACCCAGCGAGCTTGGTAATCGATATCAACGATAACACCGGTGATGATGGAGCCTGCCTGAAGGTTCAGGGTTTTTAGGCTTTCTTCAAAGAGTTCCGCAAAGCTTTCGCTCATTTTAATTCCTGTTGATAAGGGCGAAGAATACGCCCATCTGCCACATCCCAGACAATGTGGGTTACGTTTATATAAAAGAAACGCCGCAGGACTATGACTGGTCCCCTGCAGTGCTTCTTGGTCACCCGACGATATCGCGAATGGCGATCTCGCTCATGATGCGTTCCAGCACCTGCTCGATGGACAACTCCGTGGAATCCAGCTGTATGGCGTCGACCGCCGGCTTGAGCGGGGCTACCGCTCGCTGGGTGTCGCGCTCATCGCGCACACGGATCTCATCTAGCAGACTCGACAGACTAACACCCTCGACTTTACCCTTCAACTGCAAATAACGACGGCGCGCCCGTTCCTCGGCGCTGGCGGTCAGAAAAATTTTCAGCGGCGCGTCGGGAAACACAACGGTGCCCATGTCGCGACCATCGGCCACCAACCCCGGCGCCTCCTGAAATGCCCGCTGCCGCTGCAGCAAGGCGTCACGCACCGCAGGCAGCGCCGCCACTTGCGAGGCCCAGGCACCGACCTGCTCATTGCGCAGGTCATCAGTGACATCATCACCTTCAAGGATGATGCGCTGCGGATGACCTTCGGTCGCTCCGACGAACTGCACATCAAGGTGAGCGGCCAGCAACTTCAGCGACTCTTCATTGGTCAGGTCGACACCATGATTGCGCGCAGCAAATGCCAGCAAACGGTACAACGCACCGGAATCCAGCAAGCACCAGCCCAGGCGCTTGGCGAGGATCCCGGCGATAGTGCCCTTGCCCGAGCCACTCGGCCCATCGATGGTGATTACCGGAGCGTGGCTGGTCACGACTGAGCCTCTTGAGCAACACGAATACCGACTTGCGCGCACAAGGCGAGGAAGTTCGGGAATGAGGTCGCAACGTTGGCGCAGTCATGGATACGGATCGGCGCATTGGCGCGCAACGACGCAACGCTGAATGCCATGGCAATCCGGTGATCGCCGTGACCATGCACTTCGCCGCCGCCAATCTGGCTGCCGTCGATGATGATGCCGTCCGGAGTTGGCTCGCACTTGACGCCCAGCGCCAGCAAACCGTCCGCCATCACCTGGATACGATCCGACTCCTTGACCCGCAACTCTTCCGCACCACGCAGAATCGTCCGACCTTCGGCACAGGCCGCAGCCACGAACAGTACCGGGAACTCGTCGATGGCCAGCGGAACCAGCGCCTCAGGAATTTCGATACCTTTAAGCTTAGCCGCTCGCACACGCAAATCAGCCACTGGCTCGCCGCCGACTTCACGCTGGTTTTCCAGGGTGATATCGGCGCCCATCAAGCGCAGGATGTCGATCACACCGGTACGGGTCGGGTTGATACCCACGTGCTCCAGCACCAGCTCCGAACCTTCAGCAATCGACGCCGCCACGAGGAAGAATGCCGACGAGGAGATATCGCCCGGCACTTCAATGTGCGTCGCGGTCAACTTGTGGCCGGACTCGACCGAAGCGGTAGCGCCGTTGACAGTAACCGGGTAGCCGAAGCCACGCAGCATACGCTCGGTATGGTCACGGGTCGGAGCCGGCTCGGTCACGGTGGTCTTGCCATCGGCGTACAGGCCCGCCAACAACAGGCAGGATTTAACCTGGGCGCTGGCCATCGGCATGGTGTAGGTCAGGCCCTTGAGCTTGTTGCCACCACGAATGGTCATCGGCGGACGACCTTCGGCAGCCGTCTCGATCACTGCACCCATTTCGCGCAGCGGGTTGGCCACACGATTCATCGGACGCTTGGACAGCGACGCATCGCCCGTCAAGGTGCTGTCGAAGTCCTGCGCGGCCAGCAAGCCGGACAGCAGACGCATCGACGTACCCGAGTTGCCCAGATAAATCGGGCCAGGAGCCGGTTTCAAGCCATGCAGGCCAACACCGTGAATGGTCACGCGACCATGGTGCGGACCTTCGATCACGACGCCCATGTCACGGAAGGCCTGCAAGGTCGCCAGGGCGTCTTCACCCTCAAGGAAACCTTCGACTTCGGTAACGCCTTCAGCGAGGGAGCCGAGCATGATCGAACGGTGGGAAATCGATTTGTCGCCCGGTACACGAATCCGCCCACTCAGGCGGCCACCAGGATTTGCCAGGAAAATCAGATCGTTGGAGTTCATAGCGTCCACATAGGCCCGACGGGCCAGGATTTTACTGAAATGCTCGCGGGCAACCCGGGCGCGCGTAAATACGCCCAACAGTTGGTGCCCGTCCCCTGCATCGACCGCGTCGCGCAAGGCGTCGAGATCGCTGCGAAATGTATCGAGTGTGCGCAGGACAGCTTCGCGATTGGCGAGGAAGATGTCGTGCCACATGACCGGGTCACTGCCGGCGATTCTCGTGAAATCGCGGAAACCGCCCGCAGCGTAACGGAAGATTTCCAGATTTTCACTTCGTTTGGCCAATGAATCGACCAATCCGAACGCCAGCAAATGCGGCAAATGGCTGGTCGCCGCCAACACTTCATCGTGACGCTCGACCTGCATGTGCTCGACAGAGGCACCCAACTCGCGCCAGAGCCGGTCGACAACTGCCAGGGCAGCCGGATCGGTTTGTTCGAGCGGCGTCAGAATCACTTTGTGTCGACGGAACAGCTGAGCATTGGAAGCCTCGACCCCGCTCTGCTCGGAACCGGCGATCGGATGCCCCGGAACGAAGCGCGCTGGCATGCTACCGAAGGCTTCGGTCGCGGCACGCACCACATTGCCTTTGGCACTGCCGACATCGGTCAGAATCGCCGCCCCCAGGTCCATGCCAGCCAACAGCGCCAGCAGTTTTTCCATTGCGAGGATCGGCACTGCCAACTGAATTACGTCCGCACCGCGGCAGGCGACAGCGAGGTCGTCTTCGCAACGATCCACCACCCCCAGCTCAACCGCCAGCTTTCGCGATTGCGGATCGAGATCAACGCCAACCACTTCGCGGCACAACCCGCGCTCCCGCAGGCCCTTGGCGAACGAACCACCGATCAGCCCCAGACCGACCACCACCAGGCGACCGATCATAGGCACAGCAGGTTGCACGGCGATGACATCAACCACGGGCCAGAACCTTGGCCAGCGCCTCGAGGAAGCGGCTGTTTTCAGCCGGTAGACCGATGGTGATGCGCAAGTGATTCGGCATGCCGTAATTGGCCACTGGACGCACAATCACACCTTCATGCAGCAAGCCCTGGAAAACCGGTGCCGCAACGCGCCCCAGATCCACGCAAATGAAGTTGCCTTTGGAAGGAATCCAGCTCAGCCCCAACTCACGAAAGCCCGCCTCGAGCTGCTGCATGCCAGACTCGTTCAGACGACGGCTTTCAGCCAGGTATTCATCGTCCTGCAACGCTGCGCAGGCCGCAGCCAGGGCCAGGCTGTTGACGTTGAATGGCTGACGCACGCGGTTCAACACATCAGCGACCACCGCGGTCGACAAACCATAACCCACACGCAGCGCGGCCAGACCGTAGGCCTTGGAGAAGGTCCGGGAAACCAGCAGGTTCGGGTACGCTGCGAGGAAATCCAGACCATCCGGCAGATTGCTGCCTTCGGCGTATTCGATGTACGCCTCATCCAGCACTACCAGCACATGCGCAGGCACGTCCTGCAGGAACTCATCCAGCGCCTCGGCGCCGAACCAGGTTCCGGTCGGGTTGTTCGGGTTAGCAATGAACACCACGCGGGTGTTGCTGTCGATGGCTTCGAGCATGGCCGACAGGTCATGCCCCCAGTCTTTGGCTGGAATCACCCGCGCTTCGGCACCGACAGCCTGTGTGACGATCGGGTAGACCGCGAACGCATGCTCACTGAACACTGCGTTGAGGCCCGGCGCCAGATAGGCACGCGCGACCAGCTCGAGGATGTCGTTGGAGCCGTTGCCCAACGTCACTTGATCGAGCTCGACCCGGCACTGCTCAGCCAGCAGGGTTTTCAGTGCAAACCCGTTGCCGTCCGGATAGCGGGTCAGCTCGGCCAGCTCTTCGCGAATCGCCGCCAGTGCCTTGGGACTGGCACCCAGCGGGTTTTCGTTGCTCGCCAGTTTGACGATTTTTGCCGGATCGATGTCCAGCTCGCGAGCCAGTTCGTCCACGGGTTTGCCCGGAACGTAAGGCGAAAGTTGTTGCACGCCCGGCTGTGCCAGAGCGAGGAAGTCGCCACTCATTATCAACGCCTTTAGAGAACTGCTTTCGGGTAGGAACCCAACACTTTAAGTGCTACCGCTTCCTGACTGATTTTCTCCAGCACAGCTTTTATCAGCGGGTCGCGGTGGTGGCCGACGAAATCGATGAAGAACACGTAGGTCCACTTGCCGCTGCGCGATGGACGGGTTTCGATTCGCGTCAGGTCGATGCCATTGTCATGGAACGGCACCAGCAACTCGTGAAGCGCGCCGGGTTTGTTGCTCATCGAGACGATGATCGACGTCTTGTCGTCGCCGGTCGGTGGTACTTCCTGGCTGCCGATCATCAGGAATCGCGTGGAGTTGTCCGGGCGATCCTCGATTTTCTCGGCCAGACGGGTCAAACCGTACAAACCCGCCGCCATGTCACCAGCAATCGCCGCCGAGTTCCACTCACCCTTGACCCGCTTGGCCGCCTCAGCGTTGCTCGATACCGCCACGCGCTCGACGTTCGGGTAGTGAGCGTCCAGCCATTTACGGCACTGCGCCAAGGACTGGGCATGGGAATAAATGCGGCTGATGCTGTCGGTCTTGGTGTTTTCACCCACCAGCAAGTGGTGGTGAATGCGCAGCTCGACTTCGCCACAGATAACCATGTCGTGTTCGAGGAAGCTGTCGAGGGTGTGGTTGACCGCGCCCTCGGTGGAGTTTTCCACAGGCACCACGCCAAAGTTCACCGCACCGGCAGCCACTTCACGGAACACTTCGTCGATCGCCGCCATGGGCTTGCTGATCACCGCATGACCGAAGTGCTTCATGGCCGCCGCTTGAGTGAAGGTGCCCTCAGGGCCGAGGTAGGCCACTTTCAGCGGCTGCTCGAGCGCCAGGCACGAGGACATGATTTCACGGAACAACCGCGCCATCTCTTCGTTGCCCAGCGGCCCCTGGTTGCGCTCCATTACGCGCTTGAGCACCTGAGCTTCACGCTCAGGACGATAGAACACCGGCACTTCGCCTTCGGCCAGCGTAGCCATCTTTACTCGCGCGACTTCCTGGGCGCAGCGTGCACGCTCACTGATCAGCTCGAGGATTTTTTCGTCCAGAGCATCAATGCGCAGGCGCAGTGCCTTGAGTTCTTGCTCAGACATTAGCCGTGTTCCTTCTCGAACTCTGCCATGTACGCCACCAGCGCATTGACTGCGTTGATGTCGACGGCGTTGTAGATAGAGGCACGCATGCCACCTACCGAACGGTGACCCTTGAGGTTCAGCAGACCGCGCGCTTCGGCACCGACCAGGAACGGCTTGTCGAGGCGATCGTCAGCCAGACGGAACGGCACGTTCATCCACGAGCGGTCAGTCTTGTTGATCGGGTTGCTGTACAAGCCGCTAGCATCGATGAAGTTGTACAGCGTGCGCTGCTTGACTTCATTGAGCTTGCCAATGGCCTCAACACCACCCTGCTCTTTCAGCCATTCGAACACAAGACCGGACAAGTACCAGGCCAGTGTTGGCGGGGTGTTGTACATCGAGCCGTTGTCGGCCGCGACCTTGTAGTCGAGCATGGTCGGGCAGAACGAACGGGCACGACCCAGCAGGTCTTCACGCACGATGTTGACGACGATACCGCTCGGGCCGATGTTTTTCTGGGCGCCGGCGTAGATCATGCCGAAACGCGAGATATCCACAGGGCGCGAGAGAATGTCCGAAGACATGTCTGCAACCAGCGGAACATCACCGGTTTCCGGGATCCACTGGAATTCCAGACCACCGATGGTTTCGTTCGGCGCGTAGTGCACGTAGGCCGCGTCTTGCGACAGCTTCCACTCGTTCTGGCCGGGAATGGCGAAATAATCGTAAGGCTTGGCGGTAGCGGCGACGTTGACGTGGCCGTAGCGCTGCGCTTCTTCAATGGCTTTCTGCGACCAGATACCGGTGTCGATATAGTCGGCCTTGCCGTTTTCCGGCAACAGGTTCAGAGGAATCTGAGCAAATTGCTGGCTGGCGCCGCCTTGCAGAAACAGCACTTTATAGTTCGAGGGGATATTCAGCAGATCACGCAGATCCTGCTCGGCCTTGGTCGCAATGGACACGAACTCATCGCTGCGATGGCTCATTTCCATGACCGAGAGACCCTTGCCATGCCAGTCGAGCAATTCCGACTGGGCACGCGACAGAACAGCTTCAGGCAGCGCAGCAGGACCTGCGCAGAAGTTATAGGCTCGTTTGCTCACATCCACTCTCGCTATGCATTCACGGTAGCGGACAGAGCAAACACTCTGCCCTGCTACGATTTGGTTAGTCTTGCGGCTCTTCTTCGTCAGCTGCGTCAGCCTGCTGGCTTTCGACAGTATCGTCCGGCTCGGTGCCGGTCTCGAGTACCACACCTTCGAGCTCGGCACCCTCTTCGCCTTCCAGCTCTTCGCCTTCGACTTCCGATGGTTCCTGAACCCGCTCCAGACCGACCAGTGTTTCATCGTTGGCCAGTTTGATCAGGGTCACGCCCTGGGTGTTACGACCCAGACTGGATACTTCATCAACACGAGTACGCACCAAGGTGCCCTGGTCGGAAATCAGCATGATTTCCTCGCCGTCGAGCACCTGGACTGCACCGACCAGACGGCCGTTACGCTCGTTGCTGACCATGGCGATAACGCCCTGACCGCCACGCTTGTACTCAGGGAACTCGGTGATGGCGGTACGCTTGCCGAAACCACGCGCCGAAGCGGTGAGGATCTGGCTGCCTTCTTCAGGGATCAGCATGGAAATCAGCTTCTGACCTTCCGGCAGACGCATGCCGCGGACACCGCGAGCGGTACGGCCCATGGCACGAACGTCGGACTCTTTGAAGCGGGTCACCTTGCCGCCGTCGGAGAACAGCATGACTTCACGCTCGCCATCGGTGATGGCAGCGGAGATCAAGACGTCGCCTTCGTCCAGCTCCAGCGCGATCAAGCCAACGCTGCGCTGACGGCTGAAGGACTCCAGCGGGGTCTTCTTCACGGTGCCGTTGGCGGTAGCCATGAAGATGTAGTGACCTTCGGTGTATTCCTCGACCGGCAGCATGGTGGTGATGTATTCACCATCGTCCAGCGGCAGCAGGTTGACCAGCGGACGACCACGGGCAGCGCGGGACGCCTCAGGAATTTCGTAGGTTTTCAGCCAGTAAACCTTGCCCTTGCTGGAGAACAGCAACAGCGTGGTGTGGCTGTTGGCGACCAGTAGATGAGCGATGTAGTCCTCATCCTTGACGCCGGTAGCCGATTTGCCTTTACCGCCACGACGCTGGGCCTGGTACGCAGCCAATGGCTGGGTCTTGGCGTAGCCACCGTGGGAAATGGTCACGACGCGCTCTTCTTCCGGGATCATGTCACCCAGGGTCAGGTCCAGACGCGCATCGAGAATTTCGGTGCGACGCACATCGCCGTACTCGGCACGAATCACTTCCAGCTCTTCGCGGATCACTTCCATCAGGCGCGTGGCGCTGTTGAGGATGCGGATCAGCTCGCCGATCTGGTTGAGGATCTCTTGATACTCGGCCAGCAGTTTTTCGTGTTCCAGGCCGGTCAGACGGTGCAGACGCAGCTCCAGAATGGCTTGCGCCTGCTCCGGCGACAGGAAGTACTTGCCTTCGCGCAAACCATATTGCGGATCCAGGGTCTCTGGACGGCAAGAGTCAGCACCGGCACGCTCGACCATTGCTACCACTGCGGAGGATTCCCATGGAGTGCTGATCAGCGCTTCCTTGGCTTCCGACGGCGTTGGCGAGGCCTTGATCAGGGCGATGACCGGGTCGATGTTCGACAGTGCAACCGCCTGACCTTCGAGGATGTGACCACGCTCGCGGGCTTTACGCAGTTCGAACACGGTACGACGGGTCACCACTTCGCGGCGGTGACGCACAAAGGCTTCCAGCAGGTCCTTGAGGTTCAGGATCCGCGGACGGCCGTCGATCAACGCAACAATGTTGATGCCGAACACCGCTTGCAACTGGGTCTGGGCGTAGAGGTTGTTTAGGATGACCTCAGGCACTTCGCCGCGACGCAGTTCGATCACCACGCGCATACCGTCTTTGTCGGACTCGTCGCGCAGTTCGGTGATGCCTTCCAGTTTTTTCTCTTTGACCAGCTCGGCGATCTTCTCGATCAGACGCGCCTTGTTCAACTGGTAAGGCAGTTCGGTGATGACGATCTGCTGACGACCACCGACCTTGTCGATGTCTTCGATGATCGAACGGGCACGCATGTAAATGCGGCCGCGACCGGTACGATAGGCTTCGATGATACCGGCGCGACCGTTGATGATCGCGGCGGTCGGGAAGTCCGGACCGGGGATGTATTGCATCAGCTCATCGACGGTCAACTCGGGGTTGTCGATGAGTGCCAGGCAACCGTCGATGACTTCACCGAGGTTGTGCGGCGGAATGTTGGTCGCCATGCCCACGGCAATACCGCTGGAGCCGTTGACCAGCAGGTTGGGAATGCGGGTCGGCATAACCGCCGGGATCATTTCGGTGCCGTCGTAGTTCGGCACCCAGTCCACGGTTTCTTTATGCAGGTCAGCCAGCAGCTCGTGCGCCAGCTTGGTCATGCGCACTTCGGTGTATCGCATTGCCGCGGCGTTGTCGCCGTCGACCGAACCGAAGTTGCCCTGACCGTCTACCAGCAGGTAACGCAGCGAGAATGGCTGCGCCATACGAACGATGGTGTCGTATACCGCGGTATCACCGTGCGGGTGATACTTACCGATCACGTCACCGACAACACGGGCAGATTTCTTGTACGGCTTGTTGAAGTCGTTACCCAGCTCGCTCATCGCGAACAGCACACGCCGATGCACGGGCTTCAAGCCATCGCGCGCATCAGGCAGTGCCCGACCGACAATTACGCTCATCGCGTAGTCGAGGTAGGACTGTTTCAGCTCGTCTTCGATATTGACCGGGAGGATTTCTTTGGCCAGTTCGCCCATGAGAAGCCTGATTCCTTTTTCTGGTGAAACTTCGTCACATCCATATGGGACGAACGAAGCTCGCCGCTGCAGGCTGAGTGCCAGCACCGACTTACGACAAATCAACGAGTTATGCCATGGATCTGCGCAGTAAAGGCAGCCACATCGGGCTGCCTTGGAAACCGCCGAATGTTATCACAAGAGCCGCCACGCACCTATCCCCCAGATGCGCATGGAGCATAGTTAGTTGACCGGTGACAGGCGTAAAGGCGACGAGAGAGGCTCTGAGGCAAATCACAGGTCCGACTCAGGCTGATTTGTTGACCTTGAGGGGTCCATCGCGAGCAAGCTCGCGATTGGGGATTTATCAGACGCCCGAGATCGTCAATGCAAGCGCTTACGGCACATCAATTGCGCCATCTTCGCGGTATCCGGCCGCTCGACGATGCCTTTTTCGGTGACGATGACGTCGATCAGGTCAGCCGGCGTGACATCGAACACCGGATTGAATGCATCGACATCAGCCCCCACCCGCTTGCCGCCGACGTCCAGCAACTCGCGGCCATCACGCTCTTCGATCGGGATGTCGTCGCCACTGGCCAGGTTCATGTCGATGGTCGAACTCGGCGCCACCACCATGAAACGCACGCCGTGGTGCATGGCGTTGACCGCCAGTTGGTAAGTGCCGATCTTGTTCGCCACGTCACCATTGGCGGTAATTCGGTCAGCGCCGACGATCACCCAGGTCACGCCCTTGGTTTTCATGATGTGCGCAGCGGCCGAGTCGGCGTTCAGGGTGACCGGAATGCCTTCGTTGGCCAATTCCCAGGCGGTCAAGCGCGAGCCCTGCAGCCAAGGCCGGGTTTCGTCGGCGTAAACCCGCTCGATCATGCCTTCCAGGAACGCGCCACGAATCACCCCGAGCGCAGTGCCGAAACCGCCAGTCGCCAACGCCCCCGTATTACAGTGAGTCAAAACAGCCTGGGCATTGCCCTGATGCTTGCGGATCAGATCCACACCCAATTGCGCCATGGTCAGGTTGGCTTCGCGATCACTTTCATGGATTGCCAAGGCCTCTGCCTCAAGCACTTCCAATGGATTGGGGTGATCCTTGAGCCGCTCCAGGCGTTCGCGCATACGCCCTAGCGCCCAGAACAGGTTGACGGCGGTCGGCCGTGAATTCGCGAGCAGGGCAAAGTCCTCTTCCAGCGCCGACTGCCAGTCGCCACCCGCAGCAAACCGCGCGCGCGCCGCCAGCACCACGCCATAGGCGGCGCTGATGCCGATTGCCGGCGCACCACGCACCACCATCGAGCGAATAGCCTCAGCCACACCCGCTGCGCTGGTATAGGCAATCCAGGTTTCCTCGAATGGCAAAATGCGCTGATCCAGCAGATACAGAGCGCCGTCCCGCCAATCGATGGCCTTCACCTTCTCCGCAGCCAACAGTCGATTGCGCATCCCTCACCCCGCACTCATGAACAAAAGCCGCCGATTATAGCGATCCCCCCGCGAAGACGCTCGGGTATACTTCGCCATCCTTTATAAAAGCACTGGACCGAACCCTCGATGCCGAATCCTGCCGCTGCGCTCGACTTACTCTTGCTGCCGACCTGGTTAGTACCTGTCGAACCCGCTGGCGTAGTCCTCAAGGAGCACGGCCTGGGCATCCGCGACGGGCGTATTGCCTTTATCGGCCCGCGCAGCGAAGCCTTGAAACTCAAGGCCAGCGAGGTCCGTGAACTGCCGGGCATGCTGCTCAGCCCGGGGCTGATCAACGCCCACGGACATGCAGCGATGACACTCTTTCGTGGCCTGGCCGATGATTTGCCGCTGATGACCTGGCTTGAGCAGCACATCTGGCCAGCCGAGGCCAAATGGGTCGATGAGTCCTTCGTCCGCGACGGTACCGACCTGGCCATTGCCGAGCAGATCAAAGGCGGCATCACCTGCTTCTCGGACATGTATTTTTACCCGAAAGTTGCCAGCGAACGCGTGCACAACAGCGGTATTCGCGCGCAAATCGCCATCCCGATCCTCGATTTCCCGACTCCCGGCGCCAGCGATGCAGATGAAGCCATCCGTCAGGGTGTCGAACTGTTCAGCGACCTCAAGCATCACCCGCGCATCAAAATCACCTTCGGCCCTCATGCACCCTACACCGTCGGTGACGAAAACCTCGAAAAAATCCGGGTAATCGCCGAGGAACTGGACGCAGCGATTCACATGCACGTCCATGAAACAGCCTTCGAAGTCCAGCAATCGGTCGAACAACGCGGCGAGCGGCCATTGGCCCGCCTCGGTCGCCTGGGCTTGCTCGGACCGCGCTTCCAGGCCGTTCACATGACGCAAATCAGCGATGAAGACCTGGCGTTACTGGTAGAAAGCAATACCAGCGTGATTCATTGCCCGGAATCGAACCTGAAACTGGCCAGCGGCTTTTGCCCGGTGGAGCGCTTGTGGCAGGCTGGTGTGAATGTCGCCGTCGGCACCGATGGCGCGGCCAGCAACAATGACCTCGACCTGCTGGGCGAAACCCGCACCGCCGCCCTGCTGGCCAAAGCCGTTGCCGGCTCGGCCACGGCACTGGATGCTCATCGCGCCTTGCGCATGGCGACTCTCAACGGTGCCCGTGCGCTGGGGCTGGAAGCAGAAGTGGGTTCGCTGGAAGTCGGCAAGGCCGCGGACCTGGTGGCCTTCGACCTGTCCGGCCTGGCCCAGCAGCCGGTTTATGACCCGGTTTCGCAGCTGATCTATGCCACCGGCCGGGAATGTGCGAAACACCTTTGGGTCGCCGGCAAGCAATTGCTCGACGACGGGCGCCTGACGCGCCTTGATGAACAACAGCTATGCGCCACCGCCACCGCCTGGGGCCAGCGCATCAGCGGACACACCGAATAGAACGAACCCTTGAACCGAACTTCAAGGCTGACAGCAGAATTTTTCAGATTTAGAGGATTACCCATGAGCAACGTCGACCACGCTGAAATCGCCAAATTCGAAGCCCTGGCTCATCGCTGGTGGGACCGCGAAAGCGAGTTCAAGCCGCTGCACGACATCAACCCGCTGCGGGTCAACTGGATTGACGAGCGCGTCAAACTGGCCGGCAAGAAGGTCCTGGACGTCGGTTGCGGCGGCGGCATCCTCAGCGAATCCATGGCACAACGCGGCGCCACCGTGATGGGCATCGACATGGGCGAAGCGCCGTTGGCGGTCGCACAACTGCATCAACTGGAATCCGGCGTCAGCGTCGAGTACCGGCAGATCACCGCCGAAGCCCTGGCGGAAGAAATGCCCGAGCAATTCGACGTGGTCACCTGCCTGGAAATGCTCGAGCACGTGCCCGATCCATCGTCGGTCATTCGTGCCTGCTTCCGTATGGTAAAACCGGGTGGCCAGGTGTTTTTCTCGACCATCAACCGCAATCCGAAGGCTTACCTGTTCGCCATCGTCGGCGCCGAATACATCATGAAACTGCTGCCGCGCGGCACGCATGATTTCAAGAAATTCATCCGCCCTTCCGAACTCGGCGCCTGGAGCCGTCAGGCCGGCCTGAGCGTCAAGGACATCATCGGCCTGACGTACAACCCACTGACCAAGCACTACAAGCTGGCCGCCGACGTTGACGTCAACTACATGATCCAGACACTGCGCGAGGAGTAAGTCGATGGCAATCAGAGCAGTTCTTTTTGACATGGACGGCACCCTGCTCGACACCGCGCCGGACTTCATTGCCATCTGCCAAAGCATGCTGGCAGACCGCGGGCTGGCGCCGATCCCGGACAAACACATCCGCGACGAGATTTCCGGCGGGGCGAAAGCCATGGTCGCGGTAACCTTCTCGATGGACCCGGAATCGCCGGGTTTCGAAGCGTTGCGACTGGAGTTCCTCGAGCGTTACCTCAAGGGTTGTGCCGTTCACAGCAAACTCTTCGACGGCATGGCTGAACTGTTGGCCGACATCGAGAGATCCAATCTGATCTGGGGCGTGGTGACCAACAAACCGCTGCGCTTCGCTGAGCTGATCATGCAACAACTGGGGCTGGCCGAACGCTCGGCGCTGCTGATTTGCCCAGACCACGTGACCAACAGCAAGCCGCACCCGGAGCCGTTGATCCTCGCGTGCAAAATGCTCGACCTGGACCCGGCCAGCGTGCTGTTTGTGGGCGATGACCTGCGCGATATCGAGTCGGGCCGCGATGCCGGCACCCGGACCGCCGCGGTGACCTTTGGCTACATTCACCCTGATGACAATCCACGAAACTGGGGCGCCGATGTGGTGGTGGACCACCCTTCGGAGTTGCGCAAAGTGCTCGATAGCGCGCTGTGTAGCTGCTAATTCGGTCGAAAGATCGCAGGACCGTGATCAGCGTAGGAGCTGCCGCAGGCTGCGATCCTTTTCCGCTCTGTTAATGGATGGTGTAGAGGTTTTTTATGTTTGATTATTCCGCCCGCCCTGAACTGCTCAAAGATCGGGTCATCCTGGTCACTGGCGCCGGTCGTGGTATCGGCGCTGCCGCGGCAAAAACCTATGCCGCTCACGGCGCTACCGTACTGCTGCTGGGCAAGACCGAGGCCAATCTGACTCAGGTTTACGACGAAATCGAAGCGGCCGGTTATCCACAGCCTGCAGTGATTCCGTTCAATCTGGAAACTGCCCTGCCGCACCAGTACGACGAACTGGCGGCCATGATCGAAACCGAATTCGGTCACCTTGATGGCTTGCTGCACAACGCCTCGATCATTGGCCCGCGCACGCCACTGGAGCAACTCTCCGGCGAAAACTTCATGCGCGTGATGCACGTCAACGTCAATGCCATGTTCATGCTGACCAGCACCCTGCTGCCACTGCTCAAGCTGTCTCAGGACGCCTCGGTGATCTTCACCTCCAGCAGCGTCGGCCGCAAAGGTCGTGCGTACTGGGGCGCTTATGGCGTGTCGAAGTTCGCCACCGAAGGCCTGATGCAAACCCTGGCCGACGAAGTCGACAGCGTCGCGCCGGTCCGCTCCAACAGCATCAACCCAGGCGCTACCCGGACCAGCATGCGCGCTCAAGCGTACCCGGGCGAAAACCCGGCCAACAACCCGACGCCCGAAGCGATCATGCCGGTTTACCTGTACCTGATGGGGCCAGACAGCACCGGCATCAACGGTCAGGCGTTCAACGCTCAGTAAGCCCGCGCTGCACCCCGCTGCCGCGACGGCATACTGTCGCGGCACGCGCCTCTCCCCCTTCAAGCGCCTGTTTGAAGTCAATCAAATGCCGCCGAATCAGCTAGCAGAAACCGATATACAAGCCAACAAGCTGATTTAAAACGAGTTTTATTCGTTTGAACCGAATGGCATGACTTTCGCTCTAACCCTGTTGAAACACGCAGTGTGTTAGCGATCGGGCAGCGCCATGACGAGCTTACTTTTGCTCGACAAAGCGGACTAAAATCTAGCCACATGTCCTACGGGACTGATGGACCAGTATGAAGCGCAGCCCAAAGCCGCTCTCACCCGGCCTGTAAGACAGCATTCCTGCTTAGGGGCTCACGCCATATGAAATCTCCAACCCAGACCAACGCAATTGACTTCGATAGCGCCAAAATGCAGCGACTGGGCTTTGGCCAGTTGCCGCCCCTTCTGGAGCGTCCCGCCAGCCTTGGTCAATTGCGCCAGCAAATGGCCCTGCAACTGCAAACCAGCCTTGAGCCACAGCGCATTCTGGGACTGTTTTTCCGCGAGATTCAGCGACTTGTGCCTCTGGACGCCTTGAACTATCAGCACAAGAGCAGCGATCTACGCCTGGAGTTCGGTCAGCGCGGGCATCACTCGGTGAGCTATAGCCTGAGCCACGAAGGCACACACCTGGGCGATCTGGTGTTCCGTCGCAATCAGCGCTTCAGTGAAAAAGACCAGGGCAACCTCGAATCCCTGCTATCCACCTTGCTCTTCCCGATGCGCAACGCGCTGCTCTATCGAGCGGCCACCCAAAGCGCACTGCGCGACCCACTGACAGGCACCGGCAACCGAATTGCCATGGATCAGACCCTGCAACGGGAGATCGACATGGCCCGGCGACACCTGCAGCCGCTGTCGTTGTTGATGCTCGATATCGATCACTTCAAACAGATCAATGACAACTACGGTCACAGTGCCGGCGATGACGTGCTGAAGGCTGTCGCAACCTCGATCAAAGACCAGTTGCGCAACGTAGACATGGTCTTTCGCTTTGGCGGAGAAGAGTTTCTGATTCTGCTGTCCAACACCAGCCGCGAAGCCGCAGCGATGATAGGCGAACGCCTGCGCTATGCCGCGCAAGCCGGGGAGTATTCGGCGGATGGGACGCTGATCGGTTTAACCGTCAGCCTTGGCTGCTCGACGCTGTTGCCGGGCGAGTCCGCAGACAGCTTGTTGCGACGCGCCGACAGTGCGCTGTATGTAGCCAAACGCGAGGGGCGTAACCGGTTGGCGATGGCCGGTTGAGGCTTCAGCTACAACACAAACCAAATGTGGGAGCGAGCAGGCTCGCTCCCACATTGGTTTTGTGCTGACTTGAATAAACGGATCAGCTTTCGACCAGCGCCATCCGTTCCCGGGCTACCGGAACCCTTTCCGAGTGTTCCAGTTGCATGCAGCGTTCCAGGAACAGGTACATGTAGTCGTAGCTCTTGCAGATCGCCTGACGCAGTTCAGCCTGCAAGGATCTGGTGGGGTTCAGGCCCGCCAGCGTGCAGATGATTTCCAGGGCTTCCCACGGATGGGCATCATCGTATTGAGCATGCATTTTCAGCCACTTCATCGCGCGTTTGCGGTCGTCCTCAGGGAACGCTGCCGCATAGACTCCAGTGGAACACACCAGCGCCGACCACTCCCCGGTCGCCCCTTCAATGGCATAGTTGGTTGCCGCAATGGCCACAATCAGCGAATCCGACGAGCTGGTATGCCAGCACCAATGACTCAACGCATGAAGCTCAGGAGCAACCTGTTGTGCCTGCAAATCATCGAGGCTGACGCCATGCGCACGACTCCAGTGCAGCCAATAATCGGCATGATTAAGCTCAACCCGAATGTTGCGCATCAGCCAGCGACGCGCCATGTCCTCGCCGGGATGGCGGGAAAAGCGGGTCTTCGTCAGGTTTTGCGCCATGTACAACGCGAACTGCTCAACGACCGGCCAGCCACCAATCAAGTATTGACGCATGGTCCTTGCACTGAGTTTGTTGTCACGCATCCGCTGATACAGTTCGTGTTCGACAACCCGACGCTTGCTCTCGCTGCAATCCTGGATCAACTGCTGAGCCCAGGCTGGGTAACTTGCGGCTTCCATAAGCGGGCCGGATCTGTTGAATGTATCTATCACTGTCGCACTCCTTTTGATTGTGATGGTACGGATCAACAAGAGACTTCAACGGAACGTGCCAGGCGCCTTGAATAACAGAGGCTGCGGTCTGGCGGGCCGACATTGCAGGCTGTCACAGGTAAACAATTGCGGACGCTCAATGATATACCCTTGAGCATAATCCACCCCGATCTCCAGCAATGCCTGCTCGATCTGGGGCGTTTCAACAAACTCGGCAATGGTGCGCTTACCCATGACATGACCGATGTGATTGATCACTTCGACCATTGCACGGTTAATCGGGTCGTCCAGCATATCCTTTACGAAACTCCCGTCGATCTTCAAGAAGTCTACAGGTAAATGTTTCAGATAAGCGAATGAGGACATACCGGCACAAAAGTCATCCAGTGAGAAATGGCAACCTAACCCTTTGAGCTCATTAATAAATCTGATTGCGCTGCCCAGACTGGAAATCGCGCTGGTTTCAGTGATTTCAAAACAAATCATTTCAGGCGGGATGGCATAGGCAATGAACTTCTCACGCAGGAAGTGCAGAAAAGCTTCATCCCCGATGGTAATGCCTGACAGATTGATCGCACACATGGCCAACGGCCCATTACGCTCTTGCGCGATGCCCTGCGCAATAATCCTGAAAACATTCTCGACCACCCAACGATCCAGGGACGTCATCAGTCCGTAACGCTCGGCAGCAGGAATGAAGCTGTCCGGCAGAATCATCCGCCCGGCTTCGTCATGCAGACGCAGCAGGATTTCGATATGCCCACCACCCCGCTCTGTATGCCCCAGCGCAGCGATTTCCTGTGAGTACAGGCAAAAGCGGTTCTCTTCGAGCGCCATGTGCAGGCGCTGGACCCAGGCCATCTCGCCAAAGCGCAGGGACAACTCGGAATCGTCAGCGTGATAGACCTGCACCCGATTACGGCCCTTCTCCTTCGCCATGTAGCAAGCCATGTCGGCAGCACGCAACGAAGCCTCAAGGGTGGCCGGAGCTTGAATGATGTGCACCAGACCGATGCTGACGGTGGTCACGAACGGCCGGTCTTTCCAGACAAAGTGCAGGTTTTGCACCGTCTGACGCAGGCCCTCGGCGATTTTCTCCGAGGCTTGCGGCGAGCAGTTCTCCAATAGAATGCCGAATTCGTCACCGCCCAGTCGGGCCAGGGTGTCGCCCTCGCGCAAACCTGACTGCAACAACGCACAAATATGCCGCAGCAACTCATCACCGGCCGCATGCCCGCAGGTGTCGTTGACCAGTTTGAATTGATCCAGATCGAGGAACATCAAGGCATGTCGGGCAGGCTGGCGTGTCAGGTTGTGCAACGCCTGCTCCAGGCGATATTCGAATTCGCGGCGGTTGGCCAGCCCGGTCAGCGCGTCGTGGGTGGCCTGCCAGGAAAGATTGGCGATGTACTGCCGCTCCTGGGTCATGTCATGCAGCACCAGTACCGTGCCACTGACTTTACCGGCATTGCGAATCGGCGAACCTACCAGCGTGACTGAAACCGTGCTGCCATCCAGCCTCTGGATCAATTTGGAATGTTCACTGCCGCCGCTGAGCTGACCACTGAGAATATGCTCGATCAGTGTGAAGCCATCCGCCTGGGCATTTTCATCCAGCAGATTGAACAAGGCTGCCAGCGGCAGCCCGATTGCCTGCTCAGCCTTCCAGTGGGTCAACTCTTCGGCTGCCGGGTTCATGTAAGCAATGGCACCTTCAACGTCGGTGGTGATCACGCCATCGCCAATGGACTGCAAGGTGATTTGTGCGCGTTCCTTTTCCAGCTGCAAGGCATTGGCAAACGCGTGGCGCTGAGCCAGTAGCTTATGGGTGCGCAAGAGTGCCAGAGCAATCAACCCCAACGCCGTGGCCAGGTTAGTGAACAGCAACAACCGCAGAATCAGCCGCGAACCCTCGCCCAATGCGTCGCTGAACGCTTTGGCGGCGGGAGTCACCGCTTCGTTGATGGCAAATATCCGGGCTTTCCAGCGCTGAATGTCGGCGTCGCTCGCCTGGTTGCCGACAATGCGCCAATGCATTTCAAGGGCGACGTTATCGAGCTGCACCAGGTAGGCATCGCCCACGGTCCAGCGATTGATAGCGGTTTCCAGGTAACTGAAATGCCGGAAATTCAGGTACAGCCAAATCAGGCTTGAAACGTCATCGGGATGGTTGCCGCCCTTGAGGATGCCCCGTCGGGCTGCCTCAAGATCAGGCGGTTGATGATCCAGCGCAACCCGCAGTTCATGCCCGCCCTGGGGAACTGAAATAGCCTTCTGGTACTTGAGGAAAATCGACTCGTCGCGACTGTCAGCATAGAGATTGAGGTAATAGATAGCGTCTTTCTGACCCTTGGACCACAGGCTTTCTCCGGCAACATAGCCGCGAACCGCCGACAAAACGTACAGGCTGACGCCGCCCAACAAGGCCTGAAACAACACGACGGCGATAAATGGCCAGACGATGCCCAACAACCGTGGCGTTCCGAGAGTCCGCTTTTGCTTCATGAGGTCCCTTGCACAAGCGCTGCCTGATGAACACCCGAGATAATTCCGCTCCTAGCAGCACAGACTAGGCTAATTTTCGATTTCTCGAAGACATCAGGCTTCGATCAAGCTCGATTTAGGGACAATGCAACAATCAAAGGGTCCACAAGGCCGACTCCCAAAAAGGATGGCTGATCAACAAGTACGCAAATCCGGGCAAAACTCAAGATTGCTAATGCTGCTGCAAATGCCCATACAACTTGGCATACAGGCCACCCTCGGCAATCAGTTGCTGGTGGTCGCCATCCTCGGCAATTTGCCCGACATCGAACACCAGCACACGGTCCGCCTGTTTTACCGCAGACAACCGGTGGGCAATGATGAGTGTCGTGCGACCGCTGAGAAACCGCGCGAGCGCCTGATGGAGGTTGTATTCGGTGGCTGCGTCCAGCGCCGAAGTCGCCTCATCGAGGACCACGACCTTGGGTTCGGCCAGCACCATGCGCGCAATCGCCAGGCGCTGACGCTGCCCGCCGGACAAGCGCACACCGGAACGGCCAACGACGCTATCCAGACCTTGCGGCAGCGCCTTGACCGTTGCCTCGAGCTGGGCGATTTCCAGTGCCTGCCAACAGGCTTCGTCACTGCGTTCGCGGCCCATGGCCAGGTTGGCCCGTATGGTGTCGTTGAACAGTGCCGGATGCTGCAACACCACGGCGACATTCTCGCGCACGGTTTCCAGGCCGATGTCCTGTTGAGTGACGCCACCAAAACGGATGCTGCCCGACTGTGGCGTATAGAGCCCCAGCAGCAACTGCACCAGCGTGCTTTTACCGCCACCACTGGCGCCCACGATGGCGACTTTTTCGCCGGGTGCGATGGACAGGTTCATCTGATCCAGCACCAGCTCACCGCCATAGCCGAAACTCAAGCCTTGCACCTCGATGCCTACCGTCTCACGCCCCTTGAACGGATCGACGCCACCCGGGTACTGCGGCTCATCGGCACGCGATAACAGCTCGTTGATTCGCGTCAGCGCACCACCGGCCGCGTAATAGGCGTATTGCAGATTCAGTAGCTGCTCGACCGGCCCGATCATGAACCAGAGGTAGCTGAACACTGCCAGCATCTGGCCGATGGACAGGTCGGAGAACAGCACCGTGAGCATCGCGGCGGCGCGGAAGATATCGATGCCGAACTGGAACAGCAAACCGCTGGCACGGCTCGATGCGTCGCTTTTCCACTGTGAGTTGACGGCATAGTTGCGCACTTCCTGCGCCCGCAAGCCGAGCCGCCCAAGGAAAAACCCCTGACGATTGCCAGCGCGGATTTCCTGTATCGCATCCAGGGTTTCAGTCAACGCCTGGGTGAACCGGGAGGTGCTGTCGTTCTCGAGTTTCTTCAGGTGTTTGACCCGCTTACCCAACTGCACGGTGGCGTAGATCACCAGCGGGTTGAACAGCAGGATCAGCAGCGCCAGCTTCCAGTGCATCCACACCAGAATCCCCGCCGTGCCGACCAGTGTGAGCATCGCCACCAGAAAGCGGCTGAGGGTTTCGCCGACGAATTTGTCGACCGTGTCCAGGTCCGTGACCAGGTGCGTGGTCACCGTGCCGCTGCCCAGGCTTTCGTATTCGCCAAGGGAAATACGCTTGAGCCGCTCGATCAGCCGTACGCGGATACGATAAACGATGTCCTTGGCCAGACTTGCAAACAGACGCGCCTGCAAGACGTTGAACATCAATGCGCCGCAACGCAGGGTCAAGGTCACCAGCAACATCAAGCCGATGTAACCGGCAGCACGTTGCCAGCCGGTGGGCAGCGCGTGGTTCATCACTTTCAGTGCGGCGTCGCCATGCCCCAGCAGCACTTCATCCACCAGCAATGGCAGCAGCAAAGGGATTGGCACACTGCACAGGGTCGCCAATACGGCGACGCCGTTGGCGATCCACAAGGATTTTTTATGCTGAAGTGCCAGTCGACGGATTTGCGCCCAACTCAGCCGATCGACCCGCTTGGGTTGCGGTGCATCATCGGGTTGCTCATACACAGGCAGCGCGCTCCAGCCAACGGCCGAGCAACGGTGCCAGTTCGCTGAGCGGTTGATAACCATTGGTCAACAGCGCCAATTGACCGTTGCGCTCGGCGAGCAAGGTCGGGAAGCCGGCGATGCCCAGATCCTGAACCCAGGTGAAGTCTGCCGCCGTCGCCGCGTGCTGATCGGCACGGTCGAACGCTGCCGCGAACTCGATACGCGGCAAGCCCGCTTGTTCGGCCAACTCCACCAACACGCTGGCGCGGGTGACGTCACGACCCTCGGCATAAAAAGCCTGCTGGATGAGTTTGAGCAGTTTCCAGGCGCAATCCGGTGCCAGACTGCGCGCCGTCACCAGCGCACGGCAGGCCGGCTCGGTGTCGTAGACAAAACCGTCGGGCAGCGCGCCTTCGAACTTGAACGGCTGGCCGGTGGCTTCGGCGACCGCCTGCCAGTGTTCGAGAATATAGCGCCGCGTGGTGGGTTCCAGCGCAGCACCACTACCCGTGCGCAAACCGCCAACCACCAGATGCACGTCAACGCCCGCAGCCCGCGCCTGCTCGACCAGCGCCTCGGCCACCGGAGCGAAGCCCCAGCACCAGGAACACATCGGATCCATTACGTAGAGTAGGCGCGCGGACATGGTTCAGGCCTCGGTGTTGGATTGCTTGTAGTTGTAACCGATCGGGTGCGGCTGATTACGGGCCTTGGCCAGTTCGATCTGTTTCTGCCGGTCGATCGCACTGCGACGGGTCTTCTCACTCAGCTTATCCCAGCAATGCGGGCAGCTGATGCCGGCGACATAGTGCTCGGATGCACGGTCTTCCACGCTCACTGGCGTACGACAGGCATGACATTGATCGTAGTCGCCTTCGCTCAGGTCGTGGCGAACGGTGACGCGGTTATCGAACACAAAGCAGTCGCCCTGCCATTTGGTTTCTTCCTGCGGCACCTCTTCGAGGTACTTGAGAATCCCGCCCTTGAGGTGGAAGACTTCATCGAAGCCCTGGCTGAGCATGTAGCTCGAAGCCTTTTCACAGCGAATGCCGCCGGTGCAGAACATCGCGACTTTCTTGTGCTTGGCCGGGTCGAAGTTGGCTTTGATGTAGTCGGGGAATTCGCGAAAGCTGGTAGTTTTCGGATCGACTGCGCCTTCGAAGGTGCCGATCGACACTTCGTAGTCGTTGCGGGTATCGATCAGCAGCACTTCAGGGTCGCTGATCAACGCGTTCCAGTTCTGAGGATCAACGTAGGTGCCAACCTTCTTGTTCGGGTCAACGCCTTCAACACCCAAGGTGACGATCTCTTTCTTGAGCTTGACCTTGGTGCGATAGAACGGCTGCTCGTCGCAGTACGACTCTTTATGGTCGATGTCGTCCATGCGCGGGTCGTTCTTGAGCCAGGCCATCAGCCCGTCGATGCCTTCGCGGCTTCCGGAAACCGTGCCGTTGATGCCTTCTTCGGCAATCAGCAAGGTGCCTTTGATGCCGTTGTCGACCATCGCCTGCAACAGTGGTTCGCGCAAGGCGACGTAATCTTCAAGGGTGACGAACTTATACAGTGCCGCCACGACAATCTGTTGTGTCATGGGTGTTTCTCCAGGTGGCTACCCGCGTAAGGGGTGAACCGGATGCGAAAAAAAACGCGCCGGCTAAGCGGCGCGTTGCGGATTCTAACAAAAAACCGAAGCTTAGGGTCTGTTGACGCTTGGTGACGACCGCGACGGATGCCCATTTGGTGCAGGGCAAGGCGCGAGGAACGCAGTCTGGTTGTTCCAAACAAGTTCCGAGCAACGCAGCCCTGCGCCAAATGGGCACCCGTCCCTTCGGGTTGCGCGCCAACGTGCGCGAGGCTGCGTTGCGGGATTTGCCAAGGGAACAACCATTAGCGGCATCCCGCGCCTTGCCTCGCACACGTTGGCATCGCAACGCGGTTCGTCACCAAACGTCAACAGACCCTAATGCTTACTGCCGCCAGCACAGGTCGGCGAGGCAGGTGCCGCGCCGGTCTTTGCCCATTCCTCAGGCGTATAGGTATGCAGCGCCAACGCATGGAATTCGCCCATCAGGTCACCCAGCGTGGCGTAGACCTTCTGGTGACGCTTGACGCTGTTGAGCCCGGCAAATTGCTCGCTGACCACCACGGCCTTGAAGTGAGTTTGCAGCCCACGGCTGTGCATATGACTTTCGTCCAGCACCTCCAGATGTACAGGTTGCAACGCGTTCAGTGCCGATTCAATACGTTGTTGCATGGTCATTGCGGGGCTCCGCTCAAGGCTTTTTCTTGGCTGGAGCAGCGGCGTCTTTCGGCGTCAGCTCGGCAGTCATGTCAGCCAGCAGCTTGTTGACCACAGGTACCGCGCTTTCCAGCTTGGCTTGAGTCATCTGGGCCGATTGCTGAGTCAGCTGAGGCATTTTTTCCAGGACTTTCTTGCCCAGTGGCGACTGGTAGAACGCGACCAGGTCCTTGAGCTCGGATTCGCTGAAGTTGGTGGTGTAGAGCTTGACCATGTCCGGCTTCAGTTTGTTCCAGCCAATGGCCTGATCCAGAGCGGCGTTGGCCTTGGCCTGGTAGGTTTCCAGCAAGGCTTTTTTCGATTCCGGTGCTTTGGTTTGCTCAAAGCGCTGGGCGAACATTTGCTGCACTTGCATGTACACCGGTGTGCCCAGTTTGTCAGCATGCGCCAGGGTCAGGAAAGCTTCTGCACTGGCGTTGTGGCTGGCGGTATCGGCGAAAACCTGGCCGCTGGCACAGACCAGAGCAACCGCGGTACAAATGGCACGAAGACGAGTCATCGAGTTTCCTTTTCTAGCAGGCGAGGTAAAACCCCAAGGGGGGCCATTCTGCGCCTAAAAAACTCATGCGCTCAACCCCTCCCCCTTGCCAGGCCTGATTTTCAGGACCGAACGGTTAAAAAAACGACTGATGGAACCCCAAGCGCCAATCACGGCCTAAACTGCGCTATCAGACCTACAGGAACGTAACCGATGAGCCGTATCGAAACCGACAGCCTTGGCCAAGTAGAAGTCCCGGATGAAGCCTACTGGGGCGCTCAGACACAGCGCTCGCTGATTAATTTTGCCATCGGCAACGAACGCATGCCGCTGGCCGTACTGCATGCCTTGACCCTGATCAAGAAAGCCGCGGCACGGGTCAACAGTCGCAACGGCGATCTGCCGGCCGACATCGCCCGGCTGATCGAACAGGCCGCCGACGAAGTGCTCGACGGTCAGCATGACGACCAGTTTCCGCTGGTGGTCTGGCAGACCGGCAGTGGCACCCAAAGCAACATGAACGTCAACGAAGTGATCGCCGGCCGCGCCAATGAACTGGCCGGCAACCCCCGTGGCGGCAAGGTTCCGGTGCACCCCAACGACCACGTCAATCGCTCGCAAAGCTCCAACGACAGCTTTCCCACCGCCATGCATATCGCCACGGTGCAGGCCGTACAACAGCATCTGTTGCCGGCCATCGCTGAACTCTCCGCAGGTCTGGCCGAGCAGGCTGCACGGCACATGAAACTGGTGAAGACCGGTCGTACGCACTTGATGGATGCCACGCCGATCACCTTCGGCCAGGAGCTTTCGGCGTTCATCGCGCAACTCGATTACGCCGAACATGCGATCCGCAGCGCCTTGCCGGCCGTCTGCGAGCTGGCTCAGGGCGGTACTGCGGTCGGGACCGGCCTCAACTCGCCCCATGGCTTTGGCGAAGCGATTGCCTCCGAGCTGGCGGCCCTTTCCGGCCTGCCGTTTATCACTGCACCGAACAAGTTTGCCGCGCTGGCCGGGCATGAACCGTTGACCACGCTGTCAGGCGCGCTGAAAACCCTTGCCGTGACCCTGATGAAAATCGCCAATGACTTGCGTTTGCTGGGCTCCGGGCCGCGGGCCGGTTTCGCCGAGGTCAAGCTGCCCGCCAACGAGCCCGGCAGTTCGATCATGCCCGGCAAGGTCAACCCGACTCAGTGCGAAGCGCTGTCGATGCTCGCCTGCCAGGTGCTGGGCAACGACGTGGCGATCGGTTTCGCCGCCAGCCAGGGTCACCTGCAACTGAACGTGTTCAAGCCGGTGATCATTCACAACCTGCTGCAATCGATCCGCTTGCTTGGCGATGGTTGCAGTAACTTCCAGCAGCATTGCATTGCGGGCCTTGAACCGGATGCCGAGCAGATGGCCGCTCACCTGGAACGCGGCTTGATGCTGGTGACGGCACTGAACCCGCACATCGGCTACGATAAATCCGCCGAGATTGCCAAGAAAGCCTATGCCGAAGGGCTGACCCTGCGTGAGGCGGCGTTGCAGTTGGGGTATCTGACGGATGAGCAGTTCGATGCCTGGGTGCGGCCGGAGAATATGCTGGAGGCCGGCAGCAAGGGCTGATCGCCTGATATTGATCGTTCCCACGCGGGAGCGTGGGAACGATCTTTCATCGGCTGACCGCTGCCCGCATCCGTCGGGCCTTGAGCCCGGCGATCAGCGATGGCCCCAACGCGACCAGTGCCGACCCCAGCACCACCAGCACTGCACCGCCATAGGCCAGACTGTTGATCTGTTCGGCCTGTACATAATCGGGCCATAACCAGGCGGCCAGCGCCACGGCCGCGAAGGTCACCAACGGTGTGATGGCGAGCGTCGCACTGACCCTCGACGCCTCCCAATGGGCCAGCGCCTCGGCAAAAGCACCGTAAGCGATCAGCGTGTTCAGGCAGCATCCAAGCAGCAACCAGCCTTGCAGCGGGCTCAGTTGCAAGGCTTCCAGCGGATGCACCCACGGCGTCAGCAACAAGGCACAAAACAGGTAGATCACCATCATCACCTGCAACGAACTCCACACCGTCAGCAGTTGTTTCTGGCCCAGCGCATAGAAGGTCCAGACGGTCGACGCTGCCAGTACCAGCAACACGCCTGCGGTGTAATCACTCAAAGACGTCAGCAACTCGCTCAGCCGCTGATTGAAAAACAAACCGAAGCCCAACAACAGCACCAGCAGGCCAATCCCCTGCCCCACGCTGAAACGCTCCTTGAATACAAACAGACTGGCGATCAGCAACAGGATCGGCCCCATCTGCACGACCAGTTGCGCAGTACCCGGGCTCAACAGGTTCAGGCCCATCAGGTACAACACGTAGTTGCCCACCAGCCCGAGCACCGCCATCAGCACCAGCCAGCCACCTTTGGGCCCGAGCCCCCGTCGGCTCGGCAGACGCTTGGTCGCCGCCAGATAAAGGAACAGAAAGCTGCCGGACACTATCAGCCGAAACCAGGTCACCGTGACCGGGTCCATCACCAGCAGCACTTGCTTGAGCTTGATCGGCAGGACTCCCCACAAAAACGCGGTCAGCAAAGCGAGGAACAGACCATAAACCCAGCGACCGGACGATATATGCATGGAAACCCCAAAAGGCTGGCGGCGAGAAAAGCCATTCTAGGCTGCCGGCGAGGCATCACACAGGGACTGTTGGCGACAAGCCGTAAATGAGACTGTATCGGTCGCACCGAGAAGTTGACGTTTACCGTTGATCAGTTAGCCACGCGTGCCCACGACATCGCCCCTGCCAGCTGCCGGCCGACCGCGACAATCATTCACCCCGCGTATGCAAACCCATCGGGCTACTTCTTGTCCTTCTTCAGCTTCTTCTCGTCCTTGTCGGATTTCTCGAAGGCCTCTTCCAGCGCGCGGTTGAGGGTGCGCAGTACTTTGACCCGGGCCCAGCGCTTGTCGTTGGCTTCCACCAGGGTCCAGGGCGAAACCTCGGTGCTGGTGCGGTCGACCATATCGCCGACAGCCGTCCGGTACTCATCCCACTTCTCGCGGTTACGCCAGTCGTCTTCAGTGATCTTGAAGCGTTTGAAAGGAATGGCTTCGCGCTCCTGAAAACGCTCCAGCTGGGTCTGTTTGTCGATGGCCAGCCAGAACTTCACGACGATTACCCCGGAGGCGCTGATCTGTTCTTCGAAGTCGTTGATTTCGCTATAGGCGCGTAACCAGTCGGCCTGGCTGCAAAAGCCCTCGACGCGCTCCACCAGCACCCGGCCATACCAGGAACGGTCGAAGACAGTGAACTTTCCCCGCGCCGGGATCTGTCGCCAGAAGCGCCACAAATACGGCTGGGCGCGCTCGTCCTCCGTCGGCGCGGCAATCGGCACGATGCTGTACTGGCGCGGGTCGAGTGCGGCGGCCACACGACGAATCGCCCCGCCCTTGCCCGCGGCGTCATTGCCCTCGAATACCGCGATCAGTGCGTGTCGGCGCATGCGTTTGTCACGCATCAGGCCGGATAAGCGTGCCTGCTCGGTAATCAGTTGCTCCTCGTAATCGCTCTTCTCCAGTCGCTGGCTCATGTCCAGACTACCGAGCAAACTCAAGTGATCGACACTGGCCGACAGCGGCGCGGCGCTGACTTTGTCCGGGTTGATCTTGGGGCGCTTGAGGGCATTTTGCAGACCGTCGAGCAGGATCTTGCCCACAGTCAGACTGCGGTAATGGGCATCCACACCTTCGATCACATGCCAGGGTGCGTAGTCGCGGCTGGTGCGGCGAATCACCCGCTCACCGTATTTCACGAACTTGTCGTAGGTCTGCGATTGCTGCCAGTCCAGCGGGCTGATGCGCCAGCTGTGCAACGGGTCGTCCTGCAAGGACTTGAGGCGCGCTTTCATTTGTTGCTTGGACAGATGAAACCAGAATTTGAAGATCAGCGCGCCTTCATCGCAGAGCATTTTCTCCAGGCGCTCGGTCTGGTTGATCGCCTGGTCCAGCACCGCATCCTTGAACAAACCATGGACCCGCCCTTGCAGCATCTGGCTGTACCAGTTGCCAAAAAACACCCCCATCCGCCCCTTGGCCGGGAGCATCCGCCAATAGCGCCAGGCCGGTGGTCGCGCCAGCTCTTCATCGGTTTGCTGATCGAAAGTGCGGACCTCGATCAGTCGTGGGTCCATCCACTCATTGAGCAACTTGACCGTCTCGCCCTTGCCCGCGCCTTCAATCCCGTTGATCAGCACGATCACCGGAAAACGGCCCTGCTGCTGGAGGTCAAACTGGGCCTCAAGCAAAGCCTCACGCAACGCCGGCACTTCAGCTTCGTAGGTTTCTTTATCAATCGCATGACCGATTTCGGCAGATTCGAACATGAGCAGCTCCCTTCCCGGATTGAGCAAGACTAGCGGATTGATCGAGCACTTGTCTGTGCAATGCCATTCGGGTTGCCATGGATCAATCGGCTTTGTCGCGATCGGCTAGAATGGTCGCCTTGCCTCGCTTGAGCCGACCATGAATCCTGAAATACTGCCGAACCCCGTACCGCATCCCCAGCTCGACTGGGACGACCAAGGTCGCCCGCGCTCGCGGGTGTTTGACGACGTGTATTTCTCCGACCAGTCGGGCCTTGATGAAACCCGTTACGTGTTCATCGAGCAAAACCGCCTGAACGAACGATTTGCCGAGCTGCCGGCGGGCGGAAGGCTGGTGATTGGCGAGACCGGATTCGGCACCGGACTGAATTTTCTCTGCGCCTGGCAGTTGTTCGAGCAACAGGCTGTGGCTGGCGCACGGCTGCATTTCATCAGCGTCGAGAAATACCCGCTGAGCCCGGCAGATATGCAACGGGCCCTGACACTCTGGCCCGACCTCAAACCGTTTGCCGATCAGTTGTTGGCGCAGTACGTCGCCATCCACCAGGGCTTTCAGCGGCTGGTGCTGGACAATGGCCGCGTAACCCTGACGCTGTTGATCGGTGACGTGCTGGAACAACTGCCACAGCTGGACGCGCAGATCGACGCCTGGTTTCTCGACGGTTTCGCTCCGGCAAAAAACCCCGACATGTGGACCGCCGAACTGTTTGCCGAACTGGCGCGTCTGTCGGCGCCCGGTTCGACCATCAGCACCTTCACCAGCACCGGCTGGGTGCGCCGTCTGCTCAATGCGGCGGGTTTCAAAATGCGCCGCACACCGGGCATCGGCCACAAATGGGAAATCCTGCGCGGGACGTTCGTTGGCTGGCCTGAAGAAACACCGGCCCCGGCAACCACCAAACCCTGGTTTGCTCGCCCGAATCAGGTGAGCGGCGAACGTCGTGCGCTGGTGATCGGCGCCGGGCTAGCCGGTTGCGCCAGCGCCGCCAGCCTCGCCGCGCGCGGTTGGCAGGTCAGCCTGCTGGAACGGCATGCCGACCTGGCGCAAGAAGCCTCGGGTAACCCGCAAGGCGTGCTGTACCTGAAACTCTCGGCCCACGGCACCGCACTTTCGCAATTGATCGTCAGCGGTTTCGGCCACACCCGGCGCTTGCTTGAACACTTGCAGCGTGGCGTCGATTGGGACGATTGCGGGGTGCTGCAACTGGCATTCAATGCCAAGGAAGCCGAGCGTCAGGCGCAACTGGCGGCGGCCTTCCCCGCCGATCTGTTGCACCTGCTGGACCAGCCGCACGCGCAGGCCCAGGCCGGAATCGAACTGGCCCATGGCGGGCTGTTCTATCCAGAGGGTGGCTGGGTTCATCCGCCGGCCCTGTGCCAATGGCAAGCATCGTTCCCCAATGTCCAACTGCTGACGCACCGCGATGTGCTGGAACTGCGCAAGGTCGATGATCAGTGGCAAGCCTGGGACGGCGAAACCCTGCTCGCCAGCGCGCCCGTGGTGGTACTGGCCGGCGCGGCGGAAATCAAACGCTTCGCGCACAGTGCCGAGCTGCCGCTCAAACGCATTCGCGGGCAAATCACCCGATTGGCGCAAACCGCTGAGAGCCAGTGTCTGGCGACGGTGGTCTGCGCTGAAGGTTACGTCGCTCCCGCACGCCTGGGTGAACACACCCTGGGCGCCAGCTTCGATTTCAAGAGCGACGACCTGACTCCGACCACCGCCGAACACCTCGGCAACCTGGAGCTGCTCAAGGAGATATCCAGCGACCTGGTCACTCGTCTGCACGCCAGACAGCTGGACCCGGAACAGCTACAAGGTCGCGCCGCGTTCCGCTGCACCAGCCCCGATTATCTGCCGATCGTCGGCCCATTGGCTGACAGCCAGGCCTTCGCCCGGGCCTACGCCGCACTGGGCAAAGACGCTCGGCAAGTGCCAAACATCGCGTGTCCATGGCTCGACGGGTTGTACGTCAACAGCGGGCACGGTTCACGCGGATTGATCACCGCACCGCTGTCCGGCGAGTTGCTGGCGGCGTGGCTGGACAACGAACCGTTGCCGCTGCCCAGAAGCGTCGCCGAGGCCTGCCATCCGAACCGGTTTGCCTTGCGTAAGCTGATTCGCGGTTCGTGATGATCGGATCAAGGCGAGCAGGCTGGTCCTGCGGCGTGAAGCGCCGTAGGATCGCCGGATTGATGACCCGAGGTGCCTAATGCTGATTCCCCACGACCAACTTGAAGTCGACACCCTGACCCGCCTGATCGAAGACTTCGTCACCCGAGACGGTACCGACAATGGCGACGAAACCCCGCTGGAAACCCGCGTGTTGCGGGTCCGCCATGCGTTGAGCAAAGGTCAGGCGCTGATTGTGTTCGATCCTGAAAGCCAGCAATGCCAACTGATGCTCAAGCACGATGTGCCCAAGCACCTGTTCGACTGAGCAGCCATTTGACCGAGGGCTTCAGCTGCGTTTGCCGTGTACCCGCTTGGCCTGAATGCGCTTATAAACTTCGGCGCGATGCACATTGATGTTTTGCGGGGCTTCGACGCCGAACCGAATGTTGCTTCCGTTCACGGCGAGGATACGCACAGAGATGTTGTCGCCGATGGAGATCATTTCGCCCACAACGCGGCTGAGTACGAGCATGGCTCTAGTCCTTGAGGTTACCGGGCCTTGAAGATGAACGGCTGACGCCGGGTCTACAATGCACCAGCGGCAAAACAGTCCCCCCCTACGCGGCAAAACGACTCCTCTTACAGACTTTCCTTTCAGTGCAACGCCAATGACTCAAGGCGTAGTGAAGCGTGGGCCAAACAGAATGATACTCGCGCCTAACACGCACAGCGCAACGCCCAGCCAGTCCGAGCCCAGCGGTCGAATCCGTTCGACCACGCCGAGCCAGCCGATGGACGCAATGATGTAAATGCCGCCGTAGGCTGCATAAGCGCGGCCTGCGTAGGTCGATTCGACTTTGGTCAGCACAATGGCGAACAGCGTCAAACTGAGCAGCGCCGGCACGACCCACCAGGCGCTTTTGCCCTGCCGCAACCACATCCAGAAAGCAAAACAACCGGCGATTTCGAACAGCGCCGCGAGGAAAAACCACAGGTAATTGAGCATGCACACATCTCGTCAGGGCGGCCACAAGCGGCAACCCTAACGACGCAGCCCGATACTCGCAAGCTCAGCTGGCGCTTTGCCTGGCCTTGGCGCGCATCTTGTCGGCCATCACGGTCATTTCGTTGTAGAGCAGTTGCGGATTCTTCTGTTTGAGCGCCCAGGCCATACGGCCCTGCTCATGGGGCAGAATCATGAACTCGCCTGCGGCAACATGCTGATAGATGTAGTCAGCGATATCGCTGGCGGTAATCGGTGAACTTTCGAGCAACTTGCCGACCTGGGCTTTCATGGCCGGGGTCGGGCCACGGAAGGAGTCCAGCAGGTTGGTCTGGAAGAACGACGGGCAGACCACATGCACAGCGATTTCCTGATGTGCCAGTTCAATCAGCAGGCTCTCGGACAGCGCCACCACACCGGCCTTGGCCACGTTGTAGTTGCTCATGGCTGGCCCCTGCATCAACGCCGCCATCGAGGCGATGTTGATGATCTTGCCTTTGCTTTTTTCCAGCAGCGGCAGGAAGGCCTTGCAGCCTTTGACCACGCCCATCAGGTTGATCGCAATCTGCCAATCCCAGTCTTCCAGCGACAGCTCGCTGAAGAAGCCGCCAGAGGCCACGCCGGCATTATTGACGATCACGTCGATGCCACCCAGCTTCTGTTCACAGGCTTGTGCGAAGGCGGTCAACTGGCTGTAGTCGCGCACATCGCAACGCTGAATGAAACCGTCACCACCCGCCTCGCGGACCTGTTTCAGGGTTTCTTGCAAGCCCGACTCGCTGACATCGGACAAGGCCAACTGCCAACCTTCTCGAGCCCAACGCAGAGCGATTTCGCGACCCAGGCCGGACCCGGCACCAGTAATCATCATGCGATTTTGCATAGGGAGTTGCCTTGTTGTTCCGGGGGAGGATGCTCGCAGTGTAGCGAAGGATTTTCCTACACCCACGACCATCAAATTGCTGAATACCCCAGGCAAACCGTAGCGGCTGCATGGCACAGAAACGCGTCGAGCCGACCGGGTTTTCGGCAGGGTTCAACCGCCCGCCGACAGATTCGGCAGACGAAAAAAACGGAGCCCGAAGGCTTAATGCCGATCAGTTAAGCCTTCTCGCTTGACCTTTGGCCGCAAGAAATCAAAAT
>NZ_VMSG01000012.1 GCF_007713465.1 Pseudomonas sp. H3(2019) | reverse complement strand
ACCGAAGTATCCGATCAAAAATAAAAATGCCAGTCAGCTTAACTGACTGGCATTAGCCCATGGGCTCGCCTTTTTGTGGTTTCAGCGTCGCCCCAGCAGCAACCCTACCACTAGGCCAAAACCGGCCGAGATTGCAACGGTTTGCCATGGGTGACCACCGATGTAGGTTTCGGTCGCCTCGACCACGGGTTGGGTCCGCTCACGCACACTGGAGACAGAATCGCGTGCCTGCCGCAGTTTCAGTGCGACTTGTCCGCGCAGGTTTTCAGCCTCTTCACCGACCAGTGAGGCACTGCTTTTGAGCAGTTTCTCCGACTCTTCGATCAACGCTTGAAGCTCGCTGAAAACTTGATCCTTGATTTGCTCATCGTTTGCTTGCACCGGGGTTTTTCGGGCCATCAGGTGACTCCTTGCTGGTTTTGGGGCAGTGATCAATGGAGTGTAGGCGCAGCGGAAAAGTTGCAGTCTTTTTACCCTGCAACTCAACGCCAATGGAAAATCTGCCTCCGGAGATTTCCACCTACAGTGTAAGATGTTGCCTATTTTATGCAGCAGGTAACTCCCATGAGCTTCAATCTGGCCGACAAGCCCCTTGCCGAGCGCGCTGCGCTTGAAGATGAAAAGTCCCGTCTGTTCGACCTCTGGCAGAGCAACCTGGGTAAATCCAAGGGTGAAGCGGCACGCTTGTTTGGCGAGCGCTCCAAGCGTAAAGGCAAATGGGCGGAGTGGGTGCGCTCCGAACTGGACGCCATGTCACCGCCGGAATACGCGAACATGGTCCGCAGCGAAGTCAATCGCCTGATGGCTGCCAAGTAGGTGCTTGTAAAAAGCTCGCAACAATCGCTTCGCGCACTTTCAGCAGCAGCGGATCGAGTTGGCTGTTGGTCCGCCAACCCAACTCGATCGGGTAACGCGGCAATGCCAGCGGGCAGGGCAGCACTGTCAGCCCGCTGAGTGCCGCGATGCTCTGCGCCGCATGGGCCGGGATGGTTGCTACAGCCTGGCTGCCCTTGAGCAAGAACGGCAGCGCGGCAAAATGCGTGGTTGACGCGCACACTCGCCGACTCAATCCTAGCCCCGCCAAACCCTCATCGGTAATGCCGATAAACCCCCCAGACGACACCAGAATGTGCTCGCGAGCGACAAACTCGTCGAGGCCGATTTCCTGTTGTCCGTCAGCCAGGCTGCCCGGTTCGACCAGGCACTGATAACCGCCTTCACCCAGCACCTGACGGCTGAGCAGGCGTTCGGCAAAACCGCCGGCGGTGATCGCCAGGTCAACGCTGCGCTCCATCAAGGCCTGAGCCACGATCTGGCTGTGGGTCTGACGAAAGATCAACCGCAGCTTTGGCGCTCGTCGGGCGATTTCCTCGATCAATCGCCGGCCATAGGCAATCTCGAAATCATCCGATAAACCCACGATCACTGAACGACCTTCGTACTGGTTGGCCGCCGGATCGACCATCGCCAGGCTTTGTCGGCATTTGTTCAGCGCGTCGCTGACTACCGGTTTCAATTGATTAGCGCGTAATGTCGGCGCCAGACCGCGGCCGGTGCGCACGAACAATTGATCGGCGTACACGTCGCGCAGCCTGCGTAACGCCGCACTGACCGCTGACTGTGTGACGCCCAAACGCAGTGCGGCGCGGCTGGCGCTGGACTCGTCGTGCAGCGCTTCGAAGACTTTGAGCAAGTTGAGGTCAATGTCGGCGATATTCATTTGACTCATATCTTTCAGCAGTGAACGGGGCTTTATTCATGATCTGCGGTGGCCGGAGAATGAGCAATACTTCAATGCTCAGGGAGTTACCGCGATGCCAAAGTCCATTGTTGCTGCACTGCAAATCGGTTCGTTGCCCGGCGGCAAGGGCGAGACCCTGGAACAGATTCTTTCTTATGAACAGGCGATCATCGAGTCCGGCGCCGGGCTGGTGGTCATGCCCGAGGCGTTGCTCGGCGGTTACCCCAAGGGCGAAGGCTTCGGCACGCAGTTGGGTTATCGGTTGCCGGAAGGTCGTGAGGCCTTTGCGCGCTATTTCGCTAATGCCATCGAGGTGCCGGGCGCCGAAACCGAAGCCTTGGCCGGGTTGTCTGCACGTACCGGCGCAAATCTGGTGTTGGGGGTGATCGAGCGTTCAGGCAGCACCTTGTACTGCACCGCGTTGTACTTCGAACCACACACCGGCTTGGTGGCCAAGCACCGTAAACTGATGCCCACCGGCACCGAGCGGCTGATCTGGGGCAAGGGCGACGGCTCGACGCTGCCGGTGATCGACAGCCAGGTCGGGCGCGTTGGCGCGGCCGTGTGCTGGGAAAACATGATGCCGCTGCTACGCACGGCGATGTACGCCAAGGGCGTGGAAGTCTGGTGCGCGCCAACGGTCGACGAGCGCGAAATGTGGCAGGTCAGCATGCGCCACATCGCCCACGAAGGACGTTGCTTCGTGGTCAGCGCCTGCCAGGTCCAGCCATCGCCACAAGCCTTGGGCCTTGCGATTGCCAACTGGCCGGCCGAGCGCCCATTGATTGCCGGCGGCAGTGTGATTATTGGCCCAATGGGCGATGTATTGGCCGGTCCGCTGTTGGGCGGCGCGGGGTTGCTGACGGCCGAGATCGACACCGACGAACTGGTGCGTGCGCGCTACGACTACGATGTGGTCGGGCACTATGCGCGCCCGGATGTGTTCGAGTTGACCGTGGATGAACGGGCCAAACCCGGTGTGCGGTTTATCTGAGGCGCTGCCACTCTTCGCGGGTGATTTCCCAAAGGTCCCTGGGAAAGCGCCCGCCGACAAAATCGCCTTCGTCGCTGTGAATCAAGCGCATTCCGGTGCGCTCCGACAGCCGCCGCGACGCCAGGTTGGGCGCGGCCTTGGGCACCCGCAAAAGCGAGCGGTCGAGGGTCTCGAACCAGTATTGAGTGACTGCAGCGCTGGCTTCGGCCATCAACCCTTGGCCTTGCCACTGCGGACTGAGCCAGAAGCCACGGTTGTTGTCCGGCTCGTTCATCAGGCTGACGTTGCCGATCAACTGCTCGGGCGCTGATTTCAAGCGAATCGACCAATGCCATTCTTCGCCGCGGGCAATCGCCGGCAGGGCGATGTGGCGCAGGTAAGTCAGCGCGCCATCCGCTGGATAAGGCCACGGGACCAGGGCATTCAGGTAGCGCACCACTTCCCACTGCGGGAAATGCTGTTGAATTGCCTCCGCATCGGCCAGCTCCAGCGGCCGCAGGATCAAGCGTTCGGTGTACAGCGTGGGAGATCTTTCCATGGTTGAATCCACTTCCCTGTTTGTCAGCAATCAGCGCTGTGCTCTGCGGCTGAATTTACCAGATGCCGGCTGTCGAGCCCGGCAGGTTGAGTGTGCCTTTGTCGACAAAACGGATGGTGCCTGACACGCCGCCAGACAGCTTGCCGCGTAACACATAAGGCAGGTTGTTGAGCGATTGCGTCTGGCTCAGGCCAAGGGTTTGGCGCAGCACGGAGAACGCCGAAATACTCACGGGTACGCTGATGATCGCTTCCGAGTAACGCGGGATCGATCCCGTTTGATCGCTCACACCTGTGGCGAGGGGTTGGCCATTGACCTCCAGACTCAGGGCCACGCCGTTGTAGTTGATGGGCGTTTCGTTGGGGTTTTGCAGGCGCAGCTTCACCGCGAAGCGCACTTCCAGGTCCTGGTTTTGCAGCGGTTCAATGCCGACCACGTTGATGTTCAGCGGATCACGACTGGGGAACAGGGCGCAGGCGCTCAGGCTGAGCAACAGCAGGGAAAGGCTTAAGGCGAGGAATCTGCGCATGAACGAGCTCTCGAAAAATAAGGGTCGAACCGCAGGCGGCTCGACCCTCGAGCAGCGTTAGCGGTTCACCTGTGCGACCACGACCGGCTTGAGTGGTTCGCCGTGGGGCATGACATCCGGATTTCCCATGACCGTGAGGATTGAAGCTTCCGGATGCCAAAAAGATAGCAGGCTGCGCCAGCTCCTACGCCGAATGATGTGTCCCGCGTAGGAGCCAACCTCTGGTGACTACGCTGGATCAGGTGGATCGAGGTGATCCAGTGCGCGATTCACCGCCAGTTCGGCCAAAGAGATCATCTGCTGAATCGCCAGCGCGGTATTGCGCTTCGGACCCTCGAGGTCAAACGCCAGGTCGCTGGCCATGACATTGGCCGAGGCGAGGGTTTCGCAGGCGTGGGCCAGCAGGGTTTCGCTGTCGATGTCGGGGGCGATGACGAAAATGCAGCCGGGGCGTCGGTCGGTTAACAATGCCTTGGTCTCGGGCAGCACCAGGTAATGATCGAGCGCACGGTGCGCGGCGGCGTGGAGTTCTTTTGAATCGAGGGAGGCGTAGGGGGAAACCGGATCGGTTTCGGGGGGATTGGGCGTTGGTTTGAACATCGTGAAGCTCCTTGGAAGTGGAGCCGCTATCTGTCGCTGCTAAACGACGGGTGGCAGCTGTACGCGGGTTAGCAGACCGGACCAAGGAACATCCCGGCGCACCGAAGTGCCCCACGCACAGCCGCCATAATACAGAGCAACTGGCACTAGAAAAGTGCTGGCTGAGCGAGAGGCGGCACTGGCGTGCCTTGGTCCGAGCTGCTAAACCCGACCGCTGAATTGTCAGCGGCACGGAAACGATAGAGGCGAGGACCAACGCGCACAAGCCGGCGGATTCTGGCGCAGGTGTAGGGCATGACGCAAGGCGTTGTAGCCCTTGACGGAAGTTACGCGGCGCGAATAAACAACTTGATCGTTCCCACGCTCCGGCGTGGGAATGTAGCCCGTGACGCTCCGCGTCACTGGACGCGGAGCATCTCCTGAGGCATTACCACGCAGAGCGTGGGAACGATCCAACGATCACAATAGAACCTGTGGGAGCGGCGGCTGCTGACAGTTTCTGACAGTGGCCTCTGCTAAGCTCCGTCGACCTTCATTTCACAGAGCAAGTTGATCGTGTCGCGTACCAGTCGTTTGTTCACCTTGTTGCAAGTGCTGCGCGGTAAAAGTCGTCCGGTGACGGCGGCGACACTGGCCAGTGAGCTGGAGATATCGGAGCGCACGCTGTACCGCGATATTGCCGAACTGACGGCCCTCGGCGCACCGATTTTTGGCGAAGCGGGTATCGGTTATGTGCTGCGCAGCGGTTTGTTTCTGCCGCCGCTGATGCTCAATGCCGACGAGACCGAAGCGGTGGTGCTGGGGTTGCGTTATGTCGATCAGCGTGGCGATGAGGTGTTGAGCAAGGCCGCCGCCGATGCCCTGGCGAAGATCGCTGCCGTGTTGGCACCTGCCGCTCAGGAGGCCTTGAATAACCCGACAGTCTTGCCCGGACCTCCGGGTAACAGCTATCCGCAAAACGCCGTGGAATTGAATGTCTTTCGCCAGGCGATTCGCGCGCAAGCCAAGTTGCATATCGATTACGCCGACGTGAACAAAACCCCCAGCCAGCGGCTGATCTGGCCGTTGGCGCTGGGTTTTCTCAACGAGGCGCGCGTGATCGTCGCCTGGTGCGAATTGCGCGAGGCTTTTCGAACGTTTCGTACCGACCGGATTGCCGCTGCCCGAGAGCTGGGTGAACGCTATCCGGGGCGTCGCAGTGACCTGCTGCGCGCCTGGCGCAAGGCGATGCAACTGGATGAGGCGGGGCGTTTCACTCCTGACAAGAATTGACACAACGTTGTTTTAGCATGGATCCAGAATCAATCAACAAGGAGCCGTACCATGTCGAACCCAGCCGTTTCACTCGCACCCGCCATTGCCGCCTATATCGCTGCCGCCAATGCTCGTGACAGTTCGGCGGTCGCCAGTTTTTTCGCCGAGGATGCCAACGTTTTCGATGAAGGCGCCCATCAGGTCGGCACCCACGCCATCGCCCAATGGATGGAAGACACCGCGCGCCGTTACCAGCCTCGGGTCGAAGTGCTGGATGTGCAGCAACGCACCGGCAAAGTATTGGTCAGCAACCTGATTTCCGGCACGTTCCCCGGCAGCCCGTTGGAGTTGCGCTATGTGTTCCGCCTGAACGAGCAAGGAAAAATCGCCCGACTCGATATCTCGCTCTAACCACATCCGCTATTGATCGTTCCCACGCAGAGCGTGGGAACGATCATCCGTCGACAAACACATGCCATACTTGGCGTTTTGTGCACTGACCAATGGCCGATATGACTTTCGACTCGCCCCTCAGCGCTTACCACTACGCAATCAAGCAAAAAGGCTTCGTCCCTGATACCGCGCAAGAACATGCCGTAATGGCGTTGCAGCAGTGTCACGAAGCCTTGCATCAGGGGCGAACGCCGATCACCGGGGTTTACCTCTGGGGGCCGGTCGGTCGAGGCAAAACCTGGTTGATGGATCAGTTCTACCAATGCCTGCGGGTACCGGCGCGGCGTCAGCACTTTCACCATTTCATGGGTTGGGTACACCAGCGCTCGTTTCAACTCACCGGCACCGCCGACCCGCTGCGGGCGCTGGCCCGAGAGCTGAGCCGGGACGTGCGGGTGCTGTGTTTTGACGAGTTGTTCGTGAATGATATCGGCGACGCGATCATCCTCGGGCGGCTGTTCCAGGTCATGTTCGACGAAGGTGTGGTGATGGTCTGCACCTCCAATCAACCCCCGGAGCAGCTGTACGCGGACGGTTTCAACCGGGATCGGTTTTTGCCGGGGATTGCCGCGATCAAAAGTCACATGCAAGTGGTGGCGGTGGACGGTGGCGAAGATCACCGATTGCATCCAGGAGCAGCTCTGCAACGGTATTGGGTCAGTGCGCCGGGTCAGCCCAGCCTGATGAGTGATGTGTTCAAGAGTCTGACTGAAGGACAGCCGGTGTCCAGCGATCCCGTGACCATTGGCTATCGCTCGGTAGTTGCCGTGCAATCCAGTGAAACCGTGCTCTGGTGCCGTTATGCGGACCTGTGCGAGCAACCGTTTGCGGCGATGGACTTCATGGCGCTGTGTGATCGCTTCAGCACTATTCTGTTAAGCGAAGTCCCCAACCTCAGCGCCCACCAACGCCCTGGCCGCATTGCCCGAGGCACCGAGGATGGCGCCGAGCGCGTCGAGGCCGGCGACCGTGAACTGCCGCAACTGTCGGTACACGACGACAGCGTGCGGCGTTTCATTGCGTTGGTCGATGAGTGCTACGACCGCAAAGTGCCGTTGTACCTCGAAGCACAAGTGCCAATGGATGAGCTGTACACCGAGGGTTATCTGGAGTTCCCGTTTCGTCGGACCCACAGCCGGCTGAAGGAAATGCAATTGAAGCGCTTTGCCGAGGCCTGAAAGGTCGCAGGCTGCGCTATGCAACCTGCGACCTTCATCAGCCTCTTACCAAAGCTTCACGCTGTAACTGACGATCAAGCGGTTTTCGTTGGTGTCGCGCTGATAGTTGCTCTTGCTCATACCATTGCGCCAGCGGGCGCTGACGTTCTTCAGCGGGCCGCTCTGGATGGTGTAGCCCAGGTCGATGTCACGCTCCCATTCCCGGCCTTCGCCGACAAATTTTTTGATCTGCGCCTGATCGCCCTTGGCGTAGCGCGTGGAGAACAGCAGCCCCGGAATGCCCACCGCCGCGAAGTCAAAATCGTAGCGCGCGTGCCAGGCGCGCTCCCTGGTTTGCGAAAAGTTGCTCAACTGGTATTCGGTGAACAGGTAGGTGTTGCTGCCGTCGACGTAGGTAAACGGTGTTTCACCGTACTGCTGCTGGAAGCCGCCGCCGATGGAATGTCCGTCAATTGCGTACATGAAACGCGTGCTCAAGGCGCGGTTGTCGACGGTGCCGGCGAGACCTGCACCGGCAGCGTCGGCGCTGAAGTAGCGGATATCGCTTTTCAGGGTGCCGCCGCCCAGCGCCAGGCTGTGCTTGAGGCCGACATAGTGTTGCTGATAAATGTCCTCAAGCTGCGCGTAGTGATAGCTGCCGGTCAGGGTTGGGGTGAATTGGTAGTCCGCGCCGCCGAAACGGAATTCAGCGCTTTTTGCCGAACTCTTGTAAGCCCCGTTCTGACTGGTCAAACCCATTTTTTCGTAGTTCGTGGATTCCCGTTGTTTGACCTGATCAATCTGCCCGCCGCGCAAGGTCAGGCCCTTGATGTCTCGGGAGCTGAGCAGGGTGCCTTCAAAGGTCTGCGGCAGCACTCGGCTGGTGTTGGGTTGCAGCAGCGGCAGGTCGGGCAGCAAATGGCCGACACGCAACTCGCTCTTGGCAACGCGGGCCTTGGCGGTCAGGCCCACCTTGGAATAACTGTCGTGGGCACGTCTGGCGTAGCTCGGCTTGCCAGGTTCGGCCTGGCTTTCGCGGGATAACAAGCCGCTGCCGGAGCGATCAGGGCTGGAGTCGAGCTTCAGCCCGAGCATGCCGAGCGCGTCCAGGCCAAAGCCGACCGTGCCTTCGGTGTAGCCCGATTGCAGGTTCAACAGAAATCCCTGGGCCCATTCATCGCGCTTGGACTGGCCATCGCCTTCGCGGTAGTCGCGGTTGAAGTAGTAGTTTTTCAAGTCCAGCGTGGTCTTGCTGTCCTTGAGGAATTCCGCTTCGGCGGCCATGGGCAACAAGCTGGTGCCGCCGATCAAGGTCAAGTGCTGCATGAGGCGTGCGTTCATGGTGTTGGCTCCTGTGAGGGCTTTTTGTTGTTTTGCTTGAGCATGGCTTCGCCATGGGCGCATTCAGTGGTGTCTGAAGGCGCCCGAGGTGAAGCCAGTGAGAACTAAGGTGTGGGCTGCAGGTTTTCGGGTTTTGGTCGCAGCCGGTAACCACCGCCCGCCAGTTGCTCCAATGGGCTTGCGGCTGCCAGCAATTGGCGGGTGTAGGGATGCAAGGGCTTATCGAAGACCGCTTCGCGGCTGCCAATTTCTACGATATGGCCCTGATACATGACCGCGACTCGGTGGGCGATGCGTTCGACGGCCGCCAGGTCATGGGAAATGAACAGGCAGGCAAAGCCGTACTGCGCCTGCAAGCGCTCGAACAGTTCGAGGATCTGCTTCTGGATGGTCATGTCCAGCGCCGAAATCGGTTCGTCGGCGATCACCAGTTGCGGGTGCCGCACCAGTGCTCGACCGATAGCCACCCGTTGGCGTTGACCACCCGACAGTTGATGGGGAAAACGCTCCATGAACGCTTCCGACAAACCGATATCCACCAGTGTGGTGGCAACACGCTGACGTTTTTGCTCCTCACTCAGTTCCGGCAGATGGCGCAACGGTTCGGCGAGGGTTTCGCCAATGCGCATTCGTGGATCAAGGGACGAATAGGGGTCTTGAAAGATCATCTGGCATTGCAGCCGATGATCACGCTGACCGGCCTTGAGGATATTGATGCCCTTGAAGCGAATCTCGCCGGCGCAAGGTTTGACCAGCCCCACCAGCGCACGACCCAGCGTGGTTTTTCCCGAGCCGCTGCCGCCGACCAATGCCAGGGTTTCACCGGGGGCGATGCACAGGTTGGCGCTGTGCACGGCGCGCTTGGGCTGCGACTTACCCCAGAACCGCGCATGACCCGGATGCTCGATGCTGACGCCGGTAATTTCCACCAGGGGTTTGTCGGTCGCTGGTAACGCGACCAGTTCGCCGCGCTTGGGCAACGCTTCGAGCAATTGGCGGGTGTAGGCGTGTTGCGGGGCCAGGAGAATGTGATTGATTGAACCTTGCTCCACGGCCTGGCCGTGGCGCATGACCACGACTTTGTGGGCATAACGCGCCACCAACGACAAATCGTGGCTGATAAACAGGATCGCCGTGCCTTGCTCGCGGGTCAGTTCCAGCATCAGCTCGATCACGTCCAGCTGCGCCAGACAATCGAGGGCGGTGGTGGGTTCGTCGGCAATCAGCAGCGCCGGACGCAGCAGCATCACCGAGGCGAGCATGATCCGCTGGCGCATGCCGCCCGAGAACTCATGGGGATAGGCGCTCAGGCAGCGTTCGGGGTCGGTGATGCCGATGCGGGTGAGCATGTCCACGCAGCGTTGGTGAATCTGTGCGTTGTTCAGGTCGGTGTGCAGGCGCAGACCTTCGGCCATTTGCTCGCCAATGCGGATGGCCGGGTTGAGCGAAACCATCGGCTCCTGGAACACCATGCCGATTCGCGCACCGCGGATGCCACGCAGTTGCGCGCAGCTCAACCGATTGAGGTCCTGGCCTTCGAAGCGGATCGCACCGCCACAGACTTCCATCGGCAGTGGCAGCAGGCCAATCGCTGCGCGTGCGGCCATGGTCTTGCCGCTCCCGGATTCGCCCACCAGCGCGACAATCTCGCCGGGTGCGACGGTGAAACTCAGATCGTTGACCGCCAATGGGCCTTCGGCGCCGGCGCGAATCAGCAGATGGTCGACTTCAAGCAAGGGTTTTGGACTGGGCATGATCAACGGCTCATTCGAGGGTCGAGGCGGTCGCGCAGGGCGTCGCCGAACAGGTTGATGGCGACCAGCGCCAGGGCGATGAACAACCCCGGGAACAAGCCGAGCCAGGTGGCGTTGGCGATGTACGGGCGGCTGGCGGCGAGCATGTTGCCCCAGGTAGCAGCAGGTGGCGGAACACCCAGGCCGAGGAAGCTCAAGGCACTTTCCGACAGCAGCGTCCAGCCGAACATGCTGGTGGCGAGCACGCACAGCGGCGCAACACAGTTGGGTGCAACGTGGCGGTACAGTGTGTAGAACTCCGAATTGCCGATCACCCGTGAGGCTTCGATGAATTCGCGTTCACGCAGCGACAGCACACTGCCGCGCACCACCCGAACCACCGACGGCGTGTAGGCGATGCTCAAGGCCAAAACGATGCCGTACTGGCTGGCCCCGATGATCGCCATCAACCCCAACGCCATCAGGATGCCGGGGAACGCGAGCAATGCATCGTTGATCATCATCAGCAGGCGATCGGTCCAGCCCCGCAGGTAGCCGGCGAGCATGCCGATCACACTGCCGAAAAACAGCGCCAGGCACACCGTCAGCAAGCTGATCCACAAACTGGTGCGCGCACCGATGATCAAGCGGCTGAGCACGTCACGGCCAAACTCGTCGGTGCCTAGCCAATGCAGCACCGAGGGTGCCTTGAGGCGAGACAGCAGATCGATTTTCAGCGGATCGTAGGGTGTCCAGAACACACCGAGCAGCGCCATGCTGATCAGCAGCGCCAGCAAGGTGCCGCCAATCAAGGCGTTCGCCGGTGGCCAACGCAACGGGCGACGCGCAGGTGCAGGGCTCGCGGAAGACAGAGAGACAGTCATAGTTTCACCCTTGGGTCGAAGAGTGGATAAAGCAGGTCGACCAGCAGGTTGACCGCTACGTAGATGAAGGTGATCAGCAGCAGGCAGCCTTGCAGCACGGGGTAGTCGCGAGCAAAGATGGCGTCGACCATCAGGCGACCGATGCCGGGCAGGGTGAACACTGTTTCCAGTACTGCAATACCGCCCAGCAAATTGCCGAGGATCAAGCCGATCAAGGTCCAGGTCGGCGCAAAGGCATTCGGCAGCGCGTGACGCCACAGCACTGCGCGCTCCGACAAGCCCTTGGCTCTGGCGTGGGCGATGTATTCCAGCCGCAGCACCTCGATGGTGCTGGCCCGGGCCATCCGGGTAATGGCTCCCAATTCCACCAGTGTCAGGGTGACAATCGGCAGCACCAGATAGGTCACTGCTTCACCGGGGTTCTGGGCAAACGGCACATAACCGACCACGGGCAGCCAGTTGAGCTTGATCCCGAACGCGTAGAGCAACAGCAAACCGAGCCAGAAACTGGGAATCGACAGCAACAGGGTCGCGCCGGTGACCAGCCCCAGGTCCAGCGCGCTGTCCTGTTTCCAGGCCGCGAACAGGCCTGCTGGAACGGCAATCAACGCCGCCAGCAGAACCGCCACCAGCACGATGCTGGCGCTGACCGAGAAACGGTCGAGGATCAGTTCGAGCACCGGTTGTTTACTGGTGATCGACACGCCGAGGTCGCCACTGAGCACCGATTGCAACCAATACACGAACTGCACGCCAATCGAGTGATCCAGCCCCAATGCCGCGCGGGTGCTGGCCAGGCTTTGCGGGTCGGCCATATCACCGAGCATCAGCAGCGCCGGGTCGCCGGGGATGAAGCGGATCAGCGCGAACACCACCACGGAGATCAGCAACAAGGTCGGCACGGACAGTGCCAGGCGTTGAGCGATAAATCGCAACATGATCGAGCTCCTAGTCGGCCAGTTTCACGCCCCACAGGCGCGGTTTGGCGATGGGCCAGGAGCGGTAACCTTCGACCCGATCCTGAAAGGCACCGACGGTGCTGCCGTTGTACATCACCACCATCGGCACATCGGCGAACATCTGTTGGTGCAACCGATCGAACAGCGCCTGACGTTTGACCGGTACGATTTCGCGCATGGACTCAAGCATCCAGCCCTGTGCCTGGGGGTTGTCCCAGACCTTGCGGGGTTGCTGGTTTTTGTCGCCCATCACCGACTCGAAGTTCAGCGCCGCGTCGAAGCGCGCCGAATAGGAGAACGCCATGATCTGGTACGCACCGCTCTGGTAGCGCTCCAGTTGCGTGCCCCATTCGAGGGTTTCGATATCGATGTTCAACCCGGCTGCCTGGGCCATGGCCTGGCTCAACACTGCCATGTCGAACACGCTCTGGTAGCGTTTGTTGGTGATGATTTTCAGCGGCTGGCCGTTGTAACCGGCTTCCTTGAGCAGGCGTTTGGCTTCTTCGATGTTGGCTTTGTAGCCTTGCTTCTGAACGTTTTTGTAGTAAGGACTGGTGTCTGGCACCACCGAGTTGTTGGCGTGGGAAGTGCCTTCGGTCAATGCCTGGACCATTTGCTCGCTGTCCAGCGACAGCGCGATGGCGCGCCGAATACGCACGTCCTTGAGCAGTGGGTCGCGGGTTTGGAACAGCAGGGCATTGAGCGACATATTGGAACTGCTGGAGGTCTTGATACCTGGCAAGGCGCCGAGTTCGCGGGCGTCCATTACCGTAACATCGGGCAGTACGTCGACGCCTTTCGATTGCAGCGCGGCTTTGGCTGAGGCGGCATCAGGGATGACCATGAAGCGCAGGTTATCGATAAACGCCTGCTTGTTGCCGGTGTAACCGTCGGTGCCTGTCTCTGGTCGGGCGCTGTAGTCGGTAAAGCGTTGCAGGTCGACGTATTGCCCCGGTTTCCATTCGGCGAGCTTGAATGGCCCGGTGCCGATCGGTGCTTGCCACTTGCCGTTTGTATCGACGGAGGAGGGGTGCAGGATGCCGGTGCCGCCGCAATCGGAACGGGCCATTTGTGCGAGGAACAGGCCATTGGGTTTGTCCAGGGTGAAGACCACGGTCAACGGATCCGGTGCGCTGATGTCGGCGACTTTCGCCACCCCCCGGCCATCGAAGTCTGCGAGACAGCGCCACTGGGTTTGCGGGTCGAGATAACGTTTCCAGGTCCACAGTACGTCGGTGGACGTGAGGGCGGCGCCGTTATGAAACTTCACCCCGTCACGCAGGGTGAAGCGGTATTCCAGGCCATCGGCCGACACCTCGACCTTGCTGGCCAGCAGCGGCCCAACGGAGGCATCTTCGCGATAGGCCACCAGGCCTTCGACGATGTGCAGCACCACCGCGTCGGTGTTTTCGTCGCGATTGACGCCGGGGTCGGTGCTGCGGATGTCCGCATTGAGTGCTACCCGCAGGGTGCTGGCGGCTTCGGCATTGAGACTGCCAAGAACGAGACTGCTGAACCCTAGCGTCAGGGCGATACGAGTGAATGTATGCACGGGAGTGATTCTCCATTGGCGGTTTGCGACGGTGAGAGCCAGCAGGCGTCGCAAACCGTTAGTTGTTTATTGTCATTGTTCTTGTCGTGCCGCCCGGAGGGCGTGGGTGTCGCGTGAGTTACTTCAGGTAGCGGTTGATGTCGCCCTCCATGGCCAGCGAATAGGCGGTAAATTCGCGGTTTACGGCCGGCAGCGGCGCGACTTCCATCAACCCCTTGGCCGGACGCATCACCACCATGGCCACGGTGGCCGACAGATTGCCGGCCATGTTGGAAAGCGGTGGACGACACACCGCCCACGGTGAACCGAAGTCATCGAAGAAGGCTTTTTTCAGGTGCTCGGCGGTCAATTGCCCGGGCGTTTCGCTGAGGATTTGCCGCACACGCACGTCGCGGTAGAGGCTTTCCGGAACGCTGTTCAAGCCGGCTTCACGCAACTTGCCCAATGCCACCGGGCTCTGCCAATGGTTGGCGTGTACCAGCAACCCCTGTTCGGCCTGAATCGGGAAGACTTCATCCGGGGCGCATTCAAAGTTGATCGCATACCCGCCAGCGTGACTGAGCATCATGTTGTTGGACGTGGATTTGGCCGTGGTGGCGACCACTTTGATCGACAGCGCGAAGTGCGCGGCCTCCAGCGCCTTGCGCCGAATGAATGGCAGTGGCACGCCGACCTGGGTGTAGTCGCGTTCGGACTCCAGGTAGTTGGCGGTGATTGCGGTGCCGATCGAGTTCAAGCCGTTGCGGGCCAGGCCGCCGGCTTCGGTGAAGGTCAGTACATCCGGGCCATCTTCGCGCAGGACTTTCAGCACAATGGCGCTCTCGGCGCATTCCGCGCGCCAGTCCCAGTTTTGTCCGTGAATCACTTCGTTGGCGGCCGATGCCGTCGGCAGAATCACCGCCCCGGTGCAGCCGTCCGGATCGGGTAGGCGAGCCTTGCGTCGGCCCAACTGGATGATCTCGGTGCGAGCGTTGATCAGCACGATAGCTTCGAAATCGCAGCCTGCACCCTCGGCGATACCGCGCATTTCCTGAGCGTATTCCGGTTCGAATGCTTCGATGCTGGGCACGAACTCATTGGCAAAACCACGGATGTCGGCCCAGGTGTAACCCATCTTCAGCAGTTGGACAGAGTAGATCTCGATGCTTTTGTGAATGCGCTGACCGACTGCTTGACCGTATTGGAAGCCGCGGTCGAAGGGGGTGCCGCTGATCTCGACGAGAGGGAAAGGGGAGTGGCTCATAGTTGGCAATCTCATGTTTTTTGTTTGTGTTGGGTACAAGAGTTGCCGGATATAAACGCACTGTCAATGCTTTTGGGTGACCGATAAAACCTTGTTGTAGGAATCCTACAGCGGGCTATTGAGTGCGTTATGCGCTCAAAGGCCCTGTTTGTCGGTGGTGTAGCGATGTTTAAAAAGTGTCGTCTGCTTTGTTGTTTATATGCTGTGTATTTAGCTTTCATAAAAATCGGAAAAGTCCTGCTTTTTGTGCGTGCGAGTGACGAGGGACGTTGCCGGCAGCGCATTGCGGTAAAAACACCGGGCTGTGATGATTTGGCGGTTGTCCGCAGTGTTCCCGGCACGCTAAGGTCGGCTAACCCAGCGCTGACAGGCGATACGCGCAGGGATGCACACTCATTGTTTGATCGAGGATGGAAATGGAATCCGCAGAAATCCTGGTACTCCAGGCCAGCTACACCAACCCGGTACACGCCGAAGCGATCAGTCTGGTTCTGAATCACTACGCTGAAGACCCGATGGGCGGTGGCACGCCGTTATCGGCCGATGTCTTGCAGCAGTTGCCCGGCGAGCTGGCCAAGCGACCCCATGCGTTCAGTGTCCTGGCGTTCGTTCACGGGGAGCCTGCCGGGCTGGTGAATTGCTTCGAAGGTTTCTCGACCTTTGCTTGCCGTCCACTGGTCAATATCCACGACGTAATGGTGGTCGGTAAATTTCGCGGCTTGGGCCTGAGCCAGAAAATGCTGCAAAAGGTCGAGGACATTGCTCGTCAGCGCGGCTGCTGCAAAATCACTCTGGAAGTGCTGGAAGGCAACGCGGTTGCACAGGGTTCCTATAGCAAGTTCGGGTTTTCGGCGGGGATGTTCGATCCCGCTCATGGCCGCATGCTGTTCTGGATCAAGTCGCTTTAAAAAAGAAGGGCGCTTCTGAGGGGAGTGCACATCAATGCTGTGCAGAAAGCGGGGGCTGGAACCAGCCCCCGAAAAGATTACGGCTGGGTGGTTGAAGCACTGACGGCGGCAGCCTTGGGTTTCATCAGGCTGAAGTCGATCAGTGCTTTCTGTTCGCGCTCATAAGGGTTGCCGATCAACAGCGGGCGCGGTTTGAAACTGTCGCTGATAAGGCTCTTGCTGCGGTCCAGTTCATCGAAACTCAAGCCTGCAAGGTCAGCCCAGGTGTGGATCAGCTGCGAACTGCTGTAAGGCCGTTGCAGGTCCGCGGCAAAGCTCCAGTCGTGGGTTTCTGGAACCATGCCCGAACCACTTTCGGCGCCGATTCCGGTTTTTTTTGTTATTTATGGAACTTTTTTATTTTTAGCGGTCCCTGTGTCTTCGCCAACGTTTTGGACGTTATCCCTATAGCTCGGGCAAATCGTCCGGAAACTATGTTACAGCGCTCTGGACTAACCTTAATCAGGCTCATTGCGCTATAACCTTTGGCACACCTTTATTTGTAGTAAGGAGCATCAGCACATGCAACTGGGGATTATCGGACTGGGCCGCATGGGCGGCAACATTGCGCGGCGCCTGATGCTCAATGGGCACACCACTGTGGTCTATGACCGTAACACCGCGTTTGTTGAGACCCTGAGTGAAGAGGGTGCCACTGGCGTTGCTGACTTGCCGGCACTGGTCGCGGCACTGGATAAACCCCGAGCGGTCTGGGTCATGCTGCCAGCGGGCGCGCCGACCGAAGAAACCATCGACACCCTGAGCCAATTGCTGGACGCCGGCGATGTGATCATCGATGGCGGCAACACCTTCTATAAGGACGATATCCGCCGGGCGAAAACCTTGTCGGAAAAAGGCCTGAAGTACATCGATGTCGGCACCTCCGGCGGAGTTTGGGGGCTGGAGCGCGGTTACTGCATGATGATCGGCGGTGACGCTGACGTGGTTGATCGCCTCGACCCGCTGTTCGACGCGTTGGCGCCAGGCCTGGGTGATATCCCGCGGACCAAGGACCGGGTGGCCGAAGACGATCGTGCCGAACGTGGCTACATTCATGCCGGCCCTGCAGGTTCCGGGCACTTCGTGAAGATGATTCACAACGGCATCGAATACGGGATGATGCAGGCATTTGCCGAAGGTTTCGACATCCTCAAGACCAAAGCCTCGGAGAACCTGCCGGAAGATCAGCGCTTTGATCTGAACGTGGCCGATATTGCCGAAGTCTGGCGTCGTGGCAGCGTTGTCTCGTCCTGGTTGCTGGACCTGACGGCCGATGCCTTGGCCAGCGATCCGAAACTCGATGGCTACTCCGGTGCCGTGGCTGACAGCGGCGAAGGGCGCTGGACTATCGAAGCGGCCATGGAGCAATCGGTTCCGGTGCCGGTATTGTCCAACTCGCTGTTTGCCCGTTTCCGTTCGCGCCAGCAAAGCACTTATGGCGACAAGCTGCTGTCGGCCATGCGCTTCGGCTTTGGCGGCCATGTCGAGACGCCGAAAAAATGACTTCGATCCGCAAGAAATCCAAGGCACACCCCGCACCACCCACCACGTTGTTCCTGTTCGGTGCTCACGGCGACCTGGTCAAGCGCTTGCTGATGCCGGCGCTGTACAACCTCAGTCGTGACGGTTTGCTCGGCGATGGATTGCGGATCATCGGTGTCGACCACAACGCGATCAGCGACGCGGACTTCGCCAAAAAGCTTGAAGACTTCATTCGCACCGAGGTGGCCAACAAGGTCGGCCATGACTCACTGGACCCGGTGCTCTGGGCCAAACTGGCCAAGGACATCAGCTATGTCCAGGGCGATTTTCTCGACGACAGCACCTATCAGGCGCTCGCCGCAAAAATCGCCGAGAGCGGTACCGGCAACGCGGTGTTCTATCTGGCCACCGCGCCGCGCTTTTTCAGTGAAGTGGTGCGTCGTCTGGGCTCGTCCGGGCTGCTGGTGGAGGGCGACGACGCCTTCCGCCGGGTCGTGATCGAAAAACCCTTCGGCTCCGATCTGCACACCGCCGAAGCCTTGAACGCATGTTTGCTCAAGGTCATGACGGAGAAACAGATTTACCGGATCGACCATTACCTGGGCAAGGAGACCGTGCAGAACATTCTGGTCAGCCGGTTCTCCAACAGCCTGTTCGAAGCGTTCTGGAACAACCATTACATCGATCACGTACAAATCACCGCCGCCGAAACCGTTGGCGTTGAAACCCGTGGCAGTTTCTATGAACACACGGGCGCTCTGCGGGATATGGTGCCCAATCACCTGTTCCAGTTGCTGGCGATGGTTGCGATGGAACCGCCGGCGGCCTTCGGTGCCGATGCGGTACGCGGTGAAAAAGCCAAGGTGGTGGGGGCGATTCGTCCCTGGTCTACCGAAGAGGCGCGAGCCAACTCGGTACGCGGTCAGTATGTTGCCGGTGAAATCGCCGGCAAGCCGTTGGCCGGTTACCGCGAAGAACCCAATGTCGCGCCAGACAGCACGACGGAAACCTTCGTCGCGCTCAAGGTGATGATCGATAACTGGCGTTGGGTCGGCGTGCCGTTCTACTTGCGCACCGGCAAGCGCATGAGCGTACGCGACACCGAAATCGCCATCTGCTTCAAGCCTGCGCCCTACGCGCAGTTTCGCGACACCGAAGTCGATGAACTGCAACCGACTTACCTCAGGATCCAGATTCAGCCGAACGAAGGGATGTGGTTCGACCTGCTGGCCAAGCGTCCCGGGCCGGCACTGAACATGGCTAACATCGAGCTGGGCTTTGCCTACAAGGATTACTTCGAGATGCAGCCGTCCACCGGTTATGAAACCTTGATCTACGACTGCCTGACCGGTGATCAAACGCTCTTTCAGCGCGCTGACAATATCGAAAATGGCTGGCGCGCGGTTCAGCCGTTCCTCGATGCCTGGAAAGAGGACGCCAGTGTGCAAACCTATGCGGCCGGTGAAAATGGTCCGACGGCTGCCGATGAGTTACTGACCCGTGACAGTCGCGTCTGGCACAGCCTCGGATAAGCCACACACAAAACCCCTGTGGGAGCGAGCAAGCTCGCTCCCACATTAGCCATGAGTTACAGCCAGTTGCTCACCGCATACCAGCCCAACACGCCCATCACTACGGTGTATGGCAACGCCATCCAGACCATGCGTCCGTAAGACAGCCGAATCAGTGGGGCAATTGCCGAGGTCAGCAAAAACAGAAACGCCGCCTGACCATTGGGTGTTGCCACGCTGGGCAGATTGGTGCCGGTATTGATGGCAATCGCCAGTGTTTCGAAATGCTCGCGGCTCATATGGCCGGAGATGAATGCCTGTTTCACCTCTGTGATGTAGATCGTCGCCACGAACACGTTATCGCTGATGGCCGACAACACGCCATTGGCGATAAACAACATGCCCGGTTGCTGATCTGCCGGCAGCGACAGCACCCACTGGATCAGCGGTGTGAACAATTGCTGATCGTGAATCACCGCCACAACGGCGAAGAACACCACCAGCAAGGCGGTAAACGGCATCGCATCCTTGAAGGCGTTGCCGATCCGGTGCTCTTCGGTAATGCCGGTGAACGCCGTGATCAAGACGATCACCATCAATCCGATCAGCCCGACCTCGGCAATGTGAAACGCCAGCCCGGCAATCAGAATCAGCGCAGCCGCACCTTGTACCAGCAGTGCAGCACGTTGGCGGGCGGTGCGTTCGGCGTTGTCCTGTGCCGCATAGTTGGCCAGCACCGCGCGAACGTTGTCTGGCAGTAAGGTGCCATAACCGAACCAGCGCAGTTTCTCCAGCAACACACAGGTCACCAGGCCCGCCACCAGCACCGGCAGCGAAACCGGGGCGACCTTCAGGAAGAACTCTGCAAAGTGCCAGCCCATTTCATGGCCGATCAGCAGGTTCTGCGGCTCGCCCACCAAGGTGCAGACGCCACCAAGCGCCGTGCCCACTGCGCCGTGCATCAGCAGACTGCGCAGGAATGAGCGGAATTGCTCGAGGTCTTCGTGATGCAGGACCGGCAGGTTGTGGTCGCTGCTGAATTCGCTGTCCTGCCGCGGATCGTTGCCCGACGCCACGCGGTGGTAGACCGAGTAAAACCCTACGGCCGCACTGATAATCACGGCGGTCACCGTCAACGCATCGAGAAACGCCGACAAGAACGCCGACAGAAAACAGAACATCAGCCCCAGCAATGCCTTGGAGCGAATCCCAAGCAATAGCCGGGAAAACAGGAACAGCAGCAGGTCTTTCATGAAGTAAATGCCCGCCACCATGAACATCAGCAGCAGGATCACCGGAAAGTTATGCAGCAGCTCGTCATACAGCGCTTCAGGTGTGGTCATGCGCAGCAGCAGCGCTTCGACCATCAACAGGCCACCCGGCATCAGCGGGTAGCACTTGAGTGCCATGGCCAGGGTGAAAATGAACTCCGCCACCAGCAACCAGCCCGCAGCCACCGGACCTGCCGTCCACAACACCAGCGGGTTGAGAATCAGGAAGGCGAGAATGCTTGCCTTGTACCAGCGCGGTGAATGCCCGAGGAAATTGTGTGTAAACGCCTGGGCCATTGAGCCGGACATCAGTTGCTCCTTCTATCAAGAAGCGCGCAACTTGCCGTAACAGTCCCGGAAGATCAAGCTCTTGAGTTTCATTATCAATCGGTGATGGCTCACCTGCATCGCAACAATGGCAAAGTACTACCCCAGATAGCGCACCAATACCGCCCGGTGGTGGCCATCCAGCGAGTAGCCGCTGACCACAATTCGCTCATCCGCCTGCACGGCCAGCGCGGTTGCCGTGTCCAGGCTGCGCCCCAGACGGGTACGAACCCAGCCTTGGCCATTGGCAAAACGGCGATCCAGGCGTCCGTCCGGGAGATGCCGCGCCAAAAGGAAATCCGCTGCAATGCCGCCAATGGTTGCTCCGACGCTTAGCACCCGGCCATCGGCGAGAACCTGGGCCGCTGTCCATTGGCTGCCGCTGCTACCTATTTCGCTGAGCCGCGCGTGACCGCCATTGCAATGAGTGTCCGGCCGACCATTGTTGCGCACGGTCAGCGACAGGCATTGCACCGGGTCGCGACTGCTACCGAAACACTGCAGGCGCCCATCCGTTTGCTCGATCACCTGACTCACCTGGGCGCTGTGGCCCTGAACCTTGAAGCTTAAAAAACCATCTTCAGCGAAGTCTTCGTCCAGCCGGCCGGTGCTGTCAAAGCGTGCCAGCAAACCTTCCTGCGGCAGATTGATGGAGCCGGCGACCACAATCTGACCATCCGTCTGCACCAGGAGACTGCTCAGCCAGGTATTCATCAGCAAGTGCCTGACCATGACAAATCCATGGCCGTTGAATGTCTCGTCCAGCGTTCCGTCCGGATTGAGCCGTATCAGGATGCCGACGTGATCTGCGAATTCGTCGTGATGGTTGGCCAACAGCAGGATTCGGCCGTCGGCCAGTACCTGGAAGTCGCAGGCTTCGGCGCCCGGGACTCCCGGCGGTAACCAGTCGTCACGCAGGCCTCGGGACAAATCACCGGGCAAACGCACGATCTGTACACCCCGGTTGCCGAATTGCAGGACCGGGCGTCCCTGTGAGTCAAACATAGCCAGTGCCGGGAGCGTACGGTGGGGGCTTTCGTAATGCAGACCGGATAACAGGATTCGTCCGTCGGAGAGTTCTTTAACCTTGCCTCCTGTGGCTTCAAAGCCGCTTTCGAACCGTCCGGTAATGCTGCCGTCAGTGCCGAAGCTCCGATCCGCTGAACCATTCTCAAGTAATCGGGCCAGCCCATAGCAGTGACCGTCGCAGGTTCCGACCTTGGCCGCGACCAGCAAGCGGTTCATCGAATCGACCGCGACATCGTTGGCCATGCTCGAAAGGCTGTCTGCGAACTGCACCCAGGCCTTGCCGGATGATGCAAAACTTGAGTCGAGTTGTCCCGCTGTGCCGAGAGGGGCCGCGAAGGTAAAAGCGTTATGGATGGGCATGTCGCATCTCCTTGCGAGTCGACCGGATCCAGAACCCAGGAGGAAGACGTTGAAAGAAATATTCAATCCCTGATTGACGCAATGCACAACGGTCTGAAATCACGGACGGAGCGTCGTTCTGTGCCAGAACAATGTCTTTGCGAACCGGTGACAAGTTGGTCTGGCTTATACGACCGTCTATCGCAAAAAGCGTTAACCGAGAGTGTCGAAGAGGAGGGGGGATCTTGAGATGTATCAATAAAAAAGTGCGGATCACTTCGCCGTGATCCGCACTTTTCGTTTACTGCGGCATTGTCCAGGATTGCAACTGATAACCTTCCTCGCTCAATTCGGCGCGAACCTGTTCCAGCAAGGATTCAAGTTGGGCCGGGTCGGTATAGGTGCTGCTGGGGATCTGTTTGCGGCCGATAGGGGTGCTGGTGCGGTCGATGACAGTCAGGCTGAGTTCGCCGGTGCCGTCCTGTGGAGCCCAGGCCACGCATTGGAAGGGGGTAAATGCGCGGTCGGCAATCAAAAGAGCTTCGTTGATACGGAGCGGGGCGTTCATGGGGGTCTTCTCTCGTCTGTGCCCAATCAAGTGATGTGCCGTCGGTTGGGCTTACCGTTCGGCTGGTTACTTGTACTGATGCGCGCAATGGGGGGGCGGGTCACACACATTCAAAAGAAATTTCAACTTTCTTTTATAAAGGCAGCGGCAAGGGACGCATTGAAAGCTGGATGAAAGGTTCAAACCTGTCAGGGAGCTAATAAGGGCATGTTTTATAACGTAAACGACGTTGACCTTATTATTAAACGATACAAGGCCGCGTCAAGATCTTGCTAACGTTACATTCAGGGACGCCAAACGACTGTTTCTAATAAATTTTCTAATTTTTGGCGCCAAGGAACAGTCATGATCGAAACGCCCGCATTGCGACGTTTGCTAGTGGTTGATCCGTGTGACGACTGCCATCGCTTATTACCCGGCCTGCGTACGATCGGCTGGGATGTCGACAGTTGTACCTTGGAGAACGCTTCCCATCGTTCCTGTGATGTCGGCCTGCTGCGCCTTCAACCTGTTCATTTTGAACGTCCTGAAGCCGTCAAGGAACTGATCAGCCGTAGCGGCACTGAATGGATCGCTGTTCTCAACCAGGAAGTCCTGCGGTTGCAGAATGCCGGCGATTTTGTCTGCGAATGGTTTTTCGATTTCCATACTTTGCCGTTTGACGTCTCCAGGGTTCAAGTGACCCTTGGGCGGGCGTTTGGCATGGCGCGTTTGCGCGGCCAGGGCACCATTCACGTCCACCAGCCCGAGCATGAACTGCTGGGCGACAGTCGGCCGATCCGCGAACTGCGCAAATTGCTGAGCAAATTGGCGCCTACCGAGTCGCCGGTGTTGATCCGGGGGGAAAGCGGTACCGGCAAAGAGCTGGTCGCCAGAACCTTGCACCGTCAGTCGCAACGCCACAGTAAACCGTTTGTCGCGATCAATTGCGGGGCGATTCCCGAGCATCTGATTCAGTCCGAGCTGTTTGGTCACGAAAAGGGCGCTTTTACCGGTGCACACCAACGTAAAGTCGGACGTATTGAGGCAGCCAATGGTGGCACCCTGTTTCTGGATGAAATAGGTGATCTGCCCCTTGAACTGCAAGCTAACCTGTTGCGTTTCCTGCAGGAAAAACACATCGAACGGGTCGGCGGCAGTCAACCGATTCCCGTGGATGTCCGGGTCTTGGCAGCCACTCACGTGGACCTGGAAGCTGCGATCGAGGCCAAGTGTTTTCGCGAGGATTTGTACTACCGGCTCAACGTCCTGCAGGTGGTCACTGTGCCGCTACGCGAGCGTCATGGCGACCTGGCGCTGCTGGCCAACCATTTTTCCCACTTTTACAGCCAGGAAACCGGACGTCGGCCGCGCAGCTTCAGCGAAGACGCACTGATTGCCATGGGCAAGCACGATTGGCCGGGCAATGTCCGTGAGCTGGCGAACCGGGTGCGTCGAGGATTGGTGCTGGCTGAAGGCCGACAGATCGAGGCACGGGACCTGGGGTTGATTGGCCAACAGACGATTACCGCGCCGATGGGCACCCTCGAAGACTACAAGACCCGCGCCGAACGCCAGGCATTGTGCGACGTATTGAACCGCCACAGTGACAACCTCAGCGTAGCCGCTCGAGTACTGGGCGTTTCCCGGCCGACTTTTTACCGATTGCTGCACAAGCACCAGATCCGCTAGGGCGCGGAGAAACGAAAAGGCCCGCTGCGATTTGCGTCGCAGCGGGCCTTTTCCTTGTGTGGCGTTTAGAAGTAGTACGGGAATTTCAGGCTGAAGGAGAAGGCCGGTGCGTCTTGGGTCAAGCCGATGGCGAGGTTGGGGACTATCGTCAGTTTGTCGGTTGCCGCCATGGTCAGGCCGATGTTGAAGTTGGCGGCGTTGTAATCGCTGTCCGGGATTGATTGCCAGTCCTGGCCGCTTGGTTTGACTTTGCTTTTGCGGGCGAATTGGTCGGAAAACGAAAACGACATACTCATTTTTTCGTTCAAGGCAAACGCAATACCGGCGCCGACCTGCCAGGAGTCGCCCAGTTTCACGTCTCCCGGGACCGTGGAATTTACAGTGGGGCTGATATCGCTGAAGGAGTCCTGCATGTTGTAGGTATAGGACAGGCTGCCGAAGAGCACGGCAGGGTCGAAGGTCTTGACCAGCGAGATACCCGGGGTAATCGACCAGACACCGTTGCCGGTAGGGAGTGACTGAGGTACCGACAAATTGTCGTTGCCCGGGTCCTTGATCAGCTTGATTCCGTACGGATTTTTGCCGGTCGGCGCCTTGATACGCAGAGTGGCGACCGCGTCGGGCAGGTTTTCCGATTCATCCAGGAACTTGTAGGCAACACCAAAGTTGACATCGCCTATGGTCGGATCGCGCTTGACGGTGGCGTCGGATGAGACCGGGGCTGCGCCTCCTGCACCACCAGAAGAGTATGTCGATTCTCGATAGACGACCGGGACGTTGATGTCGAACTGCCAGCGTTGCGCCACGTTGTAGCGGCCTGTCAGGTCCAGGGTCCAGTTGTCGGCCTTGATGCGGTCAATGTTGATGTTGCCAAGAAAAATCGAGTCAAGAGCCAGAAAGCCATTGAGCACCAATGCACGGGTGTCATAGTGGGTATAAGTCATGCCCGTTTCGAAACTGAACTTGCCACCACCGAAGAAGCCGCTGGCTTCGTCATACAGGTTGGACACGCTTTGCGCCGGTCCCGAGTCGTCCTTGAGCGACTGCCCATACGAACTGGTCCCTGGGGCACCCGTGGCCACGGTCTTGGCGCCTGCGGTCTTCTCGGCAGGGGAGCGGGTCAGGCGCTTGGGAGCAGGTGTTGTTGGTGTTTCTTCGACTTGTTTAACGCGTTGCTCAAGTACCATCAGCGCGTTCTGTTGTGCTTCGTAACGCTGTTTCAGCTCCATGAGTTCTTGTTTTAGGGCTTCTACCTGGGGGTCCGGTGCTGCTTGCAGCAAAGTGGCCGGGACCAGGGTACTCAAACAAACGACAGCTCTCAACGTGAACGATCTGTGCATGGGTTTGCCGTCCCTTCTGACTACATTCGATGAGACTCAGCGTAGATCAGTATCCGAGAGTGCGGAGGCCTTTTAGTTGGTCCAGACTGCAGTCCAGCGCCCCGACGGTCGGCAGGTTGTTGCGCAGGACAACATTGAGGGACGTCAGGTTGTTCACCTGGTTTCCTCCGCCGAGCAAGGTCGCATTCTGCAACAGGCCGCCCTGGGCAAGGCGTTGCACGGTACTGCCCTGATTGTTGTTGGCCTGAATGTTCAACTGCACGCCAGTGTTACTCGACGACATACTGAAGGTCCCGGCACCGTTGGACGCGGACAGGGTCGTGCCGGCGGCCAATGGCTGGCCCTGGGTATCCATTTGTGGTGCCTGGTTGGCTTCTTTGACGTTGATGCCGACATTGTTGTAGGCGCTATTGTAGTCGCCGGCGGCGCGCACGACCTGGGTTACACCCTGGGTGGTACTGAGGCCGGCGCCGCCGCTGACATTCCCGGAACCCTGGGAGACCGGTGAACCATCACCTTTCTTGTCGATCATCGACACATAGAACTGTGGCTTGATGGTCGATTCCTGAATCTGCATCGAGGAAGTCGCCCCGATCACTTCACCACTGGCATTTTGCCAAGTGCTGGTCATGACAATCCCGAAACTGATGATCCGGCCCGGCATGACATACCGGCCGCGAAGGGTCGCCAACTCCTGATCCTTGAGTTCAATCGGTTTGAACGTGAGTGCTTGTGTTGGCAGGCTGGCGGCCAGGCAAACGACGGCCAGCCAGTATGGAGTCTTCATTGGATACTCCCGGAGCTTCGTGCTCCCTTGTCATTAGAAAAAGTCGCTCTGGATGAATCCGAAATCCATCAATTCTGTGTCCCGCACCGGGCTGAAGGTGTTGATGCGGTTCTTGGCGGTCAGTGGCAAAGGTGGATCGCGCAAGACGTTGGTCTTGTCGTAGCCCTGGCCTATGACGGCGAAGATGATGCCGTTCCAGCCTTTGACAAAGTCGTCGAACTTGAAGCGTCTGTGACCGAGTACCGGATCACCGATATACACCCAGTCTTTCTCCGCTTTTTGCATGACCACGAAGTGCTTGTAGCCGCGGATGTCCATGAGCACGATGACCGGAATGGCGACACTGGTCAGACCTTCCGGCGCTACCCGGTAACCACGGGCCCGCATGCCGATACTTTCCACGTAATGCTTCATGTCGAGCATGGAGAAGCCCTGGACGCGGACCAGATTCTGGTCGGAGTGAGCCAGCATGCCTTCGATGATTTGTGCCTCGGTTACGTCCAGCCAATAGGCCTGGCGCAATATGGTCGCCAGGGAAGCTGCACCGCAACTGAAGTCGGTTTTCTGTTGGACCAGGTCGGCAAATTTGCGCTCACGCATGCTCTGGACCGGTTTGAAAACGACCGCTCCGCCGGGCAAGACGGAAAGCGGCATTTGTCCCGCTTCGCTCAGACCAGCCAGAAAAACCAGGAACATCAGGGCGAAAATGCGCATGATCGTAAGCCTTCCGTGCAAGAGTGAAAAAAAGCCCCCCGAAGGGGGCTCTCCAGACTCTGGAGCTTGGTTTACAGGCAGGTTTTGCAACCGGATGCAATGGACAGCGAGTTGCTTTGTTGGTTGCCAGCACCGGCAGCCACGTTGACGCCCAGGTTGCCACTGCCGCCATTCACCGAACCGTTCAGGTTGGCAGTGTTGGTCACAGGGTTTGCCCAGCCAGTTGGGGTCAGCACTTGCCAGGACACAGTGTTGCTCAAATCAAACGAACTGGACTCGCTGAAGCTACGCGATTTGTCGCTCGCTGCGGAGCCAGCTGCACCATACGATTCGCTGCCCGATGCACTGCCCGATGCGCTGCTCGATTTGCTGTTCGATGCGCTGTTCGATTTGCTGTTCGATCCGCTGTTCGATGCGCTTTTCGAGGTGTCGAGCGATGCGTTGAGCGATGCGTTGACCGATGCGTCGAAATCCGCACTGCTGCTGCTATAGTGATGGCCATTATACCTGGAAGCACTAGCGTCCACGTCCACAGAAGCGTCCAGTTTAGCTTTCAAAGCAGCGCTGGAAGCAGAGTTGCTGGCAGAGTTCCAGGCAGATTTTGAAGCAGAGTCGCTGGCAGAGTTCGAAGCAGACTTCGTAGCAAATTGCGCAGCAAAGGCCGAAGCGGAGTACTTGGCATAGTCCGAAGCAGATTTCGAATCGGATGCCTTACTGAAAGACTCATGACCGCTGGCTGAGACGGTACGCGACAGCGTATCCACGCGGTACGTCCGATCGGCGTCGTTATCCACCTTCAGGCCTGGGCCTGTTTGATCGGCACTCGCGGTAGCGGTAGCGTACTTGCCGCCAGACACAGCGATCGCCATGGTGTTTTTCTGTTGGTTAAGGTCGCCAGCAGCCATGTTGATGCCCAGGTTGCCGCTGCCGCCGTTGGCCGAACCGCTCATAGTGGCGCTGTTGTTGGTGGAGTAGTTGTCGACCACGTTGTTGCTTTGGGTTTGCGTGACCTTGGCGGTTGCCACCACAGAACCAAAGACAAACGAGCCATCGCCGCTGGCAATGGCGGCCGCGTTGTCTTGTTGGTTGCCGTCGCCTGCTGCAACGTTGACGCCCACGTTGCCGGACGCGCCCGTGGCCGAGTTGGCCATGTTGGCGCTGTTTTTAGTTCCTTCATTGCTGATGTAGTTGCCAGTGCTGGTTTGTTTATCTGTAGCGTTGGCAGTGGCGCCAGCATTGGTGGTGTCTTTTGGATTGACGACTGGTTTTGGATGGTGGTGATGCTCGTCACCACCTTGGCCAGCTTGTGCAGCAACTGCCATTACCGCAGCGATTGCGAAAACCAGAGGCTTGATTGCCATTAAGGGTTTCATGCTGATTCTCCGTACTTTATTTTAGGTTAAGTGTTGTTTTTACCTTTTGGGTCAATCCGCGACCCGTACGCTCAGGGTGTTGGCCGTTCGGTTTCCCACCCCGGCGCTCTGATTCAACTGGATCACCCCACGGCTACCGGTGAAGGCCTGGTCGCTGGTAGCGACCTGGCGATGGCCAGGGGTAAGATCCGTTGAATCGGAGTTGTTGAGCAGCGCCACGTTCTGTTGCTTGAGGACACTGTCGTCGATACTTTGCGGCGTAGCACTGATGCTTATCCGCAGGGCGTTGGCTTGCTGGTTGCTGGCGCCCGAACTCTGGTTGACCCCCAGTACGCCATTACCGTTACTGAAGGCGTTGCCTTTAATGGCTGACTGGGCATCGATCCTGGGATCGACCTGAGTACGCAACCGTTGGCGAATCTGCGTGGTGGCGCTGGCATCGGTGTTAATGGCGATGGCTCGGGCGTTGGCCTGTTGTTGCTGATCACCGGCAGCCTGGTTGACTGAAAAGTTGCCCTGGTACTGACTGCCGGAGTTGTCGATGGTGGCCGTATCGATAACAGGAGGTTGGGCAAAGGTCGGCGCACTGCAAAACATGGCCAGAATCAGCAGAGTGCGATTCATTTCATTGTCCCCCCGATAACATTCAGACTGCCCAGGCCTTGCTGGATGGTGCCGTTGATCCTGTTGGCAACACCGTTGCCGGAGCCTGCGGAATGTCCTGCGGACAAGCCGGGCAGCTGTGACTGACCGTTGACGTTGCCGCTCAGTGTGCCGGTGGCTTGAGTGATCGTGCCGGCGATGCTTGCACCGCTGCTGATGCCGGAAATGTCACTGTCCGACAGTTCATTGGTTGCACTGATGACTTGTTTGGACGGGTTGGCATTGACGGTCAGGGGGCTAGGGTCGGGAACCATGGGGCGGCGAGTCGCGTTACGCGTTTGGACTTCCCGCTGGATGATGATGATCCCATCGGCGGCCGGGACAGGCAGACTGATGACGGAGCTGAACGCACATCCGATCAGCAGGAGGCGGATAAAGCCTTTATCGATTGTCTCCACGTCGGCACTCCCTCGTCTTTTGTGCGCTGGCCTTGGTCAGCGTTGTGAAGGAGAGAGCAGAAGCTGTGCCGCTTTTTATTTGTTGATTGAATTCAATAGGTTAAGGGACAGCACAGGCAGAGGGATGTTTGAGCTGTATCAACCGTGAGACGGTGCCCGCCATCGTGAGCCGGCCCCGTAGGTCGAAAAGCTCTAAATCAAGTGTTTGCGGGCGAGTGTATCAATGACTTAACAGTCAGCATGACAAGCGGATGAAGGCCGCTGATAGGGCTGTTGCGCTGCACTGGAGTGTTTCAGAAACGGACACATGGTCCAAAAAACAGGGGGAAACCGGGGACGTATCGAGCGGGGATACCTTCACGGCGTTAGCAATTGCTCCACTGCAACAAAGGCCTGACGACGGCGCTCAGCCCAATCGCCGTTGATGACTTGTAGCCGTTGCTGATGTTGTTCCAGCCAGGCTTTTGTCGCGTTGAAGAACGCCAGGCGCTGGTTCAGATCCGGTTGGCAGCGCTGGCCGTCATCCGTCCAGTCAACCGATTCGGGAGAAAGCAGCAGGTGCAGGTCGTACTGCCTGGCCAGCAAAGCGTCTTCGATCCAGGCGGGGCATTCGCCAAACAGGGTTTGGCTCCACAGCACATTGCTCAGCAAGTGCGTGTCGAGAATCAGCAACGCGGGGCGCTGGGCCCGGGCGCTGTCTTCCCAGGCCATTTGACCTCGGGCAATCTGCGGGATATCGGCAAGGCAGGTATCACGAGGGTTCTGCTCAATGAAGTAACGAACGAATTCGCCCACCAGCAACCCACCAAAGTGGCGTTGAAGTTCTGCCGATAACCAGCTTTTGCCACTGGATTCCGGGCCGGTGAGTACCAGGACCTTCATGCGCGCAGCGCCGGATCGGCCTGCCATTCGCGCCAGCCTTGCACGGCGATCAGCGTAAACAGGCCATAGAGCGCAGCCGTCAGGTACAAGCCCTTGTAGATAAACAGCCCGACAAAAATCACATCGACGGCAATCCACAACGGCCAGCATTGCAGGCGTTTTTGCGCCATCCACAGTTGCGCCACCAGACTGAAACCGGTCAATGCCGCGTCCAGCCAGGGCTGCGCGGCATCAGTCCAATGAGCCATGACCGCGCCCAGCAGCAAGCTGCCGACGGCACCGACGGCCAACCCCGCCCACATCGAACGGCCATCCAGCTGCGTGACTTGCCGGCCATGTTGCGCTTCGCCGGCACGGGTCCACTGCCACCAGCCGTAAAGCTGCAAGCCAGCGTAAATCACCTGCAGCAGCATGTCTGAATACAGCTTTACCTCGAAGAAGATCCAGCTATAGAGCAGCACCATGACCAGTCCGATCGGCCAGCACCAAGGGTTCTGTTTGACCGTCAACCAGACGGCAATCACGCCGAGTGCGGCGGCAAACAGTTCAAGCCCGGACATGAAGGATCCTTGGTGAAGTTGAAAAGGGCGCCGATTGTACCGCAGGTGACCCTAATGCCAGTCAGTCAAGTGATCGCAAGGTTCGAAACAGCAACGATCGAATGTGGGAGTGAGCCTGCTCGCGATAGCGGTGTGACAGCAACCATTGATGTTGAATGTAAAACCGTCATCGCGAGCAAGCTCGCTCCCACAGGAGCGGTGTTTCACTGCAAATTGTGTCTACACCCGAAACTGCTTGAGCAGGCCATTCAACTGCTCACTGAGTTCTTTCAAATGCACGCTTGCGACGCTCGATTGCTCAGCGGCCAAGGCAGTGCCGTGGGACAAACCCGCGGCCTGGGTGACGTTCTGGTTGATGTCCTCGACCACATGCGCCTGTTGCAGGGTTGCGCTGGCAATCGATGCGTTCAGGCCGTTGAGATTATTCAGGGCCTGGCCGATCGCGTTCAGGCTGGCACCCGCCAACCCGGCCTGTTCAATGGTCAACTGCGAGGCACGGCTGCTGTCGCCGATGACTTTGACTGCCGCCTCGGAATGGCTCTGCAAGCGCTCGATCATCGACTGGATTTCAGCCGTGGACTTCTGCGTGCGCTGTGCCAGCAGTCGGACTTCATCGGCCACCACCGCGAAACCCCGTCCTTGCTCACCGGCTCGGGCGGCTTCAATGGCCGCATTGAGCGCCAGCAGATTGGTCTGTTCGGCGATCGAACGGATCACTTCGAGCACGCTGCCGATCTGTGTGCTTTCGGTGGCCAGGGTGCGGATAACCTCAACGGCTTGATCGATGGTGCCCGACAGCTGATCGATCTGCTGCAAGCTCCCGTCGATGTTCACTTGCCCCTGTTGTGCCTGCGCTTGCGCATCGCGCATTTCGCTGGCGGCGTGTTCGGCATTCCTGGCCACGTCCTGCACGCCATAGGTCACTTCATTGATGGCGGTCGCCACCAGTTCCATTTGTTGGGACTGTTGCTGGCTGCGCGCCTGGGCCTGGGCCGCATCGTTGCCCAAGTCGCTGGATGATTGCCCCAGGGCACTGGCGGACAGTTGCAACTGAGTGATGACCCGGCGCAGTTTTGCCGTGAAGGCGTTGAAATGCTGCGCCAATTCGGTCACTTCGTCCTGACCATGGGTATCAAGGCTACGGGTCAGATCGCTTTCACCGCTGGCAATATTGGCCATGGCGTTCACGGTTTCCTGGAGTGGGCGCACGATACTGCGCGCAATCAGGGTCACCAGCAGTGCCATAAGGACAGCAATGGCGAGCCCGACAAGCGATGTCTGCCACATCTGTGCGTAAAACTCGGCCTGCATGTCATCGATGTACACCCCCGAACCAATGACCCAGCCCCAGGGCTCGAAGAGTTTCACGTAGGAGGTTTTCTGGACCGGTGTACTGGCGCCCGGTTTTGGCCAGCGATAGTCAACCATACCGGCGCCCTTGGCCTTGGCGATGGCCGCCATCTCGTTGAACAACGCGAAGCCGTCCGGATCCTTGATCGCGGAAAGGTTCTGGCCTTCAAGTTTCGGATTGGTCGGGTGCATGACCATCACGGGTGTCAGGTCGTTGATCCAGAAGTAGTCGTTCTGGTCGTAGCGCAATCCGCGCACCACGCTCAATGCCTGTTTCTGCGCCGCTTCGCGGGTCAGGGTGCCGGCGGTTTCCAGATCGTGGTAGTAGGCCAGAATGCCGCTGGCTGTCTGCACCACATGCTGGGTTTTCTGGGCCTTGGCCTGATAAAGGTCATCGTGGATCTGCTTGAGCATCAGCACACCCAACGTCAACAGCATCAGCACAGCCACAATCAGGATGAGCCACAGACGACGGCTGATCGACACACTGCGCAAGCTATTCATAACCGTGTTACTCCGTTTTTTGTTCTTGTTCTGTCATAAACGACCGCCAGCATTCAGGCACGTTTTTGCTATTGAGCCTATCCGACTCAAGTCCAATTACGGCGCAGCGTTATTCAGGCATGTCTGATAGGATTTCGGCCGCGTTAGTAAAAATCTGAAATCGCGCTGATTTTTCGGCAGATTTTTAACGTTTCGCACAGGGATTGTGCGCGTTGTCATTCAATGACGCTGATCGCAGTGAACGCTTGAATATTTTTAACGAGGCATGCCTTGGAGGCATCGTTTCATTGGGGGATTAATGGATTTTTGGACCGCCGCTCAGGCTTTGATTCTTGGCGTTGTAGAAGGACTGACAGAGTTTTTGCCCATTTCCAGTACCGGGCACCAGATTATCGTCGCGGATTTGCTCAACTTCGGTGGCGAGCGCGAGAAAGCATTCAACATCATCATCCAGCTCGGCGCGATCCTGGCCGTGGTCTGGGAGTTTCGCCGCAAGATCCTCGACGTGGTGACCGGGTTGCCAACGCAGCGCAACGCTCAACGGTTTACCGTCAACCTGTTGATCGCTTTCATGCCGGCGGTGGTACTGGGAGTGATCTTCGCTGACCTGATCTACAAATACCTGTTCAACCCCGTCACCGTGGCGACGGCGCTGGTGGTGGGCGGGGTCATCATGTTGTGGGCTGAGCGTCGCGAGCACAGCGTGCACGCCGAAACCGTCGACGAGATCACCTGGAAAGATGCCCTGAAGGTCGGTTTTGCCCAGTGCCTGGCGATGATTCCCGGCACTTCGCGCTCTGGCTCGACGATCATCGGCGGCTTGTTGTTTGGTCTATCGCGTAAAACCGCCACCGAGTTTTCGTTCTTCCTGGCCATGCCAACCATGGTCGGTGCCGCGGTGTACTCCGGCTACAAATATCGCGACCTGTTCCAGGCCGCTGACCTCCCGGTGTTCGCGATCGGCTTCGTCACTGCGTTTGTTTTCGCAATGATCGCGGTCAAGGGCTTGCTCAAGTTCATTGCCAGCCACAGCTACGCCGCGTTTGCCTGGTACCGGATCGCGTTTGGTTTGCTGATTCTGGCGACCTGGCAGTTTGGTTGGGTAGACTGGGCAGCCGCCACATCGTGATCGAGCCACGCAATGGGCGCGGGATTCAAAACCCGCGCCTCAAAGGCCTGGTGTTCCTGGTGCTGTGCGCCTTGCCGGCTTTTGGTTCGACCCTTTTATGGTGGCGCGGGATTTCGCTGGTTCCGCTCGCAGCTTATGGGATGGTCAGCGGACTGGCGTTCGTCCTGTACTGGCGCGACAAGCGCAAGGCCCGCGCCGACAGCTGGCGTACACCGGAAAAAATACTGCACGCGGTTGAACTGGCCGGTGGCTGGCCGGGCGCCTTGCTCGCCCAGCAAGTGTTTCGGCACAAGACCCGCAAAGTCTCCTATCAGTTGGTGTTCTGGATCATCGTGCTGCTGCATCAGGTGTTCTGGATCGACCAGTTGTTTATCGGCGCCGGCCGCTTCAGCTTGTTCTAAAGCAATAACCCGACCTGCACGCGCTTGGGCAACTTGCTCACCACCAGTTGGTGAGAACGTTGCAGCAAGCCTTGCAACTCATCGGCGCCAAGCGGGTAGGGCGTTTGCATGATGATCCACTGCGTCCTTGCCAGATAGGGCGCAGGCCCGATGCCCGGGCGGTCGACATGCCCCAGAAACAGCTCTTTGTCGACCTTGAACGCCAATGACTCACCCCGCAGGTTTTGCAGGGCAAACATCTTGTTTCCAGCAACCGAAAACACCCGTACGCCGCCCCATTTGTAATCTTCTTGCGCGCCGGGCAGTGCCAGGCAGAAACGCGCCACGTCTTCTTCAGTCATCGGTTTAGCCTTCATAACAATCGATCCCCACAGGCTTTGAATGATTCGGTCAAATGATCAATCCAGGCGCGTACCGCCGGTAGCAAACCGCGCCGATGAGGGTAGACCGCCAGCAGCCAACCGCCAGGCAGCGACCACTCGGGCAAGAGTTGCACGAGCGAGCCGTTTTCCAGTTCCTCTTCGCAGTACATCATCGGCAGCAGGGTAAAGCCAAGACCTGCCAGCGTGCAGGCTTTGCGCACGATGAAATCATCGATCCCCAGTCGTGCTTCCAGCGACAGGTCATAGCTCTTGCCCTGAGCATCGAGCATGCGCAGATGCACCATGCGATCGGCCTCCAGAGCACCCAGCACCGGCACCTGCTTCAGGTCTTCCGGGCTGCTGATCGGATGCTCGCGTATAAAGGCCGGGCTGGCGATCATCACCATTTGCGCCTGGCGCAGGCGCCGGGTAACCAGCAACGGGTCTTCATCACCCAGTTCGCGCACTCTCAAGGCGACATCGATGCCTTCGGTCACCAGGTCGACCCGGCGGTTGAGCAACTGCATCTCCAATTGCACTTGAGGAAAGCGTTCCAGAAACGAGCTGATGACCGATGGCAAAAACTCATGAGCCAGCCCAACGGGGCAGGAAACCCGCAACCGCCCTCGGGGCTCGCTGGACATGCTGGCGACGGCCTCGTCAGCCATTTCGGCCTCCAGCAGCATTGCCTGGCAATGGCGCAAATAGCGCTCGCCGACAGCGGTCAGCTTCAGCTGGCGGGTGGTGCGCTGGAGGAGGCGGGCCCCCAGGCGCTCTTCAAGTTCGGCAATACGCCGCGACAACCGCGACTTGGGAATGCCCAACACGCGCCCGGCGGCGGCGAAACCGCCGGCTTCGACGACTTTGGCGAAGTAGTAAAGGTCATTGAGGTCTTGCATGGCATTACTCGACTGTCCTATCAGTGGGACAAACTATCACATTGTTGCTGGCTAATCGGCTATTGGTTTCATCTGTAGGATTGTTTCCACTAGATCGCCCGGTGGCGATCCTCACTTGGAGATCCCACATGAAACTCTTGCACATTGATTCGAGCATCCTTGGCGACAACTCTGCTTCCCGTCAGTTGAGCCACAGTGTCGTCCAGGCCTGGAAAGCCGCCGAGCCTGCTGCCGTGGTGACCTACCGCGACCTGGCCAGCGACGCCATCAGCCATTTCTCTGCCGCGACGCTGGTCGCTGCCGGCACCACTGCCGAGTTGCGTAACGCCGCACAACAGCACGAAGCCGAACTGAGCGCTTCGACCCTGGCTGAATTCCTCGCTGCCGATGCCGTCGTGATTGCTGCGCCGATGTACAACTTTACTATCCCGACCCAGCTCAAGGCCTGGATCGACCGCATTGCCGTTGCCGGCCAGACTTTCCGCTACACCGAAGCCGGCCCTGAAGGTCTGTGCGGTAACAAGAAAGTCGTGGTGGTGTCGACTTCTGGCGGCATGCACGTGGGCCAGGCGACTGGCGTAGGTCACGAAGAGTATTTGAAAGTCATGCTGGGCTTTATGGGCATCACCGATATCGAGTTCGTCCGCGCCCATGGCCTGGCTTACGGTGACGACGTTCGCAACAAAGCCATGAGCGACGCTCAGGCACGCATCAGCGAGCAACTGTTCGCTGCCGCGTAAGGCTTGCGTAAAGAGTTAATAAGCTCAGGCAATACCCACTAGACTCCGTACCCTGATCGTCGTAAAACGATCAGGGTACGGAGTCTTTCTGTATCTGCTTCAAAAGCGCTGTCGTTTCAGGTGTTGGCCCAGGTTATGCAGTCTCGGGTTATCGGCCCCGTTCTGCATAGACCTTGAAAGCGGCAATTGTCGGCGCAAGGCTTTAATCCAAGGGATTGGCGGAAAACGGGTATTCCAATCGGGTAACAAGGTGGGGCATCCCATGATGCGTCTTTGTGCAATGTTACTGATTTGCCTGCTCAGCAGCCTGAATTCAGTGCAAGCCGCGCCTGCGCCGCACCCTCATTGGAGCGTTGGCTACCATGAGCTGACGTTTCTCGATCCGCTGGATTTACAGCCCATGCGGGCCATCGCCTTTTATCCGTCGACCGGCATCGAACATTTCAGCAAGCTCGAGGGTTATCAAGTCCAGGCGACCGAAGACGCAAGGGTCGCGATTGGCCGCTTTCCGATGTTGATGCTCTCCCACGGCAACATCGGCACCCCATTGGCGTTGCATGACCTTGCCACATCGCTGGCACGCAAAGGCTTTGTGGTGGTGGCGGTGATTCATCCCGGTGACAACTCCAAGGATCACAGCCGCCTCGGTACGTTAAGCAACCTTTATGGACGGCCGATCCAGATTTCCGAAGCCATTACCGCAACCCTGGCCGACCCCATGCTGTCGCCGTTCGTCAATCCCGACGAGGTTGGGGTGATCGGCTATTCGGCCGGTGGCGAAACAGCGTTGATTCTTTCGGGTGCCACGCCGGACCTGAATCGTTTACGCCTTTACTGTAAAGAACGCCCTGACGACGGAGACGCCTGCAGCACCAACGGTGAACTGATTGTCGACCGCGATGACTTGCAACCAGTCGCTGACCCACGGGTTCACGCGCTGTTACTGATGGCGCCATTGAGCCTGAAGTTCGGTCGCCATACCCTGGCCGGTGTGCATGTGCCGGTGCTGCTCTATAGCGGCGATGGCGACAAACTGGTCGCCCTCGATAAAAACGCTGCGGCGCTCGCTCGCAAGCTACCCGTTGCTCCGGATTTCAAACTGCTGGCGGGGGCCGGGCATTTCGTGTTCATGGCACCGTGTACCCAGGAGCAACTCGCGGCGATGCCGGCCTTGTGTACCGATGCTGACGGCGTTAATCGTGAGGACATTCACCGTAACCTGATCTCCGAAGCCGGGCGTTTCTTTGCTCAAACCCTGAGCAAGCCAAGCGGGGCGGGAATGCAGACGGCTGACCAGACGTTGCCGTAGACGCCAGGGTCTTACGAGGGGCTGAGTGCTGAGCGACGTTTCAGCAGCAGGGTCAGCCCCAGTCCGGTGATCGACAACAGCGCCGCGCAGAAGAAAATCCACGAGTACCCCAGGTTCAACGCCACCGCGCCCATCAATGGCCCGGCAATCGCCAGCGCCAGATCAAAAAACACCGCATAGGCACTCAAGCCGGCGCCACGGTTGCTGCTTGGCACTTGCTTGATGGCCTCGACACCCAATGCCGGGTAAACCAGTGACAGACCGAACCCGGTCAGCCCCGCACCAATCAACGCCACTGCCGTCGTAGGTGCCAGCCACAACAGGCCCAGCCCCAGGGTTTCGATGCTCATGCAGGCAATGGCCGAGCTGAACCCGCCAAAGCGGTTGATGCTGGAGATAAACAGCAGGCGCGCGAGGATGAAACAAATGCCAAAGACCGTCAGGCACCAGGCCGCACCGCTCCAGCCACGGCTGACATAAAACAGGGTAATAAAGGTGGTGAGAGTTCCGTAGCCGATCGAGGCCAGGCTCAGGCTGACACCAAACGGCGCTATGCGCCCGAACACCGCCCAAAACGGCAGCCGCTCACCGCGAATGACCGGCACCGAGGGCTTGTTGCGAATCAGCAGCAGTGCCGCCAGCGCTAACCCCGAGAGCGCAAGCCCAAGACTCACGAACCCCAACTGATCGACCATCACCACACCCAGTAGCGCACCAATGGCAATCGCGGCATACGAAGCAATGCCGTTCCAGGAAATCGAGCGGGCGGTGTGTTCGGGCCCCACCTGGCCCATGCACCCAAGCCTTGGGCGATCCCCAGGAACAATCGACCGACAATCAGAATCATCAGGCTCAGCAACGGCAGGCGCTGCAACAAGGTCGACAGCAACGTCAGCACGCCACTGAACACGATCCCCAGCATCCCGTGACGCTCCGCGTCACATCCCGAAGCCGACGCAGAGCGTCCATGGCGGCATTCCCACGCGGAGCGTGGGAACGATCATCGAACGTTGAAACAATGCTTAATTCAGACCCAGTTTTCCGCGAAGGGTCGACAGGTCTTCCGCCAGGGTATTGACCGGGCCGACCAGCGCCTTGCGGTCGTTTTCCTTGACCTTGTCGTAGGTCTCGAAACCGCCGCCAGCGGTTTTGTACTTGGCCAGGATCGTGTTCACGCTGGCGAAGTTCTTGTCGACTTTGGCGACGAAAACCTTGTCCTGTTTCTCGAGTTGCGGACGGAACAGGTCGACGATTTTCTTCGCACCGTCGATGTTGCCCTGAAAGTCATACAGGTCGGTGTGGCTGTAGCGGTCTTCTTCACCGGAGATCTTGGTCGCAGCGACTTCTTCGAGCAATGTAGCGGCGCCGCCCACGACTTTTTCCGGCGGGAAGGTCAGGCCAGCAACCCGGGTTTGCAGTTCTTTGACGTTGTTATTCAGACCATCGGCCAGTTCACCGAGGCCCTCGGTGGTTTTCTCAGAGAACAGCGTGTACTCAATGCGGTGAAAACCGGTGAAGTCTTCAGCCTTGACACCTTTTTCGTGGTCGTTGACGCGTGAGTCGATGGACGCATCGAGGTCACTGAACAGCTCGGCAATCGGCTCGATCGACTCGTAGTAAACACGGGTGGGCGCATAGAGCTTCTGAGCGGTGGCCAGGTCACCTTTTTTCACCGCGTCGGTGAACTGCTGGGTGTGGCTGGCAAACCCGTCGAGCTGCTCGGTGACGTAGATTTTGTAATCCGAAATCGGCCCCACCAGATCCAGCGGCGCTGTGGCGGCGAAAGCCGACAGTGGAGTGTGGAGCAAGCCAAGGGCAACCAGCAAAGCGAGAGGCGACTTTTTCATGGGACTTTTCCGTGAGTTTGTTGTGTTTAGGGGGTTAAGCCGTGGTTTTCGGTTGAGTGGCATCGAGCAGTGAACGACCGATGAAGTCCTTGTCGCCGGTTACGCCCGGCAACGTGAAGAAGTAGCCGCCGCCAATGGGCTTGAGGTATTCCTCCAGCGGCTCGCCGTTGAGTCGGGTTTGCACGGTGATGAAACCGTTGTGCAGATCGGCCTGATAGCAGATGAACAGCAAGCCCATTTCCAACTGACCGTTTTTGCTCACGCCGTTGGAATAATTGAACGGCCGACGCAGGATCAGATTGGCTTGGGTCGCGGCAGTGCGCGGGTTGGCCAGGCGGATGTGCGCGTCCATTTTGGTCAGCTTGCCGTGAGGGTCCTTGGCGTAGTCAGGGACCTGGCTTTCATGGCTACCGCCGATGGGTGCGCCGGTACTTTTGACCCGACCGAGAATGCTTTCCTGTTCTTGCAGTGGCGTGCGATCCCAACGCTCGACGAGGTTGCGGATAATCCGCACCGCCTGATAGCTGCCATTGGCCGCCCAGGCCGGCTCATCGCTGCCCGGTTGAACCCAGACAATCTGCTCCATGGTTTTCTTGTCGTTGGAATCGGGATTGGCCGAGCCGTCACGAAAGCCAAGGAAGTTGCGCGCACTCTGCGCAGGTGTTCCAGGCTTGGCCGGCGCTTGTGGCGGCACGCTGCCTTCCTGTTTCCAGCGCACCAGCAGCAAGTCCGGCAGGTTCTTCACGATGTCGCGCAAGGCGTGAATATTGGTGTCGGCAGTGTTGGAGCAGAACTGCAGGCTCAAGTCGCCGTGGCAGAGCTCGGGTTGCAGAGCATCGTTGGGGAAGCCGACCATGCGGATCAATCGCTTGGGCTTGGCGCCGGCCAGGCCAAAACGCTCGTCGAACAGCGATTCACCCACCGAGACAGTGATGGTCAGGTTGTCGGGTGTCACCACCGGGCCGAGAATTCCCGAGTCCACGGGTGGGAACTTCGGGTCGACCTGAGCCACCGGGCCGCCGGACATCAGGAACGCAATCCGCTGATTCAGCGTGCGAAACAGTCGATCGAGGTCTTCGCGGTCGGTGGCCAATACGTCGAACGACACCAGCATGCCGCACGTCGGGCGCGGCGTGACGATGCCGGTCTGGTGCTGACCATGGAAGTCATGGCGATCCTGGGTTTTGTCGCTGTTCGGTGCTTCAGTGACTTGCGCCGGGCTGGCGGCCATGGCCGGGCAGCTCAATGTGCTGCCCGCCAACGCGACGCCGGCGGCGCCCATGCCCAGCAGTACGCGGCGACGCTGGGCATTAAACTGATCTAAATCATTCATCTGAATAGGGTCTTCTGCTTATAGGCCGGAGAGGCCAAGGGCGGGATCGATTCCATCGAGTGCATCGGCCAGAACCTTGGCCTTGTCGGCGAGTCGTGCGCGCTGATCGGCGCCGACGCTGTCGTAACTGCTGTAACTGTCTTTCACTCGCAAGCCATTGAGTTCGGCATCGAGAGAGTGGGTGGCCGTGTCCAATTGGGTCAGCAACGCTGCGGCAGACTTGCTCAGTAGCGGACGCAACAGGTCGATCACTTTGCGGGTGACCTCGAGGTTGGCGGCAAATCCGTGCAGGTCCGTGTGGCTGTAGCGTTCTTCTTCGCCGCTGTTGGCTCGAACATCGGCCAAGTTGCGGATGTTGCGGGCGACGATGCTCACCAGTTGTTCAGGCGGCAGCGACTGGGCCAGCAATTGCTTTTTGAGTTCGGTGACATCGGCAACCAGACGCTGGGCGACCGGCGCCAGACCGTCGATGTTTCGTTGCTGGAACAGCGCATATTCGAGGCGGTGGAAGCCGATGAAGTCCGGATCCTGCTCGCGCTTTTCAAAGTAATCGGCGCGAGCGTTGATGACCTTGTCCAGTTCGGCCAGGCGTTGAGCCGCCGGCGCGATACGTTGATAGGCAACGCGGGCCGGCACGTAAAGCGCCTGGGCCTGGTTCAGGTCACCGGCGTCGATAGCCTGTTGCAACGCGGCGACTGCATTAATCAGCGCAGTGCCCTGACTACTCAGGTAAACCCGAAACTCCGACAACGGTCCAATAAACGCCACCATCGACGGACGTGCCTGCGCCGCAGCATCGGATGCGGCGGTGGGCGTGACATGCAGCGTGCCGCGCGGATTGCTGAGCAAGCCGCAGGTAATCGCATAATCACCCGGCAGCAGGTTGGCGGTGATCACCTGACTCAGGCCGGGGGCGATGTTTTCCCGTTCCTCAAGCACCAGCACACCGTCGAGAATCTCCCATTCAACGGCGCGATCCGAGTGGTTGACGATGCGAAAACTGCTGCGGCCCGCCGGTACGGTCAGCGCATTCGGCTCGCAGCTGTGCGGATTAATCGTGACGGTGATCTCGTCATGATGGGTCTGGCGCTTGGCCGCGGCCATTTGCGATGCATAGTAGAACAACCCGCCAGCGGCGATCATCACGATCACCGAGCCGGCCACTGCCCAGCGCAGGGCGCGGGGAGGCGAGGTCTGAAGAGGGGCCTGGTTTGACATGAATGCCCTTAATGGCTGGAAACGGAAGAAGGTGGCGTGGCGGCTGGTTTGGCCGGCGCGCTACCCGGAAGGAAGAACATCACCAGCGCGACCAGCAGATAAATCAGGTAGGCGCCCAGGGTGCTGACGGTCGGCGCATCCTGATAACCGAACATGCCGGCCAGCACCGAACCCAACGGGCCATCCATCGGCAGGGTTGCGCTGAAATCGAAGAGCACGGTTTGCAGGTGATTCCACAGCCCGGCTTCATGCAGTGCCCGCACGGAACTTGCGAGAATGCCGGCTGCCACCACCAGAATGAACAGCCCGGTCCAGCGGAAGAACGCGGCTAGGTTCAGGCGCATGCTGCCGCTGTAGATGAGAAAGCCGATGACCATCGACAGCAGCAGGCCGAGCAGGGCACCGATCGGCGCCCCCGGGCCTTCGCTTTGCTGGAATACCGCGAGCAGGAAGAACACCGTTTCCAGGCCTTCGCGGGCAACCGCGAAAAACACCATGGCGATCAACGCGGTGACCTGGTTTTTGGAGCCAGCCAGCGCGTGATCGAGGGAAACGTGCAGCGAATGCTTGATCGAGCGCGCGACCTTGCGCATCCAGAACACCATGGAACTCAGAATGCCGACCGCCAGCAAGCCGATCACGCCTTCGAAGAGCTCCTGTTGTTTTTGCGGGAATTCAGCGCTGACCAACTCCAGACCACCGCCCACCAGCAGGGCCAGCGCGACGGCGAGGAAGACCCCGATCCACATGGCGGGCATCCATTGGCCGCGCCCGGTTTGCTTGAGATAACTGGCAATGATGCCGACGATTAACGCCGCTTCAACGCCTTCGCGCAGCATGATCAAAAAGGGAACCAGCATTCAGCACCGCGTCAGCTATGGAGTGGAAGCGAATTTGTAACATAATGATACTCATTACTGAATGGTATTGATTGATATTTGCTGAACGGACGCTGAACGCATTGTTCAGCAACCTCTAAAACAGTGGATTGACCCGTTCGTTGTAGACTTCGACCAATTGATCGTAGCGGCGGCCGATCCGATCGAAGTCATCACTCAACTGTTGCGGCGAGGCCTTGGCTGCCCAGTCGTCGCGCAGCCTGTTGACTGAATCCAGATAGTTCTTGCCCGGCGAACGCACATAGTTCCAGATGTTTTCCGGGTAATCGGCGTTGCTGGTTGCCGGGTTCGCTTCCATGTAACGGCTGCCATTGTCCCAGGCCTGTTGCAGTGCGAGAGTCGCGTCGCTCAGATCACTGGCCGCAAAGGTTCGTTCTCTGACACGGCTGTCGAGCTTGAACATGAGGGTTCGCGCTTCAAGCATGTAGGTGAGGAGGTGCGCATACTTCAGTTGATCTCGGGTCTTAAGCTGCTCCAGCTGAACCTGGCGCAAACTCCGGTCCTCGGCATCAAGCGCCCGCCGTAGATCGTCGGAGGCGTTGAGGTAGTCATCGACTAGCGGCAGAAACAAGCTGTCTCGCTCGACCTTGTCCGCCGTGCTGACCGAGTAGAGGGGTGTGGGGTTGAAAAAATCGAAGCGCCCGGCGGCGTCATTTGCCGCCCCCAAGGACGTTTCGAAGCGATTCTGCAGCGGCAGCAGGTCAGGGGCCGATTTTTGCAGGCTGTTTTTTTGTAGCGCGTTTAGCCGACAGCTATAAGCATCGTGACTTCTCAAGTAGTTGAGTCGCTCATTGACGTCGGTCATCGGTCCGACGTCCTCAGGAAAGCGCTTTTTCAGGGTCAGGTCGACTTCGTGGCCGCGGTTCAGGTAGTTGGCGTATGCTTGGCGCCAGCGGCTGTCGACCGAGTTCAGGCAGGTAATCAGCGGGCGCAGGGCGCTGGCTTTTTCCCGTTCGGCGAGGTCCGGTTGATGAATCCAGCGGTTGATCGGTGTCAGGATGGTGCTCTGATGGTCTCTCAACACACCGAGAAATGTCACCGTCAGCACTGCGGTAATTGCAATTGCGATTATGCTTTTGTTCACAGTCGAGCCCCCTGAATATGTGACTGCCCATACCACTGCTTATGGGTGGGCGCTACCCGGCATTCCTGACGGCTGTCAAGGGGGCCACTGCAACCGCGCTTGGCAAACTGCTGCAATCCTTGATCCGGCCCCATCAACTGGCTGCTGGCAATGGTGTAAAACAGGATCGTCAGGCCAATCACCCCAACCATCAGAGCAATTGTCGGCGCCGAGCCCAGGGCGGGTAGCCGAACCTTAGGGCGCTTGATTCGCAGCGTTTCTGGCCAGACGACGCGACTCAAGGCACTCAGCGCCAGCACCACCACGGTGTAAGCGGCCAATCCCGTCGCGCCACAACAGACCCATGTCAGAGCACCCATCAGCCAGCAGGGCAGCAACTCGCGCAGTATCAGCGGTGCAGGGCGTCTGAAGCTGAGTCGAGGCGACACGGCGCGGCTTAAACGCACGTCCTGTGACCAGAACCGGTCAGCCAGCGGGCGCCAGACCCATAGCAACGCCGCACCAGGCGTAGCCAACACACAGAGCCAGAACAGCATCGCGGCGAAGCTCGCGCCGATGCCGGATTTATCATTGAGGTATTCACCGGCCGCCCAGGTGAGCGAAGCGCCCAACAACCCGGCATACATAGGCCAGGTCTGGCGGGGCTGCATGAGGGCCTTCCAGAAATACGGATCGCCGTTTGGCATCTCGCAGCACCGTTGCGGATGCAAACGCTGGATCTTCTCACTGAGAGTGCGGCAGGCATTCCAGTCAGCTTCAAAAAAACGCCGTGCGAAGGCACTTCGCTCGGCGGTGGTCATCGGCGTCAGTAACAATCGTGCAGCCCGGCTATGGGGCTCACGGTCATTCAGGACGGCCAAGCGTTCCCATGCTTCAAAAGTCGCCTGGTTATCGCGGCGCTCCAGCAGCGCCGACCAATAGGGTTCCGGGCAACGCCCCCCGGTCGGGTGCCAGTGCTGATGCGAGCGCAGCGTTTCGAACACTTGTGCAGACCAGAACCTCGAATCCACCAGCAAGCTGGCCAAGGTTTCATTAAACCAGTCGTGGCGTTCGAACGGCTGCAACCAGTCGGCTTGCTTGAGAGCCAGAAAACGCTCGATGAACGCGTCGAACTGGCCGGAATCAAGTAATTCGCCCAGCTGTTTTTTTACTTCGTGGCAGTAAGCGCGACACAGCAGCTCAAGCGCTTTCGGCGATAAATCCGCACGCTGCCAGGCACTTAGCCAATTGAATTGCTGCAGACCCCACGCCGCCAGCAACATCGCGTCTTCGCGAGGCTTCAGGCACATCATCAACAGCTGATTTTCGAACTCTATGGTGCAGTGAGACACCCGTGCTTGCGCCAAGCGTTGATCGAGTTGATCGACCGTAACGTTCTCCAGCAACTGAGCCGCTTGTTGCTGTCTGGGACGTTCCCCGAACTGTACGTTCTTAAGCTCGAAACTGAACTCTGCGCCAAGCGACGCTGGCGGTGGTTGAACCTCAACTGTTTGCTCGCGCTCACCGAACGGCTGCACCACCGGTTTACGGCGACTCCATTCCATGGCCTGTTCGTAGGCTTCGCGCAGGCGCTGAAAACCGCTGGGATCTTCATCCGGGCGGTGTACTTTGAGCAGCGTCGCGTATTGGCGTTTGATGCTGCGTGAATCGGCATCGGCCATCAGCCCCAGAATTGCCCAGCAATTCATCGCCACAGACCTTGTTCGAGCTCATCAAGTTGTTGCATCAGTTGCAGGCGCAGTTCGCGTATGGCTCGCTCATCCTGGTTGTCGAGCATCTGTTGAAAACGGTTAGCCATGTAATCGAGCCGCTGACGCAAGTCGCCGAGGCTTTCCTGATACAGCCGTTCGAGGCGCGCGGTCAGCAGACTGTTGACCTGCTGTTCCCGTGGGTGAACCTTGAGGCCGGCCAACGCGGCCAAGCGTTGCTGGATATCTTCGGGGGCGAGCACGCCGGGGTTGTTTTCGATCACCAGTCTCCGGCGCTCGCCGGTCCGCTGTATCAGCGCCTCGGCTTCGAGCAGGCCGTTATTGTCGTAAGTGAAACGCACATCGATGCTGATCTCTCCCGCCGGTGCCAACGGCACTTCAACCTCCATTTCACCGAGGTAGATGTTTTCTTTCACCCAGCGACTTTCGCCTTGATAGATCTTCAGCAGCACTTTGCGCTGATTGTCGCGTAAGGTGCAGACCGATTTGACCCTGCTCACCGGTACCACGCAGTTACGCTCGATGATCGGCAGGTAATGACCCGACTCTGCACCGTTGCCGACGCTGATCGTGGTTTCGATTCCGAGGGTGTACGGGCAGACGTCAGTCAACACCACCTCTTCAAGCGCTGCATCCCGGGTCTTGAGCGCCGCTTGCACCGCTGCGCCCAGCGCAATCGACTCGTCCGGGTTCAGCGCAATCGAAGGAAACCGGCCGAACAATCCGGCGACCATCCGCCGGATCATCGGCATACGGGTCGTACCGCCCACCAGCAGAACTTCGTCCAGTTCCGATGGCCGAATGCGCGCGTCTCGCAGCGCGGTTTCGATCGGCGCGCGCAGACGCACGAGCAGCGGCGCGTAGAGTTCGGCCAACTGTGATTGTGTGAACGTCTGCTCCCATTGACCGGAGCCATGGCGCAGGACGAAGGTCGCTTTGTCGGCTTGTCCTAAGGCATGTCGCACGCGTTCGGCTTCGCGTCGCAGGCGATAGGCGATGTTGGGGGCCGTCAGGTGTGGCATGTCGCTTCGGTTGGCATGTGCGGCGACAAAGGCCTGAACCAGCAAGGTGTCGAAGTCTTCACCGCCGAGAAAGTTGTCGCCGGCGCTGGCGCGGACTTCCATCACGCCGTCGAACAGTTCGAGGATCGACACATCGAAGGTACCACCACCGAGGTCGAACACCAGAAACGAACTGGCACTGTCGCGTTGATGCAGCCCATAGGCGAGGGCGGCGGCAGTCGGTTCGTTGATCAGCCGTTCGACCTTCAGGCCGGCCAGTTCGCCGGCAATTTTCGTGGCTTTACGTTGGGCGTCGTTGAAATAGGCGGGAACACTGATCACCGCTTCGGTGACCGTTTCACCGTAGCGGCGCTCGACATCTTCCTTGAGGCTGCGCAGCACCAGTGCCGACAGTTCTTCTGGCCGGAACTGCCGGGTTCCGAGGCGAAGTTCGTGGGCACTGCCCATGTGTCGTTTGAACAATGCCACCGTGAGTTGTGGATGGGTCTGCAAACGTTCTTTGGCGGTCTGACCGACCAGCACGTGGCCCTCGTCGTCGAGGCCGACCACGCTTGGGGTCAGCAGACTTTCCAGCGCGTTGGGAACCAGTTCGGGTGCGCCGTTGCGCCAAACGGCGACCAGGCTGTTTGTGGTGCCCAAATCAATGCCGACGATCATAACGTTTACACCTCCATGTCAGTTCGAGAATCCCCCCGCGACAGCCTATTGGCCACAGGGTCTTGTTATTGAGTCTGGTTATGCGCAAGGCTGGCTTTTTATTCCGGGCTGCCTAAGATGGCCGACAGATTAATCAGTGCACCTGAGTGACGTTCAATGTCGGAAAAGGACACCATCTCCATTCACCTCGTGCGTGAGGCGCTGTTGCAAAGTTGCGCAACCGAGGCGGCCAGCGACGAGGTTTTGTACAAAGTCGGCATTGATCTGCATGTGCTGGCCATTGCCGACGCCAGGGTTCCGGCCACCGCCTATGCACGGCTGTGGCGATTGTTGGCGCGGCGCACGGACGACGAATTCTTTGGCATGGACCCGCGCCGATTGAAATCGGGCAGTCTAGCATTTCTCTGTCGTTGCGCCATGGCCCAGCCGACGTTGGCCGCGGGATTGACGGCCGGGCTGGGGTTTCTGTCGTTGATGCTGGAGCGCATGCCGGCGCAGCTGGTTCATCAGCAAAGCCTGGCGGAAATCGTCTTGCTCGAAGACGACCAGGACCCGCGTCGCGCCTTCACTTATTTCACCTACTGGATGATCGTCCATGGCGTTGCCTGCTGGCTGGCGGGGCGACGAATACCGATTCTGGCCATCGAACTGCGCTGCGCGGAGCCGGATTTTTGCGATGACTACAAGGTGATGTTCTCCGAAAACCTGCGCTTCGATCGACCGCGTACACGGATGATCTTCTCGGCTGATTGCCTGGATCTGCCGATCAAGCGCAGCAGCGACGAGCTCAAGCGCTTTTTGGCCCATGCGCCGGCCAATATCCTGGTCAAATATCGCGATCCGCAAAGCCTCGCCAGCCGGATCAAACACGATTTGCGGCATCTGCCTGCCGAGCAGTGGCCGGAAACCGACAGCCTGGCGCAGCGGCTGTGCATGTCCGCATCGACGCTGCGTCGACGCTTGGCAGAAGAAGGGCAGACCTATCAAGGCTTGAAGGACAGCGTGCGCAAGGAACTGGCGATTGTCTGGCTGGCCGAACCTTCGATCAGCTTCGCCGAGATCGCCACGCGGCTCGGGTTTGCCGATGCGAGCTCGTTCTACAAGGCGTTTCGCAAGTGGTCGGGGTCCAATCCGGGGCATTACCGCAGTTTGATTCTCAACGAGGCCCACTGATCCAGATCTTGTATTGATACGGCTGGCCTCATCGCGAGCAGACACCGCATCTCTTGAATCTTGGCCAAACCAGTCACGCAACTTGAAAGCTTTGACCATTGTCCCGCGCCGCCCGCAGAGCGAGTATTTCCTGGATTTTTACGGTTCCCCCAACCTAAAGACTTGAATCCAAGGAAACAATGATGCAGATCGAAAACAAGGTTTTTCTGGTCACCGGCGGTGCCTCGGGCCTGGGCGCGGCCACGGCTGAAATGCTGGTGGGTGCCGGTGCCAAAGTCATGCTGGTGGACCTGAACGCCGAAGCCGTCGCGGCTCAGGCAAAACGGCTCGGCGCACACTGCGTCGTCGCGGACATCAGTCAGGAAGCAGCGGCAGAAGCGGCGGTGCAGGCAACGGTTGCAGCCTTTGGCGGCCTGCACGGACTGGTCAACTGCGCCGGTGTGGTCCGTGGCGAGAAGATCCTCGGCAAGAACGGCCCGCACGCGTTGGCCAGTTTCAGCCAGGTAATCAACGTCAACCTGATCGGCAGCTTCAACATGCTGCGCCTGGCAGCTGCGGCGATTGCCGAAACCGAAGCCAATGAAGACGGCGAGCGCGGGGTGATCATCAATACCGCCTCGGTGGCGGCCTTTGACGGTCAGATCGGCCAGGCCGCCTACGCCGCCTCCAAAGGTGCGATTGCCAGCCTGACCTTGCCCGCCGCCCGTGAGTTGGCGCGTTACGGCATCCGGGTGATGACCATCGCCCCAGGCATCTTCGAAACGCCGATGATGGCCGGCATGACCCAGGAAGTTCGCGACTCGCTGGCCGCTGGCGTACCGTTCCCGCCACGCTTGGGCAAACCGGTTGAGTACGCCGCGCTGGTCAGGCATATCATAGAAAACAGCATGCTCAACGGCGAGGTGATCCGTCTCGACGGTGCCTTGCGTATGGCCGCCAAATAAGGAGTATTTGTCATGACAATGTCCCACGATCCAATCGTTATCGTCAGCGCCGTCCGCACCCCGATGGGTGGTTTTCAAGGTGAACTGAAAAGCCTCAGCGCGCCACAGCTGGGTGCTGCCGCGATCCGCGCCGCCGTCGAGCGTGCCGGTGTGGCCCCCGACGCGGTAGAAGAAGTGCTGTTTGGTTGCGTGCTGTCCGCCGGCCTCGGCCAGGCCCCGGCCCGCCAGGCTGCACTGGGCGCCAGGTTGGACAAATCGACCCGTTGCACCACCCTGAACAAAATGTGCGGTTCGGGCATGGAAGCCGCCATCCTGGCCCACGACATGCTGCTGGCCGGCAGTGCCGACGTGGTGGTTGCTGGCGGGATGGAAAGCATGTCCAACGCGCCTTACTTACTGGATCGTGCGCGCAGCGGCTACCGCATGGGCCACGGCAAAGTGCTTGACCACATGTTCCTCGACGGTCTGGAAGATGCCTACGACAAGGGCCGCCTGATGGGCACCTTTGCCGAGGACTGCGCCGAGGCCAACGGCTTCACGCGTGAAGCGCAAGATGAGTTCGCAATCGCTTCGACCACTCGCGCGCAACAGGCGATCAAGGACGGTAGCTTCAACGCCGAAATCGTTCCGCTGCAGGTTATGGTCGGCAAAGAGCAGAAGCTCATCACCGATGACGAACAACCACCGAAAGCCAAACTGGACAAGATCGCCAGCCTGAAACCGGCGTTCCGTGACGGCGGCACAGTGACGGCGGCCAACTCCAGTTCGATTTCCGACGGCGCGGCGGCGTTGCTGCTGATGCGTCGTTCAGAAGCCGAAAAACGTGGCCTGAAACCGCTGGCGGTGATCCACGGTCACGCAGCCTTCGCTGATACGCCGGGGCTGTTCCCGGTGGCACCGGTGGGCGCGATCAAGAAACTGCTGAAGAAAACCGGTTGGTCGCTGGATGAAGTCGAGCTGTTCGAAGTCAACGAAGCCTTCGCGGTGGTCAGCCTGGTGACCATGACCAAGCTGGAAATCCCCCACAGCAAGGTCAACGTCCACGGCGGCGCCTGTGCGCTGGGCCACCCGATCGGCGCCTCGGGTGCGCGGATCCTCGTGACCCTGCTTTCTGCCTTGCGCCAGAAAGGCCTGAAACGCGGCGTTGCAGCGATCTGCATCGGCGGCGGTGAAGCCACGGCCATGGCCGTTGAATGCCTGTATTAAGGAATCAACATGCTACCGACTGACGAACAACTACAGATCAGCGACGCGGCCCGGCAATTTGCCCAGGAACGGCTCAAACCGTTCGCCGCCGAGTGGGATCGCGAGCACCGCTTCCCGAAAGAAGCCATCGGCGAGATGGCCGAACTGGGCTTCTTCGGCATGTTGGTGCCGGAGCAGTGGGGCGGTTGCGACACCGGTTACCTGGCGTACGCCATGGCCCTGGAAGAAATCGCCGCTGGCGATGGCGCCTGCTCGACCATCATGAGCGTGCACAACTCGGTGGGTTGCGTGCCGATCCTCAAGTTCGGCAACGACCAGCAGAAAGAACAGTTCCTCAAGCCTCTGGCCAGTGGCGCCATGCTCGGGGCGTTCGCGCTGACCGAGCCGCAGGCCGGTTCCGACGCCAGCAGCCTGAAAACCCGTGCCCGCCTGAACGGCGATCACTATGTGCTCAATGGCTGCAAGCAGTTCATCACTTCCGGGCAAAACGCCGGGGTGGTGATCGTCTTCGCGGTCACCGACCCAAGCGCCGGCAAACGCGGGATCAGCGCGTTTATCGTGCCGACCGATTCACCGGGCTACAAGGTTGCGCGGGTTGAAGACAAGCTCGGCCAGCACGCCTCGGACACCTGCCAAATCCTCTTTGAGGACGTGAAGGTGCCGGTGGCCAATCGTCTGGGCGAGGAGGGCGAAGGCTACAAAATCGCTTTGGCCAACCTTGAAGGCGGACGTGTCGGAATTGCCTCGCAATCGGTCGGCATGGCCCGTGCAGCATTCGAAGCCGCCCGCGATTATGCCCGTGAGCGCGAGAGCTTCGGCAAGGCGATCATCGAGCATCAGGCGGTAGCCTTCCGTTTGGCCGACATGGCCACTCAAATCGCCGTCGCCCGGCAGATGGTGCATTACGCCGCCGCCCTGCGTGACAGCGGCAAACCGGCGCTGGTGGAAGCCTCGATGGCCAAGCTGTTCGCCTCGGAAATGGCCGAAAAGGTCTGCTCGATGGCGTTGCAAACCCTCGGTGGTTACGGTTACCTGAATGACTTCCCGCTGGAGCGGATCTACCGCGACGTGCGGGTTTGTCAGATCTATGAAGGCACCAGCGATATTCAGCGCATGGTCATTTCGCGCAATCTTTAAGAAGGAACGCTTACATGAGCTACGAAACGATTTTGTTGGAAGTCCAGGGTCGCGTGGGTCTGATCACCCTCAACCGCCCGCAAGCCCTGAACGCCTTGAACGCGCAGATTGTCAGCGAGTTGAACCACGCGCTGGACGGTCTGGAAGCCAATCCGGAAATCGGCTGCATCGTGCTGACCGGCTCGAAAAAGGCCTTTGCCGCCGGTGCCGACATCAAGGAAATGGCCGAGCTGACCTATCCGCAGATCTACCTCGACGACCTGTTCAGCGACAGTGATCGGGTGGCCAACCGACGCAAGCCGATCATTGCCGCGGTCGCCGGTTTTGCGTTGGGTGGTGGCTGTGAGCTGGCGCTGATGTGCGACTTCATTCTGGCCGGCGACAACGCAAAATTCGGTCAGCCGGAAATCAACCTCGGCGTGCTGCCGGGTATGGGCGGCACCCAGCGCTTGACTCGCGCCGTGGGCAAGGCCAAAGCCATGGAAATGTGTCTCAGCGGCCGCTTGATCGACGCGGTGGAAGCGGAGCGCTGCGGCATCGTTGCACGCATCGTGCCGGTGGATGAGCTGCTGGATGAAGCGTTGAAGGTCGCCGCGCTGATCGCCAAGAAGTCCTTGCCGATTGCAATGATGGTCAAGGAAAGCGTCAACCGCGCCTTTGAAGTCAGCCTGTCCGAAGGCGTGCGCTTTGAACGCCGGGTGTTCCATGCGGCGTTTGCCACACAGGACCAGAAGGAAGGCATGGCGGCGTTTATTGCCAAGCGTGAAGCTGAGTTCCAGGGCAAATGATGTAGCATTTGCGCTGATGCCATCGCGAGCAGGCTCGCTCCCACAGTGGATCTCTGGTGTTCATGAGATCCCTTGTGGGAGCGAGCCTGCTCGCGATGCTTTTAAGGGGTTAGACCAGGTAGTTCTTGAGCTCCCGCGCAATGACCATCCGCTGAATCTCGCTCGAGCCTTCGTAAATCTGCGTGATCCGCGCATCGCGGTAGTAGCGCTCCACCGGATAATCTTCCAGATAGCCGTAGCCGCCGTGAATCTGTATCGCGGACGAACAGACTTTCTCAGCCATCTCCGAGGCAAACAGCTTGGCCTGCGAGGCTTCCGACAGGCATGGTTTGCCGGCGCTGCGCAACCGCGCGGCATGCAGGATCAGCAAGCGCGCTGCATTCAGCCGGGTGTGCATGTCGGCCAGCATGTTGGCGACGCTCTGGTGCTCGATGATCGGCTTGTCGAACTGCACCCGGTCACGGGCGTAGGCCAGCGCTGCTTCGAAAGCTGCACGGGCGATACCCAGAGCCTGCGCGGCGATGCCAATGCGACCGCCTTCGAGGTTTGACAAGGCAATCGCCAAACCCTTGCCGCGTTCACCCAGCAGATTGGCTTCAGGAATGATGCAGTTGTTCAGCGTCACCGCGCAGGTGTCGGAAGCGCGGATACCCATCTTGTGTTCGCTGCGGTCGACAATAAAACCCGGAGTGTCGGTTGGCACCAGAAATGCTGACAAACCTTTCTTGCCCAGGTCCGGATCGGTTACTGCAAACACAATCGCCAGTTTTGCCCGTCGACCGTTGCTGACGAACTGCTTGGCGCCATTGATCACCCACTGGCCGTCGCGCAGTTCGGCGCGGGTACGCAGGTTGTGCGCCTCGGAACCGGCCTGCGGCTCGGTCAGGCAGAAGCAGCCGATGGCCTGACCGCTGGCCAGATTCGCCAGCCAGGTCTGTTTCTGTTCTTCAGTGCCATAGTTGAGAACCGGCCCGCAGCCCACCGAGTTGTGGATGCTCATCAAGGCACCGGTAGCGCCGTCGCCGGCAGAAATCTCTTCCACTGCCAGCGCGTAGGCCACGTAGTCGACGTACGTGCCGCCCCATTCCTCGGGAACCACCATGCCGAGCAAACCCAGCTCGCCCATCTTGGCCACCAGCGCATCATCGATCCAGCCGGCTTTTTCCCAGGCCTGGGCGTGCGGGGCGATTTCACCGCGGGCGAAATCCCGGGCCATGTCGCGGATCATCACTTGTTCTTCGGTCAATTCGATATCGTGCATGGCTCAGCTCCCGCTCTGGTCAAAACCGCTGAAGAAGCTCGCAACGTGTTTGGCGTCCAGCGCCTGCACGGTCGGAGGGTTCCAGCGTGGGCTCTTGTCTTTGTCGATCAGCAAGGCGCGGACGCCTTCGATCAGGTCGCCGCGTTCAAACCACTGACGATCGAGGTGCAGTTCGAGGGCGAAGCAATTTTCCAGGCTCAGCTGACGGCCGCGACGCAGCATCTCTAACGTTACACCCATGGCCAGCGGTGAACGACTGTCGAGTAAATCGGCAGTGGTCATTGCCCAATCGTGACTGTCGGCAACCGTGACGGTGCGCAGTTGCTCAACGATGCTCGGTACATCCGGCAGGGCGAAGAAGTGGTCGATCGTTGGCCGCAGTGCCTGCAACGGTGCGTCGGGCAGTTGCTGTACCGCGAGTTTCGCCAGCAGACCTTGCAGGTCCTTGAGCGGGGTGTCGTGCCACGTGAGGCTGTCGAGGCGTTGATCCAGCTCGGCGAGTTTCTGGCTTTCCAGATACCAATCGGCCAACCCGCAATACAGCGCATCGGCGGCGCGGATCTGCACGCCGCTGACGCCGAGGTAGATGCCCAGTTCGCCGGGAATCCGTGGCAGGAAGTAGCTGCCGCCAACGTCCGGGAAGTAACCGATGGCCACTTCCGGCATTGCCAGGCGGCTGCGTTCGGTGACCACTCGCAGGTCTGCGCCTTGCACCAGGCCCATGCCGCCGCCGAGGACGAAACCGTCCATCAACGCCAGCACCGGTTTGCGGTAATGGTGGATCGCCAGGTCGAGGGCGTATTCCTCAACGAAGAAGTCTTCATGCAGGGTGTCGCCGTTTTTGAAACTGTCGTACAGCGAGCGGATATCGCCACCGGCGCAGAAGGCCTTTTCGCCAGCCCCGCGCAACACCACGGCGTGGATATGCGGGTCTTTCGACCAGGCATCGAGTTGTCGATGCAGGCGGCGGACCATGTCCAGGGTAATGGCGTTGAGGCCGGCGGGGCGGTTGAGGGTCAGGTGGCCAATGTGGTTGCGGACCTCGGCCAGCACGTCGTTGGCGCTGGCATCAATGCCTTGCGTCGCCTGGGATGAAACCTGAGCAGTCATCACTAACTCCCTGCTTTTATTGTTCTTTATAGAAGTGTTCGCGCGCGAACGATGCCGGATCGTAACAGTGCAAATTTGCGATGTACAACCGTGATAGATGCAGGTTCGGTCTGCATTTTTGTAATGCCTGCACACTGATTCATCGCATAAACGCCCTGATAGGGCACTCACGACAGGATCGGCTGTGAAAATGCCGACATCAGCACAAGCGAGCTGTCTGCGACGGCCCTTTCGACACCTCGGCACAATCGTCTGTTGGCATTCTGGCCTTCCATTCGAAGCCGTCTGCGCCAAGGGTTTCAGGGTGGGGTGTGGCCGGCCTTTGGCGGTGCACCGAACACAAACAATAAGAACGCTGCTGCGGCAGACGCCGCATCGACTCTCTGTTCCTGCCCATAAAGGCGCCCAGGCATTCGTGCCCGGTCGCGATAATTCCAATCAAATCGGGACTTATGAAGATGAAAACCCAATGGCTGACGTTGCCTGTACTCGCGATGCTGTTCTGCTCGGCCGGCGCTAGCGCCAAAGAGTGGACCGAACTGCGCTTCGGCACCAACCCAAGCTACCCGCCGTTTGAGTCGACCACCGCCGACGGTGGCGTGCAAGGCTTTGGCGTGGACCTGGGCAATGCGATCTGCGCCGAACTGAAGCTCAAGTGTGTGTGGGTCAGCAATGACTTCGACGGGCTGATTCCTGCGCTGAAGGCCGGCAAGTTCGACGCCATCGAGTCGTCGATGACCGTCACCGACGCCCGCAAGAAACAGATCGATTTTACCGACCGTCTGTATGCCGGCCCGACGGCCATCGTCACCCGCAAGGATTCGGGGCTTGAGCCCACCGCCGAGTCGCTCAAGGGCAAGACCATTGGTTTCATGCAAGGCACCATTCAGGAAACTTACGCCAGGGCCAAGCTGGCGCCGGGCGGGGTCAAACTGCGCGCCTATCAGAACCAGGATCAGGTCTACGCCGACCTGGTTTACGGCCGCCTCGATGCCTCGATTCAGGACAAGCTGCAAGCGCAGATGAGCTTCCTTGAGTCGCCACAAGGCGCCCCCTTCAAGAACAGCCAAGGCATCAGTGATCCGCTGGTGCCGGCGGATATCGCCATCGGTGTGCGCAAGGACAACGACGAGCTCAAAGGCATGCTCAATAGCGCCATCAAGGCCCTGCACGAGAAGGGCATCTACGCGCAGATCCAGAAGAAATACTTCGGCGATCTGGACCTCTACAACAACTGATCAGCGCACCTGAGGCATTGGGTCGTGTTTCACGACCCAATGCCTCGCTGTGGTGCATCAAGACAGGTGACTTGCGTGAATACCTTCCTCAATGCTCTGGGTCTGGATCTCTCGGCCCTGCAAGGCTATGGCCCACTGTTGCTGCACGGCACCTGGGTGACCCTGAAACTCTCGGCGCTGTCGCTGCTGGTCAGCATGCTGCTGGGCCTGCTCGGTGCGGCGGCCAAGCTTTCGCCGCTGCGGCTGCTGAACCTGCCGGCAACCTTTTACACCACGCTGATTCGCGGTGTACCGGACCTGGTGTTGATGCTGCTGATCTTCTACAGCCTGCAAGGCTGGTTGAGCAGTTTGACCGAGTTCATGCAATGGCCGTACATGGAAATCGACCCGTTCGTGGCCGGTATCGTGACCCTGGGCTTTATCTACGGCGCGTATTTCACCGAGACCTTTCGTGGCGCGATCCTCAGTGTCCCTCGTGGGCAACAGGAGGCCGGTGCGTCGTTTGGCCTGAGCCGTTGGCAGCGTTTTTACTGCGTGGTGTTCCCGCAGATGATGCGCTTTGCCTTGCCGAGCCTGGGCAACAACTGGCTGGTGCTGCTCAAGGCCACGGCGCTGGTGTCGATCATCGGCTTGTCGGATCTGGTCAAGGTCGCGCAGGAGGCCGGCAAAAGCACCTTCAACATGCTGGATTTTCTGTTGCTGGCGGCAGCGCTGTACCTGTTGATCACCAGCGCTTCGAACTATGTCTTGCGCGTGCTTGAACGGCGCTACAACCAGGGCGTGCGAGGGATGACGCGATGATCGAATTGATCTCCGAATACTGGAAACCTTTCCTGTTCAGTGACGGCTACAACTTCACCGGTTTGGCCATGACCTTATGGCTGCTGGTGGTGAGCATTGTGCTCGGGTTTTGCCTGTCGCTACCGCTGGCAATCTTGCGCACGTCCGGCTGGGGCCTGCTGCGCTGGCCGGTGCAGCTGTTCACTTACGTGTTTCGTGGCACACCGTTGTATATCCAGTTGCTGATTTGCTACAGCGGGATCTACGGCATCGCGGTGGTCCGCTCGCAGCCGCTGCTGGAAGAGTTCTTTCGCGATGCGATGAATTGCACCTTGCTGGCGTTCACCCTCAACACTTGTGCCTACACCGTCGAGATCTTCGCCGGGGCGATCCGCAGCATTCCCTACGGTGAAATCGAGGCGGCCCATGCCTATGGCCTGAGTGGCTGGCGTTTGTATGTGAAGTTGATTCTGCCTTCGGCGTTGCGTCGGGCGCTGCCTTACTACAGCAACGAAGTGATCCTGATGCTGCACGCCACATCGGTGGCGTTCACCGCGACCATTCCGGACATCCTCAAGGTTGCCCGGGACGCCAATGCCGCGACCTTCATGACCTTCCAGGCCTTCGGTATCGCCGGGCTGCTGTACCTCGCGCTGTCATTTGGCCTGGTCGGCGCGTTTCGTCTTGCAGAGAAGCGCTGGCTGAATTTCCTCGGGCCGGCTCACTGAGATCTGCAGCCGGCTTTTTTCCTCCCTCTTTCTGTCCAGAACGCTGTCGCCAACGGCAGCGCTCCAGGAGTGTTGCATGTACAAACTGACCGTTGAAAATCTGTATAAACGCTTTGGTGACAACGAAGTGCTCAAGGGCGTCTCGTTGAATGCCCGCGCCGGTGATGTGGTGAGCATGATTGGTGCCAGTGGCTCCGGTAAAAGCACTATGCTGCGGTGTATCAACTTTCTCGAACGGGCGGATGAAGGTGCCATCGAGCTGGACGGCGAGCGGATTGTCACCCGTCAGGCGCCCGGTGGCATGCGGGTTGCCAACCCGGCACAGTTGCAGCGCTTGCGCACGCGGCTGGCGATGGTGTTTCAGCACTTCAACCTGTGGAGTCATCTCACCGTGCTGGAGAACATCATGCTGGCGCCGTGCAAAGTCCTGGGTGTCAGCCGCAAGGACGCTGAAGTCAGCGCCCGAGCCTACCTGGACAAAGTCGGCCTGCCGCAACGCGTGGCCGAGCAATACCCGGCATTCCTGTCCGGCGGCCAGCAGCAACGGGTGGCGATTGCCCGGGCGTTGGCGGTGGAGCCGCAGATTCTCCTGTTCGACGAGCCGACTTCGGCCCTCGACCCGGAGCTGGTGGGTGAAGTATTGAAGGTGATTCAGGCCTTGGCCGAAGAAGGCCGGACCATGTTGATGGTGACCCACGAAATGGGCTTTGCCCGACAGGTGTCGAGCCAGGTGCTGTTCCTGCATCAAGGCCGGGTCGAAGAGCAGGGCGATGCAACGATTCTCGACCAGCCAAAAAGCGAGCGTTTGCAGCAATTTTTATCGGGCCGTTTGAAGTGAGGCAAGGCGTACATGGCGGACATCCGCGATCTGTCGATCGTGCTTGATCGTATCGATCAGGCAATCATTGAGGTGCTGCGCCACGAAGGGCGCATCACCTATCAGAAGCTTTCCGAGCGCGTGCACCTGACGCCAAGGCCATGCCTTGAGCGGGTGCGCAAGCTTGAACAGCTCGGCGTCATTCGTGGCTACGGGGCGATTCTCGACGAGAAAAAACTGACCCCCGGTCTGTCGTTGCTGGTGCTGGTGGCACTCTCGAACCAGAGCGGACGTGCCGCGCAGAAAGCCTTTGAAGCCAAAGTCCGCGCCTGCCCGCAGGTGCTGGAGTGCCAATTGATCAGTGGCGCCTTCGACTACAGCCTGCGGATGCGCTGTCGCGACATGGAACACTACCGGGTATTGACCGAAGTCTGGTTCGACGACCCGGACCTGCACATCGACAAACTGGTCAGCCACCCTGAGCTGGCGATGGTCAAAACCTCGACGTAATCACATCGCACAGTCTCGTTCCCACGCTCTGCGTGGGAATGCAGCCCGTGACGCTCCGCGTCACTTCAACGGCGGACGCGGAGCGTCCAATGAGGCGTTACCACGCAGAGCGTGGGAACGATCAACTCATCAATTTCAGACGATTTATCACGCCCACCAAATCGGCTGCAAGCCCCCCCGTTTTCAGCCATTTCCAGCACCAACTCCCTCCTTATCAGCCGGGTTTTTCCGCTGCCGAATCAGACAATGAGCCCCTCTCAACCCTCATTGATTCTGTGCCCATGCAAACCACCAATACCGTTTTGATGATTCGCCCGACACGTTTCTCCTTCAACCAGGACACGGCGGCCAACAACCGTTTCCAGCGCCCGGCGGCTGCCGCCGAAGACGTGCAACTCAAGGCCCTGCAAGAGTTCGACGGCTATGTCGCAGCCCTGCGTGAGCACGGCGTTGAAGTCATGGTGCACAACGACAGTGAAGCACCGCACACCCCGGACTCGATCTTTCCGAACAATTGGTGGAGCAGCCATCCCGACGGCACGCTCGTGCTGTACCCGATGCAAGGCCACAACCGGCGCCTGGAACGGGACAAAGGCGTGCTCGACTGGCTGCGCGATGACTACCGCATCGAGCAATTGCTTGACCTCTCCGGCCTTGAGCAGCAGGAAGTGTTCCTTGAAGGCACCGGCAGCATGGTTCTCGATCGGGAGCAGCGCATCTGTTACGCCGGGTATTCGACCCGCACCCACGCGAAGGCGTTAGATCAGCTTGTTGAGCACCTCGGTTATGAACTCTGCGCATTCAATGCGATGGACCGTCACGGTGTGCCGATCTATCACACCAACGTGATGATGAGCGTCGGCACGCGCCTGGCGGTGGCGTGCTTCGACTCGGTCAATGATCGAAACGAACGTTCAGCCTTGCATTCACGTCTGGAACGCAGCGGCAAACAGGTCATGACCCTGAGCTTCGATCAGCTGGAGTCGTTCGCCGGCAACATGCTTGAAGTGCACAACGCCGCTGGCGAGCCGCTGCTGGTGATGTCGCGCACCGCCTGGCGTTCACTGCATGCCGACCAGCGCCGGATGGTCGAAGCGTATGCCAAACCGCTACCCGTGAACATCGACACCATCGAGCGCATTGGCGGCGGCAGTGCGCGCTGCATGCTCGCGGAAGTCTATCTGCCTAAACGCGTCAGCCCACAGGAGCAGCATTGATGATCGTCCGTCCTGCAACGATGAATGACCTGCCGGCGTTGCTGGCATTGGCCCATAGCGCCGGCACCGGTTTGACCACTTTGCCGGCCGATGCCGGGCGTTTGCGGCAGCGCCTGGAATGGGCTGAAAAAACCTTCGCCGGTGAAGCCGAACGGGGTGATGCCGACTACCTGTTTGTGCTGGAGGCCGACAACGGCGAAGCCGTCGGTATCTGCGCACTGGCTGGCGCGGTCGGGCTGCGTGAGCCTTGGTACAACTACCGGATGGGACTGTTTGTCGCCGCGTCGAAGAATCTCGGGATCAACCAGCAATTGCCGACGCTGTTTCTCGGTAATGACATGACCGGGCAATCGGAGTTGTGTTCGTTGTTTCTGCACGCCAGTCATCGCAGCGGTCTGAATGGTCGTTTGCTGTCCAAGGCGCGGTTTCTGTTTCTCGCCGAATTTCGCCAGCGCTTTGGCGACAAGGTGATCGCCGAAATGCGCGGTTACTCGGACGAAGAGGGCGTCTCGCCGTTCTGGGAAGGGCTGGGCCGGCACTTCTTCAAGATGGATTTTGCCGACGCCGACTACCTCACCGGGCTGGGCAACAAGACCTTCATTGCCGAGCTGATGCCCAAGTTCCCGCTGCCGACCTGCCTGCTGCCCGAGGCTGCGCGGGCGACGATCGGCCGGGTTCATCCCAACACCGAACCGGCGCTGGGGATGCTCAAGGCTGAAGGGTTCGAGCACAAGGACTACATCGACATCTTTGACGGTGGCCCGTTGATCGAGTGCGCCACCGGCGACATTCGCGCGGTGCGTGACAGCCAGGTGTTGCAACTGAGCATCGGCACACCCGGTGAGCAGGCGGCGGTCTATCTGATTCACAACCGCCAGTTCGCCGATTGCCGGATCACCGCTGCGCCAGCGCGGGTCGCCGCCGGGACCTTGATTGTCGATGCACACACCGCCAAGACACTGGGGTTGACTGCCGGTGCTTCGGTGCGGGCCGTCAGCCTGGCCGTGCCGGTGCGACAGCAGTCGGCGGCCTAGTGGTTTAGTGGTTGAGTGCCGAACACTGCACCGATGCTGCGGCGTTTGGCGTGCAGCTCGCTGGCGTGGATCAACTGCTCAAGGTCCTCGGGCGTGACGTCGAAGAACTCCTGCATGTCGGCCAGGGCCAGCTTGAGGTCTTCGGCGGTAATCGCCAGCGCGTCTGCGGGCGGATGATCGGCGGGCACCACTGCGACCGGTTCACTGTGGCCCTTGGGGTAACGGATCCGCGTCAGGTTGTTATAGGCCAGGGCGCTGAGCAGCATGCACGTCGCGGCGAGCATCACCGGCCCGAGTTCGCGCCAGTCCATGGCAATGGTCGCCGGGTCCGCCACCACCAGCAGCAACGCCAACGCACCCGCCGGCGGGTGCAGGCAACGCAGCCAGCACATCAGAATCAGCGCCATGCCAGCCGCCAGACAGGCACTGCCCAGCGTGCGTCCAAGCACATCGGCCACCAGCAGCGACACCACGGCTGCACACAAATAGCCGCCGAGAATCGACCACGGCTGCGCCAGTGCGCCGGAAGACACGGCGAACAGCAACACCGCCGAAGCGCCCAACGGCCCGATCAAGTGTAAGGCCACGTCCATCCCGAACACCTGGCCACAGAGCCAGACACTCAGCAGTGTGCCCAGCGACATGCCGATGGCGGCACGGCTCCATTCAGAGGGGCGGGTGTTGACGGCAGCGGGTATCCAGCGAGCGAACATAACGAAAACGATCCAGTGGCAACGAACGGGCAAAAAGAAGGGCTTGTCTGGATCACCAGAAAGCCCTTTAAGCGTTCCAACATTTGGGGGAGGAACCGGCACAGTGTGCCGATCTATCTCACCCCTGACAAATTCATATTAATGAGCCTTCAGTGCATTAATTTTGAAGTGTGGCGATACGCCGACCGCTCAGGAAACACAGCACTCCGCCCATGGCCGTCAGTGCACTGAGGGCATAAAACATCGTCGCCGGCGCCGTGTGGGTCAGCAAAAAGCCGCAGATCACAGGGCTCGCCGCACCGCCCAATGCTGCCAGGTTCTGCGCGCCGTAGTAGCTGCCGCGCAGTTCTTCCGGGGCCAGGGTGTCGACGAACAGGAACTCCGCCGGATAGATGATCATTTCGCCGAGGGTGAAGACAAACATCGCCAGGCACCACTGCACCAGGTTCTGAGCGAAGCTGAAACCGACCAATCCGAGGATGAACAGGCTGCTGCCGATAACAATCCAGTAACGCAGTTGTTCTCGCTTGAGGAACCGGCCGATCTGGTACTGCAAGAGAATCACGCTGATTGCGTTGCAGGCGAGGATCGCGGCCATGGTTTGCAGGGCGATGTGCTCGTTTTGCGTCACCAGCAGGTATTGCGACAGGTACAGGGTAAAACGCCCGTGAACCACGGTGCTGAGCAGGCAGCCGCAGGTGAACATGATCAGTGTGCGGTCGTTCTTCAGGGTCACCAGGGTTTTCAGAAAACTTTGCGGCTGGCCAACAGCCGCTTCCTTGGCCGATCCGGGAATTCCTCTCATCAGGAAGGTACTGAAAAAAGCGATGCCACCGGCAATCAGGAACGGTGCCAATGGCTGCACCCCGGCAATCACCACCCCAAGCATCGGACCGGTGGCGTAACCGATATTGGTCAGGGTGTAGCGCAGCGAAAACGCCTTGGCCCGCTGGCCAATGGGCAGGTTTTCACTGAGGATCGCTTTGGAGCCGATCAGAAACAGCGCCGAAGCGGTTTCGGTAATCACCAGCGTCAGCGTGGTCAGGTAAAGGTTGTGGGCGAAGGTCAGCAGGACAAAACCGACGGCGCTGGAAAGCATCGCCAGAATCAGCAATCGGCGTTTTTCCAGGCGGTCGATGATGTAACCGCCGTAGAGCGCAAGCAGGGTGGCGATGAACACCGCGATGCCCAGCAGCAGGCCGACGTCCTGCTGGTTCAGGCCCAGCTTGTTGCTGAGGAACAGCGTCAGCAACGGACTGGTGATGGCGCGGCTGACGACGATGGTCAGCGAGCAGATCATCAGGCGGCGAATAACGAGCGAGTAAGTGGCCACGGTGGTGCGGATGTCCTTATTTTTTTATGTTCGGCTGATCGTTCCCATGCGCAGCAAAGGAATGCCTCACCGGACGCTCTGCGTCCGTGGGTTGAGCGTGTTCGCTCATGGCAAGTATGCTCGATAATGCCGCTCATACACGGCCGCTGGATGCTCCTCGTCCATCGGCACAGCACGCTCGGCCCACCACTGGGCAACTTCACTCGCCGTGGCAATCCACACGTCGTCGTGTTGCTGGATACCCAGCAGCAACTCGCGCAGGACGCCGATGCGTCCCGGGGTCGCGATAATCTCCGGGTGCAGGCGCAATACGTAGCACAGGCCAAAGCGATGAAACCCGGCAAAGTCCATTTGCAGGTTGCCCAAGGTATGGCTGTAAGAGGCAATCCGCGAATGCGCGGGTGGGACTGCCGGGCTCAGGTTGAACGCGAAGTACGGTTCGTCTTCCAATTCATAGTGCATTGGCAGTTCGATCACCTCGGGCGCCGTCGGATGGGCGAACGGCAGGTCATCGCCGCGCCAGCAGGACGACCAGCGAATGCCTTGCGCACGCAACGCTTCGGTAAACCCCGGTGCCCAGTTGCCGGCGGGAATCCGGAAACCCGCTGGGCGTTGATCGGTAATGGCCGCCAGCGCCCGGCAGCCGTGCTCAAGGGCAGCGGTCTGCTCGGTCAGATTCAGGGTGTCGTAGTTCTGATGACGATAACCGGCGCAGGCAATTTCATGACCGGCGGCCTGGATCGAGCGGATATGTTCGGGGTTCTCTTCGGCAACGATGCCCGGCACGCACCAAATGCTGGCAACCCCCCGTTCCTCGAACAGAGCGAGCAAGCGTTCGACCCCGCGCTGGGTGCCGTAGCGCCACACCGAGAGGGTCTTGTCGCGCCCGGCGACTTCCGGGGCCTGGGTGAGGATGCCGTGTACGTCGTTGTAGTCGACGGTCAACACCACCGCACAACGGTAGCCTTTGGGCCAGACAGTCGACTCAGCCATGTTGATGCTCCTTGAGCCACCAGTGGGCGACATCGCGGCAGGTGGCGAACCAGACGTCATCGCGTTTGCGCATGTGCTCGAAGAGCTTCTCCAGCAGCAGAATGCGCCCCGGCTTGCCGGTGATCTTTGGGTGGAAGAGGGTGGTCAGGCACAGTCCTTCATTCATCGCGCCGTCGTACTCGCGGCACCAATTGTCGAGGGTCAGCTCATAGCTGGCGGTACGGTCCAGCCCCGAGGGAAAATCCGGCGCGCGGGTGTAGGCGATGGACGCGTAATCGTCCATTTCCCAGCGGCCGGGGATTTCCACCAGCGGGGTTTCGTAGCCCGGTACGTTGACCAGGTACGGCCGGTCATCGCCGCGCATGAAGAAAGATCAGAAGCCTACTGCGCGGTGGGGCACCCGTTGTTCAGTGTTCCGGATGAGGAGATGGGCGAAGATGTGCTCAAGCAGCACGAGCTCATCAACCATCGCTACGCCATCCACCGTGACAAGCTGACGTTTGCCCGATACGACAGTTTCTCCGCCTCGGCGTCACAGGTCGAAGCGGTCGCCATGCTGATCAAAACCGGGCGTTTTCTGGGTTTTCTGCCACAGCACTATGCAGCGCCACTCGTTGCACAAGGCACGTTGAGAGCCCTGCGGCCGGACCTGATCAGCTTCAATACACCGTTCAATTTGATCCTGCGGCACAACACCGTGCGCAGTCCGTTGGTCAAGGCGTTCGCTCAGGCGTTGGGGGTGGATTTGAAGGCGGGCGTCTGACATCGAGCGGGGAAGTCTGCCGGTTCGGAATGCTGATTACGCCTACTCCCCATAGAGATAGCGGGATTAATGCAATAAATCCGGCCATAAGTGGCAATTGAAGACCCGATGAAATCAGATAGATGACAGGAAAGTAAAGTATCCCTGTTACATATACACCTAATAGCATAATCAGTGAGGATAGATAAAAATTCCGGACTATCATCGCAGAGGCGAGAAAAAGCACAGGGATTGTCAGCAAGTAAATAATTGTGGGTGTCCAGGATGATAATGCTGCACAAAACACTCCGAGCAGCATAATGGCCGACGGCCGCAACACGGCATTCTTTCCCTGATATCGACGTTGGCTGCGGCAACGTCGTGCCCACAGGCTACAGAGAATTAGTAGTGTGATACCTAGTGTGTAGACGGCCAGTAAAGGCAATATCAGTAGGGTGCCGCCTGGCAATGGGAAGTAGACCGAGCCTTCATCAGCAGAGAGTGTGGAAACATCGACATCATGGATGAAGTGCTGCCCAACTTTTCGTACCATTTTTTGATAGCGGAATAATGTCTCTGGAGGGAGGTTCTCCACCGTATCGCTCATATGATGGTAGTGTTCAAATCCTTCAACTACCGCAAAATTCAGCCCATTTACGTTCTGGCGTTTGAATGCCGTGAAGTCAGTATCATTTTGCAGCATATTGTAAATCAAGGGGGTAAATGAAAAAGCGACGATATCCCGCACACCTTTATTAAGAATACTCATTAACCTGTAATCTTGCGGTGAGGTTTCAAATAACAAAGGCACACCCTGATTGCCTCTGGCTTCAAAGTTCATCACCAGATTGATCGCGTCGCGTTCTGATGTACTGAGTTGCGAGATAAAGTATTTTGCTCCCAATAATCCCAATTCTTCGCCATCGGTGAGTAAAAAAATAACATTATTTTTCGCATCGTTGCGGGCAATGATTTCCCGCATAAGCTGCAGTATCGAGGCGACGGCCATGCCGTCGTCACTGGCTCCCGGCGCGGTACCGACGCTGTCATAATGCGCCATAAACAGGATGGTTCCTGTTGCCCCAGGCATGAAGTGTGAGGCTATTAGGTTAGTCCCTTGTCCGCTGTCTCCGTCTTGCAAGCCTGAGCGGATACGCACTTCTTTTTCAAAACTGCCCGCAGCACCAACCCGGGCCAGCTCGGCATTAAATGCCCGACGCTGATGCTCGTTGAGCTCTGCGTAAAGCATTTCCTGCCGGTTCACCATTTCCGCAATGGTGAACCGAAACGGTTGCTCAACCACGCGGTAGCCCATGGCCGCCATTGTCTCGTGTAAATAACGCCTGACAACGGTTTGACGCGGTGACGCGGTCGGATGAGGGGAGGCGGCGATAATGCGCAAATCCTGATGCACATTCAGATAGCCGATGTCACGAGTATCAGCGAGCGTCAGCGTGGCAGGTTTCACCATACCTATGCCGTGAAAACCCGCGAGAACGACGACGGTTAGCAAACATAAACTCAATACGAGACGCTTGATTTTTCTTCCCCTTCTATCCATCACTGCGAACCACCACGTCGTGTGGACGTTAATTGCGTTTCACATCCGAGACACATTCCATCGCGCCGCTTTGCAAGATACGTTGCACTTTAGGAGTCACGCTAACGTTATCGCTGACGGGGAGTACGGCAACGCCTGCGCCGAGGAAGACCGGAATAGTGGTAATAAACAGCTGTTGTAACTCACCCGCTTCGGCAAAGTAGGCTGCTGTTTTACCACCGCCTACCAACCAGACATCTTTCCCTTTGGCGGCTTGCTTCGCTTTTGTTGCGATCGCTCCAGCATCGCCTTGGAGAAGAGTAATGTTCAGGCCGAGTGGCACCGGCAAGTCCCGGCTGGTCATGACAAAGGCGGGTACATTTTGATAAGGCCAATCATTCGGGGCGTTTGACATAATCCAACTATAGGTTTCGGCTCCCATAATCACCGCCCCAATAGTCTGATAGAAATCATCATAGGGTGTGGAATCATCGCCTAGAGTGAAATTTTCTAACCAATCCAGCTTGTGTTGTTGAGTGGCAATGTAGCCATCCATGCTGGCGGCAACGTAATAAATCAGCTTCGACATTTTATTTCCTTAAGGGGCGGTTGCAGGAACAGAGTGCAACACGGTTATTAATGTGAGTGAATGCCGAGGTGATGGGTATGTATCATGCTACACCGTCTTCAATTCAATAGCCGTGTTGCACTCGGCTCCTGCAATCGCCAGGGTATTGCACAATTATTGCCACATAACTGGCAACCACTCCACGCTCTCTGATTACCGCATATTATGTCCCGCTAGAAAGGAGCCCCATGAAGTGATCAAGCAGATTTACATAAGCGGCGCATCTGGAGCCAGAGTGAGTACTCTAGGGGCTGCACTGGCAGCAAAGCTTCGAGTGCCTCACTTTGATGTCGATGATTACTATTGGTATCCGACAGAACCACCCTTCGAGCGACCACGACTTCCCGAAGAGAGAGTCGACCTACTCAAGCGTAGTCTGGCCGATGGCAACGTATTCTTCCGGGCGGGGACATGCATACCAACCACCTGGCATTCCTCGCGTGGGCCGAAAGTTATGAAAAAGGCGTTCAAGCTGGCCGCAGCCGACCAAGGCATGAGCAGTGGCTCAGGCAACTGACCTTACCCTGCCTTAGGGTAAACGGAGAGTTGCCGATTGAGTCGTTGCTCGCAGTGGTAATTGCTGCGATCCCGGATTGATGAACTCTCAAAAGACCCGCGACCAGAGCGCCCCCCTTACGGCTCGATGCAATAGCGCATCGCACACCGTCGGGCGCCCGGCAATCCATGGGTAATTTCTGCTTCCAGCACTGCCTGCAAGCGTTGATCAAGATCGGAAAATGCCAGGGTTTGAAAACCGAAACGCCGATAAAACGGCTCGTTCCACGGCAGTTCACGAAAGGTCGTCAGCGTCAGCGCGGTCAACCCGCTATGGCGTGCGTGCTCAAGGGCGGTCTGCAACAACCGGCGTCCCAGACCCTGCCCCTGAAAACCGCTGCTGACGGAGACCTCCTGGATATGCAGTTCGGTATCGACAGTATGGGCGCTGAGAAAACCCACGATGGATGCATCGGCCGCATCGGCAACCCAGACTTTTGCGCAACGGATGTCATGCTGGTGCTGTTCGACGCTGGTCACGGGGGCGTCGGCAAGCCAGGCAAGTTCAGGGTCATTACGGAAGAGGGCGGCAGCTGAACGCTCTACGGCGGGCAGTGCGTGGGCATCGGCGAATTGGGCACGGCGGAGGGAAGGAGTCATGGGCGCAAGCTTAAGCAAGCGCCCTGACGATGTGCAACCCGTTCAGGGTTGCACGGGTACCAGATGCAGCAGGACGTAATCGTTCTTGTCGAAGTTCCCGTTCAGCACCGGCTGCAATGTCGCCAGCCGAGAGTCTTTCAGGGCTTCGTAGTCGCTCTTGTCCATCACCAGCCACGCAGGGCCTGTCAGGCTCTCCAGCTCTTGCACTGAAGAAGTGAACACCGGGAACAGGTCTTGCTCGACGTTGACCATGAACTTGATGGCCTTGGCGTCTTTACCCATGGCGTGCAGCACCACGGGAGCCGGGTCTTTCTGAATCAGCTCAACGGCGGCGCGGCTGAACGTACGGGTGTCGTAGAGCGTACGCTCGACCGGTTCAAACACCAGAATGTAGGTCGACCACAGCGCCAGTACTGCAGAGAACGCCAGGCCCACTGCACGCACGCGAGGCTTGAACAACAGCCCCAGTGCGATCACCTGCAACACGCCGAGAGCCACCATCATCGTCGTCCCCGAGGCGAGAGCCTCCGGAAAACGTCGCTTGGCGACCAGTAATCCGACGATCAGCAGACCAGGAATCAGCAGCCACAGGCCCTGCATCAGGCCGCGCAACCACTGGAATACCCGCCCCTGCGCGCCCTGAAACGGGTACGCAGCAACGATCGCGGCCATCGGCAGCATCGGTAGCATGTAACGGGCTTTTTTCGCCATTGGAATCGACAGGCCAATCATCACGACCAGCCCGGCAGCGGTGCACAAGGTCAGCAGACGCAACGCCGGTCCGCGATCCTTGCGGCCGACCAGCAACACAGCGGCCAGCACCACTACCGCCAACGGATACGCCAGCGCATAGTTACCCAGCGAGCTGCTGAAGTAATACAGCACGCCGCTCGCACCTTCGCGGCCATCCATGCGCCCCATGAACTGCATGCGGATCACGTCTTGCACGAAGGTCGGACCGCCACTGACGTTCGCCAGCCACAGCAGCAAGCCGATACCGGAGGCCAGCAGCACCGCCGCCAGCAAGCCGACGGTGATCATCCGCCGCCATTGGCCATTGAGCAGGTAATAACTGCACAAGACGCCGGTAGGCACCACCAGGCCGATCGGCCCGCGAATGGCAAATCCGAGCACCAGCAACGCGAGTATCAGCGGCAGTCGTCGCGGCGCCTGAAAGTGGTCGGCGGCATAGCCCAGGTAGAACACGGCAAAGGTCACGGCCGCGACCATCTGGTCGAGGGACACGGCGCGGGTTTCGGTGATGAAGGTATTGCTCAGCATCATCAAGGCAATGCTGATCAGCGCCCAGGTTCTGGAGTAGGGCGCTACCAACCGGTACATCAGCGTGACAATCGTCGCCGAGGCAATGGCGCTGGGTAACCAGGCCGTCAACGCGTTTACCTGGCCAAAGGGCTGCGAAAGCAGCCAGGTAAAAAACGTCGAGGTGGCCCAGTAATCAGCGTAAGGCTGGCCATAGGTGGTCGGGAAGAATCCCGGCCCATGGCGCAGCATTTCCTGGGCAAACAGTACAAACCGCGAGTCAAATCCGATCGCCGATTGCTGGTAGACCCCGGCGCAGAACAGCAGCAGCGCCAGTAGCCCCAGACCTAACGATTGTTGACGGATCCCTGTCGATGGATATGCGTGCACGCGGCCTCCTGGGCTTAGACGGAAGAAGCTGGCCACTGCTGCTGAGGGATTGGCAGGTTGCGCGACTCGCCACGACCCATTGGGAAGTACTTGAAGCCTTTGCGTGCCAGGCGATCAGCGTCGTACAGGTTACGGCCGTCGAAGATCACCGGAGCCTTGAGACGCTCCTCGATCAATTTGAAGTCCGGCGCCTTGAACTGTTGCCATTCGGTGCAAACGATCAAGGCATCTGCGCCAACCAGCGCGGATTCCGGCGTGCCCATCAGCGACAGATTCGGTTGATCCGGATACAGGCGTTGGGTTTCCTGCATGGCTTCAGGGTCGAACGCACGTACGTGTGCGCCGGCAGCCCACAACGACTCCATCAGCACGCGGCTTGGTGCATCGCGCATGTCATCGGTATTGGGTTTGAATGCCAGACCCCAGAGGGCGAAGGTCTTGCCTTTCAGCTCGCCCTTGTAGAACGCATTGATGCGTTCGAACAGTTTGTGTTTCTGCCGCTGGTTGATGGCCTCGACCGCTTGCAGCAGGTCGCTGGAGCAATTGGCTTCCTGGGCACTGTGGATCAATGCGCGCATATCTTTCGGGAAACACGAACCGCCATAGCCGCAGCCAGGGTAGATGAAGTGGTAGCCGATGCGCTGGTCTGCACCGATGCCCATGCGCACGGCTTCGATATCCGCACCCAGGTGTTCGGCCAGTTCGGCGATCTGGTTGATAAAGCTGATTTTGGTCGCGAGCATGCAGTTGGCTGCGTACTTGGTCAGCTCGGCGCTGCGCAGGTCCATGAACATGATGCGGTCATGGTTACGGTTGAAGGGGGCGTAGAGGTCGCGCATCACTTCACGGACTTCTTCACGCTCGCAACCGATGACGATGCGGTCAGGGCGGCGGCAGTCACTGACGGCCGAGCCTTCCTTGAGGAATTCCGGGTTGGAGACGATATCGAATTCCAGGGTGCGCCCGGCTTTCTTCAGCACGCCTTCAATGTGCGCGCGCAGGGTGTCGCCGGTGCCGACTGGAACAGTGGACTTTTCCACGAGAATCAGCGGCTCGACCCGATGGCGCGCAACCGCGTCACCCACGGACAAGACATATTTCAGGTCGGCCGAGCCGTCCTCGTCCGACGGTGTGCCGACAGCGATGAACAGTACCTGACCGTGCTCGATGGCCATCTTCTCGTCGCTGGTGAAGTGCAGGCGCCCGCTCTCCAGGTTCTCCTTGACCATGCTCTCCAGCCCTGGTTCAAAGATAGTGACGTGGCCTTTCTGCAGCATTTTGATCTTGTTCTGATCGACGTCCATGCAGACGACATCATGACCGACTTCAGCCAGGACAGTCGCCTGCACCAGACCGACATAACCGCTACCAATTACACTGATTTTCATGAGGCATTCCTGACTTCTGTGGCGCGAGCAGTTCGAGAGTTGATAGTGATGACACCGAGGATGACCAAGGCCACCCCGAGTGTTTTGGAAAGACTGAAATTTTCGTTGAACAGCGGCAGGCTGGCGGCCAATAGATACACCAGTGCATAGCTGATACTCAACAGCGAGTAGGCCCGGCCCAGCGGCAGATCGCGCAGAGCGGCGAGCCAGCACAGCATGGACAGGGCGTAAGCGCAGATCGACGCCAGTACCACGCCGATCGCGAGCAGGTCGATGCTGCCGTTGCTCAGGGCCTGCAGCCACTGATCGGGCAGCGGCAAATGGCTCATGCTCCAGCGCATGCCCAACTGGGCGGCACTGACCAGCGCAACGCTGCCCATGGCAAAGCTGATTCCGCGACGAAGGCTCATGCGTGCCTCCCGAGCAGAACGACGCCGGCGATGATCAGCGCAACGCCGATCCAGTGACGGCGATCAATGGTTTCGTGGAAGACGAAGTGGGCGGCCAGGGTGATCAGCACAAAGTTGAGGCTGAGCATCGGGTAGGCGATACCGACTTCCAGGCGCTGCAACACCAGCAGCCATACCAGCAGGCCAAAGCCCAGGCATGCGAGCGCCAGCCACAACCACGGCGAGAGCAGTTTTTCGCTCCAGCCGGAGTCCTTGCCGCGCCAGCTTTCCACGGCGTATTTCTGGGCGATCTGGCCCATGCAGGTCAGCAGACAGGCGGACAACAGTAAAATCAGGGTCATGGCGCGCTCTGTGGAATGATCAGAATGACCATGTTGCCTTGCTCGTAACGCTTGCCATCCTTGGGCAGCAGGTCGAGTTCGTGGACTTCATCATCACCCTTGACGCGCATGACCACACCCACCGGGCCGGTCTTGCGGGCTTCGCTCATCCACTGTTGCACGTGTTCGGTATCGACCCGACGCGCCGCGGCGTCCGGGTAGTCCAGGCCGTATTTCACTTCGCCGATGGTGTTGTACAACGCCACTTCGGGGCGTTGCAGACGCCAGGCGACTGCAGATGCGGCCCCCAGGTCATTGCTCAGCAGGCTTTTGGTCTGGCTGAGTTCGTCAATGTGCTGGAGGACAAACTGGTCGGGCATCTTGTTGTAGACCACCGAGTGCGGCAATGCGGCCGGCAGGATGGCGATCAGCAGCCAACTGCCGATTGCTGGCGCAGCCCATGCGCTCAACGGTCGAACCACCAGCAACAGGTTGGACAGGATCCAGCCCATGAGCACGATGAACACCAGCACCAGGCTGTGCATTTCATCGACATACACGGGTTTTTTCAGTTGCAGGTAAACCATCGCCAGCAAGGTGGTCAGACCGATGACCAGGTTCAGCAGGCCGTTGATCTTGAACAGCCGGCTTTGCCCCAGGTTCAGTCGGTCAATCAGTGCATTCCCCATCAACAGTGCCAAGGGCAACAGGCACGGCAGGATGTAGGTCGGCAACTTGCCTTTGCTCAGGCTGAAAAACGCCAACGGCAGGACCAGCCACAGCAGCAGGAAGCCGGTGCTTGCCTGGTGTCTGGTTTGCCACGCTTGCTTGAGCGCCGAAGGCAGAAACACCGCCCATGGCAAGCTGAACGCTACCAGCATCGGCAGGTAGAACCACCACGGCGCTGCGTGCTGCGCGTCGTCACCGGCAAAGCGGCGAATGTGCTCGTGCCAGAAGAAGAAACGCCAGTAATCGGGTTCCTGGGCATGCACGGCCAGGACCCACGGCAGGCTGACGACAATCGCGACCACGATAGCCATCGGGCCGTAGGCCAACAGTTCGCGCCAGCGTTTTTGCCAGATCATGTAGGGCAGGGCGATCAACACCGGCAGCAACCAGGCCAGGAACCCCTTGGTCAGGAAGCCCATGCCACAGGCCAGCCCCAGGGTTGCCCAACTCATCAGCCGCGCATTGCGACTGCTGCTGTCCAGCGCAAACCACAAGGCCACCAGACTCAGGTTGACCCAGAATGTGAATTGCGGGTCGAGGTTGGAATAGCCGCCTTGACCGGCGACCACGGCGAAACTCATGTAGAGCAATGCGCTGGCGATGCTTTTACGCGGATCGTTCCAGAGCCTGCGTGCGATAAGGTAGGTTAGCAGGATGCTCAAACCGGTCGCGAGTGCCGATGCAACGCGCACCCCGAACAGGTTCTCGCCGAACACGGCCTGGCCGATGGCGATCATCCAGTAACCGGCAATCGGTTTCTCGAAATAACGCAGGCCCATGAAATGCGGCGACACCCAGTTGCCACTCAGGAGCATTTCCTGACTGACCTGGGCGTAGCGGGTTTCATCCGGAATCCACAGACCATGCGTGCCCAGCGGCAACAGATAGACCAGACCGAAAGCGATAAGCAGTAACGGCAAAGCCCAGCGTTTGCTCATGCGCCTTGCACTCCCAACCATCCTTCTCGGCCTTCAAGGGCGCCACGTAGCACGCGCCCCTGAGGCAGGGTTGTCGGTTGGGCGGGCAAGAGGTTACCCAGCGGCTGGAACTGGATGTCACGCTGACGCGCATCAACCAGCAGTTGACGGAAATCGTTTGCCATCAGAATCCCTTCTACCTCCGCATGTATCGTATATACGTTCAGCTTCGAGGGGCTGAATCGGTCAAGAATGTATGAGTTGAACTCATTGGCTGCTACGACGGGACCCACCACTTCATCGAAGGTTGGCAGGTCGACCGGAATTTGAGGCGTGCCGAGGCTGCCGTCTGCCAGCCGAGGCTGGAACAGGCTTTGTCCGCGACAGTCGCTGTTGTAACGAAAGCCAAAATGCTGCTTGGCTTCGATGACCCGCTCATCGGCACGCCAACCGGCGGCCGCCGAACAGTCCACGCGCTGCCCGAGAATATCGCTGAGGGTGTCTACGCCCCGGCGAATCTGCTCGATCAGATCGGCGTCGCTCCAGCGCCCTGCGTTGGCTTGCCAGCCATGGTGATCCCAGGCGTGCAAACCCACTTCATGGCCAGCCGCGAGGGTCTGGCGCATCAGATGCCCCAGATCACGGCCGATGGGCTTGCCCGGCCAGGCAGTGCCGGCCAGCAAGATGTCCCAGCCGTACAGACCTGCGGCATTGGAGCGGAGCATTTTCCAGAGGAACTGCGGACGGATGAGGCGCCATAAATGGCGCCCCATGTTGTCCGGACCAACGCTGAAAAAAAACGTCGCCTTGACTTGTGCTTCATCGAGCATCTCCAACAACCGGGGTACCCCCTCACGGGTACCTCGGTAGGTGTCGACATCGATCCGAAGACCTGCCTGCATCAGCGCTTGTCCGCGATTTCGAGCATGGCTTCGCGCAGGAAGAAGTCCAGCGTGTTACCGATGGTTTCGCTCATCTCGACGGTTGGCTCCCAGTTCAGCAGGCGCTTGGCGTTTTCGATGCTTGGCTTGCGGTGTTCCACGTCCTGGTAGCCAGCGCCGTAGAACGCCTTGCTCTCTACGTCGCGGAAACCGGCGAACGGAGGGAAGTTGGCGCGCAGTGGGTGAGCTTCGAACTGACGCAGCAGTTCTTCGCCCAGCTGACGGATGCTGGCTTCGTTGTCCGGGTTACCGATGTTGATGACCTGACCGTTGCACGAATCGTTTTCGTTATCAACGATACGGGCCAGGGCTTCGATGCCGTCGGCGATGTCAGTGAAGCAACGCTTCTGCTCGCCGCCGTCGAACAGACGGATCGGGGTGCCTTCCACCAGGTTCAGGATCAGCTGGGTGATGGCGCGGGAGCTGCCGATACGTGCCGAGTCCAGACGGTCCAGACGTGGGCCCATCCAGTTGAACGGACGGAACAGGGTGAAGTTCAGGCCTTTGGCGCCGTAGGCCCAGATCACGCGGTCCAGCAGTTGCTTGGAGACCGAGTAGATCCAGCGTTGCTTGTTGATCGGACCAACGATCAGGTTCGAGGTGTCTTCGTCGAAGTTCTGGTCCTGGCACATGCCGTAGACTTCGGAAGTCGACGGGAAAATCACGCGCTTGTTGTATTTCACGCAGTAGCGAACCAGTTTCAGGTTCTCTTCGAAGTCCAGTTCGAATACGCGCAGCGGGTTGCGGGTGTATTCGATCGGGGTGGCGATGGCCACCAGCGGCAGAACCACGTCGCACTTCTTGATGTGATATTCGATCCACTCGGAGTGGATGCTGATATCGCCTTCGACGAAGTGGAAGTTCGGGTGGCTGCGCAGGCGCTCGATAGCGTCGGAACCGATGTCCAGGCCATAGACGTCGTATTTGTCGTCACGCAGCAGGCGCTCGGACAGGTGGTTACCGATGAAGCCGTTGACGCCGAGGATCAGTACGCGGGTGCGACGCGGGGCACGGCCCGACTCGGCGCCACGCAGTACGGAACCGTCGACCAGGCCCAGTTCGTTGGCCAGTTGCGGGCCGCTCAGGTACAGGCCGTTTTCGTTACGCTGACCGGAAGTGACAACCAGCGAGTCTTCGCCGCAAGCGATACGCAGCGGATCAACGCTGATCACGCGGCCTGGTGCCAGACCTTCGTTGCCCTTGACGACTTCAGCGCTCCAGACAATCAGTTTGTGCTCGCCCACTGCGCAGAAAGCGCCCGGGTAAGGTTGGGTCACGGCGCGAACCAGGTTGAACAGCTCTTCAGCCGGTTTCTTCCAGACCAGTTTGCCGTCTGCCGCGGTACGACGACCGTAAACAGTGGCCTTGGATTCGTCCTGGGCGGTTTCGGTGATTTTGCCCTGAACCAGCAATGGCAGGGTGTCACGCAGCAGGTTGGAAGCGGCTTCGCGCAGCTTGCCGTGCAGGGTCAGTGCGGTGTCGGCGCGCTCGATCGCGACGCGTTGCTGGGCAATGATTGCGCCAGCATCGGCACGCTTGACCATGCGGTGCAGGGTCACGCCGGTTTCGGTTTCACCGTTGACCAGCACCCAGTTCGCTGGAGCGCGACCGCGGTAGGTCGGCAGCAACGAACCATGCAGGTTGAACGCGCCTTTGCGGGCGGTAGCCAGCAGTTGCTCGCCCAGCAGGTTGCGGTAGTAGAACGAGAACAGGTAGTCCGGGTTCAGTTTGGCAATGCGCTCGATCCACAGTGGGTGGTTGACGTCTTCCGGTGCATGCACAGGAATGCCTTTACGGGCGCACAGTTGAGCGACCGAGCCGTAGAAGGTGTTTTCCTTCGGATCGTCGGCGTGGGTAAACACGGCAGCAATCTCGAAACCTGCGTTGAGCAGTGCTTCGATACCTGCACAGCCAATGTCGTGATAGGCGAAAACAACAGCTTTTGAACTCATGGCGAAACCTGATCAGTAGTGGTGGAAGGCAGACCGTCGACAGTGGCAACGGGAGCAGGACTAGCGGGTTTGTTACGTAGGATTTTTTCGATAAAGAACCGCGGACGGGCGCGGACATCGCTGTACATGCGGCCCAGGTATTCACCCAGAAGGCCCATGCCGATGAATTGGCCGCCAGTGAACACAAAGAGCACGGCGAACAGTACGAAGGTGCCGCCACCTGCCCAGCTGGCGCCGAAGATCAGGCGCAGGAAGATCAGCAGGAAGGCAAACAACATGCCCAGCGCCGCCAGACTGAAGCCAATGATGCTCAGCAGTCGCAGCGGGGTAGTGGTCATGCAGGTCAGCAGATCGAACATCAGGCTGATCAGGCGCATCGGGCTGTACTTCGACTCGCCATGCTCGCGCTCGGCGTGCTGCACCAGAATCTCGGTGGTGTGGCGGGCGAAGCTGTTGGCCAGGATCGGGATGAAGGTGCTGCGTTCACGGCAGGCCAGCATGGCGTCGACGATGGTGCGGCGGTAGGCACGCAGCATGCAGCCGTAATCGCTCATGGCGACACCGGTGGAGCGTTGCACCGCCAGGTTGATCAGTTTCGACGGCCAGCGGCGCAGGGCCGAGTCCTGGCGATTGTTGCGCACGGTGGCAACCACGTCGTAGCCCAGTTCGGCCTGTTCCACCAGACGGGGGATTTCTTCCGGCGGATTCTGCAGGTCGGCGTCGAGGGTAATGACCACATCGCCTTTGCAATGCTCGAAACCGGCCATGATTGCCGCGTGCTGGCCGTAGTTGCGATTGAGAATGACCGCGACGACCTGGCTGCCTTCACGCTCGGCGGCTTCTTCGAGAAGCTGCGCGGAATTGTCACGGCTGCCGTCATCGACCAGGACGATTTCGTACTCGTGTTTGAGTAGCTGACAGGCCGCTTCGGTCCGGCGCAGCAATTCAGGCAAGCTTTCTTCTTCGTTGTAGACCGGGATAACGATCGACACGCAGTTAATTGGATATGGCTTCAAAGGCTTCAGTCCAGAATGTTTTCAATGGCGCCAACGACGCGTTCGACATCGTCGGTAGTCATGTCGGGGAACAGCGGGATCGAGCACAGTCGTGCCGAGTTCCATTCGGTGTTGGGCAGATGAATGCCCGGAAATCGCTGACGGTAGTAAGTGTGCAGGTGGGTGGCCACAAAGTGAATACCCGTACCGATATTCTGTTCTTGCAGGGCCTTCATGAACGCCTCGCGATCCATCCCGCAACGCTCGGCGTCAATGCGCAGTATAAACAGGTGCCAGGCGTGTTGTTGCGGGTAGGTCGGCACACTCAGCGGTTGCACCGGCAGGCCAGCCAGACGTTGCAGATAGGTCTGCGCCAATGCGGTGCGTTTGGCGTTGATCTCGTCGAGGCGCTGTAGCTGCACCAGTGCAATGGCTGCGTTGATGTCGGCCAGGTTGTACTTGAAGCCCGGCTCGATGACCATGGCCTGAGGTTTACGGCCGTGGGTCAGGCGATCGTAGGCGTCTACGCCGAGGCCATGGAACTTGAGCATGCGCACTCGATCGGCCAGCGCTTGATTGTCGCTGACGAACATTGCGCCTTCAGCGCAGGTCATGTTCTTGATCGCGTGGAACGAGAAGATCGCAGTGCCCTGAGCGCCAATGGCGCGGCCACGGTAACGGGTACCGGCGGCATGGGCGGCGTCTTCGATGACGGCGATGCCATGTTTGTCTGCCAGCGCATAGAGCGGGTCGAGATCGAACGCAGCGCCGGCGTAGTGCACCGGGATGATGGCTTTGGTGCGCGGAGTAATGGCGGCTTCGATGGCCTGGACATCGGTCATCAGGGTGTCACGGTCGACGTCGACAAATACCGGGGTAGCGCCCAACAGGCAGATCATGTTGGCGGTCGAGACCCAGGTCTGCGAAGGCGTGATCACTTCATCGCCAGGGCCGATACCCAGCGCCAGTAGCGTGATGTGCATGCCGCCGGTGGCAGAAGACAGAGCGACGGCGTGCTGGCAGCCTACGTACTGTGCGAATTGCTCCTCCAGCTCCTGGTTCTTCGGCCCGGTGGTGATCCAGCCAGAGCGCAACACCTGCTCAACGGCGGCAATTTCTTCATCACCGATGCTTGGGCGAGAGAAGGGGAGAAAAGCCTGATTCATGTGGACCTCGGGTTTGGATATGTCAACAGCCCTTGAAGGCGGCAAGTCGGGGCACAACCTGCGAATCAGCTCAAAGCGGTGCTTCGAGGCGAAGTCGGTGACAGCCTAGACGAAAAAACGAAAAGTATATCAATCAGTTAACCAATCTTCTGGAAAAAGTGCACTAATTGACTTTTATTTTGTCGCTCGGCAGTTTGAGTGGCCCAAAGGCATCGCTCCGGATGCGCAGAGGGTAATCTCGAAAATGTGAAAGGGACATGAAAAACCGGTGTCGAGAATGTTTAACCGTAACCTTTACAGCAAATGTTCAGACTTTTCCAACACTTAAGGCGCTTTCTGACAACTATCGCCATTTTTCAGGCACTGCAAAGAAAATCGTCGCTTGGCCCGCATATCGCTAAAAAGATAGTAAATAGCTTGCCAAGACTACTTCACCCTGTGTCCGCGTCAAGCTGCAAACTATGGCGTCGCAACCGCCTGGCGGCGTGCAGGCTCAGTCAACACGTGCGCGTTACCGAGAGTGGAAATGTGTACCAGGCTGCCAGCGGCCGGTGCATGTACCCCGGAACTGCGAACCAGTAACGAGCGGCTCGCTGACTGTCCATCCGTAGCAGGTGAGGGTAGCTTCAGTTCCACCGTCAAGGTGCAGGTATTGCCGCCAAAGTCGCGATCGGTCACCACCCCAATGCAGCCGCCCACCTGCTCCAGATCGGCGGGCTGACTGGAGATCTGCAACTGCTCGGGGCGCAACATGATCTGCGCCGCACCGTTTGGCGAGGTATTGCTGACATGAACCCGGCCCAGGTCGCAGGTTGCTTGGCCATTTTCGACCCACGCCGGCATGACCACGGCATCACCGAGGAACAGCGCCGTTTCTTCATCGCCAGGATACAGATACAGATCCATCGGGTGCCCGGTCTGCACTAGCCGACCCTGACGCATCACGGCCAGTTGATCGGCAAATGACAACGCTTCGGCCTGATCGTGAGTCACCAGGATGGTGGTCACGCCGGTGTCTGACAGAAGTTTGGCAACCATCTTGCGCATGGACGCCCGCAGGCCGGTGTCCAGTGCTGAAAAGGGTTCATCCAGCAGCATCAGCCGAGGCCGTTGCGCCAGGGCGCGGGCCAGGGCGACCCGTTGTTGCTGCCCACCGGAAAGCTCATGCGGCCAGCGCTGGCTCATGCGTGAGTCCAGCGCCACCATGTCCATCAACTCGGCGACGCGTTCTTGTTTCAAGGCGGCATCACCCGACAGTCCAAAGGCAATGTTGCCGGCCACCGTCATGTGTGGGAACAGTGCACCGTCCTGGGGCACATAACCGATCATGCGCTGATGCGCGGGGACTTCGGTCGAGCCGTCGACCAGCGTCTGGCCATTGAGCGAGATACTGCCCGAATCGGGGAACTCGAACCCGGCAATCATCCGCAGCAAGGTAGTCTTGCCTGAGCCGGAAGGGCCGACAATGGCCGTGCGGCTGCCCGCAGGCACCGACAGGCTGACGTTGTCCAGGGCAGGCAGGGCGCCGAAGGTTTTGTAGATGGAGTTCAGTTCGAGAGCGTTCATCGGCCTGCCGTGCGTTTGGATTGATGATAGAGAAGCGCGGTCAACGGAAGCGAAAGCAAAATCATGATCAGCGCGTAAGGTGCCGCTGCGGCATAGTCGATTTCACTGGTCATGGCCCAAAAACCGGTGGCCAGGGTGCGGGTGCCACTCGGCGAGAGCAACAGGGTCGCGGTCAGTTCGTTGGTAATCGCCAGAAACACCAGCGCTGCACCGGCGGCTGCCCCCGGTGCGGCCAGGCGCATGGTAATCAGCCAGAGCGCCTGGCTTGGCGAACGGCCCAGACTGCGGGCGATATTTTCCAGCTCTACCGGTGCCTGGGCAATACCGGCACGCAAACTGACCAGCGCGCGCGGCAAGAACATCAGCAGATACGCCAGCAGCACCGTGATGGTGGTCTGGTAAATCGGCCGGGCAAAGCTGATGGTGACGGTCACCAGCGCCAGCGCCACGACGATTCCTGGCAATGAGCTGGTGATGTAGTTGCAGCTTTCCAGAATGCGATGCAGGCGCCCTGGCGAACGTATCGACAACCAGGCCACCGGAACTGCCGCGCAGGTGGTGATCACCGCACCGACACTGGCCAGTACGAGGGTCTGCTTCAATGCCGGGAGAATTTCCGCCATGCGCCAGACGTCCGCGCCACCGGCAATCAACCATTGGGCCAGGGTAATCAGCGGTACGCCGAGGGCCAGCACGCTGGCGATGATTGGCAACAACAGTGCTGCGGCTTTGCTGTTGCGTGTCAGTCGCTGGGTGCGTTGCAGGCGCGCACTGCCGGAGCCGACCCGTGCGTAACGGGCGTGGCCTCGGCAGGCGGACTCGGCGGTCAACATCAGCAGGCAGCACAGCGCCAGAACCCCGGCCAGCATGTTCGCCGCCGGGCCGTTGAAGCTCGATTGGAACTGGTCGAAGATCGCTGTGGTGAAGGTGTCGAAGCGAATCATCGCGTACAAGCCGTATTCGGCCAGCAAGTGCAGGCCGACCAGCAAGGCTCCGCCACAGATGGCCAGGCGCAGTTGCGGCAGCACGACCCGGAAAAACACCGCCCAGGGCTTCAGGCCCAGCGATTCGGAGACATCTTCGATGGCTGGATCAAGACGCCGCAGGGTGGCGGCGACTGGCAGATAGAGGAACGGGAAGTAGGCGATAACCGAAACCAGTACCCCGGCAAACAACCCGTGAATCGGTGGTACCAGGCTGACCCAGGCATAACTGTGGACAAAGGCCGGCACCGCAATCGGTGCCGTTGCCAGCACCGACCAGAGGCGGCGGCCCGGCAGGTCGGTGCGTTCGGTCAGCCAGGCGAGTGCCACGCCGAGCGCGATACACAGGGGAATCGTGATCACCACCAGCAACACGGTGTTGATCAAAAGTTCGGCCACGCGAGGCCTGAAGACCAGCTCGGCAATCGTCGCCCAGCCGGTCTTGATGGAAATGCCGATGACAAACGCCAACGGCAGCAGGGCCAGCAACGACACCAGAATAGATATGGCCACCACCCACGAGCCGCTGCGCCTCCCGGAGGCGCGGCGAGGGTGTTGACGAGGGTTGGCCAGAGTCGTCAGATCGACGACTTCACTAGCTTCTGGCAGCGCGACTGGCTTGGACATCGGATTACAACAACCCCGCCTGAGTCATCAGTTCAACAGCCTTTTTGCTGTTGAGTTTGGAGGCATCGACCGCAGGTGCGTCAAGTTGCGCCAGCGGCACCAGTTTCGGGTTCGACTCGGCATTCTGGCCGACGGCATATTCAAACGAGTTGCCGTTTTTCAGAATGGCCTGGCCTTCTTTGCCGGTGATCCACTTCAGGAACGCCTGAGCTTCTTCCTGGTGTTTGCTGGACGCCAGGACAGCGCCACCGGAGAGGCTGACAAACGCGCCCGGATCTTTGTGCTTGAAGTAGTGCAGCGAGGTGTTCTTGCTGTTTTCGCCGGTTTTGCTCTGATCGACGAAGCTGTAGTAGTGGTAGATCACGCCGCCTTCAATCTGACCGGCGTTCACTGCCTTGAGCACAGCGCTGTTGCCACGGTAGGCGGTGGCGTTGGTTTTCATGCCTTTCAACCATTCCAGGGTAGCGGCTTCGCCCTTGAGTTCCAGTACGGCGGCGACGATGGCCTGGAAATCGGCGCCGGCAGGCGAACCGGCCCAGCGACCTTTCCAGCTTGGGGAAGCCAGGTCCATCAGAGACTTTGGCAGATCAGCTTCGGCCAGCTTGCTTTTGTTGTAGACAAACACGGTCGAGCGAGCGGCGATGCCCACCCATTTGCCATGGGCCGGGCGATAGGCCGAACCGATTTGCTCCAGGGTCGACGGCGCAACAGGGGTAAACAGCCCGGCGTTATCCACCAGTACCATGGCCGGGGAGTTCTCGGTCAGGAACACGTCTGCCGGGGAGGCTGCACCTTCTTGCACGAGCTGATTGCCCATCTCGCTGTCATCGCCGTTGCGCAGCGTGACCTTGATCCCTGTTTCATGGGTAAAACCTTCGACCCAGGCCTTGGTCAGGGTTTCATGCTGCGCGTTATAGACCACGATGCCGTCGCTGCTTGGCGCAGCAAAGACATGGCCAGCAGCCATAAGGGCGGTGGCGAGCAGCGCGGTTTTCAGAAACGAAGGGCGACGGTGATTCATTTTGTTAGCAGCTCCTGCAGTTTTATGAAGAATCAGGTGGGCAAGCCTGTTGTTCGATTCCCGCAATCCCTGCAGCTCGCCCAAAACAATGCGAATCATTCGCATGGATTTTGGTGGCGGCAATGTAGTGCGGGATATGTGAAAAAAACGTCAAACAAGTCGTTAATCAATGTCGTTTGTATTTAGATTGAGGCGCTAAGGAGGGAGTTTGAAGGAGAGAGTGGTTTGAATTCAAACACTATCGTCGATGAGGCCCACTGATTTCATGTGAGCGGTGCTGGAAAGGATCGAGAGGCCCGTCGGGCCTCTCGATGCATTTTACTGGGCGGGGGCGTTGGGGATGAAGGCGACGCTGGCGTCCGAGCGCGGATGCAGCAGCCGTTCACCGTTGTCTGGCTGTGTGACGACGGCCTGATGGTCGACGCTCAGGTAGTTCAGCGGCAACTGATCGCCACGTTTGTAGTGCGCGACAATGATGGTGCGCTGCGGGTCCCACTGGTGGCCGCTGGTTTTTTCCAGCCAGGCCATGAACTGCGCGGTGGTGCCTTCACGGGGGAAATCCTGGGTGTCAGGCACATAGTAGAAAGGCGCGCCGTCGTTTTGCAGGTACATCGGGACTTTGTTGTCGACCTCGACCATCACCATCCGCCATTGATTCCATGGCGCGATCTGGCTGGCCTGAGCCTTGACGTCCTTGCCGAACTGCACAACGCCACCACCCGTATTGCTCCAGGGCACGATAATCCCGAGGATCAGCAATAGCAGGACCGTCGTGACACCAAAACCGATCTTCAGGCCGCGTCCTTCGGCTTTGCCGGCAGCGCGCCGTTGTTCCATGTGCCGGGTGACCCACCAGGCCGCCAACAGTTGGGCAAACGGCACCAGCGGCAAGACGTAATAACTGCGTCGGCTACCACTGGCCGTAAAGAACAGGAACAGCAAGCCCAGACCCCAGATCAACCAGCGGGCATTGGGTTCGAGTGTGCGCCAGTTACGAGCCGCGACCCACAGCCCAAGCACCCAGTACGGTGCCCACGGCAGGGTATAAACCGGCAAGTAGATCAGGTAGGTGTAAATGGGCCCGATGTGGTCGAACGGCTGGAAAAACCGCACTACGTTTTCCCGGAAGACCAGTCCCAGACCGCTCTGGGCGGAGGTGGGTGCGCCGTAGATATTCGACAACACGAACGGCACTGCGTAGACCAGACCGCCGACCAGCAGGGCGACGCATAGACGCAGGTTGAGGTGACGTTTCCAGCGGCCTTCTTGCAGCAGATGCGGCAGCAGCACCAGACCCGGCAGGATAAACCCGATCAGGCCTTTGAACAGCGAGGTCATGGACAGCAGCAGGAAGAACACGCAGTAGCGACCGAGCCGCGTGTCGTCCGGGCCACGCCAATACCACCAGACCGCCGCCAGCACACCGCACACGGTCAGAATGTCAGCCGTCGCGACCCGGGCCCAAAAGACGAAATAGAAGGTGGTTGCGAGCATCCAGCCGGCGATCAGCCCAGTGCCTTTGCGAAACAGTTGCTCGCCGATCAAGTAGACCAGCCAGACACTCAGCCAGGCGGCAATCACCGAAGTCAGACGCAATGACCAGTGACCCAGGCCGCCTGTAAACCAGGTGGTGGCGGTAATCAGCCAGTAGGAGGGCAGTGGTTTGTCGTAATAGGAGCCGCCCATGAGGTACGGGTCGAAGTAGTTACCGCTTTGCAGCATCTGCAGCGTGATATTCGCCCAACGGGTTTCCGGGCCCCAAAGTTCCCGTGTGCCCAGTCCCAATAACAGGAGTAGCGCTGAAACCCCAAGCAGGATCAGCAGCGCGCGTGTTTCCGTTTCCCGCGACTTCATGTGGTATTTCCCTTCGGTCTCGACCGCCAGCTGCAGGATTGCGCCTTGCCATTGAACGCCGCAACCTGTGCGCCGAGGTCAGAAAATGCAGATCATCTACTTGCCGGGTGACGATCTGTAGATCATCCCCCGGTAAACCGGTGCATCAGGAGTCTTCAGGGCAGTTTCGGGAAAATCAGGATCTCGAGTTCACCCCGTTGATAGCGCTTGCCATCGATCGGCAGCAGCAAGACTTCCTGTGCTTCCAGGGCATTTTTCACTCGCATGACCACACCCACCGAACCCTTTTTACGGGCTTCGGTCATCCACTGCTCGACACTGTTCATGTCGACTTTGCGGTGTGCGGCCTCAGGGAAATCAGTACCGTACTTCAGCTCACCCACCGTGTTGTACAGGTCAACTTGCGGGCGTTTCAGGCGCCAGGACAATGCCGAAGCCGCGCCCAGATCGTTACTCAGCAGTGAAGTGGTCTCGCTCAATTCCTGAACATGCTCGGCGATGAACTGGTCAGGCATTTTGCTGTTGACGATGACTGCGGGCATGGCGGCCGGCAACAGGGCGACCAGTAGCCAGATTCCCAGCGCCGGAGTGGCCCAATAGACCAGCGGTCGGAGGGCTTGCAGGGCGTTGGCGATGATCCAGCCGGCCAACACGATGAAGCCCAGCGACAGGGTGAACATTTCGGTGTTTTCAAAGATCGGCCTGGTGATCTGCAGATAGATCAGGACAATCAGGGCAATCGTCGCGATTGCTACGTTGATCAAACCGTTGATGCGAATCGCGCGGCCACGGGCCTCGCTCACCAGATCGATCAGTGTGCTGGCCATCAGCAGCGCCAGCGGCAGCAGGCACGGCATGATGTAGGTCGGCAGCTTGCCTTTGCTCAGGCTGAAAAATACCAGCGGCAGGAGCATCCACAGCAACAGGAAGCCGGTGGTGTTTTGAGTCTTGTTTTTCCAGGCCTGAACCAGTGTCGATGGCAACAGGGCCGCCCACGGCAGGCTCGAAACCACCATGATCGGCAGGAAGAACCACCACGGCCGGGTGTGCTGAGCATCGTCGGCGGCGAACCGGCGAATGTGCTCTTGCCAGAAGAAGTACCGCCAGAAGTCCGGTTCGTGACTATTGATCGCCAGCACCCACGGCAGGCTGACAATGATGGCGACGACCAGCGCTACCAGGCCATAGCGCAGCAATTCACCAAAGCGCTTTTGCCAGATCATGTAAGGCAGTGCGATCAACACCGGCAACAGCCAGGCAAGGAAGCCCTTGGTCAGGAAGCCCATGCCACAGGCGAAGCCGAGCAAGGCCCAGGCACCGAGTTTGCTGCGTGGGGTTTTGTTATCCAGGGCAAACCACAGGGCAACCAGGCTCAGGTTGACCCAGAAGGTGAATTGCGGATCGAGGTTGGAGTAGCCAGCCTGGCCGGCGATCAGGCCAAAGCTCATGTAGAGCAGGGCGGCCGCGAAGCTTTTACGCGGATCGTTCCACAGGCGACGGGCGATCAGATACGCCAGCCACACACTCAGCCCGGTGGCGACTGCCGAGGCAATACGCACGCCAAACAGGTTCTCGCCGAAGATCGCCTGACCGATGGCAATCATCCAGTAACCGGCAATGGGTTTCTCGAAGTAGCGAAAGCCCATGAAGTGCGGAGACACCCAGTCACCGCTCAGCAACATCTCCTGGCTGATCTGCGCGTAGCGGGGTTCGTCGGGAATCCATAACCCATGGCCGACCATCGGCAACAGGTAGAACAGGCCGAAGGCCAACAACAGGCAGGGTAGAGCCCAGCGCTTGATCATTTGACTCGTGCTCCCTGCAACTTCATGCGACGGTTCGGATTGCTGCGTGAGCAATCGGTAAGGTGATGCGTGGCGAGTATTATTGTTCGCTTCATGGGACGGCCTTGATACCGGAAGACGTTGCTCGGTTTTTGGTGTTTTGGTTATGACATTCGGTGCTGCACCGGCCTTCTTCAACAAAGAAGCGTGCGGGGGCGCAGACATCGCTGTGGCGAGCCGGCCGTATTATTCGGCAAAAGAATAACGTCGACGCATGACATTCCTGGGCCTCCTGGCAGCGGGCTGGACGGGTGCAGGTGAGTGAACCGCTGTGAGCGGGCACCGCATGCTACAAGCGGAGCGTCGAGTCTTCCATTGAGGATTTTCCCCAGACGGGCATTCAAGCGTGAAATCCCCGGCTTTCCAGCAACTCGCTGAAAAAAACAAAGTTATTCAATTTGTTTCAAATGCATGCCAGCGCTGGCGAACTGCCGTAATAGCTATTTTTTTGAGTTCGTTAACAGCGCTGGAGTGTCCCGGCAAACCGGACTATTTGCTGGCGAATCGCTTATCCAGCACGGCTGGCCAGTCCCCGGAATTCACAATGCCGAGCACTTTCAGCTGTCCGTCAGCCGTCACCGAAACGAACAGGGCGCTGGTGTACTGACTGGTGGGAGCATGCTTGAAGCCGGTTTGTTTCTCGAAGTCACTGATGCAGCCGCTGTGCGTGACCAGGACCAGATTGCGATGCGCCGTTTTGTGTGCGACCACATCGTCACGCATGGTCTTGCCGCATTGGGCCAGCCATTCCTGATTCGACGCCTCTTTGCCAAACATGTACTGCGCGGTTTGCATCGTGCGGGTCGCCGGGCTGCTGAACACATCCGCATGGTCCATGCCCAGGGCGTTGAACCCCTTGCCGACGTCTGTCGATGCCGCGCTGCCTACCTGGGTAATGCCATCGGCTGGGCCCAGGCACGGATTTTTCGACTGATCGCAGCGCTCGGCGTGTCGAACCAGCACCACCACATCGCCTGCCTGCCAGTGTTGGAATACGCCAGCCGTTGCCATGTGATCACTTTCCGCCAGCATCGCTGGAGACCGGGGCCACAAGGTGAACCCCGTCACCAGGGCGGCGACTACGACGGCCGACGCCGCTAGCGTGACTTTCAGAAACCGTTTTTTGACCGCTCGTTTAGGCGAGTCCTTGGGTAATGCAGTATTAACCACGCCTTTCACCTGTAAGTCGTATTGGGACGAAGAATGTCGATTCCGTTCAGCAGGCAGCTTAGACAATTCACAAAAAACGCGAGCATGAAGGTCGATTTGTGACGATCAATGTAAAGACGCGCAAGTGGGGGATAAGTGAAACGAATGTGAAAATTTTGCTAGTGCTCTTAACCTTCCCTTAACGATGGCTAATTGTTTGATTTTAATTGCATTGCCAAGGGCCAGAGGTGCCTCCGCCAATACCCCGTACGGGGTCGTCGGGAAGGCGATAAAAGCCGCCCAAAGCCGATTGTTTCAAGCCGTTTCGTGAGGCTGTTTTCCCAGCAGATCGATTCGGCACCCCGGGGCCGCGTCGTAGACCGCAAGCTTCATGTCGTGCAACCGTGCCACCGCTGACACCATGCTCAAGCCCAACCCATTGCCGGGTGTGTGACGGCTCAGTTCTGAACGGTAGAGCCGGCGAAATACCGCCTCGCGCTCGGCTTCCGGAATGCCCGGACCGTTATCGATGACCCGAATACCGATGCCCGTTGCGTCGCTGATGACGCTGAGACTGACGCTGCTATGGTCGGGAGAGAACTTGATCGCGTTATCCAGCAGGTTGCAGCAGGCATCGAACAGCAGTTGCGCATCGCCAGCGATCAGCGTTGGTTGCGCGCCGGCATGGAACGCCAGGCTGATGCCGTGTTCCTCGGCCAGTGGTTCATAGAGTTCGGTGGCATCGGCGCCGATCAGGTTCAGATCGACCGGCGCAAAGTGGCTGCGTCGTGCGCTGTCTTCAATTTCGGAAATGCGCAGCAAGGCACGGAACGTCATCAGCAGGCCCTTGGCCTCGCTCAGGGCCGAATCAATGCTGGCGGCATATTCGTCCTCGCGCAGCCCCCGCCGTTGTGCGCGCTCAAGGCCCGCAATCAGCCGGGTCAGGGGCGTGCGCAGGTCGTGGGCGATGTCGTCGCAGACGCCCTTGACCTCGCTCATCAAGCGTTCCAGTTCATCGAGCATGCTGTTGACGACGTGGGCGAGGCGGTCGATGTCATCGTTGTTGCCCAGGGTGGGCAAGCGGCTGCTCAAGTCGCCCTCGATGATGCCTTTGATCGAGTCGCTCAACTTGTCGAGTCGGCGCCGCGCCGAGTAACCGAGGCCGATCGCACCTAACAGGCCAACCACCAACAGCAGGACCCCACCGGAAACCAGCGCATGGACCAACAGTTCGTCGAACTCGCCGATATCATGCATGTCCTGGGCGACCAGCAAGGTTTTGCCGTCTTCCAGTTTATGAACGATGAACCGCACCGGACGGGAGCGATCATTGGTTTTTTGCCAGTCAAATTCGGCGGGGCGATCATATTTTCTGAACGGCGGCAGTTGATGAATGGCGCCGACAATGTACTGGCCGTTTTCATCGAACAAACTATGGGGCAGGCGGCCTTCGGTGTCCGAAAGGGTGTGCTTGCGGATTTCCTCTTCGCGCAGTTGCGGGGTTTGTTGGCTGCGATTCTCTACCTGACGATAGAGCGCAGTGTCGGCCTCGGTCTTCAGGTAAAACGCGGTCTGCCAGTAAATGTAGCCGAACAGCGCCAGAAACGAGCAGCCGAACAACCCGAGGAACATCAGGCCCGTGCGAAAACTGATGGTGCGCGGAATCTCACTCAGGTGAACGGAGAACATAGCCGGCCCCCCGAATGGTATGGATCATCTGCGGTTCACCTTCGGCGTCGATCTTGCGACGCAGGCGGCCGATATGCACCTCGATGACATTGGTGCGCTCGTCGTAGCTGTAATTCCACACGGCTTCAAACAACATGGTGCGTGTGACTACCTGTTCAGCGTTGCGCATCAAGTGTTCCAGCAGCGCGTATTCACGCGGAACCAGGTCGATGATTCGATCGCCACGGCGCACACTGCGGCGCAACAGGTCGACGTGCAGGTTGCCGACGCGCAGTTGATTGTCCGGTTCGCGGGTGGCGGGCTCGGCACGGCGACGGCTCAAGGCGTCCAGCCGTGCGGTCAGTTCGATGAATTCGAAAGGCTTGGTCAGGTAGTCATCGCCACCGGCGCGCAAGCCTCGAACACGCTCATCCAGCGCGCTCAGGGCGCTGAGGATCAACACCGGCGTGCTCACGCTCGCCGCTCGCAAGGCGGTCAATACGCCCAACCCGTCGATGCCGCCCGGCAGCATCCGGTCGAGAACGATCAGGTCGAAGGGCTCGCTGAGGGCTTTGAGCAAGCCGTCGCGGCCATTGTCCACGCACGTGACGGTAAACCCGTGGTCCTGCAGGGCTGCTTCAATTTCGCGAGCGGTGGAGTTGTCGTCTTCGACGACCAGAACGTGGGTCATGGGAGTTGAACCGGCCACTTGAACGGGTTAGAGATGGCATAGTGTGTCAAATCCAGGCAGACGCCAACGTCGCCGCCGGATAAATAAAAGTTTAGGTTTCTGTTAAGAGAGAAAGCTCCTTGCGCATTCTAGTTGTTGAAGACGATGCCCAAACCGCCACCTACCTGTTGCGTGGGCTGATGGAAAGCGGGCACGTGGTGGATGTCGCCGAAGAAGGCAATGATGGACTGGCCATGGCCCTGGAAGGGATTCATGATGCGTTGATTGTCGACCGGCGCCTGCCGGGGCTCGACGGCATTGCGCTGGTAAGGGCGATACGCAGTCGCGGTTTGCGTATCCCGGTGCTGATGCTCAGTGCTCAGTCGACCACTGCGCAAAAGGTCGAAGGCTTGCAAGCCGGTTGTGACGATTACCTGGCAAAACCGTATGCATTCGCCGAGGTGCTCGCACGCCTCGACGCCTTGTTGCGCGGCGCCGATCAACCGAGTGCGGCGGGGCGCAAGCTGGAAGTCGGCGAACTCGAACTCGACTGCGCGACGCGTACGGCCGTGCGTCAGGGCCGCAGCATCGTTTTGCAACAGCGTGAGGCGCTGCTGCTGGAAAAACTCATGCGCCACAGCGGTCAGGTGGTCACCCGTGACATGCTGCTCGACAGCGCCTGGGATTACACCTTCGATCCCAACGACAATGTCATCGACAAACATATCCATCGTCTGCGGCGCAAACTCGATGAAGGTTTCGAGTACTCGCTGATCAAGACCATCCCGGGCGCGGGTTACAGCTTTCAGGGCAGTCGCGAGCCCGATTAAAAAAAAGTTTACCTGCAGGCGAACGCTCTGCAAGGCGCAGTTGGCTATCTTCGGCTCATTCGTGGACGTGCTCCACAAACGTTTCAGCCGGAGATCGCGTACCCATGTCAGTTGCAACCTCGCCGAGGCGTAACTTTTTATCCATGTCGGTGCTGCTGGGCGTATTGATGCTCGGTGGCTGCTCGATGGTGCCCGCTTACCATCAACCGGAGTTGCCACTGGCGGCAAACTGGAATGGCGCCGAGCAAACGTCCGCCGCACGGGGAGGGCAGTGGTGGAGCGAATTCCACAGCGCTGAACTGAATGACCTGATCACCCGCGGCCTCTCGGCCAACTACACCCTTAAAGCCGCAGCCAGCCGCATCGAAGAGGCACGCGCTTCGGCTCAGGTCGTCGGCGCCGGGCAATATCCGACCCTGGCACTGGGCGGCAATGTCCAGCGTCAGAACAATTACGGCACCACCAAGAAAAGCAGCGTGTTTGCCGAGGCAACCTACGAACTGGATTTCTGGGGCAAACAGCGCGCAGCCGCGGACTCCGCCGATGCATTGGCCAATGCCAGCGTGTTCGACGCACAAACCCTGCGCATGAGCCTGGGGGCGAGCATCGCCGACAGCTACTTCCAGGTCTTGTCGCTGGAAGAACGGCTGCGCCTGGCCCAGTCGATTGCCGACGACGCCAAGCAGGTGCTCGATCTGGTCGAAGTCCAGGCCAGCCAGGGCGCCGTGTCCAATCTTGAAGTGGCGCAGCAACGCAACGCCCTGCAAACCTTCCAGGCGGCGATGCCACCATTGCGTCAGCAACGCGATCTGGCGCTCTACCAATTGGCGGTACTGGTGGGCGAGACACCGCAAGGTTTTCAGCTGAAAAGCTCCGGTCTTGAGGGTTTGCAGATGCCGCGGCCGGCCGCTGGATTGCCGATCGGCCTGCTGCGTCAGCGGCCCGATGTGCAAGCGGCTGAAGCGCGACTGGTCTCGGCCAACTTCGATGTCGGGGTCGCCCGTGCGGCGTTCTTGCCGAATCTGTCGCTGGACCTGATCGGCGGCATCGACACCATTGTCGGCGGCACTATCTGGAGTGTGATTGGCACATTGGCCCAACCGGTGTTCACTGGCGGCCAGCTCAAAGGTCAATTGCACTTCGATCAGGCGCATGCACAGGAACTGACCGCCAGCTACCGCGAGTCAGTGATCGAGGCGCTGCAAGACGTCGAGACCCAACTGAGCGCCACCCGCGAACTGGATAAAAGCTACGCCCTGAATCAGGCCGCGGTGGACTCCGCCCGCGAGGCCGCCAGGTTGGCACAGGTGCGTTATCGACTGGGTTCCACCGACTTCCAGACCTTGCTGATTGTCGAGCGCACCCAGTATCAGGCCGAAGACACGCTGTTGCAGGTGCGCCTGCAACACCTGCAGGCCGCCGTCGGTCTGTTTCGGGCGCTGGGTGGCGATTTCACGCCCGACGCCATCGCATCCCTTTCTCCTTCTCAGGCGTCACACCTATGAATGCTAAGCCACGCGTTGCGAACCCTCGCCATCGAGCACTCTCCTGGGCGCTACTGATTCTCCTGTTGGGCGCAGGTGCAGGTGGATTTCAGTGGGTCAAGCGGGCTCAGGCGGCACCGGCTAAAACCGAGGCAACCGCGGTGCCGGTGCAACTGACGCAAGTCAGCCAACAGGACCTGCCGATCTGGCTCAGTGCGATTGGCAACGTCCAGCCGCTCAACAGCGTCAATGTGCGGGTCCGGGTGGATGGCGAGTTGCAGAAAGTCCTGTTCAAGGAAGGCCAGACCGTAAGCTCCGGCAGTCTGCTGGCGGTGATCGATCCACGGGTTTACCAGGCTCAGGTGGCTCAGGCGCAAGCGCTGGTGGCCAAGGATCAGGCGCAACTGGCCAACCTGCGGGTGAGCCTGGACCGGGCCAGCAAACTGGCGGCCGCCAAGGCCGGGCCGACTCAGGATGTCGACACCTACCGCGCCGAACTGGCAGCGCAACAGGCCACGGTGCAGGCCGACCAGGCAGCATTGGACACCGCACGCCTGCAACTGGAGTTCACTCAGGTCAAGGCACCGCTGACCGGGCGTACCGGCCAGCGTTTGCTGGACGTCGGCGCCATCGCCCATGGTGCCGAAGCCACGGGGCTGGTGACCATTACCCAGATGAACCCGATCTCGGTGGCCTTCGCCGTCTCCCAGGACGAACTCCCGCAGATCCTTGAAGAAAACGCCAAGGGCGCCTTGCAAGTGGTCGCCATGACCCGCGATGGCCATCAGGAAATCGCTCGCGGCCGTCTGAGCTTCATTGACAGTCAGGTCGCTGCGGCCAGCGGTCAGATCCAGTTGAAGGCCGAGTTCGACAACAACACCAACCAGTTGTGGCCTGGCGAATTGGTCAGCGCGCGCTTGCTGGTCAGCACCCGCCAGGACGTCACGGTGGTGCCGGCCAATGCCGTGCAGTTCGGCCGGCAGGGCAATTTTGTCTATGTGGTCGGGGCTGACCAACGGGTGCAGCCGCGTCAGGTCGATGCCGCCGCCGTGGTCGATGGCAAGCAGTGGATTCGTCAGGGTCTGGCCGCCGGAGAAACGGTCGTCGTGCAAGGCCAGTCACGCATTGCGCCGGGCGTCAAAGTCGCGCCGATCAAAGCTGACGAGGCCGCTGCGCTGGTGTCCGCCACACCGGTGGAGAGCGCACGATGAAAGGGCTCGCCGGACTGATTCAACGACGCGTCGGCCTTAGCCTGTTGGCGCTTGGGGTTATGTTGCTGGGCGCTTTCGCGTACTTCCAGTTGCCGGTAGCACCACTGCCTACGGTGGATTTCCCGACCATTCAGGTCACTGCCAAACTCTCCGGGGCCAGCGCCGAGACCATGGCATCGTCGGTCGCGACACCACTGGAAAGAGCCTTTGCCGCCGTTCCGCAAGTCACCTCGATGACCTCCTCGAGCGCGGCCGGCAAGACCCAGGTTGTGCTGCAGTTCGACCTGTCACGGAACATCGACGGCGCGGCGCAGGATGTGCAGACCGCGATCAACACCGCGACCCCGAACCTGCCGAAGACCATGACCAGTACGCCGACCTTCAACAAGGTCAACCCGGCGGAAGGGACGGTGTTGTCGCTGGCCGTGACCTCACCGACGCGTACGCTGCCGGAACTCGACCGTTACGCAGACAACTACATTGCCCAGCGTTTGTCGCAGATGCCCGGCGTCGGCCTGGTGGATTTCCACGGTGAGCAAAAACCGGCGGTGCGGATTCAGATCGACCCGGATGCGCTGGCCGCACGAGGCCTGAGCCTGGAAGACGTGCGCAGCGTGATCGGCGTCAGTACCGTCGATCAGCCCAAGGGCACCCTTGACGGGCAGACCCGTTCGGTCACGCTCGGCGCGACCGACCAGATGCTCGACCCGCAGCATTATCGGGATCAGGTGATTGCCTATAAAAACGGCATGCCGATCAAACTCGGTGACCTTGGCCGGGTAATCGCCGGTGCCGAAGATACCCAGCAAGCCGCACAGTTGGGCGGCGAGCCGACAGTGATTGTCGACATTCACAAACAACCGGGTTTCAACCTGCTGTCGACCATCGCCACGATCAAGGCCAAGTTGCCCGAATTGACGGCGTCGCTGCCTCGCGACGTGCAGGTTCAGGTGGTCGGCGACCGTACCCAGACCATCGAAGCCTCGGTCAACGACATGCAGTTCACCTTGCTGCTGTCGATTGCCCTGGTGGTCGTGGTGATCTTCGTGTTCCTGCGCAAGGCCACCGCCACACTGATTCCCAGCCTGACCATTCCGCTGTCGCTGGTGTCGACCTTCGGCGTGATGTATTTGCTCGGCTACAGCCTCGACAACCTGTCGATCATGGGCCTGGCCATTGCGGTTGGCTTTGTGGTGGACGATGCCATCGTGGTGATGGAAAACATCGTGCGCCATCTGGAGATGGGCAAGTCGCGCCTGCAATCGGCGGTCGATGGCTTGCGCGAAGTGGCGTTCACCATTGTCTCGATGACGGTGTCGCTGATCGCGGTGTTCTTGCCGATTCTGTTGATGTCGGGGATCGTCGGGCGCTTGATGCGCGAGTTCGCGGTGACGGTCAGCGTGGCGATCATCATGTCCTGCATCGTCTCGCTGACGATCACCCCGATGCTCTGTGCCTGGCTGCTCAAACCGCACGCCGAGAGTGAAGAGGGGCGTTTCGCCCAGGCCTGTGAACGGGCGTTCACCGGTTTGCACAACGGCTATCGCCGCAGCCTCGACTGGGTCCTCGACCATCAGCGTCTTACCCTCGGCGTGGCGCTGGCCACATTGCTGGCGACCGCGGTGTTGTACGTGAGCATTCCCAAGGGTTTCTTCCCACAGCAGGACAACGGCCTGATCCAGGGTGTCGCCGAAGCCGCTGCCGATATCTCGCCGATGGCCATGCGTGAACAGGTCAACCGTGTCGCCGAAGTCGTCGGTCATGACCCGGCGGTGGCCAAGGTATATTTCTGGATCGGCCCGAACCCGACGGTTAGCCAGGGCAAAGTGATGATCAACCTCAAGCCGTTCAGCGAGCGTACCGACAGTGCCCAAGAGGTGATCCGCCGTTTGCAACCGGCCCTCGATCAGTTGTCCGGGGTCAAGGTCTACTTGCAGGCTAACCAGGACATCCAGATCGGTGGCCGCGCGAGTAAAACCCAATACCAGTACACCCTTCAGGACCCGGACAGCGCAGAGCTGGATCACTGGAGCGGGGTGTTGCTGGAAAAACTCAAGACCTTGCCGCAACTGCAACACGTCACTTCTGACCAGCAACAGGCGATTACTCAGGCAACCCTGGTGATCGACCGTGCCACGGCTGCGCGTCTGGGCGTGACGGTGCAGGCCATCGACGACGTGCTGTACGACGCCTTCGGGCAGCGTCAGGTCGCGACGATGTTCACCCAGCTCGACCAGAACCATGTGGTTCTCGAACTGGACCCGCACTGGCAGACGTCCACCGCCACGCTGGAACACTTATACGTACGCGCAAGCTCCGGAACCCTGGTGCCATTGAATCTGTTGGCGAGCATCAAGACCGAGCAGGTGCCGATCATCATCAACCACCAAGGGGTATTTCCGGCCATTACCCTGTCGTTTGACCTGGCCCCCGGCCAAGCCCTGAGCGATGCGGTCAGCGCGATCAACCAGGCGTCTTTGGCGGTGGCGATGCCCGATTCTGTCGTCGGCAGTTTCCAGGGCACCGCCCAGGCATTTCAGGACTCGTTGAAATCACAACCCTGGCTGATTCTGGCGGCCATTCTGACCGTCTACATCGTGCTGGGCGTGCTGTACGAGAATGCGATTCACCCGTTGACGATCATTTCGACGCTGCCGTCCGCCGGGTTCGGTGCGCTGCTGGCATTGATGCTCTGTGGACAGGACCTGTCGGTCCTTGGGATGATCGGCATTATTTTGCTGATCGGTATCGTCAAGAAGAACGCGATCATGATCGTTGACTTCACGCTGTCGGCCCAGCAACGTGGCCTGTCTGCCCGAGACGCCGTGCGCGAAGGGTGCCTGTTGCGGCTGCGACCGATCCTGATGACCTCGCTGGCGGCATTGCTCGGCGCGGTGCCATTGGCGTTCGGCCACGGTGCCGGCTCGGAGCTTCGTCAGCCATTGGGCATTGCTATTGTCGGCGGCCTGGCGGTCTCGCAGGTCCTGACGTTGTACACCACCCCGGTCGTCTACCTTTGGTTTGAGCGTCGGCGTCGTAGCCAAAAACTCGTCGCGCAGGACATCAAGGTGTGACGTCGGCGTTCAAACACTGGAAAGACATGGATTCCAAGCAAAGCCTGGCAAAAAGGATTGTGATTGTTTTCGCACTGATGACTGCGTTTGTCGCAGGGGTCTTTGCGGTGGGCATTGTCGCGACCGTGCATATCGTTGAAAGAAAGCTCACCACCACCAGCCTGAGCGGTGGGCTGCAACGCCTGCTGCTGATGGACAACACCGATGACTGGACCCATCGGCCGGAAAAAGACGAACTGTTTTTCTTTGAGGGCGGGCTCGGTGAAATGGCCCCTGACGAACAGCTCAAGGCGCTGCAGCCGGGGGCTCAGGAAATCGTCTTTGGCGGTGAGGACTACTACGCGATGGTGAAGGTGGTCGAGGGTCGCCAATACGTCCTGCTGAAAGATCAGCGAAGCCATGAACAACGCGAACGCGTGCTGTACGCGGTGGTGATTGTCGGGTTCGTGTTGAGCATCCTGCTGGCAATTCTGTTGGGGTGGCTGCTGGCCCGACGCGTCATGGCCCCTGTGATCCGTTTGGCGCGTCAGGTGCGTCACCGCGATCAGCTACTGGAACTCGCGCCACCGCTGGCGCCCGAGTATGCCGTCGACGAGGTCGGCGAGCTGGCGATGTCCTTTGATCAAACCCTGGGCCGACTGCGAGAGGCGCTGGGCCGGGAAAAACTCTTCACCAGCGATGTCAGCCACGAATTGCGAACGCCGTTGATGGTGCTCGCCAGTTCATGTGAGCTGTTGTTGAGCAATCGTGCCCTGGATCAGCGCTCGATGGCCCAGGTCAGCCGTATTGCCAGGGCCAGCGATGAAATGCGACAGCTGGTCGACACGTTCCTGATGCTGGCGCGTGACCGGGACAACGACTCCGGTAACGGTGGCAACGCCTCCTTGAAAGAGGTCGCCGATGCGTTGGCCGAGATTTGGGGCAGGCTGATCCGGGAAAAAGGCCTGAAGTTCATCTACCTCGACGAGCAGACCTCAAACACCTGCTACAACCTGACATTCCTGCAATCGGTGATGGGCAACCTGCTGCGCAACGCCTGGCACTATACTGATCATGGCTTTATTCGCCTGACCCTGCGTGACCATGGCTTCAGTGTGGAAGACAGCGGCATCGGCATTCCGGAAGAAAAACGCCATGCGATGTTCCAGCCCTTTGTCAGGGGCGACGAGCACCGAGGCGAAGGGTTGGGATTGGGGCTGTCGCTGGTTCAGCGGATTTGCACCAACCAGAACTGGCGAGTGGAGCTCACCACCCGCGAACCCCACGGCTGCCATTTCGCCGTGGACCTGGCAGAGCGTCAGAAGCAACTTCTGCTCTAGCCAGCGCGGAAATGTCCGTTGGTCGGTTCGCCTGACAGGCCGGTCGATTTGCGCTCTTGCAGATCGACTAACCGGTAAATCGATGACGCATTTCAAAGAGGAGAGTGATCATGTCCTATGTCGATGGCTTTGTTGCAGCCGTACCCACCGCCAACCGCGATAAATTCAAGCAGCACGCCGAGTTCATGGCCGGTATTTTCAAGGAAAACGGCGCACTGAGCGTGACCGAATGCTGGGGTGACGATGTGCCTCAAGGCAAACTGACCTCGTTCCCGATGGCGGTAAAACTCAAGGAAGACGAGACCGTGGTGTTTTCGTGGATCATCTGGCCGGACCGTCAAACGCGCGACACCGGTATGAAGAAGTTCATGGACGACCCCAGGCTTCAATCCCTGGACAACTCAATGCCTTTCGATGGTCAGCGGATGATCTTCGGCGGATTCGAGATGATCGTTAACGTGTGAAGTATATCGCGTCATCCGGATCTCAGACGGGCCTGAAAAGGATGCAGGCCCGCCCCGGATAGCGCGCCGGTTATTCCGGAAGGGTGATTCGGCAGCTCTTGCGGTTGCGGATTTCGTTATCCGTCGGGCGCTCTTTCACAAACTCGAAACGCGGCTCGCCCTCGTTGTAGGTGACCAGCCACCCCCATTCCAGCTCGGACTCATCTTGCCCGGGCTTCGGCGGCGCAGCCCACCATGGTTCCTTGCTGACAATCTGGCGCATACCCCCTCCACGTGGTTTGGGTCCCTTCAACTATAACGTGGATGACTGGAGGTGCCAGAAATGCGTGTCGAGTGGGCCGGCAGATTAATGCCGGCCCACGTTCGTCAGATTAAAACGGTTTAACTGTCGGCGGATGTGGAGTGGTTTATCCAGTGGCTGACGACGGAGCTGGGACGCGAATTCTGCGATTGAAGCACGGCTGAAGAAATAGAACAGACAGAGCGTCCAATGAATGCGAGGCAAACATTAACCTGAGCGTAACAGTTCGCCGCTCATCTTGATTGATGCCGCCCTCCGTTAGCTCCTAAGGTAACTCCACGAAAGCGAACCCGTGGAGTGAGCATGACAACAACAATATCCCCCGACTCGCGCTGGACGCGGCGGCGCAGTGAAAAACAGCGCCGCCTGGAGCAGGTGCGGGGTCTTGCCGATGGCGTGGTGTTGCCCACCGATAAGATCGTTGCGGCGCTGGAGGCATTGATCCTGCCTGGTGACCGCGTGGTGCTGGAGGGCAACAACCAGAAACAGGCGGACTTTCTTTCCCGATCCCTGGCCAAGGCCGATCCGGCCAGGCTGCATGACCTGCACATGATCATGCCCAGTGTCGGCCGCTCGGAGCACCTGGACCTGTTCGAACGAGGCATCGCGCGCAAGCTCGATTTCTCCTTTGCCGGCACCCAGAGTTTGCGTATCAGCCAGTTGCTTGAAGAGGGTCTGCTGGAAATCGGCGCGATCCACACCTACATCGAACTCTACGCCCGACTGGTAGTGGACCTGATTCCCAACGTGGTGCTCTCGGCCGGTTTCATGGCCGACCGTGCCGGCAATATCTACACCGGGCCGAGCACCGAGGACACTCCGGCGCTGATCGAACCGGCAGCCTTCAGCGACGGCATTGTGATCGTCCAGGTCAACCAGTTGGTGGACGACGTCAGCGAGTTGCCCCGCGTGGACATTCCCGGGTCCTGGGTGGATTTCGTGGTGGTGGCCGACAAACCGTTCTACATCGAACCGTTGTTCACCCGCGACCCCCGGCACATCAAGCCGGTGCATGTGCTGATGGCGATGATGGCGATCCGTGGGATCTATGAAAAACACAACGTTCAGTCGCTCAACCACGGTATCGGTTTCAACACCGCCGCCATCGAATTGATCTTGCCGACCTACGGCGAATCGCTTGGGCTCAAAGGCAAGATTTGCCGCAACTGGACCCTCAATCCCCATCCGACGCTGATTCCGGCCATCGAAAGTGGCTGGGTCGAAAGTGTGCATTGCTTCGGCACCGAACTGGGCATGGAGAACTACATCGCCGCGCGCCCGGACGTGTTTTTCACCGGCCGCGACGGCTCCCTGCGTTCCAATCGAATGTTCTGCCAACTGGCCGGGCAGTACGCGGTGGACCTGTTTATTGGCGCAACCTTGCAGGTGGACGGCGACGGCCATTCTTCCACCGTGACCCGTGGACGCCTGGCCGGTTTCGGCGGTGCACCGAACATGGGCCACGACCCGCGTGGTCGCCGCCACGGCACTCCGGCCTGGCTCGACATGCGCCATGACGATGCCCCCGAAGCCTTGATCGAGCGCGGCAAAAAACTCGTGGTGCAAATGGTCGAGACCTTCCAGGAGGGCGGTAAACCGACCTTCGTTGAAACCCTCGATGCGGTTGAAGTGGCGAAGAAAAGCGGCATGCCGCTGGCGCCGATCATGATCTACGGCGACGACGTCACTCACCTGCTTACCGAAGAAGGCATCGCCTATTTGTACAAGGCGCGCTCCCTGGAAGAACGCCAGGCAATGATCGCGGCCGTGGCCGGCGTCACCGCCATCGGCTTGCGACACAACCCCAAAGACACCGCGCGCATGCGTCGCGAAGGGTTGATTGCGTTGCCCGAAGACCTCGGCATCCGCCGCACCGATGCCACCCGCGAACTGCTGGCGGCGAAAAGCGTCGCCGATCTGGTGGAGTGGTCGGGTGGCTTGTACAACCCGCCCGCCAAGTTCAGGAGTTGGTAATGCACGCACTTAATCTGCAACCCAAGCGCCTGACCCTGGCCGAACGGCTGGCGGACCTGGCGGTAGACGCATTGATCGACGAAGCCGACCTGTCGCCCAAACCGGCGCTGGTAGACCGTCGCGGCAGCGGTGCCCACAGCGATTTGCACCTGGGGCTGATGCACGCCTCGGCGCTGTCGCTGTGGCCGGCCTTCAAGGACATGGCTGAAGTGGCCATCGCGTTTGGCGAAGTCGGTCTGCCGCTGCGCGAGGCCCTCGGGCAAATCGGTCGCGACGGTGAACAAACGATGCTGGCCACCACCGATGGCGTGAACACCCATCGCGGAGCGATCTGGGCCTTGGGCCTGTTGGTCGCCGCTACCGCGCTGGAACCTGAATCCAGTGGCGCCAGCGCGGTCACTGTGCGCGCCGCGCGTCTGGCCTTACTCGAGGATCGCCATGCGCCGCGGCCGCTCAGCCACGGCGCCCAAGTGGCACAACGTTACGGGGCGCGAGGCGCTCGGGAAGAGGCACAACTGGGTTTTCCGGCAGTGATGCAATTCGGCCTGCCGCAACTCCAACGCAGCCGCGCGGCGGGCAGCGGTGAACAGAACGCGCGGCTCGATGCCTTGCTGGCAATCATGAGCACGCTCGCCGATACCTGCGTGCTTTACCGCGCAGGCGAGCAAGGTCTGCAAACGATGCAACTTGGTGCCCGGTCGGTACTGGAGGCGGGCGGCAGTGCCAGCCTGGCCGGTCGTCGCCGGTTGCATGAGCTGGATCAACAATTAATCGCGTTGAATGCCTCGCCCGGCGGCGCTGCGGATTTGCTCGCAGCCTGTCTGTTTATCGACCGCATCTCCTCTTGCGACGGCGTCATCCAGGGAGCTTTCTGATGGAAACCTTATCCTTTGAATTCCCCGCCGGGCAGCCGGCGCGGGGCAGGGCGCTGGTCGGCTGTGTCGGCTCGGGCGATCTCGAAGTGCTGCTCGAACCGGGACAGGCCGGCATGCTGACGATCCAGGTGCAGACCTCGGTCAATGGCAGCCAACAGCGCTGGCAGCATGTGTTCGCACGGATGTTTGACGGCCAGACACCGCCAGCGATGACCATCGATATTCATGATTTCGGGGCCACGCCAGGCGTGGTGCGCTTGCGTCTGGAACAAGGCTTCGAGGAGATCGGCCATGAGTGACAACGCAGCGCTGCTCAACAAACACAGCTTCGTCGAACTCGGTGCCCGGCAACGTGCCAAGGCCTTGCTCGACAACGGGACCTTTCGTGAATTGCTCGACCCGTTCCAGCGCGTGATGTCGCCATGGCTGTCGCGTCAGGGCGTAGTGCCGCAAGCCGATGACGGTGTGGTCATCGCCAAGGGCAGCATTGGCGGTTTGCCGGTGGTGATCGCCGCCATCGAAGGCGCCTTTCAGGGCGGCAGCCTGGGTGAGGTCGGCGGGGCAAAAATTGCCGGCGCGCTGGAACTGGCGGCCGAGGACAACCGCAACGGTATCGCCACCCGCGCCGTGCTGTTGCTGGAAACCGGCGGCGTGCGTTTGCAGGAAGCCAACCTCGGGCTGGCGGCGATTGCCGATATTCACGCGGCGATTGTCGATCTGCGCCAATACCAGCCCGTGGTCGGTGTGGTGGCCGGCAGTGTCGGTTGTTTTGGCGGTATGTCGATTGCCGCTGGATTGTGCAGCTATCTGCTGGTGACCCGCGAGGCGCGGCTCGGCCTCAATGGCCCGCAGGTGATCGAGCAGGAAGCCGGGATCGAGGAGTACGACTCGCGGGACCGTCCGTTCATCTGGAGTCTGACCGGCGGCGAGCAACGGTTCGCCAGCGGGCTGGTGGATCGGTATGTGGCCGATGACGTGGCGCAGATCCAGCAACAGGTCAGCGAGTTGTTGCAGCAGGGGCTACCCGCTGAACAGCGCAGTCGCCAGGCGGATCGGTTCCTGCAACACCTCGCGCGTCTGGATGCGCTGCCACAAATCGAACCGGCGACGGTTCGCGATCTGTACCAAGGAGCGCACTCATGAGCGGTTATTCCCTGAGAGGTTTGCACTGGTTTGACGCCCTGAGCGCCGACTCCACCGTCGTCGACGGATTGCCCGCTTCGTTGAAAGTCGCCGACGGCGTGTTGGGCGAGCTGCCGGTACGGTTTATCGCCGTGGTGGCCGATCCGCAGAACCGCTTTGTCCGCGCCCGTAACGGCGAGGTCGGTTTGTTGGAGGGCTGGGGTCTGGCCAAAGCGGTGGATGAAGTCATTGAAGTCGATCGCGCCAAACCGCAAAAAAGCGCATTGATCGCCATCGTCGATGTGCCGAGCCAGGCCTACGGTCGTCGCGAAGAAGCCTTGGGCATCCATCAGGCGCTGGCCGCTGCTGCGGACAGTTATGCCCGCGCACGACTGGCGGGGCATGCGGTGATCGGTTTGCTGGTGGGCAAGGCGATGTCCGGGGCGTTTCTGGCCCACGGTTATCAGGCCAACCGGCTGATTGCCTTGCGTGACCCGGGGGTGATGGTTCACGCCATGGGCAAGGTCTCGGCTGCGCGGGTCACCCTGCGTAGCGTTGAAGAGCTCGAAGTGCTGGCCGCCAGCGTACCGCCGATGGCCTATGACATCGACAGCTATGCCAGCCTCGGCCTGCTTTGGGAAACCCTGACGGTGGAGCAGATCGAGCAGCCGACCGCGGGCGATCTGGCTCGGGTCAGCGACTGTTTACGCCAGGCCATTGGCGACGTTGAAAGCACCGGGGCTGATTTGAGCTCGCGTCTGGGGGCGGCCAATCGTGCGGCGTCGAGCAAGGTTCGCCAACTGCTGCGTGAGCAATGGTGAACGCGTTTCTGGCCCATGACCTGCTCTGGGGCCTGACCCCGGAGCAGTTGCCAGCGGACGCACCGCGCTGGGCCGTCGAGGTGACACGCAAGGGTCAGCCAGTCGTGGTTCGACGCGCCTTGAGTGCCGCCGATCAGATTGCGGTAGGTGTGCGTGGAGCGTTGCGCGAGCAACGTTATGCCACATGGATGGCGGTCGAGGCGATCCGGCACCGGATTCGACCGGAAGACCTTTGTCATGTCGAGGCTGATCGCGACCTGCCGGCCTTGCAGGCCCTGGCGCAACTGCGACCGATGCTCGATGCCTGCGGTTGGGTCTGGGGCGTCAGCGGCAGCGCCGGGTTTGAGTTGGCCAGTGGTGTGACGGCCTTGCATGAGCGCAGCGATCTCGACTTGATCCTGCGCACGCAACAACCGTTGGACCGGGTTCAGGCACAGGAACTGCTGACATGGCTGGACGCCGCTGCGTGCCCGGTGGACATGCAATTGCAAACGCCACTGGGCGCGGTTGCCTTGCGCGAATGGGCCGGTCCGGCACAGCGGGTGTTGCTCAAAAACGCCCACGAAGCACGGCTGGTGACCGATCCTTGGTATCCACAGGAGCAACCAGCGTGAGCAGCCTGTTGGTGTTTCCCGGTCAGGGCGCGCAGCAGCCGGGCATGCTCCATCGTTCACTGCCCGAGGCGACTGTGATCGAGGCGAGCGAGGTGCTGGGGGAGGATGTTCTGTTACTCGATTCCGCCCAGGCGCTGAAGTCGACCCGTGCCGTTCAGTTGTGCCTGCTGATCGCAGGTGTTGCTGCAGCGCGTTTGTTGTTGCAGCGGGGATGTACAGCGGATTACGTGGCCGGGTTGTCCATCGGCGCGTACCCGGCGGCGGTGGTGGCGGGTGCGTTGCGTTTCAGCGATGCGCTGCATCTGGTCAGCCTGCGGGGAGAGCTGATGCAACAGGCCTGGCCGCAGGGCTACGGCATGACCGCGATCATCGGTCTGGACCTCGCGACCGTGGAAGGCTTGCTGTCACGGGTTCACAGCATTGAAACGCCGGTTTACCTGGCCAACATCAATGCTGATAACCAGGTGGTTATTGCCGGCAGCGACTCGGCGATGAAAGCTGTCGCCGAGTTGGCCCGAGGGTGTGGCGCAGGATTGGCCAAACGGTTGGCGGTCAGCGTGCCGTCGCATTGCCCGCTGCTCGATGAACCCGCGCAGGTGCTGGCCGAGGCGTTTGCCAAGGTGTCGTTGCAAGTACCGACAGTGGGCTACCTAAGTGGCAGCCGCGCCCGGCCGATCCGTTCGGTCGAGGCGTTGCGCGAGGACCTGGCTTTCAACATGTGCCGGCTCGTGGACTGGCGCGGCACCGTACAAAGCGCTTACGAGCGTGGCGTGCGGCTGCACATCGAACTGCCGCCCGGCGCGGTGCTGACCGCACTGGCGCGTCGGGTGTTTGAACAGGGCACGGTGATCGCCTTCGATGGTGCGCGCCTGGACACGTTGCAAGCGCTGCTGCGTGAGGAGGGAAGTCGCCAACCCTAGACACCGCTCACGCTGCGAAGGACAAAAACAATAACTTCGACGATGCACTTTGAGGATAACAACAATGATTATTTACGGTGTGGCGCTGTTGGCGATCTGTACGCTGGCAGGGGTGATCATGGGTGACATGCTCGGCGTGTTGCTGGGCGTCAAGTCCAACGTCGGCGGGGTCGGTATTGCGATGATCCTGCTGATTTTCGCGAAACTGTGGATGCACAAGCGCGGCGGCATGACCAAGGATTGCGAGTTGGGTGTCGGCTTCTGGGGCGCCATGTACATTCCGGTGGTGGTGGCCATGGCCGCGCAGCAGAACGTCGTCGCCGCCTTGCACGGCGGCCCGGTGGCGGTGTTGGCGGCCATCGGTTCGGTGGTGATCTGTGGTTGCACTATCGCCCTGATCAGCCGGACCCACAAAGGCGAGCCGTTGCCGGACGAGCCGGTCGACAGTGTCTCGATCACGGCTCCAGCAGGAGGTCGTTGATATGTGGAATCTCATGGAAGCGGGTCTGAAACATAACGATCTGGTCACCGCGTTCGCATTCGTCGGGGTGATCATGTGGATCTCCGTCGTGCTCTCCAAACGCCTGACGTTCGGACGGATTCACGGCTCGGCGATTGCCATCGTCATCGGCCTGGTGCTGGCCTGGGTCGGCGGCACGCTCACCGGTGGGCAGAAAGGCCTGGCGGACGTCGCGGTGTTTTCCGGCATCGGCTTGATGGGCGGCGCCATGCTGCGGGACTTTGCGATTGTCGCCACGGCCTTCGAAGTACAGGCCACCGAAGCACGCAAGGCCGGCTTGATCGGCGCGCTCGCGCTGCTGCTCGGCACGGTGCTGCCGTTTATTGTCGGGGCCAGCATCGCCTGGATGTTCGGCTATCGCGATGCGGTGAGCATGACCACCATTGGCGCCGGTGCGGTGACCTACATCGTTGGCCCGGTGACGGGCGCGGCGATTGGTGCCAGTTCCGACGTGGTCGCGCTGTCGATTGCCACCGGCTTGATCAAGGCCATTCTGGTGATGGTCGGCACGCCGATGGCTGCGCGCTGGATGGGGCTTGATAACCCGCGTTCGGCGATGGTCTTCGGTGGGTTGGCGGGCACCGTCAGCGGTGTGACGGCTGGCCTGGCGGCGACGGATCGGCGGTTGGTGCCTTATGGAGCGCTGACGGCGACGTTTCATACCGGGTTGGGCTGCCTGCTGGGGCCGTCGTTGCTGTACTTCATCGTTCGCGGGATTGTCGGCTAGGTTCAGCACTCAGATCGTTCCCACGCGTGGGAACGATCATCAGGTGGCATGCCGATTGGCATACATCCGACACTCCGCCAACAAGGCCAGCAGGTTCGGGTCGCGCTCCTTGGCCTTCAGAAACACCACCCCAATGTGCTGCTGTAACCGATAGCGTTCCTGCAACGGGATTAGCTTCACCCGGTTCTCGTAGACCGCCGCAATCCGCCCTGGCAGCAGCGCATAACCGACCCCGGAGCTGACCATGCTCAGCAGGGTAAAGATGTCGTTGACCTGCATCGCCACCTTGGGCTCGAACCCCGCCTGTTTGAACACCCGAATACCGTCCTGGTGCGTGGCGAAGCCCTGGGTCAGGGTAATGAAGGTCTCGTTACGCACCTCGGCGAGATCGACTTCGGCGCGTTGGGCAAACGGTGAATCGGCCGGAGTGGCAAGGAATATGTCGTCGGAAAACAGTGGGATCTGCTCGCAGTCCGGGTCGTTGACGCTGTCGTCCAGCGACACCAGGATCGCGTCGACTTCCATGTTCTTGAGCTTGTATAGCAGGTCGATATTCGAACCGAGGATCAGGTCGATATTGAGTTCGCTACGGCGTATCTTCAGGCCCATGATCAGCTGCGGTACTGTCTTGACCGTCAGCGAATACAGCGAGCCGAGCTTGAAGCGCTCAGCCGAGAATCCCGCGGCTTCGCGGGTCAGGCGCACGCTTTCGAGCACATCCTGAATCAGCTTCTGCGCCCGCTCTTCGAGTACATAGGCGCTTTCCAGAGGCGTGAGGTTACGCCCTTCATGCTTGAACAGCGGACAGCGCAGCGCGCTTTCCAGCGAGTGAATGGCCCGGTGCACGCTGACGTTGCTGGTCTGCAGTTCGACCGCCGCACGGGCCAGGTTGCCGGTGCGCATGAACGCCAGGAACACTTCCAGCTTTTTCAGGGTCAGTTCTTCGTCGATCAGCATGGCCATCACTCTTTTTCAGTCCGTTGATTATGCCCATGCGTTGTTGTGTTGTCTGATGTGCGATTGCGTTCGCCTTTGTTAACTCGCAGGGGCGTCAACCGTCGCTGAGGAAGACGCCGTTGCTGGCGTCTGTTGAGGCGTGGCGCCCGTCACGCGGTGAGCAGGCGCGATGAGATCTCAGCGAAACGCTGGTACGACCTGTTTGATAAACAGCTCCAGGGATTTTTTCTTCTCCGCGTGGGGCAGGCTGTTGTCGCACCAGAAGCTGAACTCGTCGACGCCCAGTTCCTGGTAATACTTGATGCGGGCGATGACCTCTTCCGGAGTGCCGATCATGGTGTTCTTGCGGATGTTTTCCAGCTCGAACTCCGGGCGTCCGGCGAATTTTTCTTCCGGGCTCGGCGCCAGGAAACCGTTGACGGGCACTTCCTTGTTGCCGAACCAGGCATCGAACGTACGGTAGAACTTCGAGATCGCCTTGGCGCCGATTTTCCAGCCCTCAGGATCATCGACCGCGTGGACGTGCGTGTGACGCAGCACCATCAATTGCGGGCGCGGTACGTCCGGATTGTTATCCAGGGCGGCCTGGAATTTGTTCTTCAGATCGAGGACTTCTTCGTCGCCCTTCATCAGCGGCGTGACCATGACATTGCAGCCGTTGGCTACCGCGAAATTGTGCGAATCCGGGTCGCGGGCGGCGATCCACATCGGCGGGTTAGGCTTTTGAATCGGCTTGGGCACACTGGTGGAGGTCGGGAATTTCCAGATGTCGCCGTCATGGGCATAGTCGCCTTGCCACAGTGCGCGAACCACCGGGACCATTTCCCGCAGCGCTTGACCGCCCGACGAGGCGGGCATGCCACCGGCCATGCGGTCGAACTCCACCTGATAGGCGCCACGGGCCAGCCCGACTTCCATGCGACCGTTACTGATCACGTCCAGTAGCGCGCATTCGCCAGCAACCCGCAACGGATGCCAGAACGGCGCGATGATGGTACCGGCGCCAAGGTGAATGGTCGTGGTCTTGGCCGCCAGGTAGGCCAGCAGCGGCATCGGGCTGGGCGAGATGGTGTATTCCATGGCGTGGTGTTCGCCGATCCACACGGTGCTGAAGCCACCGGCCTCGGCCATCAGGGTCAGTTCGCTCAGGTCCTCGAACAGCTGCCGATGGCTGATGTTCTCGTCCCAACGTTCCATGTGCACGAACAGGGAAAATTTCATGACGCTTACCTCGAATCTTTGTTATTGGCTGTCAGTTCAGGCGAGGACGGGCAGCGCGCCCATCTTGCCGTGGCAGTACACCAGCGGGCCAGCCGTGTGGTGCGGCACGATCAGGTTTTTCACCGCGCCGACCATGATCGCGTGATCGCCACCTTCATATTCGCGCCACAGCTCGCATTCGATGATCGCCGTGGCGTTGCTCAGCAGCGGGTTGCCCAGCGCGCTCAACGTCCATTCGATTCCTTGCGCCTTGTCCTTGCCTTTACGGGCGAAGGCATAGGCCTCGTTTTGCTGGCTGCCGGAAAGTACGTGGATGGCGAAGCGCTTGTTCTTGATCAGTACCGGGTAGGAGTCTGAGCTGTAGTTGGGGCAGAACAGCACCAGGGCCGGGTCCATGGACAGCGAGCTGAACGCGCTGGCGGTGAGGCCAACGATCTGCCCATCGTCATCCAGCGTGGTGATCACGGTCACCCCGGACGGAAACGATCCCATGACTTGTTTGTAGATGGCGACATCGATCATTGGGCGGTCCTCTGGTGTTGTATGACGGTTTTTATGTTTGTATTGGTCTGATGGTATACCGTAATACATCGTTTGCAAGCGCTTTTTGTGAGGCCGGATCAGTGGGCGCCAGCGGCTTTGTTCAGGTCGCTTTCGGTCCATTCGGTATACACGCAAGCATCCGCTGTGGCCCAACGCACGCGCACCGGGTCGCCGGTCTTGAGTGGCATACCGGCGGCAGAGAGCGCCTTGACGGTCATCGACGTACCGCCCGAGGTCATCACAGTGCAGGTCTGGCTTTCACCGAGGAACAGCACTTCGCCGACTGTCGCCGAGACTTCGTTCCAGCCTGCTGCCAAGGGTTCCTGAGTGGCTTGCTGGACGCTCAATGCCTGGGCCTTTTCCGGACGCACCATCAGCAGAACATCCTGATCGGGTTTCAGCCCGGCGGTCAGGCGGATCGACAGCGACTGGCCCTCGAAACTCGCGGCCGCGTTACCCTGGGCCTTGAGCTTGAGGAAGTTGGAGTTGCCGAGGAACGACGCGACAAACGCATTCGGCGGGTTCTGATAGAGGTCGTAGCCGCTGCCCAGACCGACGATCTTGCCGTGGCTGAAGATCGCAATGCGTTGGGACAAACGCATGGCTTCTTCCTGGTCGTGGGTCACGTAGACGATGGTGATACCCAGACGCCGATGCAGTTGGCGCAGTTCATCCTGAAGGTCTTCCCGCAGTTTTTTGTCCAGCGCCCCCAAAGGCTCATCCATCAGCAAGATGCGCGGTTCATAGACCAGCGCCCGAGCGATGGCGACCCGTTGCTGCTGGCCGCCGGAGAGTTGCGAAGGGCGGCGGTGGGCAAACTGTTCGAGTTGCACCAGTTTGAGCATCGCATCGACGCGCCGTTCGCGTTCGCTGGCGGCCAGTTTGCGGATGGCCAGGGGGAAGCCGATGTTGTCGCGCACTGACAGGTGCGGGAATAGCGAGTAGCGCTGGAACACCATGCCGATGTCGCGCTTGTGCGGCGGCACGTTGACCAGCGACTGTCCATTGACCAGGATCTCGCCGCTGCTCGGGGTTTCGAAACCGGCGAGCATCGACAGGGTGGTACTTTTACCGGAGCCACTGGAGCCGAGGAAAGTCAGGAATTCACCGTCCTTGATGTCCAGCGAGATGTTGTCCACGGCCGCGAAGTCGCCGTAGTGCTTGTTAAGGTTGCGCAGGCTGACCAGCGGTTTGTCGTTCTGCTGCGAGGAATCTTTGATCACGGCACTCATGTCGTACTCCTGGGCGCTCAGGCGCTGATTTCATTGCGCCGGCGAACGGCGGTGGCGATGACCATGACCAATACCGAGAGGCCGATCAGCAGCGTCGAGGCGACGGCGATCACAGGCGTCAGGTCCTGGCGCAGGGTGGTCCACATTTTCACGGGAAGGGTTTGCAGGGTCGGGCTGGCCATCATCACGCTCAACACCACTTCATCCCAGGAAACCAGGAAGGCGAACAGCGCACCGGCCACCATGCCCGGACGAATCGCCGGAAAAGTCACCTTGAACACCGCCTGCAGGCGCGAGGCACCGCAGATCACCGCGGCATCCTCGATCGACTGATCGAACAGCTTCAGCGAGTTGATGATCGAGATGATGGTGAACGGCAACGCGACGATCACGTGGCTGACCACGAAGGCGAACATCGTCCCGGTGTAACCGAGCTTGAGGAACAGCGCATACACCGCCACTGCGATGATCACCAGCGGCACGATCATCGGCAGGGTGAACAGACCGTAGAGCATTTCCCGTCCCGGGAAGCGACCGCGCACCAGCGCAAACGCGGTCGGCAAGCCCAGGGCAACGGCGCAGATCGTGGTCAGTACCGCGACCTTGAGGCTGGCCAGGGCCGCGTTCATCCAGTCGGCGTTGGAGAAGAACTGGCCGTACCATTTCAGCGTCCAGCCCGGCGGCGGGAAGACCAGCCACTGGGAGGAGCCGAAGGACAGCAGCACGATGAACACGATCGGCAACAGCAGAAACAGCGCGATCAGCCCAGTGGTGAAATACAGGCCGAAACGCATGCGTCGGCTCATGGCATTGGGGGTCAGGAGCATGACGGCTTACCTCGCGTTGCTGGCACCGACCGGAGATTCCGGCTGGAGCTTCAGGTAGAAGTAGAACAACACCAGCGTGATCACGATCAGCAAGGCGGCGCCGGCACTGGCCAGGCCCCAGTTGAGGAACGACTGCACCTGCTGAATGATGAATTCCGGCAGCATCATGTTTTGCGCACCACCCAGCAGCGCCGGGGTGACGTAGTACCCGAGGGACATCACGAACACCATCAGACCTCCGGAGAACAGCCCCGGCCGGCACAGCGGCAGGAACACCCGGAAGAAGTTGGTCCAGGGGCTGGCACCGCAGATCGAGCCGGCCTGCAGGATCATCGGGTCAATGGCCTGCATGGTCGCCTGCAACGGCAGCACGATGAACGGGATCATGATGTAGCTCATGCCGATCACCACGCCGGTCAGGTTATGCACCATCTCCAGTGGTTGATCGATGATGCCCATTGCCATCAACGCCTTGTTGATCACCCCGGACGCTTGCAACAGCACGAGCCAGGAGTAGGTCCGTGCCAGGAGGCTGGTCCACATCGACAGCAGCACGATGTTCAGGATCCAGCGACCCCAGCCACGGGGCACCAGCGTGATCGCCCAGGCCAAAGGAAAGCCCAGCAGCAGGCTGAACAGGGTCACCAGTCCAGCCACCGAGAAGGTATTGAGCAACACCCGTGCATACGCTGAGTTGGCGAACAGTTGCTCGTAGTTACCCAGGCCTGGGGTCGGCTCCAGCACGCCACGCAACAACAGGCCGATCAACGGCGCCAGAAAGAACAGGCCGAGGAACAGCAGGGCGGGGAGCAGATTGCTCGCGCCACGCCAGCGTTGTGCCAGTGACGGGGATTGCTTCATCACAGCCGCCTTGCCAGGGGACGAGCCGGCGGCGTCAGGGACGCCCCCGGTCGCAATGGAGTGACGGGACGCAGTGGCCGTCATTTTCATTTGACCAGCCATTCGTTCCACCGTGTCGCGATGGCCGGACCGTTCTTGGCCCAGTACGCGAAATCAAGAGTGATCTGATCCTTAGCGTAGGCAGTCGGCAGGTTAGGGGCCAGCACCGAATCCAGGCGCGCCACGCTGTCGACGTTGACCGGCGCGTAGGCGGTCAGGTTGGAGAAGTCGGCCTGGCCTTTGGCGCCGCTGGCGGTGGCTAGGAACTTCATGGCCGCTGCCTTGTTTTTCGTACCTTTAGGCACCACCAGAATGTCGGCCATGACCAGGTTCTGTTTCCAGCTCACGCCTACCGGTGCGCCATCTTCTTGCAGGGCATGGATCCGGCCGTTCCAGAACTGCCCCATGCTCGCTTCGCCAGAGGCCAGCAGTTGTTGCGATTGAGCACCGCCGCCCCACCAGACAATATCTTTCTTGATGGTGTCGAGTTTCTTGAAGGCGCGATCCAGATCCAGCGGATACAGCTTGTCGGCGGCTACACCATCGGCCAGCAGGGCCAGTTCCAGCACGCCTGGGCTCGGCCATTTGTAGAGGGCGCGTTTGCCAGGATAGGTCTTGGTGTCGAACAGTGCGGACCAGTCCTGAGGTTTACTGGCGCCGAGCTTGCTCTCGTTGTAGCCGAGGACGAAGGAGAAGAAGAACGAGCCGACGCCGTAATCGGAGACAAACCGCGGATCGATTTTATTGCGCTGGATGACCGAGAAATCGAGGGGTTCGAGCAAGCCTTCGGAGGCTGCGCGCAAGGCGAAGTCGGCTTCGACATCGACCACGTCCCATTGCACGTTGCCGCTTTCGACCATGGCTTTGAGTTTGCCGTAGTCGGTAGGGCCATCCTGGACCACGGTGATGCCGCTGGCCTTGCTGAACGGATCGGCCCAGGCCTGCTTCTGCGCATCCTGGGTGCTACCGCCCCAACTGACGAAGTTGACGCTTTCAGCCGCCATCAACGCCTGGCTGGTCACGCTAAGCAGTCCCGCAAAAAGTATTGCGGTTGCAGATTTGTTCAACACCATTTTCACGCCCTCATTGTTGTGTTTATGAGCGGGGCTTTTGAGTGCCCGCCTATCGGGAGCAGTAGGTCCATCTGGTCAGTTACGACTGTCCGGTCTATGGAATATCATATTATGGTATTCCAAGCTTTGTGCAAGCACTTTGCCTGACCGGCTATCAGCCAAAAGCGCTTTTTTTTCCATCAGGCCGCCGTGTAGCGGCCTGCGCGGGTATAGCGACAAGCCCGGAATCACTCGGTGAAAGGGATGCTCTCCACCACTTCCAGGTCGTATCCGGTCAAGCCGGCGTACTTCAACGGTGGGCCGAGATGACGCAGCTTGCGCACACCGAGATCCTGCAGAATCTGCGCCCCGGTACCGACTTCAGAATAGATGCGCGATTGCGAACGGCTGAACTGTCGCGGTGCCTGGGTCAGCTGGGGCACGCGCTCAAGCAGTGCCTGGGACGATTCATGATTAGCCAGCACGACCACCACGCCGCGACCTTCTTCGGCCACCCGCTGCAACGCTGCCCATAGCGTCCAGTTGGAGGGGCCGTTGTATTCGGCGCCCACGAGATCGCGCAGCGGGTCGATTACATGCACGCGCACCAGCGCCGGTTCGTCACGGCGTAACTCACCCATGACCATCGCCATGTGGACGCCGCCTTCGATGCGATCCTCAAAGGTGATCAGCCGGAAGGTGCCATGCACCGTGGGCAGTTCACGTTCGCCGATACGCACCACGGTGCGTTCGGTGCTGAGGCGATAATGGATCAGGTCGGCGATGGTGCCGATCCTGATCCCGTGCTTGCGCGCGAACACTTCCAGGTCCGGGCGGCGGGCCATGGTGCCGTCATCATTCATCACTTCGACAATCACCGAGGCGGGAGTAAAGCCGGCCAGGCGCGCGAGGTCGCAACCGGCCTCGGTATGGCCGGCGCGGGTCAGCACGCCGCCTTCCTTGGCGCGCAACGGAAAGATATGGCCGGGTTGCACAAGATCGGCGGGCCCGGCGTTGGCGGCGACAGCAGCCGCGACGGTTCGCGCCCGGTCGGCGGCGGAGATACCGGTGGTCACGCCAGTGGCGGCCTCGATAGACACGGTGAAGGCGGTGCTGAAGGCGCTGCCGTTGCTCGGCACCATCTGCTCCAGCCCGAGGCGTTGGCAGTGCTCGTCGGTCAAGGTCAGACAGATCAGGCCACGGGCTTCGCGGGCCATGAAGCTGATGGCCTCGGCGTTGCAACAGTCGGCGGCGAGCAGCAGGTCGCCTTCGTTTTCCCGATCCTCGTCGTCGACCAGCAGCACCATTTTGCCGAGGCGATAATCTTCGATGATTTCTTTGATGCTGTTGAAGGCCATGCTGGAACTCTCAGTGTTTGGTGGGTATATTTATTGGTATACCATAATACAAAATAAGCCAAGAGGTCACTATGAAGGCGTACTGGATTGCACATGTGGATGTCACCGACCCCGATCAATACCTCCATTACACCCAGCGGGCACCGGCGGCCTTTGCGTTGTACGGTGGGCGGATGCTGGCCCGGGGCGGGCGCAGCGAAGCGATGGAAGGTCGTCGCACGCCACAACGCAGTGTGGTAATCGAGTTCGACTCTTACGAGCAGGCGCTGGCCTGTTACCACAGCGAGCAATATCAAGAGGCGAAACGGCACCGCGAGGGCGTGGCTCGGGCCGAGGTGATCATTGTCGAGGGCGTAGCGCCGTTGTAATGCCACCCGTAGGAGCTGCCGAAGGCTGCGATCTTTTGGCGGTTCAAGATCAAAAGATCGCAGCCTTCGGCAGCTCCTACGCAAGACGATTGGGTCTGTAGGAGTAAGCCGCTAGCGGATGAAGTGGATCTTGCCGGTGTCGTCGTTACCGATGTAGATGCCGTAGACCCCGGCCTGGCGTTCCTCGATATAGCGTTCGAGGATCTGCCGGATCGCCGGGTAGTAGATGCTGTCCCAAGGAATATCCTCAGGCGCGAAGAATTTGTAGTCGAGGGTTTCCGGCCCGTACTGGCCGGTGATCTCCAGCGCGATGGCGCGGAAGATGATGTACACCTCGCTGATCTTCGGCACGCTGAAGATCGAGTAGGGCGAGAGAATTTCCGCGCGCACGCCGCTCTCTTCCCAGACTTCGCGCAGCGCCGCCTGCTCGGTGGTCTCGCCACCTTCCATAAACCCCGCCGGCAAGGTCCAGGTGCCCGGGCGCGGCGGGATGGCGCGCTGACACAGCAAGTACTTGCCGTCCTGTTCAATGATGCAGCCGGCAATGATTTTCGGATTGACGTAGTGGATGTAGCCGCAACCGCGGCACATCAGGCGCTCGTGCGTATCGCCCGGTGGCAGCTGGTGACCGAGGTCACTACCGCCGCACTTTGGACAAAAGCTCGGGCTGAACATGTTCAGCGACCTATACGCGGTTCTTTGAGCGCGATGGGCAGGGTGATCTCCGGAATAACGCCGGTTTCTTCCTGCTTGCGCTTGAGGTAATCGAGAGCGACCTTGGCGGCGGCGCGCACGTGGTCGACACACGCCTGGTGAGCGGCCAACGGATCGCCGCTCTTGATCGCCTCGACCATGCGTTCCATTTCCTGGTTACTGCTGCTGCGACGGTTTTCCTGGGATACCGACGTCGCCCGCAGGTAGCTGATCCGTGCTTGCAACTGACGCAGTTGGGTAGCCGCGACATGGTTGCCGGAGCCTTCGAGCAGGACGTCGTAGAAACCCTGGACCGAGTCGATAACCTGTTGCAGTTCGCCTTCCTTGAGGGCCTTGCGGTTTTCCTCCAGGGCCTTTTCCAGGGCCTTGATGTTCTTGGCCTTGGCGCGCAGGGTGAACAGCTGGACGATCAGGCCTTCGAGCACGCAACGCAGCTCATAGATATCGACTGCATCGGCCAAGGTGATGATCGCGACCCGTGGGCCCTTGGCGTCGGCGAACTCCACCAGGCCTTCGGACTCCAGGTGACGCAAGGCTTCGCGTACGGACGTGCGGCTGACCCCCAGGCGATCGCACAGATCGCGCTCGACCAGACGGTCTCCCGGCATAAGCTGGAAGTTCATGATGGCGCTTCGCAGTTTATCCAGCACGATTTCGCGCAGGGTAACGGGGTTGCGATTGACCTTGAAGCTGTCGTCGAGTGGCAGGCGTTTCATGGGGTCCGCTCTGAGTGTGGCTGTCCATGCAAAAAGAGCACTTCGATCGAGGATCATCGTGCTCGGTCATCAAAACAGCCAAGGGTTAACTGGAGGCCTCGGCGTCGGCTTCGGCGAAGGCTTCACGGGCCAGCCGGAAGCTGTCTACGGCAGCGGGGACACCGCAATAAATACCGACCTGAAGCAGAATTTCGCGTATTTGTTCACGACTCAGCCCGTTACGCAAGGCGCCGCGCATATGCAGCTTCAGTTCGTGGGGCCGGTTGAGGGCCGAAATCATCGCCAAGTTTATCATGCTGCGCTCTTTAAGCGACAAACCCTCACGGCCCCAGACGTGGCCCCAGCAGTACTCGGTGACCATTTCTTGCAGCGGCCGGGTGAAGTCGTCGGCGTTCTCGATCGAACGGTTCACATAGGCTTCGCCCAGCACCTGAGTACGGATTTTCAGCCCTTGTTCATATTTCTCGCTGTTCATCGCTGCGTGCTCCCGAAGTCTTCAAGTCCACCCATCAGGGTGTATTTGAGTTCCAGATAATCCTCGATGCCGTACTTGGAACCTTCACGGCCCAGGCCCGAGGATTTGATGCCACCAAACGGCGCGACCTCGGTGGAGATCAGCCCTTCGTTGATCCCGACCATGCCGTACTCCAGGGCTTCACTCATACGCCAGGCACGGCCCAGATCGCGGGTGTAGCAATAAGCGGCGAGACCGAATTCGGTGTCGTTGGCCAGCTGTACAGCTTCGGCTTCCGTGTCGAAGCGGAACACCGCCGCCAGAGGGCCGAAGGTTTCTTCCTGGGCAACCTTCATCTGCGTGGAGACGCCGGCCAGTACCGTCGGCTGAAAGAACCCGTGCCCGAGTGCATGACGCTCACCGCCGCAGAGCAGTTGGGCACCTTGGGCGAGCGCGTCCTGTACGTGATCTTCGACCTTGGCCACGGCGCGTTCGTTGATCAGCGGACCCTGATTCACGTTGGCGTCGAAACCGCTGCCGACATGTAGTTGTTTTACGCGTTCGGCCAAGCGAGCAACAAAGGCGTCGTGAATACCGCGCTGGACCAGGAAGCGATTGACGCAGACGCAGGTTTGCCCGGCGTTGCGAAACTTGGCGATCAGCGCACCGTCCACCGCGCGCTCCAGGTCGGCGTCGTCGAACACGATGAAGGGCGCATTGCCCCCCAGTTCCAGCGAGACCTTTTTCAGCGTCGGCGCACACTGCGCCATCAGTAATTTGCCGATGGCGGTGGAGCCGGTGAACGACAGTTTTCGCACCAAGGGACTGGCAGTCAGCTCAGCACCGATGGCAACCGCGTCACCTGTGATTACGTTGAAAATGCCCGGTGGAATGCCCGCCTGTTCGGCCAGCACCGCCATGGCCAGCGCCGAAAACGGGGTTTCCGGGGCCGGTTTGACGATGCACGGGCAACCGGCGGCCAACGCCGGACCGGCCTTGCGGGTGATCATCGCCGCCGGGAAATTCCACGGAGTGATGGCCGCAACCACGCCAATCGGCTCTTTGCTGACCACGATGCGCGCATCACCTTTGTGGCTGGGAATGGTGTCGCCGTAGATGCGTTTGGCTTCTTCGGCGAACCACTCGATGAAACTCGCCGCGTAGAGAATTTCGCCCTTGGCTTCGGCCAGTGGCTTGCCTTGTTCGAGGGTGAGGATTTCAGCCAGGGCGTCGGCATGTTCCAGCATCAGTGCGTGCCAGCGCTTGAGTGTCTGGCTCCGTTCCCTGGCCGTCAGCGCACGCCATGCCGGCCAGGCCTTATTGGCGGCGGCAATGGCTTGGCGAGCTTCGGTGGCACCAAGGTTCGGCACCCGGCCAATCAGTTCTCCGGAGGCCGGGTTGAAGATGTCCTGACAGGCGCCATTCGGCGCATCCAGCCATTGGCCATCAATAAAGGCCTGCTGGCGGAACAGTTGCAAGGCTGGGCTCATGCCGGCTCCTAAGGAAATGGGGGACGCTTTATGTGGGAGCGAGCTTGCTCGCGATAGCGGTGTGTCAGTCACATTGATATTGAATGCGCCGCCGTCATCGCGAGCAGGCTCACTCCCACATGGACCTGCGCCCCTGAAAGTAAATATCAGGCCAGGGCGGGCAGGGGACCCAGCTTGCCTTTGTGGTAGATCATCGGCGTCACCGGTTGCTCGGGCAGAATCAGGTTCTTCACCGCACCAACGATGATGGCGTGATCACCGCCGTCGTATTCGCGCCACAGTTCGCACTCGATGATCGCCGTGGCGTTGTCCAGCAGCGGGTTGCCCAGCTCACTGAGGTGCCAGGCGATGCCTTTGGCCTTGTCTTTGCCTTTTCCGGCAAACGCATAGGCTTCGGCAGTCTGGTCGGCCGACAGCAAGTGAATCGCGAACTGCTTGCTGTCGCGCAGGATCGGGTAAGTGTCGGAGGCATAGTTGGGGCAGAACAGCACCAGCGCCGGATCAATCGACAACGCACTGAACGCGCTGGCCGTGATGCCGACGATGCCGCCGTCCGGGTCCAGAGTGGTGACCACCGTGACCCCGGAAGGGAACGAGCTCATGACGTCTTTGTAAATGCCGGGTTCGATCATGTCGGCGGTCTCCTAGCGCATCACGAAGGGATCAGGCATCGGTGCCTGAGAGAGGTTGATCCACACCGTTTTCAGCTCGGTGTAGGCCAGCACCGAATCGATGCCGCTTTCGCGTCCATAGCCGCTGTTCTTGAAGCCGCCGATCGGCGCCATGGCCGAGACCGCACGGTAAGTGTTGACCCAGATAATCCCCGAACGCACGTCCCGGGCCAGACGATGGGCACGCCCCAGGTCGCGGGTCCAGATGCCGGCGGCGAGACCGAACTGCGAGTCGTTGGCAATCGCCAGTGCTTCAGCTTCGTCCTTGAAACGAATGACCGAAGCCACCGGGCCGAAGACTTCTTCCTGCATGATCTTCATCGAGTTGCGGTCGCATTCGAACAAGGTCGGTTCGTAGAACCAGCCGTCGCCCAGATTCTGCGGACGCTTGCCGCCCAGGCGCAGGCGCGCGCCTTCGGCGATGGCATCGGCCACCAGGCCTTCGACCACAGCCAGTTGTTGCGCGGTGGCCATCGGGCCCATTTCGCTCGTGTCATCCTGCGGGTTGCCGATGCGGATACGCTTGGCACGCTCCACCAGGCGCGAGACGAATTCGTCGTAGATTTCGTCCTGCACCAGCAGTCGCGAGCCGGAGACGCAGCTCTGACCGGAGGCCGCGTAGATCCCGGCGATAGCGCCGTTGATCGCACTGTCGAGGTCGGCGTCGGCAAAAATGATGTTGGGTGATTTGCCGCCCAGTTCCAGCGACAGCTTGGCGAAGTTCTCGGCGCTGCTGCGCACCACATGGCGTGCCGTGGCGGCGCCGCCGGTGAAGGCAATCTTGCGTACCAGCGGATGGCGGGTCAGGGCCGCGCCGGTGCTCGGGCCGTAACCGGTGACAACGTTGACCACGCCCGGCGGAATGCCGGCCTCTAGAGCCAGTCGGGCCAGTTCGAGGATGGTTGCCGAGGCGTGCTCGGACGGCTTGATCACGATGGTGTTGCCCGCCGCCAGGGCCGGGGCCAGTTTGATCGCCGTCAGGTACAGCGGGCTGTTCCAGGGGATGATCGCCGCGACCACCCCCATAGCTTCGTGCACCGTGTAGGCAAACAGGTCCGGCTTGTCGAGGGGCAGCGTGCCGCCTTCAAGTTTGTCGGCCAGACCTGCGGTGTAGTGGAAGAACTCCGGCAAGTAGCCCACCTGGCCACGGGTCTCGCGAATCAGCTTGCCGTTGTCACGGCTTTCCAGCTGCGCCAGTTGCTCCTTGTTTTCGGCGATCAGGTCGCCAAGACGACGCAGCAATTTACCGCGAGCGGTGGCGGTGAGGCCGCGCCAGGCCGGGCTGTCGAAAGCAGTCTGCGCCGCCTGTACGGCACGCTCGACGTCGGCATCATCGGCATCGGGCAGTTCAGCCCAGGCTTGGGCCAGGGCCGGGTTCAGGCTTTCAAAGGTTTTGCCGGACAGGGCATCGACCCATTCACCGCCGATGCACATCTGGAAGCGTGTGAGTGTCATGCAACGATCCCCTTTATTTGGTTTTGTCGGGCGTTTGCGGTGTCGAGAAACTCCAGCAACAGCTGGTTGACCAAGCGCGGCGATTCTACGGGCATCATATGCCGTTGCTCGGCGAGCACGGCAACGGTGGCGCCTGGAATTCGTTCGGCCAATTGCCTGGCCATTTCCGGTGTCGAGCCAGGGTCCAGTTCACCGGTGGCGATCAGTGTCGGCACCTGAATATTGGCCAGGTCCTCGGCGCGGTACATGTCCTGGGTCGCGAACAGCTCATAGGTGGTCAGGTAACCCTGCGGGTCGTTATCCGCCAAGGTCTGGCGCAGCGCGGCAATCTGTGCCGGATTAGCCGCCTGGTATTCGCAACTGAACCAGCGCGACAGCGCAGCTTCGGCGTTGGCATCCGGTCCGTGTTCGGCAGCCTGGGCGGTACGGGCAATCACCCCGGCGCGCTGTTCGGGGCTGCGATTGAACACGCTGTTGAGCACCACCAGGCCTTGCAGGCGTTGCGGGTAATGCAAGGCAAAAGCCCGGGCCACCAGCCCACCCATCGAAAAGCCGATGACCGTCGCCTGCGGCAATTGCAGATGGTCTAGCAGTTCCAGCAACTGGTCGGCATAGCCGAGCAGGGGGGTGCCGCTCTCTGGACGTGGGCTGGCGCCATGGCCGAGCATGTCGTAGGTAATCACACGGTATTTAGTGGACAGGCCAACGACCTGGCCGCCCCACATTTCTTTGTTCAGGCCCACGCCGTGGATCAAGACCACGGGCTGGCCTTGGCCGGTCGCCAGGTAACTGGTGCCAGCCGGGGTGCTTTCAGCGGTGAGCCGAATCATGGAGCGCTCCTGCATGCCTTTTTGTTGTAGTGGCTCTCACCGGAATTACTGGGCTTTCTCGGCGGCCAGTTCTTCCAGATCGATGTAACGGTTACCGATGCGTGGGTGCAGACGGCCGCCATCGGCACACCCCAGGACCACAACGATTTCATCGGCGCGTGGTGCATCTTCGATCTGCATTTCCAGGGTGATGTAGTGCGAGCGCAGGCCTTCGTCGTCCTTGTGCATCATCGGAATCTGGATCGAGGTCCCCGGACCGCCGCGTTTGTTGGTAAAGCTCAGGTAGCTCTTGGCTTTAACTGCTTCGCGGTAATGGTTGCCAAAGCGCAGGGTGTGGATGACGGCAGAGGCGTGCTCGATTTCGCCGTCGGCGCCCACTACAGCCGCCTTGCCGTAGGCTTCGATCTTCTCGGCACCGCCGATGATGCCCACCAGGCGTTCGACCATCAGTGCGCCGAGGTCGGAGCAATTGGCGCGGATTTCCGGCTTCAGGTCTTCGACAAAGCCGCGGCCCAGCCAGGGGTTTTTCATCACCACAGCCAGACCGACCATGGTGACCGGCTTGTCGGTGGCCTTGCCGCCTTCAATAAAGGTTTCTTCGACGTAGCTGACGATCTTGCGGATTTCGAAACTCATGAGCTGCTCCGTATGCGGGTTGAGAGGTGTTTGTGCGTATGATGGTATACCATAATATTGGTAGCGCAAGAGGTTGAAATGAGTTTCCGGCCAGAAGGCGATGAAAAGAGGGAAGGGCATCGGAGACGGGTCATGCGATGCGCCGCAGGTACGGTGGAGATCGCTTGCAGACAAGGTTGATCTGTCGGACTGGATTGGAGGCTGCACCTGCCTGACAACGGGGGAGCTCGACGGCACTTGAACGCTCATTCAACTGAATACCGTCGCGCATCACTAGCGGGCACTTTAATTCCATGCGCAGTCATGGAGTGCATTTGTGTGCGCATTAATGGTGCAAGGATGAAGTTTGATGCACGGGTCTGAAGGATTGGTATTACAAAGCTCATAAAAAAGAGTGGGTAAAAATTTCCCGTTTACAGGGCAATAAAGTCAACGTATTTACCCAATGCACCGATTTTGTTCGCGCCAGAGTTGTGCAAACGATAAGTGCAATAAACGTTTCAGCGTGTTACGAGAAAAACACCGTAAAAATGAATGGAAATGTCGCCTCAATATCATTACTGGAGCTTTTTCCGATTTTTAGCGGCCCTGGTGTTGCGTGGGCACAGCCCTTGCAGAAGCACTTTCAAACCACCGAAAGTGTGGTTTTTGCAAAAAAAGAAACTGGGGGCGTTACAAGTAGGAGCGCCAGTAAGCTAATCCGGAAACGGCCAGATCTCTGACGCCAGAATGCGTCAAGGCGCTGTCGGAATCGTGAGCTTCCAGCTTCATAAAGGGACAGGAAGTTCACGGTGCACACTGAGGTGCTTTACAGAAACAGTACTCACTAAAACAACGTAAGGCTTCATCTATTGGAATGACAAAGTTATAAAAAAATGCCGGCTGTATCGCGGCAAGGAGTGGGGTATGTCCCGAGCTTTTTTTAATGAAATGTATGATGCGAGTGGTGGCTGCCGCCCACATTACCAGGAGTTTGCGCGCTGGTTGGCGGACACGCCCCTGGAGCTGCTGGATCAGCGTCGTCGCGAAGCCGACCTGCTGTTCCATCGAGCCGGCATCACCTTCACGTTATATGGGGACGAGCAGGGCACCGAGCGGTTGATTCCGTTCGACATCATTCCACGCAGCATCAAGGCCAGCGAATGGCAGATGGTCGAGCGTGGCTGCATTCAGCGGGTCCAGGCCTTGAACATGTTCCTGGCCGATATCTATCACGGGCAACGGATTCTCAAGGAGGGCATTATTCCGGCCGAACAGGTGTTGGCCAACGAGGGTTATCAGGTCGCCATGCAGGGCCTGAATCTGCACCGCGGCATCTATGCCCACATCTCCGGGGTCGACCTGGTGCGCGATGGCGACGGCAGTTACTACGTACTCGAAGACAATCTGCGCACGCCCAGCGGCGTCAGCTACATGCTCGAAGACCGCAAGATGATGATGCGCCTGTTTCCCGAACTCTTCGCAGCCCAGCGTGTGGCGCCCATCGACCACTACCCGAACCTGCTGCTGGACACGCTCAAGAGCTCCAGCCCTCTGGACAACCCGACGACCGTGGTACTGACCCCGGGCCGCTTCAACAGCGCTTACTTCGAACACGCGTTCCTGGCCCGTGAAATGGGCGTGGAACTGGTTGAAGGCGCCGATCTGTTCGTCCGCGACGATCATGTCTACATGCGCACCACCGCCGGCCCGAAACAGGTGGATGTGATTTATCGGCGCCTCGACGATGCGTTTCTCGACCCGCTGTCTTTCAATCCGGACTCCATGCTGGGCGTGCCCGGGCTGGTGACGGTGTATCGCGCGGGGAACGTGATCCTCGCCAATGCGATCGGCACGGGTGTGGCGGATGACAAGTCGATCTACCCCTATGTGGGCGACATGATTCGCTTCTACCTCGACGAAGAGCCAATCCTCAAGAACGTACCGACCTGGCAATGTCGCAAACCCGAAGAGTTGTCCCACGTACTGGCCCACCTGCCCGAGTTGGTGGTCAAGGAAACCCAGGGGTCCGGTGGCTACGGGATGCTGGTCGGCCCGGCCGCCACAGCGGCGGAAATCGAGGACTTTCGCGCGCGTCTCAAGGCACGCCCCGAAGCTTATATCGCCCAGCCGACGCTGTGCCTGTCCACGTGCCCGACCTTTGTCGAAAGCGGCATCGCCCCACGCCACATCGACCTGCGCCCGTTTGTGCTGTCGGGCCGTGAAACCCGCCTGGTGCCCGGCGGCCTGACCCGCGTGGCATTGCGCGAAGGCTCGCTGGTGGTGAACTCGTCCCAGGGCGGTGGCACCAAAGACACTTGGGTCGTGGAGGACTAAGACATGCTTTCAAGAACCGCTTCGGACCTCTACTGGATGTCCCGTTATCTGGAGCGCGCCGAAAACCTGGCGCGCATGCTCGAAGTCAGTTACTCGCTGTCGCTGATGCCCCAGGCCGGGCGCACCGATGGCCATGCCGAGCTGTCGATGTCGCTGTTGGCCGCCGGCACGCTGGACGACTACAACCAGCGCTACGGCGAACTCAACACCGAACGCATGCTGCATTTTTTCGCGCTGGATGAAACCAACCCCGGCAGTATCTATTGCTGCCTGCAGGCGGCGCGGGCCAATGCCCACGCGGTACGTGGGCGGATCACCGCCGACATGTGGGAGAACATCAACGCCACGTGGCTGGAGATGCGCAACATCGCCCGCAATGGCCTGGGTCGTTATGGCATCAGCCATTTCTGCGAATGGGTCAAGGAGCGCTCGCACCTGTTCCGCGGGGCAACCTCCGGCACCATCATGCGCAACGATGCCTACTGCTTCATTCGACTGGGCACCTTCCTCGAACGCGCCGACAACACCCTGCGCCTGCTGGATGCGCGCTACGAAATGTACGGCGAGGAGTCGGAGGAGGTGAGCGACAACTCAGCCCGCGGCTACTACCAATGGAGCGCCTTGTTGCGTGCCTTGTCGTCTTTCGAGGCGTTCAACGAGATCTACCGCAATGCGCCGAACGCCGAGCAGGTCTCCGAGATGCTGCTGTTGCGCGCCGCCGTTCCGCGTTCGCTGCACGCCTGCATCGAGGAGCTGGACCAGATCCTCGCCAGCCTGCCGGGCAGTAACGGGCGGGCGGCCCAGCGCTTGGCCGCCGAATTGAATGCGCGGCTGCGCTACACCGGGATCGACGAGATTCTCGGCTTCGGTCTGCACCTCTGGCTGACTGATTTCATCTCCCAGGTTCGCCATCTCGGCCAGACCGTCCACGAATCCTATCTGGAGGTCGTATGAAACTGTCCATACGCCACGACACCACCTACAGCTACACCGACGACGTTTGCACCAGCATCCAGTTCCTGCGTTTGACGCCCAAGAACACCGAGCGCCAGCACATTCTGGAATGGCACCTGGAGCTGCCGCGCCTGGTGCGCAGCCAGCTCGATCCTTACGGCAATATCCTGCATGTATTGACGATGGACGAGCCCCACGGCGCCCTCGTACTGACCGCCTATGGTCAGGTTGAAATCGACCAGACCCTGGACGTGGAGCACGACAGTCAGTCACCGTTGCCGTTCTTGCGCACCAGCCATCTGACCAAGGCTGACGACGCCCTCAGTGCCTTTGCCATACAGCGGTGCGGCACGCGGCGTGATCGCGGGGCGTTGATTGACCTGATGCATGGTCTCGCCGAGCACATGGTCTACAGCCCGGGCGCTACAGCGGTGGATACCACGGCCGCCGAAGCCTTTGCCGCCAGAGCCGGGGTCTGCCAGGACCATACCCATGCCTTCCTGGCCTGCGCTCGCAGCCTGGGCATTCCTGCGCGCTACGTCTCCGGTTATCTGTGCACAGAAGATGAAAGCCATTTGGCCAGCCATGCCTGGGCCGAAGCCTGGCTCGACGATGGTTGGTACAGCTTCGACGTCACCAACAGGTTGGCGCTGCCCGAGCGTCATCTGAAACTGGCGGTGGGCCTCGAGTACCTCGACGCATGCCCGGTGCGCGGCATGCGTCGCGGGGGAGGGGCCGAGCACATGCTTGCGCGGGTCCAGGTGTCGTCCCAGTTGCAGGTTCAGCACCCATAAAACTCGTTCGCACCGTCACCATAACCGGCTATACCGTCTCCATGACGGTATGGTCGCTCATCATTCAGATCTTCGGCCAGCCGAGCCACGCCCGCACTCGCGCCTTTCGAACGGACTCGCATATCGCTGTTTTTTGAGGGACAGGTGAGTGGCGAGGGTGCTGTATCCTCGCCTGCCGGTCTCCAACGGAAACTCAACCACTATTGCGCCAGCGCAATCAGCCGGCCGGCTCGGCTGTACAACTCATTTCCGCGGAGCCTGGCTTTTGGAAAAGGACGACGTTGTCGTTTTGCCAGAAGCTGTAATTTCCCTGGGAATCCTTGCCCGTGTATTGGGTTCCCGAATCACTCGGCACCTGGCTCAGGGTGATCGAAGTATTCGCCCATTTCAGGTACACGACACCCGGTTGCGTGCTGAAGTAGGTGGCGGTAATCAGCGGGTCAAACCCCGCACAACGAAAAGCCAGGGGACCTTCGGTGAGCCGGTCTGGATCCTTGGTTCTCACAATTGCCGAGCCTTGACGCAACTGGTGCGCGCGTTCGGCATAACTTCGGATCGTGCACGCCTTGGGCGCAGGTGCGGAGGCACACTGATTACGGGCCTTGATCCAGAACTGCTGGTCGATCATGACTTTGTCTGGGCGCGGTACTGAATGTTCATCCGTGAGCGCCAGGCGATAAAGACGCGTCAGTTCGATATCCATCTGTGCCAGTTGCGGATCGCGACAGACAAGCTTTTCGATGGATGCCCTTGCCTGGGGGCAGTCGAAACTGGTCTTGAAGATTGGCGAAGAAGGGGCCGCGTTCACACAGGTGCTTGTCGCCGCGCAAACGCTGGCAGCGAGCAGACAGGTGAAAAGGGCGGTGACCGTTTTCATGTTGGTTTCACCCAGATCATGACGTGATGCCACGGATTGCCGTGGGACCTGTCGATCCGTTGAACAGTCGCAGTGGGTGTATCGCAGTGTAAGGCAGTGCTCAAATCTTGCCACACCGCCCGGCGGTCCCGGGTTTCAGGAGGAGCGTTAGTGCCGAGATCGCACAGAGGCTAATGCATCGTTGATACCTCGCCGGGTCGGAAGTGAGTTCACTGACGCAGCACGAAAGTCGCCAGGGTTTGCAGATCGTCCGGGCTTAACTGCGTGAAAGATGGCATCGGGATATTCCCCCATTTGCCGGTACCGCCTTGCTGAATGCTGGACGTTACCTTGGCCAGTGCCTGCGGGTCATTGGCATACTTGGCAGCCACATCATGATAGGCCGGGCCTACGACCTTATGATCGATCGCGTGGCAGCTCAGGCAGGAGTTGCTCTGCAGCAAGGCCATGGCGTCGGCTTTGGCTACAGGCGCCGCCGGGGTTTGACTTGCCGACGGGGTTGAGGCTGCCTGCACATCGGAATCGCTCGCACGGGCACTGCCGTAGGTCACCGCAAGGTAGGCGCCGATGACGCTCACATCCTGATCGCTGATCGGAGCACCATATACGTGCTGCATCTTGCTTGCTTCCCCAGTCCACTGCCCTAGGCTCATGCCGGGAGGCTGGAAGTTGATGTAGTCGGCAGAATGGCAGGTGGAGCACTTCTGTTGAGCCAATGGGTAGCCGGGCAGGGCATTGGGTTTGAACACAGCCGTTTCGGCCGGCAACGTGATCGATAGTGGCGCTGCACTAGCCATGGTAACCAAACAAACCTGAGCTGCGCAGAGCAAGGTGGTCATGCGTTTCATGCGGGGCCCCCTCAGGCGATGGTCACATGGCTGGTTTCTACGACATGGCGGCGGTAGCCACCGGGGTTCCAGTCGGCTCGCAGTGGCTGCGTCTCGCCCGCACGGTTACTGGCCCGCACCATCAACTGTGTGGCGCCCTTGCTGGTAAAAGTGATCGGCAGCGTCCACTCACGGAAGGAGAAACGGCCAAGATCCTGCCCAAGCCTGGCTTCGCGCCAGGTTTTTCCGCCGTCGATCGACACTTCCACCTTGTCGACCCCATCGCCGCCGTCGAACGCAATGCCCTTGAGCTCCACGCTTTTTTTCAACGGCAACACATCACCGTGTTTGACGCTGGTGATGAAGCTGCGTACCGGCAACTTGGAAATCGGCAGCGTTTGCGCCGCAGTGGTGCCGGGGGCGACACAAAAACAATCGTTGTCTGGAACGCGGTAACCTTTAGCCATGAAGAAACCGTCGTAGGTGTGGTCGACGACTACGATCTCACTCAGGTGCTTGACCCAGTACGTACCGAAATAGCCCGGCACCACCAGACGTATCGGGTAACCGTTGAGGAATGGCAGGTCGGCACCATTCATCGACCAGGCGATCATTGGCTCGCCGTCCATGGCATGGCTGATGTCCAGGGCCTTGATGTACTCCGGCGTGCTTGGCAGCACTGGCTTATCGAGCCCACGGAATGTCACTTGCCTGGCGTCGGCTTTCACCCCGGCCTTTTCCAATACCGCCTTGAGCGGTATTCCCACCCAGCGGGCATTACCCATTGAACCATTGCCCAGCTGAGCGCCGAACACGCGTGGCATCGAGAAGCCACGGCTGTTACCCGAGCATTGATTGACGGCCACTACTTCTACCGGTTCGGCCAGGGCCTTGAGTTCTGCAAGGGAAAGCGACAGCGGTGTGTTGACCGAGCCCTTGATCGTCAGGCGGTAACTGTCCGGATCGATGCTGGTAGGGATATTGGCCAGATGGTACCGCACAAAAAAGGCGTCATTCGGCGTGATGGGCCCTTCGTTGAAGACCGGGAATGGCGTCTCAAGGTGCGGCGGGCGGGTGGTCACCAGGGTCAACGGACGTTTTTGCGGGTATTGCACCAGCGGCCGTGGCCCGGCAGCAAAGGTCACTTCTTCCGGTGTTTCGTCGGCTGCCTTGGCAAGGTTAGCCAATGGCGACGCTGCCAAAGCCAGGGCGAAGGCATCGCGTAGAACGCGCCGACGGCTCGGGTTGCTGTTATCAACAAGACTGAACTTCATGCTGTTCTCTCTTTGTTTTTTACTGAGATGTATCTGACAGCACCCCCCACATACACCAATGGGGGAGGAGAGGTATCCGATGTAATACGCAAGTGGGTTTTCAATTAACTGACCGACTTCGATTAGCAAGCCAGTATCGTCACGCACAAAACGACTGCTTTTCATTGAGCGTCAGTGACTTGGCATTTGATGACAGACGATACCGGCATGTGGGGTATAGCCTGCCCACGCTCATCACAACTGTAGCTCATAGGCTTCCCACCATTCGTTCAGTCGATAGTTATCATCAAGGAATGCAAGTTCTGTTTTTCCGGCAAAGGAGGAGGATGGCGCTATACCAAAGGCGCTTCTGAAGGAACTGTGCGATGAGAATTTCTACCTTGCTGGCACTTGTCGCCGTTTTGACCGGCAGCGTTGCGGCCACAGCGCCGGCCTACGCGGCTGAACAGTCCTGCCACTTTTTACCCGTGGTCGACAGCAACATCGGCCTGCAGCATGCCCAATCGGTGGGTGTGCTCTACAGCGAAAACACCCTCAACACCCTCGAATACCTGGAGCAGTACCATTCGGTAGCGCTGAACGGCGCGAAGAACCCTGCGCTCGACTCGCGTATCAGCAACGCGTTCGTCAACAGCTCCGATCCGAAACTCGCGATCAACTGGCTCATGGGTTCGCTACACAAAGAGTTCGCCTCGGTGACCGTCTACGACAACCTCGACGCGGTGGTGCAAGCCCACCCAGACGTGGTGGTGATGCTGGACACTTACAGCCGTCTGGTGTCCAAGCGCAACAACCAGGTTGAAGCGCGATTCATGGCCAAGTTCTACGACTCGAACCTGCAGTACATCGGCAAGGCCGAAGGTTCTCGAGAACAGCAAATGCCTTCGGTCTGGGTTCATGGCAAAGCAGCGCCAGAGATCGCCGCGCAGATCGACCGGCAAACCGAACTGCAATTGAACGCGCTGAAGCAGTTCGATGTGTCACTGAAGGCGCTCGTTTCATCCAGCGACGTGGCTCGGCTCGCAAACAACTGATGCAGCAGCCCATAAACCGCATCCGCGAAGTACACGAACCGACGCCCAGCGTCGGTTTTTCGGTTCAGCCGTAAACGGCGCACTTTTATCCGGATCGGACAGCATTCTGCTCGATTCGAAACGCAGATCGCATGCCACGTGCACCTACCAATTCTGGTAGTTGTCAATGCTCAAAAATATCCGAATGATGAGCCGGCCGATCACTCGGCCGTATCAACGACCCAAACAATGCCCACCGGAGCGCCCGAAGGAAAACGGGAGATATCGCTCGGATTATCGATGCTTCGGCGTCGAATGTATTCGCATGCCGTGGGGCAGTCGGCATGAGACAAGGGGCACCAGCTTCGGCCGCGATACACGCAGGTCGCGACGCTCACTTCATGTCACACGTTAGGGAGACAGAGTCATGTTGGATATCGGAAGCTCGGATACCTTGAAGTACGATTTCGGTGGAAGGTCATACACGATCCAGATTTACAAGGACAATCAGGACACGAAAAAGTATTACATCGTTCCGCAGCCGCAATTCGCGATCGCCGCGAGCGGTCTGCCGGAATTCTCGCTGCGGCAGTTCACGAATGGCAAAGGCATTTCTGGACAGTGCAATTTCCAGACCGTGCTGCAAACGCCGCCGGGGGCGATCGAGGCCGTGCAGAAGAAGTTCGGCAGCGACATCCGGATCGGCGGCTGGGACTGGACCCTTGGGACGACCTGGTTCAACTACCAGTATCCCGACGACAAGGGCCAGGTGAGCAGCTATTCGGCAGTGGCCTGGCCTTCTCTGGCACCGACGACCGGTGACATCGGGCAGGCGAGTGCCCGCGCGTCGTTCTCGATCTCCCTGCCGAACCAGGCCGCAGTCGCAGCGTTCATCACCGCGTTCAGCAACCCGGGTGGCGGCGGCACGTACGATGTCCAGTACCAGATGCACGTGCCGGGATCGTTGCCGGGCGTGGCAGTCACCGTTGGATTCGACTCGAGCGTCGCCTATCAGTACGAGCAGACCATCCACGTCGACAAAAACGTCTGGGGGTCGGAAACCAGCCGCACCGTCGAAGTCAATCAGTACCTGAGCCAGTCGCAGTCCGGCACGATCGATTATATCTGGGGCAAGATCGACCCGATGTCGGCGCAGGGGCAGGCGATCACCAACTGGGCACAGCAAACGTTGCAGAATGCCGTCACCCAGTCGGTCAATTCGACCATCGCGATGATGCAGGCGAATAATCCGTCAGGAAACGACTACAAGTTCAGCATGAGCCAGGTGAGTTCGTTCTCATACACGTACACGCAGAACACAGTGGTCGACTGGATTGCGCAGTCGTCGACCCTGTTGCCCGCCTTCGCGAATGATGTGTGGGACCGGGTCTACGAGGTGGTCGACTACAGCCCGCTCTCGGTCGTGTTCCAGCTTACCAACGTCGACCTGATCAGCTCCGGGGTCGCGTCGGTGCAGGTCCTGGCGCAATCGCCGTCGGGCAACGACTCCGAGACCCTGACCAAGGACACCACCAGCTGGATCTTCAAACGCCCTGCGGTCACCAATCCGGATGGTTCGCCCAACCTGCGCTATTCGTACAAATACATCGTCACCTACACGGACAAAACGTCGTATGAGTCGCCGACGATCCAGCGCGACGCCGCCGTCGAGGGACAGGCGAGCGTGACGTTCAATGCCGGCTCGCTCGCAGCGCTGGCCGTTACGTTCGAGACGTCGGGCATCCAGTTTGGCACCTCTGAGCAATCGGTGCGGCAAGTGCAAGTCGACTTCGTATTCGTCAACACCAACGTGGCCCCCGGCCAGGCGGCAGAAGCCAAGACCAAGAGCTATGTGTTCCATGCGAACGAGGAAAAGTGGCCCGTATCGTTCCTGACTGCACTTCCTTATACGACGAACTACACCTACTCGGTGCTCTACGTCATGGGAGACGGTTCGCGCGTGACCCTCGCGCCCAGCCAGCCGACCAACCAGAACTCCGTGCAGATTGGATCGCCGCTGGCCCTGCAGCAGGTCATCCTGTATCCGGTATGGGCGAAGGATATGGAAAACGTCTATGTATCCGCGTACTACGTCGATCCGGACAACAGCGTGTCGGTGCAGGGCAATGTCTGGCAGATCGAGAAGAAAGGCGATCCGGTCACTCCGTGGAAATTCCTCGCGCCGAACAACAAGAACGCTTACTGCGACGTGACGGTGCAATACGTGGACGACGGCGAAATCATCGGTTATCCGACGCCGTGGTACGTGCCGCAGCGGCAACCGATCAACGTTACGGCGAAGCAGACTCCGTTCATGGTGACCATCGATCCGTCGCTGATCCAGTGGAACCTCTATGACATGGTCAAGATCGACGTCTACCTGCTGAATGCGACCGGGCAACCGATCAAGCAACACCCGTTCCAGTTCCTCAAGGGAACGGGCAGTCAGTACTACTCGTTCATGCTCGACGGACAGGAGCCTAGCCTGACCTGGTACTACTCGGGCGCCTACTATCCGAAGGACGCATCGCCAGTCGTCATCCAGCAGACGAAAATGACGTCGGCACTGCTCGTGCTGCCGAGGATGTGGAGCAACAAGCAGGTATTGGCCAACGAACGGCCCTACCTCGTTCCGCAAGAGCATGCGCACGCGATCGAGGCCGCCCACCTCCGTCTGCTCACGGGCATCAACCTGGCCGACGAGGAAGAGCTCGCGAGTGTGAAATAACCTGCGCCACTGCCCGGCTCGCGTCGGGCGGACTGCAATGCCGCGGGGGGAAGCGACGCTGTCGCCCCCCGCATTTCCTGCACGCACCCACCGGTTCGGAGTCACCATGGCGAACATCCTCTATCGCATCGTCGGTCACGGGCTGGACGGGGATATCCCGACACTCAGCTTGATCGTGCTGAACCTCGTTTACCTCGACACGGATCACAATTACTGCGCGAACCACTGGTGCGCACTCACCGCTGAGCATCCAGAGGACACGTGGCAGTTCGATCCCGGCCCCGCCACCGCCGGCGGCGTCCTGTATGACGGCCAGCAGTTCGGCCCCACCGGCGAAGCCACGCCGATTCCACTCACGGTGGCCGACGGCACGACGATCCAGGTCGGCGCCGGCGTTCCCGCCACCATCGCCATCACCGTCACACCGCTGCTGATCGACTGGAGCCGGGTCACGCGCGTCGACGCGGAACTCTCCGGCCACCCGCTGACCTTCACCGCTGCCAGCGCCACCGCTCGCTGGCTGTCGCTGCCGGCCGCGGGCTACCCATGGACGGCGACCTACACGCTTGACGACGGCTCGATCTGGGCGCAATCGGGAGTCGGCGCGACGCCGCTACTGGTGCTTCCGGCGCTGCCGCCCGTCACACCAGTCACCTTCACGCCGGTCGCGGATTACTTCGAAACACTGCCGATCGAATCGATCGTGCTGACCGTCGCAAACCCGGGCGGGTCGCCTGGCCACAGCGTCTTCAACCCGGGCCACACGCAGCCGTGGTCGACCGGCATCTTCCAGACAGCGATTTCCCCGGTCGCGTGGCGGCTCGACTATCGCTATCGCTACGTCGTCACGTTCAAGCCGAATGCAGGACTTCAGCCGTTCGACTCGGGCGAGATCGACGGGCATGGCGCGACGTCGATCACGCTCGACGAGGTCGGCATTCGCAATTTCGTCCTGGCCGACGCGATGCCCGCCCTTATCCAGAGCGTCATCGTCCACTATGAATCCGGCGAAATGAGCGACAAGCACGTGCTGCCTGCGCTCCTCGTCGCGCGCAAAAACTATACGCCGGGCTTGTTCTCGTACTGGCTCGAATACAAGATTGCCGGCAAGACGCCGGACTCAAACGGCGAGGAAACCGGCACCGTCTTCATGCCCGGTACGCAGCCCGCCCTCGCGTTCGTCAGGGCCACGTCTGTGCTGCAAGAGAAATCGGTCACGTTGACCGCGCGCAAGCTCGGCGTGGGAGATCAGGTGCAACTTGCGCTCAGCACGAGCGAATCGGGCAACCTGGGCATCCCGTCACGGAAATGGGCGATCCAGGGCATCGGTCCGGCGAATGTCACGCTCAACCGCGCCCATCCGTCCGTCACGTACAGGTACATGGTGGTCGATCCGGATTGCGCAGCGACCAGCTTCACGGGCACGCTGCTGGCCAACGACGAACTGACGCCGATCGATGTCCCGACGGCCGCCGTCAGCGTGGACATCACTCCTCATACGCTGCCCGCGTCAGTCACGCTCGATCCGTCGCGGATCGACTGGAGCGTGAACGAGCACGTGAAGGTGACGGTAACGTTCACGAGCCAACCGAACGACGGGCAAGACTTCCCGTTCACGCGCGAAAGCGGCTACGAGTATGCAAGCAGCACGTCCGTCGACGGCGTGACGCCGATCTATGGTTACGTTGCCCGTTATTACCTGGCGGACGGGACGACGCGTATCGAGTCCGCAGACAATCAGACGAGCATGCTGCTGGTTTTGCCCCCACGCGGCACCGGACAGGGGTAGCGCGATGGCTTGGCACCCGGCACTTGAACGTGCGCTGCACATCGCCCGGCACTTTCACGGCGACGACGCGGAGCAGGCGCGCACACGGCTCCTGCGCCTGCTCGACGATCGCGTCCGTGCAGCCGACGGCTTCACGGGCAGCCTGCTGACCATGAGCGGCTTCCCGGTCGAGATCGCGTTCTCCACCGCCGACGATGCGTTGCGCTATACGCTCGACCCGGCGCTGCCCGACAGCGATCCGCGCGGCGGGGTCGATGCCGCGCTCGGGCAGCTCGCGGCGCTCGGCGCCACACCGGCGCCCGCGTCCACCGTCGACGCGGTTCGCCGGCTCCAGGCCGGTCATCCGCTGCGCTTCGGCACGTATGTTGGTGGACGGCATCGCGCGGGGCAGTGTCGCACCAAGCTCTACGTCGAGCTGTCGAAGGACGCGGCGGCCGATGCCGACGCCTTCGCCGCCGACGTGATCGGCAGGCCCAAGTCGCTCCCGGACAAGCGCCAGCACATCGAACTGATCGGCGTGGACCCCGACTCGCAGCGCACGGAGTTCTACTCGCGAATCGAAGGCATGATCGCGCCGGACCTGGTCGCGCTGCTCGCGCGGGTGAATCTCGCATCGCGCTACCGCGAACTCGTCGAGCTGTTGGGCGAATGCTGCGGCGTGCCGATCTGGCGCGAACTTCCGGGTGATCTGTACGGTTTCAGCTATTCGGTCTCCGCGCGTGGCGAGCCGACCGCGTTCACGCTCTACACCCACGCGCGCGCGCTGTTCGGCGGCGATGGACGGACCCGTGCGCGTATCCTGGAGCTTGGCCGGCGCCATGGATGGGACCTGCGCTTCTACGCGCAATTGACGGAGCCGCTCGCCGCGCTCGACGACCCGACGACCCATCACACGATGTTTGGCATCACCGTGCACGGCGACGCCGAGCTCGGCGTCACGTTTGGCATTGCGCCGCCGCTGGAGCCGGCATGAGCGTCGTCCACCCGACCACCATCGCCGCCACGCTGGATGCACTGCTCGCCGCGCAATCGCCCAGCGGCGCGTTCGGGTCGATCGTCGATCTGCCGACAGGCCCGGTCGCCGACGAGAACGGTTTCGTGACCGCACTCGTCCTGCATGAACTCTCGGCATGGCCCGCCACACCGGCGCTGACCGCGGCACGACAGCGCGCGCTCGACTTCCTGGCGTGCTGCGAGCGGACGGACCGACGCGGCGCGTTCTCATTCTATCCGCCCGATCGCCAGCCGGAGTGGATGCCCATTGCGCTTCTGCCGGACGCCGACGACACCGCGCTCTTCACGCTCGCGCTGGTCAGCGGCGGCCGCTGGCCGGCGCAGCGGCTGACGCACGCCCCGCGCCAGGTGCTCGAGTCGTTTCGCCTGAGGTGGGTCGCAGCCGACGCAAAGCCCTGGCATCGCGAAGGCGTCTATCTGACCTGGCTGGATGAATTGGTCTATCCGAATGTTGTTGATCTTTGCGTCAACATCAACGTTGCCGCGTTGCTTAAGCGCGCGGGGCCGGAGCATGCTGCCGGACTGGCCGCGATCGTCGACATGGTGGATGCAGGACTCACGTGGGCGGGCGCGTCGCCGCAGCGAGCGTTCCTGCTGACGCCTTACTATCCGCATCCGGCCGAACTCGGTCATGCGATCGATCGCGCGATCCGCCTGGGCGTGACCGAATTGCTGCCGTGCCGGGACAAACTGCGGGACCTCGGCTGGTCGTACGCGGCCGATCCTGCCGGCTGGCCGCTCAATACCCCGGTCTGCAGCTCGGACGATGGGCGAATCGTCTGGCGTGCGCCCGTGCTCCAGCAAGCGCGGCAACTCTGTCGCCACCGAGATGCGAGAGCGCATCATGAATAGCCAATGCCTTACATCTCGTACAGTTAAATGCGGACATACTTTCCACTTAAGTTTGATAGCTTAAAGCCATCCAGTGGCATGCACGACAAACAGGGCGGCGCGGAAAACCACTCAGCACAATGGATTCCGGAAACCATTAAATAAACGGGGCGAACTCCGAAAAGCCAGACGAGTAGGAACTTATATATGGAGATATATCGTATGTCGGCTCAAGAAAATCTTGTTGGCGGATGGACTCCTTATCACGAACTGACTCCAAAGGATCAGGAAGTATTCGATGAAGCCCTGGCCGGGCTGGTGGGTGTGCACTACACGGCTGAACTGGTTTCAACCCAGGTCGTCAATGGCACCAACTATCGTTATCAGGCGAAAGCAACGCAGCCTGGCTCGTCAAACAGCTGGCAAGCGATCGTGGAAATTTACGCGCCTATTAACGGCAAGCCGCACATCACCCAGATCATCCGGATCTAAGCACGTATCAAGCCCGTCGGGTCGCGCACGGATAGCGGGACCCGACGTCTACTGGGAGGATCAACACGCTGGTCGATGACAACCACTGCCTTTCATGGATTGGGCTGCACCGTTTGAGGGATCTCCTTCAGAAAGCATCTGTTTTAGGCATTCACGCTCTGCCGTTCCGGGCAGCACTCCAGTCGTTGTTGCCTCCATCACCGTGATTCCTTCCGCGTTGAGTATCGTGACTGATGAGTTGATGTCTTTCCATGGTTCCAACAAGCGCCTCGATATGTTCGGGGCGCTTGTTTTTTTCCTGAAAATAATCCTTTCAGCCCATCCGTCGCTTGCAGCTTTTCGACCTGCAGGTGCCCCGCAAATAGCGTTTCACTGCATCGGCACCCAAAGGCTCCTGATGAACATCATCTGTACTGGCTTGTCGATCCAAAAGCGGGTTTGGGCTTCCAGGTGTGAGTCAGCTGATAGGCTATTGCCAACCATATGAACCACCCAGGCATGACCATCAAGGCGATACGGGTGTCAGGTCTTAATGCCAGCAAACAGAGGACAAAGCCTAGGAACGCCAAAGCGAACCAGGCCATCGGCACACCGCCAGGCATCTTGTAGGTTGATTGCGCATGCAGATCGGGCCGGCTTTTGCGATAGGCAATGTACGACGCGAGGATGGTCGACCAAGTAAAAATCACCAGGATTGCCGACACGGTAGAGACGATGGTAAACGCTGTCATGACCTCCGGAACGATGAACAGCAAAAGTACCCCCAGCAGCATCAACAGTGTGGTAAACGCCAAGCTCAGCAGAGGCACGCTATTACCCGACAAATGCCGAAAAATCCCGGGAGCATTGTCGTGACTGGCCAGTCCAAACAGCATGCGACTGGATGAAAATACGCCACTGTTGGCTGATGAGGCGGCAGACGTCAGCACCACAAAGTTGACGATACCTGCTGCTGCGGGAAACCCTGCAACCAGAAACAGTTCGACGAAAGGGCTTTTGTTGGGCGAAACCTGTTGCCAGGAAGTCACGGCAATAATGCAGGCCAGTGCCAGCACATAAAACAGGATGATTCGCAGCGGAATCGAGTTGATGGCCTTAGGCAGAGTCTTCTCGGGGGAGCGAGTTTCGGCGGCAGCAGTGCCGATCAGCTCGGTGCCGGCAAAGGAGAAGATTGCCATCTGGAATCCGGCAAAGAAACCAAACAGGCCGTTGGGGAAGGCTGCCTGTTTATCCAGCAGGTGGTTCAGGGATGCAGTAACGCCACTGGGTGATACAAAGGAGCTGGCAATCATCACCAGGCTAACGCCAATCAGGGTGACGACGGCAATGATTTTGATGATCGCGAACCAGAACTCCACTTCACCAAAAAGCCTGACGGTCAGCACGTTCAAGGCGAACAGCGTCATTAACATACCGATGGCCGGGATCCAGGCGGGTACATCGGGGAACCAGTACTGAAAGAATCCGCCGACCACTACGGCATCGCCCACTACCGCGACGCTCCAGCTCAGCCAGTACGACCAGCCGAGGAAGAATGCCGCTCGCGGGCCAAGGTAGGCACCGGTAAAGTCCGCGAAGGTTTTGAAGTTCAAGTTGGAGAGCAACAGTTCGCCCATGGCGCGCATGACGAAGTAGACGAACATCCCGATGATCATATAAATGAGGATGATCGACGTGCCTGAGAGGGCAATGATCTTCCCGGAACCCATGAACAGACCTGTACCGATGGCACCTCCCATGGCCATTAACTGAATGTGACGATTGCTGAGCGTGCGCTGCAGCGCGGGCTGTTCAACCCGCTCGGACGGAGTAGATTTCATTACAAAACCTCTTGATTTTATGTTTTTTGAGTTTTGGCAGAAAGTGGGTGTCTAGCGTTGTTGTTAGAAATGCAACGGCTACCGACGGTGGTGGTTTTGGGGGCTTACAGGGCGGTGAGCGGCCCCTTGGCACGCTGCTCGGAGGCATCACCTACGGTTATCAGTTGGCTGTGCGCAGACGCGCCGGTTTAGCGGGTTGCTGATCAAGCAACTGGTAAAGGTCTTTTATGTCGGCGGGTGTCGGCACTAGATGGATGCGCTCGCCGATCTCGTGCTCTCGCGCCAGGTCGTGCAGGTAGCGCAGTGACGAAAAATCTTCGAGAGCAAAACCCACCGAATCGAACACGGTGACTTGGGCGTCATTCTCGCGCCCCGGAATTTCGCCCAGCACAATGCGGAAAAACTCGACGACGGGAGAGTCGGCTTCCAGTTGTTGAATGTCGCCTTCAATCCGGGTTTGCGGTTCAAATTCAACGATGATCCGGGCGTTGCGCAGGATCTCGGCGTGCAGTTCGGTTTTTCCCGGGCAGTCACCACCGACAGCGTTGATATGCATGCCGGGTTCGATCATCTCGGGCGTGAGAATCGTTGCATAAGCTTTGTCGGCAGTCACTGTAGTGACAATGTGCGCGCCCTTGACCGCTTCCTGTACGGAGCTGGACAGAATCACTTCGATACCCGGGAATGCCGACAGGTTGTGCTTCAACTTGAGTGATGCGTCACGATCAATATCGAAAATGCGGATTTCCCTGATCGACAGCATTTCGTGGAAGGCGAGGGCTTGAAATTCGCTTTGAGCGCCGTTGCCGATGATTGCCATGATGCTTGCACCAGGGCGTACCAGGGACTGCGCGACCAGCGCGGATGTCGCGGCGGTGCGCACGGCAGTGGTCAGCGTCAATTCACTGAGCAAGGTTGGATAGCCACTGTGGACATCGGCGAGAACACCGAAAGCCATGACGGTCAGCAAGTCCCTTTGACCATTGCCCGGGTGGCCATTTACGTATTTGAACGAATACTGTTGGCCATCGTCGGTAGGCATCAACTCGATCACACCGTCGGCGGAATGATTGGCGGTGCGAGGCGACTTATCAAACTGCGCCCAGCGTGAATAGTCCGCTTCGATGTATGTGGCCATCTCGCGGATTGCCCGGCGGATACCCACCTTGGCGAACAGGCGTGCGGCATGATCGACATCGATAAAAAGAGTCATGTTTTTATTTTCCGATTCAGTAGTTGAAATGCTGTAGGGCAGGGGATGGCTCAGGCGCGTTTGCTCTCGAAGCCATGCAGCACGTTGACCGCATTGATCCCGATTTCATCGACCATGTAGCCGCCTTCCATCACGAACAGGGTCGGGCAGCCGACGCCTGCTACCAGCTCGCCGATGCCGATGAAGTCTTCGCTTTCCAGCAGGAAGTGGCTGATCGGGTCATCCTTGAATGTGTCGACGCCGAGTGAAATAACCAGCACTTCAGGGGCGAATTGCTGGAGTTTCTTGCAGGCGTGGAGCAGGGCGTTGCGGTAGCTTTGCCAGGTGGTGTTCTTCGGCAGCGGATAGTTCAGGTTGTAACCTTCGCCGTGGCCTGTACCGACTTCGTGGGTGAAGCCTGAGTAGTACGGATAGGACACCGTCGGCTCACCGTGTAGCGAGACAAACATGACGTCACTGCGCCCGTAGAAAATGTTTTGGGTGCCGTTGCCGTGATGAAAGTCGACGTCCAGTACCGCGACACGTTTGGCGCCTTGGGTAATGGCCTGTTGTGCAGCAATGGCGGCGTTGTTGAGATAGCAATAGCCGCCCATGTATTCACGTGCTGCATGATGGCCGGGCGGGCGGCACAGGGCAAAGGCACTGTCGTGGCCTTCATCGATCAGCGCCAGGCCGGTGAGGGCGATGTCTGCACTGGTTTTTACCGCTTGCCAAGTGGTAGCGGTGATCGGGGAGCCGGCGTCCATGGCGTAGAAACCGAGCTTGCCGTCGATGAAAGTCGGGACTTGTTCGTTGGACAGGTCGCGCACTGGCCATACCAGCGGCAGGGCATCGTGGGTACGTCCAGTCGCGCACCATTCTGACCAGGCGCTTTCCAGAAAACTGACGTAGCGCTCGCTGTGCGCATTGACGTAACACGACCGGTCAAATGTTCGCGGTTCGACGATCTGGCCAAGGCCTACCTGCTTGACGCGGTTATGGACAGTATCTGCCCGACTGGGCTGTTCGAACGACGGCTTGAGCACACCGTCTTTCAATTCGGTGCCGTGGTGCAAGCGATGGGAATCACTGAAAACTGTAAACATTCTGCGCATCCGTTAATGTGAGCCAGTGCAAATATTCTGTTCCGGCCGGGACGCGCTTTCTTTGCTTTGTTTTCATGGTTTGCTAGATTAATCGGGCGTTTTTACTCAGGAATGGCGTAATGCAGAAAAAATCATCCAAACGCATTAGCCTCGATGAGACCGACCTGGCGATACTCACGTTGCTGCAGGAAGATGCGAGCATTTCCAACGCCGAGCTCAGTGAGCGCCTGTCGTTAAGCCTGACGCCTTGCTGGCGACGGCGTAAGAGAATGGAGGAGGCGGGCGTAATCAAGGGCTACCAGGCCAATCTTGATCGACGCATGCTAGGGCTGGACATTATGGCGTTCGTGCACATCCGTTTTTCCACCCATGCGGATCATGCTCCGGACGCCTTCGAGGCGGTGATTGCGCAATTGCCCGAGGTGTTGTCTTGTCACAAGATCACTGGGGATTCCGATTATGTGTTGCAAGTGTTGGCAGAGGATCTTGATAGCTACAGTGACTTTATCGAGCAGGTACTCAGGCGTCAGGTAGGTATTGCATCCATTCAGTCCAGTCTGGCTTTGCGCGAGGTTAAGACCAGTAGCCGTATTGCGATACCCAAATCGCTCAAGGACTGAGCGGGCAGATGTCTTTAGGTGAGCAACACGAGCGCTCATTGCAGCGGTTTGCAAGGGGAGCCAGGCTTACACCTGGCTTCTGCCAGGCATGTCGATGCCGTGCTGATGCACCCTTCGATACAGGGTTGCCCGGGAGATACCCAAAGACTTTGCAGCAGCGGTGGGTTTCCAGCGGTGACGCACCAAGGCATCGAGCAGTGCCTGGCGCTCCGGGCTCGCGCAGCAATCAATGGTGTCGCCAGAGCTTGGGCCATCAAGTCGGTGATCTTGCAGTTGCTCGGGCAAATGGCTGACCTGAATCAGGTTTGAGTCGCACACCGCACAGGCATAACGCAGCACGTGCCGTAACTGGCGAACGTTACCTGGCCAGCGGTAGCCAAGCAGGCACTCCAGAGCCGCACCTCCCAGTTGCATGGGTTCTGCGCAAAGCGTCGATTCCTCATCGAGAATCCGGTTGATCAGCGCCAGCCGGTCACTGCGTTCGCGCAGCGGCGGTAACTGGAAGCGCGCTCCATTCAAACGAAAGTACAGGTCTTCGCGAAACTCGCCCGCGGCGACCAGTCCTTCCAGATCGCGGTGGCTGGCGCAGACGACCTGGAGGTCGATCGCTTTGCGCCGTGAGGCTCCCAGAGGCGCCACTTCACCCTCGGCCAGGACCCGCAGCAGCCGGGTTTGCAAGGGCAAGGGCATGTCGCCGATTTCATCGAGAAACAGAGTGCCGCCATCGGCCTGTTCCAGCAGACCTTGCATGCCCTTGCTCGAGGCTCCGGTAAAGGCGCCAGCGACATAGCCAAATAATTCGCTTTCGATCAGGTTCTCGGGGATCGCCGCGCAGTTTACCGCAACGAACGGCCGCTCGCGGCGCTGGCTGGCTTGGTGCAACTGACGGGCGAAGACTTCCTTGCCGGAGCCGGTCTCGCCCTGGATCAGCACCGGCAGGTTGCGGTCTTTAACCCGCACTGCAAGGCGCAGGCTTTCTTCCAGTCGCGGATCGAGTTCGGCGGGTGTCAGTGCCAGTCGCGACGCGTTGCGCTTCACCTGCCGTGGCACGCTGAGGCGACCATGCAATTGCGTGTGGCCACCCTGGCTGTGCAACAGGCATAGCGACTCGTCACTGATCCGATGCAGCAACTGCTGATCGAACACTTGGCCAATATGTTCCGGCAGTTGTCCAAAACTGCGCAACAGCCATTGCCGCGCAGCCGGGTTCAGCGCCTCCAAGCAGCCGTCGTTGTCCCAAGCGAGCAAGTAATCGGGTTGGCTGTCGACGTAGCCCGGGCTGCTGTGGGCTCGCAGCACCCAGTAACCCTGGGCGCAACTCATGAAAAATGCCTGTTCGATTTCACGCGCGCTCTGCACCACCATCTGCCGGATCAGGTGTTGAGAGCGGCGGTCGTCGGGTGAGCGCACCGCCGAAACGTCGAGCACCCCAAGCAGTTCGCCCTTGGGGTCGAAGACCGGCGCCGCGGAGCAGGTGAGTCCGATAAACGCGGCGCGAAAGTGATCGCGTTTATGAACCGTGACCGGCGTTCGCGCGGTCAGTACCGCCGCCACACCACAAGTACCTTCTTCACCTTCCGACCAGCAAGTGCCCAGGTAAAGACCTGCCTTGCGGCAGTCATTGCGGATGGAGGATTCGACGCGGTAGTCGATGGTCTGGCCCTGAGCGTCTGTGAGCAGGACGCAGTAGTCGGCATCGCGGACCCGACCGTGGAGGCGGGCGACTTCTTCACTGGCGATTCGCAAGAATAACTCGGAGCGCTCGCGGCATTCCTGCAGCACGTTCTGCGAGAGGATCCGTGGCCCTTGTAGCGAGCCCGGATCCAGGTGGTGTTGCTCCATGGAGCGGCGCCAGGAGTCGAGAACCAAGTCCGACACAGGCAGCTGCGGCAGGTGCCCGGCATTCTTCAAAACACGGCTGACGCAATCCACATGCGCCTTTGAGTATGCGGAAAGCATTCAGGCCTCCGGTTCCATATTCTTTTAGTTGTGCGGCTATTAAGCGCCGTTCATAGGCTGCAGACAAGCGTCGAGTCAACCGGGGCTGGCGGTGAGACGCAATGTCTCACGGTCTCGCCGCCACCTCGTACTGCCTGACATCACGCGTTTCATTCAGGCTTGATTTCGCTCCCCTTTGGTTTCCATCGAACCGCTCTACTACGGGGTTGTGCAGCTGTTTTTGCGGATCTGGCACTGGCCTTGCTCTAGCTCTGGCAACCAGCCTGACTGGCAACCCAATAATAAAAAGAGGTGCCCGATGTCCTGCCGAAATCCGTTCCCTGTTCTGCCCGTGGTGGCGTCATGAGTCGTGCGCCGCTGACCGTAGGTATCATTGCCAATCCGGCATCCGGCCGGGACGTGCGGCGCCTGACCGCCAACGCTGGACTGTTTTCCAGCACCGACAAGGTCTCGGTGATCCAGCGCTTGCTGGCTGCCTTTGGCGCCACGGGTGTCGAACGGGTGCTGATGCCCACAGACATGACCGGCATCGCCGCCGCCGTGCTGAAAAACAGCCACGGCCGCCAGGCTCGCAGCAGTCACTGGCCAGCCCTTGAGTTCCTCGACCTGACCCTGCGCCAAAGCGTCGAGGATACCCGTCACGCGGCCCGCTGGATGGCCGAACGCGGCGTTGCCCTGATCGCCGTGCTAGGCGGCGACGGTACTCACAAGGCGGTGGCCGCCGAAGTCGGCGACATTCCGCTGCTGACCCTGTCCACCGGCACCAACAATGCCTTTCCGGAACTGCGTGAAGCCACCAGCGCCGGGTTGGCCGGCGGGCTGTTTGTCAGTGGGCGGATCCCGCCCGAGATCGCCTTGCGCCGCAACAAACGCTTGCTGGTACGCGAGCCAAGTTGTGGCCTGTGCGAGATGGCCCTGGTGGACGTGGCTGTGTCCTCGTTGCCCTTCGTCGGCGCACGGGCCATCACTCGCGGGGGCGATCTGGCCGAGGTGTTTGTGACCTTCGCCGAACCTCAGTCCATTGGCATCTCGGCCCTTTGCGGCTTGTGGTTTCCCGTATCGCGTCAGGCTCCGAGTGGGGCCTGGATCCGCCTCGATGCTCAATCTCCGGAAGCGCTGCTGGTGCCTCTGGCTCCCGGCCTGCTGCAAGGCTGCGGCGTACTCGCTGCGGGAAGCCTTGAACCCGGTGTCGCCCATAGTCTGTGCCTGGCCAGCGGAACCCTCGCTCTGGATGGCGAGCGCGAGATCGAATTCAACGCCGATGACCGGCCTACGGTGACCCTCGATTCCAGCGGCCCGCTAAGCATCGATGTCAATGCGGTCCTGGACTATGCAGCGCAACAGCGACTTCTGGCCATCGGCCGTGAACACCCGCAACACCCTCTGAACCTCTCATCTCAAGACACCCTGGAGAATAAAAATGTCGACACAGCTAACCGCTGATCAATTGCTGCATGCCTATCAGGTGATGCGCACCATCCGCGTCTTTGAAGAGCGCCTGCACGTGGAATTCGCCACCGGCGAGATTCCCGGTTTTGTCCATTTGTATGCCGGTGAAGAGGCCTCGGCCGCCGGGGTCATGGCCCACTTGGGTGATGACGATTGCATTGCCTCCAACCACCGTGGTCACGGCCACTGCATCGCCAAAGGCGTCGATGTGGACGGGATGATGGCCGAAATCTACGGCAAGAAAACCGGGGTCTGCCAAGGCAAAGGTGGCTCCATGCACATCGCCGATTTCGAGAAGGGCATGCTCGGTGCCAACGGTATTGTGGGGGCCGGTGCGCCGCTGGTCGTGGGCGCGGCCCTGGCCGCCAAACTCAAGGGGACTGACAGTGTTGCGGTGGTGTTCTTTGGTGACGGTGGCTCCAACGAAGGGGCGGTGTTCGAAGCGATGAACATGGCCTCGGTGTGGAATCTGCCGTGCCTGTTCATTGCCGAGAACAACGGTTACGCCGAAGCCACGGCCTCCAACTGGTCGGTGGCCTGCGATCACATTGCCGACCGCGCAGCCGGCTTCGGCATGCCCGGGGTCACGGTGGACGGCTTCGACTTCTTCGCCGTTCACGAAGCCGCGGGTGCCGCAGTGCAGCGGGCCAGGGCCGGGGAGGGGCCGTCGCTGATCGAGGTCAAGCTGACTCGCTATTACGGTCACTTTGAGGGTGACGCCCAGACCTATCGGGCGCCGGACGAGGTCAAGCATTTCCGCGAGCACAACGACTGCTTGATGCAGTTGCGCGAACGCATCATCCGCGCCGGGCAGGCGCAGGCCAGCCAGTTGGACCAGATCGACAGCGAGGTGGATCTGCTGATCGAGAACGCCGTGCGCAAGGCCAAGTCAGCCCCCAAACCGAGCGCGGCCGATCTGCTCTCCGACGTCTACGTTTCCTATCCCTGAACGCCCCCTATAACAAGAATCGAGATCTTCATCATGGCGAGAAAAATCAGTTATCAGCAGGCAATCAACGAAGCCCTGGCCCAGGAAATGCGCCGCGATCCCAGCGTGTTCATCATGGGTGAGGACGTCGCCGGCGGTGCCGGTGCCCCCGGTGAAAACGACGCCTGGGGCGGGGTACTGGGCGTGACCAAGGGCCTCTATCACCAATTCCCCGGACGAGTGCTGGACACGCCATTGTCGGAGTTGGGCTATGTCGGTGCAGCAGTGGGCGCCGCGACCTGTGGCGTGCGCCCGGTATGTGAGTTGATGTTCGTCGACTTCGCCGGTTGCTGCCTGGACCAGATTCTCAATCAGGCGGCCAAGTTTCGCTATATGTTCGGCGGCAAGGCCTCCACGCCACTGGTGATCCGCACGATGGTCGGTGCCGGGTTGCGGGCCGCCGCCCAGCACTCGCAAATGCTGACCTCGTTGTGGACCCACATTCCGGGGCTGAAAGTGGTCTGCCCGTCGTCACCTTATGACGCCAAAGGTTTGCTTATCCAGGCGATCCGCGACAACGATCCGGTGATCTTCTGTGAACACAAAATGCTCTACAGCATGCAGGGTGAAGTACCGGAAGAGCTCTATACCATCCCCTTCGGCGAAGCCAACTTCCTGCGTGATGGCAAGGATGTGACGCTGGTCTCCTATGGCCGCACGGTCAACACCGCGATGGACGCCGCGCGCAATTTGGCCGCGCGCGGTATCGACTGCGAGGTGATCGACCTGCGCACCACCAGTCCGTTGGACGAAGACAGTATTTTGGAAAGTGTAGAGAAGACCGGACGCCTGGTGGTCATCGACGAAGCCAATCCGCGTTGCTCCATGGCGACTGATATTTCAGCTTTGGTGGCGCAAAAAGCATTTGCCTCGCTCAAGGCGCCGATCGAGATGGTGACTGCGCCGCACACACCGGTGCCGTTCTCCGACGCCCTGGAAGACCTCTACATTCCCGACGCGGCGAAGATCGAGAGCGCCGTGCTCAAGCTGATCGAGTGGAGCAAGCGTTCATGAGCCAGATCCATACTTTGACCATGCCCAAGTGGGGCCTGTCCATGACCGAGGGCCGGGTCGATGCCTGGCTCAAGGAAGTAGGCCAGGCCATCGCCAAGGGCGACGAAGTGCTGGATGTCGAAACCGACAAAATCTCCAGCAGTGTCGAGGCGCCTTTTTCCGGGGTGCTTCGTCGGCAGATCGCCCGTCAGGATGAAACCCTCGCGGTGGGTGCGTTGCTCGGCATCGTAGTCGACGGCGAGGCCAGCGAGGTCGAGATCGATGCGGTCGTCGAGCAGTTTCACGCCACGTTCGTGCCCGGCGACGACGCCGAGGTGGACCGCGGGCCGAAGCCGCAAAAGGTCGAGCTGGACGGGCGGTTGATCCGTTACTTCGAGCGCGGCGAAGGCGGGGTGCCGTTGGTGCTGGTGCACGGCTTTGGCGGTGACCTGAACAACTGGATGTTCAATCATGAAGCATTGGCCGCCGGACGCCGGGTGGTTGCCATGGACCTGCCGGGCCATGGCGAGTCTACCAAACAGCTTGAGCGCGGAGACCTGGATGAGCTGAGCGGCGTAGTGCTGGCACTGCTTGATCACCTGGACATTCCCGCAGCGCATCTGGTGGGTCATTCCATGGGCGGAGCGGTGTCGCTGAACGTTGCGCGTTTGGAACCGCAGCGAGTACGGTCCTTGATCTTGATCGGCAGCGCAGGTCTGGGGGAGGACATCAACGGCGATTACCTGGAAGGTTTTGTCGAGGCTGCCAACCGCAATGCCCTCAAGCCACAGCTAGTGAAACTGTTCTCCAATCCCGAGCTGGTCAACCGGCAGATGCTCGAAGACATGCTCAAGTACAAGCGCCTGGAAGGAGTGGGTGCGGCCCTGCGCCTGCTGGTATCAGGCGTGTTCAAAGAAGGATCGCAACAGTTCGATCTGCGCGGCGTGGTGCAGGATGGCCAGCAGCCAGTGTTGCTGATCTGGGGCAGTGACGACGCGATTATTCCGGCGAACCACAGCGCCGGGCTCAAGGCCCAGGTCGAGGTCGAGGTCGAGGTCCTGCCAGGTCAGGCACACATGGTGCAGATGGAAGCGGCCGAGCACGTCAACCGATTGATTCTGGACTTTGTGCAACAGCACTGACACCTCCTCCTGGCGGCCTCTCGTAGGGCGCCAGGAGCAACTATTTCAAGGAGATTTCGCTATGAGCCTTTCAAACAATCCGCAACGCAGTATGCGTGCCGCTGTCTGGCACGGCCGCCACGATATCCGTGTCGAAGACGTTCCGCTACCAATAGCACCACCTGCCGGCTGGGTGCAGATCCGCGTGCAGTGGTGCGGCATTTGTGGGTCCGATCTGCATGAGTACGTGGCTGGGCCGGTGTTCATACCGGTTGACGCGCCGCACCCACTGACCGGGATCAAGGGCCAGTGCATTCTCGGTCACGAGTTTTGTGGCGAAATCGTCGAGCTCGGTACCGGTGTTCAGGGTTTCAGCGTTGGTGAACCGGTGGCGGCCGATGCCTGCCAACATTGCGGCACCTGCTACTACTGCACTCACGGGCTGTACAACATCTGCGAGAACCTGGCCTTCACCGGGCTGATGAATAATGGTGCCTTCGCCGAACTGGTCAACGTGCCGGCCAACCTGCTGTACAAGTTGCCGGCGAACTTTCCTGCTGAAGCCGGGGCACTGATCGAGCCGCTGGCGGTGGGCATGCACGCGGTGAAAAAAGCCGGGAGCCTGCTCGGGCAGAACGTTGTGGTGGTCGGTGCAGGCACCATTGGCTTGTGCACCATCATGTGCGCCAAGGCTGCCGGTGCGGCTCAGGTGATCACTCTGGAAATGTCTGGAGCGCGCAAGGCCAAGGCCTTGGAAGTGGGGGCGACCCATGTGCTCGATCCCAATGAATGTGATGCTTTGGCTGAGGTACGGCGCCTGACGGGTGGGCTCGGGGCAGATGTCAGCTTCGAATGTATCGGCAACAAACACACGGCCAAGCTCGCGATCGATCTGATCCGCAAGGCCGGCAAGTGCGTACTGGTGGGGATCTTTGAGGAGCCCAGCGAGTTCAACTTTTTCGAGTTGGTGGCTACCGAAAAACAGGTGCTGGGTGCGCTGGCCTATAACGGTGAGTTCGCTGACGTGATCGCTTTTATCGCTGATGGCCGGCTGGACATCACTCCGCTGGTGACTGGGCGCATTCAGTTGGAGCAGATCGTCGGGCAGGGCTTCGAGGAGCTGGTCAACAACAAGGAGCACAACGTCAAAATCATCGTGTCTCCCGCTCGAGTCTGAAGCGGCTGAATCGGACGATGGCCCCTTCGTTGTGATTACTGCTGCCTTGTCATCGTGCAATGGCAGCATTTACAGCACTGGTCGTATGCTCATGAACCTGACTGAGCAAAAGCAGGCTCCTGCTCTTTTTGAGAAAACCGCCGTCCAAGGTGTGCCCCGACGGGCGTTGGTGCTGACGGTGGCTGGAAAATTGATCGCGGATTTCCCCGAGTTAACTAATCCCTTATAGCGATGCCCTGGCAACCAATGGACAATCAACTGGCTGGGCTCCTGATACGTCGAGAGCTTCGATCAGCTGCCGGGCAGCCCTGCGACCGATCTCGTAGTACGGCAGTTGTACCGTTGTCAGCGGTGGGACGAACAGTTCAGCGATACCGATCATATTGTCATAGCCGAGCACGGCAACATCATTAGGGATTTTCAGCCCGCGGCCCAACAACACCTGATAGGCACAAAAAGCAATACGGTCGTTGCCACAGATCAGAATGTCGAATTGGGGACGACTATCAATGATGTGCCGGTCGAGGATGGCTGCGGTTTCACCATAGGCGTCATGATCGGAAAGGTCATATTGCAGGAGTGCGTCAGGCAACAGCCCGAATGCCTGACAGGCACGCTGCATGCCTCTTTGTCGCAGACCCCAAGCCAGGCTCTGTTTTGGAAGATTGATAAACAGAGGGCGCCGATAGCCTTGACTCAATGCGTGATGTACGGCTCGATACTGCCCCATTTCGTCGTCGGGCACATAACTGACCAGGCGACTGTCATCCGCCAGGCAATTGGCGAGTACCAGGGGGTTGCTCTTCAATCGCTCGGGAATGCACACCTGGCGCAGCCCCATGGCGCTGAAGATCAACCCGTCGGGACGGTGCGATAACATCAGGTCGATGTTCTGGTCGGTGGGCGGGTTGTTTAACAGGTTGAGGATAAATACATTCCAGCCTGCTTGCTGCGCAGTCTGTTCGATGGAGAGCAGCAGCTCGACGGCGAACGGTGTGGTCGCGGTGTCCAGTGCGAACACACCGATGGTTCGCGTCTGGAGGTTGTCGCCGCGAATTCTTCGCGCCGACAGGCTCGGCACGAATTGCAATTCGTCAATGGCGCGACGCACCCGTTGATAGGTTTCGGGGCTCAATTTTTCCGGATTGTTGAGCGCTCGAGAAACCGTCATCAGGGACACGCCGGCCAGCAGTGCAACGTCTTTCACTGAAGTCATGCGAGGCGAAACCGGTCAGGCTGACGGAGAATCATGACACATGGCCTGCGCTTCTCGCGATACGAATGACGCGGTTCATAGCCATCCCGAGGCGAGTGGCCATGCCCTGGAAATGGAGACACGCCCACCACTCCCGCTTGCAAGGAGCTTCACACCCAGACTGCCGGGCTGTGGGTAGAGGCGACTGCTGAGGCTGAAGCGCCCGTCTTCGTCGAACACCTCAATGGACGAGCGATCGAGGAACACACGCAGTGCCAGTCGTTCTTGTGTCGGGTCTATCGATACGCTGCGCTGACCTGTGACTTGCGCACCCGAGCGGCTGCGGTCAAGAACCAGACGCTGCAATGCCGCATCGTAGTAGAGCAGGGTTTCTTCATGGCCATCGTCGCTGCAGCGCAAGGCGATTCCCAGGTGGCCGTCGGTGCAGCCGAGCAAATCCAGATGCACATGGATTTCGAGCATATCGCCTTTCACTTCCGGCACCCACCGGGTTCCCGACTCATCCCACCAGGGTGTACCAGGCAATGGCGCCTTGCGTAGAGCGGTGAGCTCCCGTGCCGGATACACGCAAAGGCGATCTGCGCGCAGTTCAAGTTCGCGCGGCAAACCGAGCATGCCGCACCAGTGATGGGCCTTGCTCGGCATCGGGCTTTCCCACATGTCGAGCCACGCCCACAAAAGTCGTCGACCATCGGCGGCCATTAGCGTTTGCGCTGCATAGAAATCGTGGCCGTTATCCAGCTCGATAAAAGGCCCGCCAGTGAAGTGCCATTCGCTGTCGAGTCGACCCACTCGATAACCAGTCTGGTACTTGTTGAGCCGTTCGTAACCGTGGGGTTGCATGCCTTGGGGGGAGTACAGCAGTACATCGCGTCCGTTCAGTCGAAACAGATCCGGGCACTCCCACATATAGCCATCGCCCTCGCTGCCGCCGGACACATAGTCAAGGAACTCCCAGGCGTGCAGATCCGTAGAACGGTACAACGGGAGCAGCGGTGTATCGCCCAGACGAGCGCCGGCAATCAGGTACCAGCAGTCATCCTCTTTCCATACCTTGGGGTCACGAAAGTGCATGATCGTGTCTTGCGGCGCGGTCTCGATGACTGCGCCATGCTTGACGAAGCGGATACCATCGATACTGGTGGCCAGGCACTGAACTTGACGGATCGAGTGTTCGTCACCCACTTCCCCGAGCCAGGTGTGTCCGGTGTAGATCAATGCCAGGGTATCTCCACACACCACCGCGCTACCGGAAAAACAACCGTCACGGTCGAAGTCATCGCCGGGTGCCAGGGCAATGGGCAGGTGCTGCCAATGAACCAGATCGGCACTCTTGGCATGCCCCCAATACATAGGGCCCCATTTCGCCTCAAAAGGGTAATGTTGATAGAAAACGTGATATTCGCCACGAAAGTACACCACCCCGTTAGGGTCGTTCATCCAGCCTGCCGGGGGAGCAATATGATAACCGGGTCGATAATCGTGGATGACGCGAGACACGCCGTCACTCAGTGCGCGCTGCGCAAGGTCAAGGGAAGAAGCCATTGGGTCGCTCATGGTATTCACAGACAAGGTCATAGGGCGCGTGCTCGGACAGAGCGCAGAGAGATTTCATTCGGCAGGTTTTCAATGGCTTGTGGGTGGCGCTTCAAGGCCGTGCCGTCGGCGTCGAACAGGTGCAGGTTGTCGATGTCCAGCTGCAGTTCGACCCGATCGCCCGCCTGCCATCCGGCGTTGACCTCACAACGACAGATCAGTGGCTCGTCCTGACCTGTTTCGAGGTGCACATAGGTTTCGCTACCCAGGTATTCGACCCCGGTCACGACGATGCCGACGGTTCCCTCAGCCGATTTGAGCGAAATGTGCTCCGGGCGAATCCCCAGGCTCAACTGCGTGTCCGCTGTCAGGTTCGAGCTGTCGAAGGGCAGGGAGGTCATACCCAAAACGGGGGTGTCGACCAGGCTGGTTTCGCCTGGTGCATGCAGGCGCGCCGCCAGGAAGTTCATTCTGGGCGAGCCTAGAAAACCGGCGACAAAGCGGCTGGCCGGGCGTTCATAGAGTTCGCGTGGTGAACCGACCTGCTCTACGCGACCGCCATTGAGCACGACAATTTTGTCGGCCAGGGTCATCGCTTCCACCTGATCGTGGGTGACGTAGATCATGGTCGAGCCCAGTCGAGCATGCAGACGGGCGATTTCGTTGCGCATCTGCACCCGCAAGGACGCATCCAGGTTGGAAAGCGGCTCATCGAACAACAAAATGTCCGGTTCCCGCGCCATGGCTCTGCCCATGGCCACCCGCTGACGCTGCCCTCCGGACAGTTCCTTTGGCTTGCGTTGCAGCAGTTTGTCCAATTGCAGGATTTGCGCAGTTCTCAGCACCCGCTCGCGCAAGCTGCTCTTTTCAGTCTTGGCCAGTTTGAGACCAAAACTGATGTTGTCGTAGACGCTCATGTGCGGGTAAAGCGCATAAGACTGAAACACCATGCCGACGCCACGCTCGCGCGGCTCCAGGTCGTTGACCCGTCGCCCGTCAATCAGCAGGTCGCCGGCACAGATCGAGTCCAGTCCGGCGATCAGTCGCAGCAGGGTCGACTTTCCGCAGCCCGAAGGGCCAACGAACACCACGAACTCACCTGCAGCGATCTCCAGGCTGACGTCGCGAAGAATCCGCACGCCGCCCAATTGTTTGTTCACGTTGTCTAGCTTCAATTTGATCACGATGCTGTTCCTTGTAGTTGTTGGGCATCAACCCTTTAACGCGCCGGCAGTGAGACCGGAAACGATTCGGCGCTGGAAGATCAGCACCAGAATCACCAGTGGGACGGTGACCAGCACCGATGCGGCCATCAACAGTCCCCAAGGCAGCTCATGGGGACTCCCGCCGGAAATCAAGGCGATGGCGACCGGCACCGTGCGTTGCGTGTCTGTGAGGGTGAAGGTCAGGGCAAACAGGAACTCGTTCCACGCGGCGATAAAGGCCAATAAGCCAGTGGTGACCAGTGCGGGCCAGAGCAGCGGCAACAGCACACGGGTAAGTGTGACCCAGGGCGAAGCGCCATCCATGATTGCCGCTTCTTCCAGTTCATGGGGCAGTTGCCCCATGAACGTGGTCAGCACCCAGACGGTGAAGGGCAGGGTGAAAATCGTGTAGCTCAGGATCAACGCCCAGGACGTGTTGTACAGACCCAAGGCGCGGATCACTTCGAACAGCCCCGACAGTACAGCGACCTGGGGAAACATCGAGACGCCAAGAACCATCATCAATACCGTGCCACGCCCACGGAACTTCACCCTGCCCAAGGCATAGGCAGCGGTCAGGCTGAGGAACAGCGCCAGCGTCACCACGCAAAGCGCAACCACCAGCGAGTTACCGATAGCTCTCAGGAATGAGGATTGGTGGAGTACCGCCGCGTAATTGGAGAAGTCGGGACTATCGATCCAATAGCTCACCTCGAACAAGGCGCTGGATGGCTTCAGCGAAGTCACGATGGCGTAGTAGAAAGGGAAGACCGCATACAGCAGCAAAATCCCGATCAGACACCAGAACCCGAGGCGCAACAGCGCTTTTTTGAGTAGACGCTGACTCATGAGCGAACCTCCAGTTGACGACGTCCGAGGTAGAGATAAAGCATGGCGATCACCGCAACGACCAAAAACAGCAGAGTCGAGGCCGCGCTGCCATAACCAACATCCTGGAACTCCACCAGGTGCTGGCGGGCATAGACCGACATGCTCATGGTGCTCGAAGAGTTCGAGGTCAGCACATAGATGACATCGAATACCCGCAGGGAATCGAGGATGCGGAAGATCGCCGCCACCAGCAATGCAGGCATCAACAGTGGAAGCGTGACACGCCAGAACACTTTCAGCGGATGAATGCCATCGACCCTGGCGGCTTCGTAGCAATCGCTCGGCAACATCTGCAAGGCAGCCAGCATCAGCAGCGTGACAAAAGGTACGGTCTTCCAGACGTCGACGATGATGACCGCCCACATCGACAGATCCGCATCTGCCGTCCAGGCCAGAGGAGCATCAATCAGTCCGAGGCTCAGCATCAGATGATTGATGATGCCGAACTGGTCGTTAAGCATCCATGACCAGATCTTCGCCGAGACAATGGTAGGAATCGCCCAGGGAATCAGAATCAACGCACGCACCAGGGAACGACCGGTGAACTTGATGTTCAGCAGCAACGCCACCAGCAGCCCTAGCACGATTTCCAGTCCCACCGACACCACGGTGAAATGCAACGTGTTGCGCACAGCGTTCCACCATTGTGGATCGACCAGAATGCCCGACCAGTTGGAACCGTCGTGGAACAGATAATTGCTCAAGCCTACGAAGGAACCGCCACTCGTGTCCGCCAGGCTGGCGTCGGTCAGGCTGAACCAGAATGTGCGCAGTAGCGGCCAGGCCGCCACCAGGGCCAGACACAGCAGCATTGGTGTCAGAAACAGCCAGGCGGCGCGTACTCGGCGACGTTGTATGGGCGTTTCCCTGGTGAGCAGGAGCTCGTCACAGGAGGCATGGGTAGTAGAGACAGACATGGTGATTTCCTTCCTTGTGGCTTACCAGTTCCGGCGTTTGATGCGCGTGAGTTCGCTTTCCAGTTCGGCCAGCGCCTGATCGACAGGCAACTCACCCGCCAGCACGCCATGCACTCGATCGAAGAACGCATTGGAGACCCGTGGATAGCGATCGGCGGTTATTGAGGCAGGGCGCATGACCCCATCGTTGAGAATGCTGTGGAGCTGACCGTAGTAAGGCATTGCCGCGAGCAGTTCGGGATCCTGATACAGCGACTCGATAACCGGGTTATAGGCGCCTATCAGAGCACGATGTTTTTGCTGTTGGGCACTGGTCAGATAGCTCACCAGCTCTGCGGCAAGTTTTGGATGGGCGCTGTAACGTGATACCGCCAGGCCCCACCCGCCGAGGGTGGATGCATGGTTGCCGGTCATGCCGCCTCGGGGCAGGGGAGCGACGCCTACCTTGTCTTTTACGGCGCTGTCCTGGCTTTGTACCAGGGCCCAGACATAAGGCCAATTACGCATGAACAGAGCATTTCCCGACTGGAATACGCCACGTCCTTCTTCCTCGGTGTAATTGAGCACGCCACGCGGGGAGATGTCTCCCACCCAGCTTTTCGCCAGGGTCAAAGCGGCTCTTGAGGCCTGACTGTTGACCACGATGTCTCCTCGTGGATTGACCAGTCCGCCTTCCGGTTGGCTGCTGATCCACTCCAGCGCATTACAGGTCAGGCCCTCGTAGGCGCGTCCCTGAAATATGTAACCCCACACATTGGGGTTGCCGGCGTTGCGTTCGGCCTGTTGAACCTCCCTGGCGGTAGCGGTCATTTCCTCCCACGTCTGGGGAACCTGCTTGTTGTACTTCTCGAGCAAGTCCTTGCGGTAATACAGCAGACCCGAGTCGGTGAACCACGGCATCGTCACCAGCCGTCCGTTTACCGTGGCGTTATCGACCTGTGCCTGGAAGTAGCCTTGGGTAGCGTTGGCTGGAAGCACCTCGCGCAGATCCATCAGATGTTTGGCCAGCATCCCCGGCCACACCATATCGATTTGAATGATGTCGATGTCGGTGGACTGCGCACTGAGGATCTGTTGGTAAAACGACAACCTCTCGGTCGCCGAGTTAGGCGTGGAAACCACCTCGACATTGTTGCCGGTCTGTTTCGACCACGCCTCGACAGCCTCCTTGCAGAGTTGTAACTCTGCACCCACCGCACCGCATGAGATCGTCAAATCGGCTGCGCTCGAGACGGATGGAAGTCCGGCACAGAGGGTGAGCAGCGCTGCTGGAAGGAGAGTTTTTAGCTGTTTCATAAAGCCCTCTTTATTTTTGTTTTTAGAAAAGTTAACGTTAACACGCTCAATGTAGCAGCGTATTTGCGATGAGGCACCTTTTTTTTGTCGATTTGGACAACTCACAACTCACGAAAAAACGGCCTGTCGCTGGAACAAAACAATAAAAACAAAACAGGGAAATCCACATGCAGAAAGCATCAAGATGGCTACTCGCGGGCGTGCTCAGCACCTCGGCGGCGACCTCTCAGGCCGCGACTCTGGAAGAACGCATGGCCGCGTTTGAAGCCCGTGCCAGCGAAGCGGAAAAGCGTGCGGCCGCAGCCGAGCAGCAAACCCAGGCACTTGCGAGGGAATTGCAGCAGATCAAACTCGCCACTCCCGCTTTGCAGCCCGCTGCATCCACTGTATCCACTGCATCCCAGGCAACCAATCCCGTTCTGGACACCCGACTGGCAAAACTTGAAGCCCGCCAGGAAAGCATGGAAAAACAGGCCAGCACTTCAAACCTCACTGATGGGTTCAGCTTCAACGGCTATGCCCGCTCTGGATTGCTGATCGACGAGGGGCTTGGTGGTGGCCGTGGCGGCCCTTATACAACTCCGGCCGGCTCGGTTGGTGGTGCAGTCGGGCGACTCGGTAACGAAGACGACACCTACATGCGTATAGACCTGTCGAAAGAAATCTATGCGCAAAATGGCACCCGTTCCAAATTCACGGTCTCCATCGCCGACGGTGTGGAAAGCTCCAATGACTGGACGGCCGACGAAAGCAAACTGAACGTGCGCCAGGTATTCACAGCGCTCGACCATGTCGCTGCGTTCAAGGGCAATCCAGTGTTCGAGAACGCCACCCTGTGGGCAGGTAAGCGATTTGATCGGGATAACTTCGATATCCACTGGCTGGACTCGGACGTCGTCTACCTGGCCGGTACCGGCGGTGGAATCTACGATATGCAGATGAACAAGAATTGGCGCTCGAATTACTCCTTGATTGGACGTAGCTACGGGGATTTCAGTCAAGGGGGTATTAATGCCGATGTGGCGAGCTACATCCTGACCTCCAACCAGTTCTTCGAGGATGGTCAGTGGCAGTGGATGTTCAATGGCATCGGCGCAAAGAAAAACGATTTCGGTACTCGCACCAATAAAGCAGGTCTGACGCCTGCGGAATCCGGCTTGCACACCATGCTGGCCAATCACCAGAAAAACTTTTTCGGCAGAGAAGGCTTCTTCAAAACAGCGCTGCTCTATGGGCAAGGTCTGGGCGCAGAGGTCAAGAACGTCGGCTCGGATGGTGAACTGATTGACGATGCCCGCGCTCTGCGTCTGGCACTTTACGGTGAGACACCCCTTGCGCCTGACTGGCGTATCGGGCCCAGCTTGCTGGCCGAACAGAGCAAGGATAGATACGTCAAGGGTGACGACTACCGCTGGCTGACCCTGAACGTGCGATTGGCTAACACAATCAACAGCAACTTCGAGATGGCCTACGAAATGAGCTGGCAAACCATGAACCTCGACCCCAAGGGCTATCTACAACGTAATGCGGTCGACGGTAACTTCTGGAAATTCACGGTCGCCCCGACATTCAAACTTGACGTTGGAGACCTGCTCACACGTCCCGAATTGCGAGTGTTCGCAAGCTACATGAATTGGTCTTCCGATCTGGACAGATACAGTACCTCAGACTCCTTCGGCAAGACGGACTTCAACGCCGGAGGTGTATGGCAAGCCGGTATACAAATGGAAACCTGGTTTTAATATTTGAACGCGCCGGCCAACACGCCTTCAGCGCGCCTGCAGGCTGTTGTTGCAAACAGAGATGTCGGTTGCAGACATCCGCTTTGAGGTTGGCTATGAAAATCTCCCTAACTTCAACAGATACTTTCGCATCGAAAAGGAACAGACACCGAGCGAATATCGTCGCGGAACAGCGATGACGATTATTCAATCGAAACGGCACTCATCGATCCCGGCCTTTCACCAATGCGCATTGAGTGAGTGATTACCGGTCGAAGCTGATCAGCCAGCAGTTATCCCTATGACAAAAATTGAGGAAATGACGATGGTATTGCCTCGCGCGGTAGTATTTGGCGAAGCCCTGACCGACCTTGTCCAAGGCACTCCTGGACAGTGGAAGGGCTACCCGGGTGGTGCTCCCTGGAACGTTGCACGAGCGCTAAGCCGCTTGGGTGTTAGCAGCGCTTTTGCTGGGGCGGTGAGCATAGATTCACTGGGTGACGAGATAGTTTCGCAGTCGGAAGCGGCAGCGTTAGATATGAGCTTTATCCAACGAGTAGATCGAGATCCTTTGGTCGCCATCGTTCCATCGAGCCGTCCTCCAAGATACTTTTTTGCTGGAGATGCCGATCTGTTTTTTGATCCAGATCTGATGCCCGAAGGATGGATCGACAAAGCAGAGCTGTGTCATTTCAGCTGCATCAGTTTAGCTCGACAGCCACTCGCAGACAGGCTGGTTAAAATTGCTCAGCAGGCCAAAGAAGCTGGTAAACGGATTAGCTATGATCCGAACTGGCGCAATTTAATGGACAGTCATTATCGGGAGCAGACCTTCCCTACGATGACCACCCTTGCTGACATGATTAAGCTTTCCGACGAAGACCTTCGGCAAATTTATCCAGGGCTGACCGAACACCAGGCAATGGATGAGCTTCGCGCTCTTAATCCTAAGGCGCAGATATTGTTTACCCGAGGGGAACACGGGATGATTCTCCACACCCCGGACCGCCAACTCGATCAGCCGGCTATTGCCGTGAAAGTGGAAGACACGGTTGGCGCAGGAGACGCTTGTATGGCTGGTTGGCTGGCTGCGGAGTTGCTGGGGATCGCAGACTTGAGAGAGCGCCTGCGATTTTCAGCGGCTTGCGCATCCATATCTTGCCGCCATGCCGGAGCACATGCTCCTGCGCTAGCTGATGTGGAAGGTTTGCTGAAATTGCTAATAGAGACCTGACCATGGTTGCCAGTGCCGAGAAATTGTCTAAGTAAAAAACGCGACGCCCCCGACCCTGGCCATAAGCGTTGCTGACTATTTCTGATTAAAAAGTTCGACTCCCTGCTATACCGATTTATGAAGCTCTCCGGCTTCAGCATCCGCACGCATCTGATCGAGCTCCTTGATAAATGCCTTGTCCTGAGCCGTAGGCTTACTGGTATATGGCTTGCGTTCCGGCTCAGGCTTGGTGGCATAAGTCGTCACTGCGTCAGGGTCGTGCTGAAGCTTCTCTTGAAATTCTCTCTCTCCTGTTGGGAATTATTAAATGTCTCGTCTAGTTGAATACCGAAAGCTCGAACAACAATTAGCTACCCAACTCGCAGAGCTTGAATCGATGAAAAGCGACTCCGGCTTGAAAAAGGAAATGGAATTCGAGAGCAAATTGCGCGCTTTGCTCGCCGAATACGGTTACAGCTTGCAGAGCGTGATCAACTTGCTTAATCCACAGGCCGGTCGTCGCACACCAGCAGCCGAGCCCAAGACCGGCACTCGTAAACCACGCCAAGTGAAGATCTACAAAAATCCGAACACCGGTGAAGTCGTGGAAACTAAAGGTGGCAACCACAAGACTTTGAAAGAATGGAAAGCAGAACACGGCTCTGCGACCGTCGAGTCTTGGCTGACCAAGTGATTTTGGGTTGAGTACAAAAGGGCCCTAATAGGGCCTTTTTTGTACCGAATTGAGGGACACTGAATCTGGCGTCAGCGTAGTGGATTATCACGATCAATTATAAGCGTCTGGGCAATACGTTTTGTTGATCCAGCGATTAGAGGGAGTAGACAAAATCAAGTAGGCAAACAACCAGTTTGAGCGCCCAGTTGCGCCGAGCCACCACCGAAACGCTTTGCCCGGGCTCAAGGCTCTCGCGAACCATGGCCAGCTTTTGCTCTGGACTCCAGCGACGCCGCCGCTCCTGGCCCAAAAGCTCACCACTCTTATCGTTGCTGTTAGTCATAAACATAACCGTTTGCCTATCCCTTATCGTAAGGGGGAAACGGTGTCCTGTCTTTCATGGGGCTCGTTCAGGGCGATGCAGTCCATCTATTGAGATGTCCCCTTGCGTCGGGCAAACTCCGGTTGCTTCATTGGCCGATAACAGGAGTTTACGGATGCCATTTCCACTGACGGAACATAATGCCTTGTTGACCCTAAAGGGCGTAGGGCCGGCCGTTATCGCTCGCCTTGAGCAGATGGGCATTGACTCGCTAGCTGTGCTCAGCGAAGCGAATGCTTGTGACATCCTGGCTCAGGTATCGGCAGTAGTGGGATCGACTTGCTGGAAGAACAGCCCCCAAGCTCGGGCTGCCATTAACGCGGCCATTGAGCTTGCAAAGGACTCTCAGTTGAGCACACCTGGTGCGTAAAGCTGATCGCTTATTTCAATTAGTAAATCTGATTCGTGTTCATCAGCCAATCTCTGCTGAACGGCTGGCTAGCCGAATTGGCGTTTCCGTTCGCTCAATCTATCGATACATCGACGACCTTTCCTTCAGTGGAATCCCAATCTATGGTACCGCTGGCGTGGGGTATGCCTTGGATGCCGATTTTGAGATGCCGCCTTTAACGTTGAACAGGCTCGAACTGGATGCATTGATGCTCGGGATGGAAATGCTTTCAGCTTCCGCCGATAACGATCTAAGTGCTGCTGCAAGGATGTTGTTGAGCAAAATCTCAGCGTCCATAGTCCATCACAAGGTCGACCCCAGCACGGCAAAAATCAGGGCACTTGGAACAACACCTTCCTCGACGCGTGGCCATTTGGCAACCCTTCGAAATGCCATCGAAAACACTCAGGCGCTGAAGATAACTTATACCAGCTTGGACGGTGCGGTTTCGCAACGCCTCATTTCCCCCCTTGGCCTTTTCTACTGGGGAGGAAAGTGGACAGTTGGAAGCTGGTGTAGTGCCAGGGCGGCTTACCGCGATTTTCGGGTCGATCGCATAGCCTCCATCGCTATTACCCAACAACCATCACCCGACAATCCTGCCCTTGATCTCCAAGCGTATATGAAGCACCAGGCAAGCCAGTGGAAAGCGATCACCACTACTGACACTACGCTGTCAGTATGAGCCACTGATAATTGGGACTCCCTAACACACAGAAGGTCATCCCTATGCAGCACTTATCTCATGTACTCGAATTGGCCATTTTCAAGGTCAAACAGGAATGCGTTGCGCAAGTGCCTGTGCTCCGCGCAGGGCTTCGTGAAACGTTAAAGACCTTTCCTGGTTTGATTGAGTACCGTGCCTACTGCCCGATGAGCGACGACCGAATCTTCGCGGACTTAGCAATGTGGGACAGTCTTGAGAGCGCACAAAAAGTGGCAAAGGCGTTCAACGATGGAGATCCGAGATTCTCTGAGTATATGTACGCTATTGAAAACCTGACGTTCATGAGTCACCTCGTTCCAGAGATGAGTTGACCCCAACGGACTGCCAGAGCAGGCAAGAGACACCGATGCCTTTGCTGTCAGGCATCGGTGTCGTCACTTGCGGATTCCATGACCATTCGGACACCAGTTCTTACGACGGCACCGAATGAAACATTGACGCAAAGCATCGTGGATGCGATTCATGCCGCGCTGTAGAAATCTATGAAAGGGCCCTCAAGCGAATCGAGGGCAAGGTGATAGAAGCTGCCAGGCGGGAAGTCCTGAATCCTGCTGAATACAGAACGATAGACATATAATCGTTAAGCACCACAGGGGATGTGTAGCGCAACCTTAAGTGGAGATGATCTCTACTCTTTAAGCCGTGCAACGTCAGAGATAGAAACACCTAGACAGCCCCCTATACTTAATTCAACTATTTGAGCGAAGCATCTGCCACAACCTGTTGAGGTACGTAGCCAGCAGCCTTCACGAAATCCGGCAGATGCCAAATATCGCCGTTAGCGGCCCAAGTTCCATCCACCACGTCGCCTATTACGATAGAAGTCATTAGAACACGGGAATCATCCGCGACCAGACTGCCGGCAATTGCCTTATGCAGCAATGCGGCGAAATGAGCCCGACGCCCAGCATTCAACTCTCCAGCTGGAGCTAGCACCTGTACATGACAGGGTATGAATTGGTCAAAGTCGCAGCGCCCACCACAAATCCAACGCCCATCGGGAATTTCATCGAGAATGACCCAACACAGGAGTCGCTGCCGAGGATCATTTCCTAGCCCCGTTGCCTCTACTGCTGCAGAATCAACCGCTGCCAGAAGTTGCTGTATAGCGCCACTGCTTAGCACATTAGCAGGGAGCTTAATGATGATATTTGGCACAAATAAATCCTCTTGGTGAGTAGGCCACCATTAGAACGCGGTCTGTTCGCAAAAAAAATTGGCCGATCAGACATCTTTCAAGCAGAATCGGCCAATGAACGATTTCATTGTTATTGTCCCCCCCAGAGCGTTTGCCTCCAGCGTCGCTCTATCGCTGGACATACTTTCAACCGCATCAAAGCTAGCGCCACGGCTAGGTTTACCAGCGCCGCGCTGGACTGTGCACTCAGCAGTAGAAGGGGCTATTTCATTAGGAAATGGCCTCAGCCTCCTCGCGCAGAGTTTGATACTCCCCTCCGATGGGCGGGCCTGTTGGATACTTCCCGGATTAGATATCGATGCTGCAGTCGTATTGAAATCGCACTTATTACAGCCCGAAATGGAGCCAGTGCTAGCAGCCTTACGTCAGCATGTGGCTGCAGGCGGAACTGTAGCAGCGTCATGTTCAGCCGTGTTTCTCTTGTACGCGGCAGGACTAACTGAAGGGAGGACGGTTACGACGAGCTGGTGGCTGGCCGCCACATTGCGGCAACTTGCAAATCGCTGCATCGTCGATCCAGACCGTATGGTTATTGAGGATGCGCCTCTGATTACTGCAGGTGCCGCCTTAGGGCATACCGATTTATTGATGCATTTGATCGGCCAACGCTTTGGCCCTGAACTGGTCGAAGCAGTGGCTAAAGCCCTACTTTTAAATCAGCGGCAGTTACAATCCCCCTTCATGGTTCCCGCACTGATGGCGCATGGTGAACTAATCGCGCAGGTGATCGCTCATGTCGAGGCGTCGCTGCCAACACCTTTGAGTGTTAGCGCCCTGGCAACAAAAATGCGAATGAGCACACGAACACTCTCCAGGCAGGTATCCAAGGCCACAGGGCGCGGCCCTCTACACCTAATTCGAACAGTCCAACTGAATAAGGCACGAGCATTACTGGAAAGTAGTCGATGCTCGGTAGAGCACGTCGCCGAGCAAGTGGGCTTCAGCGACCCAACAGCCTTGCGTCGCCTGCTGAAGAGTCACCTGAACGTAACCCCGAGGCAACTGAGGTAATACAGCGGGAACAAAAATTAATGCGAATCAACGGACGCATCCGTCCTGAAGGGGCGAGGTTATGTCGGTAGAGGGTAGGTGCGTTCGGCCATGTTCGACACTTGGAGGTGAGTCGGTAGATCTAGCGACCGCGATGAGGCGCTCGGGCTGATTTTTCCTGGGAGACCTGGATGTCATTGTTCAGGCTCCAGGCTGACAATTTGAAGTTTTTATCTGCAGTAATATCTGATAGTCACGCCGAGTCGATAGTTGCATCCACCGTTTCGAAGTTTTCTGGAAGGGCTTAACCAGTTGATTCCTGAGCAGACGAAAACGATAACGCTCCCTCACTGCAGTACTTGCCATTAAAAGGCTGCAGCGCGACTGGTCAGTTCTGTGGCGAATCTAACTTTCCTTATATGCATCTAGGCATTGATCGCGACTTTATTGTCGAGAGCGGAGTGAAATATGATTAACTTCATCAATCAGCCAACCGATCACGCCACCACACAATTGACACTCCAAGGGATGGAGGTACCGTATCCAAAACTGCAGTAGATTATTGCAAGCTGTTTGGGATCTAGACTTGCTGAACGAGGAGGGGGTCGACGGTGACTGGTGAAGTAGTAGACGCTGGGGCAGGGGATGATACAAAAGCAGGCGTTATTTTGAACTCCATCCGGGACAACTATCACTCAGGCGTGCTAGCTTCGAGGTGGCTGGTAAATTACGGTGTGTAAACCTATTTTTTGATGTGTTAACCACCGTGGTTTACAAGTCGAAGTTGCTGTCGATCTTTGCCGTGGCGATGGGGGTGGGGTTGTTCCAGAAGCGGCAGCGGTTCGAGCAGATTGGCTGAAGGGATGTAGGGATTTATCGCTACTAGGGATAAATCCTACCGCTATGCTGCCACAGACGATTGAGCCAGAGCACCGTCGCGCGAACAACAGACCTGACGAGGGAAGTCTAAAATGCAACCATCGTTCGCTCATCGCTGCGTCAGTTAGGAGTCAGGAGCTGTGAACGTTGAAATCTAAGCGGACAATAAGAATATTTAGAGATTACAGGTAGTTAGCGAGAATGTCGCTCTATTACCGGAAAACAGAAATCTTTTTTCCGGCAATGAAAAGAACATTATCTTTTTTCCGGCAATGAAATGTACAGGCCATCCAGGCAGTTTTCGGTACGGCTGGATGGCTAACCTTTCTCCTTCTACTGTCCTCGGTCGCCCGATATGTCCACGTTGATTGGTGAAGTATCACCCCCACAAGCGGTGAAGGCTGCATCGCTGACGCTCATATAGCATTCTCACAACCGCGTATCTTTGTGATGCCGGCTGACAGCGGGCGACCATTCCCGTGATTAAGCCCGAATATTTTTATAACAATATTTTTTGCGGTAATTGACTTTCGGTTATAAAGAAGCTGTTTCGATTTATATGAATATTGTGTATTTAAAATCTCGATGCCTGGGCGTGGGAGGGTTAACTTATTGAAATTTGCACACTTTTAATTGTCAACTAAGTGTACTTATCCCCCTGCTTTTAAAGTTCAATATTAAATTAAATCGGTCTTTGACTTTGGGTCGCGTTCCCTTCGGTCTTTTGTCCAGGGGTTGCATGTCTTAATTGGGCGGCTATGATCACTCAAGTGTCATGTGATTCAGTTGTTCAACAGAGCCGTTGGGGTTGGATATGGATGACGATGATCTGGAGAGAGATAACCAGGGAATTGAACTAAATGCTCAGTTGGCTCCAGTAAAAAATGCCCACGATGGAATCCCCAGAGATTGGAAGGAGTCTGGAGTTCCACCCAGTACTGAAGCCATTCCGTATCAGATCAGAACGATTGATCACCGAGAGGAGCAACTCGCAAGTGAGCGTATATCTGTATTCGAGGAGATTGATCAAGGGCTGCCTGCCAAGAGGGGCATGGAACTCACTGGGTTAAAAAGATCACATTTCTATAAGTTGCTGGAGGATTATCGCAACGGAAAAAATATCGTTCGAAAACACAGGGGGACACCTATAGGAGGCAGTAGAGCAACGTCAGGACAGGTGGCAGCGCTCAGCAAAGCTTACGAAGCTCACTATAAAGGCCCAAAGGCGTCCATCAGTGAGTTGCTAAAGTGGGCCCGCCATTATTGTGAAGCTACTGGTGAAAAACCGGTAAGCCGTCATACGGCAAGAAAATTTCTTCTTAACATACCGGAAAAAGACCGTGACCGGAAGGTGCTCACTGCGGAGCAATTTGATCAAAAGTATGGCTTTAAGCCCAAAAAATTTATTATCGATGGTTTGTTGCGTCGTGTGTCAATGGATCATACTCGAGTGGATATATTGCTCGTCGATGAGTATAACAGGGATGTCATCATCGGGCGACCCTGGATAACCATGATCGTTTGTGACAGGTCAAGGGTAATCCTAGGGTTTTATCTAAGTATGGAAGCTCCGAGTATAAGTACAGTTGCTGCCGCATTGGCGTTTGCGGTTATGAATAAGCAAGGCAGTTTATTTAGTTTTTTGACTCATCCTGATGAGTATCCGTTTCATGGCATCCCGTTTGTAGTTTTCACCGACAATGCTGCAGAGTTTACGAGCGATGCCTTCATTCAGCAGTGCAAAGAATGGGGGATGGAGTGGGATCATCGCCCCATCGGCAAAAAATGGTACGGCGGGATAATAGAGCGTGTAATTGGCTCGTTCATGACCACTGGAGTGCATTTTCTTCCCGGTTCGACCGGGAGCAACGTGATGGAGCGACAAAGTTTTGAAAGCGAGTTAAACGCCAAAATGGACTTCAAGCAATGTGCGGAGTGGATGATGAAGGAAGTTACAGTTTACCATGGAAAAAAACAAGCCGCACTTGGTTGTACTCCGAGGCAAGCTTTCGCTCACTACAAAGCTCAAGGAAAGTATGACTCATCCAGAATTATTTCCACGGAGGATGCGCAGAGGTTTCTCATCGATTTTTGCCCAACCTCGTTCTCCCATAAGGTGCACCCGTATGGCATTAATTTCGCCGGCCGCAGATATGCAAGTGATACTTTGGAAGACTATGTTGGCCAAAAGCTGGATGTGAAGTACTTGCAGCACGACCTTAACTATATTTGGGTGAAGACTCCTCATGCATTCCTAAAAATTCCTTGTTCTTACACTCGTGACGGTCTGTCTACACATTGGGAATCCTACTCGAATCACAAACAACTATCAAAGCGTATGCCAGCTTTGATTAACAAGGCAGACGGGACTATCGATGATGATTTCGCACTCGCCGCGATGGATCGGCAGGAAGAAATTCTTCAAGAAGCTGAGGCGCTGAAAACGGCTTTCATGAGTGCGCCGAAGCAGTTAGCTCTACCGCCACCACTTCCAGCGCCTCATTCCGTCGAGGGGGATGACCTAGAGGACGTCGAGGAATACCCTATTGAAGAAAGTAAAGTCTATGTTCAAACCGACGAAGGTGCTTGGTGAACGAGCCCCATGAAAGACAGGACACCGTTTCCCCCTTACGATAAGGGATAGG
>NZ_VMSG01000011.1 GCF_007713465.1 Pseudomonas sp. H3(2019) | reverse complement strand
TGATTTCTTGCGGCCAAAGGTCAAGCGAGAAGGCTTAACTGATCGGCATTAGCCTGATTAGGCTGCTTTTCTTGATGAGGTTGCTTGATATTGTGCTCCCTCAAGCAGGGGAGGAGAGGTCTCACCCGAGCGCTGATTTTCAGGCCATCAACGGGGTTCCTAACGCCGACTATCGCCACCTGAAGGCAGTCGGTTTCGCGCTCTCGGGGCGATTTTCTGCCACAGATGACGCATGTGTCAACCTGAAGGCGAGTTATACGTCGGTGGTCATCAGAACCAGGAGAATCCGTGCAACGGTATCCGATGTTTAACGATGAGATCCTTACAATGGAGTCTTGATGACAACCACTGGCGTGCGTACGTCCATCCGCTACGTCTGGAGCGCCAGCAGCCGAAAGATCTCGTTCGTGTTTGAAGTCAGCGAAGTCTGAGCCGGACCATGTAGAAGCCCCGAATGATTCGGGGCTTTTTCTTGTATGCGGATCAGGTTCAGGTCACGACGTTACTGGCTGCGGTTGTTACCCGGCGCGCCCAGCACTTTCACCACGTCATCGATCACCGCCTTACTCATCTCCTGCAAATAGTGCGACGCCCAGGCATAGCGGTCCGTATTGCGCTCCATCGCCGCGTCTTCGGCCAGCAGTTTGGAGAGGTGGAGCAAGTCGGAAACGTGGGACAAGGCTTCGCGGATCGGCACGCCGCTGTTGACGCGGAAGAGGGGCTGGTCGGAGTGGATGGAGAAGGGTGTGAGGCCGATGGTTTTCAGGTCTTGGGGGTTAGTCATTGGGCACCTCCGCGACGTGGGGAGGAGAAATGGGACCTTGAAGGTCGCCTGGCGCAGAGTTCAGACGGATTGATCTTGTACATGGTCTAGCTCCTATTGTTGAGGAACTGCCACGAACCGTCGCCAAACGATTATGGGTGGCAGCTGTACGCAGGTTGGCGAACCGGGACAATAGGAACCCGGCAGACCCGAAAGTCTCCCGCGCACAGCCGCCATAACAGAAAAGTACGAGCGAAAAAAAACGCCAGCAATCGTAATGGTGGCGCCTGTGCGCCTATTGTAAATCGGGTCGCCAAACCCGTTCGCTGAATTTGCAGCGATGACGGGAGCCTAGCGTGCGGGCTGATAGTCTGCAAGCGTGGCGAAGTGCCGGCTTAGGTGCCAAGAGTCTTAGCGGATGTGCCAGGTCCAATCAGACAAACGTGCATTGCTTGGCTATACGGCTACGCCGTATAGTCGGGCTCATGTACACCATTATCGAAACGGAAATTTTCAAGCGCTATGCTGAGTCCATCTGGGACGATGGCGAACGTTATGAGTTCATTACTTGGCTGGCAGCTAATCCGTTGGCCGGTGATGTGGTTCCTGGCAGCGGCGGCTTGCGCAAGGTTCGTTGGTCCCGTAGCGGGATGGGCAAACGAGGTGGTACACGTGTCATTTACTACAACACGGCTTTCCGAAGGCTCTATCTGGTTGCTGATCGCCTACACCAAGGCGAAGTTCGACAATTTACCCGCAGCCTTCCTCAAGCAGCTGAAGGAGGAAATCAGCAATGGACAATGAACTGGAACAGTTCCAAAAGGACTTGCTGGACTCTGTGCGTCAAATGAAAGCCGGCAAAGTTGCTCGCCTGACAGAGGTGCCGCTGTCAGCGGCTGCCGAAGCACGGGCCAAAGTGGGTATTTCTCAAAATGCGTTCGCCAAGCTGCTCGGTGTCAGTTTGCGAACGTTGCAGGACTGGGAGCAGGGGCGGCGGCAGCCCACGGGAGCGGCACAAACGCTGTTGCGTGTTGCAAGTCAGCATCCCGAAGCTCTGCGTGATCTGCAGGCGGTTTGACCCGTCAAGTACTGTGGTGGGTGCTGCCTGTTGTGCGGAGTGAGGTCGGTGGTGGGGGGGACAAACAACTCCCCCACAGTCTTCGCTTAGACGCGAGCGATAATCTCCGCGTCTCTATAAACCTTCCCCCAGTAACAACAAAGGCCTCGCATTTCTGCGAGGCCTTTGTTTTGTATGGTGCCGGCACTATTTGGGCTCGCCATCTGTACAGCCAGTTCAGGGCTCCAAAATCAGCGCTCCTCTAGGACTTTTCAGGGGAGGCGAGCTGGTTTAGATAGATCAATCTCCTGCCCACATTTATTACATCACGTCACTAATGATGTACTTGAACCCATCTTTATCCCACCAAAGCAACGTCATACAGTCATCTCCACCACCTGCCCATCATCCCGAAGGGAAGGTCTCTGGAGAGTCGTCATGCCTTTCGTCAGCGTACGCATTACCCGCGATGGCGTTACCTCGGAGCAGAAAGCTCAGGTGATCGCCGAAATCACTGAAACCCTGGAGCGGGTCCTCAACAAACGTCCCGACCTGACCCACATCGTGATCGAAGAAGTCGACACCGATAACTGGGGCTACGCCGGGATCACCACCACCCAGTACCGAAAGCAACTGGCAGAGGGGCAGTCATGAGGCAGCCCGTCACCATCGATTTCGTCTCCGATGTGGTGTGCCCGTGGTGCGCCTTGGGCGTGACGACACTGGAGTAAGCCACCGAGGACCTAGCCGGTAAAGCGATGCTGATGGCAGGCCCCCGCTGAAGCCTGATTGATCACGTTTAAAACTCCATTATTTTGTAGAGGTTCATCATGAGCACTTCGAAAAAAGTCATTGTTATTACCGGCGCATCCCAAGGTCTCGGTGCGGGTATGGTCAAGGCCTTTCGTGATCTCGATTACCGGGTGGTTGCCACCTCGCGTTCGATCAAACCGTCCGCCGATCCGGACATTCTCACAGTGGCGGGCGACATCGGCGACCCGGCGATCGCCGAGCGGGTGATTCGTGAAGCGATCGCAGGTTTTGGCCGTATCGACACCCTGGTCAACAACGCCGGGATCTTCGTCGCCAAGCCGTTCACCGCGTATACCTACGAGGACTACGCCGCTGTGCTGTCGGTGAACCTGAATGGCTTCTTCTACATCACCCAACTCGCCATCGCCGAGATGGAAAAACAAGGCCACGGCCACGTCGTCAACATCACCACCAGCCTGACAGACCACGCTGTCGATAGCGTGCCATCGGTACTGGCATCGTTGACCAAAGGCGGCCTCAACGCCGCGACCAAATCCCTGGCCATCGAATACGCCAAGCGTGGCATTCGTGTGAACGCGGTCAGCCCCGGCATCATCAAAACGCCGATGCACAGCGAAGAAACCTACGAAGCGCTGGGCAATTTGCACCCGGTCGGGCACATGGGCGAGATCAGCGATATCGCCCAAGCCGTCGTGTATCTGGACTCCGCCGGATTCGTCACCGGCGAGATCCTGCACGTCGATGGTGGTCAGAGCGCCGGTCACTGAGAGCTGCTTTTCCAAACCCCGGAAACGACAAAGCCCTCGCATCGCTGCGGGCGCTTTGTTTGATAACTCCAAGAATTTAGTAGTCCGTCATTGCGCCAAAAAAGTCTAAATCCATCCTATTGTTTCTACGATATTTAAGGATTCGTTGCTGGAGTCGTCCTGTTGCCGGCTCTGGCATGGCCGCCAGCGAACTAAACTATGTTGTACCTCTGGTGCAGATGTCTCCAGAGAGGTAAGGAGGTGCCAAATGGCCATTCGTGATACCTATCGGGAAATTGAACAGACCCTGGGTCAGGTACCGGAGTGGATCAAGCAGATGCCGGAAGGTGCAGCGAACGGATTCTGGGGAATAGCCCGGGACTTCTGGCTGGCGGATACCAGGATTCCTAACAAGTACAAGGAGTTGATAGGTCTGGCAGTGTCCGGGGCGACCCGTTGTAAGTATTGCGCCCTGTTCCATACCGAAGCCGCGCGCTTGTTTGGTGCGAGCGACGAGGAAATTTCCGAAGCCAGCTTTATGGGGTCGCTGACCATGATGGGCAGCACCTTTATTAACGCCCAGCAGATCGACTACGAGCAGTTCCGGCAGGAAACGCTGAGTATCGTCCGGTATGTCAAAGAACACTCGCAACCCAAAGCCGCATAAGCCGTTGCGGGAACCAGCCCTTCGCCAGTTGACGAAGGATAAGTTGATTGCAATCACCGGCGATGGTCCGAGGACCACCGCTCGGTGGCAAGCGGCTGTGATGCGCGCCCTCAGCGAACTCATGCAACACGGCGATAGCGCCCGCGAAGAAAACCAGGACCTGCGTATCCCCTTCGCCAAAGCACTCCACGACCTCTATGCAGGACAGAAGTCCGACGCCGAATTGACGGAAATGGTGCTGCTGATGCTGGAAGTGGAAACCGCGCCTTTTCTTGGTAAAGGGGCCTAGGCGGGAGCGCGGGTTTTCCAAACCCCAGAAACAACAAAGCCCCTGCATTTCTGCAGGGGCTTCGTTTTGTATGGTGCCGGCACCAGGAGTCGAACCCGGGACCTACTGATTACAAGTCAGTTGCTCTACCAACTGAGCTATACCGGCGTGTTGGGCGACGATTATAGCGACTGGCGTGGTTCTGTAAACCCCTGATTACTGACTATTTTTCAGCAGGCCTCTGGCAAGGTTCTCGCCCTTGTGTGCGCTTGAGCGTTTCAGGGCTCGTCTTGATCAGTTCACGGTTGTCGCGCGGTGTAAATGTGTCGCCCGCAGGAATGCTTTTGTTAACGAATGACAGGGTTCCGATGGTGACGTTTTCACGGCAGGCCTGCCGATGGTTCGGCGGGCCTGGTCTTGCAGATAACGTCAGTCGGTTACACGCCGCTTTTGACAGCGTTGATCAAGGCCTGGCTCAGGACTTGGGCGGGAGCCACCTGCACGCTTTGGGTATAGAACGGTGGCAGGTTCTGGGCCAGTTGCGACAGCTCCTGGGCCGTGGTGTTTCCTGGCAGCAACACGTATTGCAGGTTCGACGGGTAGCTTTGCGGCACCGGGCCTTCCATGGTCGAGCCGTACGCGCCGAAGGTCATCACCGCCTGCGGGGTAGTCGGGTCCGGCGCGTAGAGGAACACGAAGGTGCCGTATTTTGGGTGTGTCAGGTACTGCTCGGCCTGGGCACGTACCGCCGGGTCCGGGTCGTTCATCAGGGTCCAGCGCATGACCGCATAGCTGCGGGTGGTTTCCATGAATGCCGTGCGAATCGGCGACTGGTTTTCCACGCCGCCCAGGCACACCAGCAGGTTGCCAAAGGGATCCAGCAAGGCCACCGAGTTGAACACACTGGCTTGTTGGGCAGTTTTCAGCAGTGGCGGCGCCAGTTCTGCACCTGGGTCGCGCGGGTTGCTGGAGGTGACCGTCAAGGCGTACGGACTCACTTTGGTCAATGCCTGGCGTACCGGGCTGTTCGCCGGCAGCGTGGCCGGGTTTTTCAGTTTCGAAGGCTCTAGACCGCTGTTGTTGCTCGCTTTGCGCACAGTGTCGACGCTGGCAGAGAAGATCGAGCTGGTGAGGTAGTACGCCGCCGAGTCGATGGTCTGGCCGCCAAACACCGGGCTCATTGAGCCTTGATAGGCACGGCTGACAGGCGCAGCGACCGCGTAATACGCCCAGGTTTTTTGTGCCTGCTGACGAATGTGCGGCGGCAATGACGGGAAGTTGAACTGGCTGTTGTAGTTAACCCCCGCGTAGTCATCGATCGCACTCACGGCGACGTTGAATCCTGCGGTGAGCAGAGCGCCGGCGCACATGGCGCAAGGGTCCAGCGTGGTCACGATGGTCAATTTGTTGGGCGGTGGAAGTTTCAGCGATTCCGCTTTTGCGTAGTACCAGTCCACCAGTTGTCGCTCGCCATGGGCGGTCGGGTCATGGGGGAGGAAGTAGGTGGTGCCGCTCCCCGGAAAAGGCATTAACACGTTGTTGTGAAGTGCTGCGATAACTTCGCCAGTGGCGTTGTTGATGATCGCCCCGCCAACGGCGAAAGTTTGTTGAATGGCCGCGAGAATGGCCTGGTTGGCGACGGTATCGACGGCTTCCTGTGCACTTTTCAGTGTGGTCATTGTTTCCCAGCTCCTTGCTGTCCTGAGCGTCAGAGATTTCTGGCGCTTGGCAACGATAGTTCAAGTGGCGGAAGTTGGTTATGACCATTCGGATTAATGCTTATGCACAGCGGGAGGTGGATTCGCTGCGTTTACGGCTTATTTTGTGGAGCCGTTCTCAATAAATCGCAACTGGCTGTTTTTTCGCCTGTTTTCCAATATGAACAAAAAATGACCAAGCGCTTTTATGGCCTAAAAGCCATGGATCCAAAGGCTTTCTCCAAGTTTAATCAACAGACTTATCCACAGGCTGTTAATCGAAATGAAGGGGGTCATCGACGCTCGGCGAGCAGCATCAAATTGCGCGGTGTCAGTGGGGTTTCGCAGAATAAACCCAATCGAACCGAATAACCCTGTTCTTCGAGAAACAGTGCTCGGTCGAGTACCAGCCACAGCTCCAGCGGGCGCCGGAACAGGCCGCGTAGCAGCTCCAGATTGCGCACCTGGGCCAGGCGTTCCCAGCCAGCGGCTTCCAGCGTCGACCAATCCTGCGCCGGGACTGTGGATAAGTCTTTCAGCGCTGCCAGGTCGCGGCAGTAATCGGCGAAGGGTTTATCCAGCCAGGCGCTGGGCAACGACGGTGTTGGCAGGTAGTCGTCACAACCGCGCAGTTGCCGTTGCAGCAGGTCGAAGGCCAGGCGGCGGGCCATCGATGTATCGCGCTGGCGCCGGACGCGGGCACCGGCGGTGACGGTTTCGCTCAGCGGCAGCGCGAGATCGTCGAGGGAAAGCTGTAGGTCGGAGCCTTTAGCCGCGTCGGACAGCGGCTGATACTGGCGAGCGCTGATGCGGTTATAACAGCAGGGCGCAATGGCCAGTTGTTTGCAACCCGCCGCACTGGCCAGTTGCATCAGCCGTACGTGCAAGTCGCCGCAGGCGTGCAGGGCGACCGGCGTGTGTTCGGCGTTCAGGTAAGCAGCCGCATCGCTTGCCATCACATCCTGTTGGAAGTGATTGACCATGAGGTGATGGTGCTGACTCAGCGCCTGACCGCTGGCGATCAGCGCCGGGTCATATTCCAGGCAGGTCAGTTGTTGGCCGGCTTGCAGCAGGCGTCGGCCCAAATGACCTTTGCCTGAACACCAGTCGAGCCAGTGCCGGGGCTTTGCGGAAAATTGCAGGCAACCGGCGAAGGTTTCGATCTGCTGCCATTTGCGCCCGGGCACGTCGACGTTCAGCCGTCGGCTCGCAGGCTCGGTCGAATGAACGGGAAGGTTGCCTATAGCGCTGAGGGCGATGGCCTGCGCTGCCAGTCCTGGAAAAGGCGCGGGCGCCAGAAGGTGCTCAGGATGGTTATGGCTGGTTTCCGCGTCTTCCAGCGAACGCCGGCGTAGCCAATCCGCCAATTCGGGATAGGTCGCTTCCCACGGCAGTTGTCGAAGGGTAAACGGTCTCGGTCGCCAGAGCGTCTGGTGTTCGGTCAGAAACCCGTCCAGCGCTTTGAAGCGGGCGAGCAACTGCTCGCCCGCAAGCACCGGCGGATCAACGTCCCTGGCAGGCATCGACGCGCAACCAGCGCTCCAGTTGTCGGAACGCCTGAACCAGCATAAAGGACATCAGCAGATAGAAAATCCCAGCCGCGAAGAACATATCTACGGTTAGATAATTTCGGGCAATGATGGTGCGGGTCATGCCCGTCAGCTCTAGCAACGTCACGGTGCTTGCCAGCGAACTGGCCTTGAGCATGAGAATGACCTCGTTGCTATAGGCTGGAAGGCCAATCCGCGTGGCGCGGGGCAAGATGATGAAGAAGAGCGCCTTGGCCTTCGACATGCCCAACGCGCGGGCGGCCTCGATTTCGCCAGGCGGAATGGCCTGGATCGCGCCGCGAAGGATTTCGGCGATGTAGGCGGCTGTGTGCAGGGTCATAGTTGCCGTGACGCACCAGAATGGATCACGCAGGTATGGCCACATGAAGCTCTGTCGCACGGCATCGAACTGAGCTACGCCGTAGTAGACCAGGAACAACTGTACCAACAGCGGTGTGCCGCGGAAGAAGAAAATATAACCGTAGGGCAGTGCGCGGACGTACCAGCGCTTGGACGAGCGTGCGATGCCCAGTGGAATTGCGAGAATCAGGCCCGCGATGACGGCGATTCCGACCAATTCAAGCGTAAGGGCTGCACCCTGAATGAGTTTCGGCAACCACTTATAGATGACTTCCCATTCCATTACGTCCTCCTCACAAAGCCGCGAGCGGCGAGTTTTTCCATGATGTACATACCCGTCATCGCGAGGACTGTCAGCCCCAGATACATGACGGCGGCGACCATGAGGAAGGTGAATGGTTGCTTGGTAAAGGTCACGGCGTTCTGGGCGTGGCGCATGATTTCTTCCAGGCCAATGACTGACACTAGCGCGGTGTCTTTCATCAGGATCATGAACAGATTGCCTAGGCCCGGCAGGGCGATACGCCACATCTGCGGCAGGATCAACCTAGTGAAAATCCGGAGTTTCGACAAGCCCAGCGCCACGCCGGCTTCACGGTGGCCTTTAGGGATCGCCAGAATCGCGCCGCGGAAGACTTCAGTTGCATAAGCCCCGAAGCACAGTCCAAGGGCGATCACGCCCGCAACGAAGGGGCTCAGGGCCAGATCGGGGTTCCCGAACTGTTCGCCCAGGGCACTCATCATCTTGACGGTGCCGTAATACATCAACAGAACCCACAGCAGTTCAGGTACACCGCGGACGATGGTCGAGTAGGTTTCGCCAAGCCATTGCAACGGCTTGTACGGGGAAGTCTTGGCCAAGGCGCCGAGCAGGCCGAGCACCAGTCCCAGGCACAACGCCAAGAGGGCCAGTTTGACGGTCATCAGCGCGCCAGCGGCGAGCGCCGGGCCGAATCCGTAGAGGTCGATAGTCATGGATGTCTATTCAAGTTGCCGCAGGCATTGCCAAGGACCGGCACCGTTAGAGAGCGGCGCCGGTCAGGCCAGTCAGAATCAATAGATGCTGAACGGGAAGTACTTGTCGTTGATCTTTTTGTAGGTGCCATCCGCGACGATTTCTTTCAGCGCGGCGTTCAGCTTTTCGCGCAATTCGTCCTGACCTTTGCGCACGGCAATGCCGATTTTGTCGCTGGCGACAACCGGTTCGCCTTTGAACTCGTAGTTTTTGCCGGCATCGCTTTTCAGCCAGTCGTAGTTGGCGTATTTGTCGGCGAGGATCGCATCGACGCGACCGGAGGTCAGGTCCAGGTAGGCGTTTTCCTGAGTGTCATACAGCTTGATGGTGACGTCGTTGCCGTAATTGTCTTCAAGCCAGGTGCCAGCCAGGGTGGCGCGCTGGGTGCCGATGATCTTGCCTTTGAGCGAGTCCTTGTCGGTTTTCAGGTCGACGTTTTTCGGTGCGATGAACTGCAGTTTGTTCGAGTAGTACGGGTCGGTGAAATCAACGGCCTGCTTGCGTTCCTCGGTGATCGACAGCGAGGAGATCAGGAAATCGAACTTCTTGGCGTTCAGCGCCGGAATGATGCCGTCCCAGTCAGAGGTAACGACTTCGCATTCGACCCGCATCTTGGCGCACAGGGCGTCGCCGATGTCTTTGTCGAAACCGACCACCTGGCCGCTGGCATCTTTATTGTTGAACGGCGGGTAAGCCGCTTCGATGCCCATCTTCAGTTTTTCTGCAGCCATTGCGTTGGCTGAAAACACCAGTGTGGCGGCCGCGGCCAGGAGGAGTTTTTTGTAGGTCTGCATGTAGGTAGCTCCGTTAGCGGTTGCTGGACATGAATTGTTTGCAGCGCGCCGAAAGCGGGTTTTCGAACACCTGCTGGGGCGATCCTTGCTCTTCGATGAGCCCCTGGTGAAGGAACACCACTTCACTGGACACCTGACGGGCGAAGCCCATTTCGTGGGTGACCAACAGCATGGTGCGACCTTCTTCGGCCAGGGCGCGGATCACGTTTAGTACTTCCTGAACCATTTCCGGGTCAAGCGCGGAAGTTGGCTCATCAAACAGAATGACTTTGGGTTGCATCGCCAAGGTGCGGGCGATGGCGGCGCGTTGCTGCTGGCCACCGGAAAGTTCTGCAGGGTAGGCGTGACGTTTGTCGGCGATGCCGACCTTGGCCAGCAAGGCTTCCGCTACTTCGATGGCTTCGGATTTGCTTTGCCCGAGGACGCGGCGTGGGGCTTCGATGATGTTGTCGAGCACGCTCATGTGCGGCCACAGGTTAAAGTTTTGAAACACAAAACCGATTTCGCTGCGCAGTCGATTGATCTGCTTGCCGTCGGCGGCGACCAGTTCGCCGTTTTTCGCAGGCTTGAGCTTGAGCTCTTCGCCAGCCACCAGAATCTGGCCCTGGTGCGGGTTTTCGAGCAGGTTGATACAGCGCAGGAAAGTGGACTTGCCGGAACCGGAGGAACCCAGGATCGAGATCACATCGCCGTCGCGTGCGGTCAGCGAGACGCCTTTGAGCACCTCAAGCGTCCCGTAGCGTTTGTGCAAGTTGCGGATTTCAAGCGCGGGCGCGGCCTCGGCCATGTACGGTCCTCATTGTGTTCTGTTGTGCTTCTGCTGTTGGCCGGCGTTCCTGGCGAGGCGCCACGCTAGCATAGCGTTCGAATGGCGGCCAACAGCCCCACGGGGCGTAGACGGGCAGTGCGTGACCGGTTGTCGCCTCAGCGCAGCAGTCTGTCGCGCCATCAACAACCCATCCCCCGTTTGAAGCCATGTCTGAGCGGGTGTCGCGTAAAAAAAGGCGCGATGGTGCCAGCTTTGGCCGGGTGTTGGAAGCGCTAACCGGACAAACGTTCCCGATCTGCACTTTTATTGTGCGCGAGCCGTTTTTTTGATGTGTTTCTGGTGCATGAATTCGTCCACGAAGTGTGTGGCAGGGTAACGCTCTGGCGAAGTGCTATTAATTTCAATGACTTGCGATGACTGTCCGATCAAGGCGAGATCGCCGGGGTAGAAGGGTTTGAAACATTTTGGCGCAATTATTGCGTGCAGAATAAGGAACGCCCCGTTGGATTCTTTTTACGAGAAGGACGCCAAGCGGGATGGACGCAATCGCTTTTCCTTACAAAGGTAGTTTCAATGAGCAGTACCCAAAGCTCTAATGGCCTTGAACAGGGGCTCAAACCGCGCCATGTGACCATGTTGTCGATTGCCGGCGTTATCGGCGCCGGTCTGTTCGTTGGCTCGGGTCACGCCATCGCCGCCGCCGGCCCGGCCGTGCTGTTGGCCTACGCTGCCGCCGGTATGCTGGTAGTGCTGGTCATGCGCATGCTTGGCGAAATGGCCGTTGCTTCTCCGGACACGGGCTCTTTCTCGACCTACGCCGATCGCGCCATCGGTCACTGGGCCGGTTTCACCATCGGCTGGCTCTACTGGTGGTTCTGGGTTCTGGTAATCCCGCTGGAGGCCAACGCCGCCGCGACTATCCTGCATGCCTGGTTCCCTAACGTGGCCATCTGGGCATTTACCCTGATCATCACTTTGCTGCTGACAGTGACCAACCTGTTCAGTGTGAAGAACTACGGTGAGTTCGAATTCTGGTTCGCGCTGATCAAGGTCCTGGCGATCATCGGTTTCATTGTCCTCGGTGTTATGGCGATCTTCGGCTACCTGCCAGGCAGCCAGGTCAGCGGCGTTTCGCACCTGTTCGACACCCAGGGCTTCCTGCCAAACGGCATGGGCGCCGTACTGGGCGCGATCCTGACCACCATGTTTTCCTTCATGGGCACCGAGATCGTGACCATCGCGGCCGCGGAGTCTAAGAACCCGGGCCAGCAAATCTCCAAGGCCACCAACTCGGTGATCTGGCGGATTGGTTTGTTCTACCTCGTGTCGATCTTCATCGTAGTGGCCCTGGTGCCATGGAACGACCCGGTTCTGGCCAGCGTCGGTTCCTATCAGACCGTGCTTGAGCGCATGGGCATCCCGAATGCCAAAGTGATCGTCGACATCGTGGTGCTGGTTGCTGTGACCAGTTGCCTGAACTCGGCGCTGTACACCGCATCCCGCATGATGTTCTCCCTGGGCAAGCGTGGTGATGCACCGGCCGTTTCCCAGCGCACCAACAAGAGCGGCACGCCGTACTGGGCCGTCATGTTATCGACCTGCGCGGCGTTCCTCGCGGTGTTCGCCAACTACGTGGCCCCGGCTGCGGTGTTCGAATTCCTGCTGGCCAGCTCTGGCGCTATTGCGTTGCTGGTGTACCTGGTGATCGCGATTTCGCAACTGCGCATGCGCAAACAGCGCATGGCACGCGGCGAAAAAATCGCCTTCAGCATGTGGCTGTTCCCGGGCCTGACCTACGCGGTGATCGCATTCATCGTGGCGGCCCTGACCATCATGCTGTTTCAGGATGCCCATCGTGTGGAAATCCTTGCCACGGGGCTGTTGAGCCTTTTGGTGGTGGCTGCCGGTTTGTTTGTGGCCCGCCGTCGCAAACTGGAACAGCGTGGCGCGGTAGCGTTGAGCTGATCCGTTCTGCGTAATGAAAACGGCCGCTGTCAGGAATGACAAGCGGCCGTTTTTGCTTCTGATGCCGACTTCAATCGAGGTGTACCCAATCCTCTACACGCAATCCTGGAACACGCTCAAATTCCCGAAGATTATTCGTCACGACAATGAACCCTTGTGAGCGCGCGTGTCCCGCGATCATGTGGTCGTAAGGGCCTATCGGAGTGCCGGCTTTTGCAAGTTCCGAACGGATCATTCCGGTGTGGGCAGCGGCTTCGTAGTCGAAGGGCAGGACTTCAAGGCGAGCTGCAAAACCTTCGATGACGGCCAGGTTCTTTTCCGGTGCCGCCGATTTTTCAGCGCCGTAAATCAACTCCATCAACGTGACTGCGCTGATACACAGCTGGCCGTGATGGCGATTGAACGCTTCGCGTACGACCTGTGGTTTGTTCTTGATGGTGAAAATGCAGATGTTGGTATCGAGCATGTATTTGATCATCAGAACGACTCGCGCTCCTGATCGGCCGGTTGCTCGCGGTCGGCCATAAAATCGGCAGTGACATTATCGCCATCGAACCAGCTATCCCAGGCTTCATCTGCCGGCGTGATGATACGAGTGCGGCCAATGGCGACAACGTTGACGCGTTTCACGTCTTCAGGCATTGCCACGGCTTTGGGCAAGCGGACGGCCTGGCTTCGATTGCTCATGAAAAGGGTGGTCTGTTCCATTGGGGGCGTCCTCTGCTTTTGGTGCGCTTAGAGCTCAAAGAATAGGTTGTGGCAGGGATATGTCAATGGGATATACGCTGAGACTGATGAAGGGTAGTGCCAGCTCTTCGACAGGGTGAACCTTTAAAAAGAAACGGCCGCTGTCAGGAATGACAAGCGGCCGTTTTTGTTTTCGCAAGCTTCAGGGGCGGGTTATTCGGCTTTTGCCTCAGGCTCTTCCAGCGTCTCGCGATAGCTGTCCAGCGCATTCCCGAAGTCGGTGATGAACTGTGGCTCTGTGAGCCAGGCCTGGGCGGTCTCACGGTCCATGCCATCGGCCCACATGCGATAGTCGATCAGCATGTCGGCGGCCAGGTGAGTGGCGGCCATGGCGTCGTTCTCGGCGTTTTCCATGTCCAGCAGCTCTGGATGGTCGCTGATGATCTCGGCGAGGTTCGACAGCAGGGTCAGCAGCATGTCGTTGCGGCTGATGGCTTCTGCTTCACGCATTTTGCTGAACATTGCCAGGGTGTATTCCGGAATCGGCTCACCGATTTCGCCCAGGTCATCGTCGAGCGCGGCGGGTTTTCTGCCGTGAATATTGATTTGCCTGGCTTTGAGCTTGGCGCGTTTGGCGCGTTTCTGTTGCTTGTTCAGGGATGCCATGGGAACTCAGTTCGGTTTCTGTTGGGTTTGGGCCGCGATGGCGTCGGACGCCGCCACGTAGTCAGCCTGGAAGGCTGGTGATTCGATCCACGCCAGGGCGCCGGCTTCGTCCGTCTCGGTGGACCACTGGCGATACTCGATCAGCGCGGCGAGGATGAAGTCCATCGCGCCCTCCTCGCCTTCCTGTTCGTACACCAGCTCCAGCAACGGGTCTTCCAGGAAGGCCGCGCACATTGCTTGCTGGCTGGTTTTTTCGGCGTCGATCATTTTCTTGAACAGTTCGGTCAGGTCCACCGATTCGAAGTCGATGCGATCGTCGTTCGGATCCAGCTCGACCGGTGCAGCGGCGCGTTGAGTGCGGTTCTGCTTGGCCTTCGCTTTAGCGCGGGTAGCGCGTTTGTGCTGTTTGTTCGCGGATGCCATGGGCGTCGTTCCGTATTTCGTTGAGAGGGCAGGCCACTCAGCTGCGTGGCACTCGCCGCCCCGGGGTGTCGGGTGTCAGCTCGCCGTTTTGCAGCCATGACAATGCAATGGGCCATAGTGTGGCTTGGTATGGGCTGCGAAAAAAGGCGAAATGACCGACTTCTTCTTCGCCGATGTCTTCTGGGGTGATTCGCAGGTGGGTGTTTGCTCCGATTTGCACTGAACTCAAGTCCGAATCGATCTAAAACCCTGATCCTCGGTCAGTAATCAAAAAAGGTGTAACAGATAGGGTTCTGTGGAGCCCGGGAGTCGTCATCATGAGGTACGTTCATTCACTTATGCTGCCCCTTGCGGCTGCCGGCTTACTGATGCTTCCCGTCATGTCGCGGGCTGCCAGTGTTGAGCCGATCGACAGTTCAGCCGTGCAAGTCACGCAGCAACAGCAAAACGGGATCACCTACCTGTCCGGTGGTATCGGCGAGGATGAGTCAAAGGCCATTCAGCAAACCAAGGGCTACAACCTGCACATGACCTTCTCCACCGGGTCGGAGAATAAATATGTTCCCGATGTAGATCTGGTCATTCAGAGCGCCCCAGGGAAAACCGTGCTGACCCTGACCCAGGCTGGTCCTCTGGTTTATGTTCAGCTACCCGCTGGCAAGTACACCGTAGTCGCGACGCGTAATGGTGAAGTGCTGCGTGATACCGCCGACGTCGGCAAAGGCGCTGCACGCAATCTGGTCTTCCACTGGAAGGGCAACAGTAATAGTTAGGGACGACGGCTTTTGCGCGTTGGCTTGTTCGGTTGTCGTGATCAAGATTCGATGCAGGCAGAGGCGCCAGCGCCCAAGGTGAACAGCGCCAAGGGCGCTGGCGCTGTGAGATATGACAGCTGGTAGCTGGTCGGCGCCGGCCCAGATCATGACGATGCCAATAAATGGAGGGCCGCAACGCGTAAAGGATTGGTTTCCACGCTCAACAGCTTCATGGCTAATGCGCAGCAGACTATGATCAACATAGGTTTGATTAACCGGGGGCCGACCCGAACAGCGGCTCGTGCGCCAAGCTGCGCACCGATGAAGGCCGCCAACGCCATGGCTATGGCAATCGGCCAGATAATCCCCCCTTTGGTGATAAAAACCGACAGAGAACCCAGGTTGCATGAGGCATTGGCAAGCTTGGTGAAGCTCATGGCCCGCATCATGCCCAAGCCACAGAGAAGGACAAACCCGACAATAAAGAATGAGCCTACACCGGGGCCGAATATGCCGTCGTAAAAGCCCAGGATCGGCGCCACGGTAAACGAGAACAGCAGAATGCCGATTCTCTTGCGCCGGTCTTCATTGGCCAGTTTGGGAGAGAGGGCAAAATAGACGGCCACCAGAATCAGCATGATGGGCACACACACTTCCAGATAGCGCTTTTCAATAGAGCTGACCAGCAAGGCGCCACTGGCACCGCCAATAAATCCGCAGACAACCAGGAAGCGGCCTTCGCGCCACTCGATCATGCCCTTGCGAGCAAAAGTTACGGTTGCCGAAATAGTTGCCGAAGCGGCCTGGAACTTGTTCGTTGCAATGGCGCTGATCGGATCTACACCGGCCAGAAACAATGCAGGCAAGGTGATCAAGCCGCCGCCACCGGCAATCGCATCAAAAAAACCGGCGCAAAAAGCGACGAGCGCCAACATGCCAATGACATCCCAAGACATTACATTCTCTCTTTAATAGTTATTGGCCAGTCATCACATGACGGGTCGTTCGACAGCCTGAGCACTTGAAGAATCAGCCCAGCAGCAGTAACGGGTCCTCTGAAATAACGATGGGGGAAGAAAATTTTGAAAGTCCAAAAAGACGAACCAAAACCCGTCTGTTGTCTTTGATGACATCGCGACAGTGCAGAGCCCGGATGTTGTTGATGACCATGGCCGATTCCTGGGTCAGCGTGTATTCAGCCGGAGTTGCTTCGCCTACACCTTGGCAAAGAGCGGTGTAAGCCGTTTTTACAAAGGTGGAGGTGTTGTCATTGACCGAAAAACGATACGAATTGAAGCGGGCTGCAAACCCGACCTTGTTGTCGAACTCCAGGATCGAAACGTTGCGGCCATCTTCCCCTTTGCCACTGACAAAGGAGTCACTACGAGTGAACTGGAAGTTATCCGTGGTCAGTGCGAGGCAGTTGGTGACGCCAATTTTTTCGAGTATGGGAGGCAGTGGAATGACCCGTGTGGGTTCCAGGCTCGGGTTCCACAGAGCGGAAAGTATGAGTGACGAAGGGGAGGGCGAGTGCCCGCCTTTCGCGTTCACGGCGCACCAGTAAGGCGCCTCGGTATGCGGGCCGAGCGCGAGGCCGGAATGGGAGCTCAGTTCTTTGACTGGCGGCTCGGCATTGATTTTGGTGAGTCCGCCACCCTTGAAGTTGGCCACCAATCGAACCAGTTTTCCTTCGTTGTCCATGTCATAGGCATAGGCATTGTTATCTACCAGTTTCAACAGGATCTGATTGCGGGCGGCCAGGCAAAGGACTTCGTATCGATTTTCCAGGGATGTCAGGTCTGGTAGTTCATTTGGAGGGCTGATATCGGTGATTTTTTGCAGCCCTTCAAAGATCAACAGGGAAACAAGGCCATCGGAGTAGGCTCCCAGCAGCTCGCATTGGTCTTTCGAAAACGAGAACTTCAATTCGGTGGCTGCCAGAGAGGCCCTGGACTTGGCTCCTGGTGCCTGCGGCCCGCCGATGGCGGCCAGTTTTTCGGCGAACGTGTGAAGCAATGTTGACTGTCGAGCATCAAAGCTGAAGGTTCTGACTTCTTGTTCAGTAAAAAGCTCGGCGGCTTCGATGTCTTGTTTAACGGCGTCCGTCATTGTCTACATCCCTGTTGTGTATCTGCTCCCGGTGATGCGGTAGCTCGTTTTCCAATTCTGCCCAATGAAGTAATCAGCGTATGTCATCCATTTCCGCTAAAGCATGCGGACTGTTCTGCCAGACCCAGGGCGCCGCCAGGGAAGTCTGATTACCAGGCGTTTGCTGGCGTAGCGAGAGGGGGAAGGCGCCTCTATGGTGATGGGAACAGTGCCTCACCAAATCGCGGGCATAAAAAAACCCTGAATCTTGCGATTCAGGGTTTTCGGTATTTGGTGCCCAGAGACGGAATCGAACCGCCGACACGGGGATTTTCAATCCCCTGCTCTACCGACTGAGCTATCTGGGCAACGGGGCGCATTAAACGGGTTTTTCAGGGGGTCGTCAAGCAAGTTTTCAAAAAATATTTAATTATTACCGTCGCTTACGATCCAACCCCCGTTTTTACGGGATTACTCGGCAGGTGGAACGTAGCCTTCGGCCTTGGCGTATTCCTCGCCGGAGAAGTACTTGTCCATCTCGCCCTGAAGATATTTGCGATCTTCGGCGTTCATCATGTTCAGGCGTTTTTCGTTGATCAGCAGGGTCTGGTGTTTTTGCCAGTCGGCCCAGGCCTTGGCCGAGACGTGGTCAAAAATGTCCTGACCTTTGGCACCCGGGAACGGGGCGCGCTCCAGGCCTGGCAATTGTTCTTTGTACTTGCGGCACATGATGGTGCGGGTCATGACGACTCTCCTGCGTTCAATACATCGGCCGCGCGCTTCAGCAGTTTTTTCACCGGGGCGGCAAGGCCCAGGCGCGGCGGGGTGGCGAGGTTATACCAGAGCCAGTCGGCCTCGGCCACGTGATGGCCGGCCTCCTGGACCTGAACCAGCCAGGGTTCGATAGCCAGTTGGAAATGGCTGAAGGTGTGGACCAGGCTCGGCAGTTCAACGTGCTTGCCCAGTTCCAGCGAGTGTTGCAGTGCCAGATGTTCCAGGTCGCCGAGGTCGTCGAGTTCCGGCAGGCTCCACAAACCGCCCCACAAGCCCGTGGAAGGGCGGCGGTAAAGCAGAATGGCGCCGTCGCGGTTGGCGAGCATCGGCATCAGCGTGCGCTTCTGTGGCACGGTTTTACGCGGTTTGGGGATCGGGTAGCGGGTCTCCAGGCCGAGCATGTGCGCTTCGCAGCCCTTTTCCAGTGGACACAGCAGGCAACTCGGCTTGTTGCGGGTGCAGAGCGTAGCGCCCAGGTCCATCATCGCCTGAGTGTAGGCGTTGACCCGGTCGTAAGGCGTGAAGCGCTCAGCGTTGGCCCACAGCTGTTTGGCGACCTTGGGTTCGCCAGGGTAGCCCTCTTGCGCGGTAAAGCGTGCCAGCACCCGTTTGACGTTGCCGTCGAGGATTGGCGCGCGCAGGCCCATGCTCAGGCTGGCGATGGCGCCCGCGGTGGACAGGCCGATGCCTGGCAAGTCAGTGAGTTTTTCGACATCCCGGGGGAATTCGCCGCCGTACTCGGCAACGACGATCTTCGCGGTTTTTTGCAGGTTGCGCGCACGGGTGTAGTAACCCAGCCCGGTCCACAGGTGCAGCACTTCATCTTCCGGCGCGGCGGCCAGGGCTTCGACCGTTGGCAAGGACGCCATGAACCGGTCGAAGTAGTTCAGCACGGTGCTGACCTGAGTCTGCTGCAACATGATTTCCGAGACCCACACCCGGTATGGGGTGATGCCCTGTTGCCAGGGCAGGTCATGGCGCCCGTGGCGGTCGTACCAGTCCAGCACCGCGGTTGAGAACTGCTCGGCTTTCATCGCTTGAACAACCCCTTGAGGGCGTTTTTCAGTTCTGGACTGACTTTGTCGCCGAGTTTCTCATCGATTTTTTCGCCGAGCTTGTCGCCCGCCAGCTTGCCCGCGACCTGGCCGAGACGCTCACTGTCCAGGCGGCAGGCCTTGGCACCGAGCTCCAGCGGGCCACGGCAGCGTAATGGCCACTCGATATTTGCATAGCGTTCGTTGACCTGGCAGGCCGGGTCCGGCATGTCGCTCTTGTCACCTTCGACGGTAATACCGATGCGGTAATCCATACCCAGCACCCGCAGGTCGACGTCGCCGTTGCCGTTGACGGTCATGCCCGGGATGCGGACTTTCAGGTCTGGATTGCTGGCCACGCCATTGCGCAACGTCAGGTTGCCCTTGAGTTCCTGGAACGGTGTGTCCTTGCCATGAGGTTCGCCACTGAGGGTTTTGTGGTTCAGGGTGGCGATGCCTTTGCACAGCTGTTGCTCAAGGTTGGCGTTGAGCAGCACGCCGTTATTGAGCACGAAACTGGCCGTGCCGTTGAGGCTGTCGATCAGTGCTTTCTGGCTGTTGCCGCTGGCGCTCAGGTTGCTGTTGAGCGTGACCAGGCCTTTGACTGGCGGTTTTTTCCCTTGGCTTTCGAGAATGTTCTCCACCGGGACTTTGCTGATCTGCGTTTGCAGGTTCAGCGATGGTACGGGTTGGCGTACATCCAGCGTGCCCTTGGCGGCGAAGTTGCCGTTGTAGAGATCGCCACGCAGGTTTTCCAGGGTCAGCAGGCCGCCCTGGCCAGTGGCTTTCAGCGCGGCGTTCTGGATCAACAGCTTGTCGAGGGTCAGTTGGCCGAAGGTCAGGTCGGCGTCCAGATCCAGTTTGCTCAGGCGTTCCGCCGGAATCAGTTTGTCGTTGCTCCAGGCGCCTTTGGTGGGGGCATTCGGCAGTGGTGTGCTGCCAGCGCCGGCCAGCGCGTTGGTCTCGGTGCTGCTGACTTCCGACTGACGAGCCACTGCAGCGCTGTTGGCTTCGGCCGATTTTGGCGGCAGGTAGCGATCAGCGTCGAAGGTGTCGCCCTTGAGCTGCACGCGCAACGATTGCCTGGCGAAGTCTTCGACGGCGATACGCCCGCTGAAGCTGCTGTCGTCGACTTTCAGGTTGAGATCGTCCAGCACCACGCTGCTTGGGGTGCCCGCGAGACGGCTGACCAGTTCGACTTTGCTCAGGCTGCCCTCGGCCATGGCCGGGAGTTGCAGGCCAATGCTGTCGACAAACTTCGCCAGGTCGAATTGCGCAATCGACACACCGCCGCTGATTTGTGGGGTTTTGTCCAGGTTGTTGACTTTCAGTTCGCCGAGCGCACGCAACTGGTTGGCAGAGATCTTGATGCCGGTCCATTCGGCGACGTTCGCTGCTTTATCCAGCAGCAGTTGGCCTTGAGCGGCAAAGGTCACGATCTTGCCTTGCAGCGGTTCACCGGAGATTTCGCCCGCAAGTTTCATGTCTTCGAACTGGTAGCGCTGGAGGGCGCGTTCGAAACGCAACTCTCCGTTGAGTTCGGTGCGCACACGCACGTCCGGCTGGTTGCTGGCCAGGAATGCCGTCAGTTTCACCTGAATGTTGGTCGCGTCGTGCACCGGGCCGGTGCTCAGCTGGATGCTTTCGGCGCTGAATTGCTTGCCGGTTCGCTCATCGTTGTATTCAACCCGGGCGTTGTTCACGGTCAGGCTGTCGATGTCGAGACGAATCGGTTGGGCCGGTTTTTCCGAGGCAGCGGGTATTTCGGCGGCCGGCTCGCTGGTGCTGCCGGTAGCTGGCGCATCCGCCTTGGCGGCGACAGGCGGGACTTTGCCGATGTCTTCCCAGTTGCCATGGCCATTCTTGTCACGGTTGAGGCGCAGGTTCAGGCCTTCGACGCGAACATCGCTCATCTGCACTTCACGGCGCAGCAACGGCAGCACCCGCACGGACAAGCCAAGCATTTGCAGGTCGGCAAACGGCTGGGTCGGATTGGCCAGGGTCGCGACGCCGGCATCGTGCAGCTCAAGTCCGAGCCAGGGGAACAGGCTCCAGCCGATATCGCCATTGAGCGTCAGCTCGATGTGGGCCTTGTCGCGGGCAATTTGGCGGATCTCGTCTTTGTAGTCGTTGGGATCGAAGAAGTGGGTCAGGGCAAAGCCCAGCGCCACAATGATCAGCAACAACCCGAGAAGCACCAAACCCAGGATTTTGCCGAACGCTTTCATGGGCGAGTCCTTGTAATGAGTCAATGTCGAAATTTAGCCAGGGAGTATAGCGCCCCAAAACCGACGACTGGTCAGTGATCGCCTAGAGCAGGTCCAGTGGCAGTTTGAGCTTGGCAGCGAGTGCCTGGGCTTCGAGGTGCCCGGCCGGGGCCAGCAAGTGCAATGTTGCCCCTGCGAGCTCGGCCATTTTTTGCGCTTCGCTGACCAGGCGTTCAGCAACGCCACGGCGACGGGTGATTTTTCGTACGCACAATTGGGACAGCTGCCAGATGTCCTGTTGCCGATGCAGGCGTGCTGCACCGAGCAGCCGGTCATTGAAGCGTCCAGCGATCAGCGAGCCGTCGCGCAGGCTGTGTTCAATCAATTGCAGCTCATCGTTGAACGGTGCAAGCAGCCAATGCGGAGCGTCGTGGTAGATCTTCTGCAGATCCTGCTGATCCTGATAGCTGGGTTCGTTCAGCGATTCGACAACGATGGGCATAAGGTTTCCTGTGAGAGGGTTGTCCGGGGCATTACCCGCCAACGGGTGAAACGGTTTTTAGGCTCTGTAGGAAAACTGCCTGCGCGTCGACCAGGCTGCGTTAAAAACAGGCTCGGAATGCTCATTTAGGGGCCTAAACTCCGCTTCCTCGCCTGTTTTTGCCTTGCCTGATCGCCGCTCGGCGAGTTTTCGTACAGACCCTGGTGCGTGATCGGAACAGATGTCACATAAAAGGTGATGTCAGTTTGGCTTTTCTGTCACGGGCAAATGGTAATCTTGGCCCGTTCGTCGGTCCTTCTGCGACCTGTCGTCGCGCCCGAAGGAACTCTACTCAATAAAACGGTCATGCCTGCGTGCAACAAGGCTGTGGGTGAAGAGTGTCTGGCGAACCATACTAATAATTGGGGGAAACACAAATGAGCACGAGTACCGAGGCGGGCATTATTCCCGTCCAGTCCGCGTTCCTGTCCAAGGAGCGCATTATCGCCAAGCCCGGTTTCAACCGCTGGCTGGTTCCACCGGCCGCGTTGGCCATCCACCTGTGCATCGGCATGGCCTACGGTTTTTCGGTGTTCTGGCTGCCGCTGTCCAAAGCCCTCGGCGTGACCGCGCCGGTGGCTTGCGCACCCGACATGAGCTTCATTGCACAGATTTTCTCGTCCCAGTGTGATTGGCCGATCTCGATGCTCGGCTGGATCTACACCCTGTTCTTCATCTTCCTCGGCTGCTCGGCAGCGATCTGGGGTGGCTGGCTGGAACATGCCGGGCCACGCAAGGCCGGTGTCGTCTCGGCATTGTGCTGGTGCGGCGGTCTGCTGATTTCCGCGTTGGGGGTTTATACCCATCAGATCTGGCTGATGTGGATCGGCTCCGGCGTCATCGGGGGGATTGGCCTGGGGCTGGGTTACATCTCGCCGGTTTCAACCTTGATCAAGTGGTTCCCGGACAAGCGTGGCATGGCGACCGGCATGGCGATCATGGGCTTCGGCGGCGGTGCGATGGTCGGTGCTCCGCTGGCAGCAGCGCTGATGGGCCATTTCGCTTCGCCGGCTGGCGTCGGTGTGTGGCAGAGCTTCCTGGTGATGGCTGCAATCTACTTTGTGTTCATGATCGGCGGTGCGCTGTCGTACCGCGTTCCACCGACCGGCTGGAAGCCTGAGGGCTGGACCGCCCCGGCGAAAAAAGCCGCGAACGCGATGATCACTCATCGCCATGTGCACGTTAACGTCGCGTGGAAAACCCCGCAGTTCCGTCTGGTGTGGCTGGTGCTGTGCCTGAACGTGTCGGCGGGTATCGGCATCCTCGGCATGGCTTCACCGCTGTTGCAGGAAGTATTCGCTGGTAAATTGCTCGGCAACGACCTGACCTTTGGTCAGCTGGACGCTTCGCAATTGGCGTCGATCGCCGCAATCGCTGCCGGTTTCACCGGTTTGCTGAGTCTGTTCAACATTGGTGGGCGGTTCTTCTGGGCGTCGTTCTCCGACTACCTGGGCCGTAAAAATACCTACTTCGTGTTCTTCGCCCTGGGTTTTGCCCTGTACGCGTTGATTCCGAACCTTGGTCATCTGGGCAACATCGCGCTGTTCGTTGCGGCGTTCTGCATCATCCTGTCGATGTACGGCGGTGGTTTTGCGACAGTGCCGGCGTACCTGGCGGATCTGTTCGGTACGCAGATGGTCGGTGCGATCCACGGTCGCCTGCTGACCGCCTGGGCCGCTGCCGGCGTGCTCGGTCCGGTGTTGGTGAACTACTTGCGTGAGTATCAGTTGAGCATCGGCGTCGAGCGCGCGGCTGCGTATGACATCACCCTGTACATCCTTGCCGGCCTGCTGGTGCTGGGTTTCCTCTGCAACCTGCTGGTGCGTCCGGTGGCGGATAAATACTTCATGACCGATGCCGAGCTGGCCGTCGAACAGGCGCTGGGTCACGACAAAGGCGCGGACAGCACCACCGTGCTGGAGTGGAAAGCTTCCTCGGGCAGCGTGCCGTTGGCCATTGCCGCATGGCTGGTGGTGGGCATTCCGCTGGCGTGGGGCGTTTGGGTGACGTTGCAGAAGACTGCCGTCCTGTTCCACTAACGCCTCCCCTGTCTGATGTCTGATCGTTCCCACGCAGAGTGGGAGCGATCAGCGGTCTTGGAGCGCTTGTACTGACATGTATAGCCCCGGCGGCATTGGGTTCAGCCCGTCAGGGATATCACCTCGCGTGTTTCTGTTTGGCGTCCGCGCCCCTATAATGGTTGCCTTTTTCGCCCAATGATTTTGCGGAGCTGGTGATGGCCGAACGTAAGGCGTCAGTCGAGCGCGACACTCTGGAAACCCAGATCAAAGCCTCGATCAACCTGGATGGCACCGGAAAGGCCCGATTTGATATCGGTGTTCCCTTCCTTGAGCACATGCTGGACCAGATCGCCCGTCACGGGCTGATCGACCTGGATATCGAGTGCAAGGGTGACCTGCATATCGACGACCACCACACGGTGGAAGACGTCGGTATCACGCTGGGTCAGGCCTTCACCAAAGCCATCGGCGACAAAAAAGGCATCCGTCGCTACGGCCACGCCTACGTGCCGCTCGATGAAGCGCTGTCGCGTGTGGTGATCGACTTCTCTGGCCGTCCTGGCCTGCAGATGCACGTGCCATATACCCGCGCCACTGTCGGCGGCTTCGATGTCGACCTGTTCCAGGAGTTTTTCCAGGGCTTCGTCAACCACGCCAACGTCAGTTTGCACATCGACAATCTGCGTGGGCACAACACCCACCACCAGATCGAAACCGTGTTCAAGGCCTTTGGCCGCGCACTGCGCATGGCCGTCGAGCTGGATGAGCGCATGGCCGGGCAAATGCCTTCGACCAAGGGCGTTCTGTAATGCAGACGGTCGCGGTTATCGATTACGGCATGGGCAACCTGCACTCGGTGGCCAAGGCCCTCGAGCACGTCGGTGCCGGCAAGGTGCTGATTACCAGCGATGCCAATGTGATTCGCGAAGCCGACCGGGTGGTTTTCCCCGGTGTGGGCGCGATTCGCGATTGCATGGCGGAGATCCGTCGCCTGGGCTTCGACTCGCTGGTGCGTGAAGTCAGCCAGGACCGTCCGTTCCTCGGCATCTGCGTGGGCATGCAAGCCTTGCTCGAACACAGTGAAGAAAACGACGGCGTCGACTGCATCGGCCTGTTTCCCGGCCAGGTGAAGTTCTTCGGCAAAGGTCTGCATGAAGACGGCGAACACCTGAAAGTCCCGCACATGGGCTGGAACGAAGTGAAGCAGACGGTGGATCACCCGCTGTGGCACAACATTCCGGACCTGGCGCGTTTCTACTTCGTGCACAGCTACTACATCGCCGCCGGTAACCCGCGGCAGGTGGTAGGCGGCGGTCACTACGGTGTCGATTTCGCTGCGGCGCTGGCCGAGGGCTCGCGTTTCGCCGTGCAGTTCCACCCGGAGAAGAGCCATACCCATGGCCTGCAATTGCTGCAGAACTTCGCTGCGTGGGACGGTCGCTGGTAATGGCTGTCAAGAAGAAGCCGCCGATCCTCACGCTCACACCCGAGCAAGAGAACGAGGCCAACAGCAAGATCAAGCGTTTCATGGAAGACCGCTTCGAACTCGAGCTGGGCTTGTTCGAGGCGGCTGAAATTCTTGAGCTGTTTACCCGTGAAATTGCTCCGCACTATTACAACAGGGCGATTTTCGATGTGCAGACGCACCTCAAAGAGAGGTTCGAAAGCATCGAAAGCGACTTGTGGGCGCTCGAGAAAAACTGATTTCCGAGCAACGCTGAAAAATCGAATTTAAAGGTTTGCCAGATGCTGATTATTCCCGCTATCGATCTCAAAGACGGTGCCTGTGTACGTCTGCGCCAGGGCCGCATGGAAGATTCCACAGTGTTCTCCGATGACCCGGTGAGCATGGCTGCCAAGTGGGTGGAGGGCGGTTGCCGTCGTCTGCATCTGGTCGATCTGAATGGCGCCTTTGAAGGCCAGCCAGTCAATGGCGAAGTGGTCACCGCGATCGCCAAGCGCTACCCGAACCTGCCGATTCAGATCGGTGGCGGTATCCGCTCGCTGGAAACCATTGAACACTACGTGAAAGCGGGCGTGAGCTACGTGATCATCGGCACCAAAGCCGTGAAAGATCCGGCCTTCGTCGCCGAAGCCTGCCGCGCCTTCCCGGGCAAAGTGATCGTCGGCCTGGATGCCAAAGACGGCTTTGTGGCCACCGATGGCTGGGCTGAGATCAGCACCGTGCAGGTCATCGACCTGGCGAAGCAGTTTGAAGCCGACGGCGTGTCTGCGATCGTTTATACCGACATCGCCAAAGACGGCATGATGCAGGGCTGCAACGTGTCGTACACCGCAGCACTGGCCGCCGCCACGCGGATTCCGGTGATTGCGTCCGGCGGTATTCACAACCTGGGTGACATCAAGTCGCTGCTCGACGCCAAGGCGCCAGGCATCATCGGCGCCATCACTGGCCGGGCGATTTACGAAGGCACTCTCGACGTCGCTGAAGCGCAAGCTTTCTGCGATTCGTACAAAGGCTGAGGACTTACCATGGCGCTGGCCAAACGCATCATTCCTTGCCTGGACGTGGATAACGGCCGGGTCGTCAAAGGTGTGAAGTTCGAGAACATCCGTGACGCCGGCGATCCGGTGGAAATCGCCCGTCGTTACGACGAGCAGGGTGCCGACGAGATTACCTTTCTTGACATCACCGCCAGCGTCGATGGCCGCGATACCACGTTGCATACCGTCGAGCGCATGGCCAGCCAGGTGTTCATCCCGCTGACCGTTGGCGGTGGCGTGCGCTCCGTGCAAGACATCCGCAACCTGCTCAATGCCGGCGCCGACAAGGTCTCGATCAACACCGCGGCGGTGTTCAATCCAGAGTTTGTCGGCGAAGCGGCGCAGCATTTCGGCTCGCAATGCATCGTTGTCGCCATCGACGCCAAGAAGGTTTCACTGCCGGGCGAAACCCCGCGCTGGGAGATCTTCACCCACGGCGGTCGCAAACCTACCGGGCTGGATGCGGTGGAGTGGGCGAAGAAGATGGAAGGTCTGGGTGCCGGCGAAATCCTGCTGACCAGCATGGACCAGGACGGAATGAAAAACGGCTTTGACCTGGGCGTCACGCGTGCCATCAGCGATGCGCTGGGGATCCCGGTGATCGCCTCTGGCGGCGTCGGCAATTTACAGCATCTGGCTGACGGCATCCTCGAAGGTCATGCCAGCGCAGTGTTGGCAGCGAGTATTTTCCACTTCGGCGAATACACCGTGCCGGAAGCCAAGGCCTACATGGCGCAACGTGGCATCTGCGTCCGATAAAGGCCAGTGGACAGCATGGCGGGCTCAGGGCAAGCTTGGGCACGCCATGGACTCCGGTAAACCGTCATGCTCAAACGCCTTCTTCTGGTACTCGCCAGCGCCTCGTTATTACTGGCTGGCGCTGCGCGTGCAGCAGAAAAAACCGACACCGACCTGGTGCTGCTGACGGAAAACTTCCCGCCTTACAACATGGCGAAGAACGGCAAGAACTTCGCTCAGGAAGACAACATCAATGGCATCGCCGTGGACATCGTCCGCGAGATGTTCAAGCGTGCCAACATCACCTACAGCCTGACGCTACGTTTCCCTTGGGAGCGAATCTACAAACTCGCCCTGGAGAAGCCGGGGTACGGTGTGTTTGTCATGGCGCGACTGCCGGACCGTGAAAAACTTTTCAAATGGGTCGGCCCGATTGGTCCGGACGACTGGATCATGTTGGCCAAGGCTGACAGCAAGATCACCCTCGAGTCGCTGGCGCAGGCGCGTAAATACAAGATCGGTGCCTACAAGGGCGATGCGATTGCAGAGACGCTGACCAGGCAGGGGCTGAAACCGATCGTGGTGCTGCGTGATCAGGACAACGCCAAGAAACTGGTCAACGGTCAGATTGACCTCTGGGCCACGGGTGACCCGGCGGGCCGTTACCTGGCCCGCCAGGAAGGGGTGAATGGGCTCAAGACCGTGCTGCGCTTCAACAGCGCGCAGTTGTACCTGGCGTTGAACACGAGCGTACCGGACCAGATCGTCAAAAAGCTCCAGGATGCGTTGGACCAGATGCGCGCTGAAGGCAGTCTGGACGAGATATTCAACCTCTACCTCTAGTGCGCGCATGAGGCATGGCTTGGGATTACGGCAACAACGGCGTTCTGATGAGATCAAAACGAATCGCCGAGGGCTGAAGCTCGGCCTCGTTCTGGCCGTAGCTGCATACTTTCAAAGGGCGGTGTGAAGGTAAAACTTCTACAGATGCCGCTTTCTTGTAGCGCTCATCCCCTAAATCGCCACATTGCGTAGTGTCGGCCGGGCCGGTATGAAAAAAATGGGAAGTGAATACAGGGTACGAATCGGCCCACGTGATGCTGGTTCGTCCGTCTGTGAGCAGATTAAACGTTGGTTTTGGAGCGGATTCAGCTAAGTGAACAGAGTGCGTGAAAACATTTTTTAACAGTGCGCTTGTCAGTTTTTGCTCTTTTGAGTGCGCGCCGATGATGCACAAGATATGCATGCGCGGTTCCGGGCCAATAGAGCTGTTAATGAGGCCAGTGGCCGAGTTGATAGCGCCGCTATAGTCGTCGGGTTTTTCGCAGCTCATGGCGTCCCGTACAGATTTATATCGATAGTAAGGTGTGTCGATGTTGAAGGTATAGTTCCATGTTGGCGATACTTCATAACCCGCCGAGTCCAGCGTTGGGCGAACGGTTGTTTTGAACAGGCTTCGGAAGTCAACTGCAATATTAATGTTTTGCAGTTTGCAGGTTTCCGTGTTGTTGCTGAATACGCCATTGCTGAAGCAGTTCAAGAGAAAACCTGGCGAAAAACTATAATTATTTTCCGAGACGATGCTGGTGATTTTATTTGTTCGACGATCAAGTATTGGGCTGCCGGAGCTTCCAGGCGCCAAATCCTTGCAGTCGTTCACAAATCCCCCGGGGAAGGTCGGAGGTACTCCAGAGAGCGTGGTAGAGATCTCCTGGGTGCAGGCGCTCATGCGTAACCCTTGTTCGGGAAACGTGCCGGGTATTCCGACATTAAGTACATCATGGGTCCCCAGTGGCGGGAGCGGCGCAAGCTTGAGCGGAACGATCCCTTCCAGCATAAGTTGTTCAAGCGTTTTTTCAACTTCGAGTATCGCCAGATCTGTGCCCACCATGCTGGTCCAGTTGGCGGTACGAACTTTATATGTTGTGTGGCGTTTTACCGTGTCGTTGAAGTAATTAAACGTCACACTCGCGTCAAGTGTGTGGTTTAGCTTGGATGTGCCGATTTCTTTTATGATGCAATGTCCACTGGTGATCAGGTAAGCCGGCCCAGTCGCTTTCGATCCGAAGGCTCTTGTGTCTATAAGGGTTGCACTGCAGGTTCCTTCGGTGGTGGTCAGAAGGCCCACGCCGGTCCAGCGTGCTGATTCATTTTTGCTGTTTTTCAGTAATCTGGATGCTGTGCCATTTTTCAGACTGTCGCTGATGTCCAGTGCAATGGCCTGAGTGTTAAGTGCAAGGTTGCCGAGTAAAAAAATAACGAGTGCTGTGAGTTTAAAATTCATGACCGTTCCTTGGTAATGATGGCGGGTTTAACGTGGCGCTCTCAAGTGCCCATAGTGTTGCGGGTAGTTTGTATGGGCCGGTGTTATATATTTATAGGCTCGCAAGAAATCAGTGATGCGCCAGGTCAGTCGCTAGCGGCACGTCGAGTATTTTCAGGTCGTGGGGTATTTCTTTAATTGAAGGGGTTTGCTTTCGGCAGCGCTGCGTTATCGAACTTCGCGATACTGTCCATCTGTACCATGCGCAGCCGTCGCGCGATTGCCGCGCACACTGATCATCAACTTGATATCGATCCAGTCGATGCCCTGAGCCTTGAGCTTGGGCAGTTCGCGCTCCAGCACCGCCAGGGTTTGTGGATAAGGGTGGCCGATCATTACCGCCGCGCCTTGTTTGCGGGCCAGGCTGATGGCGGTCTGAAGCTGAGTGAAGATTGCGGCCTCGGTGCGCTCATCATCGAGGAACACATCCCGCGAGACGCTGGCCAGACCAATCTTCTGCGCCTCGGCGGCGGCGACTGTCTGAGCGCTGGTTCGGCTGTCGACAAAGAACTTGTGCCGGCGTTGCAGCTCGGCCATCAGCCAGGTCATGGCGGGTTGCTGGGCGGTCATGCGGCTGCCCATGTGGTTGTTGATGCCGCTGGTATAGGGCACGGCTTTGAACGCCGCATTCAGGCGTTTTTCCAGCTCTTCGATGGGAAGCTCGGGATGCCAGGCGAACGGGCCGGTGGCCGGGTCCATGGGCATGTGCAGCATGACTATCTTGCCGGCGCGGTGGGCCTCGCGGGCAAATTCGGCAGCGTGGGGCGTGTCGGGCATGATTGCCGTGGTCACCGGCCCGGGCAGCGCCAGCACGCGGCGGTCGCGTGGCAGGTTTTGCCCGAGGTCATCGATGATCAGGCTCAGGTAAGCCTTGTGTGGCGCCGCTGTCTCGGCAGGCGCCGCGTGAGCAGCGCCCGCCAGACAGCACAGCAGGCTGAGGATGACCCGCAAACGCATCTCAGTGGCCGCGGGTGATGCTCAGGCCTTTGAGCAGGCTCAGGGCCTGGGCCAACTGGTAGTCGTCATCCTGTGGCATCGCCTTGGCTTTGCCGCCGGACTTGGTGGGTTTGTCGGCGCCGCCGTTGCCATTGCCCAGGTGACCTTGCAGATCGGCTTCCTTGAAGTATTCGCCATCCTGCTCGTTGGTGATCTTGGCCTTGCGCACTTCGATGTCCGGAACGATGCCCTGGGCCTGGATCGAGCGCCCGTTCGGCGTGAAGTACAGTGCGGTGGTGATCTTCAATGCACGGTCGTTGTTCAGTGGCAGCACGGTTTGTACCGAACCTTTACCGAAACTGGTGGTGCCCATGACCACTGCGCGTTTTTGATCCTGCAGGGCGCCGGCGACAATTTCTGAAGCCGAGGCGCTACCGCCGTTGATCAGCACGACCATTGGCACCGCTTCGCTCAGATCCTTGCCGGTGGCAGAGAAGCGCAGTTCGGAGTTGGCGATACGACCCTTGGTGTAAACGATCAAGCCTTTGGTGACGAAGTGGTCGACCACTTCCACCGCCGCTTGCAGCACGCCGCCCGGGTTGTTACGCAGATCGAGCACGATGCCGCTGAGCTTCTTGCCGTTGTCCTTGCGCAACTTGGCCAGGGCCTTGGCGACTTCTTCGCCGGTCTTGACCTGGAACTGGGTGATGCGCAGGTAGGCATAGCCCGAATCCAGCAACTGGCTCTTCACGCTCTTGACCTGGATGGTCGCGCGGGTCAGCGTCACGTCGAACGGTGCACCACCGTCGCGCACCAGGGTCAGAGTGATCTTCTCGCCGATCTTGCCGCGCATCTTGTCTACGGCTTCGGTCATGCTCTGGCCGCGGGTTGGCTGGCCGTTGATCTTGACGATGAAGTCGCCTGCCTGGATGCCGGCCTTGGAGGCTGGCGTGTCATCGATTGGCGAAACAACTTTGATGAAGCCGTCTTCGGCACCGACTTCGATACCCAGGCCGCCGAATTCGCCGCTGGTGCTTTCCTGCAGCTCGGCAAAGTCTTCCGGGCCGAGGTAGGCGGAGTGCGGGTCGAGGTTGCTGAGCATGCCCTTGATGGCATTTTCCAGCAGGGTCTTGTCGTCAACCGGTTCGACATAGGCTGCCTTGATCCGGTCCATGACCTCGGCAAAGGTGCGCAGCTCTTCCAGCGGCAATGGCGCCTTGGTGGTCGCGGCCGGGGCCAACGGGGCCGGTTCAGCGGCAAACGCCAATGGCGCACAGATCACCAGAGCGATCGTCAGGGCCAGCGAATTGAGGCGGGACAAATGCAGCATGTCGAACGAACTCCTAATGTAGGTGACTCAACGCCTATCCTTGCGCGCGGCACCATTGTGCTGGATCACTCGGGTGACCCTGCTGACGAATAGCGAAATACAGCGCAGGTGTGTCCTGGCCGCCACTGTTACCGACAGTGGAGATGGACTCACCGGCCTTGACCACGTCACCGGCCGCTTTAAGCAGCGTCTGGTTGTGGCCGTACAAACTCAAAAAACCATTGCCGTGGTCGAGGATCACCAGCAAGCCGGCGCCGCGCAACCAGTCGGCGAACACCACGCGACCGCCGTGTACGGCGTGTACCTGGCTGCCTGCAGAGGCGCTGATCATCACGCCGTCCCACTTGGTTCGGGCATCGTCGCCGCGGGTTTCACCAAAACGCGCTAGCAATCGACCATCGACAGGCCACGGAAGTTTTCCGCGGGCTGAAGCAAAGGGGCCGCCGAAGGACTCGCCTGCACTTGAAACCAGTGCGCCTGGTGTCGACTTGGCGGGCTTGCGTGGGGCATCAGTCGGGGCCTCAGCCCGGGCCTGAGCCTCACGTAAACGCTTTTTTTCGGCTTCCTGCTGGGCGATCAGCGCTTTTTGTCGCGCTTCTTCTGCCTCACGGGCCTGGCGTGCCAGGGTTTCTTCGATGGTTTTGAGTACTTTAGACAGGTCGGCCTGATCCTGCTCGCGGGCTTGCAGCTTCTGGTCGCGGGCTTTCACGTCGTCGTTGAGCTTGGCCAGGACTTGCTGACGCTCCTTGCGGACTTTGTCGAGTTCGTCACGCTGACTGTCGAGACTGCTTTTCTGCACCAGCAACTGGGCTTGTTGCAGGGCGATGTCCTGTTCGACGTTGGCCAGTTGGCGCAAGGTTTCGTTGAAATTCTTCAACTGCTCCAGGCGTGCCTGGCTCAGGTAGTCGTAATAGGTGAGGGTGCGGGCGAATTTTTCCGGGTTCTGCTGGTTGAGCAGCAGTTTCAGGTATTCCTGCCGGCCGTTCTGATAGGCCGCGCGGGCCTGAATGGCGATCAGTCGTTGCTGTTCAATGCGCGCGCTCTGGAGTTTTTTTTTCTCACCATCGAGTCGCTGTATCTCGGATTCGCTTTTCTTCAGCTCTTTTTGCAGGGCATCGACCTGCTTCTCGAGCTTGCCCATCTCGGTCTCGGTGCCTTTGAGCTCCTTTTGCACGCCGGACTTTTCTTCCTGCAACTTGCCCAGCAGCTTTTTCAGCTCGGCAATATCCTGACGCGTGGCGTCCAACTGTTGCTGGGTTTGCGCGCGTTCATCGGCAAATGCCGGATGGAGCAGGCAGGTCAGGGCAAGGGCAATCAGGGCGCGAAGCATAGAGGCGGGCGACACCAGGGGAAAAAAGACAGCCTAGTATGCCCGGCCAAGACTGTAAAAAAAACGTCCATTTCTGGCTGTGTGATAACTGGACTGAAAAACACCGAAAACCAATGTGGGAGCAGCCGGGCGACGAACGTCGCCCGGCTGCTCCCACAGGGTTTAGCAGCGTTTGAAAGCCTTCACTACACCAGGATCGACGTCCCCGTCATCTCGGCAGGCTTCGCAAGGCCCAGCAGCATTAGCATGGTCGGTGCCACATCCGCCAGTACACCGCCTTGGCGAACCTTGAGGTCGCGTTTGCCGACGTAGATGAACGGTACCGGTTCAGTGGTGTGAGCGGTGTGCGCCTGACCGGTGGATTCGTCGGACATTTGCTCAACGTTGCCGTGGTCGGCGGTGATCAGCGCTTCGCCGCCGACTTTTTCCAGGGCATCGACGATGCGGCCGACGCACAGGTCCAGGCACTCAACGGCTTTCACTGCGGCATCGAACACGCCGCTATGGCCGACCATGTCGCCGTTGGCATAGTTGACCACGATCACGTCGTAGCGCTGGTTTTCGATCGCGTCGACGATCCTGTCGGTGACTTCCGGTGCGCTCATTTCTGGCTGCAAGTCATAGGTGGCGACTTTCGGCGACGGGATCAGGATGCGTTCTTCGCCCGGGAATGGTTCTTCGCGACCACCGGAGAAGAAGAAGGTCACGTGAGCGTATTTTTCGGTTTCGGCGATACGCAGCTGGGTTTTGCCGTTTTTAGCCAAATAATCGCCCAGCACATTTTCCAGGCTGCCCGGTGCAAAGGCCGACGGTGCCGGAATGCTGCCTGCGTATTGGGTCAGCATGACAAATCCGGCCAGTTTCGGCTGGCGAGCGCGTTCGAAGTCCTTGAAATCGTCTTCGACGAATACCCGGGTCAGCTCGCGGGCGCGGTCGGCGCGGAAGTTCATGAACACCACGGCGTCGCCGTCTTCGACCTTGACCGGCTCACCGATGGTGGTGGCTTTGACGAATTCGTCGCTCTCGCCACGTTCGTAGGCGGCTTGCAGACCCTGTTGAGCGGTGGCGGCGTTGAATTCGCCGTTCCCGTCAACGATCAGGTTGTAGGCCTGGGACACGCGATCCCAGCGGTTGTCGCGGTCCATGGCGAAATAGCGGCCGATGATGCTGGCGATCCGGCCTTTGCCCAGCGTCTTGAACGCTTCATCCAGCAGTTCGATCGACGACTGTGCGCTTTTTGGCGGCGTGTCGCGGCCGTCGAGGAAGGCGTGCAGGTAGATCTTCTCGGCGCCGCGCTTGAAGGCCAGTTCGGCCATGGCGATCAGGTGATCCTGGTGGCTGTGCACGCCGCCTTCGGACAACAGGCCCATGAAGTGCACGGCTTTGCCGGCAGCAACGGCTTTATCCACGGCGGCGCAGATGGTCGGGTTCTCGAAGAACTCGCCATCGCGGATCGCTTTGGTCACGCGGGTGAAGTCCTGATACACCACGCGGCCTGCGCCAAGGTTCATGTGGCCGACTTCCGAGTTGCCCATTTGCCCGTCCGGCAGGCCGACGTCCATGCCCGAGCCCGAGATCAGGCCGTTCGGTACGGTGGCGTACAAACGGTCGAGGACCGGCTTTTTGGCCGTGAACACGGCGTTGGATTCCTGGCTTTCACTGTGACCGAAGCCGTCGAGAATAATCAGGACCAAAGGTTTAGGCGTGGTAGTCATGGATTCCACTCTGGCTTAAGTTAAAGGTGCGATGGAAAAAGGGAGTGGCAGTTTAAAGCGAAGTTCCGACCGCGTCACCGCCGGACGGGGTTTGGCCCACCATAGTGGCTGTGTATACTGGCCGACATTTTAACGCCCTGGAACCTCCTTGATGGTTGCTCACCTGATTGAATTTGCCACTAACCACTATCTGCTCGTCGGTATCTTCGTCGTACTGCTGGCGTTGTTGATCGCCCGCGAGATGAGCCGCGGCGGCCGCAGCCTCAGCACGGCTGAGCTGACAGCGCTGGTCAACAAGGACCAGGGCGTCGTTGTCGATATCCGTACCACCAAGGATTTCGCCGCCGGTCACATCGTTGGCGCGCTGAATATTCCGCAGGACAAACTGACTGCTCGCGTTGGCGAACTGGAAAAGCACAAGGCCAAGACCATCATTCTGGTCGACGCCCTGGGCCAGCACTCCGGCACTCACGCTCGCGAGCTGTTGAAGTCCGGTTTTACCGCAGCCAAGCTGTCCGGCGGAATCTCCAGCTGGAAAGCCGACAATCTGCCGCTGGTGAAGTGATATGAAAAATGTCGTCGTCTATTCCAGCGATTACTGCCCCTACTGCTCGCGAGCCAAGTACCTGCTCGAGAACAAGGGCGTAGCCTTCGAAGAGATCAAGGTCGATGGCAAGCCGCAGGTGCGCGCCGAGATGGCCCAGAAAGCCGGACGTACGTCCGTGCCGCAGATCTGGATCGGCAGCACCCACGTTGGTGGTTGTGATGATTTGTTTGCCCTGGACCGCGCCGGCAAGCTCGACGCGCTGCTCACGGCCTGACTGAACCCTTAAAATCAGCAAACCCTATAAGACCCCAAGATCAGAAAGGATCTGAGATGACTGACCAACAGAACACTGCTGCGAACGAAGAAGAAACTGCACCGCAATTCTCCTTGCAGCGCATTTACGTGCGTGACCTGTCCTTTGAAGCCCCGAAAAGCCCGGCGATCTTCCGCCAGCAGTGGGAGCCGAGCGTTGGTCTGGACCTGAACACCCGTCAGAAAGCGCTGGAAGCCGACTTCCATGAAGTGGTGCTGACCCTGTCGGTTACCGTGAAAAACGGTGACGAAGTGGCGTTCATCGCTGAAGTCCAGCAGGCCGGTATCTTCCTGATCAAGAACCTCGACGAAGCCTCGATGAGCCACACCCTCGGTGCTTTCTGCCCGAACATCCTGTTCCCGTACGCTCGCGAAGCCCTGGACAGCCTGGTGACCCGTGGTTCGTTCCCGGCCCTGATGCTGGCTCCGGTGAACTTCGACGCCCTGTACGCGCAAGAAATGCAACGCATGCAGCAAGACGGCGTACAGACCGTTCAATAAGCGTTCGATGCCGCAACGAAAAAAGCGCCGTAACAGGCGCTTTTTTTATGGTTGTCGAGTATTGATACGCTCTGCGTGGGAATGCCTCAAGGGACGCTCTGCGTCCAGTGACGCGGAGCGTCACGGGCTGCATTCCCACGCGGGAGCGTGGGAACGATCATGTACGGGGGCTCGAGGGTTATTTGAAGCCGAGCTGACGCCAGCCTTCGTATACGGCCACCGCCACGGTGTTGGACAGGTTCAGGCTGCGGCAGCCTTCGCGCATCGGCAGGCGCAGGCGCTGTTCGGCGGGCAGGGCGTCCAGCACCTCGGCCGGCAGGCCACGGCTTTCGGGACCGAACAGGAAGGCATCACCCTCGGCGAAGCTGGCGTCGTGGAACGGCCGCGAGCCCTTGGTGGTGAAGGCGAACACGCGCGGATGGCCAAGGCTTTCCAGACAGCTTGGGAGATCAGCATGGCGCTGCAAAGTGGCATACTCGTGGTAATCGAGGCCCGCCCGACGCAGGCGCTTGTCGTCCATCTCGAAGCCCAGCGGTTCGATCAAATGCAGGTGGCAGCCACTGTTGGCGCACAGCCTGATAACGTTGCCGGTATTCGGCGGAATTTCTGGTTGAAAAAGGATGACGTGAAACATGCACGGCTCCGAAGGTAAAGATGGGCGGCATTCTACGCCTGAAGTGGACCCGCGACCGAAGCTATTCCCTCGGGTGATGGCCTCATTGGCGATCGTCGGTGTCATGGTCGGGATGATGATCGGTCGTCTGACCGAGCCGGACCCTACTGTATTACAACAGGTTGAGGTTGAGCCGGATGGTTTGGTGGTGTGGTTCAACAACGAACCGAAGACCCACGGCGAGTTCATCGACGGCAGCGTCGCGTTGCTGTTCGAGGCTGAAGGCAAGGCGCAAAACGGCCAGTTGAAGCTCAACGACAAGGACGTGAACTGGCGGGTGCGATTGAGTGACAAGGGCTTGTTGCTGACGCTGGTGGCGGCTCGCCCCCTGAAGGGTGAGTGGGCCGGCAGCGAGGTCAATGACCGCTGGCGGTTGGAGATCCATCTCCAGGAGCAATAAAAGAGGGAATCCCCGGCCTGCCTGTACCAAGGTTCCCCAAAACGGGAGGGGGGTCGTCGCGGTCTGCGTGATGAACCCCGGATGTAAAGAGGGGAATCCCCGGCCTGCCTGTACCAAGGCCCCCGAAACTGGGTAGTGAATCGAATCACTGATTAGACTATTGCAGGGGGCGTGCCAGGTTTTTACATGTTGCAAAAAATAACCTGCATGCAGCGCTGAAAGCCCCGTAGTTCGGGGCTTTTGCTTTTTTGTACTATGGCTTTTTGTGTTGCCGGAGGTCGGGTTTTACTCCCCGTGGGATGCGCGATTGCGGTTCACGGTGCATTGAGGCGGTGCACGAGTCGTTAGGATCGTTCCCACGCGGGAGCGTGGGAACGATCGAGCTTCTGCTTAACCCTCATCCCCTTCATCGTCATCCCCGCTATCGACCTTCATCCCCAGTTCCTTGATCTTGCGGGTCAAGGTGTTACGGCCCCAGCCGAGTAATACGGCAGCGTCGCGACGGCGTCCGGCGGTGTGTTTGAGGGCGGTTTCGATCATGATCCGCTCGAAGCTCGGTACGGCGCTGTCGAGCAGGCTCGACTGACCACGCGCCAACGCCTGATCGGCCCACTGACGCAGCGCTTGCTCCCAGTTGGTCACCGGTGCCGAATCCTGCGGCAAGCTCAGCAGCTCTGGCGGCAGGTCACTGATGTGCACTTCGCGACCCGACGCCATCACCGTGATCCAGCGGCAGGTGTTTTCCAGCTGCCGGACGTTGCCTGGCCACGGCAGGTTCTTCAGGTATTCCTCGGTTTCGCTTTTCAGTAGCTTCGGCTCCACCGCCAGTTCTTGTGCGGCGCGGGCGAGGAAGTGCTTGGCCAGGGTCGGTATGTCTTCGCGACGGTCCGACAGGCGCGGAATGTGGATACGGATCACGTTCAGGCGGTGGAACAGGTCTTCACGGAACTTCCCGGCGTGTACCAGGGTTTCCAGGTTCTGGTGGGTCGCGGCAATGATGCGCACATCGACCTTGACCGGCACGTGACCGCCGACGCGATAGAACTCGCCATCGGCCAGTACCCGCAGCAAGCGTGTCTGGGTGTCGGCCGGCATGTCGCCGATTTCATCGAGGAACAGTGTGCCGCCATCCGCTTGTTCAAACCGTCCCCGCCGCAGGTTGGCCGCGCCGGTGAATGCGCCTTTTTCGTGACCAAACAGCTCGGACTCCATCAAATCCTTGGGGATCGCCGCCATGTTCAGCGCGATAAACGGCGAGGCCGCGCGCGGGCTGTGGCGGTGCAGGGCGTGGGCCACCAGTTCTTTACCGGTACCGGATTCGCCGTTGATCAGCACGGTGATGTTGGAGTGGCTCAAGCGCCCGATGGCGCGAAACACTTCCTGCATCGCCGGTGCTTCACCGATGATTTCCGGGGTGCGGGCCAGGATTGGCGCCACTTCCAGGCCTTGCTGTTCCTGGGCATGCTGGTTGGCGCGCTTGACCAGCGACACCGCTTCATCGACGTCGAACGGCTTGGGCAGGTACTCGAACGCACCGCCCTGATAGGACGCGACAGCGCTGTCCAGGTCGGAGTGCGCGGTCATGATGATCACCGGCAGCCTTGGGTGTTGCTCGCGAATCCGTGCCAGCAGGTCCAGGCCGCTGGTGCCGGGCATGCGGATGTCGGAGATGATCACGTCCGGTTGCTGGCGCGCCAGGCGGCTCATCACGCCATCGGCGCTGTCGAAGCTTTGCGTGGTCATGCCTTCCTGTTGCAGGGCTTTTTCCAGGACCCAACGGATAGAACGGTCGTCATCGACGATCCACACGGTTTCACTACGGCTCATGTCGATGTGGCTCCTTGCTCCAGTGGCAGAAAGATCGAGAATGTGGTGTGGCCTGGATGGCTGTCACATTCGATCAGGCCCTGGTGCTGGCTAATGATGTTCTGGGTAATGGCCAGGCCGAGCCCGGTACCGTCCGGGCGGCCGCTGACCATGGGGAAGAAGATGGTTTCCTGCAGGTCTGCCGGAATCCCCGGGCCGTTGTCGATGATTTCAAGCTTGGTCACCAGGCGATGGCGCACGTGGCCAATGGTGAACTGGCGCATCGCGCGCGAACGCAGGGTGATGCGGCCCAGGCGCAACTCGTTCTGGGTGCTGATGGCCTGCATCGCATTGCGCACGATATTCAGCACGGCCTGAATCATTTGCTCGCGGTCGATCAACACGTCCGGAATGCTCGGGTCGTAGTCGCGCACCAATGTGATGCAGCCTTGGCTCTCGGCTTCCACCAGATGACAGACGCGCTCCAGCACTTCGTGGACGTTGCACAGGGCAAGCGACGGCAGTTTGTTCGAGCCGAGCATGCGATCGACCAGGTTACGCAGGCGGTCCGCTTCCTCGATGATGACGTTGGTGTAGTCCTTGAGGCTTTCTTCCGGCAGCTCGCGGGCCAGCAATTGAGCGGCGCCGCGAATCCCGCCGAGCGGGTTCTTGATCTCGTGGGCGAGGCCGCGCACCAGCATCTTGCTGGTTTCCTGCTTGGAGAGTTGTGCTTCTTCTTTGGTGATGCGCAGCAAGCGATCACGCGGATGGACTTCGAGCAGCAGCAGGGTGGCGCCATTGCTCAGGATCGGCGTCACCGCGTAGTCGACGGTCAGGGTCTGGCCGGTCAGCGCGGTGAGCATCGCTTCGCGCTTGGTAAACGGGTGCGCTTGTTCGACTGCCTGGCGCAAGGAGTTAAGGGCTTCGGTTGACTCGGTGAACAGCTCACTGATGAATTGCCCATGGCTGCGCTGGCCGCTGATGGCCAGGAGCATTTCCGCCGCTGGGTTCATGTACTCAAGGCGCAGTTCGGCGTTGAGCAGAATGGTGGCGGTCGTCAGGTTGTCGAGTAGCAAGCGGTGCAGTGCGTCGCTGATGGTCATTAGGACCTCTTTTGGAGCGTGGCGGCTCAGACGGGTCTGAATCGCGCGCGTGAACTGGGCGCTGATACGAGGAAAATGCAAAAACCAAACCAAAGCTCCGAAAAGAAGCGTTCAGGCCCTGAAACAGGCGTTTTAAGCGCGATTGCGTGGCGTTCTGCCGGTGTTTGCGGGTACTTTCGAACCAAAATGGGTTGAAATATGGGTAGGGTGCAGCACATTGCACCAATATAGTGCATAGGCCTGAACAAAATTCAGAAGAAAGAAAAAATCCCGACTTTTTCTTCTTCGGGCTTATCCGCGAGCGGACATTCCGGGCGTTGGCCGTAATCGGTCAGGGTGCAGGGCTTGACCTGGCGCTTCTGCGCCAGAGAGATACGCAGCATGTGGAAGGGCTGATTCGCCGTGCGTTCGACAATCCGCCCGTGTTCGTCGAGGATTTCTACCGCCAGTTGATGGGTGCCGCGATCAATATTGCTCAAGGCGAACACCGGGCTCGGGCCGGGATCGGCAGTCGGTTGGCCGTCCAGTAACAATCGATAGCGATGGCCGCGTTGCAAGGTGGGTTCGTTGGTGACACTGACGATCACGTCCCCCGCACTGCTGCGCACCGAAGCGTCCGGTTCCGGTACGAGTACGCGAAGCATGTCGTAGTGAAACAGTGGTTTTTCCTCAGGCTTTTTTGGGGCTGCTTGCGGTGTTGCATTGCCGGGATTGGCCGACATGCGATTACCTGGCGCCAGTGTGACTCGCTTGGCGTTTCCTGGGCGGGGTTGATCGGTGAAGACCCGGTTGCCCTGGGCGTCGACGTAGGTGTAGACCTCGGCCTGCACCGGAAGAGCGGTCAGCCACAGGCACATGGCGATTATCCAGCACCTCAAGGGAGGTGTACCCGCTGCACGGTGAAGGTGAGGATCGGGCTTTGCTGCACCAGGTTTTCTCCGGCGAGCACCTGCACCGCGAGACGGTGTTCGCCGCGATCGATGTTCACCAGTTGCAAGCGTGGCACATTGCTCGGCTGGCCATACGGTTGACCGTCCAGCAGCAATCGAAACAGATGCGACCCTTGCAGGCGTGGCTGAATCTGCACGCCGACGGTGAAAGTACCGTTGTTGGCGCGCAGGGCTTCATCGCTCGGCAGGCCGGTCAGTTCCAGTACTGAATACACGGCGTTTTTGTCTACGTGCGCGGAGGGTTGTTCGGGCGCTATCGGTGCTTGGTGTTCGATGCTGTTGAGTGGCGGCAACTCGACGGCCTGGCTCTTCACGCCATCGGGCGGCTGATTGCTGTAGGCGGTATTGCCGCTGGCGTCGGTGTAGCGGTAGATCTGCGCGATAGCGGGCTGGGCGATCAGCAGCAAGATGAACAGAAAAACACGACCCATAAAAAACGACCAATAAATGAAAGCGTTGGGTTGCAGCATAGGTCAGGGTTACGAGTTGGCCCACGTCACTAACACCCTGACACGAAAGATCAATAAATCTCGCCAGCTCCTACGGATGAACGCCGCACAATTCGGCAGTAGCGCGTACCAGCGCAAGCTCGCGCAGCGGCACTTGGGTCGCGGCTTTATTGGCTTTGGCCAGCCATGACGGGCAGTGTGGATCATTGCGATACGGGGTGAAATCGGCCAATTGTTGCAGCAGGCGTGTTTGCAGCAGGTCGAGTTGCGGGCGGATCAGGCCAATGAGGTCAGGGCGAGGCTCGTTGGGCGCTTTGCCTTGTGCGTGCCAGTCGGACAAATGCGCGTACTGCACTAACTTGTTGGCTTCGATCTGCGCCGAGAAGAACTGCTCAACGGCTTCATTGCCCAATTTATAGTAGGGCGCTTCGGCGATAGCGTCGGCAATCACTTCACGTTCACGCTGACGATCCTCGACAGGCTTGCCGCTGTCCCACTTGCTCAGCGCAACCTTGTCAGCAATCACCAGTCGCTCCTGAATGGTGCTGAGCAGCGGGGCGAGGGCGGCAGGCGCTGGAACCGAAGCAGTGGTGGCAGCAGCGACAGTGCAGGCGGAGTTGGCGAGCAGGGCGGTAAACAGTGCAAAGCTCAAGCGTAGGTACATGGGATGTCTCTTCTTCATTCCGTGGAAGGGCATGATGCCTATAACAGTAGGCCCGATAATAAGTGTTCGCCCACAAAAAAAGGCCTCCCGAAGGAGGCCTGATTTTTGTTACGCCGCTTGCGCGAGCGTCACTGGATCAGCAGCTGTAGTACAGCTCGTATTCCAGTGGGTGTACGAAGGTACGTACTTTGATTTCTTCTTCGCTTTTCAGGGCGATGTAAGCGTCGATGAAGTCGTCGCTGAAAACGCCGCCTTTGGTCAGGAACGCACGACCTTTGTCCAGCTCTTCCAGGGCTTCTTTCAGGCTGCCGCAAACTTGTGGGATCTCTTTCGCCTCTTCAGGCGGCAGGTCGTACAGGTTTTTGTCTGCAGCATCGCCTGGGTGGATCTTGTTCTGGATGCCGTCCAGGCCAGCCATCAACAGGGCAGCGAAGCCCAGGTACGGGTTGGCTGCCGGATCCGGGAAGCGTGCTTCGATACGGCGAGCGCGAGGGCTCGACACGTAAGGAATACGGATCGAAGCGGAACGGTTGCGAGCCGAGTAGGCCAGCATTACCGGAGCTTCGAAGCCTGGGACCAGACGCTTGTAGGAGTTGGTCGACGGGTTGGTGAAGCCGTTCAGGGCCTTACCGTGCTTGATGATGCCGCCGATGAAGTACAGGGCGGTATCGGACAGGCCGGCATAACCTTCGCCAGCGAAGGTGTTCTTGCCATCTTTGGCGATGGACAGGTGAACGTGCATACCCGAACCGTTGTCGCCGTACAGCGGCTTAGGCATGAAGGTCGCGGTGCGGCCGTAGGCATCGGCAACGTTGTGTACGCAGTACTTCAGGGTCTGAACTTCGTCAGCCTTGGCGACCAGGGTGTTGAACTTCACGCCGATTTCGTTCTGGCCAGCAGTCGCCACTTCGTGGTGGTGAACTTCGATGACCAGGCCCATTTCTTCCATGGCGTTGCACATGGAGGTACGGATTTCGTGGTCGTGGTCGAACGGCGGAACCGGGAAGTAGCCGCCTTTGACGCCTGGACGGTGGCCTTTGTTGCCGCCTTCCACGTCCTGGTCGGACATCCACGAACCTTGTTCGGAGTAGATCTTGAACATCGAGCCGGAGATGTCGGACTTGAACTTTACTTCGTCGAAGATGAAGAACTCAGGCTCTGGACCGACGAAAACGGTGTCGCCGATACCGGTGGATTTCAGGTATTCCTCGGCGCGCTTGGCGATGGCACGTGGGTCACGGTCATAGCCTTGCATGGTCGAAGGCTCGATCACGTCGCAAACCAGGATCAGGGTCGGCTCTTCGGTGAACGGGTCCAGGACGGCAGTGGTGTCGTCCGGCATCAGGATCATGTCGGAGGCTTCGATGCCTTTCCAGCCGGCAATGGAGGAACCGTCGAACATTTTGCCTTCTTCGAAGAAGGCTTCATCCAGCGCATCACGGGCCGGCATGGTCACGTGGTGCTGAGTGCCTTTGGTATCAGTGAAGCGCAGATCAATCCACTTGACGTCATGATCTTTGATGAGTTGAACCGACTTCGACATAGTGCCTCCGGGTGGCTTCGGGCGGGTAGTGGAGTGCCCTTGGAATATGGGTGATGCCGGCGCGAATACTCTGCCTTGGCAACCTGCCTCACAAGGGAGCAAATTGCATGCCAGTGCCCCGACTTGGGTTTATTGCCCCAATATCACGCTTTTAAAGGTGCAAGGCGCTCTAAAATGGAAAATCCCGCCCTTTAATGTAGCGCTCAACTTCACAAATGACCCGTTTTGGTGCATCAAAAACCTTCTGCACATTAACTGGTTAAACCTTGAGCAATTTCCGCTATAATCCGCGCCCCCCTTTTTCGGCTGGCCCTGCGCGCGCTGTTTTCATGAAACTAATCGTAAAAGTCTTCCCCGAGATCACCATCAAGAGCCGCCCGGTACGGATGCGTTTCATCCGTCAATTGGCCAAAAACATCCGTGCCGTGCTCCGCGATCTGGACCCGGCCGTGGTGGTGAACGGCGTGTGGGACAACCTCGAGCTGGAAACCCGTGTCAGTGACCCCAAGGCCCTGAAGGACATGACCGAGCGCCTGAGCTGCATGCCGGGCATCGCGCATTTCCTGCAGGTCGACGAGTACCCGCTGGGCGACTTCGACGACATCGTCGCCAAGTGCAAGCAGCACTTCGGTGATTCGCTGGCCGGGAAGATCTTTTCGGTGCGCTGCAAGCGTGCCGGCAAGCACGAATTCAGCTCGATGGACGTCGAGAAATACGTCGGCAGCCAGCTGCGTCGTCAGTGCGGCGCCGCCGGAATTTCACTCAAAGAACCCGAAATCGAAGTTCGCATCGAAATTCGCGACCAACGGTTGTTTGTGATCCATAGCCAGCACAACAGTATCGGCGGCTACCCGCTCGGTGCGCTGGAACAGACCCTGGTGCTGATGTCCGGCGGTTTCGATTCCACCGTCGCGGCTTACCAGATCATGCGCCGCGGGCTGATGGCCCACTTCTGCTTCTTCAATCTCGGCGGGCGTGCCCACGAATTGGGCGTAATGGAAGTCGCGCATTTCATCTGGAAGAAGTACGGCAGCTCCCAGCGCGTGTTATTTGTCAGTGTGCCGTTCGAGGAAGTGCTGGGAGAAATTCTCGGCAAAGTCGATAACAGTCATATGGGCGTAGTATTGAAGCGTATGATGTTGCGCGCTGCGTCCCGGATCGCTGATCGGCTGGACATCGAGGCGCTGGTCACCGGCGAAGCGATTTCCCAGGTTTCCAGCCAGACGCTGCCGAACCTGTCCGTGATCGACTGCGTGACCGACAAGCTGGTGTTGCGCCCGCTGATCGCCAGTCACAAGCAGGACATCATCGACCTGGCCAACGAAATCGGCACCGCCGATTTCGCCAAGCACATGCCGGAGTACTGCGGGGTCATTTCAGTGAACCCCAAGACCCACGCCAAGCGCCCGCGCGTGGAGCATGAAGAGAAAGAATTCGATATGGCAGTGCTCGAGCGTGCGCTCGAGAACGCCAAACTGGTGCCGATCGATCGCGTAATCGATGAGTTGGGCCAGGACTTGCAGATTGAAGAAGTCAGCGAAGCGCTGGCCGGTCAGATCGTCATCGACATCCGTCACCCGGATGCCGCCGAAGACGACCCGCTGGAGCTTGCTGGCATCGAGGTACAAGCGATGCCGTTTTATGCACTGAACGCTCGTTTCAAGGAACTGGACCCTACTCGCCAGTACCTGCTGTATTGCGACAAAGGCGTGATGAGTCGCCTGCATGCTCACCATTTGCTCAGTGAGGGGCATGCCAATGTGCGCGTTTATCGACCGAGCTAAGAGCCCGGGGCTGTTTGCCTGTGGCCTGCGTCACCGGCCCCCCGACTCTGCCGTCAAGCTGTAACGGCAAGGCCTGACTCTACTGTAAATCGCTGCCAAGACTTGTCAGCACACCGAATCCTCTGATCGAGATACACAAGTGATCGAAAATCTACGCAACATCGCCATCATTGCTCACGTTGACCATGGTAAAACCACCCTGGTAGACAAACTCTTGCGTCAATCCGGCACTCTGGAGCGCAACGAGCTCAACGACGAGCGCGTGATGGACTCCAACGACCAGGAAAAAGAGCGCGGTATTACCATTCTGGCGAAAAACACCGCCATCAACTGGAACGGCTACCACATCAACATTGTGGACACACCGGGCCACGCCGACTTCGGCGGCGAAGTTGAACGCGTAATGTCGATGGTTGACTCCGTTCTGCTGCTGGTTGACGCTCAAGACGGCCCTATGCCGCAAACCCGTTTCGTGACCAAGAAGGCTTTTGAAGCCGGCCTGCGTCCGATCGTGTGCATCAACAAGGTTGACCGTCCAGGCGCGCGTCCGGACTGGGTTCTGGACCAGATCTTCGACCTGTTCGACAACCTGGGTGCCACCGAAGAACAACTGGACTTCAAAGTCGTCTACGCCTCGGCCCTGAACGGTATTGCCGGTCTGGACCACAACGAAATGGCTGAAGACATGACCCCGCTGTACCAGTCGATCGTCGACAACGTACCGGCGCCGGCTGTTGACCGTGACGGTCCGTTCCAGATGCAGATCTCCGCACTGGACTACAACAGCTTCCTGGGTGTTATCGGCGTTGGCCGTATCGCTCGTGGTCGCGTCAAGCCGAACACCCCGGTTGTCGCTATCAGCGCCGACGGCAAGAAGCGTAACGGTCGTATCCTGAAACTGATGGGTCACCACGGTCTGCACCGTATCGACGTTGAAGAAGCCGCCGCAGGCGACATCGTGTGCATCAGCGGTATGGACGAGCTGTTCATCTCCGACACCCTGTGCCAGCTGGACACTCCGGAGGCGATGAAGCCTCTGACCGTTGACGAGCCAACCGTTTCCATGACCTTCCAGGTCAACGACTCGCCTTTCTGCGGTAAAGAAGGCAAGTTCGTGACTTCCCGTAACATCAAGGAACGTCTGGACAAAGAGCTGCTGTACAACGTTGCACTGCGCGTTGAAGAAGGCGACTCGGCTGACAAGTTCAAGGTTTCCGGCCGTGGTGAGCTGCACCTCTCGGTACTGATCGAAACCATGCGTCGCGAAGGCTTCGAAATGGGCGTTGGTCGTCCGGAAGTGATCATCCGTCAAGTTGACGGCGTGAAGCAGGAACCGTTCGAAAACGTAACCATCGACACCCCTGAAGAATCCCAGGGCAAGGTCATGGAAGAGATGGGCCTGCGTAAAGGCGACCTGACCAACATGGTGCCGGATGGCAAAGGCCGTGTTCGTCTGGAATACAACATCCCTGCTCGCGGTCTGATCGGTTTCCGTAACCAGTTCCTGACCCTGACCAACGGTGCTGGCATCCTGACCTCGATCTTCGATCGCTACGACACCATGAAGTCCGGCGACATGTCCGGCCGTCAGAACGGTGTTCTGGTATCGGTAGAAACCGGCAAGGCGCTGACCTACTCCCTGGAAACCCTGCAGGCGCGTGGCAAGCTGTTCGTTGAACACGGTCAAGAGATCTACAACGGTCAGATCGTTGGTCTGAACAGCCGTGACAACGACATGGGCGTCAACCCAACCAAAGGCAAGAAGCTCGACAACATGCGTGCTTCGGGTAAAGACGAAACCATCGCTCTGGTTCCACCTGTTCGCTTCACCCTGGAACAGGCCCTGGAATTCATCCAGGACGATGAATTGTGCGAAGTGACACCTAAGTCGATCCGCCTGCGTAAGAAGATCCTGGACGAAGGCGAGCGTACCCGCGCTGCCAAGAAAGCCAAGAACTGAGTTAACTCAGGCTGAATGAAAAACGCCCCCGGTCGAAAGGCCGGGGGCGTTTTTGTTTGTCTGCCTGTAGCAGCTGCCTCGCGGGCTCGGTAGCTGCTACGGAATAGTGGCTTTGATCAGAACTTGTCCAGGGTCCGCGGATTGTTCTCGCGCACGACTTCTTTCGGCTTGTACGCGCAATAGCCTGGCCGTGGACCGATTTTTGGGTGGTTGCGGCAAGTATCCGGGCGCTTTTCATAAATAGTGCACAAACGGCTCTTACGATCCAGGTACAGGCAATCGTTGTTGCTCATGCGTTGGAGCGTGAAGATCTCGGACTTCTGGTTGTAGCGCTCGACAATCCCTTCCTTCTGCAAGCGCTTGGCGATGTTCTTGGGTGGATCGCCCAGTTCGAATTCGTCGACGATGCCGATGCGGATCAGGTCTTTGATCTTGACCTCGACCGGCAGCGTGCAGCAGCTGGACACGCACGAGCCGCACATCGGGGCAGAGTACTTGGCCCAGGTATCGAGGCGGTCGATCTCCGCGGCGGCGATCAGGTTCGGCTTCATCATGTGGAATTACCAGCGTGCATCAGGGCGCGCGATCATACCGGGACTGGTGATTTTTTGAACGACCATTTGCCGGTTTTTTTATGGCTACACTGAATTTTCCGTGCGATCGGCATGGCATCTGCATCTTTTCAACGTGTATCGGCAAGGGGATAGGCTCGATTCAGGCGATTGCAAAAAACGCCGAACGAGCGCATTTATCTCATGTCAGACCGACTAGGCTCGTCAATTTCATGCTCGTCCGAGGTCCTATCGATGACTCAAGAACCACTAGTTCGCGAAGCTGAAGTGGCCGCATTTCGCGACGCCGTATTGACCAAACTTACCTATGCAGTGGGCAAGGACCCGGATCACGCTTTTGACCATGACTGGTTTGAAGCCATTGCCCTGGCGGCGCGTGATCACATGGTCGAGCACTGGATGGACCACACGCGGCAGATCTACCGCAAAGGCCAGAAGCGCGTTTACTACCTCTCGCTGGAATTCCTCATCGGCCGCCTGCTCTACGACAGCCTGAGCAACCTTGGCCTGCTCGATGTGGCTCGTGAAGCGCTGACCGAGCTGGGCGTCGACCTCGAACGCATTCGCCTGCTGGAGCCGGACGCCGCACTCGGCAACGGTGGCCTCGGTCGCCTGGCGGCGTGCTTCATGGAAAGCATGTCGACGCTCGGCATCGCCGGCCATGGCTACGGTATTCGTTATGAACACGGCTTGTTCCGTCAGGCGGTTGTCGATGGCTGGCAGCAGGAGCAAACCGAAAACTGGCTGGATTTCGGCAACCCCTGGGAATTTGAGCGGCCGGAAGTGGCTTACCCGATCGGCTTTGGTGGCAGCGTTGAAACCGTGACCGATGAGACCGGCAGGTCCAAACAAGTCTGGACGCCGGCGGAAACCGTTCGAGCGATTGCTTACGACACGCCAGTCGTCGGCTGGCGCGGCGCTAGCGTCAACACCTTGCGCCTCTGGCGTGCACGAGCCATGGAAGACTTGCACCTGGAGCGCTTCAACGCTGGCGACCACTTGGGGGCGGTGGCCGAAGTGGCTCGCGCGGAAAGCATCTCCCGCGTGCTCTATCCCGCCGACAGCACCGAGGCCGGTCAGGAGCTGCGGCTGCGTCAGGAGTACTTCTTCGTCGCCGCATCCTTGCAGGACCTGCTGCGCCGTCACCGCAACATGCACACCTCGGTGCTGACCCTGGGCGATCACGCGGCGATCCAGCTCAACGACACGCACCCCTCGATCGCCGTGGCCGAATTGATGCGTCAACTGGTCGATGTGTACGACGTAGCGTGGGACGCGGCGTGGCAGATCACGGTCGATACGCTTTCCTACACCAACCACACACTCTTGCCTGAAGCGCTGGAAACCTGGCCAGTTGGTTTGATGGAACGGATGCTGCCACGGCACATGCAGATCATCTATTTGATCAACGCCCAGCACATCGACTCGCTGCGCGCCAAAGGCATTCATGACTTTGACGTATTGCGCGCGGTGTCGCTGATCGAGGAAGACAACGGTCGCCGGGTGCGCATGGGTAACCTGGCGTTTCTGGGTTCCCACAGTGTTAACGGCGTGTCCGGCCTGCACACCCAACTGATGCGCAGCACGGTGTTTTCCGAGCTGCACAAGCTGTATCCGGAGCGAATCAACAACAAGACCAACGGCATTACGTTCCGCCGCTGGCTCTATCAGGCCAACCCGCAACTGACCTCGATGATGGTCGACGCGTTGGGCCCGGATCTGTTGGATAACCCGGAACAGAAACTGATCGGCCTGGAGCCGTTTGCCGAGAAAGCGGCGTTCCGCAACGAGTTCGCCGAGCAGCGCCTGCACAGTAAAAAAGCCTTGGCCTATCTGATTCATGAACGATTGGGAATCGCGGTCAATCCGGCGGCAATGTTCGATGTGCAGGTCAAACGGATTCACGAGTACAAGCGCCAGTTGCTCAACCTGATGCACACCGTGGCGCTGTATCAGGCGATCCGCGCCGAGCCGGAAGTCGATTGGGTGCCGCGGGTGAAGATCTTTGCCGGTAAAGCCGCCGCGAGTTATCACCAGGCCAAGCTGATCATCAAACTGACCAACGACATCGCCCGGGTGGTCAACAACGACCCGACGGTGCGCGGCTTGCTGAAAGTGGTGTTCTTGCCCAACTACAACGTCAGCCTGGCGGAAAGCATCATTCCGGCGGCCGACCTGTCGGAGCAGATTTCTACGGCCGGTTTTGAGGCTTCCGGTACCAGCAACATGAAGTTCGGTCTCAACGGCGCGCTGACCATCGGCACCCTGGACGGTGCCAACGTGGAAATGAGTGAGCGCATTGGTGTCGAGCACATGTTCATCTTTGGTCTGACCGCGCAGCAGGTTGAGGCGCGCAAACAGAATCACGAGTTCCACGCCGCGCCGGATATCGCCGCCTCTCGTCGGCTGGGGGATGTGCTGCAAGCGATTCGCGGCGGTGTGTTCTCGCCGGATGAACCGTCTCGTTACATGGGCTTGATCGATTCGTTGATCGAATATGACCGCTTCCTGGTCTGCGCCGACTTCGATTCCTACTGGCATGCCCAGACGCGGGTTGAAGAGCGCTGGCACGATTCGCAGGAATGGTGGCGCTCGGCGGTGCTCAACAGTGCGCGCATGGGCTGGTTTTCGTCCGACCGGACCATTCGCGAGTACGCCACGGAAATCTGGAAAGCGCTGGAGTAATTTTTAGCCGCCGTTTGATCGGATCGATATACTGACGCCCCGAAAAAGATCGCAGCCTTCAGCAGCTCTTACAGTCAGTGTTCACCTAAAGTATGGGTGCACGCTGCCGTTGTAGGAGCTGCCGAAGGCTGCGATCTTTGCAATACGGGCTGCGCCAAACGTTTTCGGTTGGCCAATGTGCTTAGGGATATCGACCATGCAATGGATGTTCATGCTGATAGGGCTGGTGCTGGGCTGGGTGCTCGATGAGTCATTCAGCGATGCGCTGATCGGCGCATTGATCGGCTTGGGTGCGGGTCAGGCGATTGTGCTCAGGCGCCTGAATTCACAAGCGGACGAGCAGCGTCGTCAACTGGAGCAGGCGCAGGTCGCCCTTGGTGCGGTCGAGCAACGGCTGGCGTTACTCGAAACCCATGGTGTCCAATCAGCTCCGGTCCCTGAGTCAACAACGGCCAGCGAGCCGACGCTTTCTCCTGAAGTCACTTTTGACCAAGCACCTGAGCCTGGCCCGGCGCCGTTGTCTGCCGCGCAGGAGCTGGTCTGGGAATTGCCGCCCGAATTCGAACCGGTACACGCGAGCATCGCGTCTGAGCCCGCCGATCTCTGGACCCCGCAACCCAGCGAACCACCACAACCTGCCGAACCCCGTGGCCCAAATCTGATCGAACGTGGCATCGCCGCTGCACGCAATTGGCTGTTTGGCGGCAACACTGTGCTGCGGGTCGGCGTGGTGCTGTTGTTCTTCGGTTTGGCGTTTTTGCTGCGCTACGCCACCGAAGGCATGGTGGTGCCGATTGAATTGCGTTACGCCGGGGTCGCTGCGGCCGCGTTGGCTTTGCTCGGGCTCGGTTGGTGGTTGCGACTGCGCAACACCAACTACGCGTTGATCCTGCAGGGCACCGGCATTGCCGTGCTGTACCTGACGGTGTTCGCCGCCATGCGCTTGCACCCGTTGCTCGACCCGTCGGCGGCGTTGGGCTTGCTGGTGGCGGTGACGATCTTCTCGGCGATTCTGGCGATCACCCAGGACTCGCTTGCGCTGGCCTGTGCGGCGGCGTTGGGCGGGTTCGCCGCGCCGATCCTGACCTCCACCGGCGCCGGCAACCATGTCGCGCTGTTCAGCTACTTCGCCTTGCTCAACACCGGCATCCTCGCCATTGCCTGGTTCAAGGCCTGGCGGCCGCTGAACCTGATCGGCTTCGCGGGCACCTTCGGCATCGGTTTTGCCTGGGGCCTGCGTTCCTATACGGCGGAACTGCTGTGGAGTACCGAGCCGTTCCTGATTCTGTTCTTCCTGATGTACCTGGCGATTGGCTTGTTGTTCGCCCGCCGCAAATTGCTCGAGATGACTGACGCGCCGGAGGATGACAGCCGTGAAGCGCTGCTGCGCTGGTCGGCGCGCAAAGGCGACTACGTCGACGGGACGATGCTGTTCGGTCCGCCACTGGTGGGCTTTGGCATGCAGTTCGCGCTGATTCATCAGTATGAGTTTGCTGCCGCGTTCAGCGCGCTGGCGTTGGGCATCGTGTACATGGGCCTGGCGCGTTTTCTCAGCGGCGGTCGAGCCCTGCTGCTGGCGGAAACCTGCCTGGCGCTGGGGGTGATTTTCGCCAGCCTGGCGATCCCGCTGGGTCTGGATGCGCGCTGGACGGCGGCCGCCTGGGCGGTGGAGGGCGCGGGGATCTTCTGGCTCGGCCTGCGTCAGCATCGGCCGTTGGCACGGGCCTTTGCCTTGCTGTTGCAACTGGGTTCGGCGCTGGCGTTCCTCAGCAAACTGAGCCTGGGCGACAGCAGCCTGCTGGCTGGCTCACCGCTTGGTGCGCTGATGCTCGGCGTGGCGTTGCTGTTCAGTTTCTATCACTTGCGCAGCGCTTCCCCTGAGCAAACCTCGGCCTGGGAACGCAAGGGCTTGCCGGTGTTGGCCTGTGCGGGGCTGATGTTCCTCTATCTGCTCGCGCCGTTGTTCTTCTTCACCCACGGCACCGCGATCAGCTGGGCGCTGGCCGGTTTGGCGACGTTGTTTGTCGGCTTGCGCCTGCAATCGCGGACCTTCCTGTTTACGGCGTTCGCCGTGCAACTGCTGGGCGGTGTGTTGTTCCTGCTGCGGCTGCAAGGCGCCAGCGGTGAGGAGGCGGCGGTGTTCAGCGCTGGCTGGAGCGGTTTGCTCACCGCGTCCTTGATTGGCCTGGCGTTGATCGGCGGCATGCTGTTCGCCGCTCGCGACGACATGGTGCGCAGTGACGCACGATTGCTGCGTGGGTTGTCGGTGGTGTTGCTGGCCGGGTTGGTGCTGATCAATCTGGCGGTGCTGTTCGTGTTGCCGTGGCAAACGGCGAGCGCGGTGTGGGCCGCCAGCGGTCTGTTGATCATCTGGCTGAGCCTGTACTTGCAGCAGCGGGTGAGTTTTGTCTTTGGCTTGTTGTTGCAGGTGATCGGCGGCGCGGCGTTCCTGATCGCGGGGCCCGAACTGCTCGGGCCGCTCGCCAGCGAAGGTCTGCGGCCACTGGGCCACAGCGGTTTCTGGACGCCGATGGTGCTCGGGCTGGCGGCGATGGTCGGTGCCTGGCGCTTGCAGCTAGGCAATCATGCCAGTGCGTTCGATGCCTTGAGCTTGCGGCGCTTGTCCGAGTTGTTGCTGGTGTGGGGCGCGGCCTGGTGGGCGTTGGCGCTGGTCAGCGAAGTGCTGCGTTTTGCACCACTGAACCTGCAAGCCACACTGTTGCTGGGCCTCGCGGCGCTGAGTGTCGCGGTGTGGACGTTGTTGTCTCGGCGACTGCAATGGCCGGAATTGGGCGTGCTCTGCACGTTGCTGATTCCAGCGGCGGCGCTGGTATTGGTCGCGGCCTGGCATTCGCGTTATCACCCGGCGGCGAATTTCGGCTGGCTGGCGTGGGCGGCGGTGTTTATGGTGCATTTCATCTCGCTGCGACGCTTGGCGCCGATGCTCCCCGCGCGAGTATTGAGCGCTGCTCACGTAGTGGGTTGCTGGCTGTTGATCGGCGTCTTGGCGCTGGAGTTGCGTTACGGCTTGCTGGTGTTGTCCGAGCAATACAACGCCTGGCGCTGGCTGGGCTGGGCAATTTTGCCGAGCCTGTATCTGGTGCTGATGGCCGCACCACGCGCCTGGCCGTGGCCGGTGTCGGCGTATGCCCGCGAGTACCGCGTGTACGCCGCACTGCCGCTGGCGTTGTTGATGCTCGGCTGGTTCTGGCTGGCAAACATTGCCAGCGACGGCACCGCCGAACCGCTGCCTTATCTCCCGTTGCTCAACCCGTTGGAAATCGGCCTGCTGTTTGCCTTGTTCGGCGTTTATGTCTGGTCGCGCAGTGCGGTCAGCTCATTGGCGATTCGTGTCGATTACGCCGAGCGCGCCACGCAAGTCGTGGCCGGGGTTTCGCTGTTCGCCTTCTTCACTGCGCTGGTGATGCGCAGCGCTCACCATTGGGGCGGCGTGCCGTTTGAGCTGGATGCCTTGCTGGAGTCGATGTTGGTGCAGGCGGGCTTGTCGATCGTCTGGACCCTGATTGCCCTGAGCCTGATGATCGGCGGGCATTTGCGCCATCGTCGGGAAGTCTGGCTGGTCGGCGCAGCGTTGATTGCGCTGGTGGTCGCCAAACTGGTCTTTGTCGAACTGAGTAACCGCGGCGGTCTGGCGCGGATCGTGTCGTTTATCGGCGTGGGCGTGTTGCTGCTGGTGGTGGGCTATTTCGCACCGCTGCCGCCCAAACGCGCCGAACCAACGTCAGGGCCTGAGAAACCGGCCAATGAATCTGAAGGAGTGTCGTCTTGAATCTGAAGTTGTCGCTGGGCGCCGTTGGACTCTGTGTGGCGTTGTCGGCCACGGCTCAGGAAACACCGGCAGACTTCACCACACAGGTGCCGTTGAGCCTGAGCGGCGAGGGGCCGTGGTATCGCCTCGATTTGTCGCTGGCGGTGCAATTGAATGCACGCCAGACCGATCTCAGCGACGTGCGGGTATTCAACGCAGCCGGTGAGGTGCAGGCCTATTCGCTGGCGCGGGAGCAGGCGCAGAGCCGCGAAAGTCTGGTGGTGAATAACGTTAAGTGGTTTCCGATTTACGACTCGGTCTCTGCCAGCGAGGCGGTGCCGAGCGTGCGCGTGCAGTCCAGCGCCAATGGCACGCTGGTGGACGTCCAGCCATCGACCCCGCTCAAGGCTGGCGAAGAAGTACTGCGCGGCTGGTTGCTGGACGCCAGTGCGATCAAGGCGCCGTTGCAGCAGTTGATCCTCGACTGGACCAGTGAACGCGACGGCTTCCAGCGTTTCAGCATCGAAGCCAGTGACGATTTGCAGCATTGGCAGCCGTGGGGCGAAGGCCAGGTGGCGCGGCTGTCGTTTGCCGATGAGCGGGTCGAGCAGCATGAAGTCAGTTTGCCGGGGCAGAGCGCGCGTTATCTGCGCTTGCTATGGAAAACCCCGCAGGCGGCGCCCGCGCTGACCTCCGCGCAACTGCAAAGCGCCAGTTCCAGCTACCTGCCGCAGCCGTTGGTCTGGTCCGAGCCGTTGGCCGGCAGCAGCACCAAGGCCGGTGAGTACACCTGGCAATTGCCGATGGGCTTGAGCGTCGAGCGCTTGCAGGTCGAGTTGAGCCAGGCTAACAGCCTGGCGCCGGTGACCCTGTCGGGGCGTCGCGAAAGCAGCTTGCCGTGGCAGCCCTTGAGCAGCGGTTTGCTCTATCGACTGACGCAAAATGGCCAGGAGGTGGTGCAGAACGAATTGCAGGTCGCTGGGCATGTGGTGCAGCAGTTGAAGCTGACTGTCGATGAGCGCGGTGGCGGCTTGGGCACACAAGCTCCGACAGTGCGCTATGCCGTACGCTCGACCCAGGTGGTGTTCCTCGCTCGCGGGGCGGGGCCGTACACACTGGCGCTGGGGAGCGCGACGGTTAAAACGGCGAGCTTGCCACTGTCGACGCTGATTCCCGATTACAGTCCCAAGCGTCTGGCGACGTTGGGTCAGGCCAAGGTCGATGGTGCGGTGGTGGTGACTTCGCCGGCTGCAGCAGTGGCGCCGATTGTCCCGGGCGCAAACTGGAAGAAGATTGGCCTGTGGGCGGTGCTCTTGCTGGGGGTGGCGGGTTTGGCGGGGATGGCGTTCAGTTTGCTGCGCAAGCCGCCGGTGAAGTCCTGAGGCTGGCGCAGTCAGGCGCATTTGCAGCTACGCTCAACCCCGCGCATGAACTCTATTCAGTGAATCTCGTCTGATAAGAGGAATTGCGCACCGACTCGCGTTAAACTGCGCGGGTTTTTAGCCCCCATTCCTTCGGAGCCTTCCATGTCCCGCGTTACCTTGAGTCGCTATCTGATTGAGCAGACCCGTAGCAACAACACTCCTGCCGATCTGCGCTTTCTGATCGAAGTCGTGGCGCGTGCTTGCAAGGAAATCAGCCACGCCGTTTCCAAAGGCGCCCTGGGCGGCGTTCTGGGCAGCATGGGCACTGAAAACGTGCAAGGCGAAGTCCAGAAGAAACTCGACGTGCTCTCCAACGAAATCCTGCTCGAAGCCAACGAATGGGGCGGTCACCTGGCCGGCATGGCGTCCGAAGAAATGGACAACGCCTACCAGATTCCGGGCAAATACCCGAAAGGCGCGTACCTGCTGGTATTCGACCCGCTGGACGGTTCGTCGAACATCGATATCAACGCGCCGGTCGGTACTATCTTTTCGGTGCTGCGTTGCCCGAACGAATACCTGAGCCAGAACGAACCCTTGAACGAAAAGGCGTTCCTGCAGCCAGGCACCCAACAGGTAGCCGCCGGTTATGCCATCTACGGCCCGCAAACCATGCTGGTGCTGACCCTGGGTGATGGCGTGAAAGGCTTTACCCTCGACCGTGAAATGGGCAGCTTCGTGCTGACCCATGAAGACATCCAGATCCCGTCCTCCACTCAGGAATTCGCGATCAACATGTCCAACCAGCGTCACTGGGAAGCGCCGGTACAGCGCTACGTCGGCGAGTTGCTGGCAGGTGAAGCCGGTCCGCTTAAAAAGAACTACAACATGCGCTGGGTCGCCGCGATGGTCGCCGACGTGCACCGCATCCTGACCCGTGGTGGCCTGTTCATGTACCCACGTGACAGCCGCGAGCCCTCCAAGCCGGGCAAACTGCGTTTGATGTACGAAGCCAACCCGATGTCGTTCCTGGTTGAACAGGCCGGCGGCGCGTCCACCGACGGTCACCAGCGCATTCTCGACATCCAGCCCGAAGGCCTGCACCAGCGTGTAGCGGTGTTCCTGGGCTCGAAAGAAGAAGTTGAACGCGTCACGGCTTACCACAAGGAATAAACCATGAGCGCGCCCTGGCAGCCGTTGCTCGAATGGTGGTTCGGTTCAGCCGAAGCACCTAATGACGTAGCGGCTGACAAGGGCACGTTGTGGTTCGGCAAGCGTGACAGCCAGGACCTCGAAGCGCGCACGCGTTTCGGGGATCTGGTGGAACAGGCACTGGCCGGCGGATTGACCGAGTGGACGCAATGTCCCGACGGTTGGCTGGCCCTGGTGTTATTGCTTGATCAGTTACCGCGGATGATTTTTCGCGAAGCCCCCAAATCCTTTGCAGGCGACTTGAGAGTCCAGGCTCTGGTAGCGCAAGGCATTGCCGCGGATCTCGATCGGCAACTGCTGCCTATCCAGCGGGTGTTCATCTACCTGGTGTTCGAGCATTGCGAGCATCTGGCGGTGCAAAACGAAGCCATCTCACGCTTTGCCGACTTGCTGGCTCAGCAACCTGAGGCGGATCGTGCGGTGTTTGCCGATAACCTCGATTACGCCGAACGGCATCAGAAGATCATCGCAAGGTTTGGGCGCTTTCCCCATCGCAATGCGATTCTTGGGCGGGAGAGTACGCCTGAAGAGTTGGCGTTTTTGAGCGGGCCGGGGTCGCGGTTTTAGTCACAGATCGTTCCCACGCAGAGCATGGGAACGATCATCGTCTACCTTTAAATCCTGAAACTCCCCACCAACTGCTTCAACCGCGCCGCCTGCTGCTCAAGATCGGCGCACGCGCGCAGGGTCGATTGCAGGTTTTCCACGCCTTCCTGATTCAGGGTGTTGATCTCGGTAATGTCGACGTTGAGCGATTCGACCACGGCGGTTTGCTCTTCGGTGGCGGTGGCCACCGACTGGTTCATGCCGTCGATCTCGCCGATGCGCTGGGTCACGCTGCCCAGGCGCTCACCGGCCTGGTTAGCGATGACGACGCTGCTTTCGCTCTGGCGCTGACTGTCGGTCATGATGGCGACGGCCTCACGGGCGCCGACTTGCAACTCTTCAATCATCTTCTGCACTTGCTGCGCCGAGTCCTGGGTGCGATGTGCGAGGTTGCGTACTTCGTCGGCAACGACTGCGAATCCACGTCCGGCCTCACCCGCGCGAGCGGCTTCGATCGCGGCGTTGAGGGCCAGCAGGTTGGTTTGCTGGGAGATGCTGGTGATGACTTCGAGAATCTGCCCGATGTTCACCGTGTTGCTGTTCAGCGTTTCGATGTTGCCGCATGAGTCGCTGATTTTTGCCGACAGCTGCTGCATCGCCGCGATGGTTTTATCCACCACTTGCTGACCGTCTTCAGCCAGGCTGCGGGCATCGCTGGAATGTTGCGAGGCGAGGGCGGCGTTCTGGGCGATTTCCTCGGCGGCGGCGCCAAGCTGGTTGATCGCCGCGGCCACGCTGCTGGTGCGCGAGGCTTGCTGGTCGGAATTGAACATCGACGAGTTGGAGGCGCTGACGACTCGCAGGGCGACTTCGTTGACTTGGCCGGTGGCCGACGACACTTCGCGGATCGAGGTGTGAATACGCTCGACGAAGCGGTTGAACGAAGTGCCCAGCGCCCCGAATTCGTCCTGGCCATGAATGGTCAGGCGTTTGGTCAGGTCGCCTTCGCCTTCGGCGATGTCATGCATGGCGCGGCCCATGGTCAGCAGGGGTTGCATGAGGACGCGGATCAGCATGCCAAGCAGCGTGATGATGATCACCACGGCAATCACCATGGCAATGATCGCCGAGGTGCGGAACTCACTGAGCATCGAGAACGCGGTGTCCTGGTCGAGCACCAATGCCACGTACCAGTCAGCCGACGGCACGCCGTTGACGTGGGTGAACGAGATGAATTGGCTCTTGCCGTCCACCTCGACTTCCTTCATACCGGGGCTGACCTTTGGCGCACCAGCGGGATAGGCCTCGGTGAGGTTTTTAAGCACCAGTTTGCTGTCCGGGTGAATCAGGATCTTGCCATCGGCGCTGACGATGAACGCGTGGCCGTGGCCGCCGAAGTTCAGCGAGTTGATGATCGCGCTGACGCTGCTCAGGTCGATGTCTGCACCGGCCACGCCAATCATCTGGTTCTGATGCTGTACCGGCGTGGCAACAGTGATTACCAGCTTGCCCGATGACGCGGCGATGTACGGTTCGGTGACGATGGTCTGCTGTGCGCTGTTGGCGGCTTTGTACCAGCCACGGGCGCGTGGGTCGTAGTCCGCCGCACGATTGCCGGCCGGTACCGAGAACATTACGCCGTCGGCACCGCCGAAGTAGCTCAACTGAAAGTTGCTGGTGTAGGCCGGCAGGCCGACCGCGCGTTTCAGGCTGTCCAGCGCCGGGCCGTCGACGGCCACTTGCTGGGCCAGCGATTGCAGCAACTGGATGCGGCTTTCCAGCCAGGTCTGGATGTTGCTGGTGGTCAGGCTGCCGAGTTCCTGCATCGAGGACTCGGTACTGTTGCGCAGGGTTTGGCGCTGACGGTAGTCGTTGAACAGAATGAAACAGGCGAACGCTACCGCGACCACAAGGGCAGCGGCGAGCAGGATCTTGTGGCTGAACTTCATGTTTCTGGTCATTAAAGGCGCTACCGCGAGAGGACTGATCAACGAGGAGCGTCAAATTGCCACAGGAGAGGGCTTGGCGCTGCTTCTATGTCGACAGGGCGGCGCCAAAGATTAGGCGGGTTTTACGAAAACCGACGAAATGCCGGGCAATGAGAAAAAACGCCCGATTTTGGGGCGAAATGCCGATTTTGCCATTCAAGAAATACCCGGTACCGGTGGGAACCAGACGGGGGTTTTCTCTTCTAAGCTTCTGGTTGGCAGCCATGCCTTCCCCTCTTTCCAGGAGTTACACCATGTCGCTGCGATCTATCGCCTTGCTGTCGTTTTGCGTGCTGTTGGCCGCCTGCAGCAAAATCAACCAGGAAAACTACTCGAAACTGTCGACGGGCATGCCCAAGGCCGAGGTCGAAACCTTGCTGGGTAAACCTGCTGACTGTTCTGGCGCGTTGGGCATGTCCAGCTGCACCTGGGGCGACAAGAACAGCTTTATCAGCGTGCAGTATGCCGGTGACAAAGTGCTGATGTTTTCCGGGCAAGGCCTGAAGTAAACCGGGGCCAAACGCCCACGGGAGAAGAATAATGATGCGGTTAGTAATAGTTCTTTTGGCCGGTCTGTTGTTGGCCGGCTGCGCCACTTCTGGCGATGATTCGCTGGCGCCGAAAACGGCCCATAGCGTCAGCCTCAAGCGTTATCAGGGCAAATGGTACGAGTTGGCGCGCATGCCCATGTACTTCCAGCGTAACTGCGCGCAATCCGAAGCCCATTACACCCTCAAGACCGACGGTGACATGGACGTGTTGAACCGTTGCCTGACCCCCGAGTGGAAATGGGAAGAGGCCAAGGGCACCGCAACGCCGCAGATTCCCGGCAAGAACGACAAGCTGTGGGTGAACTTCGATAACTGGTTTACCCGGTTGTTGCCAGGTATGAGCAAGGGTGATTACTGGGTGCTGTATGTCAGCGATGACTACCAGACCGCGATTGTCGGTAGCCCCAATCGGCGCAACCTGTGGTTGCTGTCACGCAAGCCGGAAGTCAACGCCGATACCCGCGAGGAACTGCTGAGCAGGGCGCGTCAGCAGGGTTACGACACCACACGCCTGATCTGGCGAGTGTCGGATACCAAAATGGCCCAGACCTCGAAATAACAGGCTGATCATTCCCACGCTCCGCGTGGGAATGCAGCCCGGGACGCTCCGCGTCCCATTTAAAAGCCGAACGCAGAGCGTCCGTTGAGGCATTCCCACGCAGAGCGTGGGAACAATCATTAGCCCAAAAGGTCGCGCAGGACTTGGGTGAAGGCCCGGTTACTGTCTTCTTCGCCAGCGTGATGCCCGTCGCGTACTACCCACTTGCCGTTCACCAGCACATCACGGACCTGGCGGTCGCCACCGGCGAACAGCCAACGGTTCAGAATCCCGTCGCCACTGGCGGTTGCCAGGTAAGGGTCGTTGCCGTCGAGCACCAGCCAATCGGCGCGTTTGCCGACTTCCAATGCGCCAATCGGCTGGCCCAGCGCCTGTGCGCCACCGTCGAGTGCGGCGTCGTACAGGGTGCGCCCGACCATCGGCTGATCGGCACCATACAAGCGATTACGTCGCTGATCGCGCAGGCGCTGGCCGTATTCCAGCCAGCGCAATTCTTCCACCACGCTCAGCGACACATGGCTGTCAGAGCCAATGCCCGTGCGCCCGCCTTGGGCGAGGAAGTCCACGGCCGGGAAAATCCCGTCACCCAGGTTGGCCTCGGTGGTCAGGCACAAACCGGCGATGGCGCGACTCTTGGCCATCAGGCTGACTTCTTCCGGGTTGGCGTGGGTCGCGTGGACCAGGCACCAGCGCTGATCGACATCGGTATTTTCATACAGCCATTGCAGCGGACGGCGACCACTCCAGGTCAGGCAGTCGTCGACTTCCTTTTGTTGCTCGGCGATGTGGATATGCACGGGGCAGTGTTTATCGCTGGCTGCCAGCACTTCGCTGATCTGCTGCGGGGTAACCGCGCGCAACGAGTGGAAGCACAGGCCCAGTTGTTGCGCCGGTTGCTGCGCCAGCAGTGGCTGCAAGCGGGCTTGTAGCTTCAGGTAGTTTTCAGTGCTGTTGATGAAGCGTCGCTGGCCTTCATTGGGCGCCAGACCACCGAAACCAGAGTGGCTGTAGAGTACGGGCAGCAAGGTCAGGCCGATGCCGGAAGCGCTGGCGGCCTGACTGATTTGCAACGACAGCTCGGCCGGGTCTGCGTACGGATGACCGTTGTGGTCGTGGTGCACGTAATGGAATTCGGCGACCGAGGTGTAACCGGCCTTGAGCATTTCGATGTAGAGCTGGCGGGCGATGATCCCGAGTTGTTCCGGACTGATTTTTCCGACGAGGCGATACATCAGATCGCGCCAGGTCCAGAAACTGTCGTTCGGATTACCCGCCACTTCGGCCAAGCCAGCCATCGCCCGCTGGAACGCGTGGGAGTGCAGATTCGGCATGCCCGGCAGCAGCGGACCGTTCAGCCGTTCGGCGCCTTCAGCGCTGGCATCGGCCTGGATGTGGGTCAGCAGGCCATCGGCACTGACCTCAAGACGTACATTGTTAGCCCATCCATTAGGCAGTAGCGCGCGTTCGGCAAAGAAGGCGGACATGGTTCAGCACCCCATCGTGTGTTATTTGTATATACATATACAGACGTTTGCCTGCTCGGTAAACTCCGGCAAGCTAGTGGCCTGTACGGTTTGTTCGTTAGTTCAAGGTCGGATGCCAGAAATCCATAGCCAAGGCGCTGTGACGAGTCATAGCCCGCTATGGCGAGGAACAGCAACGCAGGATATGGGTTTCTGGCGCCGAACTGGACTAACAGAACTAACCACACAGGCCACTCTCTACTTTCATCAACGAACAAGGATTTCCTGTGCCGACTCCGCCTGTAGTTTCACCGCTGAGTGCCAATCTGGGCGACAGTCCGGCGCCCTTGTACGCTCGCGTCAAACAGATGATCACCCAGCAAATCGACAGTGGAAACTGGCCGCCGCACTACCGCGTGCCGTCGGAAAGCGAACTGGTCAGCCAGTTGGGTTTCAGCCGCATGACCATCAATCGCGCGCTGCGCGAGATGACGACTGACGGCCTGTTGGTGCGTATGCAGGGCGTCGGCACCTTTGTCGCCGAACCCAAGAGCCAGTCCGCGCTGTTCGAAGTGCATAACATTGCCGACGAAATCGCCTCCCGTGGCCATCGCCACACCTGCAAGGTCATCACTCTGGAAGAAGAGGCTGCCGGTTCCGAACGCGCCCTGGCACTGGACATGCGCGAAGGCCAGAAGGTCTTCCACTCGTTGATCGTGCATTTCGAGAACGATATTCCCGTGCAAATCGAGGACCGCTTCGTCAACGCCCTGGTCGCGCCGGAATACCTCAAGCAAGACTTTACCCTGCAAACGCCTTACGCCTATCTGAATCAGGTTGCGCCATTGACCGAAGGCGAGCATGTGGTCGAAGCGATTCTTGCCGAGCCTTCCGAATGCAAATTGCTGCAGATCGAAAAAGGCGAGCCGTGCCTGCTGATCCGCCGTCGGACCTGGTCCGGGCGTCAGCCAGTGACGGCCGCTCGTCTGATCCACCCCGGTTCCCGCCATCGTCTGGAAGGGCGGTTTCACAAATAAAGAGCCACAAATAAAGAGCCATAAATAATAAGAGGCCCAAATGAGTCAGTTGAACGTTTTGCGCGCGGCGAATTATCCGCGCATGCCGTGGAAAAACGGCGGCGGCAGCACTGAAGAAATCACCCGCGATGCAGGCACCGGCCTGGATGGCTTTGGCTGGCGCCTGTCGATTGCCGATATCGGTGAGTCGGGCGGGTTCTCGACCTTTGCAGGTTACGAGCGGGTTATCACCGTGCTGCAGGGCGAAGGCATGACCTTGACGGTCGACGGCCAGAACACGCGATCACTGTTACCGCTGGACCCGTTTGCGTTCAGTGGCGAAAGCCATGTTTCGTGCACGCTGCTTGGCGGTGCGATCCGCGACTTCAACCTGATTTATGCGCCGAATCGCTACCAGGCGCGGTTGCAGTGGCTGAAGAGCGAGCAACGGTTTTTCAGTTCGAGCGGAACGCTGCTGATTTTCAGCGCGGCCGATGCGCTTGAAGTTCGAATTGATGGCAATGCGGCCCATGCACTGGGTCGTCATGATTGCCTGCAACTGAACGGTAACACCGGGCTGCTGGATGTTTCCGTCAACGGCCAGTGCTGCGTGATTGAGCTGACAGCGCTCTGATTCAACACCTACTCTGATCGTTCCCACGCTCCAGCGTGGGAATGCATCCCGTGGCAGCTTTACCACGCAGAGCGTGGGAACGATCATCCTCGCCGTTTCCCTGTGCGCACCAATTTGTTACCGAAAACCCCAGCGTGGCGCAAAGCCGCGCTCAGGTAACATCTGTCACTCCTCGAAAAATCCATCCTCAAAAAATATCGACAGCCGCAAAACCCTTGTCCCAAGGGCTTTTCAGCCGGATTCAGCACTTTGTTGAAGCGTCATCCAGAAAGTTGGCCGCTTGATTGCATATGCTTGTATGTACAAGTAAAGACGTATGCGTATGAGTCACGAAGACTCGACCATCGTCCACTGATTCGCCGGTGTGCACCATCTGCACATTGGCTTGCTCGCCCACTGCCTGGGCTGGTTTGGATTGATTGCTGAGGAGTTTTTTTCGTGACTGACAATACCCAGAAAACAACGAAATACCGTGACGTTGAAATCCGTGCTGCCCGCGGCAACAAGCTGACCGCCAAGAGCTGGCTGACCGAAGCGCCGCTGCGCATGTTGATGAACAACCTCGACCCGGAAGTGGCCGAGAACCCTAAAGAACTGGTGGTTTATGGTGGTATCGGTCGCGCGGCGCGTAACTGGGAATGCTACGACAAGATCGTCGAGAGCCTGACCAACCTGAATGACGACGAAACCCTGCTGGTGCAATCCGGCAAGCCGGTCGGCGTATTCAAGACCCACAGCAACGCGCCACGCGTGCTGATCGCCAACTCCAACCTGGTGCCACACTGGGCAAGCTGGGAACACTTCAACGAACTCGACGCCAAAGGCCTGGCCATGTATGGCCAGATGACTGCCGGCAGCTGGATCTACATCGGCAGCCAGGGCATCGTTCAGGGCACCTACGAAACTTTCGTTGAGGCCGGTCGCCAGCACTACAACGACAACCTCACCGGTCGCTGGGTCCTGACCGCCGGTCTGGGCGGCATGGGTGGCGCTCAACCACTGGCCGCTACCCTGGCCGGCGCGTGCTCGCTGAACATCGAATGCCAACAAGTGAGCATCGATTTCCGTCTGAAAAGCCGTTATGTCGACGAGCAGGCCAAAGACCTCGACGACGCGCTGGCGCGCATCGCCAAATACACCAAAGAAGGCAAAGCGACTTCCATCGCCCTGCTGGGTAACGCGGCAGAAATCCTGCCGGAATTGGTCCGTCGCGGTGTGCGTCCGGACATGGTCACCGACCAGACCAGCGCCCACGATCCGCTGAACGGCTACCTGCCAGCCGGCTGGACCTGGGAAGAGTATCGCGCTCGCGCCAAGACCGAACCGGCTGCTGTGATCAAAGCCGCCAAGCAATCGATGGCCGTGCACGTCAAAGCGATGCTCGACTTCCAGAAGCAAGGCATCCCGACTTTCGACTACGGCAACAACATCCGTCAGATGGCGCAAGAAGAAGGCGTCGAGAACGCATTCGACTTCCCGGGCTTCGTACCGGCCTACATCCGTCCACTGTTCTGCCGTGGTATCGGTCCATTCCGTTGGGCTGCACTGTCGGGTAACGCTGAAGACATCTACAAAACCGACGCCAAGGTCAAAGAGCTGATCCCGGACGACGCCCACCTGCACAACTGGTTGGACATGGCGCGCGAGCGCATCAGCTTCCAGGGTCTGCCGGCACGTATCTGCTGGGTTGGCCTGGGCCTGCGCGCCAAGTTGGGCCTGGCGTTCAACGAAATGGTCCGCAGCGGCGAGCTGTCGGCACCGATCGTGATCGGCCGCGACCACCTGGACTCCGGTTCGGTGTCGAGCCCTAACCGCGAAACCGAATCCATGCAGGACGGTTCCGATGCCGTGTCCGACTGGCCACTGCTCAACGCCTTGCTCAACACCGCGAGCGGCGCGACCTGGGTTTCCCTGCACCACGGCGGCGGCGTCGGCATGGGCTTCTCCCAGCACTCGGGCATGGTGATTGTCTGCGACGGTACTGACGAAGCGGCCGAGCGTATCGCTCGCGTGCTGCACAACGACCCGGCCACCGGTGTAATGCGTCACGCCGATGCCGGTTACCAGATCGCTATCGACTGTGCCAAGGAGCAGGGCCTGAACCTGCCGATGATCACCGGTAAATAACGCAACACCCGCCTCAACTCTAAAAACAATCCACAGAGGTTGAACCATGGCTAATGATGATCGTGCACGCAGTAAGCCGTTGATCGAGAAACGTTCGATCGACTACATCCCGGAAGCGGAAAGACACGGTCGTCTATTGAGTCAGTTCACCCTGTGGTTGGGTGCCAACCTGCAAATCACCGCGATTGTGACGGGTGCATTGGCGGTGGTACTGGGCGGGGATGTGTTCTGGTCGTTGATCGGTTTGCTGATCGGCCAATTGCTCGGCGGTGGCGTCATGGCGCTGCACGCAGCCCAAGGTCCACAACTCGGCTTGCCGCAAATGATCTCCAGCCGCGTGCAGTTTGGCGTGTATGGGGCAGTGATTCCGCTGGTGCTGGTGTGCCTGATGTACATCGGCTTCTCGGCCAGCGGCTCCTTGCTGGCGGGGCAAGCGGTCGCGCAGTTGCTGCACGTAGAGGACTGGGTCGGTATCACGTTGTTCGCAGGCTCGATCATGATCTTCACCATGTTCGGCTATCGGGTGATCCATGGCATTGGCCGGGTCGCCAGTGTGCTGGGCGTGGTGGCGTTCATCTACCTGTTCTACAAACTGCTGGCCGGCAACGACATCAGTGCGCTGTTGGGCAACAAGCATTTCTCTGTGGCGAGTTTCCTGTTGGCGGTGTCGCTGTCGGCGTCCTGGCAGATTGCGTTTGGCCCTTATGTGGCGGATTACTCGCGTTACCTGCCGCGCAGCACCTCTGCGTCGAAAACCTTCTGGGCCGTTGGCCTGGGGTCGGTGATCGGTGCACAGGCGTCGATGGTCTTCGGCGTCTTCGCCGCAGCCCTGGCCGGTTCGCAGTTCGCTCACCACGAGGTGTCGTTCATTGTCAGCCTGGGCGGTACCGGGATTGTCGCTGCACTGCTGTACTTCGCCGTGGCCTTCGGCAAAGTCACCGTGACCACGTTGAACGCCTACGGCAGCTTCATGTCGATCGCGACGATCATCAGCGGCTTCCGTGGCAGCCGCCACATTGGAAGCGGCGTGCGCCTGCTGTACATCTTCATCATGGTGTCGCTCGCTGCTGCACTGGCATTGCTCGGCAAGGACTCGTTCCTCAAGGAATTCTCCGCGTTCATCCTGTTCCTGCTGGCGTTCTTCACGCCGTGGAGCGCGATCAACCTGGTGGACTTCTACTGCATCACCAAAGAGCGCTATGACATTCCGGCACTGTCCAACCCCGAGGGTCGCTACGGTCGCTGGAACATCATGGGCATCAGCATTTACGTGTTCGGCGTGTTGATTCAAATGCCGTTCATTTCCACCCACTTCTACACCGGCCCTCTGGTCGCGAGCCTCGGCGATACCGACATCTCGTGGATCATCGGTCTGGTGGTTCCGGCGGCGATGTACTACTTCGCTGCCAGGAAGTGGCATAGCGCAGTACCTGATCGCCTGATACTGCCGGTTGAGCAGGGCGAGGCTGTAAAAGTGAAAACAAGTGGGGCGGATAGCGTTGCAGCAATCTGACTGGACGAAACTGGCGAAGATCTTCATGAAGGCACATCCTGAGATCTGGCAGTTGCGGGTCACCACCGACACTGCCAGGAAAATCAACGCGGAACTGTAGGCAGATACCTCCCGGCTCACCGAGAGGCTGGCCGGGACGTTCGCTACATCCACTTGATTGAGAGTCTCTTATGTTTCCTGAAAGCTTCACCTTTTCCATCGCAGACCGGGTCAACGTTTGGGTTGATTCGCTGGTCGTCAACTACGGGGATGTGTTCCGCCACATCTCCGACACCTTGCTCTGGGCCATCGTCAACCTCGAAGGCCTGCTGCGCGCGGCGCCGTGGTGGTTGATGCTGGTGATCGTTGCCGGCATCGCCTGGCACGCCACCCGCAAGCTGGTGACGACGGCGGTGATCGTGGGTTTGCTGTTTCTGGTGGGCGCTGTCGGCCTCTGGGACAAGCTCATGCAAACGTTGGCATTGATGCTGGTGGCGACGGTTATTTCGGTGCTGATCGGCATTCCGTTGGGCATTCTCTCGGCGCGCAGCAATCGCCTGCGTTCAGTGTTGATGCCGCTGCTCGACATCATGCAAACCATGCCCAGCTTCGTGTACCTGATTCCGGTGCTGATGCTGTTCGGTCTGGGCAAGGTCCCGGCGATTTTCGCCACGGTGATCTACGCTGTACCGCCGCTGATTCGTCTGACCGATCTGGGCATTCGCCAGGTCGATCGCGAAGTCATGGAAGCGATCAATGCCTTCGGTGCCAACCGCTGGCAGCAACTGTTTGGCGTGCAACTGCCGCTGGCGCTGCCGAGCATCATGGCCGGGATCAACCAGACCACCATGATGGCTCTGTCGATGGTGGTGATCGCTTCAATGATCGGTGCGCGTGGTCTGGGCGAAGACGTGCTGGTGGGTATCCAGACCCTCAATGTCGGACGCGGTCTTGAAGCCGGTCTGGCGATCGTGATTCTGGCGGTGGTCATTGACCGCATTACTCAAGCCTACGGTCGTCCACGGCATGAGGTGAGCCAATGAACAGCGCCGCCAAGATCGAAGTCAAAAACGTTTTCAAGATTTTCGGTGACCGTTCGGCCGACGCGCTGAACATGATCCGACAGAACAAGAGCAAGGATCAGGTACTGGCCGAGACCGGCTGCGTGATAGGCGTGAATGATCTGTCACTGAGCATCGCTACCGGCGAGATATTCGTGATCATGGGCTTGTCGGGTTCCGGCAAGTCGACACTGGTACGTCACATCAACCGCCTGATCGACCCGACCAGCGGCGTGATCCTGGTGGATGGCGTGGACATCCTGCAATACGACATGGAGGCCCTGCGCGAATTTCGTCGGCACAAGATCAGCATGGTGTTCCAGAGCTTCGGCCTGTTGCCCCACAAGAACGTACTGGACAACGTTGCCTACGGTTTGAAAGTGCGTGGTGAAAGCAAGCAAGTGTGCGCCGAGCGCGCGCAGCACTGGATCAACACCGTGGGCCTTCAAGGCTACGAAAACAAATACCCGCATCAGCTGTCAGGCGGTATGCGTCAGCGTGTGGGCCTGGCCCGCGCCCTGGCGGCGGACACCGACATCATTCTGATGGATGAAGCGTTCAGTGCCCTTGACCCGCTGATCCGCGCCGAGATGCAGGACCAGTTGCTCGAACTGCAACAGACGCTGCACAAGACCATCGTGTTCATCACCCACGACCTCGATGAAGCCGTACGCATTGGCAACCGGATTGCGATTCTCAAGGATGGGCGGTTGATCCAGGTCGGCACGCCGAAAGAGATCCTTCACTCGCCGGCCGATGAATACGTCGACCGGTTTGTCCAGCGTCGTGCGGCGACGGTTTAAGAGAGGTCATGTTCCAGGCTGAATTGATTTTGAAAGACCCGATACTGCTGTAAACCGCGTTACCCAAGCTGTACTGATTTCTACAAAAGCCAGCGTGCCAAGGCGCCACCCCCTCAAGAAGCGGGCAGCGACGGACAACGGAATCATCCGGAGCGTCTGGTTAGTTAACTGCTCTTAATATAAAGAGCATAAAAACTCTCAAAAGGAGAATAAATGTGACTGCTCTGAATCTTATCCCTGGCCAACTGAGTCTTGCCCAACTGCGCGCTGTTTATCAGCAACCGGTCAACGTCCGTCTCGACGACAGTGCCTCGGCCCAAATCGAAGCCAGTGTTGCCTGCGTGGAACAGATCCTCGTGGAAAACCGTACCGCGTACGGCATCAACACCGGTTTCGGCCTGTTGGCTTCGACCCGCATTGCCAGCGAAGACCTGGAAAACCTCCAGCGCTCGCTGGTGCTGTCCCACGCTGCCGGTGTTGGTGAGCCGATCAGCGATGCGTTGGTACGTCTGATCATGGTGCTCAAGGTCAACAGCCTGAGCCGTGGTTTCTCCGGCATTCGCCGGGTGGTGATCGACGCGCTGATCGCTCTGATCAACGCCGAGGTTTACCCGCACATTCCGTTGAAAGGTTCGGTCGGTGCTTCCGGTGACCTCGCGCCGCTGGCCCACATGTCGCTGGTGCTGCTGGGCGAAGGCAAGGCTCGCTACAAAGGCCAATGGCTGCAAGCGACCGAAGCGCTGGAAGTGGCTGGCCTCAAGCCGCTGACTCTGGCGGCCAAAGAAGGTCTGGCGCTGCTTAACGGTACTCAGGTGTCCACCGCTTACGCGCTGCGTGGCCTGTTCGAAGGCGAAGACCTGTTCGCTGGTGCCCTGGCCCTTGGCGGTCTGACCGTTGAAGCGGTGCTGGGCTCGCGCTCGCCGTTCGATGCGCGTATCCACGCGGCTCGTGGCCAAAAAGGCCAGATCGATGCTGCTGCCGCTTACCGCGACCTGCTGGGCGAGCGCAGTGAAGTCTCCGATTCGCACCAGAACTGCGAAAAGGTTCAGGACCCGTACTCGCTGCGCTGCCAGCCACAAGTCATGGGCGCCTGCCTGACTCAGTTCCGTCAGGCCGCTGAAGTGCTGGCGATCGAAGCCAACGCCGTATCGGATAACCCGTTGGTATTCGCTGCTGAAGGTGATGTGATCTCCGGCGGTAACTTCCACGCCGAACCGGTTGCCATGGCGGCCGACAACATGGCTCTGGCCATCGCTGAAATCGGCTCCCTGAGCGAGCGTCGCATCTCGCTGATGATGGACAAGCACATGTCGCAACTGCCGCCGTTCCTGGTGGCCAACGGTGGCGTGAACTCCGGCTTCATGATCGCTCAGGTGACTGCGGCAGCTCTGGCCAGCGAAAACAAGGCACTGGCGCATCCGCATTCGGTAGACAGCCTGCCGACGTCCGCCAACCAGGAAGACCACGTTTCCATGGCCCCGGCCGCTGGCAAGCGTCTGTGGGAAATGGCTGAAAACACTCGCGGCGTTCTGGCTGTCGAGTGGCTGGCTGCCTGCCAGGGCCTGGACCTGCGCGACGGTCTGAAGACTTCGTCGAAACTGGAAAAAGCTCGCAGCACCCTGCGCGCCAAAGTACCGTTCTACGAGAAGGACCGTTTTTTTGCGCCGGACATCAACGCCGCAAGCGAGCTGCTGGCTTCGCGCTGCCTGAATGAGCTGGTGATGGCGAAGTTGCTGCCTAGCCTGTAATGGCCCCATCGCGAGCAGGCTCGCTCCCACAAGGATTACGCTGAACCTGTGGGAGCGAGCCTGCTCGCGATTCGATTTTGCGTCGACAAGAATAACTAAGGACGAGAAATGCAAAAGCCAGCAAACGGCTTGAAACGCGGGCTATCGGCCCGACATATTCGCTTCATGGCGCTGGGGGCGGCGATCGGCACCGGGCTGTTTTACGGTTCTGCCTCGGCCATCCAGATGGCCGGTCCTGCGGTGCTGCTTGCCTACCTGATTGGTGGCGCAGCGGTGTTCATGGTCATGCGCGCCCTTGGCGAGATGGCCGTGCACAACCCGGTCGCAGGTTCTTTCGGTCAATACGCCAGCACTTACCTGGGACCGATGGCAGGCTTCATCCTCGGATGGACGTACGCATTCGAAATGGTCATCGTCGGCATGGCCGACGTCACTGCGTTCGGTATTTACATGGGCTTCTGGTTCCCGGAAGTCTCTCGCTGGATTTGGGTATTGGGCGTCGTTTCCATCGTCGGCGGCTTGAACCTGTGCAACGTCAAAGTCTTCGGTGAAATGGAGTTCTGGCTGTCGCTGCTCAAGGTCGCCGCCATCGTTGCGATGATCCTCGGGGGCTTCGGCATCATGCTGTTCGGTATCAGCACGGCCCCTGGCCAAGTGACCGACATCAGCAACCTCTGGACCCAAGGCGGCTTCATGCCCAATGGCATGGGCGGTCTGATCGCTTCGTTCGCGGTGGTGATGTTTGCGTTTGGCGGTATTGAAATCATTGGCGTCACCGCAGGTGAGGCCAAAGACCCGCAGCACGTGCTGCCTCGTGCAATCAACGCCGTACCGTTGCGGATTCTGCTGTTCTACGTGCTGACGATGGTGGTGCTGATGTCGATCTTTCCTTGGCAGCAGATCGGTGGCCAGGGCAGCCCGTTCGTGCAGATCTTCGATAAGCTGGGGATCAGCTCGGCGGCCACCATCCTTAATATTGTGGTGATTACGGCGGCGATTTCGGCGATCAACAGTGACATCTTCGGCGCTGGCCGCATGATGTTCGGTCTGGCCCAGCAAGGGCACGCACCGAAGGGCTTCGCCCGCCTGTCGCGCAATGGCGTGCCGTGGATGACCGTGGTGGTGATGAGCGTTGCGCTGCTGCTGGGCGTGTTGCTGAACTACCTGATCCCGGAAAACGTCTTTCTGTTGATCGCGTCCATTGCGACCTTCGCTACCGTCTGGGTCTGGCTGATGATTTTGTTCACTCAGGTGGCGATGCGTCGCTCCATGACCGCCGAGCAAGTGGCACAGCTGAAATTCCCGGTACCGTTCTGGCCTTATGCGCCGATGGCGGCGATTGCCTTCATGCTGTTTGTCTTCGGCGTGCTGGGTTATTTCCCGGATACCCAAGCGGCGCTGATCGTCGGCGTGGTCTGGATCGTGTTGCTGGTGCTGGCCTATCTGACGTGGGTCAAACCGGCGGCAGGGCAGGCGGCCCTGGTTGCGCGTGATCCTTCTTTTTCTCATCGATAACTAACGGAGGCCAAGGATGAAAACTCTCTGGCAACACTGCCACGTTGCAAGCATGGCGCAGGGTACTTACTCGATCATCGAGGATGCCGCCATCGTGACGTCAGGAGCGCACATTGAGTGGATCGGCCCACGTAGCGAGCTGCCGTCCGGCGAGTACCCCGAGGTCCATGACCTCGCGGGGGCCTGGGTCACTCCGGGCCTGATCGACTGCCATACCCACACGGTGTTCGGTGGCAACCGCAGCGGCGAGTTCGAGCAACGCCTGCAAGGCGTGAGCTACGCGGAGATCGCAGCGGCCGGTGGTGGCATCGCCAGCACCGTGCGCGCCACGCGTGCGGCGACCGAGGACGCGCTGTTCGCCAGCGCGAAGAAACGTCTGAAAAGCCTGCTGCGTGACGGCGTGACCAGCATCGAGATGAAATCCGGTTATGGCCTCGACCTCGCCAGTGAGCGGAAGATCCTGCGGGTGATCCGTCGTCTCGGCGCCGAACTGCCGGTCAGTGTACGCAGCACCTGCCTGGCCGCTCACGCCTTGCCGCCAGAGTACGCCGACCGCGCCGACGACTACATCGACCATATCTGCAGCGAAATGCTGCCGGCGCTGGCCGCCGAAGGCCTGGTGGATGCGGTGGATGCGTTCTGCGAATACCTGGCGTTTTCGCCAGCGCAGGTCGAGCGCGTGTTCGTCGCCGCGCAGAAGCTCGGTTTGCCGGTGAAGCTGCATGCCGAGCAACTGTCGTCCTTGCACGGCTCCAGCCTGGCGGCGCGTTATCACGCTCTGTCGGCCGACCATCTGGAGTTTATGACCGAAGAGGACGCCATCGCGATGGCGGCCTCCGGGACCGTTGCCGTGTTGCTGCCAGGAGCCTTCTACTTCCTGCGTGAAACCCAATTGCCGCCGATGGATGCCTTGCGCAAGCACAGGGTGAAAATCGCCATTGCCAGCGACCTCAACCCTGGCACCTCGCCGGCGTTGTCGGTTCGGTTGATGTTGAACATGGCCTGCACCTGTTTCCGCATGACCCCGGAAGAGGCGCTGGCCGGCGCGACCATTCATGCCGCCACGGCATTGGGCATGGAGCGCACCCACGGTTCGCTTGAAGTCGGCAAAGTCGCCGACTTCGTGGCCTGGCAGATCGATCGTCCAGCCGACCTGTCGTACTGGTTGGGCGGTGACCTGGAAAAACGCGTCGTGCGTCACGGCGTTGAAGTCGAGTTATAGGAGAGCAGTTGTGGATAAGGTTCTGAACTTCAAACAAGGCCGGGTGCCGCTGCTGATCAGCATGCCTCACGCTGGTGTGCGTCTGACGCCTGCGGTTGAAGCTGGTTTGATCCCTGAGGCACAAAGCCTGCCGGACACTGACTGGCATATTCCCACGCTCTACGAGTTCGCCGCCGAGCTGGGTGCCAGCACCCTGGCCGCCGAGTATTCGCGGTTCGTCATCGACCTCAACCGGCCGTCCGACGACAAGCCGATGTATGTCGGCGCGACGACCGGTTTGTACCCGGCAACGTTGTTCGACGGCGTGCCGTTGTTCCGCGAAGGGCTGGAACCGTCGGTACAGGAGCGCGCGACGTACCTGGAGAACGTCTGGACGCCGTACCACAACACCTTGCAGCAAGAACTGGCGCGGCTGAAAGCCGAGTTCGGTTATGCGCTGTTGTTCGATGCGCATTCGATCCGTTCGGTGATCCCGCACCTGTTTGACGGCAAGCTGCCGGACTTCAATCTCGGCACGTTCAACGGCGCCAGTTGCGATCCACAGCTGGCCAGCCAGCTGGAAGCCATCTGCGCTCGGCACACGGATTACAGCCATGTACTCAATGGGCGTTTCAAGGGCGGCCACATTACCCGTCATTACGGCAACCCGGCCGAGAACATCCATGCGGTGCAGCTGGAGCTGGGGCAGTGCACTTACATGGAAGAGGTCGAACCGTTCCGCTATCGGCCTGACCTGGCGGCACCGACGCAGGTGGTGCTCAAAGAGTTGCTGCAAGGATTGCTGGCCTGGAGGCAGAAGCACTACCCAACGTAACTTGATCGTTCCCACGCTCTGCGTGGGAATGCCTCAAGGGACGCTCCGCGTCCAGTGACGCGGAGCGTCACGGGCTGCATTCCCACGCAGAGCATGGGAACGATCGGTTGCAGTCGCCACTGTGCAAAACACAGTCGCCACAGGGCGTTTTGGCGCAAGCTTGGCTGCGTAACGTTGTGGGCACGGTGCACAAAGACACCGGGCCCACAATAACCTGCTGCCGAGCGAGCCCTCCCGATGAAACGACTGTTCAACCGCTGTCTGTTAATCCTCACCGGCACCGCACTCCTGAGCGCCAACACCTTTGCCAGCGAACCGGCGTCCTGCCAATCCGTGCGCATGGGCGTGGTCAACTGGACCGACGTGATCGCCACCAGTGGCATGGCCGATGTCTTGCTCAGCGGACTTGGCTATGAAAGCAAGCAAACCAGCGCCGTGCAGCAAATCATCTTCGCCGGCATCCGCGACAAACGCCTGGATATCTTCCTCGGCTACTGGAAGCCCGCGATGGACAAGAATATCGCGCCATTCATCGCCGCCAATCAACTCAAAGTCATGGACAAGCCCAGCCTGTCTGACGCCCAGGCCACCCTCGCGGTGCCTGACTATGTCGCGGCAGCGGGCCTGAAAACCTTCGGTGATATCGCCAGATTCAAAGACCAGTTGGGTGCGAAGATTTACGGCATCGAGCCGGGCAGCGGTGCCAACACCACGATCAAAACCATGATCGAGACCAATCACTTCGGCCTCAAGGACTTCAAACTGATCGAGTCTGGCGAGGCCGGGATGCTGGCCGCGGTGCAGCGGGCGGTCAATCGCAAGGAGTTCGTGGTGTTCGTCGGCTGGACCCCGCATCCAATGAACATCAACATGAAGATCAACTACCTGACCGGCAGCGAGGATGTCTACGGCCCTAACGAAGGTGCGGCGACGGTTTCGACCGTGACCGCGCCGGATTATGCCCAGCGTTGCCCGAACGTGAACCGTCTGTTGGAAAACCTGACGTTCACCGCCGCTCAGGAAAGCCAGTTGATGGTGCCGATCATGGAGCGCAAGACTGCACAGGAAGTCGCCCGGCAATGGCTGCGTGACCATCCCGAGGATCTTCAGCGTTGGTTGGCGGGTGTCAGCAGTTTCGATGGCCAGGACGGTGTGAAGGCGGTACAGACCAGCCTGAAGCTCTGAGTGGCCGAGAACCTTATGCCTGACTATCCGATCTCTGCGCAGCTCTCGGCATTTGTCGAGAGAACCCTCAGCTTCAACAGCCCTGACAGCAGCCTGGACGGGCTGCGTCAGGCTTACAGTCGAATGTGCCGGGCATTTACCCCGGCTCGCCCGGACGGGCTGGAGGTCGCGGACTTTACGCTGGAAGGCGTTCGTGTCCGGTCTTACCAGCCAGCGGTTGCGCCGCCGGATTCGGGTTGGCCGTGCATCCTTTATCTGCACGGTGGTGGCTGGGTGGTGGGGGATCTGGACTCGCACGACTTCATCTGCAGTGAGTTGTCGGCGGTTTTGGGCGTGCTGGTGATTGCCGTCGATTACCGACTGGCACCGGAGCATCCATTTCCGGCGGCGTTCGATGACTGCCTGAGCATCTGGCAAGCGTTGTGCGCGGGGGCGGGCCCGTTTGCGTTGGACGCCGGGCGGATGCTGGTGGCCGGTGACAGCGCCGGTGGCAATCTTGCCGCTGCGTTGTGCCTGGCATTGCGTGACCGGGGTGAGCGCCTGCCCTGCGCACAAGTCTTGATTTACCCAGGACTGGGCGGTGACGCCAGGCTTCCATCGCGTAGCGAATGTGCCGACGCGCCGCTACTCAGCAGCAGCGACCTGGATTGCTATCACGCGTTGTACTTGCGCGGTACGCGGCACCCGTCGGCCTACGCCATGCCATTGCTCGCCGATGATTTCAGCGGTTTGCCACCGACGATGATCGCCGTCGCGCAGTTCGACCCGCTACGCGACGACGGCGTCAGTTATGCCCGGCGACTCGAAGCCGCAGAGGGTGAGGTCAGTCTGTATTCGGGCACGGGGCTGATTCACGGGTGTTTGCGGGGCCGGGGCCAGGTTGCGGAAGTGGATCTGCTCTATGAAAACCTGTTGGCATATTTGCAGCGGTTTCTTGTAAGCGAAGTCTGATTTTTTGTGGGCATGCTCATTCAGGTAATTCGGGTTTATGATGCCGGACGGCAGAATAATTGAAGTCCCCCCAGGGATGAACTCGACCCCTTACGGAGCGCGCAATGCAGACTTTGTACCCGCAGATCAAACCCTACGCCCGGCACGATCTGGCCGTCGATGCAATACACACGCTGTATGTCGACGAAAGCGGTTCACCGGAAGGCTTGCCGGTGGTGTTCATTCACGGCGGTCCGGGGGCCGGTTGCGATGCGCAGAGTCGGCGTTACTTCGACCCGAACCTGTATCGCATCGTTACCTTCGATCAGCGCGGCTGCGGTCGTTCCACGCCCCACGCCAACCTCGAAAACAACACCACCTGGGATCTGGTCGCCGACCTTGAGCGGATTCGCCAGCACCTGGGGATCGACAAATGGGTGCTGTTCGGCGGCTCCTGGGGTTCGACCCTGGCCCTGGCCTACGCACAAACCCACCCGGAGCGGGTGCACGGTCTGATCCTGCGCGGGATCTTTCTCTGCCGCCCGCAGGAAATCGAATGGTTCTACCAGGCCGGCGCGAGCCGGCTGTTCCCGGATTACTGGCAGGACTACATCGCGCCGATCCCGCTCGACGAGCGCGACGACCTGCTGAGTGCATTCCACAAACGCCTGATCGGCAACGATCAGATTGCCCAGATGCACGCGGCCAAGGCCTGGTCGACCTGGGAAGGCCGCACGGCGACCTTGCGGCCAAACCCGATGGTGGTCGACCGCTTCTCCGAGCCGCAGCGCGCGTTGTCGATCGCCCGGATCGAATGCCACTACTTCACCAACAACGCGTTCCTCGAGCCAAATCAGCTGATTCGCGACATGGGCAAGATCGCCCATTTGCCCGGCGTCATCGTCCATGGCCGTTACGATGTGATCTGCCCGCTGGATAATGCCTGGGAACTGCATCAGGCCTGGCCGAACAGCGAACTGCAGGTGATCCGCGATGCCGGACACGCGGCGTCCGAGCCGGGCATCACCGATGCATTGGTGCGTGCGGCCAGCCAGATGGCCCGGCGTTTGCTTGATCTGCCGCCTGAAGAAGCATGAAGGGCCTGTTACAACGCGTGCGAAATGCACGCGTCGAAGTGGCGGGGGAGGTTGTTGGCGCTGTAGACCAGGGTTTGCTGGTGCTGGTGGCGGTCGAGCCGCAAGACACTCGGGCCAGCGCCGACAAACTTCTGCATAAGCTGCTTAACTATCGGATATTCAGTGACGCCGAGGGCAAGATGAATCTGTCGTTGGCCGATGTCGGCGGTGGTTTACTGTTGGTCTCGCAGTTCACCCTGGCCGCCGATACCAAAAACGGTTTGCGTCCGAGCTTTTCTACCGCGGCCCCACCGGCCCTGGGAGAGGAGCTTTTTGGCTATATATTAGCCAAAGCGCAGCAGGTTCATGGCAAAGTGGCATCAGGTAGATTTGGCGCAGACATGCAGGTGCATCTGGTCAATGATGGCCCGGTAACCTTCCTGATACAGACCTGAAGACGCTTGAAACATCTTTTCAGGCGTGTTTCGGTCGAAAACAGGGGGTTTTCGCGATAAATACTTTGTTACCCCTGATGCGTTGTAACGCGGCCTACTAGATAATCCCGCGCTACGGGGATCAGCGTTCGTTGGCCCATTTTTGACTTAGGTAGAGACTTGTCCGCAACCGTTTGGGGAATCATTTAGCCCCATCGGAGTCGGAACAATGCTCGCCAACCTGGCATGAGTGGTCTGTACGGTTGGTTTTGTGAGCAGTATTTCGGATGTCAGGTAGCCAGAGACAAGGCGCTGCGACGAGTCATAGCCCGCTATGGCGAGGAGCAGCAACGCAGTATCTGGTTACCTGGCGCCGAAGTACGCTCACAAAACCGACCACACAGACCGCCTGGTCTGGCCGTTGGTTTTTTGATCTGTTTTCGGCGAGGGTTGCTCGTGATTGTTAGTCCCTGTAATGCACCAAAATTGTCTGCCAAACGGTTACGAAACGCACTGGTGACGGGCTCTGCTTTGCTTTGCCTGCTCAGCGCCGGCCAGCTTTGGGCATTCAATCTGGATGATGTGTCGGCCAAGGCAAAAGAGCTGGCCGGGCAGAAATACGAAGCTCCGCGCAGCAATCTGCCGAACGAATTCCGTGAAATGAAATTCGCGGACTATCAGAAAATTCGTTTTCTGACCGAAAAAGCCGAATGGGCCGACCAGAAAACCCCGTTCAAGCTGTCGTTCTATCACCAGGGCATGCACTTCGACACGCCGGTGAAGATCAACGAAATTACCGCCAACGCCGTTGAAGAGATCAAGTACGACCCGAGTCGTTTCGATTTCGGCGACGTGAAGTTCGATCCTAAATCCACCGAACAGCTGGGTTATGCCGGCTTCCGTGTGCTGTACCCGATCAATAAGGCCGACAAGCAAGACGAAATCATGACCATGCTCGGCGCGAGTTACTTCCGCGTCGTCGGCAAAGGCCACACCTATGGCCTGTCCGCCCGCGGCCTGGCGATCGACACTGCGCTGCCGTCCGGTGAAGAGTTCCCGCGCTTTACCGAGTTCTGGATCGCGCAACCCAAGCCGACCGACAAGCACCTGGTGATCTACGCCCTGCTGGACTCGCCGCGTGCCACCGGCGCCTACCGCCTGACCCTGCGTCCGGGCAGCGACACCATTGTCGACGTCAAGGCGCAGATGTTCCTGCGTGACAAGGTCAGCAAACTGGGCATCGCGCCGCTGACCAGCATGTTCCTGTTCGGCGCCAACCAGCCGTCGAAAGTGCTCAACTACCGTCGCGAACTGCACGACTCCAGCGGTCTGTCGATCCATGCCGGCAACGGCGAGTGGATCTGGCGCCCGTTGAACAACCCGAAACACCTGGCCGTCAGCAATTTTTCGGTTGAGAACCCGCGTGGTTTCGGCCTGCTGCAACGTGGCCGTGACTTCAGCCACTACGAAGACCTCGATGACCGCTACGACAAGCGCCCAAGCGCCTGGATCGAGCCAACAGGCGACTGGGGCAAAGGCACCGTCGACCTCGTAGAGATCCCGACTGCCGACGAAACCAACGACAACATCGTTGCCTTCTGGAGCCCGGAAAAGCTGCCTGAGCCTGGTCAGCCACTGGACTTCGCTTATCGTCTGCACTGGACCATCGACGAAGCTGCCCTGCACTCGGCAGACAGCGCTTGGGTACAACAGACCCTGCGTTCCACCGGTGACGTGAAACAATCCAACCTGATTCGTCAGCCAGATGGCAGCGTTGCCTATCTGGTGGACTTCACAGGCCCGTCCCTCAAGGCTCTGCCGGAAGATGCACCGGTTCGCAGCCAGGTCAGCGTTGGCGACAACGCCGAAGTGGTCGAGAACAGCGTGCGCTACAACCCTGAAACCCAGGGCTGGCGCCTGACCCTGCGCATGAAGATCAAGGACCCGGGTAAATCCACCGAGATGCGTGCTGCGCTGGTCAAGGACATCGTCGCCTCTGAGCCGGTCAAGGCCTCGCTGCCGAACGCCAATTCTTCGATTGCCAAGGCCGACAAGATCGCCGCCAGGCAGCTCGAGAAGAAAGAAAAAGACTCCAAAGACGTGAAAGACAAAGACGCCAAGCAGCCTGCCGCTGCCGAAGCAGCCCCTGCCACACCTCCTGCCCCGGATGCAGCCAAGACTGAACAAGTGCTGACCGAGACCTGGAGCTACCAGTTGCCAGCCGATGAGTAATTCCCAAGTACAGCCAGAAACTCTCAATGAGTATCTGGCGCACCTGCCAATGACCGATGAGCAGCGCGCAGAACTTGCGGGCTGCACATCTTTCAGCGAACTGCATGAGCGCCTGTCGTCGAAGACCTTCGACGCACCGGGCGAAGCGAACCAGGCTTCGGTCGGTCGCCGGCTGACCCTCAACTCCGCCGAGGAGCTGGAGGAGGCCGAGATGTTGGCGCTCGACGCCAGCGGTCGTGTGTGCCTGAAGGCAACCCCGCCGATTCGTCGGACCAAGGTCGTGCCCGAGCCATGGCGTACCAATATCCTGGTGCGGGGCTGGCGTCGCCTGACCGGTCGCACCAACCCTCCGGCACCGCCGAAGGATGAGCGCGTGCTGCCGGCGGCTCGCTGGCGTACCGTCGGTTCGATCCGCCGCTACATCCTGCTGGTGTTGATGCTGGGCCAGACTATCGTTGCGGGCTGGTACATGAAAGGCATCATGCCGTACCAGGGCTGGTCGTTCGTCGACCTCAACGAAGTCCTGCACCAACCGCTGCTCCAGACCGCCACGCAAGTGCTGCCCTATGCCTTGCAAACCAGCATCCTGATTCTGTTCGGGATTCTGTTCTGCTGGGTATCGGCCGGTTTCTGGACCGCACTGATGGGCTTCCTCGAATTGCTCACCGGGCACGACAAGTACCGCATTTCCGGTGCCAGCGCCGGCAACGAGCCGATTCCCAAGGACGCTCGCACTGCATTGGTGATGCCGATCTGCAACGAAGACGTACCGCGGGTGTTCGCCGGTTTGCGCGCGACCTTCGAGTCGGTCGCCGCCACCGGTGACCTGGATCGCTTCGACTTCTTTGTCCTCAGTGACAGTAACGACACCGATATCTGCGTTGCCGAGCAGCAAGCCTGGCTGGACGTCTGCCGCGAAGCCAAGGGCTTCGGCAGGATCTTCTATCGCCGTCGTCGCCGTCGCGTGAAACGCAAGAGCGGCAACCTCGACGACTTCTGCCGTCGTTGGGGCGGTGATTACAAATACATGGTCGTACTCGACGCCGACAGCGTGATGAGCGGCGAATGCCTGACCAGTCTGGTGCGCTTGATGGAAGCCACGCCGGACGCCGGGATCATTCAGACTGCGCCACGCGCCTCGGGCATGGACACGCTGTATGCGCGCATGCAGCAGTTCGCCACGCGGGTTTACGGTCCGCTGTTTACCGCCGGCCTGCACTTCTGGCAGTTGGGCGAATCCCACTACTGGGGCCACAACGCGATCATCCGCATGAAGCCGTTCATCGAGCACTGCGCCCTGGCGCCGTTGCCCGGCAAAGGCGCATTTGCGGGGGCGATCCTTTCCCACGACTTCGTTGAAGCGGCGCTGATGCGCCGTGCCGGCTGGGGCGTGTGGATCGCTTACGATCTGCCCGGTAGCTACGAAGAACTGCCGCCGAACCTGCTCGACGAGCTCAAGCGTGACCGTCGCTGGTGCCACGGCAACCTGATGAACTTCCGGCTGTTCCTCGTCAAGGGCATGCACCCGGTGCACCGTGCGGTGTTCCTGACCGGCGTGATGTCTTATCTGTCGGCACCGCTGTGGTTTTTCTTCCTGGTGCTGTCGACGGCGCTGCTGGCGGTCAACACGCTGATGGAGCCGCAGTACTTCATGGAGCCGCGACAGCTGTATCCGCTGTGGCCACAATGGCACCCGGACAAGGCCGTTGCGCTGTTCTCGACGACCATCGTGCTGCTGTTCCTGCCGAAGTTGCTGAGCATCATCCTGATCTGGGCCAAGGGCGCGAAAGAGTTCGGCGGCAAGTTCAAGGTGACCCTGTCGATGCTGCTGGAGATGCTGTTCTCCATGCTGCTGGCGCCGGTGCGGATGATTTTCCACACCCGTTTCGTACTCGCCGCGTTCCTCGGCTGGGCAGCGACCTGGAACTCGCCTCAACGTGACGACGACTCGACACCGTGGAGCGAAGCGGTGCGCCGCCATGGTCCACAAACCTTGCTGGGCTTTTTCTGGGCCTTGCTGGTGGTCTGGCTGAACCCGAGTTTCCTCTGGTGGCTGGTACCGATCGTCGGTTCGTTGATGCTGTCGATCCCGGTGTCGGTGATCTCCAGCCGCGTGAAGCTGGGCCTCAAGTCCCGCGACGAGAGCCTGTTCCTGATCCCTGAGGAATACGCACCGCCGCAGGCCTTGCTGGCCACCGATCAGTACACCCACGAAAACCGTTGGCACGCACTGAACGACGGCTTCATCCGCGCCGTGGTCGATCCGCAGCAGAATGCCCTGGCGTGCGCGCTGGCGACTTCGCGTCACGGTCTGGCCGAGCCGATCGAGTGGCTGCGTATCGAACGGGTTCGCCATGCACTGAAAGCCGGCCCTGCCGGGTTGAACAACCATGAGCGTCTGCAACTGCTGAGCGATCCGGTGGCACTGGGTCGCCTGCATGAGCAGGTCTGGAGCGAAGGTCACGCACAGTGGCTGGATGCCTGGCGAGCGTCGGTGAAAGCCGATCCTCACGCACCGTTGTTGCCGCTCAAACCGCTGAGCGCCCAGGCACAACCGGCCTGATGAAAAAGCCCCGCTTCTGAAAAGATGCGGGGCTTTTTCTTGGCCCATTGATCATTCCAACGCTCTGCGTGGGAATGCATCCTGTGACGCTCTGCGTCACGCTTACGAAGGGACGCGGAGCATCCCGGGCGGCATTCCCACCCTGGAGCATGGGAACGATCATCGGTAAAACAACAAATCCCCTTCCACCCCCTTGTGCAAACGGACGAGTGAGTTAGCATCGCTCCCCTCTTTGGTGTGCCCGGACAACTTTCTGTCCGTAACTATCGGTTTTAAAAAGAAAATCGGTTTTTTGCGCGCCTGACAACACAAAGAGTTAGGGGAGTTGATGATGAAGAAGTATCTCTCGATGCTGCTGCTCGGCGTCACGGCACTGGTTGCCGTCAACGCGGCGCACGCCGGTGCCATCGACGACGCAGTCAAGCGTGGCACGCTGAAAGTCGGCATGGACCCGACCTACATGCCGTTTGAAATGACCAACAAGCGCGGCGAGATCATCGGCTTCGAAGTCGACATCCTCAAAGCCATGGCCAAGGCCATGGGCGTCAAGCTGGAGATGGTCTCCACCGGCTACGACGGGATCATCCCGGCCCTGATGACCGACAAGTTCGACATGATCGGCAGCGGCATGACCCTGACCCAGGAACGCAACCTGCGCCTGAATTTCAGCGAACCGTTCATCGTGGTCGGCCAGACATTGCTGATCCGCAAGGACCTGGAAGGCACCATCACGTCCTATAAAGACCTGAACACCGCCGACTACCGTATTACTTCCAAACTCGGCACCACCGGCGAAATGGTCGCGAAAAAGCTGATCTCCAAGGCCAAGTACCACGGCTACGACAACGAGCAGGAAGCGGTGCTCGACGTGGTCAACGGCAAGGCTGACGCCTTCATCTACGACGCGCCTTACAACGTCGTGGCAGTGAACAAGGTCGGCAACGGCAAACTGGTGTTCCTCGACAAGCCGTTTACCTACGAGCCATTGGCCTTCGGTCTGAAGAAGGGTGACTACGACAGCATCAACTTCATCAACAACTTCCTGCACCAGATCCACGAAGACGGCACCTACGATCGCATCCATGACAAGTGGTTCAAAGACTCCGCCTGGCTCAAGGATATGGAATAACGCCCGGTCAGATAGACCGCGTCGCCTCAATCGCGAGCAAGCTCGCTCCCACAGGATCTGCGCCGGACACAAATGTTGTGTTCACACCGATCCACTGTGGGAGCGAGCTTGCTCGCGATGACGGCTTCCCTGGCAACACAGCATTCGGAACTTTCAAAGCAAATGAAACAGAAAAAAGCCCAATGGCCCTGGCACGTGTTGACCGTGCTGGTGCTGATCGGCATGGCTGGCGCGTTGTACTACGCCACCTCGCTGATGTCTTACGAATGGCGCTGGAACCGCGTGCCGCAGTACTTCGCCTATCACGCCGAAGAAACCCAGCGTGCGGCGGACATTTCCACCGTCAGCGAGCTGGTGCGCAACGGCGACAAGGCCGAAGTGACCCTGCGCAACGACGTCGGGGTCGAACAGCGGCTGAGCGTTGATGACAACAGCCTGCAAGTGGCCCGTGGCGACGATGTGGCGGAAGGCGATGTGGTTGGCGTGACCCGGCATTGGGCGGCAGGACCGCTGTTGTGGGGCCTGTGGACAACGTTGTGGCTGTCGCTGGTGTCGGGCGTGCTCGGGCTGCTGATCGGCCTGGCGACCGGCCTCTGCCGGCTGTCGAACAACCCGACCCTGCGCGATCTGTCGACCGTCTACATCGAGCTGGTGCGCGGTACGCCGCTGCTGGTGCAGATCTTTATCTTCTACTTCTTCATCGGCACGGTGCTCAACCTGTCCCGCGAATTTGCCGGGATCGCTGCGCTGTCGCTGTTCACCGGTGCCTATGTGGCCGAGATCATTCGTTCTGGCGTGCAGTCGATTGCCCGTGGGCAGAACGAAGCCGCCCGTTCGCTGGGTTTGAGCGCTGGCCAGTCGATGCGCCATGTGGTGCTGCCGCAAGCGTTCAAGCGCGTGCTGCCGCCGCTGGCCGGGCAGTTCATCAGTCTGGTCAAGGACACTTCACTGGTGTCGGTCATCGCCATCACCGAGCTGCTCAAAAGTGGCCGTGAAGTCATCACCACCTCGTTCTCGCCGTTCGAAATCCTGTTCTGCGTGGCTGGCCTGTACTTGTTGATCAACCTGCCGCTGTCGAAAATCGCCAGCCGGCTTGAGCGGAGGCTCGCGCAAAGTGATTGAAGTCCGCGATCTGGTAAAAGTCTTCGACACCCGCGGCCAAGTGGTCCGTGCGGTCGATAACGTCACCACTCGAGTGGCCAAGGGCGAAGTGCTGGTAGTGATCGGCCCGTCGGGCTCCGGCAAGTCGACCTTTCTGCGCTGCCTGAATGGCCTGGAAGCGTTCGACTCGGGCTCGGTCAGTATCGACGGTCTGCAACTGGCGGACCCGAAAACCGACGTCAACGCCTATCGCCGTGAAGTCGGGATGGTGTTCCAGCACTTCAACCTGTTCCCGCACATGACGGTGCTGGAGAACCTCTGCCTGGCGCAGAAAGTCGTGCGCAAGCGCGGAAAAAAAGAGCGTGAGGCCAAGGCCTTGGCCTTGCTGGAAAAGGTCGGCATCGCGCAGAAGGCCCACGAGTTTCCGTCGCGCCTCTCTGGTGGTCAGCAACAGCGCGTAGCGATTGCCCGGGCGCTGGCCATGGAGCCGAAGGTGATGTTGTTCGATGAGCCGACGTCGGCGCTGGACCCGGAAATGGTCGGCGAAGTGCTGGACGTGATGAAGACCCTGGCCGTGGAAGGCATGACGATGGTCTGCGTGACCCACGAAATGGGCTTTGCACGGGAAGTTGCGGATCGGGTGCTGTTCTTCGATCACGGCAAATTGCTCGAAGACGCCTCGCCGGCCGAGTTCTTCGATGCGCCGAAGGATCCTCGGGCACAGGTGTTTTTGCGGCAGGTTCTGTAACCTCGTAACTGATCGTTCCCACGTAGAGCGTGGGAACGATCTTGGTGGTTTCTCAAACCCTGAACTTGGCCACCAGCATCTGCAGGTGGGTACCCAGCCGTGCCAGCTCGACGCTGGAGGCCGCGGTCTCTTCACTGGCGGCCGAGGTCTGGTCGGAGACGTCGCGCACGTTCAGCACGCTGCGGTTGATCTCTTCGGCCACGGCGCTCTGCTGTTCGGCGGCGGTGGCAATCTGCTGATTCATCGCCTGAATCGCCGAGACAGTGCGAGTGATGTTGGACAGCGAACCGCCAGCGCGGCGAGTCAGTTCAACGCTGCTGTCGGTGAGGCTGCGGCTGTTGTCCATGATAGTGGCGACCTGCTGTGTACCGCTTTGCAGGCCGACGATCAGCTCTTCGATCTCTTCGGTGGACTTCTGGGTGCGTTGCGCCAGGCTGCGCACTTCATCGGCAACCACGGCAAAACCACGTCCGGCTTCACCGGCCCGTGCAGCCTCGATAGCGGCGTTGAGGGCCAGCAGGTTGGTTTGTTGGGCCACGGACTTGATCACATCCAGCACGCTGCCGATCTTGTCGCTCTCACGCTTGAGATGCCCCATGGCTTCAGTGGAGTTGCCGACTTCAGTGGCCAGGCGTTCGATCTGGGCGATGGCTTCGCCGACCACCTTGTCGCCTTCGCGGGCCTGCTGGTCAGCGGCGACGGCGGCTTCCGATGCTTCCTCGGCATTGCGTGCGACTTCTTGCACGGTGGCGGCCATCTCGTTCATGGCGGTAGCCACCTGATCGGTTTCAACTTTCTGGCTGTTGACCCCGGCGCTGGTCTGCTCGGTCACGGCAGAGAGCTCTTCAGCGGCGCTGGCGATCTGTGTCACGCCTTCGCTGATACCGCCGATCAGTTCACGCAGGCCGACGGTCATGTTCTGCATGGCGCATTGCAGCTGGCCGAGTTCGTCGCGACGCTGGGAGATGAGATTGTGAGTCAGGTCCCCGGCGGCTACGCGCTCGGCGACTTTGAGGGTCTGGTTCAGCGGGATGACGATCTGTCGGGTGATGCTCCAGGCAGCGAGCAGACCAAATGCCAGCGCGAGCAGAGTGACCAGCATCAGGGTGTTTTTGGCTTTCTCGGTCTCGGCATCACGCACCAGGATTTGTGCCTGGGTCAGTTGTTTGCTCAGATCCATCAGGCGGTCGCCTTGGGTGGCCATGCGTTTGAGGGCATCGACGCTGGCCACTTGTGAGTCGCGGAACTGGCTGACGGCGGCGCGGTAACCGATGAGTGAATCGGTGGCCTGTTGCAGGTTGGAGGTGTGTTGATCCGGGAGTTTTGCCGGCAGGGTCTTGAGGTTTTTCAGCGCGTTGTCGATGGCATCCAGCGCCGGTTGCTCAGCCTCGACCTTGGCGCTGTAGGTGTAACCGCGCACCTGGAAGCGTGCTTGCTGGATCAACTTGCTCAGCTCGATGACGCTGTTGAACTGGGCGACGCTGTCACCTTGCAGCAGGGCTGCTTCGACTTCCGCCACATGGGCCACGGCATTATCGGCGCTGGCACCGAGTTTGGCGCGGGCGGCCTCGCGGTTGGCGGTGGCCTGGGTCAGGTCGGCAAAGGCGCGCTTGTACTCGCTGACGGCTTCAATCTGCTGATTGAGCATCGCCACATTAGCCGGCAGCACGATCATTTTGAGGGCGCCTTGCAGGCCCTCGTCGAGCTTGCCCAACAGGTCGTTGACCGCCGCCGGGCCTTGTTCGCCGCGGCGAACTTCATAGTCCAGACGAGCAATTCGCAGGTCTTTGGTCAGCACATTGATGCTGGAAATATAACCGACTTTGTCACCGCGACTGATGATGCCGCTCATGCCAATCCAGCCGGTCAGGGTGATCAACAGGGTCAGGAGCAATACCAGGCCAAAGCCGATGCCAAGCTTGCGATTGACGCTCACATTTCCAAGGTGTTCGGTTAACCATCGGTACATGCTGCGGACCCTCTATGACCACTTCAATTGGATTCATAGGGAGACTATCGGCGGGTCCGCAGTTTTCTGTAGGGGGGAGGGACGCGTTAGAACAGCCGCGAAAGCAGGGCAGTGACGGCGGTTTCGACCCGCAGGATGCGCTCGCCGAGCTGTACCGGTTGCAGGCCGGCCTTGGTCAGCAGGTCGACTTCGTAGGGGATCCAGCCGCCTTCCGGGCCGATGGCCAGGGTCACCGGTTCGTCCAGCCCGCGGGGGCAGGGCGGGTACTGGCCAGGGTGGCCGATCAGCCCGAGGGTGCCGTCGGCGATGGCCGGCAGGCGGTCTTCGACGAAGGGCTTGAAGCGTTTCTCGATGACGATCTCGGGCAGCACGCTGTCGCGAGCCTGTTCGAGACCGAGGATCAGTTGCTCACGGATGGCCTCGGGTTCGAGGAACGGCGTCTGCCAGAAGCTCTTCTCGACCCGATAGCTGTTCACTAGCACGATTCGCGGCACACCCATGGCGGCCACCGTCTGGAACACTCGACGCAGCATCTTTGGCCGTGGCAGGGCCAGCAGCAGGGTCAGCGGCAGCTTGGCCGGTGGTGGCTGGTCGAGGGTGACGCGCAGCTCGGCTTCGGTGGCTTCCAGGCGCAGCACTTCGGCTGAGCCCATCAATCCGCCAATCCGCCCGACCCGCATGCTGTCGCCGACTTCACAGCGGTGGACTTCCTGCATGTGAGTGAGTCGGCGATCGCGCAGGATCACCCGGTCGGCCGCAATGAAATCGGCCTCTTCGAGGAGCAGCAGGTTCACGGTTGAGTCGCTGGCGGCTGGTCGTTGTGATCGTCCGCCGGCAGGTCATCCGCCGGTTTTTCGCGTTTGCTGACCAGGCTGCCAAACAATATCCCGATCTCGAACAACAGCCACATCGGCACGGCCAGCAGGGTCTGCGAGAAGATGTCCGGCGGGGTCAGGATCATGCCGACCACGAAGCAGCCGATGACCACGTACGGGCGGATCTTCTTCAGGTATTTGACGTCGACCACGCCGATCCACACCAGCAGCACCACGGCCACCGGGATCTCGAACGCCACGCCAAAGGCGAAGAACAGCGTCATGACGAAATCCAGGTAACTGGTGATGTCGGTCATCATTTCCACGCCCGCCGGAGTGGCCGAGGCGAAGAACTTGAAGATCAGCGGGAACACCAGGAAGTAGGCGAACGCCATGCCGGTGTAGAACAACAGGATGCTGGAGACCAGCAGCGGCACCGCGATGCGTTTTTCATGCTTGTACAGGCCCGGCGCGATGAAGCCCCAGATCTGATGCAGGATCACCGGGATCGCCAGGAACAGCGAGACCATCATGGTCAACTTCAACGGCGTCAGGAACGGCGAGGACACGTCTGTGGCGATCATCGTTGCGCCGGCCGGCAAGTACTGGCGCAGCGGAATCGAGACAAAGGTGTAGATCTGCTGGGTGAAGGCGAACAGCCCGGCGAAGATCAGGAAAATCGCCGCGACGCAGCGCAGCAGGCGAGTGCGCAACTCGGTGAGGTGCGAAACCAGCGGCATGTGCTGGTCGTTCTCTGGAATATCGCTCATGGGGCTCGCGGCGGCAGTGTTGGGTCGTGGGGAGCCGGCGCAGTGGTTGCCGCCGCAGGAGTAACAGGGGCTGCCGGAGGTGCGGCAACGACCGCTGGAGGCGGCTCGACCGGTGTTGCGACAGCCGCAGTTTCGGCAGCAGGCGCCTGGACTGTCTGCTCGGCTACCGTTTCGACGGGCGTCGGCTGTTGCTGGGTGGGCGAGAGGATTTTGCGGGCCTCTTGTTCCAGCGACAGAATGTGCTCGTTGTGCAGTTGCCGGCGAATCTCGTCGGCACCGATTTCACGTTCAACTTCCTGTTTGATCGCGTTAAAGCTGCGCTTCAGGCGTCCGATCCACAGGCCGGCAGTGCGCGCAGCGCCCGGCAGACGCTCGGGGCCCAGCACCAGCAGGGCGACGAGGCCGACAAGCAGCAGTTCAGAGAAGCTGATACCGAACATTAGTCTGTGCTCACGAGTCTTTGCGGGTCGGCTCTTCGACTTTATGGGCCTGCACGTCGATGGTGTGCGGCTCTTTCAGTGTCGTGGCCTGTGGTTGCACCGGCGCTGCTGGCTGTGCCGTGGTCGGCGGTACGACGGGCTCGGCAGGCTTCTCTTCGTCGTTCATGGCTTTGCGAAAGCCCTTGATCGTTTCGCCGACGTCGGTGCCGAGGTTTTTCAGTTTTTTGGTGCCGAATACCAGTACGACCACAATCAGGATGACGATCCAGTGTTTCCAGTCAAAAATGCCCATGTTGCTGTTCCTCTCTAATCGTTATTCAGGCGGACGGGCGCGAGGCTTTCTCGACGTGGCCGGACAGGCCAAAGCGGCGGTCCAGTTCATCGAGCACTGCCTGCGGATGCTGCCCCAGTTGGGCGAGCATGACCATACTATGGAACCACAGGTCAGCGGTTTCGTAGATTACATCACTGCAATCTCCGCTGATGGCGGCGTCTTTGGCGGCAATGATGGTCTCGACCGATTCTTCGCCGACTTTTTCCAGAATCTTGTTCAAGCCCTTGTGGTAAAGGCTGGCGACATACGAGCTGTCGGCGGCAGCGCCTTTACGCTCTTCCAGCACTTGGGCCAGACGGGTCAGGGTGTCAGTCATGTTTGTGGTCCGAATAGATGGCGTGCGGGTCCTTGAGCACCGGGTCGACGGTTTTCCAGTCGCCGTTCTCATAGACGCGGTAGAAGCAGCTTTGGCGGCCGGTATGACAGGCGATGTCGCCGATCTGCTCGACCATCAGAATGATCACGTCGGCGTCACAGTCCAGGCGCATCTCATGCAGTGTTTGCACATGACCGGACTCTTCGCCCTTGCGCCACAGCTTGCCACGCGAACGTGACCAGTAGATGGCGCGGTTCTCGGCGGCGGTCAGTTCCAGCGCTTCGCGGTTCATCCAGGCCATCATCAGCACGCGCCCGGTTTTATGATCCTGGGCGATCGCCGGCACCAGGCCGTCGCTGTCCCATTTGATCTCGTCCAGCCAATCTTTCATCTTCGACTCCGACAGTGGGCTCGACACTTCAGTAGTGGAGCCCTGGCGTTGAAACAGTGTGCCAGTCTGCGGGGGCTCTGGCTATCGGCGAACGATCAGATACAAGCCCACGGCCACCATGATTGCGCCGGGCCAATGGCCCAGTCCGTCCAGGGGGCCGCCGGCCAGCAGGATCGCGCCGCCTGCCAGATGCACAGTGCCGAGCAGGCGCAGGAACCAGTCGTCCGAGCGGCGATGCCAGGTCGGTGGCGGGTTGACGATGTGCGGCTGCGACATGCGCTCGAGCAGGTCGCGGGTCATGTTGGCCAGGTGCGGCAGTTGCTCGACCTGGTTGTGCAGGTTGCCGAGCAAGGTTTTCGGGCTGACGCGCTCGCGCATCCAGCGTTCGAGGAACGGCTGGGCGGTGTTCCACAGGTCCAGCTCCGGGTACAGCTGACGACCCAGGCCTTCAATGTTGAGCAGGGTTTTCTGCAAAAGAACCAGTTGCGGCTGCACTTCCATGTTGAAGCGCCGCGCCGTCTGGAACAGGCGCATCAGCACCTGACCGAAGGAAATGTCTTTCAACGGTTTTTCGAAGATCGGTTCGCAGACTGTACGGATGGCCGCTTCGAATTCGTTGAGTTTGGTTTCTGCCGGTACCCAGCCCGAATCGATGTGCAATTGGGCAACGCGGCGATAGTCGCGCTTGAAGAAGGCGAACAGGTTGCGTGCCAGATAGTCCTGGTCTTCAGGTGTCAGGCTGCCGACGATCCCGCAGTCGATCGCAATGTACTGCGGGCTCCACGGCTGCACGGTGCTGACGAAGATGTTGCCGGGGTGCATGTCGGCGTGGAAGAAGCTGTCGCGGAACACTTGGGTGAAGAAGATCTCCACGCCTCGTTCAGCGAGCATTTTCATGTCGGTGCGCTGGTCGGCGAGGGTCGCGAGGTCCGTGACCTGAATCCCGTAGATACGCTCCATCACCAGGACTTTGGGCCGGCACCAGTCCCAGTAGACCTGCGGCACATACAGCAGCGGCGAACCGTCGAAATTGCGCCTCAGCTGGCTGGCATTAGCCGCTTCGCGCAGCAGGTCGAGTTCGTCGAAGATGGTCTTTTCGTAGTCGCTGACCACCTCCACCGGGTGCAGCAGGCGGGCGTCGGCAGAGAGTTTTTCCGCTGCACGGGCGAGGATGAACAGCCAGGCCAGGTCTTGCGCGATGACCGGTTTGAGGCCTGGGCGTATGACCTTGACTACCACTTCTTCGCCGCTTTTCAACTGCGCCGCATGGACTTGCGCCACCGACGCCGAAGCCAGTGGCTCGATGTCGAATCGGCTGAACACCTCGCTGATTTTCTTGCCCAGCTGTTCCTCGATCAGCTTGACCGCCACCTGCGAGTCAAACGGCGGCACACGGTCCTGCAGCAGCATCAGCTCATCGGCGATGTCTTCAGGCAGCAGGTCGCGGCGGGTCGAAAGAATCTGCCCGAACTTGATGAAAATCGGCCCCAGGTCCTGCAAGGCCAGTCGCAAGCGCGCGCCCCGGCTCAGGTCCAGGGTTTTACGCGGGAACCAGCGCCACGGCAGCGCATAACGCAGCCCCAGCAGGAACCACGGCAGTGGCAGGGCGAACAGCAGGTCATCGAGGCGGTAGCGGACCACGACGCGCTGGATGCGCAACAAACGGCGGACGGCAAGCAGCTTCATGCGTTATCGCTTGAATCAAGGGATCGGGAAAGACGCTCGAAGCGCGCCTCAAGACGTTCCAGATCAAGTTTGATCTGGTCCAGTTCACTAAACCGCGCTTCGGCTTCGCGCTGGCCGACGAGGGCACGCGATTCTTCGGCGAGGTAGTCGGCAAGATTCTGGTTCAGGCTGGCGAAACCTTGCTGATACCAGCGTGCGCGGCTGCGCAAGTGACCGCCCAGCAGTTGCGTGGCGACCGGGCCGAGCCAGCGCGAGAGTTCGTATTCCCAGTCCAGTTCCAGGTCCTGAAGGACTGCCGCGAGTTCCAGCAGCACGCCGCTGTCGCCGTCGAGTTCAACTTCAGGAGCATGCAGGACCGCCGTCTTGTCCTTGCTCAGGGCCAGCTTGAGCAGGCTTGCCGCCGGTGCGCGCAAGGTGCAGTCGGCGTCCGCAGCCCAGTGTGCTGCCAGCATCAGGCCTTCGTCGCTGGGCACAATGAACATCTGCAACGCCGGGCTGCGGCAGTCGATGGCAATCACCTTGCCGCTCAAATGCGCCAGACGCGGCAGCGCCGTACTGTCGAGCCGCAACACCCGGTTGAGGCCGAGTTCGACGCTGGCGAGCAGGCCGGCGAGCAACATCAGGGTTTGATGCCACGGTGCAGGGCGACGATGCCTGCGGTCATGTTGTGGTAGGTCACGCGGTCGAAACCGGCTTCAACCATCATCGACTTCAGGGTTTCCTGATTCGGGTGCATGCGGATCGATTCGGCCAGGTAGCGATAGCTTTCCGAGTCATTGGTGATCAGCTTGCCCATCAACGGCATGAAGGCGAACGAGTAGGCGTCGTAGGCTTTGGACATCAGTGCGTTGGTCGGTTTGGAGAACTCCAGCACCAGCAAGCGCCCGCCCGGTTTGAGCACCCGCAGCATGGAGCGCAGGGCGTCTTCCTTGTGGGTGACGTTACGCAGGCCGAACGCGATGGTCACGCAGTCGAAGTGGTTGTCCGGGAACGGCAGCTTTTCAGCGTCGGCCTGAACGAACTCGACGTTGCCGGCCACGCCCAGATCCAGCAGGCGGTCACGACCGACCTTGAGCATGGATTCGTTGATGTCGGCGAGCACGACCTGGCCGGTCGGACCGACGAGGTGCGAGAACTTTCTGGTCAGGTCGCCGGTGCCGCCAGCGATGTCCAGCACGCGGTTGCCGGTGCGAACGCCCGACAGTTCGATCGCAAAACGCTTCCACAAACGATGCATGCCGCCCGACAGGAGGTCATTCATCAGGTCGTATTTGGCGGCTACCGAGTGGAAAACCTCAGCGACTTTTTCCGCTTTCTGGCTTTCCGGAACGTTTTTGAAGCCGAAGTGAGTGGTGGGTTCGGCATCGCTGCCTTTGCGCTGATCAGTCATATCGCTGTCACCAAAAGAGAATGCGCGACATTCTAATCCCGCAGGCATGCTTTGTCTTGGCAAGGCTGAAGGTAAGATAGGCAACCGCCCGGACGTTTTGACGCAGCAGGGGTCAGAATGCGTGAGGCAAGTCCCGATAAAACAGGAGTCATTCAGTGGCCCATATTAGTGTTGAGCGTGCCCATGGCCTGGGTAAGGAAGCAGCCCGCGAGAAGGCTGACAAACTGGCGGAAAAACTGGCTGCGCAATATGGCCTGGAACCTCAGTGGTCGGGCGACACCCTGAACCTCAAGCGTTCCGGGGTAAAAGGCGCCGTGTATGTGGGCGACACCTCGATCAGGGTTGATGTCGAACTCGGTCTGTTGATGTCAGCCATGAGCGGCACCATCAAGTCGGAAATCGAAAGAGCCCTCGATAAAGCCTTGGTCTGAATTGTTCTTTTCATGTGGGAGCGAGCTTGCTCGCGATGGCGGAGTATCAGTCAGCATCAATGTTGAATGATGGACAGCTATCGCGAGCAAGCTCGCTCCCACAATAGAACGTTGTCATCCGCATTGTTTATGTCAGTTGTTAGGGTGCCGTTTCTAATTTTTCTCACTACGTTGTGCCTGAGCCCGACGCTTGACGGGCAGTTCCTCAAACCTTCTGCGCGTGAGGTGCACCATGGCCAAAGTTACTTTGAAGAAAAAAACTGACGTTCAGCCGACTGCGTTGAACGAAGTGAAATCCTATGCCCGCAAGATCTGGCTGGCAGGCCTGGGTGCCTACGCCAAGGTCGGTCATGAAGGCAGCGAGTACTTTCAGGAGTTGATCAAGGCTGGTCAAACTGTTGAAAAGAAAGGCAAAAAGGTAGTTGCCGAGAAGCTTGAAGCGGCCAATGCCGAGATTGATGAAGCCAAGAGTGAAGTCAGTACCTTCAAAGGCAAAGTCGAAGTTCAGCTCGACAAAGTCGAGAAGGCTTTCGACACGCGTGTCGCAAGTGCCTTGAATCGTATCGGCATTCCGTCTAAACATGACGTTGAGACACTCTCTGCTAAGCTCGATGAGCTGACGGCATTGCTCGAACGCGTCGCGCGTAAACATTAAGGAGAACGGGATGGCTGGCAAGAAGAACACCGAGAAAGAAGGCAGCTCGTGGATTGGGAAAGTCGAAGACTACTCCCGCAAAATCTGGCTTGCTGGTTTAGGCGTGTACTCGAAGATCGACACTGACGGCAGCAAACTCTTCGAGGCATTGGTCAAGGATGGCGAGAAAGCCGAGAAGCTCACCAAGAGCGCTGTCGGCAAAACTGTCGACGCTGCCAAAGACTCCGCTCAATCGGCCAAGTCGCGTATCAGTGGTGTCAAAGATCGTGCGCTCGGCAAGTGGGACGAACTGGAAGGGGCTTTCGACAAGCGTCTGAACAGCGCGATTTCGCGTCTTGGCGTGCCAAGCCGCAATGAAGTCAAAGCGCTGCACAGCAAGGTCGACACTCTGACCAAGCAAATCGAAAAACTCACCGGTGCCAAGGTTACGCCTGTTGCTGCTAAAACTGCAGCAGCCAAACCGGCGGCTAAAACTGCCGCCAAACCCCTGGTAAAAGCTGCCGCGAAACCGGCTGCCAAACCAGCGGCTAAAGCGCCAGCGAAGCCGGCAGCTAAAACCGCGGCAGCCAAACCTGCAGCGGCCAAGCCAGCGGCCAAACCGGCTGCTGCGAAGAAGCCGGTAGCCAAAAAGCCTGCAGCCCCGAAAGCGGCCGCACCGAAACCAGCAGTGGCTGCCGCCAAACCGGCAGCACCGGTCAGCCCGGCGAACTCCGCCGCGGCGCCAACCCCTGCTGTGACCCCGACTGTAACGCCAACCCCATCGGCGCCAACCAGTCAGTCCTGATTAACCCAGGGCACGCAAGAACGCCCGGCCTGCGAAGGTCGGGCGTTTTTGTTTGTGCCGCAAAAGCTGAGTGGTTCGCCAGCTGCTACAGGGTCGGTGTTGCTCCTTCAGTCATGTTCTTCCAGATACTGCAACGCCAACTGCTCGGTTGCGAGTTTCGCCGACGGCGGCAGGTGCGGCGCCACCAGCATCATGATCTGGTAGACCACCACTCGCACTTCGCCTTCGCGATCGAGAATCCGCTGATAGTCCAGGGAAAACAGCAAGGTCATGGTGATCTGTTCCACCAGTTGCCCGAGTGCCTGGGTATCGCTGACCAGTTGTCCCTGAGCCTTCAACTGCGCCAGTAACGAGGCCAATGTACGCTTGAGGGCATTGAGCAGATTACGGATGCCCTTGGCCAGTTTCGGCAAGCGTCCGGCCAGGTTCGACAGGTCCTGGAACAGGAAGCGGTAGTGCGCCAGGCGTTCGACGATCAGGTGCAGGAACAGCCAGTAATCCTCCGGTGCCAGTTGCACGTCCGACGGCGGATCGAGTAACGGCGTCAATTCGCTCTGAAAGCGCTCGAACAACCCGAGAATCAGCGGCTCCTTGCCGTGAAAGTGGTAGTAGAGGTTGCCGGGGCTGATCCCCAGTTCATTGGCAACTTCCATGGTAGAGACATTCGGCTCGCCCTTTTGGTTGAACAGCTGCAGGGCACATTCAAGAATCCGGTCGCGGGTTTTCATCCAGTCTTCTTAGTGATTCGTCAGGCCACGGCCGACACTTCAGGCCGTGGCGCGGGGGAGAGTTCAGCGTACGCGCACGTAAGTGCCTGGCGCCGCCTCCATCGGTGGATAGTTCTGGTTACCAAGGGCCATCAGGGGTTCGCGCTGAGTGCCGGAACGTTCCTGAATCCAGCCCAGCCACTGGTTCCACCAACTGCCGTCGACGTGTTTGGCGTCGTAGTACCAGGCCCGTGGATCGCTGCTCAGTTTCGGGCTCTCGACGTAGTTGGCCTTGGGGTTGCTCGGGGGGTTGAGAATGCTCTGCACGTGGCCGCTGTTGGACAGCACGAAGCGCCGCTCACCGCCCAGCAGCAGTGTCGAGCGGTACACCGCATCCCAAGGCGTGATGTGGTCGTTGATCCCGGCAACGCTGAAGCTGTCGACGTTGACCTTCTGCAAGTCGATCGGTGTGCCGCAGACTTCCAGTCCGCCAGGATGGGTCAACGGGTTGTGCTTGAAGAAGTCCAGCAGGTCGCCATGAAAGGCGGCCGGCAGACGTGTGTTGTCGTTGTTCCAATAGAGAATGTCGAAGGCTGGCGGTTCTTTGCCCAGCAGGTAGTTGTTGACCCAGTAGTTCCAGATCAGGTCGTTGGGGCGCATCCAGGCAAAGACCTTGGCCATGTCGCGACCTTCGAGTACACCTTTCTGGTAGGAGCGACGCTTGGCCGCTTCGAGGGTTTGTTCGTCGGTAAACAGGGTCGCCGGGCTTTCCAGTTCACTGTCGAGCAGGCTTACCAGATAGGTCGCGCTGGAGACCCGACGCAGCTGCCGCTTGGCTTGCAGATGCCCTTGCAGGGCAGCGATGGTCAGGCCGCCAGCGCAGGCGCCCATCAGGTTGACCTCGCGGCTGCCGCTGATCGCCCGGCAGACATTCAGGGCTTCTTCCAGGGCCTCGACGTAACTCGACAGACCCCACTCGCGATGACGGACATCCGGGTTGCGCCAGCTGACCATGAACACCTGCAGGCCGTTTTTCAGTGCGAACTGGACGAAGCTGTTGTGCGGGCTCAAGTCGAAAATGTAGTACTTGTTGATCTGCGGCGGTACCACCAGCAGTGGCCTGGCGTACTGCTTTTCGCTCATTGGCTTGTACTGCATCAACTCCAGCAGTTCGTTGCGAAACACCACGGCACCGGTGGTGGTGGCAACCGTTTTGCCGACTTCGAAGGCGTGCTTGGTCACCTGGCTGGGCAGGCAATTGTTGTGCATCAGGTCGTCGAGCAGGTGGCTCAGACCACGCACCAGACTGTGGCCGCCAGAGTTGAACAGTTCCTTGACCGCTAGCGGGTTGAGCAAGGTATTGGATGGCGAGACCGCGTCGTTGAGCAGAGCAAAGGCAAATTGCGCGCGTGCGCGGTCGTCGGCGGACATACCGCTTTCATCGATCCATTGTTTGATCTGCTTCTGCCAGCTCAGATAGGCCTGAAGGCCGCGCCGGTAAAACGGATTCAGGCTCCAGCTCGGGTCGGCAAAGCGACTGTCCGAAGGGTTGGGCTGATGCAGGGTCTCGCCCAGTAGTACCCGGCCCAACTGACCACCCAATGCCAGTGCGTGTTTGGCACTCTGTACCGGGTGGCGCAAGCCATGGGTGGCGACGCTGCGCAGAGTCGAGAGCAGATCCCGGCCGCGCAGACCGGTGATCGCACTCTGGGCGTTGATGAATGCGGCGGGTGGAGGAAAGGCGCCCGGCGCTTTTTTGTCTCGCATGAGTCAACACTCCTTCGTCAAGCCATCAACAAGTACATCAATTCCGAATAGACACCATAGTCGCTCCGGACCTCCCTTGCGGCTTTCGACACGCCTGTCGACATACGCAGTACGTTATGTGCCGCCAAACGACCCCGGGTGCGGATGCATCACCGCCCGTTGGCGTTCTTCCTGGAGAAATTTCATGATGATTGGAGCAACGGCTTCAGCCCGAGTGATCAGGAATAAATGGCCGTCGTCGATTATGTGTAGCTGGGCATTGGGAATACGCCAGGCGAGTACCCGCATATTGATCAGCGGAATGAGCGGGTCATCGTCACCGGCCAGCACCAGGGTCGGCTGATTGATTTTGTGCAGCCAGTGAATACTGGTCCAGCCCAGGCCCGCGAATAGCTGCCAGTAGTAGCCAAGCTTGCCCGCCGAACGCACTTTGCTGGCGTGCTCCGCCGCGAGGTTCGGATCACGACGGAACGAACCACCATAAATCAGCGGCGCAATGCGAATCACGTGGGATGGCTGGATGTAGCGTCTTGGGCTTGCCATCATCCACAGCACTTTCGGTTTGCCGGGCACCATCACCATGCCCGCTGCCGTCGCTGCCAACACCAGTTTCTTGCAGCGCTCGGGGTAGTCGAAAGCGAACTGTTGGGCGAGTGCCCCGCCCCACGAAACACCGACCACGTTGACTTGCCCGTAATCGAGGTAGTCGAGCATCCGCGCGGTCAGCTTGGCCAGCCCGGGAAAGCGGTAAGGGTGGGTAGGCGTCGATGAACCGCCGACACCGGGGACATCGAAGGCGATCACTTCCAGGTCCGGGTCCAGCGCCTGGACGAACGGAAACACCAGCTCCAGGTTGGCGCCGATGCCGTTGAAAATCAGCAAGGGCGTCAAGTGAGGCTTGCCGGGGCGTACCGCGGTGCGGATGGTTTGACCATCCAGGTCGACGGTACGAAATATGAACGGTTGCGGCATGTTTCAAACCCTGCGGGTTAGGGGGAAGCAGCTTCAAGCTACAAGCTGCAAGCGGAACGAGTTCAGCTTGCGGCTTATAGCTTGAAGCTTGCCGCTATCTTTCGTGCACATAAGTCCCCGGTGATGCTTCACCTGCCGCATAGGTCTTGTTGCCGAGTACTGTCGGGGCTTTTTTCAGCTTGCCCGAACGCTCGGCCTGCCAGGCCTGCCAGTGCAGCCACCAGGAGTCAGTGTGCTTGGTTGAGTTTTCCAGCCAGTCGTTGGCATGGACCGGCATGTCGGTACTGGTCATGTAACGGGATTTCGGGTTGCCCGGCGGGTTCAGAATGCTCTGGATATGGCCGCTGCTGGACAACACGAATTCGACTTTGCCACCGAACAGCTGCGCCGATTTGTAGCACGACTTCCACGGTGTGATGTGGTCGTTGGTGCCTGCCAGGGAATAGACGTCTGCCGTGACCTGCTTGAGGTCGATCGGCGTGCCGCACACTTCCAGTGCATCGGCGCGAACCAGTGGGTTGTTTTTGAACAGTTCGATCAGGTCGCCGTGGAACGCCGCAGGCAGCCGGGTGGTGTCGTTGTTCCAGAACAGGATGTCGAAAACCGGCGGTTCGTTGCCCAACAGGTAGTTGTTGACCCAGTAGTTCCAGATCAGGTCGTTGGGACGCATCCAGGCGAAGACCTTGGCCATGTCGCGCCCTTCGAGCACGCCGGCCTGATAGGAGTGGCGTTTGGCGGCTTCCAGAGTTTGTTCGTCGACGAACAGTGCGACCTGGGAATCAAGGGTGGTGTCGAGCACGCTGACCAGCAGGGTCAGGGCGTTGACCTTCTTCTCGCCGAGCGCCGCGTAGTGGCCCAGCAGCGCGGTGCAGGTGATGCCGCCGGAGCAGGCGCCGAGCATGTTCACGTCTTTGCTGCCGGTGATCGCGGTGACCACATCGACCGCTTCCTTGAGTGCTTCGATGTAGGTCGACAGACCCCATTCACGTTGGGCCTTGGTCGGGTTTCGCCAGCTGACGATGAAGGTCTGCACATTGTTGCGCAGGCAGAAGCGCGCGAGGCTTTTGTCCGGGCTCAGGTCGAAAACGTAGAACTTGTTGATCTGTGGTGGAACTACCAGCAGTGGGCGTTCGTGTACTTGTTCAGTGATTGGCCGGTACTGGATCAGTTCCAGCACATCGTTGCGAAAAACTACCGCGCCTTCGGTGGTGCCCAGGCTCTTGCCGACTTCGAAGGCCCCCATGTTGACCTGGCTCGGCATGCCGCCGTTGTGCACCAGATCCTTGGCCAGGTGCGAGAGGCCATCGAGCAGGCTTTTGCCGCCGGTTTCGAAGAAGCGTTTGACGGCAGCAGGGTTGGCCGCGCTGTTGGTCGGGGCCATGGCCTCGGTCATCAGGTTGATCACGAAGTGTGCGCGGCTGATGTCCTGGGTGGACAGACTGCTTTCGCCAATCCAGTCGTGGAGTTCCTTGCGCCACGCCAGGTAGGTTTGCAGATAACGTCTGTAGAGCGGGTTCTGACTCCACGCCGGATCGTTGAAACGACGGTCATCGCCTTCCGGTTGCAGCTCGGATTTACCGAGCATCACGTTCTTGAGCTCAATGCCAAAGTGCGCGACATGCTTGACGCTGTGGATGGGTTGTTTGATGGCCTGGGTCAGCACCATGCGGGCAGAGGTAAGCAGATCCTTTCGACGCAAGCCGATGACCGGGTTAAGCCCAAGGGTGTTCTCCGAGGCTTGACGTTTCAGGTCATCGTTATTCTTGTTACTCATCTACGACGCTCCATTGTCCTGAGGCGAGTACCTGAGTCCTGCTGTGTAGTCACACAGCAAATGCCGGGTACACGCTCGGGTGACCGTTAGTTGTACATCGCTGACTTTTTCATTCAGGAGGCGCGCTGCACAGAACTTGCCAGATCCATTGGTTACCCGAGTTTAATTTTTTTCGCAAGCAGGCCGATCCTCGGCACCGCAGCCCAGCATTCAAACAGATGAAATTAGAAAATGCCCTCTAAAGAGCGCGAGCCTTGATTTAGAGCACCAGCTTGACGACTGACTCGTTTGGATCGCGGGATTTTCCGGCGGCTTTGAGCTCGGCAAGATAATCGTCCCAGAGTGCGTCATATCGTCGCGCCAACTGATAGAGATATTCCCAGGTGAACAGACCGCTGTCGTGGCCGTCATCGAAGGTCAATTTCAGTGCGTACTGACCGGCCGGTTCTACCTTGTTCAGGCCTACGCCGATCTTGCCAAATTGAAGGATGGGTTTGCCGTGGCCCTGGACCTCGGCGGAAGGAGAGTGCACGCGCAAGAACTCCGCGCTCAGGTGATAGACCTCGTCGGGCGCGTATTGCAGCTCCAGGGTTTTCGAGGCTTTGTGCAGTTTGATGGCGGTGGGGAGTTTGGTCATGATGAGGGGCTTCTGGGCTTTAAGCTACAAGCTACAAGCTACAAGCTACAAGACGGTGATGTCCAGCTTGTAGCTTGTCGCTAGAAGCTTGCCGCTCTACAGAATGTAGCGGGACAGGTCTTCGTTCTGCGCCAATTCGCCGAGGTGGCTGTTGACGTAGTCAGCGTCGATGCGGATCGGCTCTTCGCTGTGGGTGCTGGCCAGATCGCTGGCGCTGAACGACACCTCTTCGAGCAGACGCTCGAGCAGAGTGTGCAGGCGACGGGCACCGATATTCTCGGTCTTCTCGTTGACCTGCCAGGCGATCTCCGCCACACGTTTGATGCCGTCGGGCTGGAACTCGATGGTCACGCCTTCGGTTTTCAGCAGTGCGCAATACTGCTCGGTGAGCGACGCATGCGGCTCGCTGAGGATGCGCTCGAAGTCTTCCGGCGTGAGGGCCTTGAGTTCGACGCGGATCGGCAGGCGACCTTGCAGCTCGGGCACCAGATCACTTGGCTTGCTCAGGTGGAACGCACCGGAAGCGATGAACAGGATGTGGTCGGTTTTGACCATGCCCAGCTTGGTGTTGACCGTGCAGCCTTCGATCAGCGGCAGCAAGTCGCGCTGTACGCCTTCGCGAGACACATCGACGCCGCCGGAATTGCCACGCTTGGCGACCTTGTCGATTTCGTCGATAAACACAATGCCGTGCTGCTCGACCGCTTCCAGGGCCTTGGCCTTGAGCTCTTCGTCATTGACCAGGCGGCTGGCTTCTTCGTCGCGCACCAGTCGCAGCGCTTCCTTGACCTTGAGTTTGCGGCTCTTGCGCGCGCCCTTGCCCATGTTGGCGAACAGGCTTTGCAACTGGTTGGTCATTTCTTCCATGCCCGGTGGCGCGGAGATATCGACGCCGGATACTTCGGCGACTTCGATTTCAATCTCCTTGTCATCCAGCTGACCTTCGCGCAGGCGCTTGCGGAACAGTTGGCGGGTGTTGGAATCCGAGGCCGGCGCGGAGTCTTCGTTGCTGAAACCCATGCGTGCCGGTGGCAGCAGTGCATCGAGGATGCGCTCTTCGGCGGCATCTTCGGCACGATGGCGAACCTTGATCATTTCCTGTTCGCGCAGCAGCTTGATCGCGGCATCGGCGAGGTCGCGAATGATCGACTCGACGTCACGGCCGACATAGCCGACCTCGGTGAACTTGGTCGCTTCAACCTTGATGAACGGCGCGTTGGCGAGTTTGGCCAGACGACGGGCGATTTCGGTTTTACCGACACCGGTCGGGCCGATCATCAGGATGTTCTTGGGCGTTACTTCAACGCGCAGCTCTTCAGGCAGTTGCATCCGGCGCCAGCGGTTACGCAGGGCGATGGCGACGGCGCGCTTGGCATCGTCCTGGCCGATGATGTGGCGACTGAGTTCATGGACGATTTCGCGGGGAGTCATTGGCATGGTAATGGGGGGTCCTCAAGCAAAAGTGAATGCCGTGGCGTGATGGCCGAAACAGGCTTATTCGCTGAGATCCTGCTCCTCAATGGTGATGTTGTGGTTGGTGAAAACACAGATGTCGCCGGCGATGCCCAGAGCGGTTTCGACGATTTCACGGGCCGACAGATCGGTTTTCTTCAGCAGGGCGCTGGCCGCGGCCTGAGCGTAACCGCCGCCGGAACCCATGGCGATCAGGCCTTCTTCAGGTTCGACCACATCGCCGTTACCGGTGATGATCAGAGAGGCGTCTTTGTTGGCGACTGCAAGCATCGCTTCGAGGCGGCTGAGGGAGCGGTCGGTACGCCATTCTTTGGCGAGTTCGACGGCGGCGCGAACCAGGTGGCCCTGGTGCTTTTCAAGCTGGCCTTCGAAACGTTCGAAGAGGGTAAAGGCGTCAGCGGTGGCGCCAGCAAACCCGGCGATGACTTGACCGTGGTACAGGCGGCGAACTTTCTTCGCGTTGCCTTTCATCACGGTATTGCCAAGAGAAACCTGGCCGTCGCCGCCCATGACGACTTTGCCGTGGCGGCGAACTGAAACGATGGTGGTCAAGGGAAGAGTCTCCACGCAGCGGGGCGAAAATGCCTTATCCCAACTCATATGGGGGTGGTGAGGCGTTTTTCAACTGCGGGAAGTGGCGGGGGACGAGCGGTGTTTGTGGTGATCGTTCCCACGCTCTGCGTGGGAATGCCTCAAGGAACGCTCCGCGTCCAGTGACGCGGAGCGTCACGGGCTGCATTCCCACGCAGAGCGTGGGAACAATCAGAGAAAATCAGCGGCTTTGGCGTTGTTGTAACAACAGGTTGCTGAAACCGCTGCCAGCCAGTTGTTTCTGGGCGGTGGTCAGCTGTTCGCGGTTGCTGAACGGGCCGACCAGCACGCGGTACCAGGTCTCGTCCTTCACCGTGCCGGACTCCACCGAAACCGCCTGGCCGAGCAGAATGATCTGCGCACGAACCTTGTCGGCGTCGGCTTGCTTGCGGAAAGAGCCCGCTTGCAGGAAGAACTTGGTCACCGGTGCGGCTTTCGCTACCGGTGGCGCTGGCGGCGGGGTGATGCCGCTCAGGGCTGCTTGCGCACGTGCGGTGTCGATCTTCGCCGCTTCTGCCGGGGTGACTGGCGCAACAGGCGCGGTTTGCGGCGTCGGCAGGGTTTTCTCCGGCACGGCATCCGGCGGCACGATGACCTCCGATTCCGGCAGCAAGGTGTAGAAGTCGTATTTCGGCTTCACCGGTTGCGTCGGGCTCGGCGGGGTTTTGTTGGCCTCGGCGATCTTGCTGGCTTTCTGTTGCTCGACCTTCTCGCGTTTGACGCTTTCGCTGCCTTTACCCGGCTCCAGCTTCATCAGGAACACGATGAATGCGCCCACGGTCAGGCCGATGGCCATCCACAGCCATCCCGGAATCGGCTTTTTTGCAGGAGCTTGGTAACGGCTGGCGCCACGCTTTGGTGCTGGTTTTTTCTTGGCAGCCAACTTACATACGCTCCAGAGTTTCCAGACCCAAGAGTTCCAGGCCTTGCTTGAGGGTGCGACCGGTCAATGCGGCGAGGCGCAAGCGACTTTGCATTTGTGCCGGGGTTTCGGCGCTGAGGATCGGGCAGTTCTCGTAGAAGCTGGAGAACAGGCCGGCAACATCGTACAGGTAGGTGCAGAGGATGTGCGGCGTGCCTTTTTCGGCGACGTTGTTCAGCACTTCACCGAACTGCGCCAGCTTGGCGGCCAGTTCGTGTTCGTGAGTGGCCTCGAGGACGATCTGCCCTTCGACTTCGCTGAAGTCCTTGCCCAGTTTGCGGAATACGCCGGCCACGCGGGTGTAGGCGTACAGCAGGTACGGTGCGGTGTTGCCTTCGAAGTTCAGCATCAGGTCGAAGTTGAAGCTGTAGTCGCTGGTGCGGTGCTTGGACAGGTCGGCGTATTTCACTGCGCCAATGCCCACGACTTTGGCGATGTTGCGCAGGTCGGCTTCGGCAAGCTCAGGGTTCTTTTCCTTCACCAGCGTGTAGGCGCGTTCCTTGGCCTCGTTCAGCAGGTCGATCAGCTTCACGGTGCCGCCATCACGGGTCTTGAACGGGCGGCCATCGGCGCCGTTCATGGTGCCGAAGCCCATGTGCTCCATTTCCATTGGATGGGTCACGAAACCGGCCAGGCGAGCCACTTCGAACACCTGCTGGAAGTGCAGGGCCTGGCGCTGGTCAACGAAGTACAGCACTCGATCGGCTTTCAGCACGCCGTTACGGTAGCGCACGGCCGCCAGGTCAGTGGTGGCGTAGAGGTAGCCGCCATCAGCCTTGACGATGATTACCGGCAGCGGGTCGCCGTCGGCATTCTTGAACTCGTCGAGGAACACGCACTGGGCGCCGTTGCTCTCGACCAGCATGCCTTTGGCCTTGAGGTCGTTGACCACGTTGATCAGGTCGTCGTTGTAGGCACTTTCGCCCATCACGTCGGCCATGGTCAGTTTGACGTTCAGCTGTTCGTAGATTTTCTGGCAGTGGGACAGGGAAATGTCTTTGAACTTGGTCCACAGCGCCAGGCAGTCCGGGTCACCGGCTTGCAGCTTGACCACCAGGCCACGGGCGCGGTCGGCGAATGCTTCGGATTCGTCGAAGCGCTGCTTGGCGGCGCGGTAGAAGTTTTCCAGGTCCGACAGCTCGTCGCTGGTAATCGGGTTTTCTTGCAGGTACGCCATCAGCATGCCGAACTGGGTGCCCCAGTCGCCGACGTGGTTCTGACGGATCACCGTGTCGCCGAGGAACTCCAGCACGCGCGCCACACCGTCGCCGATGATGGTCGAGCGCAAGTGACCGACGTGCATCTCTTTGGCCAGGTTCGGCGCGGACAGGTCGACCACGGTGCGCTGCACGGGACCTGCCTTGCGCACGCCGATTTGGGCGTCGGCCAGGGCGGCGTCCAGGCGCGAGGCCAGGGCCTGGGTGTTCTGGAAGAAGTTGAGGAAGCCGGGCCCGGCGATTTCGGTTTTGCTGACGTTTTCGTCAACCGGCAGTGCGGCGATGATTTTTTCCGCCAGATCGCGCGGTTTCATGCCGGCCGGTTTAGCCAGCATCATGGCGATGTTGCTGGCGAAGTCGCCGTGAGTCTTGTCACGGGAGTTCTCCACCTGAATCGCCGGCGTCAGGCCTTCAGGCAACACACCGTCGGTAACGAGTTGGGTGAGGGCTTGCTGGATCAACTGGCGAATGGTGTCTTTCATGGTCTTCTCTTTCAACCGCAGAGCGGCGGCGCATCAATGCGCAGGTGGAAAAACTGGACATTATCCGTTGCGAAGTCGGGCTTGCCAACCTTAGCAGGCAGGTTATGGATATGTGGTGCAAAGATCTTTCAGTACAAATCGACCGGATCAACATCCACAGACCAACGCACCGCCCGCCCGCTCGGCATCTGTTCCAGCGCCAGCAGCCAGGCACTCAGCAGTCGATGCAGCGGCGCCCGTGCCGTGGCTTGCAACAACAATTGCGCACGATAGCGTCCAGCCCGACGCTCCATCGGCGCCGGTACCGGGCCGAGCAATTCGATGCCGGTCAGGGTGTGTTCGGCCAATAATCGCTCCGCCTCGCTGCAGGCTTCATCGAGGAAACTTTCGGCCTGCCCCGGTTTGTGCGCTTCGGCGCGCAACAGCGCCAGGTGCGCGAACGGCGGCAAACCGGCAGAGCGACGTTCGCTCAAGGCCTGCTCGGCAAAGGCGAAATAACCTTGCTCGGTCAGTTGCACCAACAGCGGGTGGTCAGCCAAGTGAGTCTGAATGATCACTTTGCCCGGCTCTTCGGCACGGCCGGCACGACCTGCCACCTGCACGATCAACTGGGCCATGCGCTCGCTGGCGCGGAAGTCGCCGGAGAACAGTCCGCCGTCGGCATCGAGAATCGACACCAGCGTCACCCGTGGAAAGTGATGCCCTTTGGCGAGCATCTGCGTGCCCACCAGAATGCACGGCTGACCTTTCTGGATAGTCGCGAACAGCTGATTCATTGCGTCCTTGCGCGAGGTGCTGTCGCGGTCGACCCGCAATACCGGGTAGTCCGGGAACAAAATGCCCAGACGCTCTTCGGCACGTTCGGTGCCGGCGCCCACTGGCCGCAAATCGACTTTTGCGCATTTCGGGCAGTGCCGAGGGACACGTTCAACGTAGCCGCAATGGTGGCAACGCAGCTCGCCGGAGCGCTGGTGCACGGTCATTCGCGCATCGCAGCGCTGGCATTCAGACATCCAGCCGCAATCGTGACAGAGCAGGGTGGGCGCAAAGCCGCGACGGTTGAGGAACACCAATACTTGCTGGCCAGCGGCGAGGGTCTGGCCAATCGCCTGTTGCATCGGCCCGGAAATACCGCTGTCCAGCGGACGGCTTTTGACGTCCAGCCGCAGGAAGCGTGGTTGTTTTGCCCCGCCGGCGCGCTCGTTCAGGCGCAGCAGACCGTAGCGACCGGTGTAGGCGTTGTGCAGGCTTTCCAGTGACGGCGTCGCCGAGCCGAGGACAATCGGGATGTTTTCCTGCCGCGCTCGCACCAACGCCAGATCGCGGGCGTGATAGCGCAAACCCTCCTGCTGTTTATATGAGCCGTCGTGCTCTTCATCGATGATGATCAGCCCGGGGTTTTTCATCGGCGTGAACAGCGCCGAGCGGGTGCCGATAATAATGTCGGCCTCGCCATCCCGGGCCGCGAGCCAGGATTCCAGCCGTTCGCGGTCATTGACCGCCGAATGCACCAGGGCGATGCGAGCATTGAAGCGCTGTTCGAAACGCGCCAGGGTCTGCGGCCCGAGGTTGATTTCGGGGATCAGTACCAGCGCCTGCTTGCCGGCCTCGAGGGTTTCGCGGATCAGTTGCAAATAGACTTCGGTCTTGCCGCTGCCGGTGACCCCGGCCAGCAGGAACGCATGGAAACTGTCGAAGCCTGCGCGAATTGCTTCATAAGCGGCGCGCTGCTCCGGGTTCAGCGGCAGCTCCGGTTGCGCCAGCCAGTGTTCGTGACGTTCGCCGGGTGCGTGTTTGCGGATCTCCACTTGCACCAGTTCTTTGGCCAGCAGCAGGTCGAGGCTGTCCTTGCTCAACATCAACTTGCTCAGCAGTTGATGGGCGACGCCATGCGGATGCTGGGCCAGCGTTGCCAAGGCCTCGCGCTGACGTGGCGCGCGGGCGATGCGCGGATCATCCAGTTTCGCGCCCGGGGTGATCGACCAGAACCGCTCCTGGCGCGCTTCGGCCATTTCACCCTGGCGTAACAGCACCGGCAACGCCCAGCTCAAGGTGTCGCCGAGGCTGTGCTGGTAATACTGGGACGTCCACAGGCACAACTTGAACAGCGCCGCCGGTAGCGGTGGCGTGGCATCGAGTAGGGCCAGTGCCGGTTTAAGCTTGTCGGCCGGGACTTCGCTGTGGCTGGTGACTTCCACCAGGATGCCGATCATCTCGCGGCGACCGAACGGCACCCGCAGCCGCATGCCCGGATGCAAATGCGCGCGCAGGACTCCCGCCGGGGCACGGTAGTCGAACAGGCGGCGCAGGGGCGAAGGCAGGGCGAGGCGCAAAATGGCGTCGGGCACGCGGGGGGATCTCATTGAACAGGCGGTAAAGAAGGGCCGGAGCCTAGCAGACGGTCGGTGTAGTGTCCTCCATTAGGAAAGCGTTCGAGAGCTGGCGAGTGGATTTTAATGTCATGCAAGGCGCCGCGACGAGCCATAGCGGGCTATGGGGAGGAGCGGCAACGCCGCATGGCATTAAAAGTCGCCGCCAGAATCGAACAGTCTTTTCTGATGGAGGGCACCTTGGACAGCTTGCGTGATCGCAAAGGTCTGGTAGAATTCGCGGCCTAATTACGTGCGGTATTCAACAATAGTGTTGGGTGGCGGCACGCTAGCCTGAGGAAGACACCATGAAAGCCGATATCCATCCAGATTACCCAGTCATTGCTGTTACCTGCAGCTGTGGCAACAAGTTCGAAACCCGTTCGACCTTCGGCAAAGCCCTGCCGATCGACGTATGCAACGAGTGCCACCCGTTCTACACCGGTAAGCAGAAGACTCTGGATACCGGCGGCCGCGTTCAGAAGTTCGCCGATCGTTTCGGTGCTTTCGGCAAAAAAGCCTAAGGCTGATCATGTTGGAGAGTCGTTTCGGCTTCTCCAGACTGATGAAAAAGGCGCCCTTCGCGGGCGCCTTTTTTATGTCCGCGATTTGGCTCTCCAGCGCCCACGCGCTCTGTCCTGCACCTACCAGTAAGCTGGAAGCTGTCAGCGTGCAACGCGTGGTGGATGGCGACACGGTGCGCCTGAGCGATGGCCGCAGTGTGCGCATGATCGGTTTGAATACCCCGGAACTGGGCAAGAAAGGTCGCTCCAATGAGCCTTTCGCCGTGGCTGCACGCACGCGTCTGGAAGTATTGGTGGCGGCAAGCGACGGACGGTTGGGTTTGCTGGCGGGGCAAGAGGGCAAGGATCGTTACGGGCGCACCCTGGCCCATCTTTACAGCGCCAACGGTGACAATCTCGAAGCGCAGATGCTTGCCGAGGGGCTTGGTTACCTGGTGGCAGTGGCGCCGAACGTCGATTTTGTCAGTTGCCAACAGGCCGCCGAACGTACTGCGCGGCAGGCCCGGCTGGGGTTATGGCGGCAATCACCTGTGCTGAAAACGGAGCAGATCAACCAATCGGGTTTTGCTGTGCTTGGTGGGCGTGTGAGCAAGGTTCAGCGCAATCGTGGCGGAATTTGGATCGAGTTGCAGGATTCGGTTGTATTGCGCGTTGCACCCAATCTGCTCGGTCAATTCGATCTGGCGGCGCTGGAGCGGCTCAACGGCAAGCAAATCGAGGCGCGTGGCTGGGTGCTCGATCGCTCTCGGCGCGGTGGTCTGGATTCCGGTCAGGCGCGCTGGTTGTTGCCATTGACCCACCCGGCCATGCTGCAAACCGTGCCGTAAAAAGAAATTGTCGACATTATTTTCGTTGATTGTGAACAGTTGAGTCCTTGTGTTCCGTGGCTCTTGGCCCAAAGTCGTAGGGTAGGGCGCTTGACAGGGGTGACCGGTCAGTCTTGTGGGGACTTTGCGACGCGAGTATCCTCGGCGGTCCGTCGTTCAACAGTAAAAGCGGAATGCCCACATGTCTGATTTGAAAACTGCCGCTCTCGAATATCACGCCCATCCTCGTCCAGGTAAGCTGAGTGTCGAGCTCACCAAGGCCACCGCTACCGCTCGCGACCTGTCGCTGGCCTATAGCCCCGGCGTAGCCGAACCAGTACGCGAAATCGCCCGCGATCCTGAACTGGCCTACAAATACACCGGCAAGGGCAACCTGGTTGCAGTCATTTCCGATGGCACCGCGATTCTCGGCCTGGGTAACCTCGGCCCATTGGCTTCCAAGCCGGTGATGGAAGGTAAAGGCGTGCTGTTCAAGCGCTTCGCCGGTATCGACGTGTTCGACATCGAAGTCGACTCCGAAAGCCCGCAAGCCTTCATCGACACCGTCAAGCGTATCTCCATCACCTTCGGTGGCATCAACCTGGAAGACATCAAGGCACCAGAGTGCTTTGAAATCGAACGTGCTCTGATCGAGCAGTGCGACATTCCAGTGTTCCACGATGACCAGCACGGTACCGCGATCGTGACCGCTGCGGGCATGATCAACGCCCTGGAAATCGCTGGCAAAACCCTGCCGGAAGCCAAGATCGTCTGCCTGGGCGCTGGCGCTGCCGCTATCTCCTGCATGAAGTTGCTGGTGAGCATGGGCGCCAACATTGAAAACATCTTCATGGTTGACCGTACCGGCGTGATCCACTCCGGCCGTGACGACCTGAACCAGTACAAGGCGGTCTTCGCTCACGCCACCGACAAGCGCACCCTGAGCGACGCCCTGAAAGGCGCAGACGTGTTTGTTGGCCTGTCCGGTCCGAACCTGCTGAGCGCTGAAAACCTGATGTTGATGGCGGCCAACCCGATCGTGTTCGCGTGCTCGAACCCGGATCCTGAAATCGCCCCGGAACTGGCTCACGCTACCCGTAACGACGTGATCATGGCGACCGGCCGTTCGGACTACCCGAACCAGGTGAACAACGTATTGGGCTTCCCGTTCATTTTCCGTGGTGCTCTGGACGTTCGCGCCAAGCGCATCAACGAAGAAATGAAAGTGGCTGCGGCCAACGCTCTGCGTGAATTGGCCAAGCTGCCAGTGCCTCAGGAAGTGTGTGACGCTTATGGTGGCATCAAGCTGGAATTCGGTCGTGAGTACATCATTCCGAAGCCAATGGATGCGCGTCTGATCACTGTGATCTCGGATGCTGTGGCCAAGGCTGCGATCGAGACGGGTGTGGCGACTCTGCCGTATCCGAAGAACTACCCGCTGAAAAGCGTGGATGACGTGTTCAACGGCTAAGTCGTTGTAGCGTCCCCAAAAGGCCCCGGCTCTCGCGAGTCGGGGTTTTTTTATGCCTGTTATTCGCTGATGCACCCCGATCTACTGTGGGAGCTGGCTTGCCTGCGATGGCGGCCTGACAGCCGACCAACCTCTTGCAGGTGTACATATCCATTCCTGCGGTAACGGCAGCTGACGGTTTCGCCCTTACGGCGAGTCCCTTTTTCAAACGCCAAAAAGGAACCAAAAGGCTTCGCCCCAAGCGTACGGCGCCTCGCCTAGGCTCGGCGTCCCCTCGCTCCGGTGTCCATCAGGGGGCATCGCCTCCGGTCTGCTTCGCGACGACCTCCTCTCGATGTGTCCGGCTGCGCCGTACGGCGCTGCGCGCCAACCCCCTGATGAACACCTCCACTCGGCCTTCCGATGGGACGGGTGGATCAAGATCAAAGGCAACAGCACGGCGGCCTACCGGCCGGCCTGAGTGGTTGGGGCGTGTGCGGCTTCAGATTTAGATCGTTCCCACGCGCAGCAAAGGAATGCCGCCAGGGACGCTCCGCGTTCCGCTTCACGAGCTGAGGTGGAACTTGGGAACGATCATTTGTGTAATGCCCGTAGGATGAGGCCGGAACTTGATGGCAGCATCACGGGCAACGTAGAAATCTCCGACATGTCTTTAAGGTTACCCCTCGGAAGCGTGGCCTCTAGCCTTTGATCGTCGCTGCCAATTCAGCGATCGGATTTGACCGTCCGTGTAAATCAAGGCGCACCAGCGCCCAAGACCTATTTCAGGCGATTTTTTCGTCTGGGGTATCGTGTCATGGCGGCTGTGCGTGGGACACCTTCGGGTGTGCCGGGTCCCTTGATTCCCGGTCTGTCGATCCGCGTACAGCTGCCACCTCCAGAAACTAAAAAGCCCCGCCTTCAATCGAAGAGCGGGGCTTTTGGGTGGGGCTGCGCGATCAGAACAGGTCGATCGGTGCCGCTTCGTCTGCTGGCAGTGGGCTGCCCGGTGCGTTGCCGTTGCCCAGTTCGTTGACTGATGGCGGCGTGTCTTCGGACTTGAACAGTTCGAAGTAGGCGCCAGGCGTGCTTGGGGTGGCCGCACGGCCGCTGACCGGGTCAACCCGCAGGCTGAGGATGCCTTCTGGTTCCGCCTGCGTATGCGGGGGTTTGCCTTTGAGCGCGGCGCTCATGTAGTTCATCCAGATCGGCAGCGCCACGGTACCGCCGAACTCGCGCTTGCCGAGGCTTTCCGGTTGGTCGAAACCGGTCCAGACCGTGGTTACGTAATCGGCGTTGTAGCCCGAGAACCAGGCGTCCTTGGATTCGTTGGTGGTCCCGGTCTTGCCCGCGATGTCGCTGCGGCCCATTGACAGGGCGCGACGCCCGGTACCGAGCTTGATCACGTCTTCGAGCATACTGTTGAGGATGAACGTGGTGCGCCCGTCGACGATCCGCTCTGCGACTGCCGGTGCTTGTACGGTAGTTTGCGCCGCCGGAGCTTCGCCTGGTGTCGGGTTGACCGTGAACGCCGTGCTGGCTGGCGCGGCGATCCCGCTGCTGGCGACATCGCCCTTAGGCACGCTTGGCGGGTTGGCGACGAACAGCGTGTCGCCGTTGCGGCTTTCGATCTTGTCGATGATGTACGGGGTGATTTTGTAGCCGCCGTTGGCAAAGGTGCTCCAGCCGGTGGCGATTTCCATCGGCGTCAGCGTTGCGGTGCCCAGGGCCAGCGACAGGTTGCGCGGCAGGTCCTGCTTGTTGAAGCCGAACTTGCTGATGTAGTCGATGGTGCGATCGACGCCCAGCGCCTGGAGCAGGCGGATCGACACCAGGTTGCGCGACTTGTAGAGCGCTTCACGCATGCGGATCGGGCCGAGGAAGGTGTTGGTGTCGTTCTTCGGACGCCAGACCTTGTCCAGGTACTCGTCGACGAACACGATCGGTGCGTCGTTGACCAGCGTTGCCGGGGTGTAGCCGTTATCCAGCGCAGCGCTGTAGACGAATGGCTTGAAGCTCGAGCCCGGTTGGCGCTTGGCCTGCATGGCGCGGTTGTAATTGCTCTGCTCGAACGCGAAGCCGCCAACCAATGCGCGGATGGCGCCGTTTTGCGGGTCCAGCGAAACCAGCGCACTTTGGGCAACCGGAATCTGGCTGAACTTCAGGACGTTGTCCTGGCGCTGTACGCGAATCAGGTCGCCAACCTGGGCGACGTCCGATGGTTGCTTTGGTACCGGGCCCATGCTGTTGGTGTTCAGGAACGGGCGCGCCCATTTCATGCTGTCCCAGCTGACATGTTCTTCGCCGTTGCGGGTCAGGACCTGCACGCCGTTTTTCTCGATCAGGGTGACGATGGCCGGTTCCAGGCCGCTGATAGTGCGCTGTTTGGTCAGTTCCGTGGCCCAGGCAGCGGGCGTCTTGCCCGGCAGACGGGACTCGGGACCGCGATAGCCATGACGCTGGTCGTAGGTGATCAAGCCTTCATGGACGGCGGTGTTGGCCATTTCCTGAAGGTTGCTCGGCACGGTGGTGGTGACGCGGAAACCTTCGGTGTAGGCATCGCTGCCATAACGACCGACCATTTCGGCACGGGCCATTTCTGCGATGTACGGTGCGTTCACTTCCGGCGTCGGTACGTGATAGCTGGCGTTCAGTGGCTCGTTGATCGCGGCCTGATACGCCGCTTCGTCAATTTTCCCGAGCTTGTACATGCGCCCAAGGATCCAGTCGCGACGTTCTTTGCTGCGCGCCGGGTTGGCCAGCGGGTTGAAGCGCGAAGGGGCTTTCGGCAGACCGGCGATCATCGCCATCTGCGCCAGGCTGACGTCGCGGATCGACTTGCCGTAATACACCTGCGCCGCCGCCTCGATGCCGTAGGCGCGGTTGCCCAGATAGATCTTGTTCACGTAGAGCTCAAGGATCTCGTCCTTGGTCAGCTGACGCTCGATTTGCAGGGCCAGGAGGATTTCCGTGGTCTTGCGCGAGAAGCTGCGCTCGCTGGTGAGGAAGAAGTTCTTCGCCACCTGCATGGTGATGGTGCTGCCGCCGGATTGAATGTGTCCGCTCTTGACCAGTTGGCTCGCGGCACGCATCAGGCTGCTGGGGTCGACGCCATAGTGATTGGCGAAGTTGTCGTCTTCGGCACTGAGTAACGCATTGATGAAATTGGGTGGGATGTCGGCGAAGCGGATCGGCGTGCGGCGCATTTCGCCAAACTCGGCGATCAATTTGCCGTCGCTGCTGTAGACCCGCAAAGGAATCTGCAACTGAATGCTTCTCAGCGCCTCCACGGATGGCAATCCCGGACTAAGGTAAAGAAAAGCGCCGCTCAGACCGAGGAGCAGTCCGCAGAAAACGGCGACGATGGACCACCCGAAAAATTTCAGCAGACGAATCAAGGCTTTTGGACATCCAGGGTAAAGAATGAATTAGGCGTCAGGGCATTCAAGGTAAGCAAGGGTCGACCCGCGCTTGAGAAAGCGGAAAAAACGCTGGCCATTATAAGCATTTTTCCGCCAAAAGCGCATTTGGCGCCTCTGTCAAGACGCAGCTATTGAACGCAATGAATCATAAAGAGTCCGTAACTCACGGATAGTCATAGGGAATTGCAAGTGCTGGGACTCTTCAATAAAAAAGGCCGCACGCTTTTGGGGATCGATATCAGCTCCACTTCGGTGAAGCTTCTCGAGCTAAGCCGTGCAGGCAATCGATACCGGGTCGAAGCCTACGCGGTAGAGCCGCTGCCGACCAACGCCGTGGTCGAGAAAAATATCGCCGAACTCGAAGGTGTCGGGCAGGCATTGTCCCGGGTGTTGCTCAAGGCCAAGACCAGCGTCAAGAGTGTCGCGGTGGCGGTTGCCGGATCGGCGGTCATCACCAAGATCATCGAAATGGACGCCGGGCTTTCCCCGGATGACATGGAAAATCAGCTAAAGATTGAGGCTGACCAATACATTCCTTATCCCCTCGAAGAAGTCGCCATCGATTTTGAAGTACAGGGCGTCTCTCGGCGTAATCCCGAGCGGGTCGATGTATTGCTGGCGGCCTGTCGCAAGGAAAACGTCGAAGTTCGCGAAGCCGCGTTGGCCCTTGCCGGCCTGACCGCGCGGGTCGTCGATGTCGAGGCGTACGCGCTGGAGCGTTCATTCGGCTTGCTGAAGGCGCAGTTGGCTGGCGTAACCGAGCGTTCGACAGTGGCCGTGGTCGACATTGGCGCCACCATGACCACCTTGAGCGTGTTGTCCAACGGCCGAATCATCTACACCCGCGAGCAGTTGTTCGGCGGCCGTCAGTTGACGGAGGAAATCCAGCGTCGCTATGGGATGACCGTCGAACAGGCCGGGCTTGCAAAAAAACGGGGTGGATTGCCTGACGACTACGTCAGCGAAGTCCTGCAACCGTTTCGCGAGGCGCTGGTGCAGCAGGTCTCGCGCTCATTGCAGTTCTTTTTCGCCTCGGGCCAGTACAACGCAGTCGACTGCATTCTGCTGGCCGGTGGTACGGCCTCGGTCACCGGGCTGGATCGGCTGATCGAGCAGCGCCTGGGCACGCCGACGCAGGTGGCCAATCCGTTTGCGGGCATGACATTGAGCAGCAAGGTCAACGCCAGTGCCTTGGTCAGTGATGCGCCGGCGCTGATGATTGCCTGCGGCCTGGCGCTGAGGAGTTTCGACTGATGGCGCGGATCAATCTTCTCCCTTGGCGCGAAGAGCTGCGCGAGGAACGTCGCAAGCGCTTCCTGTTGGGCTTGGCCGGCGCGCTGGCGGCGGCGGTCGGGGTGATTTTGCTGGGTGATCACGCGATCAGCAGCGCCATCGATCGACAGGTCGCCCGCAACGATTACGTCGGCAAACAGATCGCCGTGCTGGATGACCGGATCAAGCAGATCAGCGATCTGAAAGCCCGTCGTCAGCAACTCGTGGAGCGGATGCGGATCATCCAGGACTTGCAAGGCAATCGGTCGGTCAGCGCACGGATCTTCGATCAACTGGCGCGCACGCTGCCGGACGGGGTGTATTTCACCGACGTGAAACTGGTCGATAAAACGCTGTCCATCAGCGGGGCGGCAGAGTCGAACAATCGCGTCTCGGAGTTGTTGCGCAACCTCGATGCCTCCGACCGGTTCGAGTCGCCGAACCTTACCGAGGTCAAAGCGACCACGGCCGGCGCGCTGGATCAGGCCAACGTGTTTCGGTTGACCGTTCGTCAGTCGCAACCGGCCGCAGCGGAGGGCGCGAAATGAGTCCGTCCCAATGGTTCGAGGGGTTGCGCAAGGTCGATATCAACGACCTGGACCTGAACAACATAGGCTCCTGGCCTGCGGCGATCAAAGGCCTGGCGGGCGGGCTGCTGATCGTGCTGGTGCTGGCGCTGGGTTACAGCTTTTACCTCAAGGATCTTGAAGATCAGCTTGAGCAGGCCCGTGCCGGGGAAGCCACTCTCAAGGAGCAATTCGCGAGCAAGGCACACCTGGCGGCCAATCTGGAGCGCTACATCGAGCAGATGAAAGCAATGGAAATCTCCTTCGGCGTGCTGTTGCGGCAGTTGCCTGGCGATACCGAGGTGCCCGGTCTGCTGGAAGACATCACTCGCACCGGATTGGGCAGCGGGCTGGAGTTTGAAGAGATCAAACTGCTGCCGGAAGTCACCCAGCAGTTCTACATCGAGCTACCGATCCAGATCACTGTTACCGGCGCCTACCATGACCTGGCGACTTTCGTCAGTGGCGTCGCCAACCTCCCGCGGATCGTCACCCTGCACGATTTCAATGTCGAGCCGGTCGTTCCGGACAGGGGCGCGAAACTGCGCATGAATATCCTGGCCAAGACTTACCGCTACAACGACAAGGGGTTGCAGAAATGAATGCGGCCCGATGGTTTTCGCTGGCTGTACTGCTGGGGGGGCTTGCCGGTTGTGGCAACGGTAACGACTTCAGCGATCTGGACGCCTACATGAACGAGGTACGCCTGCAACCGCCCGGCAAGATCGAGCCGGTGCCGACGTTCAGGTCCTACGAGACATTCACTTACAGCGCTGCGTCGTTGCGCAGTCCGTTTTCACCGCAGGTCAGGGTCGACCTGGCAGGTCGAAAACAGGGGGCGCGCAACGTCAAGCCCGATCCAAACCGGGTCAAGCAATACCTTGAAGGTTTCAACATCGAGCAGTTTGAAATGGTCGGCACTATTTCCAATGCGTCCGGCGCCTTTGCGCTGCTGCGCGGTGCCGGCGGGGTGCATCGGCTGAAGATCGGTGACTACCTGGGGCGCAACGATGGCCGGATCGTGGCCATCAGTGACTCGCAAGTCGATGTGGTCGAAATCGTTCCCGATGGCCAGGGTGCCTGGCTGGAGCGACCGCGGACTATTCCTTTGAAAGAGCACTCATAGTGGAACTCGTATCATGAACAGGATCCTTTCAACCCTCGGTTTTTCGCTATGGATGGCGCTGCTTTCTCCGATGGTGCAGGCAGCCAATCTCAAAACGCTGGATGTCGCCGCGCTGCCGGGTGATCGCGTCGAGTTGAAACTGGCTTTCGATGGACCGCCGCCCGCGCCTCATGGCTATACCACCGATCAGCCGGCGCGTATCGCCCTCGACCTGCCGGGTGTGAGCAGCCAATTGGCGAGCAAGACGCGGGATTTGGGCGGCGGCAATGCTCGCAGTGCGACAGTGGTCGAGGCCAAGGATCGCACCCGTTTGATCATCAACCTGACGCAGTTGACGCCTTACAGCACGCGAGTCGAGGGCAATACGCTGTTCGTGGTAGTTGGGCAGGCCGCCGCCGCTCAGAAACCCCGGCCCGCGGCACCGCGAGTGGCGAGCGCCATGCCAGTGGCAGCCAAGACTTATGCTCCCGTGAGCAAGGCCATTCGCGGCGTGGACTTTCAGCGCGGTGAGCAGGGTGAAGGCAATGTCGTCATTGATTTGTCAGACCCCGGTATCAGCCCGGACATCCAGGAGCGTGACGGCAAGATCATCCTCACCTTCGTCAAAACCCAGCTGCCCGAACGGTTGCGGGTTCGCCTGGACGTCAAGGATTTCGCCACGCCGGTGCAGTTCGTCAACGCCAGTGCGACCTCCGATAAAGCGAGCATCAGCATCGAACCCGGTGGCACATACGACTATTCGACCTACCAGACCGACAACAGGCTGACCGTCAGTGTCCGCCCGATGACCGTCGACGATCTGCAGAAGCGCAACGCAGAGCGCTTCGCCTACAGCGGTGAGAAGCTGTCGTTGAATTTTCAGGACATCGATGTGCGCTCGGTGCTGCAACTGATCGCCGACTTTACCAATCTCAATCTGGTTGCCAGCGACACGGTGCAGGGCGGTATTACCTTGCGCCTGCAAAACGTGCCATGGGATCAGGCGCTGGATCTGGTGCTCAAGACCAAAGGGTTGGACAAGCGCAAGATCGGCAACGTCTTGCTGGTCGCGCCAGCAGACGAGATTGCTGCTCGCGAGCGCCAGGAACTGGAGTCGCGCAAACAGATTGCTGAACTGGCGCCACTGCGCCGTGAGCTGTTGCAGGTCAACTACGCCAAGGCGGCGGATATCGCCAAGCTGTTCCAATCGGTGACCAGCGCCGAGGCGAAAGTCGATGAGCGTGGTTCTATCACTGTCGACGAACGAACCAACAATATCATCGCCTACCAGACCCAGGATCGCCTGGATGAGCTACGGCGAATCGTCGCTCAGCTGGATATTCCGGTGCGTCAGGTGATGATCGAAGCGCGGATCGTCGAAGCCAACGTCGACTACGACAAAAGCCTCGGCGTGCGTTGGGGCGGCTCGGTCCGCAATAAGGGTAACTGGAATGCCTCCGGGGTCAGCAACGGGGCCAACGCCTCATCGACCATTGGTACGCCGGGCAGCACCAGCACCAACTCACCGTTCGTCGACATGGGGGCGGCGGGGAATACGTCGGGAATCGGCATCGCCTTCATCACCGATAACGTGTTGCTGGACCTTGAACTGACGGCCATGGAGAAGACCGGTAACGGGGAAATCGTCTCGCAACCCAAAGTGGTCACCTCCGACAAGGAAACCGCGAAGATCCTCAAAGGCACGGAAATCCCCTATCAGGAAGCCAGCTCCAGCGGCGCGACATCGGTGGCGTTCAAGGAGGCCTCGCTGTCTCTGGAGGTAACGCCGCAGATCACCCCGGACAATCGCATCATCATGGAGGTCAAGGTCACCAAGGATGAGCCGGACTACCTGAACAAAGTGCAGGATGTGCCGCCGATCAAGAAGAACGAGGTCAATGCCAAAGTACTGGTCAACGATGGCGAAACCATCGTCATTGGCGGGGTTTTCTCAAATACTCAAAGCAAGGTTGTAGATAAGGTGCCATTTCTCGGTGATGTGCCGTATCTTGGCCGCCTTTTCCGGCGTGACGTGGTGTCGGAGAAAAAATCCGAGCTGCTGGTATTTCTCACTCCGCGTATCATGAATAACCAGGCGATTGCTGTGAGTCATTGATTCTGTGCGAAATTTGATTCTTGTTGGGCCGATGGGTGCTGGAAAAAGCACCATCGGTCGCTTGTTGGCCAAAGAGCTGCGCCTGCCGTTCAAGGATTCCGATAAGGAAATTGAATTGCGCACGGGCGCCAATATCCCGTGGATCTTCGACAAAGAAGGCGAACCCGGCTTTCGCGACCGCGAGCAGGCGATGATCGCCGAGCTGTGCACGCTCGATGGCGTGGTGCTGGCGACGGGCGGTGGCGCAGTGATGCGCGAAGCTAACCGTCGGGCGCTGCACGCTGGCGGGCGCGTGGTGTATCTGCACGCGTCCGTCGAGCAGCAGGTCGGGCGCACCGCGCGTGATCGCAATCGTCCGTTGTTGCGCACCGCCGATCCGGCAAAAACCCTCCGGGATCTGCTGGCATTGCGCGATCCGCTGTATCGGGAAATCGCCGACCTGGTGGTGGAAACCGATGAGCGGCCGCCGCGGATGGTGGTCTTGGACATCCTGGAACGCTTGCAGCAGCTGCCTCCCCGTTAATGCGCAGGACGAAATGCGCTATCCTCGGCTCCGGTCATGACCGCTCGAAGGTGTGGCGCATGACGAACGGGCAGCGTCACACACGCAGATGTTGTCAGTCGATAATGTAGGGCCGGACACCTGATTCCAACTTCACTGTGGGGACACATGCAGACACTTAAGGTCGATTTAGGCGAGCGAAGCTACCCGATCCATATTGGCGAAGGGTTGCTGGATCAGCCCGAACTGCTGGCGCCGCATATCGCCGGGCGGCAAGTTGCGATCATCTCCAACGAGACCGTTGCGCCGCTGTATCTAGAGCGTCTGACCCGCAGCCTTGCACAGTTTTCGGTTATTTCCGTGGTTCTGCCCGACGGTGAAGCCTTCAAGAACTGGGAAACCCTGCAAACCATCTTTGACGGCCTGCTCACCGCTCGCCATGACCGCCGCACCACCGTGATCGCTTTGGGCGGCGGTGTGATTGGCGACATGGCCGGTTTTGCTGCCGCCTGTTACCAGCGTGGTGTCGATTTCATTCAGGTCCCGACCACCTTGCTCTCGCAAGTCGACTCCTCGGTGGGCGGCAAGACCGGCATCAACCACCCGCTGGGCAAAAACATGATTGGCGCCTTCTATCAGCCGAACGTCGTGTTGATTGATACCGCCACGCTCAATACCTTGCCAGCTCGCGAACTGTCTGCGGGCCTGGCGGAAGTCATCAAGTACGGGTTGATCTGCGACGAGCCGTTCCTGACCTGGCTCGAAGACAACGTCGATCGCTTGCGGGCACTGGATCAAACGGCACTGACCTACGCTATCGAACGCTCCTGCGCGGCCAAGGCTGCCGTGGTCGGTGCCGACGAGCGTGAGTCTGGTGTGCGCGCTACGCTCAACCTGGGCCATACCTTCGGCCACGCCATCGAAACCCACATGGGCTATGGTGTCTGGTTACATGGTGAAGCGGTGGCTGCTGGCACTGTAATGGCTCTGGAAATGTCTTCGCGTCTGGGCTGGATCAGCGATCAGGAGCGTGATCGTGGCATTCGCCTGTTCCAGCGGGCCGGGTTGCCGGTCATCCCGCCTTCAGTGATGACAGAAGCCGATTTTCTCGAACACATGGCAATTGACAAGAAAGTAATCGACGGTCGTTTGCGACTGGTGTTGTTGCGCCGCATGGGCGAAGCCGTAGTGACCGACGATTATCCGAAAGAGGTTTTACAGGCCACGCTGGGAGCGGATTACCGCGCCCTGGCTCAGCTTAAAGGTTAATAAGATCCCGATGACTAGTTTGCATGCCGACGAGGCGTTCCTCGGCCATTACCAGTTGAGTCACGACCCTTTCGCTCCACGGGTGCCTGGCTTCAAGTTCTTCCCCGCCCAGCGCAAGCCCGTGCTGGGGCAACTGCATCACCTGGCCCGTTACAGCCAGTTGTTGTTGGTGGTTACCGGGCCACAAGGCAGCGGCAAGACCCTGTTGCGTCAGGCGCTGGTAGCCAGCACCAACAAGCAGTCGGTGCAGAGCGTGGTGGTTTCCGCCCGTGGCGCCGGTGATGCGGCAGGTGTGTTGCGTCAGGTGGCGCAGGCGCTGAACGTTGCCCAGGCTGAAGTTGGCGCGATTCTCAAGCAGGTGGTGCAGCTCGCACTGACGGGCCAGGAAGTCTACTTGCTGGTCGATGACGCCGAGCAACTCGACGAATCCGCCCTTGAAGCGTTACTGGCACTGGCGGCGGGTGCGCCGGAAGGTCGTCCGCACGTATTCCTGTTCGGCGAGTCATCGCTGATTGCCGAACTGGAGCAGTTGAGCACCGAGGAAGAGCGCTTCCACGTCATCGAACTGCAACCTTACGCCGAAGAAGAAACCCGCGAATATCTGGCCCAGCGACTCGAAGGTGCCGGTCAGGGAATCGAACTTTTCTCTGCAAATCAGATCTCTGAGATTCACGAAAGCTCCGATGGATGGCCTGGAAACATCAATCAGGTCGCCCGCGATGCGATGATCGAAGCCATGATTGCTAGCCGCTCAGCGGTCAAGCGTCCAAGTATGGGGTTCAACATGCCGAAGAAACACGTATTGGCGATATCTGCCGTAGTCGTGGTCGCGGTGGCCGCCGCCTGGTTGATGCCGGGTCGCAGCAAGGCACCAGCCACCGGCGCACCTGCCAATGAGCAGGCGCAATTGCCACTGGGCACACCGAAACCGAATGGCGGTGCTCCGTCGGTCGAGTTCGCCGGTAATACCCAGCCGATGCCATTGCCGCTGGTCGGACAATCGCAGCCGGTTATGCGCGGCCCATTGGCGGAAGCTGCGGGCGGTATCACTGAAGGCGACGACGGCGTGCCAGTCGAAGGTTCCAGCGCCAAACCGCCTACCGTGACCACCACTGCGCCGCCAGCCGGTATTCCGGCCGGTCCGACGCCAGCACCTGCGCCAGCGCCTGCAGCCAAACCAACGCCTGCGCCGACTCAGGTCGCTACCGCCAAGCCTGTCCCGGCACCTGCGGCCAAACCGGCTCCAGTGGCCAAGCCAGCCCCAGTCGCCAAGCCTGTCGAGAAACCCGTCGAGAAACCCGTCGAGAAGCCGGTGAGCGTCGCCAAAGCCACGACCGGTGGTACCTGGTACGCAGGTCAGGCGCCAGGCAACTACGTGGTGCAAATCCTCGGCACCAGCTCTGAAACCTCGGCGCAAAACTTCGTCAAGGAGCAGGGCGGCGAGTACCGCTATTTCAAGAAAGTCCTCAACGGCAAGCCGCTTTACGTCATCACTTACGGTAGCTTCGCCAGCCGCGATGCAGCCGTAACCGCCATCAAGGCCTTGCCAGCGAAGGTTCAGGCTGGTAAACCTTGGCCTCGCTCTGTCGCCAGCGTCCAACAGGACCTGGCTACAACTCGCTGAAGATTCGGCGGCCTTACCCAGGCCGCCTCTCCCGGCACCTCAAAATTTCTGCAAGAGCGCGCTGGCCTTTCAGGCCGCGTGCCTTGTGGTGTCTGCGTCACAGTAGTCTTTGAGTCGTTGCGGTCAACATTAAAAATGTTTTGACTAGCACAGCATATCGCTTTAAAACTTTCATAAATGCGACATGGATTTGCGACATTTCGTCGTCAAATTTGTGGGCTTTTGTGTCGGTATGTACAATGACCTCCCTTTTGCCCCCGCAAAGCTGGCGTACGTTCGGCGTGGAAGGTAACTGGCTGAATTGAAAAGAAATTTGTCTCGATAAGAGGCAGCCTGGTGAGAAAGTGTCTATGAAAGCAGGTCTGTACCAACCAGATGAGTTCAAGGATAACTGCGGTTTCGGCCTGATAGCCCATATGCAGGGCGAACCCAGTCATACCCTGTTGCAAACGGCCATTGAGGCCCTGACCTGCATGACCCACCGCGGTGGGATCAACGCTGACGGCAAAACCGGCGACGGTTGCGGTCTGCTGATGCAAAAGCCCGACGTGTTCCTGCGCGCCATCGCCCAGGAAACGTTTGGTATTGAATTGCCCAAGCAATACGCCGTGGGCATGGTGTTCTTCAACCAGGACCCGGTAAAAGCCGAAGCGGCTCGCGAGAACATGAACCGCGAGATCCTGGCGGCCGGCCTGCAACTGGTGGGTTGGCGCAAAGTGCCGATCGACACCAGCGTTCTCGGCCGTCTGGCGCTCGAGCGCCTGCCGCAGATCGAACAAGTGTTCATCGGCGGTGCTGGCCTGAGCGATCAGGACATGGCCATCAAGCTGTTCACGTCCCGTCGTCGCTCGTCCGTGGCCAACGCCGCCGACCTCGACCACTACGTCTGCAGCTTTTCGCACAAGACCATCATTTACAAAGGCCTGATGATGCCGGCGGACCTGACCGCCTTCTATCCAGACCTCAGCGACCAGCGCCTGCAAACCGCAATCTGCGTGTTTCACCAGCGCTTCTCCACCAACACCCTGCCGAAATGGCCGTTGGCTCAACCGTTCCGCTTTCTGGCGCACAACGGTGAAATCAACACCATTACCGGCAACCGTAACTGGGCGCAGGCGCGTCGCACCAAGTTCACCAACGATCTGATGGATCTGGACGAGCTCGGCCCGCTGGTCAACCGCGTGGGTTCCGACTCCTCGAGCATGGACAACATGCTGGAGCTGATGGTCACCGGCGGCATCGACCTGTTCCGTGGCGTGCGGATGATCATTCCGCCTGCGTGGCAGAACGTCGAGACCATGGACCCGGATCTGCGTGCATTTTACGAATACAACTCGATGCACATGGAACCGTGGGACGGCCCGGCCGGCGTGGTAATGACCGACGGTCGTTACGCGGTGTGCCTGCTCGACCGTAACGGTCTGCGTCCGGCGCGTTGGGTCACCACCAAGAACGGCTTCATCACCCTGGCCTCGGAAATCGGTGTCTGGAACTACCAGCCTGAAGACGTGATCGCCAAGGGCCGCGTCGGGCCTGGTCAGATCTTTGCCGTGGACACCGAAACCGGTCAGATCCTCGACACCGATGCCATCGACAACCGCTTGAAGTCCCGTCATCCGTACAAGCAATGGTTGCGCAAGAATGCCCTGCGCATCCAGGCCACCATGGAAGACAACGACCACGGTTCGGCGTTCTACGACGTCGATCAGCTCAAGCAATACATGAAGATGTATCAGGTTACGTTCGAAGAACGTGATCAGGTGCTGCGTCCGCTTGGCGAACAAGGCTACGAAGCCGTTGGCTCGATGGGCGACGACACGCCAATGGCAGTGCTGTCCCAGCGTGTGCGCACGCCGTATGACTATTTCCGCCAGCAGTTCGCGCAGGTCACCAACCCGCCGATCGACCCGCTGCGTGAAGCCATCGTCATGTCGCTGGAAGTCTGCCTCGGCGCCGAGCGCAACATCTTCCAGGAGTCGCCGGAACACGCTTCGCGCGTAATTCTCAGCTCGCCGGTCGTTTCCCCGGCCAAGTGGCGCTCGCTGATGAACCTCGATCGTCCCGGCTTCGAACGCCAGATCATCGACCTCAACTACGATGAGGCGTTGGGCCTTGAAGCCGCAGTGCGCAATATCGCCGACCAGGCCGAAGAAGCCGTGCGTTCCGGTCGTACCCAGATCGTACTGAGCGACCGCCATATTGCCCCGGGCAAACTGCCGGTTCACGCTTCCCTGGCCACCGGCGCGGTGCACCATCGCCTGACCGAAAAAGGCCTGCGTTGCGACAGCAACATCCTGGTCGAGACCGCTACCGCACGCGATCCGCATCACTTCGCGGTGCTGATCGGCTTCGGCGCTTCTGCGGTTTATCCGTTCCTGGCTTACGAAGTGCTGGGCGACCTGATCCGCACCGGTGAAGTGCTGGGCGACCTCTACGAGGTGTTCAAGAACTACCGCAAAGGCATCACCAAAGGCCTGCTCAAGATTCTCTCGAAGATGGGCATCTCGACCATCACGTCCTACCGTGGCGCACAGTTGTTCGAAGCCATCGGTCTGTCTCAGGAAGTCTGCGATCTGAGTTTCCGTGGTGTGCCGAGCCGCATCAAGGGTGCGCGTTTCGTCGACATCGAAGCCGAGCAGAAGGCCTTGGCTGCCGAAGCCTGGAGCCCGCGCAAGCCAATCCAGCAGGGCGGTTTGCTGAAGTTCGTCCACGGTGGCGAATATCACGCGTACAACCCGGACGTGGTCAGCACCCTGCAAGCCGCTGTGCAGCAAGGCGACTACAGCAAGTTCAAGGAATACACGGCGCTGGTGGACAACCGTCCGGTGTCGATGATCCGCGACCTGTTCAAGGTCAAAACCCTTGAGACGCCGCTGGATATCAGCGAAATCGAACCACTGGAATCGGTGCTCAAGCGCTTCGACTCCGCCGGCATCTCCCTCGGCGCATTGTCGCCGGAAGCTCACGAAGCCCTGGCCGAAGCCATGAACCGCCTCGGTGCGCGTTCCAACTCCGGCGAAGGCGGCGAAGATCCGGCGCGCTACGGCACCATCAAGAGCTCGAAAATCAAGCAAGTCGCGACTGGCCGTTTCGGGGTAACCCCGGAATACCTGGTCAACGCTGAAGTGCTGCAGATCAAGGTCGCGCAGGGCGCCAAGCCCGGCGAAGGCGGTCAGCTGCCAGGCGGCAAGGTCAACGGTCTGATCGCCAAGCTGCGCTATGCAGTGCCGGGCGTGACGCTGATTTCGCCACCGCCGCACCACGACATCTATTCGATCGAAGACTTGTCGCAGCTGATTTTCGACCTGAAACAAGTCAACCCGAAGGCCCTGGTCTCGGTGAAGCTGGTCGCAGAAGCGGGCGTAGGCACCATCGCCGCTGGCGTGGCCAAGGCCTATGCCGACCTGATCACCATTTCCGGTTACGACGGCGGCACTGGCGCATCGCCGCTGACCTCGATCAAGTACGCGGGCGCACCGTGGGAACTCGGCCTGGCTGAAACCCACCAGACCCTGCGCGGCAACGACTTGCGCGGCAAGGTTCGGGTGCAAACTGACGGCGGCCTGAAAACCGGCCTCGACGTGATCAAGGCGGCGATTCTTGGCGCTGAAAGCTTCGGCTTCGGCACCGCACCAATGATCGCCCTGGGCTGCAAATACCTGCGCATCTGCCACCTGAACAACTGCGCCACCGGCGTAGCGACTCAGAACGAAAAACTGCGCAAGGACCACTACATCGGTACGGTCGACATGGTGGTGAATTTCTTCACCTACGTCGCTGAAGAAACCCGTGAGTGGCTGGCGAAGCTGGGCGTGCGCTCCCTCGAAGAGTTGATCGGTCGTACCGATCTGCTGGACATCCTCGAAGGTCAGACCGCCAAGCAGCAACACCTGGATCTGACGCCGTTGCTCGGCAGCGATCACATCCCGGCAGACAAACCACAGTTCTGTCAGGTAGACCGCAACCCGCCGTTCGACAAAGGCCTGCTGGCCGAGAAGATGGTCGAGATGGCCACTTCGGCGATCAACGACCTGAGCGGCGCCGACTTCGCTCTGGATATCTGCAACTGCGACCGTTCGATCGGCGCGCGGATCTCCGGTGAAATCGCGCGCAAACACGGCAACCAGGGCATGGCCAATGCGCCGATCACCTTCCGCTTCAAAGGGACGGCCGGTCAGAGCTTTGGTGTGTGGAACGCCGGCGGCCTGAACATGTACCTCGAAGGCGATGCCAACGACTATGTCGGCAAAGGCATGACCGGCGGCAAACTGGTCATCGTTCCGCCAAAAGGCAGCGTCTACAAGACTCAGGACAGCGCCATTATCGGCAACACCTGCCTGTACGGCGCCACAGGCGGCAAGCTGTTCGCCGCCGGTACCGCGGGCGAGCGCTTCGCGGTGCGTAACTCCGGTGCTCACACCGTGGTGGAAGGCACTGGCGATCACTGCTGCGAGTACATGACCGGTGGTTTCGTCTGCGTACTGGGCAAGACCGGTTACAACTTCGGCTCAGGCATGACCGGTGGTTTCGCCTACGTGCTCGACCAGGACAACACCTTCGTTGACCGGGTCAACCACGAACTGGTGGAAATCCAGCGGATCAGCGGTGAGGCGATGGAAGCCTATCGCAGCCACCTGCAACGCGTGCTGAACGAATACGTCGAGGAAACCGACAGCGAGTGGGGTCGTAACCTCGCTGAGAACCTCGATGACTACTTGCGTCGGTTCTGGTTGGTCAAGCCAAAGGCTGCCAACTTGAAATCGCTGCTTTCCAGCACCCGTGCCAACCCGCAGTGATATGCGCCTGAAGAGTTTGATGAGGTTTTAACAATGGCTGAACGTCTGAATAATGACTTCCAGTTCATCGAGGTCGGGCGCAAGGATCCGAAGAAGAAACTGTTGCGTCAACGCAAGAAAGAGTTCGTGGAAATCTACGAGCCCTTCAAACCCCAGCAGTCGGCCGACCAGGCCCACCGCTGCCTGGGTTGCGGTAACCCGTATTGCGAATGGAAGTGCCCGGTGCACAACTTCATTCCCAATTGGCTGAAACTGGTGGCCGAGGGCAACATCCTCGCCGCCGCCGAACTGTCGCACCAGACCAACACCCTGCCGGAAGTTTGCGGCCGCGTGTGCCCGCAGGACCGTCTGTGCGAGGGTGCGTGCACCCTTAACGACGGCTTCGGCGCGGTGACCATCGGTTCGGTCGAGAAGTACATCACCGACACTGCGTTCGCCATGGGCTGGCGCCCGGACATGTCCAAGGTCAAGCCGACCGGCAAACGTGTCGCGGTGATCGGCGCAGGTCCTGCTGGCCTGGGTTGTGCCGACGTGCTGGTACGCGGTGGCGTGACCCCGGTGGTGTTCGACAAGAACCCGGAAATTGGCGGTCTGCTGACCTTCGGCATCCCCGAGTTCAAGCTGGAAAAGACCGTGCTGAGCAATCGCCGCGAAGTCTTCACCGGCATGGGCATCGAGTTCCGCCTGAACACCGAAATCGGCAAGGACGTGAGCATCGAGCAACTGCTCGAAGAATACGATGCCGTGTTCATGGGCATGGGCACCTACACCTACATGAAGGGCGGCTTTGCCGGTGAGGACCTGCCGGGCGTCTATGACGCGCTGGACTTCCTGATTGCCAACGTCAACCGCAACCTGGGCTTTGAAAAGTCGCCGGAAGATTTCGTCGACATGAAGGGCAAGAAGGTCGTGGTACTGGGCGGTGGTGACACGGCGATGGACTGCAACCGTACGTCGATCCGTCAGGGCGCCAAGTCGGTGACCTGTGCCTATCGCCGTGACGAAGCGAACATGCCTGGCTCGCGCAAAGAGGTGAAGAACGCCAAGGAAGAAGGCGTGAAATTCCTCTACAACCGTCAGCCAATCGCTATTGTCGGTGAAGACAAGGTCGAAGGTGTGAAGGTGGTCGAGACCCGTCTCGGCGAGCCGGACGCCCGTGGCCGTCGCAGCCCCGAGCCGATCCCGGGTTCCGAAGAGATCATCCCGGCCGACGCCGTGGTCATCGCCTTCGGTTTCCGTCCAAGCCCTGCGTCGTGGTTCGAGCAGTTCAGCATCCAGACCGACAGCCAGGGCCGCGTTGTGGCCCCGGAACAAGGCCAGTACAAGCACCAGACCAGCAACCCGAAAATCTTCGCCGGTGGCGACATGGTGCGCGGTTCCGATCTGGTGGTGACGGCGATCTTCGAAGGCCGTAACGCCGCCGAAGGGATCCTGGATTACCTGGGCGTTTAAGCTGCTACGCTCGGCTATGCTGCGTTGAAAACAGACTCGGAATGCTCATTGACAGCTGTCAACTCCGCTTCCTCGTCTGTTTTCGCCTTGCCTAGCCTTCGCTCGCGACGCTTAAAAGGCTGTTTATAACCCGCGACAAATTGACCCGATAGACAAAAGGTGCGGCGCTTGCCGTGCCTTTTGCGTCGCGCTCTGAGAAAATGCCCGCACTTTTTTTCCGGATGCCGACATGACTGCCCTGAAGAACGACCGTTTCCTTCGCGCCCTGCTCAAGCAACCCGTAGACGTCACCCCCGTGTGGATGATGCGTCAGGCCGGTCGCTACCTGCCTGAATACCGCGCCAGCCGTGCCAAGGCCGGTGATTTCATGAGCCTGTGCATGAACCCGGAGTTCGCTTGCGAAGTCACGATGCAGCCGCTCGACCGCTATCCACAGCTGGATGCGGCGATCCTCTTCTCCGACATCCTGACCATTCCCGATGCCATGGGCCAAGGCCTGTACTTCGAAACCGGCGAAGGTCCGCGCTTCAAGAAAGTCGTCAGTACCCTGGCCGACGTCGAAGCCCTGCCAATTCCTGACCCACACAAAGACCTCGGTTACGTCATGGACGCGGTCAGCACCATCCGCCGCGAGCTGAACGGCCGTGTGCCGTTGATCGGCTTCTCCGGCAGCCCATGGACCCTGGCCACCTACATGGTCGAAGGCGGTTCGTCGAAAGACTTCCGCAAGACCAAGGCCATGCTCTACGACAACCCGCAAGCCATGCACCTGCTGCTGGATAAACTCGCGCAGTCGGTCACCTCCTACCTCAACGGCCAGATCATGGCCGGCGCGCAAGCGGTGCAGATCTTCGACACCTGGGGCGGTAACCTCTCGGCAGCGGCGTACCAGGAGTTCTCCCTGGCCTACATGCGCAAAATTGTCAGCGGTCTGATCCGTGAGCACGAAGGCCGCAAAGTGCCGGTCATCCTGTTTACCAAAAACGGCGGCCTGTGGCTGGAAAGCATTGCCGACGCCGGTGCTGATGCGCTGGGTCTGGACTGGACCTGCGACATCGGCGAAGCCCGCCAGCGTGTCGGCAGCAAAGTCGCCCTGCAAGGCAACATGGACCCGACCGTGCTCTACGCCAAACCGGAAGCCATTCGCGCTGAAGTCGGGCGCATTCTCGCCAGCTACGGCAAAGGCAGCGGCCACGTGTTCAACCTCGGCCATGGCATCACCCCGGAAGTCGACCCGGAACACGCCGGCGCCTTCCTGCGCGCGGTGCATGAGCTTTCGGCGCAATACCACCAGTAATCTGTAACAGCCTGTCTGGCCACAGCGCCAGGCAGGCTGTGTTTCTGCGATTGACTCCCCCTTTCTTTTTTGATGGCCTTGCGGCTGTTGAAACCTCCTTGCCTGTCATATTGACGTGTTTCATCAAGCAATATGTCTGACCTGTTTGCCTTCATGCAGTAGGCCCTTGTGCTGAATTCTTGAGGAATAATTCGGGGTTATGTAAGACGATATTACCTGTTCTGTCAGAATCAGTTGGGTTGCTGATGTTTCCTTCTTAATCGAAGGACTGATCCTACATAGAGTTAATGTTCTTGGCGGTAAAGTGCTTTTCGCAATTGCACTAGTCATCCTGCATGGCGAGGCCTATCTGAAGGCAATCATGTCCGTATCGCTGTGTCAGTGTTCGTACTTGATTGTTTTTACTCTGGGTCTGAGTCGTGATAGTGGCTCGGATTGATGTGTGTTGTTAGTGCTGGCAGGCGTGAATAGTTGCGAAGATGCGATATAAATTTTGCAGTGGCTGTCAGGTGGCAGTATCTGTAATTAAGTATTTATAACCGTTCTGGAATTAATAATATGAAAATGACTGTTTTTAAAGGAGGTGCATTAGCAGGATGTGCTTCTTCGTTAACGCTGTTGGCGGCCCTGTTGGCTTCACACAATGTTGCTGCTCACGGTTACTTGAACGAGCCTCCCTCCCGTGCCTTTCTTTGCCAGAAGGGTTTGAACAAAGACTGTGGTGGTGCGCAATACGAGCCACAAAGCGTGGGTGAAACCTTCAAGGGCTTTCCAAACGGTATGGGTGGTGCTCCGGGTCAGGGCCCGATTGACGGCAAGATTGCCAGTGGCGGTATTGCACTGTATTCCGCAGTCGATGCTCAATCCGCCACTCGTTGGCATTTGATTGAAATCAAGGACCGTTTTCTCGATTTCGATTGGACATTCACTGCCGCTCACCCCGCGACCAAATTTCAGTACTTCATTACCCAAAATGGCTGGAATCCGAATCAGCCGCTCACGCGTGCCTCTTTCGACAGCACGCCGTTTTGTTTTGTCGACGGCGGTAATGTTCCGCCGGTCTCCGGGGACAAGCACGCTTGCATGATTCCGGAAGACAAGACTGGCCACCATGTGATTCTCGGTATATGGACTGTCGGTGATACCGACGCGGCGTTCCACAACGTCGTTGATGTCAACATTCTTGCCGAGGCCGCGTTGCCAGGTGGCTGGAACGCTGTAGGCACGATTACGCCTGCGACGACGTTGCTGCCTGGCGACAAGGTCAAGGCGCGTGCGTTTACCAACAGTGGTGAAAGCCCGCAGTACAGCGTCGGGATCACCATCGACAGCGTTGAAGCAGGCAAACCGGAAAACTGGTCGTTCACGCTGGCCGAGCAGATCAACAAGACCCAGACGTTGATCAAGGCCGGCATTCGCGATGAGCACGACAATATCGAGCCGGTCAAAGGCGTGAACAAGCTGTACGCCCAGAAAGAAAGTGGCGTCACCCGTTATGAAGTAGCACTGGACATGCAGGAGGACACCGATGCCCGCATGGAATTCGGTGGTCTGGCTCCAGAACACGAACTGGTGAAGGGCGTTGGCAAAGTCGCGGTCCCGGTAATCAACAATCGAACGATGACCATCGAAGCGACCATTTTCGATGACAACAACAAGCAGGTGGGCTTCACCCGACAGCAGGTGGCTGCACAAAGCAACACTGTGCTGAATGTTGATGTGCGTTCCGCGCCAGGCAAGCATGGCGTGAAACTGGTCGGTACCACGGAAGACGGCCGCACCACTCGCCAGGCTTTCGAAGAAACCGAACTCACCGGTGAGGGCGGTGCGCAAGAGTACGATTTCGAGTTCCCGAATAATGTCGGTGATTACACCGCAGGGACCAGGGTGCTTCAGCCCAAAAACGGTTTGGTTTATGAGTGCAAGCCATTCCCTCATTCGGGCTATTGCAAGCAATACAGCCCTACGGCGAATGGTTTCGAGCCGGGTTACGGCAGTGACTGGGCGATGGCCTGGGACCAGAAGTAAGTTGATCTGACACTGCTCCGGGCAATCCTGATGCTTGATTGCCTGGAGTGGTGGGTTCACTTATGTGTTATCGATGTTATTGAGTGATGTTGCTTGAATGAAAACTTCATCGTATACGGGGGTGCAGAAATTTCTGCATTGGCTTTCAGCTGTCATTATTGTCTGGGCACTTGTCAGTGGTTTTTATGTGTCACTGTTTGAGGTGGCAGTATCGGTCAAGGAGTGGGTAGCATTTGTTAATGTGTCACTGACAACAGCGTTTTTGCCATTTTTTGCTTTAAGGCTCTATCTTTCTTTGCGTCGACGTCGTTCTGATACTACGAAACAGAGGACATTCATCGAAGCGCTGGCGTCATGTGTGCATGGGCTTATATATCTGGTCGTTAGTGTGGTGCTGGTGACGGGCATATTAATGATGGATCGTGGCATTAATGTTTTCGATTTTTTATCTATTCCCCAGCCTTTGGAGGACCCTTACTGGACTTCAGTATTTATGAATGTTCATGTTTGGGCGTGTATTGCACTGGCGGTGATGATTGCCTTGCACATTACCGCTGTCATCAAACATGAAGTATCGGGACGCCGTGTGCTTGTAAACATGTGGTTTCACCGTTGAATGGGCAGGTCATTGACGCTGATGTCTTTATTAACGGCAGTGTCCACACGCTGGCCAACGCTGCTTGGGGCCGTCCTGTGGGTATTGCCGCTGGGGTATGGCGTTTACTTGTTCGCCAACGAACAGACGTTGCGCGATGAGCTGCTTGTGCAATCTGAACGGCCGGTACCGCTGCCACCGGATACGCAGCCGATGCCCGAGTTCAACCCTGACGCGATCGCTACGGTGATGGGGCTGGCCGCGCAAACGGAAGTGGTGCGCAGTGCTGAAGCGCTGACCTTACGCGCCAGTTTTGTCTCCAGCACCGGGCTTTCGCGGGCGTTGCTGGCGGGGGCTGATGGTGAACGTCTGTATCAGGTTGGCGACAGCTTGCCGGGAGGCAGCGTACTGCGGCGGGTTGAAGTGTCCAGGGTGGTGCTGTGGCGCAAAGGTCGCGAGGAGTTGCTGGCCCTGCAACCCACTACCGAACGCACCTTGTTGACAATCAAGCCTACAGACGGCGGATCCGTCCCTGTGCCTGCTCTTATTCACCTTCGGCCAACCGCCGATTCACCACAGAGTCATTGAATGAACCGCTCGAATTGTTTTGGCACCTCTGGTGCACTGCTGCGCGCCCTGGCCATTACAGTCCTGCTGTTCCCGGGTTGGGTAGCCGCCGAGGAACAGCGCTGGCAACTGGCGATGAACAATGCTGAGCTGCGGGACATCATTGATGAGATATCGTCGATTTTGGGTTCGACAGTGATCCTCGACCCCAGGGTTCAAGGGCGAATCACGGTGATGTCCAGGCAAGCGCTGGATCGCGAGGGCGTCCGACGGCTGTTTTATTCGGTGCTCGATGCCCATAACTTCACGGTGATCGATCAGGGCGACCGAATACTGATCACGCCCGTGGCGGAGGCCAAGACCCGCGCCAGTCAGGGGGATTCGCGAACGTCTCGCGATGGGCAGTTCGTGACCGAAGTGATTGCACTCGGCGCAAGCTCAGCTGCCGATCTGGCCGGACTGGTGCGGCCACTGGTGTCGACCAACGGTTATGTCGGCCCGTCCGTCTCGGCCAATGCGCTGGTGGTCACCGACACGGCGAGCAATGTCCGGCGGATTGGGCAAGTGGTACGCCAACTCGATTCCGGGACGAAAAATGCTCATACCATCGTGACGCTACGCCATGGCCTGGCGGCGGATATCGCCAAGGTGATGGAAGCGTCACTGGGCAAGTCGGGAGCCGAGGCCGGGAGCCTGGTGATTGCCGACCCCCGGGTCAATCGCCTGGTGGTTGTCGGGCCGGCGGCAGCGCGCGAACGCCTGGTCCAACTGGCCGGTTCACTGGACATTCCGGCGACAAGCAAACTGGATAATGCCCGGGTGATTCGTTTGCACCACAGCGATGCCAAGCAACTGGCCGAGGTGTTGGATGCGCTGGGGCAGGGGTTCAAGGCACCGTCAGGTGGCAGCGGTTCAAAAGAGCCGATGTCGGCCACGCCGGTAATGGTAAAGGCCGACGAGCGCCAGAATGCATTGGTGATATTTGCTGATCCGGCGCAATTGCGAACCCTGGAGAACATCGTTCGCGAGCTTGATCAACCGCGTGCCCAGGTACTGATTCACGCCGCCATCGTGGAGATTTCCGGCGACATCGTCGAAGCGCTCGGTGTGCAATGGGGGCTGGACAGTGGTGATGCGAAAGGGATCATCAACTTCCCCGGCAGCGGGGTTCCGGTGCTCGATGGGTTCAATTTCGACGACAAGAATCCAGCCCCGGAAGGCTCGCTCCTGCGGCTCGGTGGCGGCAATTTTGGCGCACTGATTTCAGCTCTGGCCAGCAACAGCCGCAGCAACCTGCTGTCGACGCCGAGCCTGCTGACCCTGGACAACCAGGAAGCGGAAATCATCGTCGGCCAGAACGTACCGTTCAAGACCGGCTCCTATGCCACCAACAGCAGTGGCGCAGACAACCCCTTCACCACGGTTGAGCGCAAGGATGTCGGGATCAGCCTGAAGATCCGCCCGCACATCAACGAAGGTTCGATCCTGCGCCTGGAGGTCGAACAGGAGATCTCCGACATCGCGCCTTCGGTGTCTGGCGTGGACTCTTCCGACCTGATTACCAACAAGCGCGCCCTCAAGAGCACGATCCTCGCCAATGATGGCGAGATCATCGTCATCGGCGGTCTCATCAAGGACAGCGTTCGGACCCAGGAAAGCGGGGTACCGTTGTTGCGCAGCATTCCTTATCTCGGCGCGCTGTTTCGTTGGACGAAAGACACTCAGACCAAAAGCAACCTGATGGTGTTTCTGCGCCCGACCATCGTGCGCACCCGACAGGATATCGCCGAAATCAGCGAGGACCGCTACAAGGCCCTGCGGGATCTGAGTCAGCCGACGGCTCGACAGAACCATTCGTTGTTACTGCCCGATGATCCGCATCAGCTGTTCGACGAGTCTCGTGAGCGCCGCGCCCCATGACGAGTCTGACGGGGTACAGCGAACAGCTGCCATTCGGTTTCGCCCGGCGTTTAGGGGTGTTGCTGGAAGGTTCGGGCGAGGCGTTGAGCCTGTCGATCCGCAGCGATACGCCGCTGACCACCCTGGCGGAAGTTCGGCGTGTGACGGGGCGAGATCTGCCTGTTCAGGTCCTTGAGCCTGCGACGTTCGCGACACGGCTGGCGAGCGCTTACGGCGTAGGTCAGAGCGCCGCCGAACAGGTCGCCCAGGGGCTGGACGAAGAGCTCGATCTGTTGAGCCTGGCCGATCAATTGCCGCAGACCGCCGACCTGCTCGAACAGGAAGGTGATGCGCCGATCATCCGGCTGATCAATGCGTTGCTCAGTGAAGCGGTGCGCGAGAAAGCCTCGGATGTTCACCTGGAAACCTTCGAGCAGTACCTGTTGGTGCGCATGCGGGTGGATGGGCAATTGCGTGAAGTGCTCAGACCCCGGCGTGAGTTGGCCAATTTGCTGGTGTCACGGATCAAGGTCATGGCTCGCCTCGATATCGCTGAGAAGCGCGTGCCGCAGGACGGTCGCATTGCGCTGCGCCTGGCCGGGCATGAGGTGGATGTGCGGGTCTCGACTCTGCCGTCGGCTCACGGCGAGCGAGTGGTGTTGCGACTGCTCGACAAGCAAGCCGGACGCCTCGACTTGCAGCGCCTGGGCATGCCGCCCGACACCCTGGCGCGCTTTCAGCGGATTCTTGGCAGGCCCCACGGGATTTTCCTGGTGACCGGCCCCACCGGCTCCGGCAAGACCACCAGCCTGTATGCGGCGCTGGCCAGTCTCAACGACCAGACGCGCAATATCCTCACGGTGGAGGATCCGATCGAGTATCACTTGCCGGGGATTGGCCAGACGCCGGTCAATCCAAAGGTCGAAATGACGTTCGCCCGAGGCCTGCGGGCGATTCTGCGGCAGGACCCGGATGTGGTGATGGTCGGTGAAATCCGGGATCGGGAAACCGCCGAAATTGCCGTGCAGGCGTCGTTGACCGGGCACCTGGTGTTATCGACCTTGCACACCAACAGCGCGGTCGGTGCGGTCACCCGGTTGCTGGACATGGGCGTCGACGCCTACTTGTTGGCGTCGTCGCTGATCGGTGTACTCGCCCAGCGCTTGTTGCGAACCCTCTGTCCACACTGCAAGCAAGCCTATGAAGCGGATGCTGTCGACTGCCACAGCCTGGGCGTTGCCGGCGACCATACTGTGCAGCTATTCAAGGCCAACGGATGCGCCCGATGCCAACAGGGCTACCGGGGGCGGGTCGGCATGTACGAGTTGATCAGCATAACTCCGACGCTGTCCGCGCTGGTTCATCAGGGCGCCAGTGAACAGGCGTTGGCGGACGAGGCACGGACGCTGTCGCGTAGCCTGTTTCAGGATGGTCAGCGGCTGGTGCTTGAGGGTGTCACCAGTCTCGATGAATTGCTGCGCGTCAGCCAGGAGGACTAGCCGGTGCCGGGATTCGAATACCGTGCCCAGGACCGCAGTGGCCGTCAGTCCCGAGGTGTGCTGGAGGCCGATAGCCCACGGCATGCCCGGCAACTGTTGCGTGAGCGAGGTTTGTTACCCAGTCATGTCGACGAGGCGAAGTTTCAGGGGGCTCGGGGTGGGATTTTTGCGAATGCCATAAAGCTGAGTTCCGGCGAACTGGCGCTGCTGACGTTGCAGTTATCCACGCTGATTCAGGCCGGTCTGCCCCTCGAAGAGGCCTTGCGAGCCGTTGCGGCACAGAGCGAAAAGCGCAAGGTCAACGCCTTGCTCTCAGCGGTGCGAGCGCGGGTGATGGAAGGTTATGCACTGGCGGCGGCGCTGGGTGGATTTCCCCGTGCGTTCCCCGAACTGTTTCGCGCCACCATCGCAGCGGGCGAGCGCTCCGGGCATCTGGGTCATGTGCTTGAACAGTTGGCGGCGTACACAGAGGCCCGTCAGACATCGCGCCAGCGGATTCAGCTGGCGCTGGTGTACCCGATGATCCTGATGTTCGCTTCATTGGCCATCGTCGGTTTCCTGCTCGGCTATGTGGTGCCTGATGTGGTGAAGATTTTCGTCGACAGCGGTCAACCTTTACCGCTGTTGACCCGGGGCATGATCCTGATCAGTGACAGTCTGCGCAGTCATGGCCTGATCCTGTCGGGGCTGTTGTCGGTATTGGCATTACTGGGACGCTGGGCCTTGCTCCAGCCACCCCTGCGAGTGCGCTGGCACGCACTGGTGCTGCGCTTGCCGTTGCTGAGCGGGGTGGTGCGGGCCATGGAGGCGGCGCGTTTTGCCAGCACCCTGGCGATCCTCGGCAAGAGCGCGGTGCCGTTGGTCGATGCCCTGGAAATTGCTGCAGCCGTGATTGGCAACCTGACGATTCGCAGGCGTATGCGCGACGTTGCGCGCTCGGTACGCGAGGGCGGCACCCTGACTCATGGCCTGGAGCAGGGCGGCGATATACCACCAATGATGTTGCACCTGATTGCCAGTGGCGAGCGTGCCGGTGAACTCGACAGCATGCTGGCGCGGGCCGCCGAGCAGCAGGAAAAGACCCTGGCAGCGCGCATCGCGCTGGTCGTGAGTCTGTTCGAACCGGTCATGCTGGTGCTGATGGGCGGTGTCGTGCTGCTGATCGTCATGGCCATTCTTTTACCCATTCTTAGCCTGAACCAACTGGTGAGTTGATCGATGAATCCTGTCCGTAACATTTCAGCCAAGCATCAGCGTGGCTTTACCTTGATCGAAATCATGGTGGTAGTGGTCATCATCGGCGTGCTTGGCGCCATCGTCGTACCGCAGTTCATGAGCCGGCCCGATCAGGCCAAGGTCACCGCGGCCCGCACCGACATTCTGGCGATCTCCACCAGCCTTGAAATGTACCGCCTCGACAACTTCAGCTACCCCTCCACCCAACAAGGGCTGGAAGCGTTGGTCAAACGGCCGCTGGGCGCACCGGTGCCGAAAAACTGGAGTCCGCAGGGTTATCTCAAAAGCCTGCCGGTGGACCCCTGGGGAACGCCGTATCAGTACCTCAATCCTGGCGTGAATTCGACCGATGGCGGCTATGACCTTTATTCCTTCGGTGCTGATGGTGTGTCCGGTGGCGAAGGCTATGGAACAGACATCGGCAACTGGGGAGATTGACCGATGCGTCAGGCGTGCCGGGGTTTCACTCTATTGGAGTTGATGGTGGTCATGGTGCTGATCGGTGTGCTGCTGGGCATGGCGGGTCTGGCCATCGGCAATCACCCGGCACGTCTGGCCCGGCAGGAGGCCAACGGTTTGATCCAGCTGTTGCAGGCGCTACGTGAGCAGGCCGTGCTCGAGGGGCGCGAGTATGGCCTTCGGCTGGAGCCCGGGGGTTATCAGGTGCTGGGTCTCTATGGCCAGGACTGGCGCCCGGCGGGCCGCGCTTATCGTTTACCGGAAGGCTTGCAGCTACGCCTGGAGCAATCCGGTCAAGCGTCGACGCTTGCGGGGCGTCCCGGCCAACCGCATCTGGTGTTGCTCAGCAGTGATGAAAGCAGTGCGTTCACCTTGCACCTGCAAGCGGATCAGCAGTCGTTGATCAGCCTCTCCAGTGATGGTTTGAACGAGGCGGCCCTTGATGAGTAAGAGAAAGCGAAAGCCTGCGCGCCCGCGCCAGACACACCGTGGCTTTACCCTGTTGGAAATCATGATCGCGCTGGTGGTCTTTGCGACATTGGCGGCTGCAGTGATGGCGGCCGGTCAATACGCCCTCAAGCAGAATGCTCGATTGGAGGAGCAGTTGTGTGGGACCTGGCTGGCTGACAACCACTTGAGCGAATTGCAACTGGGGACTGCACCGGCTCAAGGGCACGAATACCTGAGCCGACACTTCGACCGACGCGACTGGAGCCTGAGCCAGACCATCAGCCCGGTGGCCGATTCGCGTTTGCTGAAGGTCGAACTCAGTGTCAGCCGTTCAGGCAGCGATCAGGTCGTACACCGAACGACGGGTTGGATTGACGCCCGTGATGAATAAGCAGAATGGCTTCACCTTGCTCGAACTGGTGATCGCCATGGCGATATTCGCCTTGATTAGCCTGGCCAGCTGGCGGCTGTTCGATGGCGTGGTCCGTGCTGAACGCAGCAGCTCATCCCATGAGCGCGACATGCGAGCGTTGCAACGCGCCGTCGCCGTGATCGAGCGTGATGCCTTGCAGGTGACGGCGCAGCCCATGGTGCTGCAGCAAAACGTTTTGCAGTTGCAGCGCGGCAACTGGCGTAATCCGTTGGATGAGCCGCGTAGCGAGTTGCAGAATGTCACTTATCGCCTCGACAAGGGGACGTTGTGGCGTGAAAGCCACCCCCCTGAACAGCCGTTGGTGCAGCGGCAAAGACTGCTCACCGGGGTGCGCGAATTGCGTTGGCGGCTCTATGACCTGAGTGGTTGGCGCAGCGAGAAACCGCTCGGCACCGGCAAGTCAGTCTCCGCGCCGAAGGCTTTGGAAATCACCTTTTCAACGGAGCGCTTCGAGTCGATTCGCCGGGTCTTGCTGTTACCCGGGAGCGCGTCATGAGTCGGCAACGCGGTGTCGCGCTGCTCAGTGTGTTGTTGGTCATGAGCCTGGCGCTGCTGCTGACGGGCGGGATGCTGCGCAACCATCGGCTGGTGGTCAAAAGTACCGCGCAACAACTGCATCAGGTGCAGCTGCGCCAACTGGGTTTTTCCGGTGAACGCTGGGCCTTGCAGCGGTTGCGTCACCCCGAGATGCAAGCGTCCCGCAGCGTCAACCTGGCGCAAGCGTGGGCGCAGGCTAAGCCGCCGTTCGAGGTCGAGGGCGGGACGCTGCACATCCGCGTCGAAGACCTGGCCGCGCGCTTCAACCTTTCTGTACTGCTGGCCGGCGGGCACATCGATCCGCTCACGCAACAGCGTTGGATACGTCTGCTGGCCCTGCTGCAGATCCGCAATCCAGAACTCGAAAGGCTCGCGACCTCGCACTTCGGCGGGCTGACAGACCTCAGTCAATTACGCATGTGGCCGGGCGTCGACGGCGAGGTGCTGCGGCGTTTGCAGCCGATGGTAGCCCTGCTGCCCAGGAACGCCAGCCTGAACCTCAATACCGCGTCGGCGCAGCAACTGATGACACTCGACGGTATGACCGAAGCAACGGCCCGAGCGTTGGTGCAACAGCGTCCGGCCGAGGGGTATCGCTCGGTGCAGGCGTTCGTCGAAGACCCTCTGCTCGCCGGGCTTGAACTGGGCAGCCATGGCCTGGGTCTGGGCAGTCGCTGGTTTCGGATCACGGTGGACGTGGCCTTCGGGCAAAGCCGTTTGCAACTGGTCAGCGAAGTGGAAATCGACTCCCAAACCCGACAGGTGAACGTCGTGCAACGACGGTTCCTGACCCCACTGACAAGCGAGTCTTCGCCATGAGCACCTGGCTTTACCTCACCGCCGAAGGGTTGGTGAAACCTTCCACGCAATGGCCCTGTTGCCTGGTGTCGGCATCGAGTGAGCGGTCGGCCCTCTCACTCGCCGATGCGGCCAAACAGTTATCAGGGCAGGCTGTCCATCTGGTATTGCCAATGGAAATGTGTGGCTGGTTACGCAGCGAAAAATGGCCCTCGCGACGTCGCCCCGACGCTCAGGCCATTGCGTTCGCCATCGAAGATCAACTGAGCGAAGACCTTGAGACGCTGCACCTGAGCATCGGTTCGCGGGATTCGTCAGGGTGCTACCCGGTGCTGTGGGTCAACAAAAAACGCTTTGCAGCGTTGCTGACGCTGGTGGCTGAACTGGGGATTTCGGTCAGCACCGTGCAGGTCGATGCCGACCGCCTGCCGAACAATCAGGCCTATGGTGTCTGGTGGTTGGGGCGCTGGCTTCTTGGCGGCGCACTGGAGGCTCGCCTCGCGGTGTCGGTTGACGGACTGGCGACACTCGAACCACGCCTGCCTGAGTCCATGTGCTGGCTGGACGACGGATATCAAGCGCTGCATGGTCGAGCCGGTGCGGGACCTCAGATCAATCTGCTGCACGGTGAGTTTCGTCGGTCTCGCCAACATTTTCCCTGGGCGACGGGGCTGATCTCGGTCGCACTGTTGTTCACCCTGGCATGGGGTTTCACGCAGGCGCGCAGCGGTTTTTTCGAGGATCAGGCTCAGCAGCTATCTGTTCGCAGCGAACAACAATTCAGGGCGTTGTATCCGCAGCAGACTCGTATCGTTGATCTTTCTGCGCAACTCAAGGCGTTGCAAAAACAAACCCGCATCAGCGCACAGGATACGCAGATTGCCCGCTGGCTGAAGTTGACCGAGCAGGTGATCGGTGCAAGCAGTGTTGAAGTACAACGCATCGAATACCGTGTCGGCGACGGTTGGAAACTGCAACTCACGGCAGGCAGTTTTGCGGAACTCGAACAGCTGCGCGAGCGCGGCCAGAGCAGTGGATTGCCGATCAGGCTGGGCAGCGCGAGCAAGACACAGGATCGGGTCCAGGCGCTGCTGACATTGGAGAATCAACCATGAAATTCAACACACCGAACCTGCCGGTCATCGTGACGCAGACCTGGAGCCGTCTGGCGCTGCGCGACCGACAGGCGCTGAGCGCCCTGGTGGTAACGCTCATTGCCGTTCTGGCGTTCGTCGGGTTGTGGCAGCCGTCCCAGCAGCGGCTGGCAGTGGCCGAGCGCTTATACCAGCAGCGGCTGGTGCAGGCCGGGGAGGTCGCTCGCGCTCAAGCCCCCAGTGCTCGAGCCGAAGGGACTGCGCCCCTGTCCACGCAACTCAGTGAGCGCGCGATCGCCGACGGCCTCGACCTGCAACAGCTGGAGGTGCAAGGCGATCTTCTGCGCCTGACGCTGCGCGGTGATGCGCGGGCGTTACTGGCCTGGCTGCACCGAACCGAACAGGACGGGGCGACCTTGCAATCACTGACACTGGACAAGCAAGGTCAAGCACTGGAGGCGCAGGTGGTGGTGCAGGGTTCCTGACGTGCTGGCCTCACACCGGTTGGTTGTTTGGCAGCAATGGCAAGCGGGCCAGTTTCAACGCCACCAGCAGCGCAATCACCAGCAATCCGCCGATGAACAGGCCGATGCCGTTCCAGCCGCCCAGGTGCCAGAACACCCCGCCCACCGTGCCGGCGATACTTGACCCGGCGTAGTAGCTGAACAGATAAAGCGACGAGGCCTGACCCTTGGCTTTGGTCGCGCGGCGGCCGATCCAGCTGCTGGCCACCGAGTGCGCGGCGAAGAAGCCGAAGGTGAAGATCAGCATGCCGATGATCACTAGCGCCAATGGCGTGAACAGGGTCAGCGCAAGGCCTGCGAGCATCAGCATGATGGTTGCCCACAGGACTTTGCGCCGGCCAAGCTTGTCGGCCAATGCACCGATTTTCGCCGAGCTGTAGATGCCCGACAGGTAGACCACCGAGAGCAAGCCAACGAAGGCCTGATCCATGTGATACGGCTCGGCCAGCAGGCGATAGCCGATGTAGTTGAACAACGTGACGAACGCACCCATCAGCACGAACGCTTCGAGGAACAACCACGGCAGCCCGGCGTCGCGAAAGTGCATGGTGAAGCCGTCGAGCAAGCTGCGCGGATGCATCGAGCGGGAGCGGAAGTTGCGCGACTCGGGGAGGATTTTCCAGAACACTGTCGCGGCAATCAGCGCCAGTCCACCGATGATCAGCATCGCGGTGTGCCAGTTAACGAAGTCAATCAACACGCCGACGATCAGTCGACCGCACATCCCGCCAATCGCGTTGCCACCGATGTACAGCCCCATCGCCAGGCCGATGTGCTGTGGATGAATCTCTTCGCTCAAGTACGTCATGGCCACCGCCGCCAGTCCGCTGAGGGACAGTCCGACCAGTGCACGCATCACCAGTACGCCCTGCCAGCTCGGCATCATCGCACTGGCAATCGTGCACAACGCTGCCGCAAACAGCGCTGCAACCATCACCGGTTTGCGGCCAATACGGTCGGAGATCGGGCCGGTGATCAGCAAGCCGATGGCGAGCATCCCGGTGGCCACCGACAGGATCAGGCTGCTCTGCGCCGCGTTGATCGAAAACTCACGGGAAAACAGCGGCATCATCGGCTGCACGCAGTAGAGTAGGGCGAAGGTCGCAAAGCCGCCGGAGAACAGCGCCAGCACCGTGCGCATGAACATCGGCGTGCTTTTTTCGATGTACACGTCATTCAGTTGCGCGACCACATCGTCCAGCGCAGTCGGCGGCAATTCATGGGCGAGCGGGTCGACAGCAGTTTTCACGGGGGACCTCGGGAGAGCACGGCTAGGCAGGCAATGGAAAAATCATATAGCTGGCTAATGTTTCTATCCAATATATTGTTCGACCTGTTTGATAGGTTTAACGACCTAATGGGGTTTTCATGGAATTGCGCCATCTGCGCTACTTCATCGCCGTCGCCGAAGAACTGCACTTCGGCCGCGCCGCACAGGTGCTGGGCATCTCTCAACCGCCCCTGAGTCAACAGATTCAGGTGCTGGAACAGGAAGTCGGCGCACGGTTGTTCGAGCGTACCAATCGTCGGGTCGAGCTCAGTGAAGCCGGTCGATTGTTCCTCGAAGAGGCTCGGCTGGTGCTGGCCCAAGTCGACAAAGCCGCCGACGTCGCCCGTCGAGCCCAACTCGGCGAGCTGGGGGAACTGAAGATCGGCTTCACCTCATCGGCGCCGTTCAACTCGACGATCCCGCAGGCGATCTTCTCGTTTCGCCAGCGCTTCCCGGCCGTGCATCTGAACCTTCGGGAAATGAGCAGCACCCAGGTCGCCGAGGCGCTGGTGGACGAGTCGATTCAGGTCGGAATCATGCGGCCATTGCCACTGCCGGATTCGCTGGAGGTGGTCGAGTTGAGTCGTGAGCCCTTGGTGGCGGTGCTCAGCTCCAAGGATCCGTTGGTGGTGGGCAGCGAGGAAGGACTGTTTCTGTCAGCGCTGGCCCACGAGCCTTTCGTGTTCTTCCCACGCAGCTACGGCAGCGGTCTATACGCGCAACTGCTGAGCCTGGCGCGCGACGCCGGCTTCAGCCCGCACTTCACCCAGGAAGCCGGCGAGGCCATGACCATCATCGGCCTGGTGGCGGCGGGGCTCGGGGTGTCGGTGTTGCCAGCGTCGTATCAGAGGATGCGCATCGACGGCGTGGTCTACCGGCCCTTGCTCGATCCATTGGCGATGTCAGCCGTGTGGCTGGTGCAGCGCAAGGACCAGAAGTCGCCGAGGGCCAAGGCGTTTGTCGAGTTGCTGACGCGTAAGGTTGAGGTGACGTAGCAGATACAGGGCGATGACAAGCTTAACTGACTGGCATCCAGTCGAAAGGCGCTCTTTGTCGTATAAAAAACAGGCGATCCCACTGGGATCGCCTGTTTTTTTACGCCGAAATCTGCGCCTGTAATCGTCGCCCGACGACATCCAGCAAATCGCAGCCATCGCGCAATGACGTCACCAGCACCCGCGCCAGCTCACTGTGAATGCCCTCACTGAACGCGAAATACTCCAGCAGTTGAGTCGCCGTGCGGATGCGGTAGGCCGCGGTGTCGTGCAATACGTCCAGCGGTGCTTCTGTATCGATCAGCAATGGGTTAGCTATTCTAATTCTAATTCTAGTTTGTCTTTTAAACTGTTCATGACCTCTGTTTTATTTTCCAAAAACTCATTCAATCCTTTTGCACGAAGATTACAAGCATCACAGTTAGCGCAGCCACTACCCTGTAATCCGTTGTAGCAAGACAGCGTGTGGTAGCGAATCAAGTCCAGCTGGTTGTGGTAATCGGCCAAAGCCCAGGTTTCAGCCTTGTTCAACCACATAAGCGGCGTTTCAATGCGCAACTTATAGTCCATGCCCAATTCGATGGCGTTATTCAAAGCCTTTACAAATGCATCCCGGCAATCCGGGTAGCCAGAAAAATCAGTTTCACAAACACCTGTAATTACAGTTTCAGCGCCCACTTGATACGCATAAATAGAAGCCAAGGTTAAAAACAGAATATTCCTGCCGGGTACGAACGTGCTTGGCAGACCGTCCCCGGAACTGTCTGTGGTCGGGACTGGAATGTTGTCCCGGGTTAAGCTGCTGATGGCCAGTTCATTCAGCAATGAAACGTCCAGTACTTTGTGCACCGTCACGCCAAGCTTTTTTGAGAGCTGTTGCGCCACTTCAATTTCCGCACGATGGCGCTGGCCATAATCAAACGTAATGCAGTGTATTTCATCGTAAATAGTCAGTGCATGGATCAAGCAGGTTGTTGAGTCTTGCCCACCGCTGAAAACGATAACGGCCTTTTTAGTCATGGTTCATTCTTCCTTGGGATGTTCGGGGCACTGACCCTAGCGCGAAATTCTAATTCCTGCTGTGGGGCGCTTCCGAAATTGTGTACTTCGCTTTCCGATGTTTCATTTTTTGCCAAGGTGCCATTAGTCCTTCAACCCCGGCAACACCTGAACAGAGTGATTTGCACTCAGATACTACGCGAGGTCATGAATCCCGCCGCATGGTATCCGTCAGGATAGCTTTTCAGCGGCTCACGCGTATGTCGACCGGATCTTGTGCGGTTCTTGGCCTCCATAGTTGAAAGCTTCGGCTCCATACCACGAACTCAGCAGTCAGTGCTTTAAAGGCTTCGAGAATTGGCTTGTTCACGGCCCAGTTGCCGTGGCGATTTTGGTACACATGAGCTTCGCCGAACATCAGACGGATCTCCCGTACGGCGACAGCTTGCGGCAGGTAGTCTTGTTTACGGTATTCGGCCAGCATCCATTGTGCGATGCGCATGTCTTCATCTGTCCAAGTCATGACGCGGATTCCTGCTGAGGCCCCTTGGGTCACAATTGCTGATCGGGACGGAAGAGGTGTTGATCGAGAATGCGTTCAACCTGTTGCGGTGTCTTGCACGAAAACCACAGGTTAGCTGGGTAAATCACCATAACCGGGCCGTGGTCGCAGCGGCCCAGGCAGCCCGATGCGTTGGCGCGCGATGTTCCTGGCTCACCCATTTTGGCGAGTTTGCGTTTTGCTGCACTGAGCAGTTCATGAGCACCTGAGCCCGAGCAACTACGGCGGCCATCGGGGCGCAAGTTGGTGCAAATCAGCACATGGTGCTCGTAGGCCAACGTCGGATTTTCTGCGTCATTCATAGGTGGTCACGACCGCTGTTCAAACTTCGTCGGCAGGAACCGCGACTTTCGATGGTTCCAGATTGAGGGCGAGTACGCTCATCAGCACAATGACCGTTCCGACGATGACCATGGCCGAAGGGCGTTCGCTCAGAACCAGTGAGGCCATCAACATGGCTGTGGGCGGTATCAGGTAAAGCGAAATGGAGGCGCGGCTCACATTGCTGTGCGCCAGTACGTATGCCCAGGCGAGGTACGCAAGGGCACTGGGGAAGATGCCCAGAATGAGTACCGCCAGGTTGACCGAGGTTGAGGCATTTTGCACTTCGCTCCACAACCCAGGTACGTATACAAGCAGCAGTACCGTGCCCGACCAGATGGTGTAACACACCATCGTCAGCCCGTCGTAACGATGTGAATGGTGTTTTTGCAAGGCGAAATACAGACTCCATGAAAGCGCCGCCAGCAGGATCAGCAGCCCATGCGCGTCAAGCTCACCAAAACCACGGTCCCCGGTGACTACCACTGCGGCGCCGAGTAGGCCGCATAGCACACAGATCCATTGCCAGCCGTTGACCCGATCCTTGAACGCGAAATGCGCCAATAACGTGCTGAACAGCGGAGTGGATTGTGCCAGTACGCTGGCGGCCCCAGCGCTAACACCTCGTTGGCCGTAGTTGAGGGCTATGTGATGCAGGCTGACAGCAAAAAATCCCAGCACCGCCAGCAGCGGCAGGTCTTTCAGGCGTGGCAGGGAAATACGCATCACTGATGCGACTCCGGCCATGAACGTTGAGGCGATGAGAAATCGCATCAGTGCGAGATGACCGGGCTCGTAAGCCTTTAGTCCGATGTGGATTCCAATGGGGGAAAAGGCCCAGCAAAGAATGACAAAGATCGCCGCCAACGTGATTTTTAAGCTGGGCCTTGTATTCATCAAATCGTCATCTTGGAAGCAACACGACTTTGCACGCCGGGCATGGCACAAGCTATTCCGTTCCAGTATTGCTCAGTGATGTCCAGGAAGCGGTTGAACGAAGCGCGGACTTCTTCTATGTGCTGGTCAGTGGTGCATTCCTGGGTGGCGGCTTTCACGGCCTGGATTTTGTGTTCTTTTTCCGCATCCCCGATGTGGATGTAGAAATACTCGCAGTGTTCATGAAAGTCGTCGTTATTGGCATACAGGTGCTTATAGTTGCGTGCTCCTTCGTACAAACGGGTGAGCATCGAATAGGCCAGCCACTCCTGAGCCAACAATGTGCCGAGCACATGGCGCGGATTGTTGTAGCGGCCACCGTCGGCGTACAAACTCAACTGTTCGTGGATGAACGTGCGGGTGCTTTTCAGCACAGGTAAAGCTGTGAGTTCGTCCATGCTGTACGGCCGATCAGCGAGACGGCTGAGAAGGTCGATCAGATAACTTTCCAGCAGGGCGAGGTGGGCGTTTTTCGGGTTGCCATAGCCCATTTTGGAGTACAGGTTTTTGACGATTTCGACCTGAGCATGCAGGTCGTCAGCGCCCAGAAATGACAGGGCGACCATACGAGAGGTCAGCGTGGTGCGGGCCAGATAGTTTCGGGCGAACACCTCAACGTTGCCGAGGGAGAGGGTGCCTCCCATCCATCGTTGGTAGAACGTGTTATTCAAGGCTTTATGGGTGAACACGCTTTCGGCGAGGCATTGGATTTTGCGCTGAGATAACTCCATGAGAACTCCTGTTCGTCGGGGAAATGAAGGCGCGAGAGCGTCCCTGCAACGTGCGCCGGTTGAAGTATCAAAAACACACAGCCTCACTACAAGTGACTTAAACTGACCAAAGCATTCACTCTGGGTGAGCTATGGAATTGTCCCAACTGCGCATGTTCAAGACGGTTCACGACTTCGGCAGCATCGCGCGCGCCGCCGAGTTGCTGCACTGCGTGCCGTCCAATATCACCGCACGCCTCAAGTCCCTGGAGCGTGAGCTCGGCACATCGCTGTTTTTTCGCGACGGTCGAGGGTTGCGGATCACTCCTGCTGGGGAGGTATTACTTGATTACGCGACGAAAATCCTGTGTTTGGCTGATGAAGCCCGGCGCGCGGTAGCGCCCACCAATACGCCTGGCGGTCCACTGCGCATTGGCGCCATTGAGTCTAGTGCTACGGGACGGTTGCCCCGGTTATTGGCCAAGTACCATGCGCTATACCCGCAGGTGTCGCTGGAGTTGAGCACCGGCACCTGGGCTCAACTGCTGGACGATACTCAGCATCACCGGCTTGATGGGGTGATCGTGGCGGTGAACATTGAACGCCCCGGCCTCAAGCGTGCAGTGGTGTACCAGGAAGATTTAATTCTCATCGCGTCCGCGTCCCATGGGCCTTTACGCAAGGCGGCGGATTTGCAAGGGAAGGGAATTTTCATGTGGCCCCCGGGCTGTCCGTACCGGTTGGCACTGGAGCAGTGGCTGTTGCGCTATGACCAAGTGCTGCCGATTGTCAGCATCGCAAGCTATGGCGCTATAGTTGGCTGTGTCAGTGCCGGTGCCGGCGTTTCGCTGGTACCTCGTGGGATCTATGAGCAATACCGCCACAGTGCGGGTTGGCAAGGATATGAATTTCCGGAACTGACGAGTATTGACAACCTGTTTTACTGGCATGAAAACGCAGGTCGACACCCAGCTCGGGAAGCGTTTTTGGCACTACTGCAGACAGAGTTCGAGGGCCCAATGGCGTTGGAAGGGGACATCGATACGATGCAGCCTCCTACAAAGCCCGCGTCTTGAATTACTGAGCCTTCGCCAAATCCCCCTCAACGCAATCCCGTCCATGTTCGCCTCGGCGTGACATTTATGGGTCTTGGTATCGGGGGCTCCTTGACCTCGAAGTTTTAAGTTACGACCAGCGCCGAAAGATCAGCGACGTGTTAACCCCACCGAAGGCGAAGTTGTTGTTCATCACATACTGGCAGCTCATCTGGCGGAACTCGCCGCGCAGGTAGTCCAGTTCGCCGCAGCGTGGATCGATGTCGTCGAGGTTGAAGGTGTGCACGTACTCGTCGCTGTTCATCATTTCAATGCTGAACCAGGACTCCAGTGCACCGCAGGCGCCCAGGGTGTGGCCGAGAAAGCTCTTCTGCGAGCTGATGGGCATGTGGCTGCCGAACAGGCTGTTGGTGGCCAGGGTTTCTGCGATGTCGCCTTGCTCGGTGGCGGTGCCGTGGCCGTTCACGTAGCCGATGGCCGAGGGCTCCAGACCTGCGTCTTCCAGTGCCAGCTCCATGGCCCGACGCATGGTGGTTTGCTCTGGGCGGGTGGCGTGCTGGCCGTCGGCGTTGCTGCCAAAACCAACGATTTCGGCGTGGATATGCGCACCACGGGCCAGTGCGTGTTCGAGTTCTTCGAGCACCAGCATGCCGCCGCCTTCACCGATCACCAGGCCATCGCGCGCACTGTCGTAAGGCCGTGGGCTGGTTTTCGGGGCGTCGTTTTTCAGGCTGGTGGCGTAGAGCGCGTCGAACACCATGGCTTCGGTCGGGCACAGCTCTTCGGCGCCGCCGGCGAGCATCAGCGGCAGGCGGCCGAACTTGATCGCCTCGTAGGCATAACCGATGCCCTGGCTGCCACTGGTGCAGGCGCTGGAGGTCGGGATCAAGCGCCCGGTGAGGCCAAAGAAAATGCTGATATTGGCCGCCGTGGTGTGCGGCATCATTCGCACGTAGGAGTTGGCGTTCAGCCCTTCAGCCACCGAATTAAGCAGCATCTTGCCGAAGGCCTTGATTTCGTCGGTGCTGCCGGTGGATGAGCCGCAGGACACGCCCATGCGGCCGTCCTTGATCGACTCGTCACCGAGCAGGCCGGCATCGGCCAGTGCCTGTTCTGCCGCGCCGACCGCCAGCCGGGAAACCCGGCCCATGCTGCGCAACTGCTTGCGTGTCCAGTGGCTCGGGACGATGAAATCATCAATGGGACCGGCCAGGCGCGTGTTCAGTTCGATGAAACGATCCCACTCGTCCATGCGGCGGATGCCACTGCGATTGGCCTTGAAGTTAGCGCAGATGGTCTCCCAGTCGCTGCCCAATGAGGTAATGCCGGCCATGCCGGTGACGACGACGCGTTTCATCAGCACAGGCCTCCGTTGACGGCCAGCACCTGCCGGGTGATATAGCCCGCTTCGGCGGACATCAGGAAGTTCACCGCACTGGCCACTTCTTCAGGGGTGCCCATGCGTTGTGCAGGAATCATTTTCAGCAGCTCTTCCACGGGGACGTTTTCGTCGAGCATCGCAGTGTCGATCAGGCCCGGCGCGACGCAGTTGACGGTGATCTTGCGTTTACCCAGCTCGATTGCCAGGGCCTTGGCGGCACCGATCAACCCGGCCTTGGAGGCGCTGTAGTTGACCTGCCCACGGTTGCCGATCAACCCGGAAACCGAGGTGATGCACACGATCCGCCCGGCGGCGCGCCGGCGAATCATCGGCATCATGACCGGGTGCAACACGTTATAAAAACCGTCGAGGTTGGTGCGCATCACCACGTCCCAGTCGTCCTCGCTCAGGGCCGGGAAGGCACCGTCGCGCGTCAGGCCGGCGTTGAGCACCACGCCGTAATAGGCGCCGTGGGTCTCCACGTCGGTTTCGAGATGTGCCTTGCAGCTGGCGCGATCCGATACGTCGAATTGCAGGATGCGTGCGCGGCGGCCCAACGCTTCGATTTCAGCCTGAACGGCTTCGGCGTCGCTGCGACCGCTACGGCAATGCAGCACCAGATCAAAGCCGGCCTGGGCCAGGCGTAGTGCGATGGCGCGGCCGATACCACGGCTGGAACCGGTGACCAGTACGGATTCAGTCAAGACTGGGCTCCAGTAGTGCTAGAAGAAGAGTGGGATTCATGTAGATAGTGAGCCGCCTGAGGTGGGCAGAACACATTCAGACGGGCCATGGCATGAATGCCGGGCGCCGTCAGGTGACATTCGAAAACGCCCATGCCGTTGTCGTCTTCGAGCGAACGCAGGGCGTGGATCGTCAGTTCGCTGCCGAGTGGAAAGTGTTCCACATTACATTCAAATTTACGCGTACCGAGCAGGAATCCAAGCTCTACCGGATTGCCTCGCTCACGTGCGCGACAGCCGGCGTACGCGGCCACACTTTGCGCCATCAGCTCGATACCGACCCAGGCCGGCAAACTGCCGTCGGGCTGGTTGAACAGGCCACCGGGCTTGACGGTGAGGCGGGTGTAAATCTGTTCTTCGTCGAACGACAGCACGTGATCGATAAGGATCATGTCACCCGCGTGGGGCAGCAGTTCGGCGAGAGGCCAATCAATCATTGGGCGTCTCCGATAATCAGGCTGACGTTGTTGCCACCAAAGGCAAAGGAGTTACTCATCAGGCAACGTGCAGTGCTTGGTTCCAGGCGATCAGCGGCGGTCACAAAACTCAGCGCTGGCAGCTGCGGGTCGGGCTGGCCGTCCCAGACCTGCGGTGGCAGCGCGTGTCGGGTGTTTTCGCGGCTCAGGCTCAGCCAGCAGAACGCCGCTTCCAGCGCTCCGGCCGCGCCGAGGGTGTGGCCGGTCATGGGCTTGGTTGACGAGCAGGGCACGCCCACCGGGAACAGGCTGTTGACCGCCAGGCTTTCCATGGCGTCGTTGTGCTGGGTGGCGGTGCCGTGCAGGTTCAGGTAGTTGATCCGCTCAGGCGCTAAACCGGCGCTGCGCAGGGCCTTGTTCATCGCTTGCAGGGCACCGCGCCCGCTGGGTTCCGGGGCGGAAATATGGTGCGCGTCGGAGCTGGCACCGCTGCCCAGCAGGGCAATCGGTTGGCTGCTGCCGAGGTGTTTGCTCATCAGGAAAAGTACCGCCGCTTCACCTATGTTGATGCCGTTGCGATTGACCGAGAACGGATTGCAGCGCTGCTCGGATACCGCATCCAGCGCCGAAAAACCGTTGAGAGTCAGTTTGCACAGACTGTCGACGCCGCCACACAGCACCGCATCACACACACCGAGGTCGAGCAATCGCTGGGCACTCAACAAGGCGCGGGCGCTGGAGGTGCAGGCGGTGGAAATCACATAGGCCGGACCGCTTAGTTGCAGCCAGTCGGCGAGGAAGTTCGCCGGGGCGCCAAGTTCCTGTTGCTGGTAGTCGTATTCTGGCGGGAACTGACCGTCCCGCAGGTAATGGGCAATCCCGCGACTGGCTTCGTCGATGCCAGAAGTGCTGGTGCCCAGGACGATACCGATGCGCCCACGGCCATAGGTTTGAATGGCGTGTTCGATGTCTTCGCGGATTTGCAGCGCGGCGTCCAGCAGCAACTGATTGTTGCGGGTGTTGTGCTGCTTCAGTGCCGCCGGGATCGCGGACAACTCGCCGCGTGCCGCCGCCACCGGGAGCGAGCGCTCAGGCACCCAGCCGGCCTCGACGCGCATTCCCGAGCAGTCGCCGGCAAACAGGTTACGGGCCACTTCGTGTTTGTTGCGGCCCAGGCTGCAGATCAGCCCGAGGGCGTTCAGGTAGGCCGTCATGGCGCAGTCTCGGCGGTCAGCGGGGTGACGTGATAGTTCAACTGTTCGGGCAGCGTCAGCACGAAGTCCGACGGGGTTCGATACAGCACCTGCCAATGCGGCGTCAGCGAGCGCAAAGCAGCATGACGTCGGGCAGCAGGATAATTATTGAGCAACTCGGCCTCCGGTGTCAGGGCGAATAACAGCGCTGCAAACAACTGGCGCGCTTCCGGGTTGGGCGGTAGCAAACCGTCGGCCTGCCACTGGTTGTCGATCAGGCGCTGGCGAGCCACCGGAATGCCCAGTGGGTCCATCAGCGACCAGCGAATGCCGGTACCTTCGCGCTGGATCACCAGCAACCAGTCCTGGTGTTGATCGGCCCGTTGCCGCTCGACATGTAATTGCAGCGGCAAGGCCAGTGTCGGGTTGCGCTCGGGCAGCGGCGGCTGGCTGGCGCAAGCGCTCAGCAGCAAGGCACAGCACACGAGCAGGAGGCGAATCATTAGCACATACCTTCGAGCGGTTTACGGGCAACCACGTTGACCAGGGTTTCTTCCCGTTGGCCAAGCGGTTTTGGGCGGCGCAGTCCAAAGCGTTCGAGCAGACCGAAATCCTTCGCGCGACTCCACCACAGATAAGGGTAAGACACGTTTTGCGGGCCGAATTCAAAACCCTGCTGACGAATCATCTGCAAATAACCGTCGGCGCTCTTTTGCACGTGCATCGGGTGGCGGAACAACCAGCGAATCACCCAGGTGTCGATGTAGGCTTCGGTGGACTCGGCAAACATCAAATAGCCGCCCGGCTTGAGCACCCGATAGAACTCGGCGAGGGCTCGTTCCTGCTCCACCAGGTGGTGGAAGGTCTGATGGCAGAACAGCAAATCGACGCTGGCATCCGGCATCGTGAGGGTCGCGCAATCGCTGCCGATCAGTTCGACGTCGATGTTCTGGCGCTGCGCCTCTTCGCCGCTGAGCATCAGGCTGTGCGGGTCGGCGTCGAGGCCGATCAGCCGTTGCGGGGCAAACACCTGATGCAGGTACTGGAACGACTTGCCCTGACCGCAACCGGCATCCAGCAGCACCGGATGGCTGGGCAGTGCTTCGCTGAACAAGCTGCGCAGGTCGTTGATGGCCACCCGCAGCACGTGGTGCTGCCAGGTGAAGCTGCGCAGGAACCAGAACCCGAAGCGGGTTTCTTCGACGTAACTGTCGCTGAGGTACTGTTGTTCGGAGTCACTCACGTCGCATCACTCGCACAAATCTCCGAGAGCATGCGCAACCGGCGCTTGGGCTCGCTGACGAACGGATTGCGTTCGTCCCAGGCGTAACCGGCGAGGATCGCGCTGATCATGCGGCGGATCTCCGGAGCGCTGCCAGGGTGGTAGATCACATCCTGGAAGGTCCCGGCGTACCAGCCTTCGACGTAGCAGCGGAAGGTGTCGACACCGCGCTTGAGAGGTTCGGCAAACTCGCGTTGCCAATCCACGCTTTCACCTTGCAGTTGGCGATGCAGAACGCCGGCGGCCATGCTCGCCGAACGCATGGCGATGGTGACGCCGGAGGAAAACACCGGGTCAAGGAACTCTGCGGCGTTGCCGAGCAAGGCGAAACCCGGGCCGTGTAAGGTTTTGACATTGGCCGAGTAGCCGCCGATGGTCCGCGCGGGTGTGTCCCAATGGGCGTTTTTCAGCACCTTGGCCAAGCTCGGGGTTTCGGCGATGAAGCCACGCAGGCATTCGTCGAGATCGTCGCCGCGGCCTTCGAAGTGTTCGGCTGCGGCAACCACGCCCACCGAGCAGCGACCCTGGCTGAACGGGATGGTCCAGAACCAGATGTCGCGCTGGGTCGGGTGGGTGGTGATGAGGATCTTTTCACGGTCGAAGTGCGGGTCGTCGTCGATGTGGTCGTCGATGTGGGTGAACACCGCCTGGCGCAGCGGGAAGTTCGACGGTGCTTCGAGGTCGAGCAGGCGCGGCAAGACGCGGCCGTAGCCGCTGGCATCGAGCACGAAGTCGGCTTCCAGACGGTATTCGCTGCCGTCTTCACGGCGAGCACTGAGCTGAGGTTTCGCCAGTTCGAAGTTGGCACTGATGATCGTCTCGCCGTAACGGATTTCCACCCCTTGCAGCGCTGCCTGATCGGCCAGCAACTTGTCGAAGTCAGCGCGCTGGACCTGGAAGGTGGTCGGCTTGCCATTGCTGAAAGTGTCGCCGAAATCGAACGTGCTGTAGCGCTCGCCCCAGGCGAACGCCGCGCCGTTTTTCAGCTGAAAGCCGGCGGCTTGTACCGCTTCGAGCATGCCGGCTTCTTCGACGAAATCCAGGCAATGTGAGAGCAGGCTTTCGCCGATCGAAAACCGTGGGAAGTGCTGACGTTCAATGATCAGCACGTCATGGCCGTTACGCTTGAGCAGCGCAGCGGCGATGGCGCCCGATGGGCCGGCACCGATAACGATGACCTGGCGACGTTCCGTATCAACTGTTGGCACTGGAGCTCCTTGCCGGGGCGGCGAGCTGTGAGGGGATTCGCTGCACACCGGCAAGTGCCGGCAGCAGCGTTGCGATCAAACCCATCAGCATCAGCGCGAAGTACAGCGCGGGGCTGATCAGCTGTTGTTGCAGCAGCAGGTTGAGAAAGACGATCTCGCTCAAGCCGCGAATGTTCAACAGTAGACTTTCGCGCCAGCGGCTGGCGCCAACAAACGATGCGCCGGCCCAACCGAGGCCGAGCCAGTTACCCAGCAGCTTGCTGGCAATGGGAAACACCAGCAGCGCACCGAGCTGCGTCCAGCTGAGGCTGTCCATGGCGCTGTGCACGTTGATCTGCACAATGCCGAAGGTCAGGATCAGCGGGATTGCGATGCCGTTCTGCAAGCGGCTCATCCAGGCTGCCGATAACGGTAGCACCAGCGGTAGCTTGAGAGCCGCCATGCACAACAGATAACCGATGCCGAAAATCAGCGCATTGAGTTTGAAGTGTTCCGCCACCACCAGCAGTGCGAAGAAGCCCAGGCTGTGCAGCAGCGGCTGACGCAACCCGAACACACGCAGCAACAACGGCAGGCAGGCGCCGGCCAGCGGCAGCAGCAGGCTGCTCAGGTGCAGGCTGCCTTGGGCGAAAGCGAACAGGCTCCAGCAGGTCAGGTCGATGAGGATTGCAGTTTGCACCAGTCGGCGAGTAGCGACCGGTGGATAGTTGATGTGCCGCAGGTACAGATACAGCACCGGGATCGCCGTGATCGCGAACAACAGGCCGACTGCCAACGAGCTCAACCATGGCTGAGCCGGCAGCAGCCAAATGGCGGTCGCCAGACCACAGACGAACGGAATGCCGAAACTCGGCAAGGCGATTTTCAGGCTCTGGCGGTCCAGCTTCAGGTCGATCACGTCGCTGAGGATATGCCCCAGCAACAGCGCGAAACTCAGGCTGTAGAGGTTTTTCAGCCAGCCTGGCGAGACCAGCTCGGCACCGCTCAACTGCCAGTACGGTTCAATCCAGAAATACATCAACAGCGGCAGGCCGAAGGTCGCCAGCAGCAACTGGCTGACAATCGGGATCAAGCCAAAATGCCGCCCGACGCGAGTCGCCACGGCGAACAGCGCCAAGGCCAGCAGCCAGAACAGCACGCTCATCATGCTGCCGGCTCCGCAACGGGCGCGGCCTGCGCCGAAGGTCTGGCCCACGGCGCGAGGATGAAGCTGAAGGCCAGCCCGAGGCTCACCGAAAGACCGAAGTTGCTCACCGCCGGGGTGCTGGAAATCGCCAGCAGACCAAACGACAGCCATGTGGTCGCCGCCGCCAGCAGCGTGCCCAACAGGCTCACGGCGGCCCCGCCGATCTGCTCGCGCATCAGGATCGCGTAATCGACACTGATGGCCGTCACCAGCAGCAGCCCGAACACGCTGAACAGCGTCAGTGGCTGGCCCAGCCACCCGAGGCTGGACAGGCTGCACAAGGCCGCCAGTAATGGCAGTGCGACAAGCCGCAGGGCGCCGCCAAAACCGAAGGGTAGAATCAGCAGCAACACGATCAAGCCGCAGGACATCAGTTTCAGTTCAGCCGCACTGATCTGGGTGGCGGCGAAGACCTTGTTCAGGTCGTCCAGACGATCCACCAACTGCACACCCGGCAAATCCAGCGCTTGCACCCGTAGCAATGCGGCATCGTTCAAGCCTTGCAGGCTGATCATGGCCGCCACGCCATCATCCGAAGCGCCCAGCCACAGCGGGCGCCACGGCTCGGCCAAGGGCCCGGCCAGCGCCGTGTCGATGTCTTCGACCGGCAAGGCCTGCAACTGTGCCAGTTCGGCTTGCAGTGCGGTGACCGGGATACCGAGGTCGAGCAACGGTTGCCAGAATGCCGGGAGTTTATTCAGCGCTTCGCGAACCTGTTGCTGCTCGGAAGGAAGGCTGACCAGCTGACTCAGCGCCAGGTAGCCTTTGAGCTTGTCCAGATTGACCAACTGATCCAGCCGCTCGCTCAGGGCTTTCTGGCGTTCGAGCAGTTGCTGTTGATTGGCCGCGCGCACCAGGAAGAACTGACTGGTAGGTTGATAGCCGGTGATCCGTGCAATGGTCTGCGCTTCATTCGTCAATTGCGGCGGCGCACTGACCCACTGACGGATGTCGTTTTTCGTGGTCAGGTGCCACAGGCCTCCCGCACAAAAGGCCAGGACCAACACCAGCAGGACCGAACTGCGCACGCGTTTGAGCAGTACTGCACGCACGTTCACCAAAAACTCGGCCACCCGCAGCGGCCACTGCGCGGGTCGCAGGTCCGCGCCCTTGAGCAGCGCCGGCAACAAGCACACCGCCGACAGGTAGGCGCCGAGCAGACCGGCGGCGGAGAACACGGCAATCTGGGTCAGCGCCGGGAACGGTGTCCAGGCCAGTGCCAGATAACCGATGCAGCTGGTGGCCAGGCTCAGGGTCAGCCCCGGCAAGGTCAGGCGCAGTGCGGGCCAGCTGTGCCAGGGTTTCAGGCTCCAGCTCTTGGACAGGTAATGCAGCGGGTAATCGACGGCGACGCCGATCAGGCTCGACCCGAGCACCAGGGTCATCACGTGCATATGGCCAAACAGTGCGACGCAGGCCACCGCGCCAAACAGCATGCCGACCAAAACAGGGATGAAGGCCAGCAGCACGCGGAATCTGCGGAACGCCAGCAACAGCAGCAACAGGATGCCGACAGTTGCGCCACCGCCGACCCAGGTAATTTCACGGGTCGCTTGCTGTTGCCCGTTGGCGGCGTACAGCAGGCCACTGGCCGCGAGTAATTGCACATCGGCCTGCGTGGCTTCTTCGCGGCTGTGCTTGAGCAGCTCGGCGACCTTCAGCGGCAGTTGCATATCGAATGCGTTGCCGCTGGTGCGGGCTCGAAGCATGACCCAGCTTTTGCCATCGGCGTCGGCGATCAACGTGCCGCTGCCAATGTCCAGTTGCACTGAACCGTGCTGCGGTTGGCTGTTTTGAATGCGTCCGGTCAGGCCCAGCCAGTCATCCTGGCTCGGCACCAGGCTGAAACCGGTAAAGGGGTCGAACAGCGCTTGCACGCGCTGCTGGATGAAGGCTTGCGGTTGTTCGATCAACTGTTGCCGATCGGCGGCCGAGAGCATCGCCAACCGACCTTGCAGCAGCTGCGTGCGCAGTGCGGGCAAGTCGGCTTGCAGGTTCCATTGGACTTTCTCGAACAGTCCACTGGCCAACCACTGTTCGCCGAGCTTCTGGGTCATGGCGATGGCTTGTTCGCGATCAGCGTGGCCGACCAGCACCAGCATTTCGCGGTTCAGCGGTTCTTGCATGCGCTGTTCGGCCTTGAGCTCCAGCGCATCCGGCGCGGTGCCCGGCACCAGATCCATCAGGTTGGCCGACAGCGGTGCGCCGTCGTGCCATTGCCAGCCGGCGAGTGCAAGCACCGCCAGCAGCAGGGTCAGAAATAGCCGTGGAAGCATCCGTTCACTCGGCAAAGTCATGTTGCTCCGCATCGCTCAATGGGTTGGCACTGGTGGTGTCCTGCATGCGCAAAACGGTGCTGTCGCCCTGGGTTTCCAGCAACTCGATGCGCTGCACCAGTTCGCCGCCGTCGATGTTGATCTGATTGAACACTTGCTTGAGCAGCATCGAGCGCGGGGTCAGCGTGAGCTTCCAGTGTTGTGCTTCACCGCTCAGCGACAACTCGAAATCCCGCTGCAGCCCGCTGCTGTCACCTTGCAGTACTGCGAGGAAGATGCGGTTCTGCTCGGCACCGGCACTTTTGCCCGGCAGCATTTGCCAGCCGCTGCTGTCACGCCGCGCGATGCCTTTGGTGCTGATCCGGTAATCCTGTTGCAGTGGAGTCTTGAGCAACCACAGCAAACCGTGATCCCTGGCCAGCACGAACGAGCCCTTGCTGGTCAGCGGTTGCGGCAGGGCACGCAGGTGTTTTTCCTGAATGAAGTTGCCGTGGATCACGCTGGGTTTGGCCAGTTGATCGCTCAGCTGTTGCAGGTCGAAGGCGTTAGCCAGCGATGCAAAACCCAGCAACAGCAGCAGTCCGAAAGGTTTAAGAAACCTCATGGCAACATCCTCTCGACCGCATCGGTAAACACCTTCGGCGACGCCAGTTGCATCTCGCGGCTGGCGACGTGCACGGCGACCTGCACCGAGCTGGCGCGGGTCAGGCGTTCGCCAGTCGCGAGGTCGCTGATCAGGTAGCTGATCTTCAGGCGGTTTTCCCATTCCACCAGACTGGCGCGGACGTTGAGCGTCTGGCCGAACACCGCGCCGCGCACATAACGCAGTTGCAAGTCGATCACCGGCCACGCGTAGCCGGATTCCAGCATGGCGGTGTAGTTGTGGCCGAGCTGGTCGAGCAGGGCGCAGCGGGCGACTTCCAGGTACTTCACGTAATGGCCGTGCCAGACCACGTTCATCGAATCGACGTCGAAGAACGGCACGAGGATTTGCGTATCGGCGTGAAGCACTCCTTTGCTACGCATGCAGCCTCCAGTGTTGTTCAGCGATGCGTTGCAGGCACAGGCGCAATTCACCTTCCAGTGCGCGGTCTTCAATGACCGGCGGAAAATCCTTGGCGAGCTCTGCTTGCATCGCCGCCAGCGCCGGCGGCAATGGCCGGGCGTCTTCTGCCTGGCTGCGCAACCAGACCCCTTGATTGGCCGCCAACAGGGTCGCGGCGGCAACCTGTTCGGTCAGCTCCAGTACGCGGATCGCATCACGGGCGGCGATGGTGCCCATGCTGACTTTGTCCTGGTTGTGGCATTCGGTGGAGCGTGAGAACACGCTGGCCGGCATGGTGTTTTTCAACGCTTCGGCGGTCCAGGCGCTGGTACCGATCTGCACCGCTTTAAAGCCGTGGTTGAGCATCGCGCGCTCGGCGCTGGCGCCCGACAGGTTGCTCGGCAAACCATGGTTGTAACGTTCATCCACCAACAGCGCGAGCTGACGGTCAAGCAGGTCGGCAACGTTGGCCACGAGGTTTTTCAGGCTGTCCATGGCGAAGGCGATATGCCCGCCGTAGAAGTGCCCGCCGTGCAGCACGCGTTCGGCTTCGGCGTCGATGATCGGGTTGTCGTTGGCGCTGTTGAGTTCGATCTCGATGAACGAACGCAGCCAGTTCAGGCTGTCGGCCAACACGCCAAGCACATGCGGCGCGCAACGCAGCGAGTAGCGGTCTTGCAGGCGATGCAGCGGTGCGGTCGGTGCGTCGATCGCCAGATCCTTGCGCAACCACGCGGCTACTTGCATCTGGCCCGGGTGCGGCTTGGTGGCGAACAGGCGCTCGTCGAAGTGCTCCGGATTGCCTTGCAGGGCGACCACGTTCAGTGCGGTGATGCGGGTGGCCAGTTGCAGCAGATAGTCGGCACGGGCGAAGGCCAGGCAGGCGAGGCCGGTCATGACCGCCGTACCATTCATCAACGCCAGCGCTTCCTTGGGCCGCAGCACCAGCGGCTCCCAGCCGAGTTCGCGGTGTACGTCGGCAGCCTGCCGGCGTTCGCCCTTGAACAGCACTTCGCGCTCGCCGGACAAAGTGGCGGCCACGTACGACAGCGGTGTCAGATCACCGCTGGCGCCCACCGAACCCTCTTCCGGGATCAGCGGCAGAACGTCGTGTTCGAGGAAGGCGTGCAGGCGCTCCAGCAGCTCGATGCGAACCCCGGACACGCCATGGCACAGCGACTGCAAACGCGCCGCAAGCACCGCGCGGGTCGCCTGGGCGTCGAGCAGTTTGCCCAGGCCGCAACCGTGGAAGGTGTACAGATGACGCGGCAGCGCTTCGACATGCTGCAGCGGCACCGCGACCACGCAGGAATCGCCGTAACCGGTGGTCACGCCGTAGATCACACCTTCCTTGTCCAGCAACGAATCGAGAAACCGCGCGCCCTTGGCGATGCGCTCACGGTATTCGCTGTCGTTTTGCAGTTGCACGGGCGCCTGACGGTTGGCCAGGGCCAGCACGTCTTCGATGCGCAAAGGGAGTTCGCCGAAGGTTACCGGCTCAAGCAGATGCGTCGTCATCGGTCTTCCAGAATGGGTAAAAGTTGAACCATTGTTGGGGCGCCTCAAGGCAGCATTGGCCGAGGCGTTCGGCGTAGCGCGTGGCCCATTGGTGAATCACTTGCTCGCGGTCGCTGCGCTTCCACACCACCGCATCGGTGAAGGGCTCGATGATCAGTCGATAGTCACCCGTTGGTTTTTTCAGGCACATCAGAAAATTGACCGGGCACTTCAACAGGCCGGCCAGCAGCCACGGACCTTGGGGGAACGCGGCCGGATGACCGAGGAAGTCCACCGTCACGCTGCGCCCGCCGTGCAGCGGCACACGGTCGCCGGCAATCGCCAGCCATTCGCCGCGTTCCAGGCGCTGGCTCAGTTGCAGCATGATCACCGGGTCCAGTTCGCTGACCTGGATCAGCCGCAGATTGGTCGCGCCCGCTTCGCCCAGCAGGCGATTGAAACGCTCGGCGTGCTTGGTGTGCACCAGCACGTTCATGGTGACCCTTTCACCGAGTTCGGCGAGAGCCCGGCAAACCTCGAGATTGCCCAGGTGAGCGCCCACCAGCATCTGCCCGCGTGTGCCGCGCAATTGATTGCGCAACAGCGCCGGGTCGATGATTTCGATCTGTTCGATGCTCAACTTGCCGTTCCACACGTCGAGCTTGTCGAGCATGGAGTCGGCGAAGGCCATGAACTGGCCAAACACCCGCCAATGAGACGGGCGCAATTCGCTGCGGCCGCTCCAGTCGGCGAGGTGCTGCTGGTATTGCCAGGCGCTGTGGCGGGCGCTGCGACCGAACAGGAAAAAGTACAAGACGATGCCGTACAGCAGCGGGCTCAACAGCCGACGCCCGAGCACTTTTGCGCAGAGTGCAGTGAATTTCATCAGCCAGAAACTGCCGCGTTCCTTGTGATCGGCCCAGTGCTCGTTGTCTGCATTGATGCTCATGTTCGCCACCGTCGCCAAAGAATGACCGGCACCCGTAACAGCATGCCGAAGAACAGGCGGGTGTGCATGCTCGTAATCAGCACATTGTCGCGAAACAACCGAAAATGCGAGACGCCATCCAAGGGGTAGTGAACCTTGGTGTGCAGCCAACGCATCGGCGAATTACGCCAGGCCAGGCGCACAATGATGTCGGTGTCGAAGTCCATGCGATTGCCGATCTTCACCGAGTTGATGAGCGCCAGCGTCGGCGGCAACGGGTAGAGGCGAAAACCGCACATGGAGTCGCGAATCTGCAACGACAGGGTGTTGATCCAGACCATCACGTGCGTCAGGTAGCGGGCATACAAACGGCCCTTCGGCACACTGGCGTCGTAGAGCGGGTAGCCGCAGATCAGCGCGTCGGGATGGGCGCGTGACTGCTCGATGAAAGTCCGAACGTCACTGAGGTCGTGCTGGCCATCGGCGTCCACCTGCAAGGCGTGGCTGAAGCCCAGACGCGAGGCTTCGCGAAACCCGCTCATGACCGCGCCGCCCTTGCCCTGATTGACGGCAAGCTTGATCAGGAAAACCCGGTCACGCCGGGCCAGTTGCTCCAGTACTGCGGCACAGGCCGGGCTGCTGGCGTCATCCACCAGAATGCATGGCAGGTGGCAGGCGAGCAGCGCGTCGACCACGGCGGTGACGGCGGTTTCGTGGTTGTAGACCGGGATCACGGCGCAGGGGTTATGCATGTGTTGTCCCTCGCCACAGATGCATAGCTTTAAACATGCGCGGCCTCCAGCAAAATTCGTCCACTGGAGCAGGTGGCTGTCTCGTTGCGGTAGGCGAAATACAATTTGCTGCGCAGTGGGTCGAAGCGCAGGTGCAGCTGGATTTCGTCGCCGGGGCGCATTAGCTGCTGGAATTTCAGCACTTCCATGCCGGCAAACTTTATCGGCAGCTCCATCAGTTGCCGACCCAGGTTCAGCGCCCATTCGACTTGCACCACGCCCGGCAATACGGGCGTTTGCGGGAAGTGGCCGCTGAAGTAGGCGAGGTCCGGCGGCACCGCCAGTTGCAGGCTCCACTCGCCGTCGGCTTCGACCTGTTCCAATACATGCGGCGCCTTTGGACGGGGCGCCAGCAGCAGGGCTTCAACGTCGGCTTGCGGCAGTTTGCCCTGGGCGTTCAGCGGCAGTTGACGCAACAAGCGCCAGCGGCGCGGCAGGGCCAGGGTTTCGCAATGTTGACTCAAGTGCTGACGCAGTTCCTGGGTCAGGGTACGCCGGCCTTGGTTGCGCAACGCATGCAGACCCTGTTCGCTCAGCACCAGCAAGGCTCCCAGCGAGGCCCGGTTCTCCTGAACCACGCCGAGGCGCGCTTCGGCGACCCAGTCGTGGGCCATCAGCGCCTGTTCCAGCATCGGCAACGAGATACGTTTTTCTTCCAGCTTGACGATCCGGTCCAGCCGTCCGAGCAGTTCGAAACGACCGTCGGCGGCGATGCGCGCGGCGTCGGCGGTGTGTTCAACATGGTCGACCGGCAAGTACGGCGAGGCGATGAGTAGGGCTCCGTCACTGTCCTGGCTGAGCACGACATCGGCAAAGGGCTGCCAGAGATCGTCGCCCTGACGCCAGGCAATGCCACCGGTTTCCGAGCTGCCGAGAATCTCCGTCGGCCATTGTTGCAGGCGCTCGTGCAAGCGTTGCGCAGCCTCGGCCGGCAATGCGCCACCGGAGGAAAACACTCGGCGGACTGCGCTCAAGGCCGGCCAGTCGAGGTTGTCACCCATGCGCTTGAGCAGCGCCGGGCTGGCAACCCAGGCGAAGGCCGGGTGTTCGCGGCTGGCGCGCTGCAAGTCTTCCGGGAAGGCTAACTGTCGGCGTACGAACGGACGCCCGGCGCACAGCGGCCACAGCACCCGAAACAGCAAGCCATAGATGTGCTGCGTGCCGACGCTGCCGATGATGCAGGCGTTGCCCAGGTCCGCGCCCCACAAGCGCTCCAGCGCCTGAACTTCATTGGCCAGTTGCCGCAAGGTTTTCTCGATGCGCTTGGGTTCGCCGCTGGAGCCGGACGTGCACAGGCTCAGGTGACAGTGATCGAGATCCAGTTCGGCGGCAGCCAGTGGTGCCTGCTGGAAGTCAGTCAACTGTGCGTCTTCTGCCAAATCGGTCAGCCACAGGTCGACCGCCGTCGACCAGCGCAGACGGGTCTGGGGTTGCAGATCGGCGGGCAGCAGCACGCTGACCCCGGCACGCCAGGCGCCGAGCAGAGCAATTGCCAGTTGCGCGGCATCTTCCAGGTGCACGGCGATGCGCGTTACACCTTGTGCTTGCAGGCCAGCGGCGAGGCGCAGGGCCTGCTCGCACAGGTCGGCGTGATTGAGCGCGGGATCCGTCGTGACGGTGCGCGCAGGTAGTGCCTTGAGCAACAGTTGCTCAAGTTTTATCCAATTCATGGGTGGCCTCGTACCCGTTGTCGTATGAGCCATTCAATGGCAAACAGCAAACCCATTAACCCGTAGGAGATCAGGCCGGTGTACAACATCCACCAACTCAACGGTGCCCAGAGGGTCAGGGCGGCCGCGAGCAAACCGTTACAGAGGAAAAACACACTCCAGGCGATCGTCACCTGGCGGGTATAAACAATGGCCTTGTCCGGCAGATGCGGTTCGCGCAAACGCGCCAGCCGCTCGATCATCGGTTGCCCGAACTTCAGGCTCAGGCCAAACAGCGCCAGCATGAAACCGCTCATCAACACCGGGTACCAGCGCAGCAACACAGGGCTGTCGAACAGCGCCAGCAGCAGGCAAAACGCGATGGCAACCACCGCCATCCAGAGGCTGCCAGGGCGCCGTTCGCCCAGCAGCGCACGGGCCAGCCACAATCCACCCAGCAACAGACCGAACTGCCACGGGGCAAAATGTTCCATGCCGAAATACACCGCAAAGGGGTACAGCAGGCCCGCCAGTAGCAGGCCGAGGCCGATCAGTCGGCTCATGCGGCCGGTTGAACCAGACGGTGGACCGCCTCGACCACGTCACCGACAGTACGCACCGACTTGAACTCTTCGGCGGCGATTTTCTTGCCGGTCTGGCGTTTGATGTGATCGATCAGGTCGACGGCATCAATGCTGTCGATTTCCAGGTCCTGATACAGGTTGGCGTCCAGGGTCACGCGTTCGGGTTCCAGCTCAAAGAGTTCGACCAGGGCATCACGCAGGGTGTTGAAGATGTCGTCACGAGTTTGCATGGTCCGGTCTCAAGCTGCCTGTTTTGCAGTGACGAACGCCGCAAGGCTCGCCACGTTGGTGAAGTGACCACGAGTGTCATTGGCATCGGCGTCGATTTTGATGCCGTACTTTTTCTGGATCGCCAGGCCGAGTTCCAGCGCGTCTACCGAGTCCAGGCCCAGGCCTTCGCCGAATAGCGTCTGCTCGTCGCCGATGTCCTGCACGCCGATGTCTTCGAGGCCAAGGGCGTCAATGATCAACAGTTTTATCTCAAGCTTCAGATCGCTCATCTTCGGCGAGCTCCTTAATAAAGTAATGGTGAAAATAATCGTTGAGCTTGCGCGAGGCCTGAGGTGCAGGGCCCAGCGCTGCGAAGGCCTGTGGGTCTATATCGGCCCCTACACGGAAACTGAAGTGCACGCGGCGTTTGGGGATCCGATACCAAGGCTCGGCCTTGGTCAGGGTCGTCGGGCTGACTTTGATGACCACCGGGGTGACGATTCTCGCACCGCGCAGCGCGATTGCTGCCGCGCCCCGATGAAAGGCCGGTGGCTGGCCGGGTTGGGTGCGGGTGCCTTCGGGAAAGATGATCAGGGTCTGGTCGCTTTTCAGCGCGTCGGCAGCGGCGTCGAGCATCTCCATGCTGCCATCGTTGCTGATGTACTCGGTGCGGCGTAGCGGGCCGCGAGTGAAAGGGTTTTCCCAGAGGCTTTTCTTGACCACGCAGTTGGCATGGGGCACCAGGCCGATCAGAAACACGACATCGATCAACGACGGATGATTGGCGATGATCATCTGCCCTGGGCGCCCGAGTTTTTCCGCACCCTGGATGTGGTAGGTCAGCACGCCTGTGCGGGCCATGAACCGGACAAACGACCGGAATATCCGGCTGACAATATGCCGCGTTCGTTGTCGATGGGCCTGGGCATCGCCCGGCAGGCAGCCGAGCACCGGGAGAATCACCAGCCGCAGGCACAGCCCGCCGAACCCGAACAGGGCGAAGCTCGCGGCAGTGGCCAGCAGGCGCCAGTAATAGGCGTCGCGGTTTTTATCGGTCACAGGTTGCGTTGCCAGGTCCATACACGATTTTTCCAGGCATGTTGGCAGGTGGTCTGCTGGCCGAGCAGCGTGCGTAATAGATTCAGCGCGTGGGGCCAATGGGGGTTGGACAACGCATCCGAGGTGCTGTTCAGCGACAGCTGCCATTGATTTCCGGGCGTGATCAACAGGCCGACTGCATAAGGGAACGGCACATCGTCGATCCAGGTCGAGTAGGCTTGCGGCGGTTGCTCTTCGGTGATCACCAGCAATACCGCCGGCGCGCCTTCCTCAAGCAACGCTGCGGCCTCTAGCATGCCGTGTTCAAGGCCATCGCCGGCCGCCGCGAGGGCGGTCATTTCGCTGGTTTCGCCGCGCATGATCGACCACAGGCCGATGACGGCGTTGTGCACCGACAGACTGAACTGAGTCGGCGACAGCGGTTGATCGGCGGCCAGATCGTTGAGAATCTCGAAGGTGCGCGGGGTTTCGCCGTGACGGGAAATGAAGACCAACGGTAGCTGTTCGTGACCCTCGGCCAGCGGCCAGCCGACACTAAAGGCCATCCGCGCCAGACGACTGAGTCGCCGACGCTGCATGGCTGGCAAAAACGATACGTCGGGGGCAGCATCGCTGTTCTCGAGCACGACCGGTTGTCGGCTCCAGGCTTGCCAATCGTCCACGCTTTCGAGCCCAGGGGCCCAAGCGCGCCATTGGGCGATATTGAATTTGATCACTGAAAATTCATCCCGCCCCTGCGGGCTTCCTTGACGCGGTGAGTCGATTGAGCGACGACTGACCCGGCATGACGCTACCGCCGAGTGGCGCGCATTATCCCGGTGCGGCGGGCTTTCAGCAAATACTGGCCCCATTTTGTTCGGCGTGCCATGTCGTTTATCCGCGAAAAAGCTGTCGTTTTGCCATTATTCGGTTTTTTACAGACGTGTCTGTCAGTTGATTCATCACTCAAAGGGCGAAGTCGGTCGGTTTTTTGCCGAGATTGCAGCTGACCGTGCAGTCCGACTGCCAACGAGGTAGCGAAGCTGCGGTGTCGGCAACTACACTCGGTCATTCTTTGATACACGGAGGTTTTGACATGCGGCGCGTGGTGTTCAATCAGAAAGGTGGCGTGGGCAAATCCAGTATTGCCTGCAATCTGGCGGCGGTCAGCGCCAGCGAGGGCTATCGCACGCTGCTGGTGGATCTCGATGCCCAGGCCAACTCCACTCAGTACCTGACGGGTTTGACCGGCAACGACATCCCGATGGGCATTGCCGACTTCTTCAAGCAGACCCTGTCATCCGGGCCGTTCTCGAAGAAAAACCAGGTCGATATCTACGAAACCCCGTTCGACAACCTGCACGTGGTCACCGCCACGGCTGAGCTGGCTGACCTGCAACCCAAGCTTGAGGCCAAACACAAGATCAACAAACTGCGCAAACTGCTCGACGAACTGGCCGAAGACTACGACCGGATCTACCTCGACACCCCGCCAGCGTTGAACTTCTACGCGGTCTCAGCGTTGATCGCCGCCGATCGCGTGCTGATTCCCTTCGACTGCGACAGCTTCTCCCGTCAGGCGCTGTACGGCCTGCTGGCGGAAATCGAAGAGTTGAAGGAAGACCACAACGAGGACCTGCAAGTCGAAGGCATCGTGGTCAACCAGTTCCAGGCCCGCGCGAGCCTGCCGCAGCAGATGCTCGACGAACTGATCGCCGAAGGCCTGCCGGTACTGCCGGTGTACCTGGGCAGCTCGGTGCGCATGCGCGAATCCCACCAGGCCAACATGCCACTGATCCACCTCGACCCCCGGCATAAACTGACGCAACAGTTCGTCGAACTTCACAACCTGCTGGAAAATGCCTGACAGCCACCCACTGAACGCGGTCCCCTGTGGCGAGGGGGCTTGCCCCCTCGCCACCAAGTTCTGAGCTGAGCCTTCTACTTCAGGTCATCAAACTCCCTGACTCCGCAACCAACTCATCAACTGCGGCAATGGAAACGCCCCGCTCTGACGCGCCACTTCCCGGCCGTTCTTGAACAGAATCAAACTCGGAATCGAACGAATCCCCAACTGCGCCGACAACTGCTGATTCACCTCGCTGTCGAGCTTGGCCAACCGACACTTACCCGCCAACTGTCCCGCCGCCTGCTCGAACACCGGCGCAAACGACTTGCACGGTCCACACCAGTCCGCCCACACATCCACCAGCAACGGCAGATCGCCCTTGATCTGACTGGCGTAATCGGCTTGCTTCAGCTCGAAGGGTTTGTTCAGCAGGACTTCGGCTTTGCAGCGCCCGCACTTGGGATGATCGCCCAGGCGCTCGGCGGGGATGCGGTTGAGGCCGTTGCAGTGGGGGCAGGGGATGAGCAGTGGATCGGACATTGGAGAGCTCCGTAGAGGCGAGGCAGAGCTTTAATAGTTGGAGGCTGGTGGCAGAGATATCAAGCTCGATATCTTCCTGACGCTAAACCACTCTGGCACTACTGATGGCGCCAATAGCCGCTTCATAGTCCACACCGCTGAGTTGTGCCATGTAGTGCTCTCGTAACTCGCTTTCCCAGCTTAGTACCCGATCAAGAATGGTTTCGGCACCCTGTAGATCAAGTCCGAAATGTTCATGGTGGCTGAGGATGTTTTGCCGGCTGATCAGCGTCCCTTCGTTACCCAGTGCCATAGCCATCGTGGCGGGTGACTCCTGTGGGGATGGGACTATGTCGTACATCGGCGAAAGGCGCCAGGAGCCGTCACGCCAGATAATGGCCAGGTTCTTGGTGTGTGCATCGTCATTGCCGACCAGAACGTGAAAGCACATTTGAACGTAGAACTGCTCCAGATCTTCCAAGGGGACGCCGCGCCTGCGCATTTCATCGGCAACACCGGCATAGCGCCAGCGGCTGTGATCAGTCGAAGACCAGTCAGCATCCAGCAACGTCAGCGCACTGAGCATGGGGACCCTGCGCATGCGGCCATCGACTTCAACCCGATCAAAGCGATCCACCAACAACGTAGAGCGTTTATCTGTGATCAGCCGCGTTCTTGCGGTGTGGATACCTTTTGACGCCGCAAACGTCATGCACGCGTGTTCGATCGCCGGGATGTCGACGGTATCGAAGCGATCTCGAGCCTTGGCCAGCACCAATATATTGCCATCGCGCAGTGTGCGTTTTGGTCGGGCGCCACCAAGGGAAGAACGCTGACGGACCAACAGGAGTTTCTGCCGGTCAGGGTCGATAAGCTGATGGCTTTGAATGATATCGGCGGTATCGATGAAGTCCCCGAGCCCTTGCAGTGACGGGACCGATTCACCTCCAATACCCGGTGGAGATGTTCGCGCAGTTCCTGCCATGAGGTTGCCGGAGCGGTCGTTGTTAGGCGATCTGAGCAGCATCTCGATAGGCGTCATGGCTTGACCATGCAGAGACTTGAGTAACTGTTCGCCCCATGAATCGGGCATGCAATCGCGTATGAATCCCGGAATGCCGTTGTTGGTCGTTACCCGAAACACCTGATCGCTAGGCGGATAACGAATCGGATCCGGCACCCAATCGTTTTGCGCAAGGTAGGCGGGGGAGTATACGAACTCACCGCTGCCGCTGGGCCCCATGCTCAACCGCCCCAAGGTAACCGTCTCGGCGGTGAGTGGATGCTCCATGTAGATGTATGCCGCTGGGATGTTCATCAGAAGCTCTCTTCGGTCACGCGCTTGATGCGCACTCGCTGGCTCTTCAGCTCTGGGGCTTTTTTGCTGATCGGCTCGTCGTTGAATACTTCTGAAAGCAGGCCCAGATGCCATAACACCAGCATGAAGGTACGCAATTCAACGACGGGGTCGCCAGCCTCGATCTTGCCCAACGTGCCCGCGGCTACACCCACCAGTTTGGCGAGGTCTTTCTGCCTCAGACCGCGTTCCTGACGTCGTCTTTTGGCCAGGAGGCCTATTTTTATAAGGCTTTCAGCGCAATCGAGTGGGAAAAAATTGCTCATTAGGCTTTGCCAAAGTGATCTTTAAGTGGATTAAGCAACAGTATAGAAGGTCCTAATGATGTGCAAGGAAGGATAGGGTTGCTCAGATCAGTGTGTCGTCGCTTGTAGCGGGACAAAGTCCAGCACCCATGGGAGAGAAGAGCTATTTTCAGGATTTTTTGCTTGTAGTTAAGAGCCTCTATACGGGGTCTTAAGTCTGGTAAGGGTCAATATGATGATCCTTATTTGTGAGGTCTTGCTCTGTGGGTGCAGCCAGTGACACCTCGTGGGTGCCTGTGATGCGCTTATCTTTGGAGACCACAAAAAATGGGCGACCCCAAGGTCGCCCATATTCATTACGCCGAAACCTACGCCCGCAAGTGCCGCCCGATGACGTCCAGCAAGTCGCAGCCGTCGCGTAGCGAAATGACCAGCGCCTGCGCAACTTCGTGCAGGGCGAAGGTTTCCAGCAGTTGGGTGGCGCTGCGGATGCGGAAGGCCGCTGTTTCGTGCAACACGTCGAGCGGGGCTTCGGTGTCGATCAGCAGGGAAGGGACGTTGCAGTCCAGGCCGGTGATGGGCATGTATCGAGACATGGGGGAACACTCCATTCGATAGAACAGCGCGGCCCGTCAATGGACGGCGGACGGATTGAGCCGGCTGCCCGCCGAATCGGGCAGGTCGAGGTTCTCCAGCGCTCTGTTCACCAGCAGCTCGCCCAACCCGATCATCTGCTGAATACCCAGCGCTACGTTGCGGTGCGCACCTTCAAGCTCAAAGGCCAGGTCGGTGGTCATCGCGTTCAGCGAGGCCAGGGTTTCGCTGGCGTGGATTAGCAGGGTTTCAGTGTCGATGTTGGGGGTAACGGTGAAGACGGGGCTGGGACGTTGGGTAGGATTTTGGGTGTCGAGGGGATCGGTGGCGGTGAGGCTGAGTGGTTTGAGGGTGATCTTTTTCATGGTGAAGCTCCTTGAGCTATGGAGCCGCATAGCGGCATTTACATGCCTTGATACTGTTCAGTCTGTCAAAACTGGCCGCTGAGTTTGCGGCGACTCGTGAAGACTATCCATGTGATCGATTTCGAACAAGTTCACCTAAGTCGCTATAGCGTGCAGGAAATGTCCTAAGACTTGGCCTAGGACGGCTTTTTTGGGGAGGAGCAGGAAAAGGGCGCGGATTGACTTTCACTAAGTACCCAGATAATAAACTCGTCCCCTTCAGTTCATTTTATCTTTGCTTTTTTCTAGAAATTAAAGTGGGCACTGATTACTCCATCATCTTCGTCAAAGTCGATTTTTGCGTTCTCATCATCGGGCACTAGGTTTTCTATGAATTCGATAAAAGATGGGGCTATGTAGAATAATGAGCAGTCGTCGCTCGTCGCTTCGTGATACCAATAATAGATTTTTTCTGTTCTTTTGCTAATGCAAAACTGATCGCCACCACCGGATTCGCCAAAAACATAAAAGTCATTGTCTATCTGGTTGCGGTAGGTTTTGTTTTTTAGGAATATATTGTTTGAATCCGGGTTTAGGCCGTAGATTATGTCTAAGTCGATATATCCTTCCTCGTCTCGGACTGGGATTTTACTTTGCGTTTTGAGTTTTGCGCCGCGTGCGAAAATAATCGCACCTTTGAAATGGCTCAGTAATTCGGCCAATTCTGTTGGAGTGGCGATATTTTCTTTGTGGAGGATGCTCAGATCTTTTTCTTCGAAAAGCCTTGCTTCGGCGCCAAGTTTCTTAATGATTTGTTCGTGCAACATACTTATTTCCTCATGTTCGAAGCGGAACCAATATGTGGAATGTTTGAGTGCAGGTCGGTTGGGATAAGTTGAATTGTGACCTTGTCATGATGGTGAGGTGTTAGCCCTTTATCCTTCAGAAGCAACTTTGCAGCATTTGGACGATTCAAGTCTTTGGCTTCCTGTATTTTTTCATATATGGCTTTGAAGTAAGGCCGTGTTCCATCAAGCTCACCCGGTTCAAATTTCACTTCACCTTTAGACCATTGGGAGAAGTCGGGACGCCTGTTAGAAAAAGGAATAGGTTCGCCTTTTGTTATCTCATTAACAGCTGGGATATCGGAGTGCCAAGGGCTTTCGCCTAGTACTCCTTTCCCGTCAGTACCCCAGCGCCGAGGCCTTCGAGGATCGGATAGATATGCCGCCCATCCCAAAACCGGAAAAACACTTCAGTCCCGTCCGGCATGCGCACCGGAGTCAGGCTGCGCAGGTGTTCGAACACCACGTCCGGCGTACTGCTGGAAACCGCCAGCCAGCCCCAATCTTCGGTATCGGTTTCGGCAATCCATTCAAGGAACGCCGAGCGGGGTTTCAGCTCGGCGAGGTGCGGCATCACCGGTTGCCAGTCGGTAGCAGTGGGTTTTTTGGATAACCAAACCTGTGGAATGATGTTTTCAGATGTCACGACGGCCGTCCCTGATGGGTGAATCTAAAAACTCATGTCAGCTTCAATGTTCTCTTCATAAGTAGAGAGCAATTTCATAATGCTTTCGTTGCCGGAATATGTCTCTTTCAACTGCTTGAGTTTATGGTCTGTGCCCTTGCAGTATTTATTGATATCGCTGATGACACGTTTGAGGTTGCCCGGGTCGGCGGGGTCCGGCTCAGGGATATCGCCGCGTAGAGAGTCACAGTTATCTCTACTTTCGATGTAGCTGGATACGTCGGTCGGTACGGAGCGGTGCTTTTCCGTTTCGCAAGAATTAGAACTTGGCTCTATATCGTATCCAAGGTTTAAGTATAAGTGACCGCTCAGTATTCCATTTTTTCTTGAGAAAAGATGGATGCCTTCTTGGCTTAAACAGGTGCTGATTATTGTACGTTGACCCTTAACCTCAACCGCTGTGGCGCCATTTTCATTTGCGTTTTTGCCAACTACAGCTATGCCGATAAAAGGCTCTTTATATTGAATGTCGAGCCCGTAGACGTGCATGTCGGACTCGTTGAGCAGGTCGGTTACATCGCCCGGTTGCCGTTTTTCTCCATTTGACTTTGTTAACTTGCAGCAAGCGGCGGTTCCGTTGGCTTTAGGGGACTGGACTGAAATGGCTTCGCCGATTGAAACTTCCTGAGTGGTATATAAATAAGTCTTCCCGTCCGGGTCATTTTTAATGAATCCAAATCCGATATTTTGGGCAGGCGCTGACGTTGAAAAAATGCTTAAAATGATGAGTAGAACATGTTTAATGTCCATCGGGTGGCCAATGTGGTGGGTCGGAAACAAATTTTTTAACTCCATAATGTAGTACCTATGGGATTTGAGTCGCTTAAGTTATTAATCAAAATAGAGGTGCCAGAAGCATCTATGATTCTTTTCAGATATGTTGGATGTTGTCATGTCTATAGCTTTACGCTCTGTGTGCCGACTTGCAAGAGCCGGTGAATAAACAATTCCGTAGCCCGACGCCATACTGGTGGCGGCGCTAATTGATTGTGCTGATGTACTTTCATCATCGACTAAAAAGACCAGGTCGTGGCTGGTTTTTTCTATATCGCATATCCCTGCCTTGCACCTCTCACGCTCTTCACAGAACGGTGCGTTGCGCTTGAGGGTGTTGATTTGCGCCGGGGGGCAGCACGGCGCCAGTTTTGTCGGCGTCGGCTTGTTTGAGGATGCCGGGCATCAACGGCGCCGCTGCCCGGACTGCCGCCGCCCTTGAGGGGCAGTTCGCTGCCGGCTTCGAGCACGACTTTCAGGCCGCTGCTGAGGTGGATTTTCTGGCCGGCTTCGATGAACTGGCCGGTGCCGATTTTGATGTGCTGGTTCACGCCGACTGTCAGGTGGTCGTTGGCGCGGGTTTCAACTTTTCGGTCTTTGTGGGCGGTGTGGTGTTCTTCGGCCTTGAACTCGCCATAGCTGTTGGCCTCGACGGTGTCGTGCCGTTTGTTGCCGACGCGGATCTTCTGTTCGTGCTCGATGTTTTCATCCCAGTCGCGCTGGGCGTGCAGGAAGATCTGTTCCTGGCCTTTCTTGTCTTCGATGCGCAGCTCGTTGTAGCCACCGCCACCGGGCGAGCTGAGGCATGCCGTTTTGTGCAACAGGCTTTCGAGGTCCAGGGACGGGTTTTCGCGGACCAGTTCGACGTCGAGCGCGAACGGCTGGCTGATGGCTTCCCGGCCGCTGAGGGCGAGTACCTGAAGATCGCTCGCAAGACCTTCTACGGTCAGGGCGAAGTGACTCTGATTGGCCGGCGCGAACATCCGTTGTTCCTCGTGCAGTGCTGCGGCATCCATCGATAGCCGTTTGGGCGATCAACGAACGCAAGAATTCTTGGGTGGCGCAAACAACATCGACCAGCAGAGCTGGCCGATGTTTTGTAACGGTCGGCCAGACTTAGCCAGCGACCGGGGAACGCCAGTCATCGGAACCCGAAGTACCGGATACTTCGTGGGTCCAGGTGATTTTGCGGTAGGTGAACTCTACGTCTTCCAGGTGAGTGAAGTGCGAGTTCGACGGATCCTGGCAGTTGTGCATGTAGTCTTTGATGTCGACGATGATCGCGTCTTCAAGCTTGGTGGTGAAGTAGTGTTCCTGGGTGCCGGCCGCCGAAGTGCAGTACCACTGGATGGTGATTTCGGTCAGGCGCTCGCCGGAAGTCAGAGCTGCCAGCAGCAGTGGCGAGGACTTGTCGAACACTTTGGTGATTTTCACTGGTTTGTTAACGCGCTGGCCGGTGGGTAATCCTTAGATATCAAGCTTTGTGCTGGACTTGCCCCTTCAAAACCGGACACCAACTCCCCGTTAAATTGATGCCACTGC
>NZ_VMSG01000010.1 GCF_007713465.1 Pseudomonas sp. H3(2019) | reverse complement strand
TTGATTTCTTGCGGCCAAAGGTCAAGCGAGAAGGCTTAACTGATCGGCATTAGCCCATGGGCTCGCCTTTTTTTACATCAATTACCCGCCAGTTCGTGCAATTGCGCCAGGGCCTGTGCATCGAGCGTAATACCCCCGGCCAACGACTTGGCCCGCTCGCGATGACGTCGATCACCCGGCAAACGCCGCAGCCCCACACCATGCATCTGTCTGACCAGTTCCTCACTGCGTTCGGCGAAACTCTGCCCGGCAGCTTTGCTCGGGTCGATCACGATCAGTAACTGGCCGGTCCACGGGGTTTTCGCCCCGGGATGATTGGACCAGTCGAATTCGAACGAGAAGTTGCCACCGGTCAACGCCGCCGCCAGCAGTTCGACCATCATCGACAGCGCCGAGCCTTTATGCCCGCCAAACGGCAGCAATGCACCGCCCTCCAGAATTGCTTTCGGGTCCTGCGTGGGCTGACCCAGACTGTCCACGCCCATACCGGGCGGCAGACGCTCGCCCTTGCGCGCAGCGATCTGCACGTCGCCATGGGCGATGGCACTGGTGGCCAGGTCAAACACTATCGGGTCGGCACCCGCGCGTGGCGCCGCGAACGCAATCGGGTTGGTGCCAAACAACGGGCGATCGGCGCCATGCGGCACCACGCAGGTCATGCTGTTGACCACACTCAACGCCACCAGTCCTTCATAGGCAAAGGGTTCGACGTCCGGCCAGAGTGCTGCGAAATGATGGGAATTGCGGATCGCCATGACCGCGATCCCGGCGCTACGGGCTTTCTCGACCAACAGTTCGCGGCCGGCGGCCAACGCCGGTTGGGCGAAGCCATTACCAGCGTCCACCCGGACAAACCCCGAGGCCACGTCCTCGACCACCGGAACCGCTTGGCCATTGACCCAGCCGCTGTTCAGCGTCGAGACATAGCCCGGAATCCGGAATACCCCATGGCTGTGGGCTCCATCGCGCTCGGCGCCGGCGCAGTTTTCGGCCAGTACCCTGGCGACCTCGATCGAGGTGCCATGTTGCAGAAAGATCCGGGTCAGTAACTGCACAAGCTCCGCGAAACTCACCACTGAGGTGTCCGGATTGACAGCTATTTCGGGCGATACAGGCATCTGAAGCTCCACGTTTATTATTGAATTCGGGCAACAGTGTGAAATCGGGTTGCACAGCAACCGAAAAAACTTGCCGATTAAGCGCTGTTTTGCAGGGGATCTGTCAAGACTCAGGAGCGCACAAACACCTCAAGCAATATGTACCGCACTTCAAGGTTCCGTCGACCGTACTGTTTTTCCTCACCCCACTATCCTGCCGATCACAGCAGGGCGAGGAATGACCATGACTACTTCCACTCTTCCCTACTTTTTTCACGAAGCCAATATTGCCGCCAATGCGAAACAGCCCAGTGATCGTGAAAAAAAACTGGGACTTACAACAGCTGACCTGAAATGGTTAAAAAGGGTGTATCTACCCACCCACGCAACCCGAATCGACGATGCTCATCCCATGCGGGTCGACCGGTTGAACCTGACACTTCCCGGCAAAACGGCAATCCCCTTGGCTGGGGCCTTCATGATGAGCAAACCAGCCGGTGGAGAAGTAACGCTCTACACGCCCTATCAAGGTCTTATGAAATTTGCGGACAGGGAGGACCTCGACAGTAAGCTCATGGAATGGTTGAGCGACGCCCCCAGCAAGGTCGAACTGCTGCGCTATCTCTCCATCGAACAACGTCATACCTTTCAGGCGAACAGCGAGCCGACCCTTTCAACAGAACTCGTCGAAGGTTCGGTGTTTCAGGACCAGGAAACCGTCATTGCGCTGAATCAAGCACGCAACATCAGAGCGATGCTGGCCGAACTCATCAAGACGCCGACGCTACAGTCGATGCTTGACGAGACACTGACTGTTGCCCTGAACAAACGCTTCCCGGCACTGGACCAGCGTCACACCCGGATGGACAGCTTCGTCAACACTGCCGTGCCTGTCACCGTGGACGCTAGCGGCGTCAATCGGCGCACGGTGTCTTCCCTGTCGCTCAGTGACGCGGTCTTGCATTTTTACCTGACCAACGCCTGGCCGGAAGGTGAGTACCGACGTTTTTCCAATCCAGCACATGGCGTCAGCAGCGACGACGACAATCAGGCCTGGGAGGCGACCTTGAAGGAGGTCGCACAGAGCTTGACGCTTCGTCTGCAAGCCTTGCTCGACACCTTCTGGAACAGCCCGATGAGTAGCGCAGACTCACGCACGGATTTTTTTGCCCAAAGCCTGCGTGATACGTACTGCGTGGACCTCTTGCTCAAACATCAACAGGGGATATTCACGACTGAAGAACACCAGCAGTTGATAGGGGTTTGCCGCTCGGACACGTCCCTTCAATTGGCGACGAACGCTTCGACTCAGGTCGAGAAAGTACGCGTCACGGCCCTCTACAAACATTATGCGGAGCTGGCCTCCACCCTGATGATCAGCGTCACCGGCGCGTCGCAGACAAATGCCTTTCTGTACAACCAGTCTCGAGGTCTTGAGGCCAGCACCGATCTGTCACAGATCCAGAACATCGTGTTGAGGATGATGAAAACCGAAGGGCATGAAGACAATCTGCTCAGCTTCCTCTCGCTGGAGGAACGCGCGACCTTCCTTTCACTGGACCAAAAAGAACGAAAGATTGTCGGCGCACCGATATCAGGCCCGGTGTTTCAGGACTTGATGACCGAGATCCTTGCCAAGCAGGCGCAAAATCTACAGTTCGCCTTGAGCCGCTACCGTGAAGCGCAAGGCACCGTTGCTCTGGATGCCCTGCTGGATGGCGCTCTGGATGTACGGACGTTGATCGACCAGCGTCTTTTGCGCGCCGACGCTGACGGCCGTTGGAGTACGCGTGCAGATCAGCGATGGAATAACCAACCGGCCACCGTGCGAGCAGAATCTGCGAAACAAGCGTTGGCGCAACTCTCCAGCATTGGTTCGTCGCTTGATCTTGAGTTCGAAAAAAACCTCGTTCGGCCACAGAAACCCACGCGCTTCGAGGACGTACAAACCGCCATCGCGCCGTTTCTGAAGCTTTTGACTCCGAAACTGGTTCATACCCTGCCTGTCGCTTTGCGCAGCGAAGTCAAATTACGAACCTTGAGCCGCACGCTGTCGGCTGTGGACGAGGCTATTATCACCACCGTACTCGACAGCCCTGTACGCTTGCAGCGCTGGGCACTGAACGGTTTCCTGCCTGATGTGTTTTCGCTGGCAGTCAAGAGCGGCACGGCTTCGACCTTACGGCACCTGGCCAATTGCTTCATGCTCACGGAGCGCGGCGGTCTGGACCCGAATCATTCAGGACGGGCCATTTTGTGGACACCGGCCTTTGGGTTTGAAGCATTCGGCTCATTGAAGCCGTTGATGGCTGAACTCCAGCGACGGCTGCTCGATCCGTTTGAACGTATGGGCCTTCTGGAAAATCTTGGACATTACGATCGAACGGCTGGTCAGGCGTTCACACTGGCACCCTTGCAACTGGTTCGTGAGAACTTCCTCGAGTATCTGCAAAAAACCTATGCCCAATTGGATCGCGAACCGATCGAGCGGGCACTTGCTTCGAAGCTCCCCGAGGACAACCAGAAAAAACTGCTGGAGTTGATTGCGCCGCGCTTACCGATCACCGGACTGAATCGAGGGATGAGCATTGCCCAGTCCTTGATCACCGAGCAAAAATTACCGGCATGGCTGGCAAAAGCCTCCATCGGCGATCAAGTACTGCATGCTGAACTGCTTCAGCAATACCTGGACAATGCCGATAAGGACAAGGATTACCTGTCCGGCGTGACCTCACTGACGCGTACCGCTCACACTGCACTCAAGAAAGACCTCAAGACTGCCTTCAAACAGCATGACGTCGATCCAGACAACGTCGAGTTGCAGTTCAGCCCGCGCCTGACCACCACGGGTCTGACCCAGACCCTGACAACGTTTGCGCTGACTCATTTTGACGACCTGGATGCCCTCCCGATCAAGAAGATCGTTTCACTCACCAAGACCGCACTTCCCGCAGGGCTGGATGCAGACTATGTGAAGAAACTGGTGCGCAATCTCAAACCGGGAGCGCTCCAGCAATCAGCCCTTGAAACGGCATTCGCATCAACCAATGCCGACGCTGCGTCATGCCGAACGCTGTTCGCCAAACAGTTGCCCTGGCAACTGTTGCATCACGCCCATTCGGAAAAACTCCAGGAGCGCCTCAGCGAGACCGCGTTCGACTTGATGGCGCAGGTCATGAACATGCCGGACGCCATCGCCCGCGCGACACTGGAAGGCGCGAATGCGCTGATCCGTCCGCTCGAGCTGGTCGCCACACCAGGCGCGCAAGTGGCCAAGGCACTCGGGGTTTACCTGATCGGGCCGGGGCCGGGCAAAGCCGGCCCCCATGTTCTCCTGGCGCCCTACTCCACCACTCATGGGATCAAGGAGTATGAAAGCGAAAGCAGCCTGTTGGCTGAGCTCAATACCGCCGGGGCGCTGCAGGACTGGGTGCTGAAGTGCCTGCCAACGTCAACCCGCACTACCTATAAAAACCTGTGGGCATCAACGCTCGACACGTCCAGCGATATCAAACTGGCGTCCAACCCGATCACCGGAAATCTGCTCAGCCAATTGTTTGACGACAATACAAAAGTCCTGACGCGGTTACTCGGCACCCAGTCAGACAGCGATGCCAGGAGTGAATGGCAGACAGTAAAACACATCTTCAGCGAAGGCCTGCAACAGGCAGCAACCTTCCTCAGCGGGAAGCTCGCCTACCCAATTGTCGTGTGGAACAGCTACCGTTCGATCAAAGCGTCTGCCGAGGACCTTCAAAAGCACAAATGGGGTAGCGCCCTCAAGGCGTTCGTGAGTGGTATCGCGCAACTGGCGATGTTGCGCCAATCGATGCAACCCGCACCGACTACAGCTGTAGCCGAACCCGAACCTTCACTGCAAGTACCCACCACGAAACGTCAATGGCAGGACATCGACATCACTGCGCCCGAACGAACCCGCCTGCAGCGCCATGAAAGTATCGACACCCCTTTGCAATCACTTGCGCCGTCTTCGGCATTGGGGCTCTACACTCACCCAACCACCAAAGAGTACTACGCGCCGGTCGAAGGCAAAGTCTATCGCGTCGAAAAGCGTGGCACTGCCTGGCGCATTGTCAGTGATCGCGGCGACGGCCCCTCACTGCTGCAGAACACGGCAAAACAGTGGATCCTCGAGCTACCGGCAAACGCCGTGCGCTACGGAATGCTCAACCGGCTGGAGACACGTATCAGCCGTCAGGCAGCGATGAACGTTGAAGCCACCGGCATGCGTGCAATTCGTCAGCTCTATCCGGTCCGGGCCCGATTGATTGATGAAGCGCTCGATCTGGCAACCACGTATGCCTGGAACAGCCATCGCAACCTCCAGCTGATAAAAACCAGCGTGGCACAGACGACGCGCGTGCATCGACTGATCAAGGACTTCCTGGGGGTGCCGGCGGTACTGCCCGACCATGTGGCGAAGATTGAAAAAGTCATCGGCGAGATCTTTGGCGCCTTATTGGACCCTGACCTCAGAAAGGCGGACTCCAAGCGTTTTGTTGCAGGGACGAGTCGTGAAGACGCTGAGAGTGTATTCGCCTTTACCATCCCGGATGACGCGGAGAAAAAACTCTATCTGCTGGAAAAATTCTTTCGCCCCAAGTTCGATCATTACCGCAACTACATGACTGAGCCATCCTTTGCCATCAGCGCCCATGCCCGCGCAACCGCGCTGATCCATGAGCTCTCGCACCACGTCAGCAACACCGAGGATATTGCCTACATGGACTCCTGCAAGCCCTTTGTCGACCTGCTGGAAACGTCTAATCCACGTGCGAAGACACTCAAGGACACATTGATGAAACTCCAGCAGGAATCGCTATCGATCTGGACGCCGCTGGGTCAGCTCTTCAAAATCTATGATCCCCTCGACGACGCATGGGACGACTTGGGTGACTCGGCCTACCAACACACTGCCGATGCGCTGAAACATGTCCTGAAACTGACCGGCCAAAAGACCCTACAGGCAGCTCGCACCACATTCATGAACGATGCAAGCGTGAGGCTGGCGGTACAGCTGGGCAATGCTGACTCCGTTGCCTGGCTTATCAGCCATCTGGGGCGTCAACTGGATATCAGCACGCCTTGATGCCATAGGCCTGCGCACTATCGCCGGCCCTGAGACCAGGGCATTGACTTCGCGTCGATGCCTTGGAGCGGAATGGGCCTTGCCAAAGTAACGAATCAATATGAAAAAAATTTAATGGCGCAGTCCCCGGTAAAACAGCGCATATCACCTTGAACTGACGTGCTTCCGACAAATTTTCTACATACGAGCCTTCATGATTTGCTCAGCTCATTCGTCATTAATCAATGAGAGCGCCCATCACTTTTTCCTGATCAGGCTCTGAAAAGGAGTTTTTGCATGTACAACTCGCAACTGCCAACGGATGGCAACCCTGCGGTAAACGGTTCGCTGAACCTGGACGCTGGCGCGCTCACCAAAAACGCTGAACGCCACAACAACGAGCGCATCAGGCAACTGCTCAAAAGCTTCGGCCTGCGCACCAGCCTGATTCGCCTGAAGGTGATCGACGCGCTACTGACCGCCGCCGAGAACGATCGCCCGCTGGGAGTACGCGGCGTGCACAGCCACTTGCTGGACCTGGGTATTCCCCTGTCCTTTCTCAGCGTTCGCGAAGTGTTGAAGCGACTGTGCAGCGAAGGCGTGGTTGTCTTGAACGAAGACAAGAGCTACAGCCTGCACCCGCAAGCGTCAGCCGTGCTTCACGGCAATCAACAACGCATTACCGCGTCGCTTAAGGTTTGACCTTACGACGCATCACCCCGTTGATCACTATGACGATCACCGCAACGCCAATGGCGATGTACTGGAACAGCTTTTCGCTGATCATTCCGGCGTTTTGCATGTACGACAGGCCAAGCATGATCCCCAGCACGACAAGGGAGATCAGAATCGAATATTTCAAACGTTGCGACTGGGTCATTACGGGTTCCTGCACCTGAAAATATGTATCCGGTTTGTATCGTGATGCATGCCAAGCTCATACGGTTCTTCGGGGATGAGCGGCTGCAAGCGGGGTCTCATGTTACAGCCCATGAAGCATTTTGGCTGCATGCGGTTCAAACGATGAGGATTGAGAAATGTTCCGTCGAATCACACTGCTGATTCCCCTGCTGATGATCCTGACCATGAGCGGTTGCGTATGTTTTCCATGCGGAGGTGGCTGGCATGGCGACCATCGCTACCACCATGATGGCTACTACCGCCGTTGACCTGTATGCCCCCCTCTTCAGTTACCTGAATCTCTGCGCACCAACCCGTTACCCGGCTGAGCGCAGAGCTGCACCAGCCAGTCGACAAACACCCGCACCCGCAGAGACAACTGGCGGTGCGGAGGATAAAGCGCCGTCAGGGGCAACCCTGGCGGCGGCAGATGCTCTAACACCTCGCACAACGTTCCCTCGCGCAGCTGCCGTGCAACGTGATAGTACGGCGTCTGGACCAGACCATAACCCGCTTCACAGGAAGCCAGGTAACCATCAGCGCTGTTGACCGCCACCTGCTTGGGCAGGTCCACCGGGTGCACGTGCCCTTCTATTTCAAACTCCAGGCCGAAACGCTTGCCGGTGGTGCTGGAGAAATACTCGACCATCTGGTGCCCTGCCAGATCTTCCAGGCAACGTGGCGTGCCCTGGCGTTGCAAGTAGCCGGGACTGGCGCAGGTGACTTGATCGAGCAACGCCAGCGGTCGCGCCACCAGCGAATCATCCAGGGATAAGCCGCCGCGCAGCACACAATCGACGCCCTCGCGAATCAGGTCGACCGGGCGATCGTTCAAGCCGATTTCCAACTCGATCAGCGGGTAACGGCGGGTAAACTCCGGTAAGGCCGGGATCACCAGCAAACGCCCGATGCCAGCAGGCATGTCGACACGCAAAAGCCCGCGCGGATTTTGCCGGGAGGTGGAAAACGCCGCCTCTGCCTCATCCAGATCAGCCAGCAGTCGCACGCAACGCTGGTAATACGCCGCGCCATCGGCGGTTGGACTGACGTGCCGTGTGGTGCGCTGCAATAGCTGCACGCCTAAATGCGCTTCAAGCTGCTTGATCAGGATGGTCACCGAAGCCCGGGGCATTTGCAGGCTGTCCGCGGCCTTGGCAAATCCTTCCAGCTCGACAATGCGAGTAAACACCCGCATGGCATTAAAACGGTCCATTGCTCTTGGTTACCTGCGGATTATTTAGATATTACAAACAGTGATAGCGTTTTTAGCCGGTTTATCTTGTTTTTGTCGAGCGTGACAATGGGCCCACATCGAAAAAGGAGCGACACCATGCACACGCGTCAATTGGGCAAAAACGGCCCTCAGGTTTCTGCGATCGGTCTGGGCTGCATGGGCATGACCGACTTCTACACCACGGGCGGCGATACCTCTGAGGCATTGGCGACATTGCATCGCGCCATGGAGCTGGGCATCAACTTGCTCGATACCGCCGACATGTATGGCCCACACACCAACGAAGAGTTGATTGGCAAAGCGATTGCGGGCAAGCGCGAGCAGGTGTTCCTGGCCAGCAAATTCGGCATTGTCCGTGATCCGGCCAACCCCACTGCACGCGGCGTCAACGGCCGACCGGAATACATCCGTGCGGCCATCGACGGCACGCTGAAACGTCTGGGCGTGGACACTCTGGATTTGTATTACCAGCATCGCGTCGATCCGGAGGTGGCCATCGAAGAGACCGTAGGCGCCATGGCCGAACTGGTCCAGGCCGGTAAAGTACGCCACCTCGGCTTGAGCGAAGCCTCGGCGATAACCCTTGAACGAGCGCATAAGGTTCACCCGATCAGCGCGCTGCAAAGTGAATACTCGCTGTGGAGCCGCGATCAGGAGCACAACGATTGCCTGGCCACCTGTCAGCGCCTGGGAATTGCCTTTGTGCCGTACAGCCCGCTCGGTCGAGGATTTCTGACGGGTGCCCTGAAAAGTCCAGACGATTTTGCAGCGGACGATTACCGGCGCTTCAGCCCGCGTTTTCAGGGCGAAAACTTCAACAGGAATTTACAGTTGGTCTGGCAGGTGCAAGCGCTGGCAGCGGAAAAAGGCGTAACCGCCGGGCAACTGGCGTTGGCCTGGGTATTGGCACAAGGCGATTACCTGATCCCTATTCCGGGCACCAAGCAACGCAAATATCTGGAGGAGAATGTCGCCGCGCTGGACGTTGTATTAAGTCCAGAAGATTTGTCGGCGCTGGAGGCGATTTTTCCGGATGAAGCGGTGCTCGGAGCGCGTTACCCGCAAGCCGTCATGCAGATGCTCGATCGATAACACCGGTATGGACAGGCCCGTACATGCACTGTGTGACGGGCCTGTTGCGCTTGAAGATCAGGCTTTGCCGCTGACACCCTTGGTGTTCGGAACAGCGGGGCCATTGCCCATGCCATAAGTCTTCAGGTTCTGCAGTACGTAAATCGCCTTCTTGTACTCGGGAATCAGGTGGTTGGCGTACTTGTTACCTTTGAGGTTGTTGCTCTGGATGTTATCCAGTTGCGTGGCGAAGTACTCCAGCGCATTGAATTTTTCGTCCAGGTTTTTCGGCACCCCAAAGCGATCGAACTTGTCGCCGGCGTTGAGCAGCGTCAGGGCCGTCACATCGCTGATCAACCCGCGATCACGCAAAAAGGCGCTGATGTTTCCGAGCTGTTTGACCGTGACGGTCTCGGGGTCGAATCCCTTGAAATTCTTGTAGAGCTTCTGCTCGTTCATTTTCGCGGTGTTCAGCGCCAATGGATCGTTGCCCACCAGTGCGAGCATCTGTTTGACCTTGACGTTCTGTGGTACGGGTTTACTGCCACTCGTCCCGCCCTCGCGAATCAGTAATCCGGCCTTGCTGGTCCAGCCTCCGACATAACCGATAGTCATGACAATGTCCCTGTGTGCAGACGTCCTTGTAAGGTGACCATAAAAAGCCCTTGTTCAACCGATGAATTGGTACGCGAGTATCAATGTGCCAGCGCCCTTCACCTACAAATATTTCAGCTTTTTACAATTTCCGTACAATTCGGATACAAATCACCAAACCCTTGAATTCATTGACTTGAAACCATTGTTTAACAATCAGACCGTCACTGAATCAGGCTTGATAACCCCCGAAAGAAACCACGTCACCAGCCCTGGATGAAACCGCACATGGCTCATGTCCATGACCAACCGGTCGTCCGTAAAAGGCCGGTTTTAGTACCATGGTACTAATGCCGGCCTGCCGCGGGCCGATAGCTGCTGAACGCCGCAATAAATCAACAAGAGCGCTCAGCACAAGGACAGGTCCAATGCCCGCATTCCGTACCATTCAAGCCCGTTACACGTTGTTTCTGGTGCTGTTTATCCTGTTGTTATTCGCCTTGACGGTAGTGGGCATCAGCCAGTTGGTCGCGCCGAAACTTCGGCACACGGAAGAACAGGTGGCCCTGAACCGCATCGCCGAAGTGGCCGAACAGATCCAGGGCGAACTGAACAAGGTTCAAGCGCAACAACGCAGCATCACCCAAACCATTCCCCTGCTCGACAGCGCGACCATCGACACGGTGTTGCCTGGCCTCGTGGACCAGTATGGTGAGCTGAAGGTGTTTGGTGGCGGGATCTGGCCGTTGCCTGGCCAGCGCGAAGCCGGACGCAACAAATTCAGTACCTTCTGGCACCGGGATGCGTCGGGCAAGCTGGCCGTCAACACCTTCTGGAACAGCGACGCGGCGCCCAACTATTACGACCAGTCCTGGTACAAGGGCGGCATGCAGACACCCCGCGGCCAATGCGCCTGGGCCGCGGCCTATAAAGACGACGCCAGCGCCGAGCCGCGTACCAACTGTGCCATGGCGATTACGCGCAACGGCGTGCCGTACGGGGTCGCGACCATTGACGTTACTCTGGGCTTCTTCAATGACCTGGTAGCGCGCAAGGAAAAAGACCTGGGCGCCGAAATGCTGATCGTCGAGGCCGATGGCAAGATCATCAGCAACAGCTCACGCATCAATGGCCCGATTGTCCTGAAAAACATCAGTGAATTGGCTGGCAACTCGCCGTTTGCGGCGCAGATCAAAACCGCACTGGAGCGCCGTAACGCTTCGCTGCAACGCGTCGAATTCGACAATCTAGGCGTAGCGAATACCTTCTTCATGCGTCCGGTCGAAGGCACACCGTGGTTCCTCGCCAGCACTCTGCCGACCAGCCTGATCACCGCTCAACGCGACGACGTCTTGAGCACTTTGAGCCTGTTGCAGATCCCGATGGTTTTGCTGCTGGTGCTGCTGCAAATCTATGCGATCCGCCAACTGATCCAGCGCATGAAAGCCTTGAAAGCCAACATTGACGCGCTGTCCACCGGCGATGCCGACCTGACCCGGCGCATCACCATTCGCGCCGAGGATGAACTGGGCGCGATCGGTCATTCGGTCAACACCTTTATCGCCTACCTGCAAAACATGATCGGCGAAGTCACCCAGGCCACAGGCGCCATGGCCTCAAGCCTGGAGAAGCTGCAACAGACCTCGGCGCATACCAACCAGATACTGCAGCGTCACGCCTCGGAGACCGACCAGACCGTCACCGCCATCACCGAGATGAGTTCGACCGCCGACAGCGTTGCCGAGAACGCCGCAGAAACCGCGGCGTTTACCCAACGCGCCAACGAACACGCGGACCGCTCGCAGGTGGTGGTAGGCGAAGCCTCAAGCAGCGTGATCGCGTTGATCGGTGAAGTGGCCAGTGCCACCCACAAAGTCGAAAGCATGCAGCAGGACGCCCAGCGCATCACCGAAATCCTCGGGGTGATCGGCGCCATTGCCGGGCAAACCAACTTGCTGGCACTCAACGCCGCGATTGAGGCCGCGCGGGCCGGCGAACAAGGTCGAGGTTTTGCCGTGGTCGCCGATGAAGTCCGCGCCCTCGCCGCCCGCACCCAGGCCAGCACCTCGGAGATCAACGAGATGCTCAGTCGTTTGACCCAAGGTGTCAGCTCTTCGGTGGCGGCGATGGAAAACACCCAGGCCAGCTGTCAGTCCGCCGCCGATGCGACAGCGCGAGTCAACGCCGGGCTGGACGAAATGGCCGGCTCGGTCAGCCACATCAACAGCCTCAGCACCCAGATCGCCACTGCCGCCGAGCAGCAAAGCGCGGTGACCGAGGAGATCAACCGCAGCATGGTACAGATCCGTCACATGGTCGAAGAGCTGGTACAAAGCGGTCACGCAACCGAGCTCAATACGCGCCAGTTGCTGGACGCCAATAGCCGGGTCAGTTCGATCATGGGGCGCTTCAAGGTCAAGTGAACCAGTGAATGCGGCCCGCGCGTTTCGCGTGGGCATCACCTTCAAGGGATATCCATGAATAACTTTGAAACATAAGCAGCCTTTTTCATCGGCGAAAATGGTCAAAATGCGCGGCGTGAAATGATCAATGAGAGACAACCGATGAAAACCACACTGCGTCTGGCCGCCCTTGGCGCCCTGTTCATCAGTTCCCTGGCCCAGGCCGCCGAGCTGATTCCGATTGATGTACACCGCGATGCCAATTGCGGTTGCTGCAAAAAATGGATTGCGCACCTGGAAGCCAATGGCTTCAAGGTCAACGATCACGTTGAAACCAACATGAGCGACGTCAAGCAACGCCTCGGCGTCCCGCCGCGATTGGCTTCGTGCCACACCGCGGTGATCAACGGCAAATTCGTCGAAGGCCATGTTCCCGCCGACCAGGTACTGGCCTTGAGTCAGTCCGACCTGCTCGGCGCGGCCGCGCCGGGTATGCCCATGGGCTCGCCAGGCATGGAAATGGACGGCATGGCCGATGCTTATCAGGTCATTGGGTTGACTAAAAATGGCACCGATAAAGTGATCGCCGACTATCCGGCCCGGTGATGCTCGTTGGCTATCTCGGGCTGTTCTTCGCGGCATTCGGTGCCGCGACGTTGTCGCCGTTGCAGTCCGAGGCCGTGCTGGTAGGACTGCTGCTCAACGGCGAGGCGCCCAACTGACACTGGTGGCCGGCGTGATGCGTGAACCCGTAGGGCGTTTCTTGCTGATCGTGACCTTCGCCAAAGGTGCGCGTTATGGTGTGCTGGCGCTGGCGACACTGGGCTGGATGCCTTGAACCTTGGGTGCGCCTCCTTGTTAATGTCGCCATAATCGCGATGTTCCAGCCTCGGCCGGCTGGTAAAACCACGACAACCCTTTGAAGAGGCGATGCTCATGGCAGTGCAGATTGCAGTGATCGATGACTGGCAGGACGTGGCCCGTAACGTGGTGGATTGGTCGGTGCTGGACGGTATCGGCGAGGTCAGCTTTTTGCATGACTACCCTGCCGACCACGCCACACTGAGCGACCGCCTGCGATCCTTCGAGGTGATTTGCGTCATGCGCGAGCGCACGCTGTTCGACGATGCGCTCCTGCATAGCCTGCCCAAACTGAAATTGCTGGTCACCGGGGGCATGCGCAATGCGGCCATCGACCTCAAGGCCGCCGCGGCGTTGGGAATTCAGGTCTGCGGCACCGACAGCTACAAACAGGCGGCGCCCGAATTGACCTGGACGCTGATCATGGCCCTGACCCGCAATCTGCTCGCAGAAGCCAACGCCCTGCGTGCCGGTCACTGGCAACAAGGCTTGGGTGGTGACCTGTATGGCAAGACCCTGGGTATTCTGGGTCTGGGCAGCATTGGCAAACGGATCGCCGAGTTCGGTCAGGTGTTTGGGATGCGCGTTATCGCCTGGAGCGAAAACCTCACCGCCGAGCGCGCGGCCGAAGCCGGAGTCACTTATGTCAGCAAGCGCGAATTGTTCGAGCAAGCCGATGTGCTGTCGATCCACCTGGTGCTCAGCGAGCGCAGCCGGGGCCTGGTCGATGAACAGGCACTGGGCTGGATGAAACCGTCTGCATTACTGATCAATACCGCGCGCGGACCGATCGTCGATGAAGCCGCATTGATCCAGGCGCTTGAGCAGAACCGTTTGGAGGGCGCAGCGCTGGATGTCTTCGAACGCGAGCCATTAGCCGCCGACCATCCGTTCCGGAGATTGCCCAACGTACTGGCCACACCGCATGTCGGCTATGTCAGTGAGCAGAACTACCAGCTGTTCTTTTCACAGATGATTGAAGATATTCAAGCCTGGACAACCGGCCACTCGATCCGGATGTTGAATTAGGCCATACCGTCCCGACACGCAATCCGTAGCAGCTGGCCGTGTCGTCTTCTGCAAGTTGTTCGCACCAATGCGGTGCGAACGGTGCTTTACCACGCCCCACTCTCTGGCAACCCTCCCCCCCTTTTTGTGCCTTGGCTGCGAAAGAACCTGCACTTCGTCGGTGCGGGCGCGGCTGATTGACCCCGGAAATCGTGACGCCGGACCGATTGTCGAACAATTTCAAATCGTCACACACCCCGCTCTAAGTTCTGACCTAGACTCCATTTCGTGACTGGAAACCGGCCGGTCATTTTGTGGGGAAAAAATCGAAACTTTCTGCCGAAGCAACGGGTCAGGTTAAAGGTGGGGCCGCAGCGACTGGTGCAATCCTTGCAACGACCACTACAGCCTTTGAGATTCAGCGCATCGACCAGCGTTTGCTGCTCCTTGCGTAGCGCTTTTGCGCCCGGCCACAGGAACTGGCCGCCTGCATCATGGGGTGAGATGCCTGAAACAGATCAATAAAACGGGAGAAACACATGAACGGTGCCGCTTTAGAAATCCAGGGAGAGCGTTCTCATCAGCAAATCGGCGAGCCGACCTCGATGTCGGTTCTTGCCCCGGGTGCGAAAACGGTACTGCCGGCTCCACGTCAGAATCCAAACAAAAAGAAAGTGCTGTTCGTGACCTCGGAAATCGCCGATCTGGTGAAAACCGGTGGCCTGGGTGACGTTTCTGCCGCATTGCCCCGAGCCATGGCCCAATTGCACGATGTTCGGGTATTGATCCCCGGTTATCCGCAAGTGATGCACAGCGAAAACCCGATCCACATCATCGGCGAGCTGGGCGGACACGCCGCCTTGCCACCCTGCAAGATCGGCCGCATGGACATGCCCGACGGGCTGGTCATCTACGTCTTGATCTGCCCCGAACTGTACGAACGTGAGGGTTCGCCCTACGGCGCCAACAATGGCCGCGATTGGCCGGACAACCACATTCGTTTTGCCCGTCTGGGCCTGGCTGCCGCCGACATTGCCGCCAACCTGGCACACATTCACTGGCGCCCGGATCTGGTGCACGCCCACGACTGGCCAGCAGGCCTGGCCCCGGCCTACATGCACTGGCGCGGTCAGCGCACACCGACCCTGTTCACCATTCATAACCTGGCTTACCAAGGCGTGGTCAGCCTCGCCTCTTGTCCCGAACTGGGTATTCCCGAACATGCCCTGCAGCAGGAAGGCATGGAGTTCTACGGCAAACTGTCGTTTCTCAAGGCGGGCATGGCCTATTCGAGTCATATCACCACCGTCAGCGCGACCTACGCCCAGGAAATCACTACCCCGGCCTTCGGCTGCGGTCTCGACGGCTTCCTCGCCAGCAAGACCCAGCAAGGTCTGCTCAGCGGTATCCCGAATGGCATCGATGAAAGTTGGGATGCGGCGACCGATCCCCACCTGTTTTGCCCGTTCAGCATCGGCGACTGGGACGGCAAAGCGGTGAATGCCGCCCACGTGCGCAAACTGTTCGGCCTGAAGGACTCCAAGGGTCCGTTGTTTGCCGTGGTCTCGCGACTGGTCTACCAAAAAGGCCTGGACCTGACTGAAGCCGTGTCCGAGCTCATCGTCTCTTCGGGCGGGCAAATCGCAATCATCGGCCGTGGTGAACCGGAAGAAGAACAAGCCATGCGCGCCCTCGCCCTGCGTTTTCCGGGGCAGATCGGTGTACGCATCGGTTTTAACGAAACCGATGCGCGGCGGATGTTCGCCGGCAGTGATTTCCTGTTGATGCCTTCACGCTATGAACCGTGCGGCTTGAGCCAGATGTATGCGCAGCGTTTCGGCTCGTTGCCGGTCGCGCGCAACACCGGTGGGCTGGCCGACACCATCGACAACGGCGTCACCGGTTTTCTCTTCGATGAGTCGACTGTCGCCAGCTACGAGGAAGCCTTGCGTCGGGCGTTCAAGGTGTTCGCCCACCCGCCCCTGTTGAACGCCATGCGTTGCCGGGCCATGGCCGCGCCGTTCAATTGGTGCAAAGCGGTCGAACCCTACGCTGAACTCTATGAGCAACTGGTCGCCAAGGCGTTGGGTCAGTCGGTCAAGCAGTGAGAGGGATTCTTGAATGCCGTTACGGACTCTGGAAACCTGGCCCCACGGCGCTGTCATGCTGGATGCCGAACACACCCGTTTCGCCCTGTGGGCGCCCGATGCGTTTTATGTGAGTGTCGAGCTTGAAGACGGGCAATCACTGCCGATGCTGCCTCAGGCGGACGGCTGGTTCGTGATCGAGATCCGTTGCCCGGCCGGCACCCGCTATCGCTACAACATCGATGGCGAACGCGACGTGCCGGACCCCGCGTCCCGGGCGCAGGCCGGCAGTCTTGCGTCACCCAGCGTGGTGGTTGACCCGCACGCTTACCGTTGGCAGCACCGCTTCTGGCAAGGCCGGCCCTGGCATGAAGCAGTGATCTACGAACTGCATGTGGGTGTGCTGGGTGGTTTTGCCGAAGTCGAAAAGCACCTGCCACGGCTGGCCGAACTGGGCATTACCGCGATCGAACTGATGCCCCTGGCGCAGTTTCCCGGCGAGCGTAACTGGGGCTACGACGGCGTGCTGCCTTACGCGCCCCAATCGTCATATGGCACACCTGATGCGCTCAAACACCTGATCGATAGCGCCCATGGCCTGGGTCTGGCGGTAATCATCGACGTGGTTTACAACCATTTCGGCCCGGACGGCAATTACCTGCATCACTATGCCAAGGGCTTTTTCCGTGAAGACCTGCACACGCCTTGGGGCGCGGCCATTGATTTCCGCCGTCGCGAGGTGCGCGATTTCTTTATCGACAACGCGCTGATGTGGCTCCTTGAGTACCGTTTCGACGGTTTGCGTCTGGATGCAGTACACGCCATCGAAGATCCGGATTTCCTTCAGGAGCTGGCGGCAACCGTGCGCGAGCACATCGATCCACCCCGCCATGTCTGGCTCATCCTGGAAAACGAGCACAATCAGGCCAGCCTGCTGGAGCAGGGCTTCGACGCGCAGTGGAACGACGATGGGCACAACGCGCTACACGTACTGCTGACCGGAGAAACCGAGGCTTATTACGCTGACTTCGCTCAGGGCACCAGCGAAAAACTGGCCCGCTGCCTGAGTCAGGGCTTCGTCTATCAGGGCCATACCAATCGCCATGGCCGTGCCCGAGGCGAACCCAGTGGGCATTTGCCGCCCAGTGCCTTCGTGCTGTTTCTGCAAAACCATGACCAGATCGGCAACCGTGCCTTTGGCGAGCGTCTCCACCAGTTGGCTGCACCTCAGGCGTTGCACGCGGCGACGGTCCTTCTGTTGTTGTCACCGATGATCCCGTTGCTGTTCATGGGCGACGAATACGCCGCTGACGAGCCGTTTCTGTTTTTCACCAGCCACCATGGCGTGTTAGCCAGGCAGGTGCGAGAAGGTCGACGCAATGAGTTCGCGGCGTTCAGCGCCTTCGCCGATCCGCACACCCGCGAGCGGATTCCCGACCCGAATGCCTTGCACACGTTCACCGCTTCGCGTCCGACACTGACCTCATCTGAACCGCTGACACAGCACGCGACCCTGACCCTGTATCGACAATTGCTGCTGATCCGTCATCGGGAAATCATCCCGCGCCTGCCCGGTGCTCACGCACTGGGCGCCACGGTGCTGGCAACGGGCGCGGTGAGTGCGCGTTGGCACATGGGCGATGGCAGCCTGCTGTGCATCGACCTGAATCTCACCGCGGAGCCTGTGCCCCATTCACCACAACCCCACTCCCGGTTGCTGTTCGAGTACCCGCAGCAGTCCTTCGAAGCCCTGCAACAAGGCACCCTCGCCCCCTACTGCGCGCTGGTCAGCCTGACGGCAGCGGCCCCCTTGCTACCCCCTACTGGAGAGCGCCCATGAGCGATGCGCAACTGGAAATCCTCGCCAGCCGTGCCGGCCTGGCAGTCGACTGGATCGACGCCAACGGCCGGCCACAAAAAGTCGCTCCGGCGGCATTGCGAGCGATCCTCACCGGACTCGGCCACCCGGCGGGCAGCGCTCAGGAAATCGACGCCAGCCTGCAGGAGCTGCAACAGCACCAACAAAAAAAAAGCTTGCCGCCATTGATGACCGTCGACGTCGGCGCCGGGCTCGACCTCGGGCGTCATTTTGCCCCTGAAACGCCCTGCGAGATTCACCTGGAAGACGGCGCGATCCTCCACCTTAAACTCGATGACGAAGCGGTTCTGCCGGGGTTGATCCCGGTCGGCTATCAGGACGTTCACATCGCTGGCCAATGCTTTACGCTCGCTGTCGCCCCCTTGCAGTGCCATAGCGTGGCCGCTGCCGTTGACAGCCCGATACCCCGGGCCTGGGGCCTGAGTGTGCAATTGTATTCATTACGGCGCCCCGGCGACGGCGGCTTCGGCGATCTGCAGGCACTGGAAAACCTCGCCCGCGTTGCCGGTGAACGCGGCGCCGATGCGTTAGCGATCAGCCCGCTGCACGCGATGTTCAGCAACGACACGCAACGCTTCAGCCCTTACTCGCCCTCCAGCCGTTTGTTTCTCAACAGCCTGTACGCCTCGCCGGGGGAAATGCTCGGCGAACGCGCCCTGCGTCTGGCCATCGATGCCACCGAATTGGCCGACGAACTCAAACACCTGGAAGAGCAACCGCTGATTGACTGGCCAGCCGCTGCCAAAGCCAAGCAGCAATTGTTGCAGGCGTTGTATGAAGGGTTCTCCCAGGGTGAACATCCCTTGCACGCAGACTTCAGCAGCTTTCGCCACAGCGGTGGCGAGGCCCTGGAAAACCACTGCCGTTTCGAGGCGCTTCAGGAAGCTTGTGCCGCCCTTGGCGAAAGCCTCGACTGGCGCCAGTGGCCTGAGCACTGGCGCGACCCGCGCAGTGCCGAACTGACGGTATTTGCCGAGAAAAATTCCCACCGCATCGGCTTCTACGCCTTTTGCCAATGGTTGATCGCTCGCAGCTTGCAACGCGCACAAACCGTTGCGCGCAGCAGTGGCATGGGCATCGGCTTGATCGCCGACCTGGCAGTCGGTGCAGATGGCGGTGGCAGCCAGGCCTGGAGTCGTCAGGACGAATTACTGGCGGACCTCACCGTCGGCGCGCCCCCGGACATTCTCAACCGCACGGGTCAAGGCTGGGGGATTTCTGCGTTTTCCCCCGAAGGGCTGATACGCAATGGTTTTCGCGCGTTCATTGAAATGCTGCGGGCCAATTTTGCCCATACCGGCGGTTTGCGCATCGACCATATCATGGGTCTGCAGCGGTTGTGGGTGATTCCCCTCGGTGCGCCGCCGAGTGACGGCGCGTATCTGTATTACCCGGTGGACGACCTGCTGCGTCTGGTGACACTGGAGTCCCATCGACATCAGGCGATCGTGCTCGGCGAAGACCTCGGCACCGTGCCCGATGGCCTGCGCGACAAACTCATCGCCCGCTCGATCCTCGGTATGCGCGTTCTGCTGTTCGAGCAGGACCACGGGGCACACTTCAAACCGATTCTCGACTGGCCGGACAACGCGCTGGCTACCACCAGCACTCATGACCTGCCGACGCTCAACGGTTGGTGGCATGGTCGCGACATCGAATGGAGTGTCCGGTTGCGGCTGGTCGACAGCCACGGTGAACAGCAATGGCGCGAACACCGTCAGCGCGAACGTGAAGGTTTGCGTCGAGCCTTGAGTCAGGACCCGCAAAACTTCCGCGAGGAGACCCACGAGACCGACCAGGTGCTCGACGCCAGCGTGCGCTTCCTGGGTCACACCCGCGCCCCTTTGGTGTTGCTGCCGCTGGAAGATGCGCTGGGCATTGATGAACAGGCCAACCTCCCCGGCACCACCGACAGTCATCCGAACTGGCGTCGGCGCTTTGCCGATAAAAGCGACGTGCTGCTGGACGATACGGATGCGGCACGACGGCTGGAACTGCTCGCTTGCGCGCGCCTTCAGGCAGCCGAGCGTGATCAATGAGTGAGGTGCCAACCGTCTCGGTACGGGCGACGTTGCGCATGCAGTTTCATCAGGGGTTCACCCTCGATGACGCCGTGCCGCTGGTGCCGTATTTCTGCGGTTTAGGCATCAGCCACCTCTATGCCTCGCCGCTGTTGAGTGCACGGGCCGGGTCGATGCACGGCTACGACGTGGTCGACCCGGGGCGGGTCAATCCCGAGCTGGGCGGCGAGGCCGCCCTGCGGCGACTGGTCAGTGCGCTGCGCGCCCAGAACATGGGGCTGATTCTGGACATCGTGTCCAACCACATGGCCGTCGGTGGCGCCGACAATCCCTGGTGGCTGGACTTGCTGGAATGGGGGCGATTGAGTCCTTACGGTGAGTTTTTCGACATTCAATGGCATTCGCCGGACCCGTTGCTCGAAGGCCAGCTGTTGCTGCCGTTTCTGGCCAGCGATTATGGCAGCGCCTTGCAGGACGGCACGCTGACGCTGCACTTCGATCCGGGACGGGGCAGCTTCCATGTCGAACACCATGAGCACCACTTTCCGATCTGTCCCACCGACTACGCTGAACTGCTCAAGCCTGACGACTCGCTCGACGTCGAACGGGCACTACAACTCAAAGTATTGGCCGATCAATTCACCACCCTGCATTACCAGACCGATGCCCATTCCCTTGCGCGCCCCTTGCAGCAAGCGCTGACGACACTGGCGACTGATCCGGCGATCCGGCGCTGCATCGAGCACAACCTCAGCCGCCATGACTCCCGCCAACCCGAAGGTTTCAGCCGGCTGCACGAGTTGCTCGAACGCCAAAGCTATCGCCTGGCCAGTTGGCGCACGGCGGCCGATGACATCAACTGGCGGCGCTTCTTCGACGTCAATGAACTGGCCGGGCTACGGGTCGAACGCCCGGCCGTATTCGAAGCCACCCATGCAAAAATTTTCGAGCTGATTGCCGAGGGGCTGGTGGATGGATTGCGTATCGACCACATCGATGGACTCGCTGACCCGCGTGGTTATTGCCGCAAACTCAGGCGCAGGGTGAACGCCCTGTCACCGTCGCGGCACGTACCGATCTATGTCGAAAAAATCCTCGGCGCCGATGAAACGCTGCGTCGCGACTGGCAGGTCGATGGCACCACGGGCTATGAGTTCATGAATCAGCTGTCGTTGCTGCAACACGACCCGCAAGGCGAGCAAGTCCTTGGCGAACTGTGGAGCCGACACACCGAACGGCCCGCGGCGTTCATCGAGGAAGCACAACTGGCACGCCAGCAAACTCTCAACGGTTCGCTGGCCGGCGACTTCGAAAGTGTCGCGCAGGCCTTGCTGCAAGTAGCCCGCGATGACCTGATGAGCCGAGACATGACCCTTGGTGCGATTCGTCGGGCATTGCAGGAACTGATCGTGCATTTCCCGGTGTACCGAACGTACATCGGCCCGTGCGGGCGCTCGGCGCAAGACGAGGTATTTTTTCAGCACGCGATGAACGGCGCGCGCCAGACCTTGGGCGAAGCCGACTGGCCGGTGCTCGATTATCTGGGGCAATGGCTGGGTGGGCAGCCCTGGCGCGAGCGCCCGGTGGGCCGTCAACGCAAGATCCTCAAGCACGCCTGCGTGCGCTTCCAGCAACTGACCTCGCCGACCGCTGCCAAAGCCGTGGAAGACACCGCGCTCTATCGCTCAGGCGTGTTGTTGTCGCGTAACGACGTCGGCTTCAACACCGAGCAGTTCAGCGCCCCACTCGTCGACTTCCACGCGGCGTGCAGCCAACGCCTCAACGAATTCCCGGATTCGCTGCTGGCTACCGCCACCCATGACCACAAACGCGGTGAAGACAGCCGCGCACGTCTGGCATTACTCAGCGAACGCAGTACCTGGTATGTCGAACAGGTCGAAGACTGGCGGATACGGGCCAGCGCCCTGCGCAGCGATCCGTCGACGCCCTCGGCTGCCGATGAACTGCTGCTCTACCAGACCTTGCTCGCCAGTTGGCCGCTGGAGCTGCATTGCGAAGACGCGCAGTCGATGACGGCCTACACCGAACGACTGTGGCAGTGGCAGCAAAAAGCCCTGCGCGAAGCCAAACTCCAGAGCAGCTGGAGCGCACCCAACGAGCCTTATGAACAGGCCACGCGGGCCTTCCTCGAGCGCCTTCTGCTCAGTCCCGAAGGCCTGCCGTTACGCGGCGCCATCGCCGGTGCTGCGCAAGCGATTGCCTGCGGCGGCGCGCTCAATGGATTGGCGCAAACCTTGCTGCGCATGACGGTGCCAGGGGTTCCGGATCTGTATCAGGGCAATGAGTTCTGGGACTTCAGCCTGGTGGATCCGGACAATCGGCGAGCGGTTGATTTCAGCGTCCGCCAGCACGCATTGCAAACCCCGGCGGACACTCGACAGTTGCTGCACAACTGGCGTGACGGGCGCATCAAACAGGCGTTGATCGCCCACACATTGGCGTTACGCGCGCACTACCCGCAACTGTTTCGGCGGGGCCGTTATCAGGCGTTGCAGGTGGTGGGTAGCCAGGCTGGGCGGGTGTTGGCTTTCGCCCGTGAACTCAACGGCCAACGGGCGATTGTACTGGTGCCGGTGCGGGTTGCGTCGCTGCTGGAAAGCAGTGCCACACCCCTGGTGCCTGCCCTGCTCTGGGGCGATACACGGGTCAAACTGCCGTTCACCACCGCTGAAGAAAAGCTGAAGGGACTTTTTACAACAGGTGCAGTCACACACCACAAGGAGTTGCTGATCAGCACCGCGCTGGGAGATTTCCCGGTCAATCTGTTTATCCAGACTTGAGTTCAACTCAGGAGCATTGCGATGAGTACCGATGACAAACGCATTCGTGAATTTGCCTATCTGATCTGGGAGTCCGAGGGGAAACCCGAAGGCCAGGAGACGCGCCACTGGGAGATGGCGTGCAAGCTGGCAGAAGCCGAAGCCCTGGCCCCGAGCAAGTCTGCCCGAACCGCCAAAACCAATAGCGGCAAAACCAACAGCAGCAAAACCAACAGCAGCAAAACGGCTGCCAGCAAACCCACAGCGGCCAAGCCCAAAACCAAAGCCACTGCAACCGCCAAGGTCGCAACGCCACCGGGTGACAAGCCTGTGACCGCGAAAAAGCCTCGAGCGCCACGCAAGCCAGCCAGTTGAGGGTGCCCGATCCTGATTGACCGCGTGGCGAGCAGATTCGCCACTTCGGGGATGGCGCGGCCTTGAGAGGCCAGCAATACCGGCGCCATCACCCAAGCCCAATTGCAGGAGCAATGATGACCACGCCAAAAAAAACCGCGCCAGAACCTCAGATCGAGGCCTCGCGAATCCGTGAAGGCTTGCCCTTCCCGCTCGGTGCGACCTGGGATGGTCTGGGGGTCAACTTCGCGATATTTTCGGCTAACGCCACCAAGGTCGAACTGTGTTTGTTCGACGACGCGGGTGAAGTCGAGCTCGAACGTATCGAACTGCCGGAATACACCGACGAAATTTTTCACGGCTATTTGCCGGATGCCCATCCGGGGCTGATCTATGGCTATCGGGTGTATGGGCCTTACGACCCACAAAACGGTCACCGCTTCAACCACCACAAATTGTTGATCGACCCCTACGCCAAGCAGTTGGTGGGCCAATTGAAGTGGTCCGAATCCTTGTTCGGCTACACCATCGGCCATCCTGACGCCGACCTCAGTTTCGATGAGCGTGACAGTGCGCCCTTCGTGCCCAAGTGCAAGGTCATCGACCCCGCGCACACCTGGGGCCACGACCATCGGGTCAGTGTGCCGTGGGATCGTACGATCATCTATGAGGCTCACGTGCGCGGCATCAGCATGCGTCACCCGTCCGTCCCGCAAGTGCTGCGCGGAACCTTCGCCGGGTTGATGGTCGATGATCTGCTGGAACACATCCGCAAACTTGGTGTGTCGTCGGTGGAGCTAATGCCGATACACGCTTTCGTTAATGACCAGCACCTGTTGCACAAGGGCATGACCAATTACTGGGGCTACAACAGCATCGCCTTCTTCGCCCCCGATCCGCGTTACCTGGCCAGTGGCAAGATCGCCGAGTTCAAGGAAATGGTCGCGCACCTGCACGAAGCCAATCTTGAAGTGATTCTGGACGTGGTCTACAACCACACCGCCGAGGGCAACGAACAAGGCCCGACCCTGTCGATGCGTGGCATCGACAATGTCTCCTACTATCGACTGAAGCCCGATGACAAACGCTTCTACATCAACGACTCCGGCACCGGCAACACCCTCGACCTGAGCCATCCCTGCGTGCTGCAAATGGTCACTGATTCGCTGCGTTACTGGGCCTCGGAAATGCACGTCGACGGTTTCCGCTTTGACCTGGCGACCATCCTCGGGCGTTACCACGACGGTTTCGAGGAGCGTCACAGCTTCCTCGTTGCCTGTCGTCAGGACCCGATTCTGCGTCAGGTAAAATTGATCGCCGAACCTTGGGACATTGGTCCCGGTGGCTATCAGGTCGGTCATTTTCCGCCGGGCTGGGTCGAGTGGAACGACCGGTTCCGCGACACCGTACGCGCCTTCTGGAAAGGCGATGACGGCCAGCTCGCCGACTTCGCCGCACGCATGACCGCATCCGGTGAGATGTTCAATCAACGCGGTCGCCGTCCCTACGCTTCAATGAACTTCGTCACCGCCCATGACGGCTTCACCTTGAATGACCTGGTCTCTTACAACGACAAGCACAACGAAGCCAACGACGAGAACAATCAGGACGGCACCCATCACAACCTGTCGTGGAATCACGGTGTTGAAGGCCCCACCGACAATCCCGAGATCAATGCACTGCGCCAGCGGCAGATGCGCAATTTCTTCGCCACCCTGTTGCTGGCCCAAGGCACCCCCATGCTGGTGGCCGGTGACGAATTTGCCCGGACCCAGCACGGCAATAACAATGCCTACTGTCAGGACAGCGAGATTGGTTGGGTCAACTGGGACCTGAGTGAAGACGGCAAGGCCTTGCTCAAGTTCGTCAAACGCCTGATCAAGCTGCGTCTGACCTATCCGATTCTGCGGCGCGGACGTTTTCTGGTGGGCAATTACAACGAAGATATTGGCGTCAAGGACGTTACCTGGCTGGCACCCGACGGCAGCGAAATGTCCATCGAACAATGGCAGGACGGCCACGGGCGATGCCTGGGTATGTTGCTTGATGGGCGCGCCCAGGAAACCGGTATTCGCCGCAAAGGCGCCGACGCCACCTTGCTGCTGGTGGTCAACGCTCATCACGACATTGTCAATTTTCAGCTGCCGGATGTGCCTGACGGCGGGTTCTGGACCTGCATGATTGACACCAACCAACCCTCGATTCAGGGCCAGGAGCGGTTCGACTTCAATCATCAATATTCGGTAACCGGACGCTCGTTGCTGCTGCTCGAGTTGCAGCATGAAGAGCAAGACTGATACGCAATTGTGCCCCTCATCGGCAGCGTTTGAGCCAGCTACGTCACAAAAACGCCCATTAGGGAGGTGACGGGGGCGACGAATGGTGATGTATGAGCAATACTCTGCTCGCAGCAATCCAGGGTTTGGAGCGCTGCGCCCTGCGATCATCCGGCCGCAAGGGGCCTGCGCCGGCGTGTTCAGCCAGCTGCAATGCACGAGAGACGGCACACCAAAACAAGGACGTATCGCCATGAAATCCACGACCCTCGTCGACAGTAGTTTGCCTGTGCAGATCTGGAACACTGCCCGGCAACTGGACAATATTCCAGTCATCAGCACATCTACCCTTATTCCCGCAGGTGCTCGCGCGGTGGTGATCGCACCGCATCCGGGTGATGAAGTAGTGACCTGCGGTGGCCTGCTGCAGTTGTTGGCAACCCTCGGCCACCCTCTGCAATTGATCTCGATCACCGACGGCAGCGCCGGTCATCCAGGCTCGAACCTGTGGTCGGAGAAGCGCCTGAGTGTGTTCCGCCCACAGGAAAGCGTCGAAGCCCTGCGTCGCCTCGGTTTGCCCATGCATAGCCTGAAATGGATTCGCGGCGGTTTCACCGACAACGGGCTGGCCGAGCGTGAACTCCAATTGACGCAATTCATCGCACGCTACCTGCGGCCAGGTGATGTGGTGTTCAGCACCTGGAGCGAGGACGGCATCATCGACCATGACACGGTAGGTCGGGCCACCGCAAAAGCCGCCCTTACGGTGGGAGCAAGTTTCAATGAGGTGCCGGTCTGGGCCTGGCACTGGCCCGCACGCGATCATGGGCTGATTCCCTGGCACCGCGCCCGCAAGGTTCGCCTCGACACCTGGACCGTCGCACGCAAATGCCACGCCACCCATGCGTATGCCAGCCAGTTGAACGGTGAACCGGAAATCGGCATCGCGCCGAAACTGCCCAGGGCTATCCTGGCGCGGATGCGTCAGCCCTATGAAATCATTTTTGTGTGAATGCGAGCTGCATTGCGTGCTCGATGTGCCGGGGCACACCGAAGTACACGCGATCTGTGTCCACCTGAGCCTGTTGGAAAGCCATCGCCAATTGCAGTTGGCCCTGCTCTGGCAATTGATCGAGTCGCTGCCGGATGACGCCCCCGGGATCATCGCTGGCGGTTGAAGTTAATGTTTAATGTTTCTCCTTGGGCTTGCAGGTGAATCCTTCGGTTTCTTCTTGTTACTGCAAACGATCCTGATTGCCAAATGAACCACATCTTTAAGCACGCCCCTCCCGTCAAAAAGCAGATTTGTCTGAAAGAAATTTCCGAAATCACCAAACAAAAACATGAACACTTGAAATTCCAACCTCCAAAAAATATACATACGCCTACACAACACCAGATCCAAAATCACACGCAACCTTTTCTAGGCCCGAGGCATTATGAAAAACGCGATATCGCCTACAAGAAATGAGAACTTTTCCGAGTGGTATCAACAAGTCGTCAGCCAAGCTGAACTTGCTGAAAATTCTCCCGTCAGAGGCTGTATGGTCATTCGCCCTTGGGGCTATGGAATCTGGGAACAGATTCAGCGAGAACTTGATCAGAAATTCAAAGAATCAGGACATGCGAACGCATATTTTCCACTTTTGATCCCGTTATCCTTCCTTCAGAAAGAAGCAGAGCATGTAGATGGTTTTGCCAAAGAGTGCGCAGTTGTAACCCACCATCGACTCGAACAATCAGCCAATGGAAAATTAATCCCTGCCGGTGAACTGGAAGAACCACTCATCATCAGACCCACCAGCGAAACAGTTATCGGCGCCTCGTTTTCAAGGTGGGTGCAAAGCTACCGAGACTTACCCTTGCTTATCAATCAGTGGGCCAATGTGCTCCGCTGGGAAATGCGCCCAAGGATCTTCCTCAGAACGTCGGAATTCCTGTGGCAGGAAGGTCATACCGTTCATGCGTCCAAAGCAGAGGCTCTGGACGAGACATTGAAGATGCTCGATATCTATGAGCGTTTCACCGTCGACCATCTGGCCATACCAGTTATCAAGGGTGAAAAGTGTTCATGGGAAAGATTTCCGGGTGCCGTCAGTACCTACACCATTGAAGCGATGATGCAGGACGGCAAGGCTTTGCAGGCCGGGACCTCGCATTTTTTAGGTCAAAATTTCGCCGAGGCCTCGGACATTCGTTTCGTCAACAAGGAAGGGATCAAGGAACTTGCCTGGACAACCTCATGGGGCGTTTCCACGCGATTGATTGGTGCCATGATCATGGCCCACGGAGACGACGATGGACTGGTGATACCGCCGTTGGTAGCACCAACGCAGATCATCATCGTTCCGATAGTTGGCAATGAGCAGGATGCCGAAGCTATCCATGCTTACTGCGATGATTTGAAAAAGAAGATCTCACGCAAGAAAATCAAGGGACAGAACCTCAGAGTCAGTGTCGATAAACGCGAGATGAATGGTAGCGAGAAAAAGTGGTATCACATAAAGCGCGGCGTGCCTGTTCGTGTGGAAATCGGGACAAAGGAACTCGAACAAAACATGGTCTCTTATTCTTGCAGAGACAACGCCAAGAGCATTATGAAAATTAACTACGATACCTTTTTAAAAGAAATTCCTAGCACACTACTTGCCATTCAGAAATCCATACTGGACCGTGCAAAATCAAAACTTTCCGAACACACCAAAACAGTGACCAGCCTCGAAGACTTCAAGAAAGCCTTCAAACAAAAAGACAATTTGAATGTTTTCGTTCTAGCGCCTTTCATTGAAGACGAAGAAGTTGAAAAGGCCATTGGAGAGTTCGGCATAACAGTCCGCTGCATTCCTTTGGCTCAACCCAAGGCTACAGCAACCTGTTTATTCACTGGAAAGCCAACCAATACGTGGGCTCTTTATGCGAAGTCATATTAATCCTTAATCAGGATCAGCCCCTCCGGAAAGGGGCTGTTTTTTTAAATAACTATTATTGAGCCAGCTTGCCGCCTTCAACATAAAAGATCAGCCCTCCCACCAGAAGCAAAACCATCAAATACAAGAGAAAATAGAGCGGATTCAAGCCGGAGAGGATAAAACCGCATACCACCGGTGTCGAGGCCGCGCCCAGGTACGTCAGGTTTTGCGAACTGTAATACGCCCCTTTCATCCGGGCCGGCGCAATATGGGTGATGTAAAAAAATTCCAGGGGTTGAATGATAATTTCCCCCACAGTAAAAATAGCAGTGAAGAAGATCCAGGCGTAGAGGGTCTGGGAAAAAGCGAAGCCGATCAGCCCGACTACGAATGCCAGAATGCACCCGGCGATCCAGATTCTGAATCGTTCAGCGGCAACCCGCCGACCGATCAGATACTGCAGCAGTATCGAAGTCAGGGCATTCGTGACAAATACAACGTTGATAATCTCGTACATCTGGGCCGTGGAGTGGGTCGTGATCAGATACTGGCCCACATAAATATGAAACTGCCCGAACACACCTGCCAACAGAACACTGGCAATGGTGAATTTCAACAGGTTGCGATCCTTGGCCATGATTGCCAGAGAACCGAACACGCCTTCGCCTTCGACGCTTTCCTGTTCGACCACACGTGGCAGTGCGAAGGGACTGGCAGCCACTAGGACAAAAAACAACGCCGATGCGCTGCAAAACAATAACGGCGAAACGCCTTGCCGATTAAGCCAAAGCCCGACCAAGGGCCCTAATGCATAGGCTGTGTTAGTGAAAGTGTACTTGAGCGATAGCACCGACGAGGTTTCCTGTGGGGGAAACAACCGAGCAATGCACATGCGTACCGCAGTTTCCAGCGTTAGATATGCAAAGTTGAGTAACAGACAAAGTACAAAAACCAGGGTCAGCGAGTTGAACACAAACAGACTCATGTACACCGCCGACTGAATGATCGATGACGTGAGCATCAGTGCCTTGATGCTCAGTTTGTCGAGCACCGCACCGAACAACAGGCTGGCTAAGGAACTCAAGAGAATAAAGCCGCCGACAAAAAGCCCGATCTCATCGACTGAAAGTGAAAACCTTTCCTTTAGAAAAATCAAAAAATAAGATAGGAAGACGGCCCTTGCCAGCGTCGGAAAGAAAGACAGTGGTACAACGATTGCCGAACCACTGAACAGCGAACCTTTTCGGATGGGCTTAAACACGGCCATAGACAACACGCGTTCTGTAATTGAGCGTGACTTCGCCGTTTTGTTGGTGTTCCTGATGTAAGGTGTTTAAAGCGTTACTGGCCGCCACATACTCGGGTGTCCCAGGCTGTGACGCATACGAACAGGACATGGTTCTTTCCAGCAGTCCCGATGCGCTCAACCGCTGACAGTTGTGGAAAGTCCGCTCCTGAAAGGGCCCGCTGAAAAACTGCCGAATCTTGTCTTCCAACGCATCGTCGATTTGCAATGTCTCCAAGTATCGGTCGAAGGCACCGCTCAACAGACGCTCGTAGGCGATATGAAACCCATCGCAATCCGGGCTTCGAATATTCCAGACGAGAAACACTGGATTATCGGTAGCCAGCACCCGCTTGAATTCGAGCCTGGTATTGTTCGGCTCGAACCAATGAAAGGATTGCCCGCATATCAACGCAGCCACACTACGGTCCCGGACGTTCAAGTGTTCTGCCGAGCCCTGATGATAGATCGCACTCTGTTGCCCCTCGTGCCGCTTGGCCCTGTCCAGCATCTGTGCGCCGCTACCCCCCCAGATAAGGACCACCTCACCTGGTTTGACCGTATGGGGGGCAAAGCCGTGGAGCATGCGATAGGCCGTCGCGCCGCAGAGCATATAGGAGGCCGCCTGCTCCCAACTCAAGTGAGCGGGTTTGGGTAGGATCGCCTGCCGCTTGACCCGGGTGAATTCGGCAAACGCGCCAAAGTTGATTTCGTACCCCCAGATTTTTGCCGATTTGTCCATGATCTCATCGGCAACGGAATCTGAGTCCCACCAACCACAGTGCAAAACAACTTCATCCCCAATACTTATATCGTCGACATCAGCGCCAACAGCCACCACGATGCCTGAGGCATCAGACCCGGCGATATGAAAATCATGTTTCTCACCACGGGATCTTTGAAGATCAATGACGTCGACTGGATATCCTCGTGCAGCCCAAACTCCATTGTGATTGACACCTGCAGCCATGACCCTGATTAAGCACTCATCAGATTGGAAATAAGGCACAGGTACAGACTCAAGAGCAAAAGCGCTTAAAGGTTCGCCATACCTTTCAGGTCTAATAGTTTGAGCCAGCATCATCTCAGGAACATTGAGATCTGTAGGATCAAGGATCATAACCACCCTATTCATATTCTGATCATCCTTGGGAATTTTTATTATTTGATTAGAAATCCTTTCTACCAGCCATACCAAACCCAACAAACAGCAGATCAATTAATCGAAGAACACCGCAAAGTAGACCGGTAGACAAATCGACGCCAGATCGCCGACAAACCAAAACTAGTACAGATAAAAAATTATCGCAAAGAAAACCCCAAAATTTCGGAACTTACGTACAATCAGCGAACTACTAATCCTAATTCAACTCCAGAAATTTCTCGAAATTGCGTAACTTTCTTCCTACAACCATATCAACACATGAACATCAATTTATTAGTTGCTTGCAAGACTCTATATTCACCGAAACAAAGCGAGCGGTAAGATTTTTTCTTGTTATGGAACGTAAGGCGGACCGTAAGCCGTTCGGAGGATGACACCTCCAAGAAAAATTTTTCACGGCACCACTCACGCCTTGGACCAAAGCCTTTGGGACGTGAAAGAAACCTCAAATTTGACGTCAAAATATGATTATCCAGATAAACAACAACTTAGATAATTACTAAAAATCAGTCAGTTGCAGCGCCTAAATTATCCGTACCACTCATCGTTCAATTTCTTGACGCAACGCCAGCAGTCTTCTTAGCTAAACGTTACTACCCCCGGAATTACCTCCTGGGGCACGCCTCGAAAACCCGCTGAAGCGGGCTGCCGGGTCTTGCCTCAATGAAATCGGTCGCCCCTCATTCGGGGTAGGAGAGACGCCAATTGGAAATATGGCATGCGTGCAAGGTAGACCTCCATGAGCACCTCCCTCATTCAACACGAGATCAAAATCACTCTGTACACCGTTTCCACTTCGTTGTTGCTGTGCACCTCCATGGAGATTCAGGCGTCCTCTGTCGAGGACGCGGCGATACCCTGGTATCAGCAAGATGTCCCGGCGCTCAGCCTCCCGACGCCTGATACGAGTAACAGTATCCGCTTCATCCGCAATCCCGGTCTTGATAACCAGTTGCTGACAGTCGAGCGAGCCGCTCCTTCTGCCTGGGATCGGGTTTACGGCCAGCCAGCCAGGCAAGCAGAACTCGATGTCCTCAACTCACCGTTTTCCGGCATGGCCGGCACCGAAGTCAAAGGCCCGGCAGTGCTTACCCTGCAAAGCAGCGCCGGCAGCACTCAGCGTGTTGGCCTGGTGGGCGGTACAAACCAGTTTCAGGGCAATGGCAATGGCCTGTTGATCAGCTCCGCCATCGTCGACCCGAACAACACCCTCAACGTGCAAGGCCCCAATCTTGGCGCTTATTGGAGCCTGACCGGCGCAAGCGGCTGGCATGTGGATTTGACCGCCAGCGGTGGTCGGGTCAGCGGCTACAGCCTCAATGATCAGGGCCAGCGCCAAGCCGCCGAAGGCAGCGCAATGACCCTCTCGGTGCAAGGCGGGTTCCCCATCGGCATCAGCGAAAACTGGGTAATCGAACCCCAGGCGGAATTGATCAACCAGCGTATTAGCCTGGGCACCCCGTATGCCGGTAGCGGCAATGCCTCATCCAGCGACCTGACGTCCTGGAGCGGCAGGGTCGGTGCAAGCTTGAAAGGCAGTTATGACATCAAAGGCCTGCCGATCGAACCCTATGTTCGTACCAACTTCTGGCATACGGTCAATACCACCGACACTGTGACCCTCGGTCAGGTCGACAAGCTCAGCAGCAGTCGAAATTCGTCCTCGATTGGACTGGGACTGGGCCTGGTGGCCAGAGTCACACCTTCTGTTAGCCTGTATGTCAGCGGCGATTACAACAGTGCGACCATCAACAACGACTTGAATGGATTGATCGGCAGCCTCGGGGTACGGATGCGTTGGTGACTGTCAGGAAGATTTACGAACCGTAGGCGCACGGTTTGCCAGCGATGGCAGCCGTAAGATCGCCATCGCCGGCAAGCCATGCGCCCACAGGCCGTGCGCAAAACAGCGCTGATGCAGGCTCTGCACAGCAAAAAAACCTGAATATCCCCCAAGCCAGCCCACAAAACCCAAAAAATCCCTGATCGCCGTTAGTCTCCACCCCCTGCGATGGATTAAAGTAACGCCCCCAGCCCTGGCGTTATTCGAACGCCTTTGCTCACCCTCTCCAGGAACAGTCATCGATGGAACATCGTGAAGCGCTGCTTGCGCTGCGAACCTTTCTTTCAACGCAGATTCTCGGTCAGGAAAAACTTATCGAGCGGTTGCTCATCGCTCTGCTCGCTGACGGTCACATGCTGGTCGAAGGCGCCCCTGGCCTGGCCAAGACCAAGGCCATCAAAGAGCTAGCCGAAGGTATCGAAGCGCAATTCCATCGCATCCAGTTCACGCCCGACCTGTTGCCTGCCGACATCACCGGTACCGAGATCTACCGCCCGGAAACCGGCAGTTTCGTGTTCCAGCAGGGACCGATCTTCCATAACCTGGTGCTGGCCGACGAAATCAACCGGGCACCGGCCAAGGTCCAGTCGGCCTTGCTCGAAGCCATGGGCGAGCGGCAGGTCAGCGTCGGGCGCAGTACGTATGAGCTGTCGCCGCTGTTTCTGGTCATGGCGACCCAGAACCCGATCGAACAGGAAGGCACCTACCCGCTGCCTGAAGCCCAGCTCGACCGTTTCCTGATGCACGTCAAAATCGGTTTCCCGGACGCGGCCGTCGAGCGGCGCATCCTGCAACAGGCCCGCGGTGAAGCGCTGCACGGTGAAACCAAGCCCGAGCGCCGGATCAGCCAGCAAGCGATATTTGCCGCACGCAAGGAAATTCTCGGTTTGTACATGGCCGACGCCGTGGAGGAATACCTGGTGCAGTTGGTCATGGCGACCCGCACGCCGGGCAAGTTCGACCCGGAAATGGCCGAGTGGATCGCCTATGGCGCCAGCCCGCGCGGCTCTATCGCCCTCGACCGCTGCGCCCGCGCTCACGCCTGGCTGGCCGGTCGCGACTTCGTCAGCCCCGAAGACATTCAAGCGGTGTTGTTCGACGTGTTGCGCCATCGCATCATTCTTTCCTTCGAAGCCGAAGCCGCTGGCATTGACCAGGACCGTGTGGTCCAGCGGATTCTCGACGTCGTTGCCGTCGCTTGACCCCGATGACCAAGCCGCTTGCGCCCGAACCGGGTATCCGCGTCAGCCTCTCCGAGCTGATCGAGATGCGCCATCGCGTGCGCGAAGTGCAGTTGTTTTCCACACCGAGCCAGCGCAGCCCGCTGATTGGCCTGCACCACTCCAAGCTGCGCGGGCGTGGCGTGGACTTCGACCAGGTGCGGGTCTATCAGGCTGGCGACGATGTGCGAACCATCGACTGGCGCGTCACCGCACGCACCCAGGAACCGCACACCAAGCTGTTTCACGAAGAGCGCGAGCGGCCGATTTTCATCATGGTCGAGCAAAGTCGCCGCTTGTTTTTCGGCTCGGGGCTGATGTTCAAATCGGTGTTGGCCGCGCAAGCCGCGAGCCTGATCGGTTGGGCGGCACTGGGACACAACGACCGTGTTGGCGGGCTGGTGTACGGCGACAACGAGCACTACGAAATCAAACCCCGGCGCAGCAAACAAAGCCTGCTGCAACTGCTCAACCGCATGGTGCGCGTCAACCAGTCCCTCACGACCGAAAGCGAACCGGATCGCGACAGCCTGGGCATGGCCCTGCGTCGCGCGCGCGAAGTGCTGCGCCCCGGGAGTCTGGTGATCGTGATCTGCGACGAGCGCGCCTTGTCCGAGGGCGCCGAGCAGCAACTGAGCCTGCTGTCGCGGCACTGTGATTTGCTGTTGTTGCCAGTCTCCGACCCTCTGGACCACGCCCTGCCCGCTGCCGGTTTGCTGCGCTTCGCCGAGCGCGGGGCTCAACTTGAACTCGATACCCTGAACTTCGACCTGCGCCAAAGTTATCGCGCCCAGGCCGAAGCCCGCATCGCCCGCTGGGAATTGCTGGCGCAGAAACTGCGCGTGCTGTTAATGCCGCTGAGCACTCAAAGCGAAATGGTCGAACAATTGCGTGAATACCTGAACCCGCAGCGTCCGGGTAAAAGCCAATGAACAGCCTCGATCAACTGCAACCGCTGATGACTCCACCGCCCATCGAGTTCTGGCCGCCGGCGCCGGGCTGGTGGCTGCTATTGGTGCTGCTGCCACTGATCGGCTTTGGCCTGTGGCAGCTACGCCGCTTTATTCCCGTCAAGCGTTCTACCGTGCGCGCCGAACAGCCGCTGGACCCGGTGCGACTGGCGGCGCTGGCGGAACTGGCGCAAATGCCCAAACCCTATGACGGCGCGCCGGCCGGTGCCTGGTTGCAGCAACTTAATGGGCTGCTCAAGCGTCTGTGCCGCAACCATTACCCCTACAGCCAGAGCCACACCCTGAACGGCCGTAAATGGCTGGCGTTTCTCGACAACCGTTGCCCGGCTGCCGGTCTGACCCGTTGGATGATCCTGGTTGAAGGCGCTTACAAACCGGAATGCAAACTCGACGACAAGGCCATTGCCGGCCTGACACAAGCCGTCGACACCTGGATTCGCAAGCATGTTTGAGTTCGCCTGGCCATGGATCTTCGCCCTGCTGCCACTGCCGTGGTTGATGCGGGTTGCGCTGCCGGTCGCCGACAGCGGCGAACCGGCACTCAAGGTCAGCTTTCTGTCCGACCTTGAAGGCCTCGCCCGGCGTCGCGCTCGTGCCAACCTGCCGACCTGGCGCCAGCAAGCACCGTTCATCCTGCTCTGGTTGCTGCTGTTGATCGCCGCCGCACGCCCGCAATGGCTCGGCGAACCGCTGCCGATTGCCGCCAGTGGGCGCGACTTGCTGGTGGCCGTCGATGTTTCCGGCTCCATGGATTTCCCCGACATGGAGTGGCAAGACGAAGACGTCAGCCGCCTGACACTGGTCAAACACTTGCTCGGTGACTTCCTTGAAGGGCGCGATGGCGATCGCGTCGGCCTGATCCTGTTCGGCAGCCAGGCGTATCTGCAAGCACCGCTGACGTTCGACCGGCGCACCGTGCGCATCTGGCTTGACGAAGCGCGGATCGGCATCGCCGGCAAGAACACCGCCATTGGCGATGCCATCGGCCTGGCCTTGAAGCGCTTGCGCCAACGCCCGGCGCAAAGCCGCGTGCTGATTCTGGTCACCGACGGCGCCAACAATGGCGGCGAAATCGATCCGCTGACCGCTGCGCGACTGGCTGCCGAAGAAGGCGTGAAAATCTACCCGATCGGCATTGGTGCCGATCCGGAGCAAGCCGGCCCTCTGGCTTTTCTGGCGGGAAACCCGACCATGGACCTCGATGAACCCGCCTTGAAAGCCATCGCCGAGGCTACCGGCGGGCGCTACTTCCGTGCACGTGACGGCAAGGAATTGCTGGAGATCAAGAAAACCCTCGATCAACTCGAACCTGTGACTCAACAACCGACCCAGGCTCGCCCGGCGCAAGCGTTGTACAGCTGGCCGCTGGCCGCCGCGTTGCTGATGAGCCTGTTGCTGGTGATCCGCGAGCGCTGGCCAGACAACCCGATGCAACGTTTTTTCACCCGGTCGAATTTTCTGCAACAGCACCCAGACTGGCGCCAGCGGCTTAAACGCCTGCGTCTGCGGAGGCGCCGATGATCGCGCTCTGGCCGTATTGGTTCCGTCCCTGGTGGCTGCTGTTGTTGCCGCTATTGGGCTGGTTGCTGTGGCAACTCTGGCACCGGCAAAAACGCGCGGGTCGCTGGCAGATGATCCTGCCGCCGGCCTTCCACGCCACCCTGCTCAGCGGTGGCAACGGGCGTGAAAGCAAGTTGCCGTGGGTCGCCCTGGGCCTGGCCTGGGTTCTGGCGGTATTGGCGCTATTGGGGCCCAGTTGGGAACGGGTCGAACAATCCGCGCAGAAACCTGCCGACCCCTTGGTGGTTCTGTTTGAATTGACCCCGGAAATGCTCGCCACCGACGTGCCGTCCACGCGCCTTGAACAGGCCCGGCGCAAGCTGCTCGATCTGTTGCAAGCGCGCAGCGACGCTCAGACCGCCATCGTCGTCTATGCCGGCAGCGCGCACACGCTGGTGCCGCTCTCGGACGACCTGGCCACCAGCAGCAACCTGCTGGAAGCGCTGAAACCTTCGATCATGCCCGAAGCCGGTCATCGCGCCGATCTGGCTGTGACCAAGGCACTGACATTACTCAACCGCGGCGCCCTCGGCCAAGGCCGGATTCTACTGATTGGCTCATCCCTCAGCGACCAGGAGCGCCAGGGAATTCGTCAGGCTCTGCGCGGCCAGGCACCGCAATGGTTGATGCTTGGCATCGGCACCCCGCAAGGCGCACCGATCGCTGACGAACACGGCAGTTTCCTCAAGGATGCGCAAGGCGCGATCCTCGTGCCGCGTCTCGACGGGCCAAGCCTTAAAGCCTTTGCCAGCGAAATGCAGGGGCGTTACCGGCAAGCGCAGCTGGACGACAGCGACCTGCGCGGTCTCGGGCTGCTCGATAGCCCGCATAGCGTGCGTAACGATGGCCAGACTCTGCGCCTGGATACCTGGGCCGATCAGGGCTATTGGCTGTTACTGCCGCTGTTGCTGCTGACGGCCTGCGCGGGACGCCGAGGCTGGCTGTTCTGCCTGCCATTGCTGTTCATGCTGCCGCAACCGAGTTACGCCTTCGAGTTCAACGATCTTTGGCTGCGCCCCGACCAACAGGGCCTGCACTTGCTCAAGCAACACCAGCCCGCGGAGGCCGCGCAGCGTTTTCAGGATCGGCAATGGCAAGGCGTCGCGCTGTATGAGGCCGGTGAGTATGCCGCTGCTGCCGAGCGTTTCGCCGAAGGCAACGACGCCCGTGCAAACTACAATCGCGGCAACGCCCTGGCTAAAAGTGGTGAACTGGAAGCTGCCGTCGATGCCTATGAACAAGCCCTTGAGCTGCAACCTGATTTACGCCCGGCGCAGACCAACAAAGCGCTGGTAGAAGCGTTGATCAAACAGAAAGCCTCCACTTCATCCAATGAGCCGGATAAAACCGACGGCGAAGAGCACCCGCAAACTCAGCAACCCCCGCCACCGGGTGCGTCGACGCAAACCTCGACCAGTGACGAGCAAAAGACCGACACGCAAACCGCGCAATCGCGCAACGACGCCAACAGCGAAAACCAGACGGACACCCCGCCACAACCGGGCAATAATGAAGTGCCGGGCAGTGAGTCGGGTGACGAACAACGCAGCACACCGCCGATCCGCACTGCCGACGCCAACTTCGACGGCGAGCACCGCCAGGCCCTGGAGCAATGGCTGCGTAAAATCCCGGATGAGCCGGGAGAACTGCTTAAACGTAAATTCTGGTACGAACAGCAACAACATCAGGATCAGGGAAAAACTCGATGACCCGCTTCACCGCTCTATTACTCAGCCTTTCGCTCTGGACCGTGGGTGCCCAAGCTGCGGGTCTGGTTGCCAGCATCGATCGCAGCCGCGTGAATTCCGGCGAGACGGTCGAACTGACCCTCGAATCCAGTGATGTCACGCAGTTCGGCAAACCTGACCTGAGCGCACTTGACCCACTGTTCGAGGTTCGCGGCACCCGCCAGGTCAATCAGCTCACAACCCTGGGTGACGACAGCCACGCCACCACCCGCTGGATCATCACCCTCCTGCCCCGGCACAACGGCACACTGGTCATCCCGTCCCTGGCGCTTGGTGAGTACAAAAGCCAGCCGATCAACTTGCAGGTGGTCGAAAGCGAGAAGCAGGACAGCGCCGACAAACTGGCACCCGTGTTCATCGAAACCAGCCTCGATCAGGACACGGTGTACGTGCAGGCCCAGGCGATTCTGACCTTGCGCATCTATCACTCGGTGTCACTGTATGACGACAGCAGCCTTACCCCGCTGCAAATCCCCGATGCGCGCGTCGAACAACTCGGCGAGTCGCGCACTTACGAAAAAGTCATCAATGACCTGCGCCACGGCGTGATCGAACGGCGCTACGCAATTTACCCACAACACAGCGGCCTGCTGACGATTCCCGCGCAGATGTTCAGCGCCACCCTGGTGGAGACGCAACCTTCTCAGGAGCCGGCCCCGCAAGGGCCAAAAGCGGGCAAACTGATTCGCGTGAGTTCTACCGGGCTCAACCTGACCGTCAAGCCCAAACCGGCCGACTATCCCGCCGACGCCCCTTGGCTGCCGGCGCGCAGCCTGAGTCTCAGTGAAAGCTGGAACCCTACGCCTGATCACGTTCAAGTGGGCGACTCCATGACCCGCAGCCTGACCCTGAAAGCCGAAGGCCTGGCCAGCTCGCAACTGCCGCCCCTGCCCGCCACCGAAACCAGCGGGTTACGGCGATATCCCGATCAACCACAACTGAGCAATCAGCCCGGTGACCGGGGGCTGATCGGCATCCGCGAAGACCGCGAAGCACTGGTGCCCATTCGTATCGGGCAAATCGAATTGCCCCCCGTGGACGTGGTCTGGTGGAACACCCTTCAAGATCATCTGGAGCGCAGCAGCCTGCCCGCTCGCACCCTGAACGCCGTGAACAACCCAAGCCTGATGGTCGACGCTCCGGCGGGTAACGTGCCGGCTACCATAGCGCCCGGCAGTGAAGCACTCTGGTACTGGAAGCTCAGCACCTTTATCCTCGCCTGCACAACCCTGCTTGGCTTCGGCCTCTGGTGGCGTGCGCGTTGGCAACCGGCCATTCTGCGCGCCGCACAAACCGGCCCGAGCCCGCGCACGCTACTCGACGACCTCAAGCGTGCCTGCCAGGCCAACGACCCTCAAGCCACCCGTCAGGCGCTCGACGCCTGGGCCCGTCAACAGCCGGAAACCCTGGCCGACATGGCCGCACGCTTCGTACCGCTGTCCGACGCACTGGACGGCTTGAATGGCGCGCTCTACAGCGAAACCGGGCATTACTGGCAAGGCGAAGAACTCTGGCGCGCCATCCGCGCCATCCCGATCGCCGAACGGGTCCACGACCCGGTCGGCGACAGTGGCTTGCCGCCGCTTTATCCGAAATAAACACCGAATGCCAGCTGCTACAAATGCCAACCTGGAACAATCACCTTCAGGATGATTGTTCCAGTGCTCAGGTCAGGATTGTTTGACCCAAAGCACATTATCGCCGACACCAGGCGCCCAATCCGGCACGTACGAAACATGTGCCTGAATGCATCTCCACGTGCTCCTCGAATGGCTGACCCGTGCGTCTTTTTCATACCTCGCATTCAGTTCCCAAGCCGGATAACCCCCTCCTCCCCCTTCGGTTCTGACGTCCAGAACGTTACTGGATGACGACAGTTTGCCGTTCTGGTCGAGCGCTTTCACAAAATATTCGTAGGTGGTATCTGGCGTCAGGCCTGGATCTTCAAACGTGGTCTTATCGCCGTCTGCGCGGTCGACTTCATGGTCGTTACGGAAAATGACGTATTGGGTAATCGGAGTTGTGCCGATAGAGGCACCCCACATCAGTCTGAGACTTTGCGCAGTCTGGCCCATGCTGTGCAGATTCACTGGGGCAGTGGGTGCTCCATCTTCTGTCAACGTATGCACTTCAATGGCCCGACTCGGTGCAGAAACCTTGCCCTCGTTATTGATTGCGGAAATAAAATAGCTGTATCGGGTTCCAGCCGCCACGCTGTTATCGGTCCAGGTCTGTTGCGTTGCGTCAATATCGACAGTGCTGATCCCGCTTCGTGTAATACGGTACTTGGCAATGGGGGCGACTGCCTGATCCCACGTCAGCACCACTTGCTTGTCAGTAACGTCGCTGGCCGTCAGCCCGGTCGGTGTGTCGGGACGTTCACCTCCGTCGGACGCCCCAAAGAGCAGATCAATTATCTGATAGAAAGCCATCCCCGTATCGGCAACGACATAAATAGCCAGTAACACGTGGTAGCCCTCACGTTTGGGCAACTGGACTTCATGTTCGGTGGGGGAAGGAGGCATCAATTCATCTGGATATTTCCAGAATGGTTGCCAATTGTTTTGCACCGTATAAAACGGCTTTGCGCCGAACTGATTGCGCGCCAGGGGCTTGCTGGAGTCCCAATCGTCTTCGGTTATGAAATAGTCCCAGCGCCTTGCGGGGTGGTTTGCAGTAAAGTTCCATGAGACAGGCAATGATTCGCCACTACGCACTTCGTGCTTTTGCCAGTGGTCACCGGGCTGATCCAGAAACGCACCGGTCAGTTGGCCCGCGCTGGCAATCTTTCCATCCAGAGGTGGCGTGGCGCTGAGCACATCGTCCGGAGCCAAAGGATCCTTCAAACCGCCAACGGTCTGCGGGAAATGCTTTCCAGACTCCCGCTGGTTCAGCGCGCCTTCATCCAGTTTCCCTTCCTGCCAGGCAAAATAGGCCCGTGAAGCGGGGGAAAAGACATGACCGTGACGCGGTGTGTTGCTTCGACTGATCGTGTTCGAGCTACGCTGTGACATAGTGTTTCTCCACGCTTGTTTAATCGCTGCAAGGTATTCATACCCTCCGCCACCATTAAACGCCCTGCCCTGCGCCACGAATACTGTCAGAAGTAACAGGCCGGCGCGCCATTGGTCGGTTATTAACCTCCGCGATCTGCAAGAAGCCCCTCAGCAACCCAAAGCATTTGCCAGTAAACTCTCTCCCCTTTCGCCGCCTCCATTTCCCTGCGGCCATCACCTTATTTCCTACGGAGTTTGCCTTGCGTCTGTTCCACACCTCCGACTGGCACCTTGGGCAGAACCTGCATGGCCAGGAGCGCGACTTTGAACACGGCTGTTTCCTCGACTGGCTGCTGCGTCAGCTGGGGGTGGAAAAGCCCGATGTGCTGCTGATCGCCGGCGATATCTTCGACACGGTCAATCCACCGGTCAAAGCGCAGGAACGTCTCTACGACTTCATCGTCAGCGCGCACGAACAGCAGCCATCGCTGACCATCGTGATGATCGCCGGCAACCATGACTCCGGCTCGCGGATCGAATTGCCTGCGCCGCTGATGCGCCGGTTGCGCACCCATGCACTGGGCCGGGTGTTGTGGCTCGATGACGGGCAGCTGGACGCCGAGCGTTTGCTGATTCCGCTGCCCGATGCCTCGGGTGAAATCGCTGGCTGGTGCCTGGCGCTACCGTTTCTGCGCCCCGCCGAAGTTACCGGCGCCCATTTGGGCGACAACTACCTGCGCGGCATTGGCCAGGTGCATGAATGGCTGATCGAAGCCGCCAATGCCAAGCGCCAACCCGGTCAGGCATTGATCGCCATCAGCCATGCGCACATGGCCGGTGGATCGGTGTCCGAGGACTCCGAGCGCAGCCTGATCATCGGCAACGCCGAAGCCCTGCCCGCCAGCCTGTTCGGCCCGAGCATCAGCTACGTTGCCCTCGGCCATTTGCACAAGCCGCAGAAGGTCAACGGCGAGGCGCGCATTCGCTACAGCGGCTCACCGATCCCGTTGTCGTTTTCCGAAATCGGCTATCAGCATCAGATTCTCGACATCACGCTCGACGGCGAGACGCTGCTCAGCGTCGAACCCCGGTTGATCCCCCGCGCGGTCAACCTGCAACGCCTGGGCCCTGCTCCGCTCAGTGAAATCCTGACGCAACTCGCAGATTTACCGAACATAGACCTGCTAGCCGATCTCCAGCGCCAACCGTGGCTTGAAGTCCGCGTGCGCCTCGACGAACCGCAGCCGGACTTGCGCCAACAGATCGAAACCGCCCTGCAAGGCAAAGCCGTGCGGCTGGTGCGGATCGCTGCCGAATACGCAGGCAATGGCGGTCGAGACGGCGCTGATGACACCGGTCAGTTGGTCGAACTGGACCAGCTCACGCCACAGGAATTATTCAGCCGTGCCTGGCTCGATAACTACGGCAGCGCCGTCGACGAACAGACACTCAAGGACTTTGCGGTGCTGCTGCAAGACGTTCAGCAGGAGAGCGAACAGCCATGAAAATTCTCGCGATCCGCCTGAAGAACCTCGCCTCGCTGGCAGGCCCCTTTGAAATCGACTTCACCGCCGAACCCTTGGCCAGTTCCGGTCTGTTTGCGATTACCGGGCCGACGGGGGCCGGCAAAAGTACCTTGCTCGATGCGTTGTGCCTGGCGTTGTTTGGTGCAGTACCACGCCTCAACAACACCGGACGCGACGCCAAAGTACCGGATGCGGACGGCGAGATCGCCACCGGCGACCCGCGCACCCTGCTGCGCCGTGGCACCGGTGATGGCTATGCCGAGGTCGACTTTGTCGGCATCGACGGCCGTCGCTATCGGGCGCGCTGGGAAGCCAACCGCGCCCGTGAAAAAGCCAACGGCAAACTGCAAGCCAGCCGTCAAAGCCTGCGCGACCTCGACACCGATCAACTGCTGGCCAGCCAGAAAGGCGAATACAAGACTCAACTTGAAGCGGTGCTGGGCCTGAACTTCGAACAGTTCACCCGCGCGGTGATGCTTGCTCAAAGCGAGTTCAGCGCGTTTCTCAAGGCCGATGACAACGACCGCAGCGAACTGCTGGAAAAACTCACCGACACCGCGCTCTACACGCGCCTGGGCAAGCGTGCTTTCGACAAAAGCAAGGAAACCCGCGAAGCCCACAAGTTGCTGCAAGATCAGGCCACTGGCGTAACGCCCCTTGAACCCGAGGCCCGCGCCGAACTCGATCAGCGCTTCAGCGACGCCCAGCAACAACTCAAGACCCAACAGGCACAGCTCAAGCAGCTTGAGCTGCAGAACACCTGGCTCAAGGAACTGCACCAGTTGCAGGACCAGCAACTGGCCGCCGCCGAACAGCTGCAACAAGCCCAGCAGTCGTGGGACGCCCAGGCTGGCGAGCGGCTGAGCCTGGCGCGCCTGGAGCAACTGGCACCGCAACGGCATCAGTTTGCCCGGCAAACCGAGCTGAGCGCGCAACTGAACCCTTTGGCTGCGTTGATTCAGCAACACAGTCAACAGCAGAGCGAGTTGCAAACCCGTCAGGTTCAACTCGAACACAGCCTGGAGTCCGCAAAAACTGCGCTGACCCAGGCCCAAAGCCAACACAGCAGCAACACCCCGCTGCTGCGTCAGGCCTTCGAAGAGCAGAGCAACCTTGCGCGCCTGACGCAGTCCATCAATACCTCAGCCGAACTCAAGCAGAACGCCGAACAGGCCAGTAACGAAGGCCAACAGACCATCGCGCGAATGCTCGAACAGCAACAACGGATTGCCGAACGCCTGGCGACGATTGCGACGCAACTGGAACAGAGCCTCCAACTGGCTCCCGTCAGTGACGCCTGGAACGCTTACCGCGAACGGTTGCAGCAACTGATGCTGGTGGGCAATCGCCTGAAAAAGGGTCAGGCCGAACTGCTCCAGATGGAGCAACGCGCGGCGGACACCGCGAACCAGCTCAGCGCACAACGCCAAAGTCTGGAGCTGCTCTACAACGAAGCCGGGGCCGAACCCGAAGCCGTTGCCGAGCAGATTCAGATCCTCGGCAGCCTGCTGCAAGATAATCGCAAACAGCAACGCGCTGTCGAAGAGCTGGCACGGCTGTGGGCCCGTCAGCAGGAACTGGACACGCGCACGCAGGAACTGCAACAGCGCCTGCAGACCGTGCAGACAGAACGCGAGCGCCTGACCCGCGAAGGCGTGCAGGCCAAGGCCGAACTGACTGTTGCCGAGCAAACCCTGAAAGTCACCCAGGAACTGCTGGAGCGTCAGCGCCTGGCGCGCAGTGCCAGCGTCGAAGAGTTGCGCGGGCAGTTGCAGGACGATCAACCGTGCCCGGTCTGCGGCAGCATCGAACATCCTTATCATCAGCCCGAAGCGTTGCTGCGAAGCCTCGGCCGGCACGATGAAAGCGAACAGGCCAATGCACAAAAAGCCGTTGACCTGCTCAAGGAAAAACTCGCCGACCTGCGCACCGAGGTCGGCGGGCTGATTGCCCAGCAAAAAGAACTGCTGCAACAACAGGAACAGCTGGCCACCCAGCAGCAGAGCCTGACACCGAGCCTTGAAGCGCATCCGCTGGCCGCCCAGTTGCTGACCCAGGAAGCCGGAAAACGCGACGCCTGGCTGAATCAGCAAAGCGCTCAGTTGACTCAGAGCATTGCCCAGGACGAACAACGACAAAGCGCCCTGCTCACCTTGCAGCAAGACGCCGCACGTCTTCAGCAACAACTGCAAGCCGCCGACCAGGCCAGCCAACAGGCTGCCCAGCAACTGGCGATCCAGCAACGCGAGTTGAGCAATGATAGCCAGCGCCTTGAAGAAGAACTGGCAGCGTTCAGCGCCCTGCTCCCGGCTGCGACCCTTGACGGTTTGCGCAACGAGCCTGCCGCGACCTTCATGCAACTCGATCAGCAGGTTGCCCAGCGTCTGGAACAGCTGGAGCTGCAACGCGAAGAGCTCAGCGAACAACAACAGCGTCAGCAAAACCTGGAGAAAGAACAGGACCGGCAGCTGACACGCGTGCAGCAATTGGAAGCCGCGCAGCAGCAATTCAGCGCACTCGCCGGGCAGCAACACGCCGCCCAACAGAAGCTCGCCGAACTGCTGGGCGACCAACCGAGTGCCGAGCAGTGGCAGCAGCAACTGGATCAGGCCGTAGAACAGGCCCGGCAGGCCGAAGCAACGGCCAATCAGCAGTTGCAAGAAGCACGTAGCCAGCAGATTCAACTGGCCGCCGAGCTCAAGGCCGAGCAACAACGCCAGCACGCGCTGGAAGCGGAAAGCCATGAGCTGAGCGGCAAGATTGCCCAATGGCGTGCCCTTCATCCAGAACTGGACGATGGTGGTCTGGAGCAATTGCTCGCGTTCAGCGACGAGCACGTCAGCCAACTGCGCCAACAACTTCAGCTCGGCGAAAAAGCCATCGAGCAAGCCAAGGTGCTAGTGCATGAACGCGAACAGCGCTTGCACAGCCATCAGGCGCAGCACAACGGCAACCTTGACGCCGAACAACTGGCCGGCGCGCTCAATGAGTTGCAAACCCTGTCCGGCATCAGTGAACAGCTCTGCGCCGAACTGCGTGCGCAACAAGCCGAAGATCAACGCCGCCAGGATGCCAATCAGGCGCTGGCCCAACGCATCAGCGATGCCTACAACGAGTGGCAGCGCTGGGCCCGGCTGAATGCCCTGATCGGCTCGGCCACCGGAGACACTTTCCGCAAGATCGCCCAGGCTTACAACCTCGATTTGCTGGTGCATCACGCCAACGCCCAGTTGCGCCAACTCGTGCGCCGCTACCGGCTCATGCGCGGCGGCAGCATGCTCGGCTTGCTGGTGATGGACACGGAGATGGGCGACGAACTGCGTTCAGTGCATTCACTATCGGGCGGTGAAACCTTCCTGGTGTCGCTGGCACTGGCGCTGGGCCTGGCCTCGATGGCGTCGAGCACGCTGAAAATCGAATCGCTGTTCATCGATGAAGGCTTCGGCAGCCTCGACCCCGAGTCACTGCAATTGGCGATGGACGCCCTCGACGGATTGCAGGCGCAAGGACGCAAGGTCGGGGTGATCTCCCACGTACAGGAGATGCACGAGCGAATCCCGGTACAAATCCAGGTTCGCCGCCAAGGCAATGGCCTGAGCACGCTGGAGGTTAAATGAGCACGCCGACGCTCTACTCCTTCCGTCGCTGCCCCTACGCCATGCGCGCACGCATGACGCTGCGTTACAGCGCCGTACCACTGGAGATTGTCGAGGTCAGCCTGAAGGCCAAGCCGCCGCAGATGCTTGCGCTGTCGAGCAAGGGTACGGTGCCAGTGCTGAGCCTCGAAGGTCGGGTGATTGAGGAAAGCCTGGAGATCATGCAGTGGGCGCTGGAACAGAACGACCCGCAGGATTGGCGGCTCAAGGACGATCCTGGGGCGCAGCAACGGGGCGCGGCGCTGATCGAAGCAAACGATCAGGTGTTCAAGTTGCACCTCAATCACTACAAATACGCCGAGCGTTACCCGGAACATCCGATGGAGCATTACCGCGCAGAAGGCGAAGTGTTTTTGCGCGAACTGGATGAGTTGCTGCAACAGCGGGCTTATCTGGTGACCGATCATGTGAGCCTGGCGGATATCGCACTGGCGCCGTTCATACGCCAATTCGCCCATGTCGACCGCGACTGGTTTGCGCAGACGCCTTATCGGCATCTTCAAGCGTGGTTGCAGGGGGTTCTGGAGTCAGAACTTTTTACTGCAGTCATGACAAAGATCTAGTGTGTGCGAGCCTGCTCGCGAAGGCGGTATGACAGTTGATATCAATGTTGAATGTCCGTCATCGCGAGCATCGGAATGGCCCCTTTCATACCCCCACGGCTCCCGCGACGTCGGAATGCTCAGCACTGGCGTGCTGCGCGTGTTCAAACTGGATGGCGGGATAAGCGACCTGAATCGGCGCTTGCATGACGCGCTGCGACTGAGCCGAAAGGCTGACCACCAGAACCATCACCACGTATAAACCAATGGCTACATACGCGCCGTGTTTGGCAGAAGAAAGGATTGCGCTGGCCATGGGATTCTCCGTGGGCAAGTTTCAGTGCCCACAGAATCAATCAAATAACCGGCTATGAATAGCGACCTTTATGCATAGTAGCCATCAGTTTAATTGATCGAAAATCCGACGACTTTCAGTCCTGCAACACGCTCATCAAACGCTCGTGCGCGGCTTCAAGCTCGCCGTCGACCGGTCGGGCAGCCGAGAGAATCGGGGTGGAATAGAGAAACAGCAGTACCACAGCCAGACGCATCGCCATGTCATCGATCCTTGGGAAAGATTGGGTCAATAAATTAGCGTCAAATTTAAACACATGGCCATGTGATATTACACGCGGTATTTGTGCTGATTGGGCTGCGGAGTCGCAAATACTTTATGCAGGAGCGACATCACTCTGGTCTTTCCAGCGAAAGGATCGCCGATCGGATCAAGTGACTTCGCTCCTGCATAAAGTCAGCAGGGTTTGAATCTCAGTGTTGGATCTTGTGATCCAGCGCGGCGTAGAAGTTGGCGCTTTGTTGCAGGTATTTCTGGGTGTAGCTGTGGGTGCCGGATTTTTTCGAGCTGATCTCAGTGTTTGCACTGGCTGGCAGAGCAACGCTGGCTGAGATGGCGGATGCGGCAATCACGGAGAAGAGATTGAAGTTCATGGCGGTAACCCTCGTAGATTCAGTTGGCTTTTGCCGGTGTAGACCGTGAAGCAAACTTACGCCCGAGGGTTGGCGCTCTTGAAATCTTTTGCAGCAGTAGCGGATATCACTCAGATTAATAGAACCGCGCAGGCCCCGGCGCACGGGGCCTGCAGCTTATTGACGCAAGAAGAACTTGATATCGCTGGGTGAGTCGAACGGCAGTTTTTGCACGGTTTTGCCCAGCAGACCGGTCTTCACATCACGCTCGATGATGACGATCTGGTTGCTCTTCTGGTTGGCGACCAGCACGAACTTGCCGCTCGGATCGAGGCTGAACTCACGCGGGTGATCCCCCTCCACCGAGCGGCGCTGAAGCTCCTTGAGCTCGCCACTGGCCGGATTGATGGCGAACACCAGCAACTCGTTGGCGGTGCCACGGTTGCTGACGTAGAGGAACTTGCCATCTGCCGAGGCGTGCAACGCAGCGGCAGCTTTTTGCGCCTGGGGCTTGCCGGCTGCCAGGTCGACCATCTGCCGCTGGGTCAGTTTGCCGGCCTGATAATCGAACACCGCGATTTGGGCGCTCATTTCCAGGGTCAGGTACGCGTGCTTGCCGTCACCACTGAACAGCAAATGCCGCGGCCCGCTGCCCGGCGGCAACTGAACCGAAGCTGGTGTGGCTGCGGTCAGCGGTCGCTCTGGATTGGCCTTGGGGTCATAGCGATAGACAAAGATCTTATCGGCGCCCAGGTCATTGGCAAACACGTACTGACCGTCCGGCGAGGACACTGTCGAATGCACGTGCGCCGACAGCTGCCGCTCGGGATTGATCCGGCTCGGCTGATGGCTGCTCAGTTGCACCGGCAGCGCCAGCTTGCCATCGGCGCTCACCGGCAATGCCGCCAGGTTGCCACCCGGGTCTTCGGCCACCGAGTAATTACTGACAAACAGGTACTTGCCGTCAGCGCTCAGGCTGGAATGGGTCGGCTCGTTGCCCAGGCTCTGTACCTGACCGATCAGGCTCAGCGCATGGGTGTTCGGCTCAACGGCGAAACTGCTGACGCGCCCTACCGGGTCGGCTTGCCCCGGACCATTCTCGTTGACCACAAACAGTCGACGCTGATCGCTGGACAAGGTCAGCCATGACGGGTTGGCACTCTTGACCACCTGCAACGGCGTCGCGTCGAGACGACCGCTCTGGCTGTCGAATTTGAGTCGGTAGATCCCCTGGCTCTGGCCTTGGGTGTAGGTGCCGATCAGCAGTTCATGGAGGTCGGCGGGGGCGGCCTGCACCCCCATCGCGCCGAAACTGCCGGCCATCAACAGTGGCCAGAGGTTACGCATCTTCATTGGTTTCGTCTTCGTCGTCGCTACCGCCGAACGCGTCCACGCAGACCAGACGATGCTCGCCGGAATCGCCGACGATCAGCCAGCTCTGCAGGCCTTGATCGAAGGTCGCAGCCTCAACCTGAGCCGGGGTGAACTCCCAATGTTTGGCCGCTCGGCCGTCCATGCATTCGATGTGCAGATTGTCGTCTTCGTCGAGAGCGAATTCGAAGGCGTGCAAGCCATCGATTTCGACCATGGCGCAGTGTTCGAGAGCGTTGAGAAGAGTTTCGGCAGTCATGGCAGTCAATCTTTGAGTTGGAAAAACGCAATGATAGCGCAATGCGGGAGTGGGCCTGCTGATGAAAGCGGACGTTCAATTAACATCATCTGCTATATCCCAATACCGCACTCACGACGACGAAATGCGATTTCCTGTGCTGGGCCCATTACCGGTCCGCTATCCCGACAGCCACGAAGGCACCGGATTAAAACAGGAAAAAGGATTTCATCATGCCCGACCCGAACACCCCCGCATTATCCACGCTTCCGAGCCAATTGGCCGCTCAGGCAATTCATAAACGTTTCGCCCATCGCCCGGCGCTGTTTTCAGTGGTTTTCAATGCCCTGCGCGACCAGATTCTGGAACACTATCCAACCCTGGAACTGGACCTGCGCTCCGTCAAACTGGCCAGCCCCAACTCATCTGGAGGCTGGACATTCCAACTATTGCTCAATGTCGCTATTGAACATGTACTGAACCCGCAACTGTTGGATCTGAGCCCACGGCGCGAACTGCCGTTCTACCTGACTCAAAAAATACCCAGCCGCCTGAAGACCCCGGCCCCGCCCTATCTCATCGACATGCAGGTCATTGCCGAAATCATCGCCGCGCTGCCATCAACGATCTACATTTATTTCCAGCAGGCGCTGGCCGACTACTGGAGCGAGGCCGACGTCCAGGGCAACAGTTGCTGGCAATGGCTCGGCGAGTTCCTTAACGGACAGATGACCGCTGCCGCGACGCGCGCAGACCTGACCCAGACACAACGGGACATGCTGTCACTCATCGCTACCTGGCCGGAACGGCTCAAACGCTCGTCCGGCTCTGATGCCTATTTCATCGAAACCACGCTCACCAGAGTCGGGAAAGAACTGCGCCTGTTGACACCGGACCTGCTGCTGGTACGTGACAAACAGGTGCTGCTGTACAGCGTGGCCGGGACTATCGAGTCGTTTGACTCCATCGATGCCTTCAGCGAAGCCTGGGGCATCCGGATGCAGCGCCAGTTCCAGTTCGACAGCGTCACCTGGAGGCGCAACGAGCCCGACGGCAATGTATTCGAACAACAGGCTGCCCTGATCCTCAATCAGCAACTCGAAGACTTGGGGACATTGACGTTTCAGGGGCAAAGCGAAAGAGCGCTTGAGCGCCGCCTGGAAAAACTCACGGATCCGGCGCTGCTTTTTTCCAACGTGCCCGAAGCTGCTCCTGCCCGGCTCCAGCAGGTGAGCAATCAACTGCCCGAGTGGATCAAGCAAGCCGACGCCGGCGACCGTTTTGCCTACCATCGTCATTTGCAGGACATGGCCCAAGTGTTGAAGCAGAACCAGGGGCGCTCATTCAACGAAGGCATTGAAAACATCCACAGCTTTTGCCGCAATGCGTTGCGCAAGCAGATGCAAACAGATCATGGTGACTATGATCCCGACGATGTGGTGTTGGACTTCTCCGTGGCCGCCGGCTACCCCGGCGGCGCAGGCATTATCGGCCACGTGCGAATGTCGCTGACGGAACTGGCCCTGAAGAATCTCGCCGGCAAACCCAAAGGCACCCTGAAGCTTTCCTCCAAAAGTGGCAAGACACTCCCGCACTGGCTGAATGAAGATTACGTGTTGGGCGGCAATGGACTGATCCAGTGCGTTGACATCGGCACGACCTACCCGCAGAAAATCAAGGATCTGCTGCTTTCCGACACTGCCGACGCCCGGCGACGGGAAACGCTGTTTGCTCGCGAACTCAAGGTCCAGTTGCCGATGCAGACGCTGGAATACAAGATCAGGAACCAGTACCGGGTTTCTGCCAAGGGCTACCACTATGTGAAGGCCCTGCTGGGTGAAACGGCCTCGGACAGAACCGTCGACGGCCAGGAGATCGTCCTGCGGCCACTGGCCCTGTGCAGAAAAGCTGGTGCCACACCCGATACAGCGAACAACATCTTTATTATCGAACCCCGCGACACAAACGTCGGCCCGCACCTGCTTTATCGGCCGCTGTACGCCGACTCCCTGTACGAATACCCGACCCGCCAGGACTTGCTGAATGCCATTGCCGCACCCGGCGACCTGCAGAACAGCGTGCTGACCTGGCTGACAGACAAGGCTCGCCCCATTTATGACCACGGCGGAATCAAAGAGCCGCACATCGTTCACTTCACGATCGGGGACGAGTTCGGACCCTATGAAAAACCGGCACCCGCAACCCTGGCCGTTGATGAGGGGGCTGAAGAATGGCTTCAGTCACACGTCAACGGCACGCTGCTCAACCATTTGTTCGACAGCACCGCACAGGCGCTGGTAGACCTGGCCGATCGGGATTCGGTGTCCAACAGCGAAAGTCGCTGGGCCATTGTGATGGAAGGTGCGTGGCTGCTGTTCAATACCTTGCTATTACCGCTGGTACAAGGGCCGGCCATGTTGGCGGGTTGGTTCCTGGTGTTGGTCAGCAGTCTGGAACAGGACCTGGCAGGTCTCGACAGCGATGACCCGACCATCCGGGAGCAGGCGTTGATCGACCTGTTGCTCAATACCGCGATGGTGCTGCTGCACGCCGCCACGCCATCCAACGGAACCCGACAGCCATTGACAGAACCGGCGCCGGAAGACAGCGCCCTGCACCTGGCGTCCTGGCGCCACCCCGCAGGCCTGCCCCATCAGGAAGGCGCTCCAGTGGTCCGACATGGCCCGGCGGCGCTACCTGGTGAACCCCCGGCGACAGGACACACCACATTGGATTTCAGCCGCTCCATTGCCAGCCCCAAGGCAAGCGCGAAGTTGCTGAACGCTTTGCTCGAAGTCCGTGTGCCTTGGCCCGAGTCCCTGCCGAACCCCGAGGCCGGCGGCCCCTTGAAGGGGCTGTACCGGATCGGCAGTACATGGCATGCCAGTGTCGGTGGATTGCTCTTTCAGGTCAGCATCGAAACCGGCTTCGGGGATGTTTACCTGGTCGATCCCGAGCGCCCGCACCATCCCGGTTTCAAGCTTGCCAGCGATGGCCTGGGGCATTGGCGTCTGGATCGCGGGGCAAGGTTGGAGGGCGGTATGCCCAAAGAAAGGGTCCAACGATGGAAAGGCGGAAATCAAACTCATCTGGATGAGTTAACTGCCCACGCGGAGGCTCTCAGATTACAAGCCCAGCCACTGGTTACGGCTGCACGGGAAGCCAGGGAAACAGTGATTAAAGCCCGCAAAGAACTGGATAAGCAGAAGAAAATCTTAAGGCTGTTGTGGGAGATCCTCGCTAAAGCGACTCCTGAACAGAAAGACAAGTACATCGGACGTTATGAGGAACAACGGTCCGAAACGGCGCGCGTCAAGCTAGGCATGCACATCGCACTCCAAAAACACCAGGAAGCCGTCGCAGCGCTTGCGCCTGTGATACACAAGCTAGTCGAGAAGCGTACCGAGCAAATGGCAGCCAACATAACGAACAAGGATCACCTGGAAAACCGCAACGCAGCGGCCATGCACGAATTTAATAGTTGGACCACCGTCTATGACTTACTGGTTAAAGCTCGCCTGGACCTGCTGGAACTGGAGAGCGGTGAGAACGTCGATGAACTGAGCATCCGTATCAACGATGAGTTGAGTCGAGGCATCACGACCGCCTATGAGACGTTCCTCAACAATACAAAGGCCTTGCTTGAGATAGAACAAAAACAAATTCCGGTAGCCCACGAAATAGAAACGCTCTTCAATCAAGCTGATCCTGCTCTGCGTCAGTATCTGTTAAGCGTGTCGCCTATAGATCAATATATCTCCCCGGCCCCCTTGAAACTGTCCGAATTGCTGGTGCTTCTCGAGTTAGCGCTTGATCGCAGCTACCGCCCTCGAGAGCAGACAGAGTTTTCCTTCGCTCAACAACTCCTGGACCCTCAAATAACTCGAAGCATACTTGCGCATTCGGAAATGCGCTCCAGTTCAGGTTACTCGGCAATCGAGCAGACGGTGGTCCTCAAGGATATTCTGGAGCACTACGAGCGTATCGAGAACGCCTTCAATTCATTAAGTGATATGAATTCAGGTTACTTGCGTGTCGAATATCGAACGCCTTTTCTGGAGCAATTTCGTGAGACCCGTTCCAGCCTTGAGGCACAACTGGCCGACTTGATCCTCGTAGACGAAGGGTTCGCCCCTGCACCAGTCACCGACAAACCCACCAGGGCGAAGACGTCCAGCAAAAAAGTCATCAAGACCAGCAAGGGCAGCCTGGTGGGCGATCTGCGACCGCCCCAGTCCGAGACCCCGGGCAGTTTTGTCGACATCAAAGACCCAAGTACCGGCCAGACCGTTGCCACGTACCTTGAACACGCCAATGAAGGGGTTTGGGTTGAGGTGGTCCCAGCAAGGCCAACGGAACCCGCCCCAGCACCTGCAGTTCGCTCGTTTAACGCGATCAAAAAGGATGCAGAAACCGTGATGGCCCAAAGGGCCGGTATTGAACGTACGATACGCGCCCAACAGAGAAAACTTCAGGATCCCACGCGACGCGAAGACCTCAGCCCGCTGGATTGGAATGACATGCTGATCCAGCATGCGCACAAACTCGAAACCCTGGCCGGGGAAATCCAGCGTGACTACAGCACTGATGCAAACGCCGCAGCGCTGAGAAATATCTACCTTGAGGAAGCAAACACCGCGACGAAACTGGCCCGCGAGGTTTGCAGCGAAGGGTACAAGCAACAGCTTCCCAAAGCCTCCAATATCGCCTATCTGTGGAAGCACGGCTTTGTCGATATCAACCTGGTCAGCAGTCGCGTCCCCACCAAGGCCGGTGACTATCTCACCGAGTATGCGGTGCGTGAAAAAAACACAACCAAGGTCTTTTGGTATGCGCATTTCCACTACTCCGCCGTCGATACGCCAGCTTCGCAACATAACTTCGGCCATTTGAAGCGGCCTGCAGAGCGCTTCATGACGCGCAAGCAACTGATCGAAATAGCCCTTGCAAACAACCGTGCGGTGGTCAATCTGGATAAAGCGGTGATCAAACCGCCCCTGGATCAGGAGCTGTTCCTTAAACTGGAACCCCCTCTACCAACAGCGGACTGATAAAAAAACGCAGCCCAGGCTGCGTTTTTTCAAGCATTGAAATCAGTGAGCGAACAATGAATTACCCTTCTGCCCCGCCAGTTTCTCTGGCTTGATCAGGAACCGTGCCAGCGCCGGCAACAGCCACAGCGCACCGAACATGTTCCAGAGCAGCATGAAGGTCAGCATCAACCCCATGTCAGCCTGGAACTTGATCGCCGAGAAGATCCAGGTGCACACGCCGATGGCCAGGCACAGACCGGTGAACAGCACCGCTTTACCGGTGGATTTCAGGGTCTGGTAGTACGCCTCTTGCAGCGGCAAGCCGGCACGCAGGAAGCTTTCCAGGCGGCTGTAAATATAGATGCCGTAATCCACGCCAATCCCTACCCCGAGCGCCACCACCGGCAAGGTCGCGACTTTCACGCCGATGCCCATGAACGCCATCAGCGCGTTGCCCAGCACCGAGGTCAGCACCAGCGGCAGCACGATGCACAAGGTCGCCGCCCAGGAACGGAAGGTGATCATGCACATGGTCGCCACGCAGATGTACACCAGCACCAGGATGGTCAGCTCCGATTCCTTGATCACCTCGTTGGTGGCCGCTTCGATCCCGGCGTTCCCGGCAGCCAGGATGAACTCCAGACCGTCCTTGTTGTTCTCCTTGGCGAAGTCCTGCACCGCATGCACCGCACGGTCGAGGGTTTCGGCCTTGTGGTCGTTGAGGAACACCAGCACCGGCGCCAGCGAGCAACTGTTGTTGTACAGGCCATCGGCACGGGCGATGGAGTTGTTCAGCACGTCGGGGTTACGCGACAGGGTTTCCCACTTCAGGTTGCCCTCGTTCATGCCCTTGATCATCTGCTTGGAGACGGTCACCAGGGAAATCGCCGACTGCACGCCCTCGGTGTTCTGCATCTTCCACATCAGTTCATCGATTGGCGCCATGGCTTCGTAACGCGAGCAGCCTTCCGCCTTGGTCTTGACCATCACCACCAGCACATCGGAGCTGGTGGAGTAGTTCTTGATGATGAAATTGTTGTCCTGGTTATAGCGCGAGTCCGGACGCAGCTCCGGCGCACCTTGGTCAAGGTCGCCGATTTTCAGGTTCTGGCTGTACCAGAGGCCACCACCGAAGGCGATCAGCGCCAGCAGGATCGAGACCGGGGCGACTTTCGAGCTGGCAAAATTCGACAGCAGACGCCAGAACGAATGCTCGCGGATTGCATCTTTCTTGCTGCGCTCGACCGCACGTTTGCTGATGCCGACGTAGGAAATCGCTACCGGCAGCAGGATCAGGTTGGTGAACACGATCACCGCCACGCCAATGGACGCGCCGATGGCCAGCTCACGAATCACCCCGATATCGATGATCAGCAAGGTAATGAAGCCCACCGCATCCGCGAGGATCGCAATCATCCCCGGCAGAAACAGCTGACGGAACGTACGCCGGGCGGCGGTCAGGGCGTTGTCGGCCTCGCTGGACTGCAAGGCAATCCCGTTGATCTTCTGCACGCCGTGGGAAATACCGATGGCGAAGATCAGGAACGGTACCAGCATTGAATACGGGTCCAGACCAAAACCGAACGCGTGCATCAGCCCGAGCTGCCAGACCACCGCCACCAGGGTGGTGCTCAACACCGCCACGGTGCTGCGCAGGCAGTTGGTGAACCACAACAACAGGATCAGGGTGATGACGAACGCCACGCCGAAGAACATCACCACCATGATCAGGCCGTCAATCAGGTCACCGACCTTCTTGGCAAAACCGACGATGTGGATCTGTACGTTGGGGTTCTGTTTTTCGAACTTGTCGCGGATCTTGTTTTCAAGTTCGTGGGAGAACTTCTGGTAGTCCAGCGCCAGCAACTTGCCCTGGTCCTGCGGGTCCGGGTAGGACTCCAGCAGCGGAATATCGACGATGCTCGATTTGAAATCGTTGGATACCAGTCGCCCGACCTGACCGGACTTGAGTACGTTGTTACGCAGCAGATCGAGGCTGTCGGCCGAACCGTTGTAGCTCTGCGGAATCACTTCGCCGCCGGCAAAACCCTCCTCGGTCACTTCGGTCCAGCGCACGCTCGGACTCCACAGCGACTTGAGGCCGGAACGGTCGACACCGGAGATGTAGAACACCTCGTCGTTGATCTGGCGCAGGGTCTCCATGTACTCCTTGGAGAAGATGTCGCCATCGGTGGCTTCCACGGAAATACGCACGGTATTGCCGAGGTTGGCCAGGTCGTTGCGGTGTTCAAGCATCTTCTCGATGAAAGGATGCTTGAGCGGGATCATTTTTTCGAAGCTGGTGGACGGCCGGATCAGCGTTGCCTGCCAGAACAGGAACATGCTGACCAGCAGGCAGATGACGATCACTGCCGGGCGGTTGTTGAAAATCAGGCGCTCGAGAAACGTCGCCTTGTCCTGATGATGACTGCTCATGGATGTCATAGCTCCGCCTTCTTATTATTTGCCCAGCTCGGCGCCGATTGGCGAAGTAGCGCGAACGCCGCCCTGTCCTACCAGAATCAAGTTGCCATTGCCCGCCGCCGTGACCGCCGAAACGGAAATGCGGTCGGGACGGTTGAATACGCTGAAGGTCACGCCGTCGTCGCTGCTACGCACCACGCTGCCGCCATTGCCGACGATCACGATGCTGCCGTCGTCAAGCAAGGTCGCACCGGACAGACCGAACTCTAGCGCACCGCGTGCAGCCTTGAGCTCGACCTGCTCCCAGGTGCTGCCAAAGTCAGTGGAACGGAATAGATTGCCGCGCAGACCGTAGGCCAGCAATGTCGCCGGTTTGGCGGTGCCGATCACCCCGAACAGCGACCCCTGATACGGACCTTGAAGGCGTTCCCAGGTTTGCCCCCAGTCAGGGGAACGGAACATGCTGCCCTGCTCGCCCACGATGAACAGCCCGGAATCCTTGACGGCCGCGATAGCGTTGAGGTGGTACTGATCCGGGTTATCGAGGCGATCGCCGACGTCCGCCCAGTTCTTTCCACCGTCAGTGGTTTCCAGCAGAGCGCCGTAAGCGCCCACGGCAAAACCTGTGCTGAGATCCTTGAACCAGACAGCCAGCAGCGGCGCTTCGCGCTTCAAGTCTTCAAATTGTTTGATCCAGGTAACGCCACCGTCTTCACTGGCGAGAATTTGCGCGTCATGACCGACAGCCCAGCCATGCTTGTCATCGACGAAATACACCGCAGTCAGCAGTTGCCGACTGGGCACTTTGGCCTGGGTCCAGGTCTGGCCCTGGTCATCGGAATACAAAATGTGGCCACGATCGCCGACGGCCACCAATCGCTTGCCTGCATGCGCAACATCAAGCATCAGGCCCTTGGCGGACTTCGCGGATTCAATCGAATAGACCGTATCGGACGCCGGTGCGTCTGCGGCCAGGACGGGTGCCGACAGCGCAGCAGAACCCAACAGCGAGAGCGCTGTAGCCAGCAACGCGAATCTGCGTAGCGCCGGCGGGCGGCAAAAACCCACACCCATGACAGGCTCACTCATAGACCTTTCCCCCATTATTATTGTTAGGTCGTTCAACCTTTCAGGGCGCCGCAGGGCTGCTCGTCGCGATTGAGCGTTTTTGGAGCATAGTCCTGAAACACGCAATCTAGAGCCCCTTCGGAAGCTGGCCTATCCTATCCAGCTTTCGAAAGGTCTGACAATCAACGCCACGTTATCTTTTGTTAACTGGGGGGAATTCCGGACAGTCGCTGAATGACAAGGCATTCGGGAGGAGGATGTGAATCAGCAAGCAAGCTGAAATTTCCGACACACAGGTTTGAGCTTTGGCTTTTGATCTTGATCTTGCTTTTGATCCACCCGCCCCTTCGGCAGGCCGAGTGGAGGTGTTCATCGGGGGGTGGGCGCGCAGCGCCGTACGGCGCAGCCGGACACATCGAGAGGAGGTCGTCGCGAAGCAGACCGTAGGCGATGCCCCCTGATGAATGCCGGAGCGAGAGAACTTGGAGCTTTAGCGACAAGCCGTACGCTTGGGGCGAAGACCTTTGCTTCCTTTGGGGCGTTTGCCAAAGGGAGTCGCTGTAAGAGCGAAACCGTAAGTAGCCGTTACCGCAGGAATGGATATGTACACCTGCAAGAGATTGGTCGGCTATAAGGCCGCCATCGCGAGCAAGCTCGGCTCCCACAGTTTTGATTGGTGTACATACGCAAGAGATGGGGCGGTTGTCAGGCCGCCTTCGCGAGCAAGCTCGCTCCCACAGGGTTCGGGTGAACACCTGCGGGAGCGGTGGTTGCATCAGGCCAGGCTTTTGCTGACCACCTCAAACACATCGCTGGACAGCTGACCCGAAGCGCGAATGCGCTCCAGCTCTGCCTTCATCAACGCCTGACGGGCGCTGTCGTATTTGCGCCAGCGCGTCAGAGGCGCCAATTGGCGGGAAGCGATCTGCGGGTTGAAGCCGTTCAGCTCGATCACCAGATCCGCAAGGAATCGATACCCCGAACCATCGGCCGCATGGAAGTTGATCAGGTTCTGCCCGGCAAACGCACCGACCAGTGCCCGCACCTTGTTCGGGTTCTTGATGTTGAACGCCGGGTGCTTCATCAACTGCCGAACCCGCTGCAAACCACCCGGCAACGTGCTGCCGGCCTGCACACTGAACCATTGGTCCATGACCAGCGGATTGTCCTTGAAGTGCTCGGCGAAACTGGCCAGTGCCTTGGCCTTATCAGCCTCGTGCGGCGAGTTCACCAGCACCGCCAATGCGGTCAGACGCTCGGTCATGTTGTCGCTAGTCTCGAACTGCTCCAGCGTCGATGCCATCACCAGAAATTCTGGCTTACTGCTCAGCATCAAGTACGACAGTGCGATGTTTTGCAGGCTACGACGGGCGAAATGCTCGGCTGCAGCGATGTAAGGGGTTTGCTTCGACAGATCACGATTGGTCTGATAACGCAGCCACAGTACGTCGAACAGGTTATCCGCCAGTTGCTTGCGGGCAAACTCACGGGCCGCGTGAATCGCGTCAACGTCTGCCACTTCGCTGATTTCGGTCAGGTAGGCCTCGCTTGGCAGCGAGAGCATTTCGGCGACCATCGCCTGATCCAGGGATTCATCCGCCAGCACCGTGCGCAATGCACTGATCAATCGCTGATCGAGCACCAATGCCTGACCCGCTTGATGCTGAGCGATCAGTTCCTGCAACACCTGCACCGACAATTGTTGGCCGGCTTCCCAACGGTTGAAGCCGTCGCTGTCGTGCTGCATCAGGAACATCAACTGATCACGGTTGTATGGGAAGCTCAGTTTCACCGGCGCCGAGAAACCGCGCAGCAACGAGGGCAACGGTTGTTCAGCAATATCGACGAAGGTGAAAGTCTGCTCGGCTTCGGTTACCGACAGCACGCGGGAGGTCCCGTCAGCAGCCGCTTCACCGGCCAGGCGCAGCGCGATCGCCGTGCCTTTGCTGTCCAGCAGGCCCAGTTCGACCGGAATCACGAACGGCAGTTTTTCAACCTTGTCCGGGGTCGCCGGGCAGCTCTGACGGAAGGTCAGGCTGTAGGTTTTGGCCGCCGCATCGTAAGACTCGCTCACCGCCAGACGCGGTGTACCGGCCTGGCTGTACCAGCGTTTGAACTGGGTCAGGTCGACGCCGTTGGCATCTTCCATAGCCTTGATGAAATCGTCGCAGGTGACTGCCTGGCCATCGTGACGCTCGAAATACAGGTCGCTGCCTTTGCGGAAACCTTCAGCACCGAGCAAGGTGCGGATCATGCGCACCACTTCCGAACCTTTCTCGTAGACAGTCAAGGTGTAGAAGTTGGAAATCTCGATGAACGCATCCGGGCGCACCGCATGGGCCATCGGGCCGGCATCTTCGGCGAACTGGTGAGTGCGCAGGTAGGCCACGTCCTCGATGCGCTTGACCGTGCGCGAGTGCATGTCGGCAGAGAACTCGGCGTCACGGAACACCGTGAACCCTTCCTTCAGCGACAGCTGGAACCAGTCGCGGCAGGTCACGCGGTTGCCCGACCAGTTGTGGAAGTATTCGTGGGCAACCACCGCTTCAACCCGCTGGTGCGCGGCGTCGGTCGCGGTTTCGGCACGGGCCAGCACGCAGCTGGAGTTGAAGATATTGAGACCCTTGTTCTCCATCGCGCCCATGTTGAAGTCGTTGACCGCCACGATCATGAAGATGTCCAGGTCGTACTCGCGGCCATAGACTTCTTCGTCCCAGCGCATGGACTTCTTCAGGCTGTTCATGGCGTGCTGGCACTTGTCGATATTTTCCGGCTCGACGTAAATGCGCAGCGCCACACTGCGCTGGGTCATGGTGGTGAAGGTGTCTTCGACGCACCACAAGTCACCGGCCACCAACGCGAACAGGTAGGCCGGTTTCATGAACGGGTCTTCCCAGGTCGCCCAGTGCCGACCGTCTTCGCCCGGACCACTGGCAATCGGGTTGCCGTTGGACAGCAGCACCGGGTAGCTGTGCTGCTCGGCGACCACCGTGGTGGTGAACTTGCTCATCACGTCCGGACGGTCGAGGTAATAGGTGATCTTGCGAAAGCCCTCGGCCTCGCACTGGGTGCAGAACATGCCGCTGGACTTGTACAGGCCTTCCAGCGCGGTGTTGGTTTCCGGGTGAATCCTGACGCTGGTGTCGACCGTAAAGCTTGTACTGGTCGGGTGCAGGGTCAGGTGATTTTCCGTTAATTGATAGTCACCGGCAGTGAGCTCGGTGTCGCCCAGGGCGACCGACAGCAGCTCCAGTTGCTGACCATCGAGCACCAACGGCGGCAGGCCAGCGCCGCGGGCAGGATTGCGGCGCATCACCAGTTGCGCATGGACCAGGCTGTGGTCCTCGTACAACTCGAAGGTCAGGTGCGTCTCGTCGATCAGGTACTCGGGCGCCTGATAGTCCTTCAGGTAGATCATCTTCGGTTGTTCGGTGCGCATGCTGGAGTCCTTTTACTGATGCACGGCGAGCTGGTAGGCCGTGTATTTACGAATATTGATCACGCCGGTATCGAAGATCAGGTATTGACCCTTGATCCCCAACAGCGTGCCTTCGGCAATCGGGTTCTTGTCCAGATTGAAGCTGACAATCTTGGCCGGGTACTGCTCGACCGGGTAACGGATTTCAATCGGCTCGACATCAAATACCGGTTGAATCGCTTGCAGACCGAAGCGCTCCTGCAGTCCTTGCACGCCCTCGGCACAGCTTGCGAAGAGTTGATCACGAATCTGTTTCAGGTCAACCGGAGCCGCATCGCCCTTGAGCAAGGCGCGCCAGTTGGTCTTGTCGGCCACCTGACTGCGGAACAGGTCTTCGACGAAGCCGGATTGCTGACGGGTCGACACGCGCATGATCGGCAATGCCTGGCTGGCGCCCTGATCGAGCCAGCGGGTCGGCAACTGAGTGGCGCGGGTGATCCCGACCTTGACGCCCGACGAATTGGCCAGATACACCACGTGGTCGGTCATGCAGAACTGCTCGCCCCAGGCCGGCTCACGGCAAGTGCCGGCGTCATAGTGGCAACGCTCGGGGCTCATGATGCAGACATCGCACTGCGCCAGTTTGGTCATGCACGGGTAGCAGTAACCTTGGCTGAAGCTGGTTTTGGTTTTGCGTCCGCAATGGATGCAGTGGATCGCCCCCAGGTATTCCAGGCGAACCGTGCTGCCGATCATGGGATTGACCGGCACCTCGGTATCGCCCAGGCGAAAAGCGTATTGCACCGCCGACGCGTCAAGGCGTGCCGACATCTTGCTGATTGCACCGCGGCCAATCTCGATCAATGGATGGCATCCGACTTGAACAGGATATTCGGCACAGTGATCGACTTCGAACTGCATTCCTGCGGCCCCATGTAGCCGGTGCGCTGATCTTCGGGCAGGTTCTGTACTTCCCAGGCAATCATCGCCTGCAACGACAGCTCGCGCTGCTCGGCAGTCAGTTTGCCGCCGTCGGACCACTTGCCGATCTCTACCGCCAGCTTCAGGCTCTGGTAAATTTCCGGCGTGATGTTTTTGATCATTTCGTTAAAAGAGGACATCAGGTCTCCGCGCTCGTTATTCACAGCACAATTTAGGCGGCAAGTTTACGGCGACTGTACAAGCCGCCCAACAAACCGGTGAGGCATCCGACGAGTAACCCGCCGACGTGCGCCGCATTGGCAATTTCACCGAAGCCGATCATCGAGATCAGCCCCGACATACACAGCAGCAACCACACCAGCATCATCACCAATACCCCGCGAGGCAGGCGATACGCCGGGTTCGGCGACAGCAACTGGTAGATCCAGCAATGCCCGAGCAGGCCGTAAAGCACTCCGGACAGGCCGCCGAACAAGGTCGCGCCGCCGTAATAATATTGGGCATAGTTCGACACCAGGCTGAACAGCAACGTCAGCCCCAGCAGGTTGATACTGCCCTGACGCGACTCGATACGCCGCCCCAGTTCCCAGTACCACATGCCGTTCATGGCCAGGTGGAGAACGCCGAAGTGGATCAGCATCGGCGTCACCAGACGCCACCACTGCCCCGCTGCCAGGCTGTCGGCCAACGGCGTGAAGTGGATGTATTCGCCCACCACACGAAACTCGAGGAACGTCAGCCAGCGCATGGTATCGAGGTTCTCGCCGAGCAACGTCACCGCGCCGACGATCATGCTCAGCAGCAGAATCAGCGCCGTCATCGGGCTGTGGCGCAGTTGCTCGACGAACCCCGGACGCTGGAGGTTCGCTTGTGCGGCCGGGATATCCAGTTGATGCTCGGGATCGCCCGCAGGAAACCGTTCGTACAACGAGCGCACGTCTTCGCTGATCGCGTCCGGCACCCACAGCACCTGTTCACCGGCTTCTTCGCTAACCCGATGCGGCACGTGCATGCGTTGCAGCAATTTGACGAAACCACTCAGGTCCACCGCCAGCGGCAGACGCAAAACAGCAACAACACTCATCGCAATACCTCTGGCCGTTCAACATCGACCCAGACAAATTTGTGTGGATCGAGACGGGTTTCCTGGTCCAGCCGATAGGCAACCAGCTTGCCGTACAACACCGCGCTGTAATCCAGGCAGGCCAGGTTCGGGCGGATCGGCGCCGGTTTGCCGCTACGCCAGTAGTGCCCGACAAACAACAGCGGTTCGTCGATGCCGTAGCGCAACAGGTTATCTTTTTCTACCGGCGACAGCGGCGTGCGAGCCACGGACTCTGGCAAGGCATCTGGCTGGAACACAATATCGCCATAGGTTTGCGGGTTGTCTTCCCAGAATTTGGTGCGAAAGAACGAGCGCGTCAGACCGTCGCCGCTGGTCATGGTCAAGCCGTGCGGCAGGCGCATGTCGGTGCCGCGCAGCAAGCGGTCGAAAGCCATGCAGGCGAAACTGCCGGAAACCGCCGCCGCCTGGACAAAGTGCTCATCGACGCAGCCATCAGGGTGTTGCGCGCGCAGCACGTCGATCAGGCCACCGTCCCAGCAGGCGTGGACGACCCGGAAGCGCCCGGCATCGACAAACAACGGCATCTCGTAGAACCAGGCAAGAAAGTCATGCCAGTCCGCCGGGTGATTGGCAAATTGAGTCAGGGTTTCGTCGAGCAGGCGCGCATGCCGTGGCGTGTGATCACGCACATACTGTTTGCCACTGCCGGGCGGCGCTGGCGTGCTCCAGCCAAGGGCATTGAATTCATGGTTGCCCATGATGCACAGCGCCTGACCGGCCGCGACCATGTCGTGAACGATGTGCAGCGCTTCGCGAATCCGCGGGCCGCGGTCGATGATATCCCCGAGAAACACGGCCATGCGTGACGGATGGCGCCAGACGCCGGCTTGCTTGTGATACCCGAGTCGGTCCAGCAAATGCTCAAGGGTATGAGCGCAACCGTGCACGTCACCGATCAGGTCGTAGCTACGCGCGGGATCGAGCATCAGTCGCCTCCACCGCCCAACCGGCTGCCCCAGCCAAGCTTGGTCCGGCAGACTTCGTAGTAGTTGTGGTCCAGCGGATGAATCAGCCGCAGTTTCTGCGCCTTCTTGCTCACAGTGATGGTGTCGCCGGGGGCGCAGGTGAAGTGGTTCTGCCCGTCACAGGAGACTTGCGGGTAAATCTGCATATCCTTCGACACGACGATTTTCAGCTCGCTATTGCCATCGACCACAATCGGCCTTCCTGACAAGGTATGGGGGTACATCGGCACAATCACAATGGCATCGAGCTTGGGATGCATGATCGGGCCACCTGCCGAGAGCGCATAGGCCGTGGAACCGGTGGGTGTGGCGACGATCAGGCCGTCGGCCTTTTGGCTGCAGACGAACTGGCCGTCGATGTACAGCTCGAACTCGATCATCCGCGTCGACTTGCCGGGGTGCAGCACCACGTCGTTCAGCGCATCACCCTGGCCGATGGCCTCGGCGTGACGGCGAACTTCGGCCTGCAACAGGAAGCGGTTTTCGACCAGATAGTGCCCGTCGAGCACTTCGGCGACTTTGACTTCGAGCTCATCCGGGCGGATGTCGGTCAGAAAGCCCAGGTTGCCGCGGTTGATCCCCAGCACCGGAATGTTGTGCCGTGCCAATGCCCGAGCGGCGCCCAGCAGGCTGCCGTCACCGCCCACCACAATCACCATGTCACAGACTTCGCCGAGCATCTTGCGCGATGAGGTTTGCAGGCCATGGCCAGGCAGGACTTCGGCGATGGTGTCCTCGAGAATCACATGCAAGTGCCGGTCAAGCAGGAATCTTTTCAGTCGGCGAACGGTATCCAGCACCTGTGAACTGCCCAGGCGACCGATGATGCCGATATTGCGAAATTGCTCCATGGGGCTCCTAGTCAGGATCTGTCGACGCTTGGTCTGCGCCGGCGAAAAACACGATTATGGGCGAAAGCGGGCCGTAGACAAAATCCTTTCAGCCGCGAGCCAAAGCGCTATGCTCGCAACATGACCTTATTTCCTGGCTTGCTCGCCCTGCCCCGCCAGTTGCGCCATCCCGAAGTGCGCGACCTGGCTTGGGTCATCCTCGCGCCTCCGATGCTCAGCGAAACACCCTGGCCACAACGCCATCCACTGGCCGGCAGCGACTGGGTACAAGCCCCCGAACGACTGGAACACTGGCTGCGTCAGCTCGATCAGGACAGCCGTGAGCTGCAGCGCTGGCTGGCACTCGGCCCGACTCGTCGCCTGGGCCTGTATTACGAACGCCTCTGGCAGTTTGCCGTGCAGCATGCGCCGGGGGTCGAGCTGATTGCCGCCAACCTGCCGATCCGCCGCGAGGGTCACACGCTGGGCGAGCTGGACATGCTGCTGCGTGACCGCGATGGCGTGCATCACCTGGAACTGGCGATCAAGTTGTATCTGGGCCCACAGAACGGCGAAGGCCACGACACTGCCCAGTGGCTTGGCCCGGGCTGCCATGACCGACTGGACCGCAAGCTGGCGCACCTGACCCACCATCAACTGCCAATCTCCGCGCGCTCCGAAAGCCGCGAAGCGTTGGCCGCACTGGACATCCTGCGGTTCAGCGCACACCTGTGGCTGGGCGGTTATCTGCTGTACCCATGGCCTGGCCAAACCCAATCACCCGACTGTGCCCATCCGCAGCACCTCAAAGGGCGCTGGCTGCATCAGCGAGACTGGGCACACTTTATCGCCCAGAGCCCACCCGGCCGCTGGCAACCCTTGCCACGGCACGCCTGGCTCGCGCCCGCCCACTATCTTGCCGAGCACACCTGGGACCGCACGCAACTGGAGACCTGGCTGAGCGGACTCGACCCGCAGGCACCTGCGCAGTTGCTGGTACGCCTGACTGAAAACAACGACGGTGACTGGGAAGAAGCCGAGCGATTGTTTCTGGTGGCCGATTTGTGGCCGAACGTACCGGGCCAGGGTTAAGTCTTGTACCGTCCGAACCTGCCTGCTCACGATAGGGCCGACACGGTCTAGATAGACAGGCGCAACGCCAACGCCGCCAGGGTCACCAGCAACACCGGCACTGTCAGCACAATCCCGACCTTGAAGTAATACCCCCAGCCAATCTGGATATTCTTGCGCGCCAGCACGTGCAACCAAAGCAAGGTCGCGAGGCTACCGATCGGGGTGATTTTCGGCCCCAGGTCGCTGCCGATCACATTGGCGTAGATCATTGCCTCTTTCACCACCCCGGTGGCCTGGCTGGCATCGATCGACAACGCCCCGATCAACACCGTCGGCAGGTTGTTCATCATCGACGACAACAGCGCGGTCAGCAGCCCGGTGCCCATGGCGGCGCCCCACACGCCGTAGTCCGCGAACACGTCCAGCCAACCGGCCAGGTACGTGGTCAACCCGGCATTACGCAAGCCATAAACCACCAGGTACATGCCCAGGGAAAAAATCACGATGTGCCACGGGGCTTCTTTCATCACCTTGCGTGTGGAAATCCTGTGCCCACGGGCAGCGATAGCCAACAGCAATGCCGCGCACACCGCCGAGATCGCGCTGATGGGAATCCCCAATGGCTCCAGGGCAAAACAGCCCAGCAGCAAAATCACCAGCACCCACCAACCGGCAACGAAGGTTGCCTTGTCATGAATCGCGGTCTTCGGGTCTTCCAGTTGTTCCAGGTCGTAATCGGCAGGAACGTCCCGTCGGAAGAACCACAGCAACACCGCCAGCGTCGCCGCGACGGCCACCAGGTTGACCGGCACCATGACCGCTGCATAACGGTTGAACCCGATGTGGAAGAAGTCCGCGGAGACGATGTTCACCAGGTTCGACACCACCAGCGGCAGGCTCGCGGTATCGGCGATAAACCCGGCACCCATCACGAACGCCAGCGTCGCCGTCGGAGAGAATCGCAAGGCCAGCAGCATCGAAATCACGATGGGCGTGAGGATCAACGCTGCACCATCATTGGCGAACAACGCCGATACCAGCGCCCCGAGCAATATCATGTAAGCGAATAGCTTGCGCCCGTTACCGCGCCCCCAGCGAGCCACATGCAACGCCGCCCAGGCAAAGAAACCCGCTTCATCCAGCAGCAGGCTGATGATGATCAGCGCCACAAACGTCCCGGTGGCGTTCCAGATGATGTCCCATACCAGCGGAATGTCGCTGACCTGTACCACCCCGCAGAGCAGCGCCAACACGGCACCCAGCACCGCACTCCAGCCGACGCCGAGGCCTTTGGGTTGCCAGATCACCAGGGTAATGGTCTGGAGGAAAATCAACGACGCGATCAGCATGCGAAACAGCCTTGAGCAAGAGGTAAAAAGGTGTAGGGAGAATCAGCAGCAACGGACCGGACGATCATCCATCGCCTGTAGTCGCGCGACATCAGTGCCAAGCCATGCGCCGTTGGCTGCCAGCGCGCCGTGCAACAACGTCACGACCCACGGAGATAATTGCGGGTGCAGGCGATAAAAAACCCATTGCCCCTGACGACGGTCCGCCAGCAAGCCATGACTGCGCAATTGCGCCAGGTGACGGGAAATTTTTGGCTGACTCAGGTCCAGCGCCGCCGTCAGCTCGCACACGCACAGCTCACCCTCTTTGGCGATGAGCAACGCGATACGACTGCGGGTGTCATCGGCCAATGCCTTGAACACATCGACGGGATTGCAGGAATCGGACATGGAAGTGAATGCGCCTGAACAAACGAAGCGCGAATATATGGAATTTCGAATATAGGGTAAAGCGAATAAACCGTATTGCACGCACCCCCTAGAGCCTCACAAACGAATCACATGCCCCTCGATCGGCGCGACCTGCCCGTGAAACAGCCGCGAAATCACCGTTTGCGCCGCTTCAAGCCCACCACTCTCCACCACCCTGAGCAATGGATTGGCCGGTGCCGTCACTCGCCGATGAAACTTCTGCCCGCCCTCACCGATGTACTCGATAAGCCGCTGCGCTCCCCATTCGGCATTGCGTTTGCGAATCTGGATCGGTGCGAAGAAAAACGCCGGCTGCGGCCCTGTTATAGCGCTCAGTTGCGCCTCATCCGTGCTCTGGGTAGAACCTACAGCGCAGCTGTAAACCAATTGCCCGGCGAAATGCTGATGCACCTGATCGCGTAAATCCAGACGGCCAGAGAAATCCACGTACAAGGTCGGACGGTCAGTGGGCAACGACGCCAACTCGGCGTACCCGAGCGTGCGTTCGTAACACCCAAGATGCTCAACAAACGCCTTGTTCCCGGCCGATGTCAGTGCCACGCGTTCCAGATTCGACTGGTCCTCCAGACAAATAGCCGTGCCGAAAGCGGTTTTGCTCGAAGCGCTGGAGAACACCACGCGCGTCGCACCGAAGAACTGATTGTCCTGTAGGAAGTCTGCCAACATCAATGACGTCAAAAACAGCGGGTTGAGCAGCATTTGCAGGTTTTCATTCGCAGGGCTGTAGTACCGATCCCAGCTGCAACGGGTGTACTGGTTGTAAACCGAGTTCAATGTTTGACGATGCTCGACGGCGTCATGAAAACCGCGTTCGGTCACTCGATCTGGACGCACCCAGAGATGGCTGGCCAGTGGAAAGTACCCGTAAAAGCGCTCCCCTACCGTAATGCCATCGACTTCGGAGGCGAGCACATCGGCAAAACCCCAGGTCGGGATGTGGCCCCATTCCGATTGCCCCGTCGGAAAGAACCCCCAGTAATTCATCGACTCGCCATAGGCAGCGTAGGTGATGTTATTGGTGGTCAGAGCACAGCGATCAATCTTCAGGATCACTTCACCAACCGCCGGAATCAGGCTGCGCTGCTCACGCACGAGACGATTCTGGTCGATGACGTTTTTACGGATGATCAGCCGTGTGACCGTGCCCAGGCTTTGCATTGTTCAGACTCCTTGTCGTGTGGCTGTCCAACATCCAGTGGCTCGATCATTAGTCGACTGGCCAGCGCTTCCGAAGCGCAAGCACTGGCCCCCGACCGATCAATCCTTTTTAAATTGCTCGACCCACTCGGCGTAGGCATTGATGAAACTCTGCAAAAACGGCCTGACCGAGTCGGACACGTTGCCCGACTCATCGAACGCCGTACCGGCGTTGCTCAGGTAGGCTTCCGGTTGCTGCATGCAAGGCACATTGAGAAACACCATGGATTGACGCAAATGGTGGTTAGCACCGAAACCACCGATAGCGCCGGGCGAAGCGCTGATCACCGCCCCCGGTTTGCCGCCCCAGGCACTCTTGCCATAAGGACGGGAACCGACGTCGATAGCGTTCTTCAGGGGGGCAGGCACCGAGCGGTTATATTCCGGCGTCACGAACAGCACCGCGTCGGATGACCTCACCTGTTCGCGGAAAGTGCTGTAGGCTGCCGGCGGGGTTACGTCGATGTCTTCGTTGTAGAGCGGCAGGTCGCCAATCTCGACGATGTTCAGCTTGAGGTTTGCCGGAGCCAGTTCAGCCAGCGCCAGCGCGACTTTGCGGTTGATCGACTGTTTTCTCAAGCTGCCAACCAGGACAGCAATCGTATAGACCTTGCTCATTGGGAGTTCCCGACTATCTGGCTAAAGGAGCCTGTAGTTATAGATGATTCGGCAGCACTTCAATGTGTTCCTTGTCGCGGAATGGCAGTTAAACACTATTTTTTTCCTGTAGGAAAACTTACCAAGCTTATCGACGGTCTACAGAACCGCAAATTGAGTGACTTATCTCCAGAGGTTCTAAGCAGATGGCAGCAGTACTCGTCGGACAATTCCATGCAAGAGATGCGGAAGGCCGTGTTTATTCAGTGCATGAGTTCCAGGAATCCACTCCGTCGGCAGACGGTTTCGGCAGCACGGAGCCTGTCACCACCTATAAGCTGGCCATTGGCGATCGCATCAAGAAGCTCGATGACAACCAGTTTCTATTGATTCAGTCGGAAGTCACCATCGTTCGTGAACCCGACACTTATGTCGGAAGCTTGCCGGAAACCACCGTCGCCTCATAACCCTGTGTTATGAGCTGAAGTCATAGGCACGGACTTGGGTTAGGATTCAGTCACTGACCCCTCACCTGCTGAACATGGACTTCACGCATGCGTTTACGTCATATCGAAGTGATCCAGGCACTCCTGCAAACCGGTCATCTGGGCACCGCTGCCGAGATGCTGCAATTGCCGGTGGCCGAGGTCGAGGGGATTCTGCGCGAAGCCGAGGAACAGCTCGGCTTCATGCTGTTTGCCAGCGTACGCGGGCGTTTGCAGGCTACCCGTGAGGCGCGGGAGTTGCAGGTCGAGATTGCTCACGTCTTTGACGCGCTCGAACCGGTGCAGCGGCTGGCCAACAGCCTCAAACAGTACCTGGCGCCGCCGTTGCGGATCATTTGCACGCCCCCTTTGGCGCAGCACTTGTTGCCACAAGGCATTGCCACCCTGCGTCGACGCTTCCCGGATGCACCCTGCTCCCTGCTCAGCCAACCCACGCGTGACATCGTCAGAAGTCTGCTGCTGCGTGAAAGCGATCTCGGCTTGAGCCTGCACGACCCCGACCACCCCGACATTCAGTGTCAGATCATTGCCCAAGGCAAACTCCAGCTTCTGGCGCCTCATGGCTGGCTGCAACCCAAGCAAAAATACATTTCCGTGCAGGACCTGGCCGGCCAGTCGATGGTCGGGCTCGAAGGCCACGACCCGCTCAGCGTTATGTTCGAGAGCAAACTACACGCCTTGCGCCCGGCACCGGTGGTGCAAACCCGGGTTCAGACCCATCAGATGATGCGCAGCATGGTCGAGGCCGGCGAAGGCCTGGCCGTTGTCGATCCGTTTACCGCGATCGGCGCCAAAGCCAGCGGACTGGACGTTTGCCCGCTCTCGCCGGCCGTTCCGATCAGCCTTTACGCCTTGACCCTGAACAATGCCGCGATAGCGCCTGCGGCCCAGGCCTTACTGGAGATCATCAAGGAACAAGCCGAGGCGATGCTGGCGGGCTGATCGGACTGTCCAACGGGTTATCGAACAGCCGATACCAGAACAACGCGACCTCAGCGGTTTGCGGGTCAATGCCGCGATAACGCAGATGATCGATGCCGCCGATCACATAACCGCATCGCTCATACAATCGACAGGCACCCAGGTTGTTATTCTGCGTCTCCAGCATGATGCCCGGCAGTTTCTTCTTGCAACTCCAGAACTGCGCGACATCCAGCAACGCCTTGGCCACCCCGTGGCGACGCGCCGGGGCGTGCACTGCCAGCTCATCGATATGGGCAAAACCGTTCCAGTTAGTGCTGATCACGATGTGCCCCACCGGGTGATCGTCGAGAAACGCCATGAAAATCGCACTGTCTACCGCGTTCTGGTAACTGGCAAACTCCTCCGGGTCGATGCCATAGCACTTGCGGTAGGGCGTAATGGTTTCCAGCGACCACTGATCCACCGGCTTATTGAGCTCTGCGACCGCGTAGGCCCGGACCTCAAAACTGAAGTCACTGCCCCAGATATACGCAGCGAATCCCTGATCGGCGACACGTACCGCCAAACCCGGGTGCTTGGGGTTGATGACCGGCTGCATACTCGGAAAAGTCCTCAAGTTTTTATGCAATCGACGGTGTAACACCGCCCACTGCCCTCGCCTTCATGCTGCAGGCCGTGTACATCGGCGACGAAGCCCGGGAAGTTGCTGTTGAACGTGCGGGCAAACGCCAGGTAATCGATGATCGAACGTGTCGACTCGGTAAAGCGTTCGCCGGGCATGATCAGCGGAATCCCCGGCGGATATGGCACTAGCATTACCGCAGCAATACGTCCCTGCAATTGATCAATGGACACCGCCTCGACCTCACCACGAACCAATTGATCATAGGCGTCGGCCGGCTTCATGACGATTTCCGGAAGTACCGTGTACATCCGTTTAAGGTGCTTGGCGGTGGCGTTGCTGCGGTAGCAGGTGTGCAATTGATCACACAGGTCGCGCAGCCCCATGCCTTGATAACGCGCTACGTCTCGTTGCGCGACACACGGCAGGCAGGCCGCCAGGCTGACGTTGGCGTCGTAGCTGCGCTTGAATTCGAGCAACTCGGTAAGCAAGGTGCTCCACTTGCCCTTGGTGATGCCCATGGAAAACAGCACCAGGAATGAATACAGACCGGTTTTCTCCACCACCAGCCCGCGTTCCCAGAGGAACTTGCTGACCACTGCTGCTGGAATCCCCCGCTCGCTCAGCGCGCCACCGGCCGTCAGTCCCGGCATCACCAGCGTCACTTTGATCGGGTCCAGCAGCACGTAATCTTCGGCAATGTCGCCAAAGCCGTGCCAGTCGGCTTCGGGCTGCAACAGCCAGTCGGAGGTCGTGACCCTGTCGATCCCCTCCACCAACGGTGGCTGCCAGATCGAGAACCACCAGTCGTCGGTGGCGATGTGCTGACGCAGGTTAGCCAGCGCCCGACGAAAACTCAGGGCTTCATCAAACATTTCCTGCAGCAGCGAACGGCCGGCAGGGCCTTCCATCATCGCCGACGCCACATCCAGCGAGGCGATGATGCTGTATTGCGGCGAGGTGGAGATGTGCATCATGAACGCTTCATTGAAACGGTCGCGGTCCAGCTGTCGAGCACCGCCATCCTGCACGTGAATCATCGACGCCTGACTGAAGGCCGCCAGCAGTTTATGGGTCGAATGGGTGGTGAACACCAGCGGGCTGTCTTCAGTGCGCAAAGTGCCCATGCCGTAGCGCCCGGCAAAGAACTCGTGAAACGCTGCATACGCGTACCAGGCTTCGTCGAAGTGCAACACTTCGGCGCTGTTGCCCAACGTTTGCTTGATCAGTTCGGCGTTGTAGCAGAGCCCGTCGTACGTCGAATTGGTCACCACCGCCAATTTGACCTTGGGCTCCCGACCCTTGGTCAGCGGGCTCGCGTCGATCTTGGTCTTGATCGATTCGTGGCTGAATTCGCTCAGCGGAATAGGCCCGATGATCCCCAGTTCATTGCGCTCCGGACACAGGTACAGCGGGATCGCCCCGGTCATGATGATCGAGTGCAACACCGATTTGTGGCAGTTGCGGTCCACCAGCACCAGATCGTCACGCGCGACCATGGCTTGCCAGACAATCTTGTTGGCCGTCGAGGTGCCATTGATCACGAAAAACGTGTGATCGGCGCCGAAATTACGTGCCGCACGGGCTTCAGCTTCCGCCAGTGGCCCGGTGTGGTCCAGCAACGAGCCGAGTTCCGGCACCGATACCGACAGGTCCGAACGCAGGGTGTTTTCCCCAAAAAACTGGTGAAACGCCTGGCCAACCGGGCTTTTGTGATAAGCCACTCCCCCGCCATGCCCTGGGGTGTGCCAGGAATAGTTGGAGTCGGCGGTGTGTTGCACCAAGGCCTTGAAAAACGGCGGCAGCAAGCCATCGAGGTAGCTGCGCGCTGCCCGGGCGACCTGGCGCGCCAGAAACGGCACGGTGTCTTCGAACAAATAAAGAATGCCGCGCAACTGGTTCAGTTCGCTCATCGCATCGGCCGGAGCGTTCTCCAGAGTGACCTGCTCGCCCAGGGCGAAGATCGGCAAATTCGGCGCACGGGCGCGGGCCACACGAATCAATTCGGCCATGTTCTGTAAAAGGTGAGTGTTCTCCCCGGCGCCTTCGGCGGCAATCAACATGCACGCGAGGCCGTGGTGAGTCGAAGCGACCAACCGCCCTTCGGCGTAATCCACCGCCGAAAGGACACTGAAACCCTCCTGTGCAAGCTCCGTGGCGATGCCGCGCACGCGATCACCGGCGACTGTGTCGGCCTTGATGTCGCGATGGACAATTAGGACCGGGAACTTCAAGTCTTTATACATGGGGCTCGGCGTCCTGAGGCAGCAGACCGTGGTCTGCCAATACACTCAGGGTAGAGGGTTGAGGCTCGTGTGGCGAGAGGATGCCCCAAAACAGGTCACGCACCACCCGATACTGTGGCGAGGGAGCCCGTCCTATTCATGCTCGGTGGTTAAGCTTGTGCCTCGGCCTCGGCCAGTTGAGTCCAGAGCGCCGGGGCACCGGCAGACTTGGCGATCACTTCAAGGCGTGAGGCGTGTTCGGCCAGCTCCGCCTCACTGGCGCGGATGATCCGTGCCGGCGTGCGATCGGCGGGCAGACGACGGATCTCGCTCGCCTGATTGCCCGAACCTTCGCCCGAACCATTGCCGTCAGACGCGTTACCGGCCAGCGACAGACTGGTCTGACCGCCGGTCATGGTCAGATAAACGTCAGCGAGAATCTCGGAGTCGAGCAAGGCGCCGTGCAGTTCACGGCCGGAGTTGTCGACGCCATAGCGTTTGCACAAGGCATCGAGGCTGTTGCGCTGGCCTGGGTGACGCTCCCGCGCCATCATCAGGGTGTCGAGGATCGAGCAATGCTGGGTGATATCAGCCCGATCCTGCTGGCCCATCAGCGCGAATTCGTTGTTGATGAAACCAACGTCGAACGCCGCGTTATGGATGATCAGCTGCGCGCCCTTGATGAACTCGAAGAACTCATCGGCCACTTCAGCGAAACGCGGCTTGCCCACCAGGAATTCGTTGGTGATGCCGTGGACGCCAATCGCGCCCTCGTCACTTTCCCGGTCCGGTTGCAAATAAACGTGGAAATGCCGGCCCGTCAGGCGTCGACCGATCAACTCGACGCAACCGATCTCGATAATCCGGTGGCCGTCGGTCACCGGCATACCGGTGGTTTCGGTGTCGAGCACCACCATCCTCTGAGCCATCTTCTTTCAACCCCTCTTCGTGCCGTTTTGCATAAGGCGGCGATGTTAACACAGAGCTTGAAAGTGCCGCCGTTACCCAACGACGGTCCCGTCGGGTAACGGTCACCGAGACTCAGCCTTGATCACCGCCGCCGACCGGCATCACCAGCCCGGTGATGTAAGCCGCGTCGTCAGAGGCCAGAAACAGGATCGCCCCGACCTGCTCGTCAATCGTGCCATAGCGTTTCATCAGGCTGCTGTCGATCGTTTGGTCGACAATCTGCTGATACCAGACCTTCTCCTGCGGGCTTTGCTCAGCGCTGTTGCGCGGAATCCGCCGTGACGGCGCTTCGGTGCCGCCCGGCGCGGTGGCATTGACCCGCACACCCCGCTCGGCGGCTTCGAACGCCAGGCACGCGGTGAGCGCATTGACTCCGCCCTTGGCCGCGCCGTAAGGCACGCGATTGACCCCGCGCGTGGCAACGGATGACACGTTGACGATGGCGCCGCTGCCCTGCTCCAGCATGAACGGCAGCGCCGCGTGGCAGCACCACAGCGTCGGGAACAGCGAACGGCGGACTTCCGCTTCGATCTGTTGTTCTTCGTAATGCTCGAAAGGCTTGGCCCAGATGGTCCCGCCAACATTGTTGACCAATATATCCAGACGACCGAAACGCTCGATGGCCGCCGTCATCACGCGCTGGCACTCGGCGTACTGTTCGAGGTCGGCGGTGAGGGTCAGCACTTCACTGGTTTGCCCCAACTGCTCTTGCAGCTCAAACACCAGTTCGGAACGGTCGACCAGAATCAGTCGCGCACCTTCGGCGGCCATGCGCTCGGCGACGCGGCGGCCAATCCCTTGGGCCGCACCGGTAATCAGCGCGACTTTCTCATGAAATCTGTTCATCAAACCCTCCCGCACTTACGCAGCACTCGCCGCGAATTTTTCGTAGTAGAAATTTTTCGGCGCGACGCCCTGCTCGCGGATGAACTGGCTCACGGCCTCAACCATCGGCGGCGGGCCGCAGAGGTAGACATCGACATCACCGTCGTTCAAGTGTTTGGGTTCGATGTGCTGGGTCACATAACCCTTGAGCGGGTGCGCGCTTTGCGGGTTGGCCACGCAGGCACTGAAACTGAAGTTCGGGATCCGCGCGGCCAAGGCTTGCAGCCGATCCAATTCCACCAGGTCAAAATCATTGGTCACGCCGTAGATCAAGTGCAACGGATGCTCACTGCCCTGCTCGGCAATTTTCTCCAGCATGGCAGTGAACGGCGCCAGACCCGTACCGCCCGCCAGCAACAGCAACGGACGCTGAATATCGCGCAGGTAAAAACTGCCCAACGGCCCGGCCAGGCTCATGCTGTCGCCGGCCTTGGCGATACCAGTGAGAAAACTGCTCATCAACCCGCCCGGCACGTTGCGGATCAGGAAGCTGACTTCACCGTCGCGTTGCAACGAGCTGAACGAATAGGCGCGGGTCTGCTCGCTGCCGGGAATGCCGAGGTTGACGTATTGCCCCGGCAGGAACGCCAGTTTGCTCAGGGCTTCGCCCTTGATCGACAGCGCAATCGTGCTGTCCGACAGCTGACGCACCTGGCTGATGGCCGCGCTGTAGTGGGCCTTTTGCGTGCGGCAGACGTCCGAGGACACTGGCACGCGCACCACGCAGTCGCTGAGGGCGCGCATCTGGCAGGTCAGCACAAAGCCTTTTTCGGCCTCGTCGCTGCTCAGGGCGTCTTCGATGTACTCCTCGCCCAGATCGTAACGCCCGGCTTCGGCGAAGCATTTGCAGGTACCGCAGGCGCCGTCGCGGCAGTCCAGCGGGATGTTGATGCCCTGGCGATACGCAGCGTCAGCCACGGTTTCGCCGGGGTTGGCGTCAACGAAACGGGTGACGCCGTCTTCAAAATTGAGTGCGATGGAATGAGTCATGACGGCTGCCTCACAGGTGATAGACATCGATGACCTGACGAACGTAATCGTTCTTCAGGATCACTTTCTTGGCCTTGATCAGCGGGCTGTCGCCACGCACGTCGAGGGTGTAGAAGCTGCTGCCGAAATAGCTGTCGACGGTCTTGTAGCGAAAACTCAAGGTGTGCCAGTTGAAGCGCACCTTGCACAGCCCGTCGGCCTGTTCGAGCAGCTCGATGTTGCTGATGTTGTGCGAGGTCCGAGTGTCCGGCACGCTGGCACTGGAACGCTCGGTCTTGATCCGGAAGATGCGGTCTTCCAGGCCCGTGCGGTTGCCGTACCAGATCAGCGAGATTTCCCGTTGCGGGTCCTCGGTCAGTTCGTCGTTATCGTCCCAGGACGGCATCCAGAACGTCGCGTCGGCGGCGTACAGCTCCAGCCAGTTGTCCCACTCCTTGTCATCGAGGTAGCGCGCTTCGCGGTAGAGAAAATCGCGTACGGCGTCGTAAGAGATGCTCATGACAACTCCTCCACCTTGATCAAGGCCGACTGCTCTTCGCTCAAGGCTTTGAGCATGGTTTCCTGCCAGTACTTGTGTTGCAGCACGAACAGACCTTCGTCTTCGGTACGCACACCGCTGAGCAACGGGTGCAGATCGATCTCTTTGGCCGCCTCATCGGCACCTTCAACCCAGTGCTCGGCACCACGGGACATATCGTTCCAGGCGGTGACGCTGCCCTGGTAGCCCATCTGGCAGGAGCGGAATTCTTCGAGGTCGTCCGGCGTCGCCATGCCGCTGACGTTGAAAAAGTCCTCATACTGACGAATCCGGCTCGAACGCGCGCTGTCGCTTTCGCCTTTGGGGGCGATGCAGTAAATGGTGATTTCGGTGCGGTTGACCGAGATCGGCCGGGCGATGCGGATCTGCGAACTGAACTGGTCCATCAGGTACACGTTGGGGTACAGACACAGGTTGCGCGAGTTCTCGATCATCCAGTCGGCGCGGGCCTGGCCAAAGTCCTTGGCCAGTTGGTCGCGGCGCTCGTACAGCGGCCGGTCTTCAGGGTTCGACCAACGGGTCCAGAGCAGCATGTGGCCCTTGTCGAAGGAGTAGAAACCGCCGCCCTGCCTGGCCCAGGTGCCGGCGCTCATGGTTGGGTTCTCGTCACCGCATTCGCGCTGTTTGCGCTGGTTCTGGGTGGCGGCATAGTTCCAGTGCACCGAGCTGACGTGATAGCCGTCGGCGCCATTTTCAGCCGTGAGTTTCCAGTTACCTTCGTAGATGTAGCTGGATGAACCACGCAGGACTTCAAGGCCATCGGCGGACTGATCGACGATCATGTCGATGATCTTCGCCGACTCGCCCAGGTGCTCGACCAGCGGCACCACATCGGCCTTGAGGCTGCCGAACAGGAAGCCACGATAGGATTCGAAGCGCGCGACTTTGGTCAGGTCGTGGGAGCCTTCACAGTTGAAGCTCGTCGGGTAGCCGGCCGCCGCCGGGTCCTTGACCTTGAGCAGCTTGCCGGAGTTGTTGAAGGTCCAACCGTGAAACGGGCAGGTGTAGGAAGACTTGTTGCCGGTCTTGTGTCGGCAGAGCATCGCGCCACGGTGGCTGCAGGCGTTGATGAACGCGTTGAGTTCGCCGTCCTTGTTGCGCGCAATGAAGATCGACTGACGGCCCATGGTGGTGGTGTAGAAATCATTCTTGTTCGGAATCTGGCTCTCGTGGGCGAGGTACAGCCAGTTGCCTTCGAAGATGTGTTGCATCTCGAGATCGAACAAGCGTGGGTCGGTAAACATCTCCCGCTTGCAGCGGTAGATGCCCTGGTCTTTGTCTTCTTCAAGCAGGGAGTGAAGGTATTCGGGTCGCAGGGACATGGCCGCCGCCTCCATTGTTTTTATTCAGGCAGGCTCATGCTAGGGCGGGCGGCGACTGGACAATATCCGCTGGGTGCAGACCTTTATCCGTTTTGTGCAAGGAAGACGCGCAATGATCGTTCCCACGCTCCCGCGTGGGAATGCAGCCAGTGACGCTCCGCGTCACATGCCGAAGCGGACGCAGAGCGTCCAGTGAGGCATTCCTTTGCTGCGCGTGGGAACGATCACGTCTGACAAGCCATGCGCCAGGTTTTGTATCAGTGACGGCGCTTGAGGGTGTCCGACGGCAATTCGCCGAACTGCTTGCGGTAGCTTTCGGAGAACCGTCCCAGGTGCAAAAAGCCGTAATCCATGGCCAGTTCGGTCACGTTGCGCACCGTGCAGGTCGGGTCGCTCAGACAAGCGTTGACCCGCTCGAGCTTCTTCTGCCGGATGTAGTTTTTTGGAGTGGTGGCCGCATTGCGCTCGAACAACCCATACAGCGAACGCAGGCTCATCTGTGCCTGACGCGCCAGTTCTTCGCTGCAGATGTCCTGCTTGAGGTTGCGTTCGATGTAGTCGGCGATCAACTCGAAGTTCGCTGACTGCGAGCCGAGACCGAGGCGCCTGACATTGGTTTTCATCAGGCTGAGCATCTTGCTCACGACGATGTGCGCGTAATGCTCCTGAACACGGGGCATGCGCTCGGTCGCTTCAGCCTCCTGGCAAACCATGCCCAGCAGATTGACGAAACCTTCAAGCTCATCCAGTTGGTAGCGGTTCTCGAGAAACCTCACGCCCTGCCCCGGGTGCAACCAGCGTTGCTCCTGGCACACCGAATCCAGCAGGCTGGCGGGCATTTTCACGATAAATTTTTCGCAGTCGTCAGAGTACGTCAGGTCCACCGGATCGTCCGGGTTGATCAGCAGCAGCTCACCGGGCGCAAAGTAGTGTTCCTGCCGATGACCACGCCACAGGCAGTTTCCGCGTAACAGCACTTGCAAGTGGTAGAGGGTTTCCAGCGCTGGCGAGGTCACCCGCACACTGCCGCCATAGCTGATACGGCAGAGGTCGAGGCTGGCGAATTTACGGTGATTGAGACTGGCCTGAGGGCTGCCGCTTCCGGGCAAGCGGATGCAATGGTTGCCCACGTGCTGATTGACGTAGTCCGATACCGCATAGGGATCGGCCTGCTCAAACACACTGCTGCGCTCACTCAATAGATGCGCTTGCATAACCGCTCACTCTAATTGTCACTATCGGCTACGGTGCGGGCGCTATTGGGCACGCATCCCAGGAAAATCGGGCCTGGCCATTCTATGCGAGTGACCGCAAAGCGGAAGGCCACGGGATAAACGGTCAGTTATCCCGTGGCCTGGGCCCGCGCTGATCAGTTCTCCAGCGCGCGCACTCGCTCGTGACGATGTTGCTCTTCCGGTTGCGCCGACGACTGCAGGGTGAAATCGAATTCGATCTCGGCAAAGCGTCCGCTGACGCCATGCTCGCGTGCACGCTGCTGATCGTCGCTGAAGGTGATTTTGGCGATCAGTTCATCGCGAGTGGCGTAGGCGAAATCGTCGTGCAGGTACTTGTCACCGTCCAGGTTGATCTGGGTGGTCAGGTGACGATGGTCATCCGCCGAGATGAAGAAGTGGATGTGCGCCGGGCGCTGGCCATGACGACCCAGTTGATCAAGCAACTGCTGGGTCGGACCGTCCGGTGGGCAGCCGTAGCCGGACGGCACGATGCTGCGAAAGCGATAGCGACCCTCGGCGTCGGTGACGATCCGGCGACGCAGGTTGAACTCGGACTGGCTGGCATCGAAGTACGAATAGGTGCCGCCGGTATTGGCGTGCCAGACATCCACCACGGCACCGGCCAGCGGCTTGCCATCGGTGTTCTTGACCTGGCCCTGCATGAACAGCACCACGCCCGGATCAACGCCGTCGTCCAGCCGTGCTTCGCCGTTGGACAGCGGTGCGCCAGCGACATACAGCGGGCCTTCGATGGTGCGCGGGGTGCCGCCGGATTTACCGGCCTGCTCGTCTTCGGCATCCATCAGCAGGTCCAGGTAGTGTTCCAGGCCCAAGCCTGCAACCAACAAGCCCGCTTCTTGGCGCGCGCCCAGTTCGTTCAGGTAGTTGACGGCTTTCCAGAACTCTTCCGGGGTCACTTCGAGGTCTTCGATGATGTTCACCGAATCACGCAGGATGCGGTAGATCAGCGCTTTGGCGCGCGGGTTGCCAGCGTTGTTGAGCAGGCCACTGGCGTCTTCGAGAAACTTCTGTGCGCTGGCAGTGTGGGAAATTTTGGCGTTCATGATTAATCCTCATCTTGTATTTATTAGAGTACAGAACTGGAAGGCAACGGCTCAGCGATCATCCTCATGAATAGAGGAAGGATGCCTGCACATCGCGTTCACTTCGATAGCCATGTAGGGGTAAAGCGGCAGTTGCATCAGCAGGTCGTGCAGTTCCTGCACGCTGTCGACGTCGAACACGCTGTAATTGGCGTACAGCCCGGCAATGCGCCACAGATGGCGCCACTTGCCCTGTTGTTGCAGGCGTTGGGCCAGGGCCTTTTCGTCGGACTTGAGCCGAGCGGCGCGCGCCGGGTCCATATCGACCGGCAGGTTCACGGTCATCTTTACGTGGAACAACATGCAGTTCTCCTCAGACGGAATGAATGGCAGTGGAGGTTTTATCGCGGCGGAAAAACGCCAGACGCTCTTCGTCCAGGCTCAGGCCAAGGCCGGGTGCCTGCGAAACATGCAAATGGAAATCGCGGTAAACCGGTGGCTCGCTGAGGATGTCTTCGGTCAGCAACAGCGGCCCGAACAGTTCAGTGTCCCAACTCAGCTCGTTCAGCGTGAGGAAGGCATGGGCCGAGGCCAGTGTGCCGATCCCGCCTTCGAGCATGGTGCCGCCGTACAGGCCGATGCCGGCGGCTTCGGCAATTGCCGCAGTGCGCAACACAGCGCGGGGGCCGCCGTTCTTGGCGATTTTCAGTGCGAACACCGAGGCCGCGCCTTCACGCGCCAGGTTGAACGCATCTTCCACGCACTCGATCGACTCGTCCGCCATGATTGGCGCCGGGCTCATCGCGTTGAGGCGCACCATGCCGGCACGGTTGTTGCGCGAGATCGGCTGTTCGATCAGGTCGATACCATTACCACCGAGAATCCGGCAGGCTCGCAGCGCCACCGCTTCGTCCCAGGCCTGGTTAACGTCGACGCGCACGCTGGCACGGTCGCCCAAGGCTTTTTTGATCGCAATGACGTGAGCCAGGTCGCGGTCGACTTCACCGGCACCGATCTTCAACTTGAAGATCCGGTGACGACGCAGGTCGAGCATCTGCTCGGCTTCGGCGATGTCCTTGGCAGTATCGCCGCTGGCCAGCGTCCAGGCCACCGGCAACGAATCGCGTACGCGGCCACCGAGCAACTCACTGACCGGCAGGCCAAGGCGCTTGCCGTGGGCGTCGAGCAAAGCGGTTTCGATGCCGGATTTGGCGAAGGTATTACCGCGAATACTGCGCTCCAGGCGCAGCATCGCCGCGTTGATATTGCACGCGTCCTGTCCCAGCAGCAGCGGCGCAAAGTGCTTGTCGATGTTGGTCTTGATACTGTCCGGGCTTTCGTTGCCGTAGGCCAGGCCACCGATGGTGGTCGATTCGCCGATGCCTTCGATACCGTCTTTGCTGCGTACGCGGATGATCACCAGCGTCTGATTCTGCATGGTGTGCATTGCCAGCTTGTGCGGGCGGATGGTCGGCAGATCGACGATGATCGTCTCGATCGATTCAATGGCAGAAGAAAGCATGTCGATACCCGTCAGGTTCTTGAAGTTCTGTGACGGATTCTCGTACGGCTTTTTTCAAGGTTCCAATATAGAATTGGTCTGGATCGATACCTTAAAGGTATTCACCATTGTCGACTGTGGAGGGCTCATGGAGCTGCGTCATCTGCGTTACTTCCAGGTGCTGGGTCAAACCTTGAATTTCACCCGCGCCGCCGAACGCCTGCACATCGCCCAGCCACCGTTGAGCCGGCAGATCCAGCAACTGGAAGATGAACTCGGGGTGGTGTTGCTGGAACGTGGCAGGCCATTGCGTCTGACCGAAGCCGGACGGTTTTTCCTTGAGCACTCCAGCGCCCTGCTTGAGCAATTGAGCAAAGTCTGCGACAACACCCGACGTATCGGTCTGGGCGAAAAGACCTGGCTGGGCATCGGTTTTGCCCCTTCGACTCTGTATGGCGTGTTGCCCGAACTGATTCGCCGACTGCGCAGCAACGAGTCGCTGGAACTGGAGCTCGGCCTGTCGGAAATGACCACGCTGCAACAGGTGCAAGCGCTCAAGGCCGGACGTATCGACGTTGGCTTTGGGCGGATCCGTATCGATGATCCGGCGATTATCCAGACCGTCTTGAATGAGGACAGACTAGTCGCGGCCCTGCCCGCCGGACACCCGTTGCTGGACAGGCCCATCAGCCTCACCGAGTTGGCCAATGAACCGTTTGTGCTGTATCCCGGCAATCCCCGCCCCAGCTATGCCGACCATGTGATCGCGCTGTTCGAGTCCTACGGTGTGAGCATCAAGGTCGCGCAATGGACCAACGAGCTGCAAACCGCCATTGGCCTGGTGGGCGCTGGTATCGGCGTCACGCTGGTACCGGCCTCGGTGCAGTTGCTGCATCGCGACGACATCGGTTTCACGCCGGTACTGGAAACCAATGCCACCTCGCCGATCATCCTGAGCCGACGCGTCGGCGATGTCTCACCGGGATTGAATCATTGCCTGAAAATGATCGAAGCGTTGCGTATGCGCAAGCCGGTGTAACGGCCTTGCGCAGTTTTTAACAATCATTCGCAAAGCTCATGAAGATTAGCGAGCGCCCCCTTGTTAGCGTGCGCCCCGAGTATTTCCCACAGGAATCGCGCACGTCATGACGACAACCTCTAGCCTCTTGGCCCTGCTGATTGCCGGGAGATTGAAAGTCAAAAGATCGTAGGCGGCGCCAGCGCCTTGCCTGGCTTTCAGTGAAACAGGCGCAGTGAAAACGGCCAGTGCCAACGAACGGGTCGAGGACGCTTAAACCGTTCCCAGAGCATCCAGCCCATGCTCAACAGCATCAACGGCACATGCCCCTGCTCTGCCAGCATCGGCAACAACATCAGGGCCCAGCACGACCCGACGCACCAGCCTGCGCTGACCACACCATAGGCCAGACAATCCTTGATAAACCCCCAGCCGAACGCCGAAATCCTTGGCTGGTGATGACAACGGTTCAAGTACCTTTGTTTGAGCGGCGAGGCCTGCCACACCAGACACACGGCCAAAGTGACGATAAACGCCATCGCCTGCGAAACCCCAAACATCACCCGCGCCGCTACTACCAGTGTCATGAGCAGCAGACCGGCTAGCGTCCAGACGCTGGTGAAACCCAGCACAAACAACACCACTGCCTGCCAGCGCTTCCTCAGCAAACTGCGTTGCCACACATAAGTCAGCGGATGGACCAGCAGCAAGGGGGTCATCGCCAGCAACATCAATAGCCATGAAACCACCAACTGCCGGGGAGGATTGAACAGCAACGCCTGTTCAATCCCCTCCCAGCTCGCGGCATAAGCAAGAGGCACGAAGGCTCCGCAGAATGCGGGGATAGACAGCATCTGCACCGAACCGAGGAGCAGCCCCCAACCTGCCAGGCTGATCAGGATCAGCCATGGCAGGAAGCCTCGGGTCACGGCCTGGATGAGGTATGGCCCCATCTTCAGTCGCCTTGCCGGTAGACACTCACGCGACCGACCGTGATGTTGTCCTCGGCCTGAACATCGGCCACCGGTACAAAGCGCACTTTCAATTTCGCCAGAATCGGGTGGCCGCTGGCACTGAGCTTGTCGAAGACATCAGTGATCTCCAGCACCTGGCTCACGCCCTTGCCGCCATGCAGGCTGTCCGGATTGCTGGCCTTGCGCACGCCGAACAGCGAGATCGACCCGACGTACTGGTCAGGCAGCGCCGACAACTGTCCCTCGACCGGCAGACTGATGTACACGTCGAAGGTCGCCGCGTCATTGTTTCCACGGATGTTTTCCAGGTTGAGGTACACCCGGTCCAGGGAATGCTCCGCAACCGCGGGGGCAAAGGCTCGGGATTTCAGGTTGCCCATCAGCTTGCCCGAGGTGCTCTGGTCGAGTTGCAACGGCGTCTCGACCGTCCCCCCGGTCAGGGCGATGGCTTTGTCGTTGGCGCCGAGCAGTTCGGCGGGGGATTGGGCGCTCATGGGCTGTTCCTTCACGGCTGCAGCACCCAGAGGCTCGGGGCTTGCGCGCAGGGTTTCCAAGCGTTGTTGAAACGCCCGGGTACCGTGCAGCGGGTCGGACGTATCCTCATAACTATAGTCCAGCTTCGGAGCCCGGGTATCGAGCATGTCAGACACCTTGAACGGCCACGGCTGGCCACTGACCGTCGGCACCACGAAGCCCCGACCCGGAGTCGGCGGACCATTGAGCCACGCACTGGTGACCGGGTTGTGGTTCTGCCGGTCACGCTGCAGCCACACGTCCCAGAGCCGGTCGATGTTGGCGTGATGCAGCCAGAATATCGGGTCCAGAGCGGCGGTATCCGGATCGATCATCAACCCCGGCACCCGGCTGCCCTGTTGCTGGCCGCCCACGGCGACGTGTACGTAGTTGTGCGGTTGTGACTCGAGCCGACCGCTGACCTGGCCATAGTGCTCGAACACCGTGACCGGGCCACCGAAGCCTGGAGAGCCACCGCCGGAACCGCCGGCGAAATCGTGATCGGTGAGGGCCGGACGCAGATTGATCCGCTGCTCGTTGAGCACCACCACCCCATTGCCGGTCGGGCCAAACCGGCGAGCCACGAACAAGGGATTCTGCTCACCGTTGGGCAACGTGGTCGCGGCGAAACAGGCGGGCAGCTTCAGCGTCTGCTGGTTCTCGTTGTAGTTCCAGTACGGCAGGGCCCAATCACTTGGCCCTCCGAGACCGACGATAGCCTTGCGGACGATCTGTTCGAATGACGCAAGATAGCCGCGGTGCCACGGCAAAAAGTACCAGGTCTGGTGCTGGCACTGGTTCCAGTAGGTGTCCTGATCGGTCTGGGACGGCAACTGCTCATTCGGTCGCAGATAACCGGCGCTTTGCCAAAGGGGAATATCGATACCGTGTATTGCTGCCAGAAACCGCCAACTGGTGCGGTCGGTGATCGGTCGTTGTTGAAGGACTCCGACGCCACGCGCATACCACAACAAGGTATCGCTCCAGCCAGAACCCAGCTTCCATACATCACGCCGTACATGTGCCATGGTAGATCTCCCTGAAAAACCGCGTGGATGAGGAGCGCACTCCTCAACTGGCAACGGTAGATCAAGTGCCGCACAGCCCCTGTGAAAGCAGACCGGCGGCATGACGTTCAAGGCCACGCGAATCGGGCGTTACTTATCTCCCGGAAAAACGCAACCGCGAGAGCATTCGCAGGTCGCCGTCCAGGTAATAGGCGTTGGTCCAACTGTCATCCACCGCCAGGGGTGGAACCTGCTTGAGGTCCTCTTGTTTGGCGGCATAGCGGAATCGGTAATGCTCGTAGAAGCGCAGCAATTCCAGTCCGTAACGGTCGGCCAGATCGGTGTCGCCGCGAATGATCAGGAAGTTTTCGTCGTTGCCTTCACTGGCATTGATGCTCAGGTTGTGGCTGCCGCTGATGATGATCGGCGCATCGGTGGTGAAGTCGACGACGATGGCTTTGAGGTGCACCAACAGATCGCCCTTCTGGCCTTTCATGCTTTCCTTGAGCCAGCCTTCGATACCGGTGTTGAGCAACGCGGTGGCGGCGAAATCGGCCGTGCGGTCGGCGTGATAACCGGTGATGCGGCTGGCGGTGTTTTGCAGGCCATAGCGCAGCACATCGTCGTGGGGCTGGCCGAGCAAGGCGTTGAGGATTTCGTCCGGCAGCGCGAACGCGGTGACAAACAGAACGTCCTTCTTCGCCGCATTGATGATCTCGACGAATTGCTGCAGATCGGCCTGGCCGGTACGCGGTGAAAAACCGACAAACAGTGGTTGCGACGGGTCCATCGGGTTGTTCTTGGTCAACCAGGTACGCGTAGCGCCGACATCGGTCGGCGCTGCCCAGATCTGCTCGAACACCTGCAAATAACGGACACCCACAGCGGTATTGTCCAGCACATGCACCACGTTGGCCTGGCGGTAGACGCCGTTGTCGGTGAAGTTGGTACTGCCGCACAGCACCGATTGCGGCCGATACTCACCACTATCGATCTTGCTCAGCACGATGAATTTGTCATGGAAGATCGCGTGGGTCACCCGCCCCCGCTTGCTCTCGGCGGGAAGCTTCGCCAGGCTCTCTTCATTCATCGTGGTGTCAGTATCACCGGGCTTGGCGTGATACAGCACCCGAACCTTGGCCCCGCGCCCAAACGCCGCGTTGACCGCATCGATAATGGTCGGTAACTGGTACTCGTAAATCGCAATGTCCAGCGCCCACTGGCCATCCACGGCGCGCTCAATGAAACCGGTGATCTCCTCCAGCAAGCCGTTCTCCAGCCATTGCCGTGGTGCGGCAGGCCAGTCGTCGAGGGACAGGTTCTTGTTGGCGCTCAGCTGTGCATCGAGTTCGGGAAACTCCCGGGAGAAAGCCTGACTGGCTGCTACTGCACGGTTGAAAATGACATGCTGGCCCGTCGGCAAGCCATTGTCGGTGGTGACCGTCACCGCCAATGCCTCGCCCAATTGCGGCGCATCCGGCGTGCCATAAGCCAGGTGAACCCGGTAGTTGATCGTTACCCCGGGTTTGACGGTGTAATCGGCCCAGCGAAATTTCTGCAACGGTGCGCTGTCGCTGGGCGTCGCGTTGTATTGAGCAAAGGTGTGCGCCTTGCCGGGGAAGGTCAGGCTGTTGAACAGAAATTCCCAGGGCCCGCTGCCTTGCTGTTTTTCGATGGCAAAACCAAGCAGGCCTTTGCGTCGGGGTTCGGCCAGGTCCATGGCCAGTAACACACCGTTGGTACCGGCATAGGCTTTGACGCGGAAATCGTCCTGACTGTTAGCGGCTAGAACACGCATGGTTCACTCCTGTGGTGGGCTGAATCCACAGCATAGGTGCTGTGGGTAATTCGGCAGATTAAAGCGTGTCGATATGTCGATAGTCTGCGTTCAATTCGTGCGCCAGGGCCTTCGCCCGCCCCAATCGAATCGGCCCGCGCTCGATGTCCACCAGCAACGCCGGGCAATTGAGCGCGACCAGCTCTGGCGCATCTTTGAGGCGTCCATCGGTCAACAGCAACACCCGTTGTTGCTCTGCCGGAAAACGCTTTTGCCGCAACGCCAGCCAATGCGTCGCCTCATCCAGCGCGGCGAACAGCGGCGTGCCTCCGCCCGCACCGAGTGCGTCGAGCCAGTCGCGCAGGCTGGCGGAGGCTTTCAGGCCTTGCACCTGCCACTTCGGTGCAGCGCCACTGGCGGTCAATAGCGCCAGCCGCGCACGTAGGCAATAGGCGTCGTCGAACAGTTGCGCCAGCAGACCTTTAGCGTCGCTCAGCGCCTGATGACGCCGGGTCGAGGCCGAGGCATCGACAATCACCAGCCACAGCTCATGGGGCGAACGACTGCGCAGGTGAAACAGCAGGTCTTCGCGCTGACGCGGGCGACCGCTGAGCAGCGTGCCGGGCCAATTGACCGAGCCGCTGTGGGCGGCTCGACGCTGACCTTGCCTGCCGTTTTTCAGGCGTCCTGCGCGGGGTTTGGCATTCGCCCCCGCGTCAGATCGAGGGCGAATGCCTAGGGCTTTTTTGGCCAGCTCGGCACTTCACGGCGGGCGCCGGTGGGTAATGCCTGAGCGGGCATTTCACCCCACTGGCCCTGGCCTTCGCCGGGGTTCGGTGGTTGGGCGGCGGACGCGTCTGGCGCAGGGTTCTGGCTCGAAGCAGACAGCGGCGTGTCGCGACGCCGATGGCGCAAGGCAAACTCGGCCACTGCATCGATGTCGTCCTCGCTGATCGCCTCGCCCCCCCGCCACGCCGCATGGGCGCGAGCCGCACGCAGCCAGACCAGGTCAGCGCGCAAGCCGTCGACCCCGGCGGCAAAACAACGCTCGGTGATCTGCGCCAGCGCCTGATCGTCCAGAGGAATGCTCGCCAGTGCCACACGTGCGTGTTGGCAGCGCTCGCGTAATTGCTGCTGCTGAGCTTCCCATTGGGCACAAAAGCCTTGGGGGTCGCTGTCGAAATCCAGCCGGCGACGGATGATCTGGCCGCGTTCAAGCGGCGCAGTGTGACCGCTGAGCGCGACGTTCAGACCGAAACGGTCGAGCAACTGCGGACGCAGTTCGCCCTCTTCCGGGTTCATGGTGCCGATCAGCACAAAGCGCGCCGAATGCCGATGAGAAATGCCGTCGCGCTCGATCAGGTTGGTGCCGCTGGCAGCGACGTCGAGCAACAGATCCACCAGATGATCGGGTAGCAAATTCACTTCATCGACGTACAGCACGCCGCCGTCAGCCTTGGCCAACACACCGGGGGAAAACTGCACACGGCCTTCGCCCAGCGCGGCGTCCAGGTCCAGAGTGCCAACCAACCGCTCTTCAGTCGCGCCCAAGGGCAAAGTGACGAATTGCCCGCTGGCGAGCAAATCCGCCAGGCCACGGGCCAACGTCGACTTGGCCATGCCCCGCGGGCCCTCGATCAGCACGCCGCCGATTTTCGGGTCGATGGCCGTCAGGCACAGCGCCAGTTTCAGGGCATCGGCGCCGACCACGGCGGACAGCGGGAAATGCGGGGTGTCGGTCATCTTTTTTTCTCATTGATCGTTCCCACGCTCTGCGTGGGAATGCAGCCCGTGACGCTCCGCGTCACATTCAAGAGCGGACGCAGAGCGTCCAATGAGGCATTCCCACGTAGAGCGTGGGAACGAGCCCTCAACTGTCTTCTTCTATATCCAACAACAAATTCTCCAACGCCTCCCGATAAGCCCCTGGCTCCTGCCACATCCCGCGTTGCTGAGCTTCGAGCATGCGCTCGGTCATGTCGCGCAAGGCGTGCGGATTATGCTGCTGGACAAACTCGCGGGTCGACGGGTCAAGCAAATAGGCGTCGGCCAGCATGGCGTACTGATGATCGTCGATCAACCGGGTGGTGGCGTCGAAGGCGAACAGGTTATCGACGGTGGCCGCCAGTTCAAAAGCACCTTTGTAGCCGTGCCGCTTGACCCCGTCGATCCACTTCGGGTTCGCCGCCCGGGAACGAATCACCCGGTTCAGCTCTTCCTTGAGGGTGCGGATCTTCGGCAAATCCGGCTGACTGTGGTCGCCATGGTAGCTCGCCGCCGCTTCACCGCTGAGGCTTTCGACGGCGGCGAGCATGCCGCCCTGGAACTGGTAATAGTCGTTGGAATCGAGCAAGTCGTGCTCGCGATTGTCCTGGTTTTGCAGTACCGCCTGGACCTGGCTCAAGCGCTGGGCGAACTGTTTGCGAGCCGCCGTACCCTCATCGGAGCCGCCATAAGCGTAGCCGCCCCAGTTCAGATAAACCTCGGCCAGATCCTCGCGGCTCTGCCACAAACGTCCATCAATGGCGCCCTGTACGCCCGCGCCATAAGCACCGGGCTTGGCGCCGAAAATCCGCCAGCCGGCCTGTCGTGCAGCGGCGTCTTCGTCCAGACCGGACTGGATCAGCGCTTCGCGTTCACCGCGAACCTTGGCCGCCAACGGGTTCATATCGTCTGGCTCGTCCAGCGCGGCAACCGCTTGCACGGCCGCGTCGAACAACCGAATCAGGTTGGCGAAGGCATCGCGGAAGAACCCGGAAACGCGCAACGTCACGTCCACTCGCGGCCGGTCGAGCAGGCTCAGCGGCAGTATTTCAAAGTCGTCGACCCGCTGACTGCCCGTGGCCCAGATCGGACGCACGCCCATCAGTGCCATGGCCTGGGCGATGTCATCGCCGCCGGTACGCATGGTCGCCGTGCCCCAGACCGACAAACCCAACTGGCGCAAATGATCGCCGTGGTCCTGCAGGTGCCGTTCAAGAATCAGGTTCGCCGATTGGAAACCAATGCGCCAGGCGGTGGTGGTCGGCAGGTTGCGCACGTCCACCGAGTAAAAGTTGCGCCCGGTGGGCAGCACATCGAGGCGTCCGCGACTCGGTGCGCCGCTAGGCCCTGCCGGAACAAAACGACCACTGAGCGCATCCAGCAGACCGCGCATTTCTGCAGGACCGCAGGCGTCCAGTCGCGGTGCGACGACGTCACGCAAGCTGCCGATGATCGCGCTGACGTCACCCCAGCCGGGCTGACTCAACAACTCGACATCAGCGCTCAGTGCCTGCTCGATCAACTGCGCGGCGAACAGCTCAAGACGTTCGCGAGTGTCGCCAGTGGTGCGCCACGCCTCAGCGCTGAGCGTCCGCAATTCAGCCGGGGTCGGACCTGACCAAGGATCGGACAACACACAATCCAGTGGATCGAACCCTAGCGTGAAAGCCTTGGCCAACGCCCGGAGCAAACTCGATTGCGCCCCTCGACCGTCGCCGCGAGGGATCCGCAGCAACGCCAGCAACGTGTCGATACGCAGACGTCCGCTTGGCGATTCGCCGAACACGTGCAGCCCGTCGCGAATCTGCGACTCTTTCAAGTCGCACAAATAGGTGTCCAGACGCGGCAACCAGATCGCGGCATCGGCGTCGCTGTCGAGCTTCTCGTCCAACTGCAACTCGCGGTCGATATGAGTTTCACGCACCAGATTGAGGATGTCGCGCTGCAACTCACGCGCTCGGCGTGGGTCGAGCAACTGGGCTTCGTAATACTCGTCGGCCAACAGTTCCAAATTGCGCAACGGACCGTAGGTTTCGGCGCGGGTCAGCGGCGGCATCAGGTGGTCGATGATCACCGCCTGAGTCCGCCGTTTGGCCTGCGCGCCCTCGCCCGGGTCGTTGACGATGAACGGATAGATGTTCGGCAGCGGCCCGAGCAATGCGTCCGGCCAGCAGCTTTCGGACAGGCCAACGCCCTTGCCCGGCAACCATTCGAGGTTGCCGTGCTTGCCGACGTGAATCACCGCGTGGGTGCCGTAGGCCTGACGTAACCAGAAATAGAACGCCAGGTAACCGTGGGGCGGCACCAGATCCGGGTCGTGATAGACCGCACTCGGGTCAACCTGATAACCGCGCGCCGGCTGAATGCCGACAAAGGTCAGACCAAAGCGCAGCCCGGCGACCATCATTCGTCCGCTGCGGAACATCGGGTCGTTCTCGGGCGTGCCCCAACGTTCCAGCACCGCTGCACGGTTGGCTTCGGGCAAGGCGTTGAACATCGAGTAATAGTCGTCCAGTGCCAGGCTTTGCTGGCACGGGCGCAGGTCGATGCTCTCCAGGTCATTGCTGACCCCGCCGAGCAATTGCTGAATCAGCGCGGTACCGCTTTCCGGTAAATCGGCAGGCAATGGATAACCTTCGGCCTGCAGCGCCCGCAGGATATTCAGCGCCGCTGCCGGCGTGTCGAGGCCAACGCCGTTGCCAATCCGCCCGTCGCGGGTCGGGTAGTTGGCGAGGATCAGCGCAATGCGTTTTTCAGCATTGGCCACCCGCGCCAGCTCGACCCAGCGCCGCGCCAGCTCGGCGACAAAATCCATGCGTTCGGGTTGCGGTCGATAGCAGACCACGTCGGACTGACTGCGCTCACTGCGCCAGGACAGGTCCTTGAAGCTGATCGGTCGGCTGATGATCCGCCCATCGAGTTCCGGCAAGGCGATGTGCATCGCCAGATCCCGCGGGCCGAGCCCTTGCTCACTGGCGCGCCAACCCGGCTCGTTGTCCTGGGCGCAAATCGCCTGGATCACCGGAATATTGCGCCGAAAGGGTCGCAGGTGCGGAGCTTCAGGGCTCGATTGAGCAAACCCGGTGGTGTTGAGAATCACCGAGGCCTGCACCTCATCCAGCCAGTCCTCGACCACCGTCAGGCAGCCGGGTTCTTTCAAACTGGCCAGCGCAATCGGCAGCGGATTCAGCCCCGCCGCCTGCAAGCGCTGGCAGAAAACATCGATGAAGGCAGTGTTTGCCGCCTGCAAATGTGAACGGTAAAACAGCACCGCCGCCACCGGTTGATCAGCCTGCCAGTTGGCTTGCCAATCGCACAGCGTCGCGTTGCTTTTGTGCGGATGGTAGATCGCGGTACGCGGCAAGGTCTGCGGTTCGGACCAGTGGAAATCGCGGCCCAGCCAACGACTGGCCAGGCAGCGATACAAATCCAGCGCATTGCCCATGCCGCCCTGACGCAAAAAGTGCCAAAGCCGCTCGCGGTCTTCGACAGGCACGGTGCTGAGGTCGCTGAGCTCCGGGTCAGGACGGTCATCGCCCGGCACCAGAATCAGTTGCACACCGCGTTGCGACAGCTCCACCAGACGTTCGATGCCGTAGCGCCAATAGGCGATCCCGCCGTGCAGCGAGATCAGAATCACCTTGGCGTGGAGCAGCACTTCGTCGACGTACAAGTCGACCGAAGCGTGATTCTGTACCTGCATCGGGTTGGCCAGGCGCAGGCTCGGATAGTCCTCGGGCAACTGCTGCGCCGCTTCGGCGAGCAGCGCCAGGCTGGAGTCGCCGCTGCACAGAATCACCAGCTCGGCGGGGGTTTGGCCAAGGTCGGCAATGTTGTCATCCGAGACGAAACCGCCGGGCTGGGTCCTGAGCAGGTGCATGGGTTAAACGCTGAGCGCGGCGCGCAATTGCGCTTCGAGCAAGGCGGCGTCCAGTTGCTGGCCGATCAGCACCAGACGGGTGCTGCGCGCTTCGTCTGCGCCCCACTGACGGTCGAAATGCTTGTCGAAACGCGTGCCCACGCCCTGGATCAGCAAGCGCATCGGTTTGTTCGGGATCGCGGCGAAACCCTTGACTCGCAGGATGCCGTGCTGGACCACCAATTGAGTCAGGGCATCGAGCAACAGGCTTTCATCGGCTTGCGGCAGTTCGATGGAAATCGAATCGAAGGCGTCGTGATCATGGTCGTCATGATCGTCGCCATCATGGTGATGGTCGTGGTGGCTGTGACGGCTGTCGATGTGTTCTTCAGAGCCGGCACCCAGGCCGATCAACACGTCCAGTGGCAGGCGACCGCTGCTGGCTTCGATGATTTTCACTGCGGGTGGCAATTCTTCAGCGACTTCCAGGCGCACTTTGGCCAGATCCGCAGGGCTGATCAGGTCGGCCTTGTTGAGGATCACCAGGTCGGCACTGGCCAGTTGATCGGCGAACAACTCGTGCAGCGGCGATTCGTGGTCCAGGTTCGGGTCGAGTTTGCGCTGGGCATCGACCTGGTCCGGGAACGCGGCGAAGGTGCCGGCGGCCACAGCGGGGCTGTCGACTACGGTGATCACCGCATCCACGGTGCAAGCGCTACGGATTTCCGGCCACTGGAAAGCTTGCACCAGCGGTTTTGGCAGGGCCAGACCGGAGGTTTCGATGAGGATGTGGTCGAGGTCACCGCGACGGGCGACCAGTTCGCGCATCACCGGGAAGAACTCTTCCTGAACCGTGCAGCACAGGCAGCCGTTGGCCAGCTCATACACGCGGCCGTTGGCTTCTTCTTCGGTGCAGCCGATGGAGCACTGCTTGAGGATTTCGCCGTCGATGCCCAGTTCGCCGAACTCGTTGACGATCACCGCGATGCGCCGGCCCTGGGCGTTATCGAGCATATGTCGCAGCAAGGTGGTTTTGCCCGAACCGAGGAAACCGGTGACGATGGTGACAGGAAGTTTGGCCAGTGTTTTCATCGGATGCCCTTTGGCAAGGTGGCGGGCATACGGGACGACAACCGGCGGCGCTTGAGCGCGCGGAAGAATTCGCCACCGGATCACCCCGCCCGGTTGTAGTGAGAATCTGTATCGAGGCAGGTCTCCTGGCTGACGGTGGGCCAGTCTTTCGACTGGCGGTTCCTGCACCTTCCCGCGCCTGAAAACAAAAGAGCGCAGTGGCATGGCAGAAACGAAACCGTTCACAGTTGCGGGGGCAGCCGCGGCATCGACCGCGTTCCCTTCTTAGCTTCGGCGCACGCACCAAAGAACCTCGAAAGCGCAAGGCTACGCATCGCATCGGGGCGGGTCAATGTTCACCTGAGTGTGTAGCGGCTGTGCCCGCGATGGGAGCACCGCAGCTTCCAACTGAGAACGCTTGCCAATTGACGACCCGCCCTCGCCCATGCTCTCCTACACGCCTTGTTACGGGTGCCCTTCACAGGGTGAAACGGGAAACCGGTGAATCATGTGCTTTACTCAAAAGCCATGTCAGTCCGGTGCTGCCCCCGCAACGGTAAGCGAGCGAAGAATCAGATCCACTGTGCCAGCAGTTCGGCATGGGAAGGCGATTCTTGCAGGTTCGGCGAATGCCAGCCCCTCGTGAGCCCGGAGACCGGCCCGCAACACATCAATAACAAACCCGCGGTGGGCGGGCGCTGTTTTAGCCTCTGCGTGCCCGGCTCGCGGGGGTTTGCATGCGCTCGACTCACCCACTGACTGACCAGAGGGAAGCGCCATGTCGATCATCAGCAGCACTCGCCACGTCACCGCCAGCAGCACCGCCACCCTGAGCCAACGCCTTGTTGCCGCTATCGGCGCATCGTTCCTGGGCGCATGCCTTGTGTATTTCGCCGGTTTCTCGCACATCGACGCGGTGCACAACGCGGCCCACGATACCCGTCACAGCTCCGCCTTCCCGTGCCATTGAGGCCTGCCGAGATGATCAAGCGTATTGCGCAAACCGCAGGTTTCACCGGTTTACTGGCCGCCCTGCTGCTGACCCTGCTGCAAAGCTTCTGGGTCGCACCGCTGATTCTGCAGGCGGAGACCTACGAAAAAGCCCCGACGACTGAAGTCCATGAACATGCCGAAGGCACCATGGCTGGCCACACCCACGATGCAGAGGCTTGGGAACCGGAAGATGGCTGGCAGCGCGTGCTGTCGACCACTGGCGGCAATCTGGTGGTTGCCGTCGGTTTTGCGCTGATGCTCGCCGGGCTCTACACCCTGCGCGCCCCGACTCGCACCTCCCAAGGTCTGCTCTGGGGACTGGCCGGTTACGCGACCTTCGTCCTCGCACCGACCCTGGGCTTGCCGCCGGAATTGCCGGGGACTGCCGCCGCAGACCTGACTCAACGGCAGATCTGGTGGATCAGCACGGCAGCCTCCACTGCTGTCGGTATCGCGCTGATCGTGTTCGCCCGGCATTGGCTGCTGAAAGTGCTCGGTGTCGCCATTCTGGCCGTGCCGCACATCATCGGCGCGCCACAACCTGAAGTGCATTCGATGCTGGCCCCCGAAGCCCTCGAAGCGCAATTCAAGATCGCCTCGCAGCTGACCAACGCCGCGTTCTGGCTGGCCATGGGCCTGATCAGCGCCTGGTTGTTCCGCCGCAAAAGCGATGGCCAATACCACGCATGAGTGAAACGCGCGTAGCGCCGACCCTGGTGGTCGGTCTGGGCTGCCAGCGCGGCTGTCCGGCCAGCACGCTGCGCGCGTTGCTCGATCAGGCATTACAGGCTCATCACATCGAATTGCAGGCGATCAAGGCCCTGGCCAGCATCGACCTGAAACGTGATGAACCTGGCCTGATCGAGTTGGCCGCACAACTGGCGCTGCCATTACTGTGCTTCAGCAGCGAACAATTGGCCGGCTATCAACCGCAACTCAGCCATCGCTCGCAAATCGCTTTCGAGCGCACCGGCTGCTACGGCATAGCGGAAAGTGCCGCACTGGCCCTCGCCGAACAACTGGCGCAGGCACCGGCAAAATTGCTGATCCCGCGACAAAAATATGCCCAAGCAACGTTTGCATTGGCCGGCGCCGCCTAAAATCCTCGATAATCCCCGCCTTCGATCATGAGCAATCTTCATCTGAAGCCTTGCTTTGACAATTTTTCACAGGAGCCGGCCATGACCGTCTACTTCATTGGCGCAGGTCCCGGCGACCCGGAACTGATCACGGTCAAGGGTCAGCGGCTGATTCGCAGCTGCCCGGTGATCATTTACGCCGGCTCGCTGGTGCCTGAAGCCGTACTGCAAGGCCATCAGGCTGAACAGGTGGTCAACAGCGCCGAATTGCACCTGGAACAGATCATCGAACTGATCAGAATCGCCCACGATAAAGGCCAGGATGTGGCGCGCGTGCATTCCGGCGATCCGAGCCTGTATGGGGCGATCGGCGAGCAGATTCGTTACCTGCGCGAACTGAATATCCCGTTTGAAATCATCCCCGGCGTCACCGCCACGGCCGCTTGCGCAGCGCTGTTGGGTACCGAGCTGACGCTGCCGGACATCTCGCAAAGCGTCATCCTGACCCGCTACGCCGACAAGACCGCGATGCCGCCGGGCGAAGAATTCAGCAGCCTGGCCCGGCATGGCGCGACTATGGCGATTCATCTGGGGGTCAATCACCTGGAGAAAATCGTCGCGCAGCTGCTGCCGCATTACGGCGCGGACTGCCCGATTGCGGTGGTTCATCGGGCCAGCTGGCCGGATCAGGATTGGGTGCTGGGAACGCTGACAGACATCGCCGAAAAGGTTCAGGCCAAGGGATTTCGGCGTACGGCGCTGATTCTGGTGGGCCGGGTGTTGGGCAGTGACACCTTTAGCGAATCGTCGCTGTACCGCGCCGGGCATGCTCACCTGTATCGCCCATAGGCCCTCATCGCGAGCAGGCTCGCTCCCACATTTGACCGCGCATCCCCTGTGGGAGCGAGCCTGCTCGCGATGGCGTCAGTGAATTTCATCCATAAAAAAACGGCGCTCACGGGCGCCGTTTTTTCATGTCGCAGCGAACACCTTAGTAGTAGGCGTTTTCTTTCTGCGTGTGGTCGGTCACGTCACGTACACCTTTGAGCTCGGGAATACGCTCAAGCAGCGTGCGCTCGATGCCTTCCTTCAGGGTCACGTCAGCCTGGCCGCAGCCCTGGCAGCCGCCACCGAACTTCAGCACGGCGATGCCGTCTTCAACCACATCGATCAGGCTGACCTGACCGCCGTGGCTGGCCAGCCCCGGGTTGATTTCGGTTTGCAGGTAGTAGTTGATGCGCTCGTTGACCGGGCTGTCGGCATTGACCATCGGTACTTTGGCGTTTGGCGCCTTGATGGTCAGCTGGCCGCCCATGCGGTCAGTGGCGTAGTCGACCACCGCATCGTCCAGGAACGCTTCGCTGAACGAGTCGATGTAGGCGGTGAAGCTTTTGAGCCCCAGCGCCGTGTCTTCAGGTTTTTCTTCGCCCGGCTTGCAATAGGCAATGCAGGTTTCGGCGTATTGAGTGCCAGGCTGGGTGATAAAGACCCGAATGCCAATCCCCGGGGTGTTCTGCTTGGAGAGCAGATCAGCCAGATAATCGTGGGCGGCGTCGGTAATAGTAATGGCGGTCATGGAAGTTCCTCGCAGGCTTGCGCGCAGTTTACGCCAATCATCGCGCCGGACAAAGTCCCAGTATTTATGTCGGGAAAGAACCGGCCGCCGCAAGGGCGACCGGCGAGTCGATCAGAGGTTTTCGTAGCGATTCATGTCCAGTACGCCCTCTTCCACCGGATCGGTTTCGTGGATATAGCGACTCAAATCGTGGAAATACTGCCAGAACTGCGGATGACTACGGCGGATACCCCAGCGCTCGACGATTTTCTCGAAGCTCTGGGCATCCTTGGCATTCTCCATCTCAGTGACAAACGCCGGCACTTGGTCAGCGGGAATATTGAACATGAAGTTCGGGTAGCTGCTGAGCACACCGGGATAAATGGTCAATGTGTCCAGCCCCGGCTGATAGCGCAGCGCCTCGCCAAGCAGGAACGCCACGTTGCTGTGGGCACGGTTGCGCAGCAGACTGTACACCTCGCGCTTGCCACTGCGACTTTCGATGCGCAGCATCGTCGCTTCCGGCAACTGATCGATCACCTTGAGCCCGGCCGCCGGGCGTGCGGTCAGTCGACTCAACGCCTGCTCGGCATTCTGCAAGGCCGGATCGATGTTGGGCCGTGAGCAATAAGCCCCGTCGCAGCGGTTGATTGGATCAGGCCTGGCGTTCAGGTCGCCGTAACGCATCAGCAATTGCTGGGCGAAGTCGCGTTTCGGGTCTTTCTCGTCGAGTTTCAGCGCAGTCGGCTTGTCGTTGTCGATGCTTTCATAATCCAGCCACATCTTGAATTTGCCGCTGCTCTGATACCAGTCGTCCAGATACCCGTCGCGTGAATCGGCCGGCATCAGGCGCAGGAAGTTCTGCTCGGCGCCGTTACGGATCAAGTCGAAATACAGCCGGGTCTGCGCCTGATGGGAAACGTTGCCGAACACATCGAAGTTGACCGCCAACTGATAATAGGTGCGCTCCAGCAACGGGTAGTCGAATAGCCACATGGTCTGCGGCACTTCACCGATCAGGCCCTTGCTCACCGAAGCACTGTCAAAATGTCGAAAGATGCTCAGCAAGGCGTTGTCATTACCGGCCCACAAGGTCGACCAACTCGGCGCGTGTGCTTTGGCGTAGGTGTCACGGCGCAAGGCTTCGTACTCGTTACGCTTGTCGCGGTAGGCATGCCACAGGCTCAACACGCTGCCGACATCGTCATTCTGGCCGGGCATGGCCAGCAATGGCGTGGCCCTGCCGCGATAACTCGGATCGGTGATGTACAGATCGTGCTCCGGCGCCTGGAAGAACGCCCAGAAGTTGTCGCGGATCACATCGGTGGCGACCTGCCCGCGACAAACCGGGCCACGGATAAAGGTGCGCACGAAGTATTCCGCGTTATCGAGCATGAACTGATACCGCGCCTGGGCCGGAATCGCCTGGAAGGTCTCGAACGGATTGGCCCGACGTTCCGGGCCATAACCGGGCAAGGCGAGGACCTGCCAGTTGCCGTTGTAGAACAGGGTTTTGATCCGGGCCATTTTCGCCGGGCTCAGCGGATAGGTGATGTGCGTCTTGTGCACGATCACCCCTTGCACCGGCCACAAGCGGTAATACACCTGGGTGCCCGGATCATCGTTCGGGCGACGGCTGTTGATCAGATCGATCGGCTGGCCCGTCGGTGTGCGTGAACGCACCCACTGGAAGAAGTGCCCCGGCTCGCCATCCTTGAAGTAGATATGCGCCAGAAACCAGTGCTCGAACAACCAGCGCGCCACCAGACTTTCCCGGGCGCCTGGAGCGTTGAGCAGGTTCTCCCACTGCACCACCTGCAAGGCTTCCCTGGCGCTGGGGACCAGGCCCTGCTGGTCGATCGGCGCACCGGAAGCCAGCCAGCGTTGCAGCGTCTGGTATTGCTGATCGGTCAGCCCGGTCACCGCCAGCGGCATGCCTTCTTTCGGATGGGCCCCGGCATAGGCGTCGAACTCGCCCGGCATCGGACACATATTCTCGCGCTCGAGCCCCAGCACAATCTCTTCCGGCAACTTGGCGTTAGGTTGCAGCGGCGTCCGGTGGCCGAGTTCCAGCATGCGCGCCATCAGCGCAGCCTGACTGCCCTGGGCATCGAGTACCGAGTAGAAGTCCTTGCGTTGCCAGGCGGCTTTGCCAAAGGCGTCATAAAACAGCCGTGTCGGCTCCGACGCCTTGCTGCGCTCGCCGGCGTAGACCGGAATCTTGTTCGCGCCACGCGCCGCACCTTCGCCACTGCCCAGATTGAGCTGACAGGCGGCGTCATAGCAGGCATGGCAGGCCACGCATTTTTCAGTGAAGATCGGCTGAATGTCGCGGGTATAGGAAATCACCGGCGCCGTGCCTTGTGCTGTGGCGGCACTGCTTATAAGCAGCACAAAGAGGCTGATGAAAACGCGATACGACATATCCCTGGTCCCGATCATGAAAAAACGTCGCGATTCTACCGTCCTGGCCCGCCCATCAACATGAGCGATATTCATGCAAAAGCAGCTCATGCTCTAAAAGCGCACAGGTTTGCTATGATTCCGCCCCTTCGTAATGGCCTTACCAGGTAGTCCCAATGTCCGATCGCAGTGCTCGCCTACACGTCCTCAAGCAAGCCCTCAAAGAGCGCATCCTGATTCTCGATGGCGGTATGGGCACAATGATCCAGAGCTTCAAGCTCGAGGAGCAGGACTACCGTGGCAAACGCTTTGCCGACTGGCCAAGCGACGTCAAGGGTAACAACGACTTGCTGATACTGAGCCGCCCGGACGTGATCGGGGCGATCGAGAAGCAATACCTGGATGCCGGTGCCGACATTCTGGAAACCAACACCTTCAACGCCACCCAGGTATCCCAGGCCGACTACGGCATGCAGGGCCTGGCGTACGAGTTAAACGTAGAAGGCGCACGCCTTGCGCGCAAGGTGGCAGACGCCAAGACCCTCGAAACCCCGGACAAACCACGCTTTGTCGCCGGTGTCCTGGGCCCGACCAGCCGCACCTGCTCGCTGTCGCCGGACGTGAACAACCCCGGCTACCGCAACGTGACCTTCGATGAACTGGTGGAGAACTACACCGAGGCCACCAAGGGCCTGATCGAAGGCGGCGCTGACCTGATCCTGATCGAAACCATTTTCGACACCCTGAACGCCAAAGCCGCGATCTTCGCCGTGCAGGGCGTGTTCGAGGAAGTCGGCTTCGAACTGCCGATCATGATTTCCGGGACCATCACCGATGCCTCCGGCCGCACGCTGTCCGGCCAGACCACCGAAGCCTTCTGGAACTCCATTGCCCACGCCAAGCCGATTTCCGTCGGCCTGAACTGCGCCCTTGGCGCCCGCGAGCTGCGTCCGTACCTGGAAGAACTGTCGAACAAGGCCAGCACCTACGTGTCGGCGCACCCGAACGCCGGCCTGCCGAATGAATTCGGTGAATACGATGAGCTGCCGGTGGAAACCGCCAAGGTCATCGAAGAGTTCGCCCAAAGCGGTTTCCTGAACATCGTCGGCGGCTGCTGCGGCACCACGCCGGGGCACATCGAGGCCATCGCCAAAGCGGTCGCCGGCTATGCGCCGCGGCAGATTCCGGACATTCCCAAGGCGTGCCGCCTGTCGGGCCTGGAACCGTTCACCATCGATCGCAGCTCGCTGTTCGTCAACGTCGGCGAACGAACCAACATCACCGGCTCCGCCAAATTCGCCCGCTTGATCCGTGAAGACAACTACACCGAAGCGCTGGAAGTCGCCCTGCAACAGGTCGAAGCCGGTGCGCAGGTGATCGACATCAACATGGACGAAGGGATGCTCGATTCGAAGAAGGCCATGGTGACCTTCCTCAATCTGATCGCTGGCGAGCCGGACATCTCCCGCGTGCCGATCATGATCGATTCGTCGAAATGGGAAGTGATCGAAGCCGGCCTCAAGTGCATCCAGGGCAAGGGCATCGTCAACTCCATCAGCATGAAGGAAGGCGTCGAGCAGTTCATTCAGCACGCCAAACTGTGCAAGCGCTACGGCGCGGCCGTGGTGGTGATGGCCTTCGACGAAGCCGGCCAGGCCGACACCGAAGCGCGCAAAAAGGAGATCTGCAAACGCTCCTACGACATTCTGGTCAATGAAGTCGACTTCCCGCCGGAAGACATCATCTTCGACCCGAACATCTTCGCCGTCGCCACCGGTATCGAAGAACACAACAACTATGCCGTCGACTTCATCAACGCCTGCGCCTATATCCGTGACGAACTGCCCTACGCGCTGACCTCGGGCGGCGTGTCCAACGTGTCGTTCTCGTTCCGTGGCAACAACCCGGTGCGTGAAGCGATCCACTCGGTGTTCCTGCTGTATGCAATCCGCAACGGCCTGACCATGGGTATCGTCAACGCCGGCCAATTGGAGATCTACGACCAGATCCCGGCCGAACTGCGCGATGCCGTCGAGGACGTGATCCTCAACCGCACCCCGGAAGGCACTGACGCCCTGTTGGCGATTGCCGACAAGTACAAGGGCGATGGCAGCGTCAAGGAAGCCGAGACCGAAGAATGGCGCAACTGGGACGTCAACAAGCGTCTTGAGCACGCACTGGTCAAAGGCATCACCACACACATTGTGGAAGACACCGAAGAGTCCCGGCTGTCCTTCGCCCGGCCAATCGAGGTCATCGAAGGCCCGCTGATGTCCGGCATGAACATCGTTGGCGACCTGTTTGGCGCCGGCAAGATGTTCCTGCCGCAGGTGGTGAAATCCGCCCGCGTGATGAAGCAGGCAGTGGCGCACCTGATCCCGTTCATCGAACTGGAAAAAGGCGACAAGCCGGAAGCCAAGGGCAAGATCCTGATGGCCACGGTCAAGGGCGACGTGCACGACATCGGCAAGAACATTGTCGGCGTGGTGCTTGGCTGTAACGGCTACGACATCGTCGACCTCGGCGTGATGGTCCCGGCCGAAAAAATCCTGCAAGTGGCCAAAGAGCAGAAGTGCGACATCATCGGTCTGTCCGGTTTGATCACGCCTTCGCTGGACGAGATGGTCCACGTGGCCCGCGAGATGCAGCGCCAGGATTTCCATCTGCCGCTGATGATCGGTGGCGCGACCACCTCCAAGGCCCACACGGCGGTGAAGATCGAGCCCAAGTACAGCAACGACGCGGTGGTCTACGTCACCGACGCCTCACGCGCGGTCGGCGTGGCGACGCAGTTGCTGTCCAAGGAACTGAAGGCCGGCTTCGTCGAGAGAACCCGCGAGGAATACATCGAAGTCCGCGAGCGCACCGCCAACCGCAGCGCCCGCACCGAGCGCTTGAGCTACCCGGCGGCGATCGCCAAGAAGCCGCAGTTCGACTGGAGTTCTTACGAACCGGTCACGCCGACTTTCACCGGCGCCAAGGTGCTGGACAACATCGACTTGAAGGTGCTGGCCGAGTACATCGACTGGACGCCGTTCTTCATCTCCTGGGACCTGGCCGGTAAATTCCCGCGCATCCTCCAGGACGAAGTGGTCGGCGAAGCCGCCACCGCGCTGTACGCCGACGCGCAGGAAATGCTCGCCAAACTGATCGACGAGAAGCTCATCAGCGCGCGTGCGGTGTTTGGCTTCTGGCCGGCCAATCAGGTGCACGACGATGACCTGGAAGTCTACGGCGATGACGGCAAGCCGCTGGCCCGCTTGCATCACCTGCGCCAGCAGATCATCAAGACCGACGGCAAGCCGAACTTCTCCCTGGCCGACTTCGTCGCGCCGAAAGACAGCGGCATTACCGACTATGTCGGCGGCTTTATTACCACCGCCGGGATCGGCGCCGAAGAAGTCGCCAAGGCCTACCAGGACGCTGGCGACGACTACAACTCGATCATGGTCAAGGCACTGGCCGACCGTCTGGCCGAGGCCTGTGCCGAATGGCTGCACCAGCAGGTCCGTAAAAACTACTGGGGTTATGCCAAGGACGAGACCCTCGACAACGAGGCGCTGATCAAGGAGCAATACACCGGCATCCGCCCTGCCCCCGGCTATCCGGCCTGCCCGGACCACACCGAGAAAGGTACGCTGTTCGCGCTGCTGGATCCCGAGGCCAGCGAAATGCATGCCGGTCGCAGCGGGGTGTTCCTCACCGAGCACTACGCGATGTTCCCGGCCGCCGCGGTCAGCGGCTGGTACTTCGCCCACCCGCAGGCGCAGTACTTTGCCGTGGGCAAAATCGACAAGGATCAAGTGCAGAGCTACACCGCTCGCAAGGGCCAGGAGCTGAGTGTGAGTGAGCGTTGGTTGGCGCCGAATCTCGGTTACGACAACTAAAGATCGAAAGATCGCAGCCCGGGGCAGCTCCAAAGATCACCAGTGGCACACCCCCACCACTCAACAGGCCGAGCGTTAGCTCGCCTGCCGCTGTTGATCTTGATCCACCCGCCCCTTCGGCAGGCCGAGCGCAGGTGTTCATCAGGGGGTGGGCGCGCAGCGCCGTACGGCGCAGCCGGACACATCGAGAGGAGGTCGTCGCGAAGCAGACCGTAGGCGATGCCCCCTGATGAATACCGGAGCAAGGGGACGCCGAGCCTAGGCGAGGTGCCGGACGCTTGGGGCGAGCGTTTTTTTGCTTACTTTTTTTAGGCGCTTGTAAAAAAAGTGAGTCGCCGTCAGGCGAAACCCTAAGTGGCCGTTACCGCAGAAATGGATATGTACACCTGCTAGAGATCGGTCGGCTGTCAGGCCGCCAGGATCAGCCGCCAAACGCATCCCTGAGGAAACCCGGCGCGATATAGCGCTGGTAATGCGCTTCCGACAGCAGGAAGAATTCCCGATCAATGGCATCGCGCAACTCCGGCAGGTTCCAGTCGCGGAACTCCGGCAGCAACACCATCCCATAGGCTTCGAGATTGTTGATGACCCGCGCCCCCCGGGCGATCAACTGGTACGCCCAGCAATATTCCGACTGATGCGGCACAAAACGGATCTTTCGCTGCTCCAGCTGCTCACGCAGGCGCCAGGGATCGAAAATCTCGAGCTTCCCGGCCATCACTTGCACCAACAGCTGCTCAAGACGCAGCCAGACGGCGCGCTTTTCTTCCTCGTTGTAACCGTTCCAGTGAATCACTTCATGGTGGAAACGCTTGCAGCCGCGGCACACCAGATCACCGTAAACAGTGGAACAGAGGCCGACACAGGGAGTCTTGATGGTTTGATTGGGCATAGGTAGGCAGGACGCGAGAAAGCAAAACAGGTCGGCATGTTAGCCCTTTGTCTAACATTCATCACCCCTCAAAGTTCAGAGGCTAACTTACCTTTAAATTTTTTTTGCCGTAGAATCAGCCAGCCTTTTAAGGCGCCAATGTCCGTTAGAAGCTGTTTTCAAAGCGTCACGAGCACAGTCGTTCCTTCAGAGCGGTGTTGGCGAAGGGTTTTTCCAGCGGGGAAAAGCCCAACGCCAACCCTCATCAGCTCCCCGTTCTGCAGGCGTAAAACTTTGAAAGCAGCTTCTGTAAGGAATTGTCGGTAATTCTGGCTAAGCGGCCCACAACGCCACGCAGCGCATGAGTACGGCAATTTCGGGATGAGCGTCCCGGACACCCATTTGGGACCACTGATGAGGGTAATAACTGTGCTTGAAGCCTACCGCAAACATATCGAAGAGCGTGCAGCACTGGGTATCGTTCCCCAGCCGCTTAACGCCGAACAAACTGCAGGCCTGGTTGAGCTGCTGAAGAATCCTCCTGCTGGCGAAGAAGCTTTCCTCGTTGACCTGATCACCAATCGAGTTCCGCCTGGCGTGGACGAAGCAGCCTATGTAAAGGCCGGCTTCCTGTCTGCGTTGGCCAAAGGCGAAGCCACTTCTCCCCTGATCGACAAAAAACGCGCTGTTGAACTGCTGGGCACCATGCAAGGCGGCTACAACATCGTGACCCTGGTTGACCTGCTCGACTCCGCCGAACTGGCCGCCGTCGCTGCAGCGCAACTCAAGCACACCCTGCTGATGTTCGATGCTTTCCACGACGTCGCGGAAAAAGCCAAGAACGGCAACGTTCACGCTCAAGGCGTACTGCAATCCTGGGCTGACGGCGAGTGGTTCAAGAACCGCCCGGTGCTGGCCGACAAGATCAGCCTGCGCGTGTTCAAGGTCACCGGCGAAACCAACACCGACGACCTGTCCCCTGCTCCTGATGCCTGGTCGCGTCCAGACATCCCGCTGCACGCCCTGGCCATGCTGAAAATGGCCCGTGACGGTATCGTGCCGGACGAGCAAGGCGTTACCGGTCCGATGAAACAGATCGAAACCATGCGCGGCGAAGGTTTCCCGATCGCCTACGTCGGCGACGTCGTGGGTACCGGCTCTTCGCGTAAATCGGCAACCAACTCGGTGCTGTGGTTCTTCGGCGACGACGTTCCTTATGTGCCGAACAAGCGCGCTGGCGGTTTCTGCTTCGGCAGCAAAATCGCTCCGATCTTCTACAACACCATGGAAGATGCCGGCGCACTGCCAATCGAATTCGACGTGACCAACATGAACATGGGCGACGTGATCGACCTGTACCCTCATGCCGGTAAAGTCACCAAGCACAACAGCGACGAAATCCTGACCACCTTCGAAATGAAGACCCCGGTCCTGCTCGACGAAGTCCGTGCCGGCGGTCGTATCCCGCTGATCATCGGCCGTGGCCTGACCGAGAAGGCGCGTGCCGAACTGGGTCTGCCACCGTCCGACCTGTTCAAGAAGCCGGAAGCTCCGGCTGAAAGCACCAAGGGTTTCACCCTGGCGCAGAAAATGGTCGGCAAGGCGTGCGGCGTAGCTGGCGTTCGTCCAGGTACCTACTGCGAACCGAAAATGACCACCGTCGGTTCCCAGGACACCACTGGCCCGATGACCCGTGACGAACTGAAAGACCTGGCGTGCCTGGGCTTTTCGACCGATCTGGTGATGCAGTCCTTCTGCCACACCGCGGCCTATCCAAAGCCGATCGACGTCACCACCCACCACACCCTGCCAGACTTCATCATGACCCGCGGCGGCGTTTCCCTGCGTCCGGGCGACGGTATCATCCACAGCTGGCTGAACCGCATGCTGCTGCCGGACACCGTCGGCACCGGTGGTGACTCGCACACCCGTTTCCCGATGGGCATCTCGTTCCCGGCCGGTTCCGGTCTGGTCGCATTCGCCGCAGCCACTGGTGTAATGCCACTGGACATGCCGGAATCGATCCTGGTGCGCTTCAAAGGCAAAATGCAACCGGGCGTCACCCTGCGTGACCTGGTTCACGCCATTCCTTACTACGCGATCCAGGCTGGCCTGCTGACCGTAGAGAAGAAAGGCAAGAAGAACGCCTTCTCCGGCCGCATCCTGGAAATCGAAGGCCTGGACAACCTGAGCATCGAACAAGCCTTCGAGCTGTCCGACGCCTCGGCTGAACGTTCGGCTGCCGGTTGCACCATCAAGCTGTCGAAAGAGTCGATCACCGAGTACCTGAGCTCCAACATCACCCTGCTGCGCTGGATGATCGGCGAAGGCTACGGCGATGCGCGCACCCTGGAACGTCGTGCTCAAGCGATGGAAGCCTGGATCGCCAACCCTGAGCTGATGGTTGCCGATGCTGACGCCGAATACGCTGAAACCATCGAAATCGACCTGGCCGACATCAAGGAGCCTGTGCTCTGCGCGCCAAACGATCCGGACGACGCCCGTCTGCTGTCCAGCGTTGCTGGCGAGAAGATCGATGAAGTGTTCATCGGTTCGTGCATGACCAACATCGGTCACTTCCGCGCTGCCGGTAAACTGCTGGATCAGGTCAAGGGTCAGCTGCCAACCCGTCTGTGGCTGTCGCCGCCGACCAAGATGGACGCTCACCAACTGACCGAAGAAGGCTACTACGGCATCTACGGCAAGGCTGGCGCGCGCATGGAAATGCCGGGCTGCTCGCTGTGCATGGGTAACCAGGCTCGCGTTGAACCGAACTCCACCGTCGTGTCGACCTCGACCCGTAACTTCCCGAACCGTCTTGGCGATGGCGCCAACGTCTACCTGGCTTCGGCCGAGCTGGCGTCGGTGGCTTCGATCCTGGGTCGCCTGCCGACCGTCGAGGAGTACATGGCCTACGCGAAAGAAATCGACACCATGGCCAGCGATGTCTATCGCTACCTGAGTTTCGACCAGATCGCCGAGTTCCGTGAAGCTGCAGCGAACGCCAACATCCCGGTCGTTCAAGCCTAACGTTACAACGCCATGAAAAACGCCGCGCATCGTAAGGTGCGCGGCGTTTTTTTATGCCGGAAGGTTTTGCCCTTACGCGCTGAGCGCCTCCTGCACCGCGCCGTCGACGCTCAAATCGCAGAGAGTAACCTGCGCACGCTCAGCCTCCGGTAGCGCCGAGAGGGCCGCTTGCGCCTCCAGTTTGAGACGCGCCAGCACCAGGCACTTGCCTTCGTTGCGTACCCGCAAGAAAAACTCCTGCAACGCCTCGATGCTGGTGCCGTCCAGGTCCGGCGATTCTTCCAGGCTGAGAATCACCGTGTGAATCGGCGTTTCAGAGTGCCGAATCAAGTGCAATGCGCCGCCGAGAATTCGCTCCGCGTTAGCAAAAAACAGCGCTTCGCCCGGTCGGACAATCAGCATCCCCGGCACAGCCTTGGCCAATGGATGACGTTGCATGTCGACAAAATCGTGCCCGGTGCCGATGTGCCCGAGAACCTGGATATCCGCCGCTGACATTTGCTTGAGCATCAGCAGCACACTGATCGCTACCGCCACCAGCAAACCGTCCAGCACCCCCAACACCAACACGGCCGCCACGGCGCAGATCACCAACAGGCGATCACGTCGCCAGACGAAATAGCGCCCCAACGGTTGCAGGCTCAAGCCACGGCCCAGCGCATGCATGACGATCGCGGCCAGTATCGGTTCAGGGGTCAAGGCGATATAAGGCAGCACTGTCAGGACGATGATCAGCACCACCAGCGCTGCCACGCCACCGGCCAAACGCGACGTCGCACCGGCGGCCTCATTCGCGGAAGTCGCGGAATAGCCCGCCCCTGCCGGCATCCCGTGAAACAACCCGGACACCAGGTTCGACGCCCCCAACGCCAGCAAATCCCGGTTCGAGGTCACCCGATCACCGTGTTTGAGTGCGAAGGAACTGATCGAACCGTAGGACTCCGCATACAGGATCATCACCATGGCAAAGCCCAATTCTCCCAGGCGTAACCAGTCGGCAAAAGGCAGCACCGGCAGCTTCGGAATCTCCAGGCCAAGGTCGATAACCCCGATCATCCTGACCCCGTAGGCTGGCAGGTTCAACCATTGCCCCGCCACGATGCCGATCACCACCACCAGCAAGCCACCCGGCAAGCGCCGGAGCCGCCCGAACAACCACAACAAGGCCAGCGCCACTGCAGCCACACCGGCGGCGGCCCAGTTCCACTGAGGCAGTTGCTCCAGCAACTGCGGTAAAAAGTGAATCGGATTGCCGTTGCTCAGGTGCACGCCGACCACGCTGGCGAACTGTTTAAGGATGATCGTCAGCGCCAGCCCAAAGGCAAAGCCGCGCAATACCGGCTTGGCAATGAACGACGTCACACTGCCAAGCCTGAACAGCCCGGCCAGCAAAAAGAACGCGCCAGTCACCAGTACCAGCCCGATGGCCAGGCTTGCACGAAGTTGCGGGTCGCCATTGGCCAGTGTCGCCGTGGCGGCCGCCAGCACGGCGGCTGACGAAGAGGTTGCGGAAACGATGGCAAATCGGCTGGTGCCAAACAGTCCATAACAGAGCAAGCCGGCGAACAGCGCAATTACCCCCGCCTGAGGCGCCAGGGCGGCAATACTTGAGTAAGCGACAGCCTCTGGCAACAACAGACCGGCAATCGACAGCCCGGCCAACAGGTCCTGCCAACGATTCGGACTCTCAGGTGTGGTTCTGGATGAAGTAATCGGTGGCTCAGTCGGCAATCGGTGTCTCCAGACAAGCAATTACAAGCCGGTCAAATCACCGACGACGGCACAAGGCAGACAGCCCATCACGTTGTTTTTCAAGCACAAGCGTAGTCGTTAATCAGCCGTTGGTCACCGCCTAGAACGCCTCGGCCGGAGGTTGCGCAACTGTATTTCCAGCAGCGCCCGGCAACACGCCCTACCAGATCAGGTAGTTGTCCGGATTCTGAGTGCTTGTTAAAAACCTTCCAACCGTTCAACTCCGAACAGGATTGTGCTGGCTGACGATTGCGCGCTTTTCGAAGTTAATGCTGGAGATGTTGTGATGTCGAGTGACCATTGGGTGATCAATAACGTATTCAAGCACTATCGGATCTACATCGAACGAGTGGGCAACGACCCGCGCCGCAACACCGTGATGCTGGTCAATGGCGCGCTGGCGACCACCGCGGCGTTCGCCCGAACCAGAAAATGCCTGGCGGAGCATTTCAATGTCGTGCTGTTCGATCTGCCGTTTGCCGGTCAGTCGCGCCCGCACAATCCGGATCAAGAGCTGGTCAGCAAAGAGGACGAAGTCGGAATTCTGCTGGCGCTGATCGAACGCTTTGAGGTCAATCACCTGGTGTCGACCTCCTGGGGTGGCCTTTCGACCTTGCTGACCCTCGCGCATAACCCGCCGAGCATCATCAGTTCGGCGGTCACCGCGTTCGCTCCCGTCCTCAACCACGCCATGCTCGACTATGTGAAGCAGGCCCAGGAGCTGATTGAACGGGACGACGCGTCAGCCATAGGTCATCTGCTCAACGATACCGTCGGCAAACACTTGCCGCAGCGCTTGAAAGTCGCCAATCACCAATATGTGGCTTCGCTGGCCAGTGCCGAATTCCGGCAAGCGCGCTTCCATATCAATCAGCTGCTGAACCTCAATGGAAGCGGCTATCTGCAGCGCTTCAGCGACATTGCCAGCCCCGTGCACTTCGTCAACGGCAGCCGGGATGAATACACCACCGCCGAAGATGCACTGCTATTTCAACGCTACATTGCTACTTGCAGCTTTTCGGTCATCGAAGACACCGGGCACTTCCTGGACCTGGAGTCGAATTGCTCGGCGGCACGAGTGCATAGCGCACTGTTAGGCCGTTTGCTCGCTCGCCCGGCTGAACCGGTGCAAACGCAACGGTCCAATGTCATCCGGTTCCGCTGCGCCTGAAAACGCCAGAAAGCCGGGCCAGAGCGCTTGCGATGGCCATAAAGGTGTCATTAAACATTGACAGCGAGTCGTCGTGGACTAGATTCCCTCCTGTGCACGGAATCAAGGCGACTGCCATGGAAAGGGATAGAGATTTCATGCAATGGTGGAATGACCTGCGCATGAAAGTACTCGAGCAACAGAATGCGCCAGGAATTTTTGCGCTTCTGGAACAGGAAGTTCAGCAACTGGGTTTTGATTACTACGCTTACGGAGTACGCCATTCGATCCCCTTCACCCGACCCAAAACCGAGATCTACGGTTCTTACCCCCTGCAATGGATGGAGCATTACCACCAGCAAAACTATGCCGCGATCGATCCTTCGATCCTCAATGGATTGCGCTCCAACCAACTGATCGTGTGGAACGATGCCCTCTTCGACCGCAGCCCCAACCTATGGCATGAAGCCCAGGACTGGGGTCTGCGAGTCGGGGTGACCGTGCCCGCCCACGCGCCGAACAACTCACTGTGCGTACTCTCGGTTGCGCGCGATCAAACGGCCGTTGCCGAGGCGCAGTACGAGGAAATCCGCTTGCGCCTGCGCTGCATCATCGAACTGGTGAGCTCACGGCTCGGCGACATCGCCCACCCTCCGACACTCGGCGAAACCATCGAGCTCAGCCAACGCGAGCGGGAAATCCTGCAATGGACCGCAGACGGCAAAAGCTCCGGTGAAATTGCGCTGATCCTTGGCATCTCGGTGAATACCGTAAATTTCCATCTGAAAATTGTTCAGAAGAAGTTCGGTGCTTCCAACAAAACCCTGGCGGCCGCCTATGCAGCGGTGCTTGGGCTGATCTGACCCCTCACACCACGATAAGGACATCGACCCATGATCACCGTTATTTCGCGGCACCATCACGAACTCTCTCCCGGCCTGCATGACGACCTGGGCCGCTACCGGCACAAGGTCTTCATCAAGCACCTTGGCTGGCAACTCGAGACCTCCAGCGCATTGCCAGGGCGCGAATTCGATCAGTTCGACCACAACGAAACGCGCTACATCATCGCCCTTGACCCACAGCAACATGTCCACGGCTGCGCCCGGCTACTGCCGACCACCGAGCCGTATCTGCTGTCCGAGGAATTTTCCTTTCTCTGCGACCAACCCGTCCCACGGCGCAACGATGCCTGGGAAATATCGCGTTTTGCCGCCAGTGCGCTCGAACAGGGAAAACTGCCAATGCGGGTGTTCTGGCACAGTTTGAACGCGGCCTGGGAGCTGGGCGCGAACGAAGTGGTCGCGGTCACCACGCCGGCGCTGGAGCGTTACTTCTTGCGTAATGGCGTGCTGCTGAGACGTCTTGGCCAACCGCAACGGGTGAACCAGGATCACGTGGTCGCCCTGAGCTTTGCGGCGTACCAGAAAAACGGCCGCGCTGCGCTTCTCGCGCAGTCAGCGGCCGTTACTTCGTTGAATCAGGCGTTTATGCGTAACGGCCCGGCCCGGGCTTTCCGGACCGAGCCGCTACGGACTCAGGCTGTCAGCGAGTAGATCAGCGCCGAAATCGCCACCAGGCCTACCAGCGTCACGAAGACGTTAGAGGCCTGGCCGCGATAACGCGCCATGGCCGGTACCTTGCGGATCGCGTACATCGGCATCAGGAACAGAATCGCTGCGATGACCGGGCCACCGAGGGTTTCGATCATCCCCAGAATGCTTGGGTTCAGTGTTGCGACGATCCAGCAGACCACCAGCATGAACGCTGCGGTCATACGGTCCAGGGTCTTCGGTGCCGGACGACGACCGCTCTTGACGATCAGCCCCTTGAGACCTTCGCTGGCGCCGATGTAGTGGCCCAGGAACGATTTGGAAATCGCCACGAACGCAATCAACGGCGCAGCGAACGCGATCGTCGGATTGCTGAAGTGGTTGGCCAGGTACGACAGGATCGACAGGTTCTGCGCCTTGGCCTCAGCCAGTTGTGCGGGCGACAAAGTCAGCACGCAACTGAAGACAAAGAACAGCACCATCACCACCATCAGGGTGTGAGCGCGGGAGAGGATTTGCGAGCTGCGCTCTTCGGCGTGCACACCATAACGACGCTTCTGGTCCACCGCAAAGGCCGAGATGATCGGCGAGTGGTTGAACGAGAACACCATCACCGGAATCGCCAGCCATAGCGTGTGCAGCAACGCCGAAGGCTCGGGCAAGGTGCTCGCGGTTTCGAGAATGCCGCCGTTCCAGTGCGGAATCAGGAACACCGCCAGAAACAGCAGCGCCACGATGAACGGATACACCATCAGGCTCATGGCCTTGACGATCATCTGCTCGCCGCAGCGCACCACGGCCAGCAGACCTAGGATCAGCACGAACGACAGAATCGCCCGTGGCGGCGGCATGATGTGCAACTGGTGTTCGAGGAAACTGCCCACGGTGTTGGTCAGGGCAACGCTGTAGATCAGCAGGATCGGGAAGATCGCGAAGAAGTACAGCAAGGTGATCAGGGCGCCGGCCTTGATCCCGAAATGCTCTTCGACGACTTCCGTGATGTCTGCCCCCGCGCGACCGGATAGCACGAAGCGGGTCAGGCCACGGTGCGCGTAAAAGGTCATGGGGAACGCCAACAACGCCAGGATCAACAGCGGCCAGAAACCGCCGAGGCCTGCGTTGATCGGCAAAAACAGGGTACCCGCACCAATCGCCGTGCCAAACAGGCCCAGCATCCAGGTGGTGTCATGGCGATTCCAGCTGCTGAGGCTTGCTGGTGCCGCCGCTTCATAGCGTTCATCAACGCTATTGGCCTGATCATTCATCCGGTCGGATCTCCGCATTCCGGTCACTTGCCACTCGGTCAGGACGAGTCAGAAAAAGCTGACAGGCAGCGCCCTGGCCGAAACAGGGGCGCGATTGTCCGGGATTAATCAGCAGAAGCAAAGACTTAGCTGAGGAATGGTTATACGGATCAGATGCTCGGAAATGGCGTTACGCGCCACTGCCCACACAATCCGCCGGCTGAACGCGAGAATTCCGTAGAAGCTATTTAATGGAAGGAGTCGCTTAATCGGCGAGCCGAGCGCACTCAATAATCGCCATGCAACTGCATTGACATGTTTGCCGGACCCACTGCATGATCGGCTTCATGAACTTCTCTGCGCTGAACCTCACCCGCACGACCACGACCGCTTCCGGCGGGTCGTGTGGTGGCTGGCTGAGATAAATACAGCGCAGTGAACCCCAGGCCCCGCCAGCAATGGACGGAGCCTTGTTGTTTCTCCCGTCCGTTCGGCACTTCACGGAGAAACACCTATGTCATCGGCACTTTTGATCATCGATATGCAAGTCGGTCTGTTCAACGGCCCGGACAAGCCCCACGACGGCGAGCGAGTGCTTGCCAACATCCAGCAACTCATTCGCCAGGCCCGGGAGTGTGAAGTGCCGATTTATGCGGTACGCCACACTGGTCCTCAGGGTTCGCCCATCGAGGCTGGAAGTGCCTTTTGGCACTTACTGCCCGACCTTGAACTGGACGCCAGCGGCGACATCCTGTTCGACAAGACCAGACCCAATGCCTTTTACGCAACGTCCCTGACGCAGCAACTGCAGGCAAACGGGATCAATGACCTGTTCATCGTCGGCATGAAAACCCAGTACTGCATCGACAGTACCTGCCGAGCCGCGGCCGACCTGGGATTCAATCCCGTTCTGGTGGCCGACGCCCATACCTGCATGGACACACCTGTACTGCCGGCCCGGGCAATCATCGAACACCATAACGCGACCTTGAACGGTGCATTCGCCAAAATAGTGAACACAGCAGACGCCAGGTTCTGACGTGCTGAAAAGATCGCAGCCTTCGGCAGCTCCTACAGGATCACAATCGTTGCGGCGAACGTGGTCAATGCAGGAGCTGCCAAAGGCTGCGATCTTTTGATCTTGCTTCTATTATTGGTGATTGCCAAGCCGCTCTGGTACGGGTTGAAACGATCAACGACTATCTGCCGATCCTCGAACTTCGAATCCAGGAAAGCATAGGCCACAGAAGCTTACGCAGCCCTATCGCCCCTACGGCTTTGATACGCCGATGTAACGGGCCAAGAGCCGAGACTACTCACTTGCGCTCACAATGTGGCGTCATAGAGTGACGAAGCCCCCTTGTGCCAATGGAATAGTTTGTAACTGCGTTACTTCATTTGAGTTGTCAGTATTGCTCATCAAGCCATCTTTGCGATCCAAATACGTACGAAATATCTGACAGTCGCCCCATCAATCAACAGCGAGACAAATTGTTACTTCAAGGACAGAAACGCTGAATTGTTACAAGCGGCTACTTGGCCATTGAGCCACCCTCATACTCCGCCTATATTTACACGCACTGAATGTCAGTGCTCGATGTTGAGCGACATGGTAATACTCCCTTCATGCGCGAATTAATAAAAATATCAGGGTACAAATAACCAACACTTTGATATTGAGAAAACCGGATCCAAAACTGATTATTGGTTCGTGAATACGCACACAAGAGGAAAATGTATGCCTCACGGCAACCACCGTTCAAAGCCTTGCCCAGCCAAGCCCTACGACAAGGCGATAACAAGCGAAAAACGAACGTCCTTTCCTACAATTTGTCGGGAGTTATCGTATGCAAAAAAATAATACTGCTTTTACATGCCTACTTCTTGCGGGGCTGCTCTGTTCTTCCAGCAGTTATGGCCAACAAGCGCCACCCACCGCCGACATTCACGCGCTGGCATCTTCTCCTCGATGGCTAACAACCAAGGTCTATATAGAAGGGGCACCGGAAAAAGACGTAAAAGCCAATTATCCTGGTGTAGTTGGAATATCGACGTGGGACCCTGAGCGCAATCGCTATGAATTTTTTTACACGAACACGGGACAGTCAAAGTATAACAATGGAGGCGGAGGTTATTTCTTTGTCACTGGCGATCAAAAAACACATGTTCTGGTACCTGATATCGGACCAATCCGAACCATTACCAGAAGTTTGGAAAAACTAAATCCGCATGAATTTACATATTCACGCGAAGTACCTCGCGACATGCTGGACACCAACCCACCTGTTCGAATTTATGTGGTTCACGCCCCCTACACGGGAACTGTAGAGACAAAGACAGCCATGCCACATTAAGGCAGTCTCAACAATATAAACAACACGCATTGTTCAATACCGTTGGCTCGACGACACCAGGCACACGGATCAAGCCCGCTTGACTGCAGCGGCCTACACATAGAAGTTAATTTAATTTTAAACTTAAAGGATGACATGTGAACATGCAGAAAAAAATCAAATCATTATGGGTGTCTACATTGCTGATGTCCGCGGCCTTCTGTGGCGGCGCCTATGCACAGTCCGTAACGACTCCCACTGCAAACAGTGCGGTTGCCACGCCAGATAATGCACTGTTGCTGACCGTATTCTTGAAACACGATCAGTCACGACCATTAGGCGAACTGAAGGCTCAACTTGCCAAACAGGAGTTTTACAAGGTATTTCCACCTGCGGGGATAGAGGTCGTCAGCTGGTATATAACAATGGGCATCGGGCAAGTCATCACGCTACGCTTGCCAGCCTCTCGCCTACCAGAAGTAAACCTTGCTCTCGAAAATACGGCCTGGGGAAGTTACAGGACGGAGTTCTATCCTACGTATGATTTCAAATCGATAGCGCTGGCAGAACATAACAAGGCACAACAAGTGCAACCTGCCCAGTAACCCCGGAATGGGTGCACAGCGTCTTTACCAAGACCTCGGGTTTGTACGAAAACTCGCCGAGCGGCGATCAGGCAAGGCAAAAACAGGCGAGGAACGGCTAGGGTCGCACCCGACTTTAGGCCCCTGAATGAGCATTATCCGCTGCGCGGCCCCTTCGGGCCGTCCTTCGGAGGTTCTCACTCCGTTCGTCCGAGCGTGTTTTTAACGCAGCCTGATCTACGCTTCTCCAGACATGCCTTCACTTTGGGGCCTTGTGAAGAGCGGTGCGACTACCTGCGTATGGTCGTCGGTCAGCGTCTGCCGCACCAAAAAAGAGGACTGGAGGAATGGCCCGGAAAATCAGATCCAGCTTACCTGAGACGCAAATTTTCTTTGTCTGGCCAGCGGTCCAGGCTACAAAAAATACCGCATAATCGGTCCCTTCACCCCCCCTCAGGAAGAGCCCATCCATGCCTATTACTGTTCTCGTCCTGGTTGAAACGATCAACGACTATCTGCCGATTCTCGAGCATCAGGGCTTCCACCTGATTCTCGCCCCCACCCCCGCCGAGCGCGCCCAGGCCATCGCCAGTCACCGCGGGCAGATCGACGCCGTGCTGACGCGTGGCCCACTGGGGCTGTATGCCGACGAAATCGCCGCGCTGCCGAACCTGAAAATCATCTGCGTGATCGGTGCCGGTTACGAGCAGGTCGATCTGCAAGCCGCCAGCGACCGGGGTATAACCGTCACCAATGGCGCTGGCGTAAACGCCTCGTCGGTGGCCGATCATGCGATGGCCTTGTTGCTGTCGTTGGTGCGTGACATCCCACGGTGCGACGCGGCGGTACGCCGCGGTGAATGGCCGAAGATCATGCGCCCGTCCCTGGCCGGCAAGCGCCTGGGCGTTCTGGGGCTCGGCGCCGTCGGCATGGCCATCGCCAAACGTGCCGCCAATGGCTTCGACATGACGGTGAGTTACCACAGCCGCCAGTTGCTCAGCGACGTCCCCTACGACTTTTGCTCGACGCCCACCGAACTGGCTCGGGTCTCTGACTTTCTGATCGTATGCACGCCCGGCGGCATCGGCACGCAGCATCTGGTCAACAAGCAGGTGCTGGATGCCTTGGGCCCCCAGGGTTTTATTGTCAACATTGCCCGCGCCAGCGTGGTTGCTACCAGCGACCTGATTAGCGCGCTCGAGCAACGGCGGATCGCCGGTGCCGCGCTCGATGTATTCGATGAAGAGCCTCAGGTGCCGGATGCGCTCAAGGTATTGAGCAACGTGATCCTCACGCCGCATGTGGCCGGCCTGTCGCCGGAAGCGACCAAGGGAACCGTTGAACTGGTCGGGCAGAACCTGATGGCGTTTTTCTCCGGTCGTCCGGTGTTGACGCCCGTCAAGTTGCCCAAGCCGCTCTGAGAGGAGCTGCGATGTTTAGAGCACACCCAATAACGTCCAGAGTCGACGCGACTCCGCGTCAGCCGATATCAGCTCGCCCAACAGTTCACTCAGCGGTTTATTGCCCCACTCCACTCCGCGCCTGATCAAGTAAGGCACCGGGCTGTGGGGCTCGGTACGCGCCAGGTATTCGGCAATCAGCAACAGCTGCCGATAAGCCTCTTCGCGACTCACCGGTTCACGCAGTGCCTGTTGGGCTGGCGCAGCCTCTGGCTCCGGAGTGTTTTGTGGCGCCTGGACCTGCGGTGGCTCGACCGGGGCCTGGGTGGGTTGACGTGGATACATGGCGATGAACTCCTGAACGAGCGTCAACAGCGCCTCGATGATGCCCCGCAATGATTTGTAGCCTGGCGCCTGATTGCCCAGGTAGGCATCACTCCAGTCCTCCAGCCGTTGCAGATGCTGCAAGCTCAGCAACAGGCTGCCTTGGCTGCGCAACCAGAATGACAACGGTGTCGCGCGAATCTGTTCGGTGAGTTTTTTCTGCTCGTTGCGCGCGGCTTCAGCTGAGGTCTTTGCGGCCTTGGTGTCATTGACCATCACCTGCTGCACTTGCAAGCGCCGCCAGTCATCCAGGCAAAAATCCGCGAATTCGCTGGTGCGCGTGTCGAACAGCGGCACCCGGGTGAGCAGGATTTCGCTGTAGCGTCGCGCCAGCCATTCGAGAGGAATCACCCGCCACGACTGATCGCCCTCCTCGGCCTGAGGGTGAAGTTGCTCGGGGTAGCGCTCGCATAAACCCGCCACCAGCGCCAGGCTGCCCGGCAACCCTTCCAGGCCGTCCAGATGTAACCAGGCCTCGCCAAGCCAGGCACTGAGCATCAAGTCCTTGCTGCGTTCCAGTAGCAAGCGGCTGGCGAGCTTTGCCTGTTCCGGCCATTGGGCACGCTTGATCGACGACTGCCAGACTCCCGTCGGCAGGCTGGTATCGTCTTCACGGCGCAGCTCGCGCAACTGATCGAATTCAGGCTCATAGCGCAGGTCCTGGCCACAGGGCGCTTCATCGCTGATCGGTTCGAGCAGCTGTGCGATCAACTCCGGCAGTGAAGGGGGTAATGGCGATAGCGACGGTAGACTCACAAGCCCTCCTCGTTCGTCACGATGGCCGCCGTCGAACCCGTCGATATAAAGGGTGAGCGCGGCGCACGGGTCGGCAACGGTTGAATGGACAACGGCAGTTTTGATCCCTGAGTCATCCATGACAGGCGCATGAACATCTGTGTCGGCTCCTCAATGCTGGTACTCGCGGCGACCGGCAAGCGCAAGGTCAGCGGAAAATCGGTGTAGTCCATGCTTGGCTGGCGCTGATTCGACTGGTGCGAACGCATCAGCCGCAGTAAGGACCAAGGGCCGCCGTACTCCCAGCCGGCCTCCAGATCCCTGATCACCAGGTTCGGTTGCAACGGGTCGCTGACCGGCCGCTGAGGACCATTCCTGGCCCAGCGCAACGTCAACCTGACGGGCTGGCCGACCATCCAGCGCAGGTTCTGCTGGGTCTCGCCGGGATAGCTGATCTGCTGATTGCCGGCATTCAAGCCCCAGGCGATGACCTGATCGGCGCCGTGCTCTTCCTCGCGATCAGTGCGCCAGCGCACGTCCATCTCTACCCCCAGAATGCCGCTCTTATCTCGCACAAACAGCGGCCCGAGCCAGGTGCTGGCCTGTTTCAGACGGTTGAGAAAATCCTCGGCGGCCAACCGTTCCGGCGTCTGGCTGAGCAACAAACCGGCTTGCGCCACCGGCAGGCGCTTGTCGATCAGCTCCAGCAAATGCTGGACCCGCGCCGGGTCGGCATCGGACACTTGTGTGCCATTGGAGAATGGAAAACGCTCGGCCAGATACTGATTGAAATAGTTGGCCAGGTCGTTCCATGCCGCCGAAGCCTGTTGCTGCTGCAGCGACTGACAGCGCTGCATCGCGGTTTGCTGCAGCTCCTGGGCCCTCAGGGCAAGCGTCCCACGGCCGCCGGAAAGGTTGGCGGTTTGCAGGATTTGCGCACAGGACCCGGCATCCATTTCGATAAAGTCCCGACTCACCAACTGTTCGATCTGTGCCGCAGAACTGGCAGGATTCTGCTCCTTGTACTTGAGCAGTTCATCATTCAAGGCACTGAACTGCACAACCCGTTCGTAATCCAGTCCCGACAGATTCTGCTGCTGGACCTTCAGCCACTCCAGCGCCGGGGTACGTTGTTCGGTGATGTTCAACATGGTGTTGAACTGCTGCTTGAGGCTCAGCTTCAGGTCCTGCACATCACTGGCACCGTACAGCTGCAAACCGAGGTTTTTCGAACCATCCCAGCGCGCAATACTGGTCCTTTCGCTGAACAGCGGCTGGGCGATTATTTCGTTCAGGCCACTGGCGACCTCCGCCAATGCCCGGCGGTTGAGCGCGTTCTGCAAACGGGTGGCCAGGTCACTGCGGCGCAACTCGACAAAGGCTTTCTGCAACGCCACCGCCTGCGAAGCCTGCACATTGAACCCTGTGCCTTGCTGCACCTGGCCGCCCTGCTCCTCCAGGCTGAGCCACATCGCCTTGGCCGCCGCCCCTTCCGCCGCCTGGAGCAGCGCGCCCCGGTACGCCGGCGGGATACGTGGCAACTCCTCGCTGGCGTAGCTTTTGTAACTGGCGAAGTAATTCAACGCACTGTTGAGACCATCACTGTCGGCGCTCTGACCCTGAGAAGCACTGAGGCTGGAATCATCCTGACGCAGTGCGATAGCCACAAAATCGCGCTTGAACAACGCCTGCACGGCGTTATCCAGCTGGCTGACATGCTCTTGCAACGCCAGTTGTCCGCTGCCTTGCTGAACCAGCAAATTGCCACGCGAGCCGGCCTGGGCAATCCATTGATCACGAAAGCTCTGCTGCAACTTCGACGCCTGCATGTCCAGTTGTTGCTCCAGTTGCGGCCCGAGCAAGGCGCTTTGGCGGACTTTATCCATCAGCTCGCGGTAGCCCGGTACCAGGTCCTGACCCTTGCCCCGTCCCCACGCCGAGTTGGTCAAGCCAAGCAACGCTTGCAGGTCGTCAATCAGCGCCCTCAAGTCCTCGAGTTCGCTGAGTGAATTGCCACTGCCGGACTCCAGCCGCTCCAGGTGCAACTTCAGGTAACCGGCCTGACGCACGAAGTTGTCAGCCAGAAAGTACTGGTCCAGCCAGCGCTCCATCAGTCCTTCAAAATTCGTCGAGATGGTCGAGCGTTCCGTGCTCAGGTCCAGCGCTTTCAACCCGCTGGTGTCGGAATTGAGCAGCACCCGGTTATAGAAGGCCGAGCGGCGCAACGTGCCAACGTTGAGGTTCAGCGACAAGGCGTTATTGCTCAACAGCACCAGGTCATCGAGCGGGCTCCGGGGATTGTTCAACGCCTGATTGAACCACTGGTTCTGTTGTTCGAGACGCACCGCGCGCTCGACCAGTTCCTTGGCCTTGACGTAGTTCTGCCATTGCGCCGGGTCTTCGCTTTCGACGTTCACTCGACGTTCGGTATTGCGGATCGCCTTGAGCTGCGCCAGGTCCGACACCAGCAACTCTTGCAGCGGCACCAGCAAGTGCCGCTGGGCGGTCAGCCGCAACTCGTCTTCCAGCTGCGCATCCAGTGAGGAAAACCAGGAGGTGGGAAAAACCACCGAACTGAACGTCCAGCGCGGGGCGCGTTCCAGTACTCGCCAGAAACTTTCGACGTTACGTCGTGTCGGTTCCAGCCGATGGCTTTCGTCCGTGACCGCGACATAATTTTTCTGCGCACCTTGCAGCAAGCGCGACAGCTCATGGGCATCCTTGACCGAGTCGTGCCAGACCCAAACCATACCAATCGCCCAGACCAGGCCGACCACCAGCGCCACCACGCCGGTCACCCGTTGCCAGCGTTGGCGCAGCCGTAAAATCCGCGGTACAACCTGAGCCACGCCACGTTCGGCGACAATCCGGCGCTGCCACAACTGCCGGGCAAACGCGCTCTGTTGCAACACCGTGTCATAGGCCGAGAAGCTCTCCCGAGTACTCTCCGGCGCTTGATTGGCGGTGAAGTAAATCCCGCGAAAACGTGGTGCCTCGCCTTGTGCATTGCCCTGGAAAACCGGTTCAAGCAGGGTTTGCAGTGTGCGCCGCAGCACTTCGAAACGATCCGGCAGGGCAAACAATTCACTGCTCAAATGCCCGGACAAGGCGCCGACCTCGATGATCGATTCAGACAATGCCCGGCTCACCTGATCCAGCGCCTGATCACTCCATTGCGATTGCCAGACCGCCTCAGGCGCATACGGCGACGACCAACCCAACGCACGTTCCTGCGCTTCAACCGGCAATGCAGTAATCAACGCCTGAAAGCCCGGCAGTTCTTCCATCCCGGTAATGACTACGTACACCGGCAAGCTCAGACCAAAACGCTGCAACAGATCGATGAAGCGCCGCCGTGCCGCCAGACCGAGGTTGGCAGCCTGCTCCGGATCGCTCAGTTGACTGGCTGGCACGGTCCAGATCACCGCGTCCAGTGGCCGCTTGCTGCGCAGGCGCACGATCAATCCCAACAGGCGCCACCAGCCGCCCCGTTGCAGGTTCAAGCCTTCATCCGGCAAAAACAACGCCTGTGGCACCACCAGCACTGCACCCTCGGGGTCCGACCACCAGCGCCCGAACCAGGCCGGTTTGTCGGTGGGTTGCAAGCGCCATTGGGCACACAGTTGAGTGCCCTGGGTTTCGTTGCCAAGCATCAGCAGCCACGGAATCTGGTAGCGGTCCTGTGTGCCCTGCTCCTGCTCCATGTGCCGGACCGACAGATAAAAACTGCGAATCGCGGCACCGCTCTGGGTGCGCAACCACCACACCGCCGCCAGCAACACCGCCAGCAACACGAGCACCGCCACGATGGTTGCGACAATCCCCAGGGTACTCATGAGTCTTGCTCCTGGGCCGCTGCCATTTCGGAAAGGTGCATGACCGGCTCAAGCTCCTGACGGATGTCGCGCCAGAACATCTGCCCCAACCCGGTCATCAACAGCACGACACCGAGGATCGCCAGTGCCAGACGAAAGCCGTCAGGTAGCGACAAACGCATGGGCAACTGCACGGGAGTCACCGCCGAAGGCTGCTCCAGCCGGGTGCTGACATCGGCGTAATCAGGCTCGTGCTGCCAGGCAAACGCGAACAACGCCAGCCGCCATTTTTCATGCTGGAGCTGATTCTGTTCGCCGCGCAGACGCCCTTCAAAACCCAGTACCAGGCATTGCAGATACACATTGGCCAGATCCCGGGTGGCCGGCACCTGGTCGTCGAGCAAGGTCTTGATCGCCAGTGGCAACCGTTCGCCCGCCTGACGGCTGGCATACATCCGTGACTCCAGCGGTTTGTCCTGCCAGGCAAACTGACCCGGCCAGGAAGTAAATAACAAGGTCTCGTCGATCAGTGCGACAAACGCATACACCACGGCGGTCACCTGTTCGGTGGCGGCATCACCGACTTTGGCAAACGCGGTTCGCCACAAACGCTGGGTAATCTGTGTAGAGAACTCGACGACGGCCTCGACCAACGCCTCATCGTCACTGTCTTTGGATTGTTCGTTCCAGGCCTGCGACCACTCTTGCCAGGCCTGCCGAAAAGCACTGCTCAGTGGCGCTTCGTGGAGGCCTCGTGCACCGCTGCCGACGTTCCCTTCAGGCATTTGACTCCCCTTCCCTGATCAAGCGTTTTCATTGGCCTGAGCGACAAACAGCACCACTTGCCACGGGCTGCTCGCCAGTTGCGAGGCCGGCGCGACAATCTGCAACGGCAGTTGCCCGTCGAACCATTGCCCCTCTGCGGTGACCACAAACAACCGGGTATCTTCGCCCACGCTGTAAGCCACCTGTTCGTTGCGACTCATGGCCTGATGCGCCAGACCGCGCATACGTTGTCGACCGAGCAGGGCAACGTGCGGCGCGGAGGCGATGATCGCGCGGCTCAACCATTCACTCGCAGACTGCTCGCTTGCGCCATTGGGCATGCGCAAGCCGATCACCAGGCGCTGGCTCGGTTGATCGTCGGGCAACTGGATCGAGAAGAGGTGTTCATGGCGTTCGAACGGCAGGCTACGATAGCCGGCGCGAATCAATTCGAGAGTGTTGTCCAGCCAGTCGAGCACGCTCTCGTAGCCACGCTGCAACTCGAGAAAATCCAGCGCGGCGAAGGCCGGCACCCCTGCCAGCGGATCAAGCGCCGACCAGGCACCGGCCAGCCCGAGCAGCAGACCATACAACGCCTGAGGCGTCGCCAACCGACTGTTCAACAAACCCTCGACTTCCGGCAGACGCGCCCAGAGTGCGGTCAATTGGCGACGAATTTCCGCTGCATCATCCTGATTGCCAGCTTGCTGTGCCTGGCGCAAGCGACCGGCCAGAAACATGCATTTCTCTCGGGCCCGGGCGCACAGACCGGCGACCCGACGGCCCAACACCGACTCCGGCAACAGACACGGCGTCGGCGCGGTGTAGGGCAACTGCAAAAAGCCGCCGCCTTCCTTGCGAACACGCAGCAGCGGCACACAGATCGAATCGGCCTTGTTCAGTTGCGTGCACAAACGCGGATTGGGTCGCCACACCGTGATCGACTCGGGGTATTGACCGCTGGTGAGGTCTGGCAAGGCATCGCCGATTACCGATTGCAAGCGTCCGGTGAGCGGCAGTAATTGCCCGGCACGCCACAACGGGCTGACCGCGAGGTACACGGTCACGGTGGCATTGTCCGTTGCATTGACCGCTTCGCTGACATCGAGCTCCAGCATCGGCCCCACACCGGCCTGCACATTGATCGGCAAACCATCCGGCAACGTCGCCTGCAAGTTGAGCAAGCGAACGTGCCCGGCACTGAGTGCCGAGGGGTCGATGTCGAGATGGGTAACACCCCAGAACCAGGGGTTGCAGGCCTTGGCGAAATGCGCGACCAAGGCTTCGGCGCGCAGCCCTTGCAACTGAAAATGCTGGGGCAGCAATTGCATGCCCTCGTGCCAGCAAACCGCGTCAGGTAGCAAACTCATACGATTCCCTTCGACGTCGAACGGCGCCGCGCGTGCCAGCGGCCTGGCGATCTGTTCAGTGCTGATCAGTGCGCAGTGTCGCTGACCAGTGTCATCTCGCGACTGTCGAACTTCAGCCAGGCCTTGCTCTGATCGTCCAGTCGAAGTCGGTGCGCTCCGGGTGTGTTATAGCTCGCGAAGATCAAAAGTCCAGCGGCCCGCTTGCCGCCCAGGGGGAAGGGTTGTTGATCGATAAACTGCCCTGGAACCAGCTCCATTCCCCAGACCGTCATCAACTGCCGGTAGTCGCGTTGAAACTGCTCGCGCTCGCTGAACCATTGCCGAGCGGTCAGTGCCGACAGCTGTTTGAGCAGGTCCGGATCATTCACCGCGACGAAATCCACGGCAATCGGGGTGTCGTCATTGGCATGGGCGGCGACGTCCAGCGTCAGGCTATCGAGATCGACTCGCGGCCCGAACAACGAACAGCCTGCGAGTAACAAGAACGAGAAAGAGCTAAAAAATCCTGCGCGCACAATGAATTTTCCTTTTCTCATGACGGTCAAAAATTGTTTTTGTTTGCTTTTTTATAGACCTGTTCTAGCGTCTTGGATAGTTCGGTCAGCACGACGAATGTGGAAGGTTCGTCAAGGGAATGACAGGTCCCACTGCCTCCCTTTCTAACCTACGGTTCAGCAAGGGAATGCGATGAGCGGGCCTCCCGAAGCATTGCTCCCACCCAATGCATCGGAGTCCGCCACCATGGCAGAAAGTACTCAGCACAAGCTCGACAGGGTCCGTCCGCCCCGTGTGCAAATCACCTATGACGTCGAAATAGGTAATGCCATCGAGAAAAAAGAATTGCCTCTGGTGGTCGGCATTCTTGCCGACCTTTCCGGCAAACCGCTGGAGCCCCTCCCAAAACTGAATGAACGGCGCTTCACCGAGATCGATCGCGACAACTTCAACGAAGTGCTCGCCTCGATCGCCCCGCGCGCCACCTTGCAGGTCAACAACACCCTCACTGGCGATGACAGCAAGCTCAACATCGAGCTCAAGTTCGGTCATATCGATGACTTCGACCCGGTCAAGGTGGTCGAGCAGGTGACACCGTTGCGGCGCCTGTTCGAAGCCCGTCAGCGTCTGCGCGACCTGCTGACCAAACTCGATGGCAACGATGACCTGGACAAGCTGCTGCGCGATGTCATCGCCAACACCGAAGGCCTGCAAGAGATCAAGTCGGCCCGGCCTGAAGTGCAGCCTGAAGAGCAACCTCCTGCACCTGCCGGCGATACCGACACGGCTCCGGAAGCTCAAGCCTGATCGTCCATTCATTTAGGGAGAAATTGCCATGCCCGCCTCATCCAGCGCCCAGGCCCAAGCCCAAGCCAGCGAGAGTGTGAACGAGACCTTGTCTCTGCTCGACCGAATCATCGCCGAAGGGCGAATGGCCCACGACGAAAGCCAGAAGGATTACGCCCGCGACATGCTCGCGGAGTTCGCCACCCAGGTTCTTGACAAAGACATGGTCGTCGACAAAGACACCGTGGCGATGATCAATGACCGCATCAGTCGGATCGACGAGTTGATCAGCACCCAGCTCAACGAAGTCCTGCATCACCCCGACCTACAGAAACTCGAAGCCTCCTGGCGTGGCCTGCACCTGCTGGTGCAGAACACCGAAACCAGTTCCCGACTGAAACTGCGTTTGCTCAACGTGACCCAGAAAGAGCTACAGAACGATCTGGAAAAAGCCGTCGAGTTCGACCAGAGCGCGCTATTCAAAAAGATCTACGAAGAAGAATACGGAACCTTCGGTGGTCATCCGTTCAGCCTGCTGGTCGGTGACTACACCTTCGGCCGGCATCCGCAGGACATCGGCCTGCTGGAGAAACTTTCGAACGTTGCCGCTGCGGCCCATGCGCCGTTCATTGCCGCTGCCAGCCCGCGACTGTTCGACATGAACAGCTTTACCGAGCTCGCGGTGCCGCGTGACCTGTCGAAAGTCTTCGAGAGCCAGGAACTGATCAAGTGGCGCTCCTTCCGCGAAAGCGAAGACTCGCGCTACGTGTCGCTGGTGTTGCCGCACTTCCTGCTGCGCCTGCCTTATGGCCCGGAAACCTTGCCGGTGGAAGGCATCAACTACGTTGAAGACGTCAACGGCAGTGACCACAGCAAATACCTCTGGGGCAATGCGGCCTGGGCCCTGTCGCAACGCATCACCGAAGCCTTCGCCAAATACGGTTGGTGCGCGGCGATTCGCGGTGCCGAAGGCGGTGGCGCCGTCGAAGGACTGCCCGCCCACACGTTCCGCACCACCTCCGGCGATCTGTCGCTCAAATGTCCGACCGAAGTGGCAATCACCGACCGTCGTGAAAAAGAGCTCAACGACCTCGGCTTCATCGCCTTGTGCCACAAGAAGAACAGTGACGTGGCGGTGTTCTTCGGTGGCCAGACCACCAACAAGTCCAAGCTCTACAACACCAACGAGGCGAACGCCAACGCGCGGATCTCGGCCATGCTGCCTTATGTGCTCGCGGCGTCCCGCTTCGCCCACTACCTGAAGGTCATCATGCGCGACAAGGTCGGCAGCTTCATGACCCGCGACAACGTGCAGACCTACCTCAACAACTGGATCGCCGACTACGTGCTGATCAACGACAACGCTCCCCAGGAAATCAAGGCGCAGTACCCGCTGCGCGAGGCCCGGGTGGACGTTTCGGAAATCGCCGGCAAGCCGGGTGCCTATCGGGCCACGGTGTTTTTGCGGCCGCACTTCCAGCTCGAAGAGCTGACGGCCTCGATCCGCCTGGTCGCCACCCTGCCGCCACCGGTAGCCGCCTGACCTGCCTCCCGCCGGCCTGGCCGGCGGGTTTTTCTTTGCTTATCTAACGCGATTTTCTTCAGGAGTTACAGGCGATGGATTCAATCATTCTCGACCTCGGCGGCGACATCAAAGGCGATAGCTTGCTCGAGGGTTACAAGGACAAGATCGAAGTCATGTCCTACAGTCACAACGTCGCAATGCAGGTGACCAACGACGTCAGCAACTCGGAGCGTACCTCCGGCAAGCCGCACATCGGCGAGTTTACTCTGACCAAGTTCGTCGACAGCTCGACCCCGACTCTCAACGAGTACTGCTGCGCCGGCAAACCGATCCCGGAAGCCAAGATCACCATCGGGCGTAATGCCGCCGAAGGCAGCGGCCAGTTGATGCCCTTCATCATTTACACCCTGACCAACGTGGTGCTGTCCAACGTCAGCGTCAGCGGGGGCACGGGCGGTAAACCGGTGGAAACCCTCTCGCTGAACTTCACCAAGATCAAGTGGGAACTGACCGCCCAGAAAGACGATGGCACCAAGGAAGGCACGGCCGCTTCGACCTGGGACCTGGCCGCCAACAAGCTGATCAAGGGCTGATGGAGTACCCCGACAATGACCGGCACCGGCATTCTGCCGCCGCTATTCGAACGCCTTGCCGCCAGCGAGGCGGATACCGTGCAGGCATTCGATCGCCAGGCACTGTTGGAGTCGGTCCGTGTCGAGTTGCTGCGTTTGTTCAATACCCGTCGTGGCCAGCGCCCGCTGACCACGCCGCCAAGCGTTATTGACTACGGCATCGCTGACTGGACTGCACTGCAGCAACAGCGCAGCGACGACCGTCGTCAACTGTCGCGGCAGATTCGCGAAGCCATCGACGCCTTCGAACCACGCCTGCGACTCGATGCGGTCGACGTCACACCGGTCCCCGAAAATCCGCAACAGCTGAGTATCAGGCTGCAAGGTGAGCTACGCAGCGGCAAGCAGCATTGGCCTGTCGCATTCGTCATCGAGAACGCCGGCGATGGACTTGAGGTGCGCAATGAGCGACTCGATTGACCCGCAATTGCTTGATTATTACCAACGGGAACTGACCTGGCTACGCCATGCCGGGAGCATTTTCGCCGAACGCTATCCCAAGGTTGCCAGACGCCTGGAGCTGTCTCCCGGCGAATGCCCGGACCCGCATGTCGAACGTTTACTGGAAGGTTTCGCCTTGCTCGCGGCGCGCCTGCAACGGCGACTCGACGACGATTACGCCGAGTTCAGCGACGCACTGCTGGAACAACTGTATCCGCTGACCATGCGGCCGCTGCCGTCTTGCGCCATCGTCCAGTTCGAGCCGGATCCGAGCAAGGGCAACCTGGCCGGTGGTTACCCGCTGCCGCGCGACACGCCGTTGTACGTCACCACCCGCCACGGTGAAAGCATCCACTTTCGCACCAGTGCCGCCGTTCACCTCTGGCCGCTGGAAATCAACGAAGCCTTGCTGCTGGGAAGCGACGAAGCCCAGGCCCTGACCGGCGTCGCCCAGGCACGCTCGGCCCTGCGCTTGAGCCTGCGCTGCCTGGGTCAAAGCCAATGGGCAGAGCTCGGTATCGAGCAGTTGCGCCTGCACTTGGCCGCGTCACCCGTGATCAACGCCAACCTCTACGACTTGCTCGGCGCCCATGCGATTCAGCTCCTCGCCGGGCCACCCGGCAGTGCCCCGAAAGTGCTGGCCGGGCTGCCGAAAATCGTCGGTTTCGCCAATGATGAAGTCCTGCTACCCGATGAAGACGGCGTGCATCCGGGGATGCGTTTACTCGCCGAGTACTTTGCCTTCCCGGACAAATTCAATTTCTTCGACGTGCCGCTGGCGGGTGCAATCAGCGACAACCAGACGCTGTATCTGTACATTGTTTTCGACCACGCACCCGGCAGCCGCCTGCACTTGCAGGCCAGCGATATCGCGCTGGGTTGCGCGCCGGTGATCAACCTGTTCCCGCGGACTTCCGAACCACTGCGCCCGGACGGCACTCGCAGCGAATACCGCCTGGTTGCCGACAGCCATCGGGAAAACAGCGTCGAAATCCACAGCATTCGTGCCCTGCGCGCCAGCACCTTGCACGGAGTGCAGCGTGTACCGGCGTATTACGGCAGCCAGCACGGCGGCAACCACCGCTGCTATTGGCACGCCCGGCGCATCAGCGGCATGACCCCAAACCGCTTGGGCACCGACCTGATGCTGAGTCTGGTGGACACCCAGCTCGACCCGTTTGAAGAAGTGACTGAACTGAGCCTGACCGCCGAGCTGCTCTGCACCAATCGGCATCTGGCCCAAAGCCTGTCGGCTGGAACACCGCTGGGCTTCGAGCGGCCGGGGCCGATTGCCTCGGCGCGCTTGCGTAATCCGCCGAGCCCGCAAAGCCTGCCGCGGCTGGACGGTGAATCACGCTGGCGGCTGGTCTCGCAATTGACCCTCAATCATTTGTCATTGGTCGAAGGTCCGCAGGCGCTGGACGCACTCAAGGAAATCCTCGCGTTGCATAACCTGCGTGACGAGGCCAGTGCTCTGCGGCAGATCGAAGGTCTGCTGAGCCTGAGCTGCGAGCGCGTCATTGCACATGTTGGTGAGGACGCCTGGCGCGGCTGGCGCAATGGTCTGGAGGTTCGCTTGCAGCTCGATCCGCAGCATTTTGTCGGCACCAGCGCAGTGCTGTTTTCAGCGGTGCTGGCGCAGTTCTTTTCACTCTATGCCACGGCCAATCGCTTCGTGCGCACGGTGCTGGTTGAATCAGACAAGGAGATCAAGGCATGGCAACCCCAAGCCGGCATGCCGCTCTCCCTCTGAGCCTGAGCCAACAGCTGCGCCGCGATCCTCAGGCGTTCGAGTTGTTGCAGGCCTTGTTGCTGCTCGAACGCGAGCATCCGCAAGCCGAATCGCTGGGCAGCGGCACTGCGCCGCAGGCTGAAGCGCTGCGTCTGCGCGGCCCGCTGACGCCGTTGTTCGCTGCCAGCCAGGTTGAAAGCCTGAGCGACGAAACCGGCCACAAACCGACCCTGACCACCCCGGTTTTCGGCCTCGGCGGGCCGGATGGGCCACTGCCTTACGCCTATCAGGAATGGCTGCAACAACGGGCCCGCGCCAAGGATTATGCACCGGCCGAATTCCTCGACCTGTTCCAGCACCGACTCCTCAGCCTGCTCTACAAAGTGCTGCGAAAACACCGGATTGCCGTGGGCTTTTCGGTGCCGGGCACGACACCGGTGCACGCTCAGTTACGAGCGTTGACCGGCCTGCTGCCCAAGGCCCTGCATGATCGTCAGGCGATTCCCGATGCCGCCGTGCTGGCGTGCAGCGCGTTGTTTGCTGACGGGCGCCGTTCGCTTGCAGGCTTTGCCGCCATCGTGCGCGAACAGTTCGAATTGCCGGTCGAGCTCAGCGCCTATCACGGCGCCTGGCGCGAGATTCCACCCGCCAGTCGCAGCCGCTTGCGGCCTGGTGGGCGCAACCTGCAACTGGGGCGCAGTGCCGTGGCCGGCACGCGAGTCTGGGACGAACATGCCGGAATTCGTCTGACCCTCGGCCCGCTGACACCCACCCAGGCCGCTGCTTTCTTACCGGACGGTGAAACGCACGCGGACTTGGCCAGCCTCAGCGCGCTGTATTTCGGCCCGGACCTGGAGTGCACACTGGTGCTGCTGGTGCGTGGCGCCAGCCCGATCAAACTCGGTCGCCAGACACCGCCGCTGTTGAGCTGGAACGGTGGCCTGCAACGCCAGTCCAGCCTCACCCTGCAACGCATCGAGACTCGTCTTCGTCAGCTGGAGATCACCTGAACATGGAACTGGCCAGCCTGATCGGACGCCTCAACCCGGACAACCGCCGCGCCCTGGAACGGGCCGCCCAGCGTTGCCTGCAACGCGGTCATCATTACGTTGAGATCGAGCACCTGTTGCTCGAACTGCTGGAAATCGAGGGCGGTGACTTCGCCTACCTGCTGCCACGTTTCGGCCTGGAACGCGATGCCCTGACGGCGGAAATCAACAAGGCCCTGGAACTGTTCAAGACCGGCAGCACCCGCACCCCGGCACTCTCGGCGCAGACCATCGGCCTGTTGGAAGACGCCGTGGTCCAGGCCAGCGTGCTTGGCCTTGAGAGCATCCGTTCCGGCCTGTTGCTATTGGCGTTGCTCGACCGTGATGAACGCCGCAGCCTGTTGCTCAACAGTGCGTCGTCGCTGCTGCGCATTCCTCGGGATGCCCTGCGTAGCAATCTGCTGGAATGGACCGAAAGCTCCCGCGAACACGTCGGCGGCCCACGTCCGGTAGCCACGGCCGCCGGTAAACCCCAGCAGAAACAGGACTCGGTGCTCGACCAGTTCACCCAGGACCTGACCGCCGACGCGCATGCCGGGCGCATCGATCCCATCGTCGGGCGTGACGGCGAAATTCGCCAGTGCATCGACATCCTGCTGCGCCGTCGCCAAAACAATCCGATTCTGGTCGGCGCGCCCGGTGTCGGCAAAACCGCGGTGGTCGAAGGCCTGGCCCTGCGCATCGCCGCCGGGGACGTACCGCCGTCGCTGCAAGAAGTCAGCCTGCGAGTCCTAGACCTTGGTTTGTTGCAGGCCGGCGCCGGGGTCAAAGGGGAATTCGAGCAACGGCTCAAAGGCGTGATCGATGCCGTCCGCAGCGCGGAAAAACCGATCATCCTGTTCATCGACGAAGCCCACACCCTGATCGGCGCCGGCGGTGTCGAGGGCGGAAGCGACGCCGCCAACCTGCTCAAACCGGCGCTGGCCCGTGGTGAACTGCGGACCCTCGCTGCGACCACCTGGCTTGAGTACAAAAAATACTTCGAGAAAGACCCGGCCCTCGCCCGACGCTTCCAACTGGTGCAGGTCGAAGAACCGGATGAAATCACTGCCGTGGAAATGCTCCGTGGGGTGGCCGCCAAACTCGAACAGCACCACGGCGTGCAGGTGCTGGATGCAGCGATTCATGAGGCGGTGAAGCTGTCCCATCGCTACATCTCTGGCCGGCAACTGCCGGACAAGGCCATCAGCGTGCTCGACACCGCCTGCGCGCGGGTCGCCCTCGGTCAACACGACGTCCCGCCACCACTGGAAAGCCTGCGTCATCGCCAGCAAAGCCTCAAGGATGAAGTCGAACGCCTGCGCCGCGAACAGGCCACCGGCCTCGATCACCGTGAGCGCATTACCGTGCTCGAGACCGAGTCCACCAGCAACGTGCAGGCCATTCGCGAGCTGGAGATTCGCTGGAGCGAAGAACGCGTCGCCGTGCGCGAGCTGCTGGAAACTCGGCGCGAGCTGCTGGCCTTGAGCGAACGCGCCGACAATGACAAACCGGACGACGTCACTGATGGACGCCTCGACCATCTGGCCGCCGAACTGCTGCGCCTGGAAGCCGGCCTCGACGCCATTCGCCAGGACGACCCGCTGGTGCCGGAACAGGTCGACGCGAAAACCGTCGCCGCGGTGATTGCCGGCTGGACCGGCATTCCGGTGGGCAAGATGCTCGCCGATGAAGCCCACGCGGTGCGAACTCTCGGCCAGCGCATGAGCCAACGGGTGATGGGCCAACGCACCGCGCTGAACACCATCGCCCAACGCTTGCAGGCGTATCGCGCCGGCCTCACCGATCCGCAAAAACCGGTCGGCGTGTTCCTGCTGGTCGGCCCCACCGGCGTCGGCAAAACCGAAACCGCCTACGCCCTGGCCGATGCGCTGTACGGTGGCGAACGCAACCTGATCAGCATCAACCTCTCGGAATATCAGGAAGCCCACACCGTCAGCCAACTCAAAGGCGCCCCGCCCGGCTACGTCGGCTACGGCAGCGGCGGCGTGCTCACCGAAGCCGTGCGCCGCAAACCCTATTCCGTGGTGCTGCTGGACGAAATCGAAAAAGCCCACCCGGATGTGCTGGAGGCTTTTTACAACGTCTTCGACAAAGGCCTGATGGAAGACGGCACCGGCCTGGTGGTGGACTTCAAGAACACCGTGATGCTCGCCACCAGCAACGTCGGCGCCGAACTGCTACTCGACACACCGACCGCGCACATGGACAGCGATGCCTTCACCGAAGCCCTGCACAAAGTCTTGCTGAAAGCCTTTCGGCCGGCATTTCTGGCGCGCATGACCGTGGTCGCATACAGGCCGCTGGATGAGACGACGCTGGAAGGGATTGTGTTGGCGAAACTGGAGAAATTGCGTGCTCGCTACAAGGCCGCGACCGGCAAGCAGTTTGAGTTTGATGCCGGGATTGTGCAGGCCGTGTTGGCCAAGTGCAGCGCGGCGGGTGCGCGGGATGTCGAGAATGTGCTGATGACGCAGGTGACGGGGAAGTTGGCGGAGTGGGTGTTGGAATAGCTGTCCTCCTCCGATTGCCCAGTAATGATGAAAGCTGGTTATTTGAATGCTTTTTCTTTTACAGGAGTGACGAAAATCATGGCGTATGCGCAATCCACACTCACGGCGGCAAATATTTCCACACACGATCCCTGGACGCCCTTGGTGAACTCAATCATCAACACTGGAAAAATCTACGGCGAGGACGTGGAGGTGATTGGCGCGGTTGGCGGTACCGGGCTGGTGACGACTACCCGCGCGGGGATGCTGGTGCTTGACGGTCTCAAGATCGGTCAGAACAGGGCTCATATATCCATTGTCCCCAATGACTCCGGGATGTGGACTTATTTCCATGTCACGTTGGTCGGAGGAACAAACAATGGTTCGATCTATTACCAGCTTGAAGTTGACGAAGACAAAGAGCTTGATGTTAAAACATCTTCTAAAAGCCTGATGAAAGAAGAAGGCAAAAAGGCAAAAATATCCACAGCCACCCATACAATCAACTCCCAGCCAGAGAACCTGCTTGGTGAGATAACGATACTGATGCAGAAGTTGATCGGGAAGAGTTTTTCAGAAGGTGAAGCGACTTAGTCGAGGGATTACCACATGTTTTACCGTGAACAGAAAAATAGAAAAGCGGACAGATTTATTTTTGAAAGCCGCAAATCACTTAGGCGACATTGAAAATATATTTACCCCCTTTTCCACCGTTAATGAAAGGTTAACGTTATGTATCAGATCCAGGCTTTTTCTCAAAATAAAATTATGGCTCGGGTATCAACTCCAATACCAACAGCCGGCCTATGTTTCAGGGTGACTTTCAAATGGGCCGCATGCAATATGGCTGGCGGCAGATTCAAATACAACGAGTCCGAGATCAACGCGGATAAAACAGCAAGTAAACATGTAGCCTATCGCCAGGAAACCCTGCGCATGTACGCAGCTCACAATAATAACCTTAGTGCATCCGCGTTCAGCAGATACGTGCTACTTGACTGGCATGAAACTCGAGATTTCGTAAATAATTGGGGGCAAAGAATTGTCGATGCTGACAAAGCCGTTTTTTCCGGTATATCCGTTTTTCGCCAGAGAGATGAATCCATTCGCGAATGCCTGCATGAAATAGGTACAGGTCCGGGAGTAACTGTGCTCGCAGTTTTTTATGGACACAATTCAAACGGCTCCGCTTGGGGCCATGTAGTTGCATTTTGCGGAAGAGGCGCCCCCGGTACTGGAGGCCCCTGTTTTTTTGATTCCAATTATGGGGTTTATGGTTTTTCTGAAAACGACGACATTGGAACATGCTGCTGGGACTTCATCAAACACAACTATGGCAGTCCCGATGCCTTCAACACCATGGTACTCAGATGAGTATTAAGATTACAGAACGGGGACAATTTTATTTTTACAATAAATTCAAATCATTGATCTCTGTTTGAGGTTGTTCAATGCCCCGCACCACAGACAGCAATACAACCCTCTCCCTCACCGCCTCTTCACTGTCGGCGCTTTACCCTGAGTCCCTTTCCGGTGAGGAATCCCTGAACGCCCTGGGCTCGCAAATCCTGAATGGCCTCAACGATGGCACCTCGCTCACGCTCAACTCAGCCATCTCCACCCACCTCACCACCACTTTGCACAACGACACCCTGACCCGCCCGCTCGATGCACTGGTCGCCGAGATCCGCCAACTCCCTGCCGACGCCACTGCCGAGCGCTATCAGTTGGTACTGCGTCCCTGGCTCTGGTGGCTGACCCTGGCCAGCAACAACCGGGTGTTCCAGAACCTCGCCACCTCGGACATCGTCACGACGATTTTCAAGGCTCACGGCTTCACCGATTTCCAGCTGAAGCTCACCGGCAGTTACACCCCACGCGAGTACTGCGTGCAGTACGGCGAAACCGATTTCGCCTTCGTTTCGCGGTTGCTGGAGGAGGAAGGGATTTTCTGGTTTTTCACCCACGAGGATGGCAAACACACGCTGGTGCTCGGGGACAGCAACGATGCCTTCGTGCCCATCTCCAACGGGCCGAAGGTGACGTATCTCGGGCAGCGAATGGGCGAGCGCGAATTGCATGGCATCCGTTCCGGACAAGTCTGTGTGCAGGCGGTGGCCGGGGTATATCGGGCGACGGATTATGAGTTCACCACACCGACCACGTCCCTCTACGATCAGGCTGAAGCCGTGGCCGGGCCGCGTTCCATCTACGAACATCCGGGCGGTTACAACGCCAAGGCCCGGGCTGATGCGCTGACCAAGCAGCGGGTGGACGGCTTGCGCAGTCAGGAAAAGCGCTTCGTCGGCGAGAGCGATTGCCGTTGGCTGGTGCCAGGGCACTGGTTCACGCTGGCCGGTCACGATGACCCGACGCTGAATATCGATTGGGTGGTGACGGCGGTCACTCATGAGGCCAGCCATGACAGCTACCGCAACCGCTTCAAAGCCATCCCCAAAGCCACGCCTTATCGTCCGGCGCGGCTCACGCCCAAACCACGGATGCACACGCAAACGGCACTGGTGGTCGGCAAATCCGGCGAGGAAATCTGGACCGACCAGTACGGCCGGATCAAGTTGCAGTTCCCCTGGGATCGCGACGGCAAGAATGACGAAAGCAGTTCCTGCTGGGTCCGCGTGGTGCAGCCGTGGAGTGGCAAAGGCTTCGGCATGCAGTTTGTGCCACGGATCGGTCAGGAGGTGATCGTGACCTTTATCGACGGCGACCCGGACCGGCCATTGGTCACCGGCTGCGTCTATAACGGCGACAACGCCCTGCCCTATGCGCTGCCAGCGAACCAGACCCAGTCCGGGATCAAGACCCACTCATCCAAAGGTGGCGGCGGTTTCAATGAGCTGCGTTTCGAGGACAAGAAGGACGCCGAAGAGGTGTTTCTGCAGGCGCAGAAGGACTTCAAGATCAATGTGCTCAACGACACCACTGCCAGCGTCGGCCATGATGAAATCCTCACGGTAAAGAACGCCCGCACCCGTACGGTCAAGGAAGGCGACGAGACCGTGACCCTGGAAAAAGGCAAACGCAGCGTGACGATCCAGACCGGCAGCGACAGCCTCGATGTCAAGGACAGCCGCACGGTGAAGGTCGGTGCCAATCAGAACCACAGCACCGGCGGCAACTACGAACACAAGGTCACTGGCGATTACAGCCTGACGGTGGACGGCAACCTGACCATCAAGGTGAGCGGCACCCTCACGCTGCAAAGCGGTGGCAGTTTCGCGATCAAGAGCGGCGCCGATCTGGCGGCCCAGGCCAGCACCTCGATCAGTCAGAAGGCGGGCACCTCCCTGAGCAATCAAGCCGGTACGGAGCTGACCAACAAGGCCGGCACCACGCTGACCAACGACGCGGGAATCAGCCTGACCAACAAGGGCGGCGCCGAGCAGACCGTGGACGGCGGCGGCATGCTGACCATCAAGGGCGGACTGGTGAAGGTCAATTGAGGAGCGACAGAGGATGTCATCGGACAAACTGGAACTGGAACGCGGTGACAGCCGACTCGACGGGCGAATGCTCGACGGCCAGCTGGAAGGTCCGCTGCACATCAAGGAAACCGGAAAGCCCCAGGCAGCCTTGAATTACAGCCAGGGCGAACTGCATGGGACGAGTCTGCTGTATCACCCCAATGGCAAGCTGTCGGCGCAGATGCCCTTTGTGCATGACAAGTTACAGGGCGTCGCGACGTTTTATGCGCCGCAAGGCTGGCTGCAACGCAAGGCCACGTATCGCCGAGGTCTGCTGCATGGCGAAGCGAGCAACTATTTTCCCGATGGGCAAGTGGCTGAAGTGGAGTGTTACCGCGACGGCGTACGTGAAGGGGTTTACCAGCGGTTTCACCCCAACGGCAAACCAGCCGTCAGCGCCCGCTACCTCAACGGTCAGTTGCTTGAACCGGAGCAAGCCTTTGCCAGCGATGGACGACCGCTGGGCGCCGAGGGCAAGCCGATTTCGCGAATGCGCTGGTGGTGGATACGCTGGACGGATCCGCAGCAAGCCTGAACCCGTCGTTCAAGGGATCAACATCTGCATCTGCCCCGGCATCGCGATCTTGATCACCCCGGCCCAGTTGCACATCAAGGTGCTGTTGGCATCCAGCGCGGGCATGTTTCCCAGTAACAGGGTCGGCGGGCCACCCGGAATCCACGGGGCGGCGGTGGCCGGAATGCACGGCATCGGCGTCAGAACCCCGAGGGCAGCAGCGGTGGCCGCTGCGACCATTGGATTGGCCGGGCTCATGCACATGCCAAACGGCATGATGTTCAGCAGTGGAATGTGATCCATGATGTTCGCCGCCGGCATGCCCCCGGTCAGCGTGCGGTTCACCGGCAGCACGTTGAGCACCCCCGGCGCCGCACCGAAACTGCATTGCAGGGTCGCGGTGGCGCACACTTGCGGACAGCCCATGTCGAATCTCCTTCCTGAAAGCGATGCTCCTCTGAACCATAGTCCGCCGAGCCTGTTCTCGCACATCAGGAACGCTGATTATCCAGCAACACGCTAACCTATAAGACCTTGTCGCGCTTGTGGCGCCCTCGGGGCGCCATTAGATTAGACAATGATGTCTGGCCACCAAAATAAGCAGAAGGGATAAGCATGGCGCTTACTGACCAGTCCACCCGCATCCGCTCTGGCGAAGAACTCGATGCCAGCCTGATCGATCCGTACCTCAAGGCGCACATTGCGGGCCTGAGCGGGTTGCCACAGATCAGCCAGTTCCCCGGTGGCGCTTCGAACCTGACGTACCTGCTCGAATACCCCGAGCAGGAGTTCGTGCTGCGCCGGCCGCCGTTTGGCCACAAGGCCAAGTCCGCCCACGACATGGGCCGTGAGTTTCGCATTCTCAATCAGCTCAAGGACGGTTTTCCGTACTGCCCGAAAGCCTACGTGCACTGCACCGACGATTCGGTGATCGGTGCCGAGTTCTATGTAATGGAACGGGTCAAGGGGATCATCCTGCGCTCCGAACTGCCACCGGAACTGAGCCTCGACGCCGCTAAAACCGAAGCCTTGTGCAAGAGTTTCATCGACAAGTTCGTCGAGCTGCACCGCGTCGATTACCAGGCCTGTGGCCTGGCCGACCTGGGCAAGCCGCAAGGTTATGTCGCGCGGCAGATTCATGGCTGGAGCGAGCGCTACGAAAAAGCCCTGACCCCTGATGCGCCGAGCTGGCAAGCGGTCAAGGACTGGCTCAACGACAAAATGCCAGCCGACCACCCGACGTCGAGCATCGTCCACAACGACTACCGCTTCGACAACGTGATCCTCGACCCGAACAACCCGATGCAGATCATCGGCGTACTGGATTGGGAACTGACCACCCTCGGCGATCCGCTGATGGATCTGGGCAACACCCTCGCCTACTGGATCGAAGCCGGCGACCCGGCACCGGTGCAACTGATGCGCCGTCAACCGAGCCATGCGCCCGGCATGCTGACCCGTCGCGAGTTCGTCGATTACTACGCCGAGCGCTCGGGGATCCAGATCGACAACTTCGACTTCTATTACACCTATGGGCTGTTCCGCCTGGCCGGTATCGTGCAGCAGATCTACTACCGCTTCTTCCATGGCCAGACCCAGGACAAACGCTTCGCGCAGTTCATTCACATGAACAAACTGCTGGAGCACATGAGCCTGCAAGTCATCCAGAAATCCAGCCTCTGATCGCGCCCCTGGCGCCACGCCCATCACAAGGAAAAACCATGTCCAAGACTCAGTTGTTCGACCTCGACGGTAAAATCGCTTTCGTCTCCGGCGCCAGCCGTGGCATCGGTGAAGCCATCGCCAAACTGCTGGCCCAGCAAGGCGCCCACGTGATCGTGTCGAGCCGCAAACTCGACGGCTGCCAGCACGTGGCCGACGCGATCATCGCCGACGGCGGCAAAGCCACCGCCATCGCTTGCCACATCGGCGAGATGGAACAGATCACTCAAGTGTTCGCTGGTATTCGCGAGCAATTCGGTCGCCTGGACATCCTGGTCAACAATGCCGCGACCAACCCGCAGTTCTGCAATGTGCTGGACACCGACCTCGGCGCCTTCCAGAAAACCGTCGACGTGAACATTCGCGGCTATTTCTTCATGTCGGTGGAAGCCGGCAAGCTGATGCGCGAAAACGGTGGCGGCAGCATCATCAACGTCGCCTCGATCAACGGCATTTCGCCGGGCCTCTTCCAGGGCATCTACTCGGTGACCAAGGCGGCGGTGATCAACATGACCAAGGTCTTCGCCAAGGAGTGCGCGCAGTTCGGCATTCGCTGCAACGCCCTGCTGCCAGGCCTGACCGACACCAAGTTCGCCTCGGCGCTGGTGAAAAACGACGCGATCCTGAAGACCGCGTTGCAGCAGATCCCACTCAAGCGTGTGGCTGATCCGAGTGAAATGGCCGGTGCGGTGCTGTATTTGGCGAGTGATGCGTCGAGCTATACGACAGGGGTTTCGCTGAATGTGGACGGTGGCTTCTTGTCCTGATTCTCTGTCTTCTGCTACATGATCGTTCCCACGCTCTGCGTGGTAACGATCATCATCTTTCAAAGCGCCAGCCGCAGTGCCAGCGCCTTGGCCTGGCTGGCCACATCGGTCACCGCCGTGCTTTCCCACCACACCCCACGCAGGGGCGGGCCCATGGCGAACAAACGTCGGGCAACTTGCCCCTCGGCATCCATTACCGCCCCACTCGCATCTGCCGCGATCCCCAGCGCCAATGGCCCCGGTTGAATCAATCCCTGGGCCAACAACTGCTGCGGTAATGGCCGGGCGACCCGGCGCCAGTCGTATTCGATGCCGCTGGAGTTGATCAGCGCATCGCCACTGACCACCGTCACTTCAGACTCCCCGCGCCGACGAATACGAATGCTCACTCGGCCCTCCGCCGAGGGCGCCAGGCCCTTGAACGACGCAGCCTGAATCCGCAAGCGCCCTTCCTGGTGCAAACGCGCCACCAGCTCGGCACTCAAGGGTGGCGATCGATGATGATGACTTTCCCACCACGGCCGCACATGCCGCACAAACTGCCGGCGCTGCACATCCGTCGCCTGGCTCCACAGCCGCCCGATATGCGCCCGCACGGTATCCAGCGGCGCCTGCCAGTCGATACCGTCCGCCATCGCGGCACGACAATGACGTCGCAGTTCATGCATCAGCTGACGCGGGCTGCGAATGTCGGGATCTTCGGCCAGAAAATCCACCCACGCCGGTGGCTGACGCCGCACATGCGGTAACAAGCCGTGACGGGAAAACACTTCGATCGGTCCACGATGCCCGGCCTGCTCCAGCGACACCACGGCATCGACCATGGTCAGACCCGAGCCGATGATCAACACCGTCGACTGCGGATCAAGCTGCGTCATGGCCGCCACATCCCAAGGGTCCACTGCGGCGGCGTTCAAGCCACTGGATTCGGTTTGCGGGGTTCGTGCGGCCGGGAACAGGCCGGTCGCCAGCACCGCAAAAGTGCCGCGCAAGCGCGTTCCATCACTCAAGGTCAGTAACGTCGCGTGTTCATCGGTTTGCAGGTCGACCACTTCCCCGCGCACATGCTCGACGCTTGAGCCATAACGCGCGCCGACCGCCTGGGCTTCGGCCAACCGTTGCTGCACATACAGGCCGAACATGCCCCGAGGCGGGAACAACTCGGCGACCGGCACCGACTGCTGGTCCGACTCGGGCCAGCCGCCATTGGCAATAAAGGCCGTCAGCCATTGGGTCAGGTCATCGGCGTTGTCCGGGTCGACGCTCATCCGCGCAGCATTGCCGTTCAGCGTATGACCCAATTCAACCGCGCTATAGGCCTCGCCCCGACCCAACTCGGCGCGGGGTTCGATCACCAGCACCTGACGCTTGCCGGGCAAGCGCAGCAACTGCATGGCCAGTAACGCGCCGCTCAAGCCACCGCCGACGATCAGGATGTCAGCGTTGCGAATAATGTCTGTTGCTTGTCCGCCAGGAGTTTCAGTCATGCGGTTCTCACGGATCGAGGGGAATGTCTGAAATGTATCACTGCGTGGTTATCGGGACCGATGATATGTTTCAGAGCACCACATTACGCACAAACCGCGTCGCCACCGTCCCGTCATTGCGATAGGCGTGGGGCCGGTTACTGGCGAAGCTGATGAACTCGCCTGTCGCGAGAATGCGCTCTTCATCCCCCAGCACCAACGTCAGGCTGCCTTCAAACACATACAGCTGTTCACTCCAGCCATCGGCATCCGGCTCCGAAAGGTATTGCTCGCCCGGCTCCAGCCGCCACTCCCAGAGTTCGACTTCACGGCTGGCATTGGCCTTGGCCAACAGCACGGCTTTACTGCCGGGGATCAAGCCGGCCCACGCCAGTTCGTTGATGCGGCTCGGGTCGCGCACCTCGGGGGCCTGAATCAGGTCGCTGAAAGCTACGTCCAAGGCTTCGGCCACCCGATCGAGGGTGGTCAGGCTGACGTTTTTTTCACCCGCCTCAATGGCCACCAGCATCCGTCGGCTGACCCCGGATTTTTCCGCCAACGCAGTCTGGCTCAACTCTGCGGCATGACGCAGGCGTCGGACGTTCTGGCTGACGTGTTGCAAGACGGAGGCCCGTTGGCCGGAATCTTTGTGCACTATATTGCTCACTTAGTGGGTTTGCGCAGTATACTGCCCAACTTCGGGCGCATTGTGCGTCCCCCTCAGGTAGCGCGCAAGGCCATGACGTCGGTGAATACTTCCAAACCCTCTGCCTTTTTCTCGCGGTTCAGCAAAGCTGAATGCGTGCTGGTACTGATCACAATGGTCTGGGGCGGGACGTTTCTGCTGGTGCAGCAAGCGATGACGGTCAGCGGGCCAATGTTTTTCGTCGGCCTGCGCTTTGCCGCAGCGGCGTGCATCGTCGCGCTGTTCTCCTGGCGCAGCCTGCGTGACCTGACTCTGTTCGAACTCAAGGCCGGGGCGTTCATTGGCGTAGCGATCATGCTTGGCTATGGCCTGCAAACCGTCGGTTTGCAAACCATTCTCAGCAGCCAATCGGCATTCATCACCGCGCTTTACGTGCCGTTCGTACCCTTGCTGCAATGGCTGGTGCTGGGACGGCGGCCGGGGTTGATGCCGAGCATTGGCATCATGCTGGCGTTTACCGGGTTGATGCTGCTCTCGGGCCCTGCCGGAGCATCGTTGAATTTCAGTTCAGGGGAAATCGCCACGCTGATCAGCGCCGTCGCCATCGCTGCCGAAATCATTCTGATCAGCACCTATGCTGGCCGAGTCGACGTTCGACGGGTCACCGTGGTGCAACTGGCGACTACTTCAGTACTGGCATTTTTAATGATCGTGCCGACTCAGGAAGCGCTTCCCGGCTTCTCCTGGCTGCTGTTGGCCAGTGCGGTGGGCCTGGGCGGCGCCAGTGCGGCGATTCAGGTCGCGATGAACTGGGCGCAGAAAAGCGTCTCACCGACCCGCGCGACGCTGATCTATGCCGGCGAACCGGTCTGGGCCGGTATCGCCGGGCGCATTGCGGGTGAACGGCTGCCGGGGCTGGCACTGTTCGGCGCGGCATTGATTGTCGCGGCGGTAATCGTTAGTGAGTTGAAGACCAAGGGTAAAGCCGCGGCTGAAACCGCGGATGAGTTGGAGCGGGAGTCCGTGGAGTAAGCCTGGAAATACCATCGTTCCCACGCTCTGCGTGGGAATGTCTCACCGGACGCTCTGCGTCCGCTCTTGGGACGCGGAGCGTCCCTGGCTGCATTCCCACGCAGAGCGTGGGAACGATCACTTCGAAACAATGTGAATCAGGCGTTTTCAGCCTACCTTGTAGGATCCTGCCACAGCTTGGCGGTTGGTGATCCGGGGCTCGGCACGTATGATCCTTCACAAACTTCCGCAGATTAGAAGCCTATGTCCCTGATAGTTCTACTGCTTCTGCCTTTTATTGGCAGCTGTCTGGCAGCCTTGCTGCCGCACAACGCGCGTAACACTGAATCGATACTTGCTGGCCTGGTTGCCTTGATCGGCACCGTCCAGGTGGCTTTGCTGTATCCACAGATCGCCCACGGTGGTGTGATTCGCGAAGAGTTCTTCTGGCTACCGAGCCTGGGCTTGAATTTCGTCCTGCGCATGGACGGTTTCGCCTGGCTGTTCTCGATGCTGGTGCTGGGCATCGGCACGCTGGTGTCGCTGTACGCGCGGTATTACATGTCGCCGGACGACCCGGTGCCGCGCTTCTTTGCATTCTTCCTGGCGTTCATGGGCGCCATGCTCGGGCTGGTGATCTCCGGCAACCTGATTCAGATGGTGTTTTTCTGGGAGTTGACCAGCCTCTTCTCGTTCCTGTTGATCGGCTATTGGCACCACCGCGCCGATGCTCGCCGTGGCGCCTACATGGCGCTGATGGTGACCGGTGCCGGTGGCTTGTGCCTGCTGGCGGGGGTGATGCTGCTCGGCCATGTCGTGGGCAGCTATGACCTGGACAAGGTCCTGGCCGCCGGCGATCTGATTCGTGCCCATGCGCTGTACCCCATCCTGCTGCCGCTGATCCTGATCGGCGCCTTGAGCAAAAGCGCCCAATTCCCCTTCCACTTCTGGCTTCCCCACGCCATGGCCGCACCGACACCGGTCTCGGCGTATCTGCACTCGGCGACCATGGTCAAGGCCGGGGTTTTCCTTCTGGCACGGCTGTGGCCGTCGCTGTCCGGCAGCGAAGAATGGTTCTACATCGTCAGCGGGGCTGGCGCCTGTACGTTGTTGCTCGGCGCTTACTGCGCAATGTTCCAGAACGACCTCAAGGGCCTGCTGGCCTACTCGACCATCAGCCATCTGGGCCTGATCACCCTGTTGCTGGGCCTGAACAGCCCGCTGGCCGCCGTCGCGGCGGTGTTTCATATTCTCAACCATGCGACCTTCAAGGCCTCGCTGTTCATGGCCGCCGGAATCATCGACCACGAAAGCGGCACCCGCGACATTCGCAAGCTCAGCGGCCTGATCAAACTGATCCCGTTCACCGCGACCCTGGCGATGGTCGCCAGCGCTTCGATGGCCGGCGTGCCGTTGCTCAACGGTTTCCTTTCGAAAGAGATGTTCTTCGCCGAAACCGTGTTCATCAATGCCTCGGCCTGGATCGAGACCACCCTGCCGATCGTCGCGACCATCGCCGGTACATTCAGCGTCGCCTATTCGCTGCGCTTTACGGTGGATGTGTTCTTCGGCCCAACCGCTTCCGACCTGCCGCACACCCCGCACGAACCGCCGCGCTGGATGCGTGCACCAGTGGAATTGCTGGTGTTCACCTGCCTGGTAGTGGGGATCTTTCCGGCCCAGGTGGTCGGCCCATTGCTCGCCGCCGCGGCCCTGCCGGTGGTGGGTGGAACCTTGCCCGAATACAGCCTGGCGATCTGGCACGGCTGGAACGCGCCGATGATCATGAGCCTGATCGCCATGTCCGTCGGTATCGTTGTATACCTGCTGCTGCGCAACCCGCTCAAACGCGGACGGTTCGAATACCCGCCGATCATCGGCCGGCTCAACGGCAAGCGCCTGTTCGAACGTAGCCTGGTGGTGATGATGCGTCTGGCTCGACGCCTTCAGCGGCGGATCAGCACTCAGCGTCTGCAAACCCAGCTGTTCCTGCTGGTGCTGGTGGCGGTGTTGGCCGGTTTGATTCCAATGCTCCACAGCGGCTTGAGCTGGGGCGAGCGGCCGAAGATCCCCGGCTCGATCGTCTTCGTCACGCTCTGGTTGCTGGCGATTGCCTGCGCGTTGGGCGCCGCCTGGCAAGCCAAGTACCACCGACTCGCGGCCCTGACGATGGTCAGTGTCTGCGGCATGATGACCTGCGTCACCTTCGTCTGGTTCTCGGCGCCGGACCTGGCCCTGACCCAATTGGTGGTCGAGGTGGTGACCACCGTGCTGATCCTGCTTGGCCTGCGCTGGTTGCCACGGCGGATCGAAGAGGTCTCGCCACTGCCCAGCAGCGTGCCCAAGGCGCGAGCTCGCCGTTTGCGCGACTTGCTGCTGTCGAGCGCGGTCGGCATCGGCATGGCACTGCTCGCCTACGCCATGCTGACCCGCCAGACACCGAACGACATTTCCTCGTTTTACCTCAGTCGCGCCCTGCCCGAAGGTGGCGGCAGCAACGTGGTCAACGTGATGCTGGTGGACTTCCGCGGCTTCGACACCCTCGGTGAGATCACCGTGCTGGTGGCCGTTGCGCTGACAGTGTTTGCCCTGCTGCGACGCTTCCGCCCACCGAAAGAAAGCATGCAACTACCGGCACAACAGCGCCTGCTGGCACCGGACGTAGTCACCGATCTGGTCAACCCGCGTCACGCCAGCGATACCGCGCTGGGCTTCATGATGGTGCCGGCGGTGCTGGTGCGCCTGTTGCTGCCGATTGCAGTGGTGGTGTCGTTCTACCTGTTCATGCGCGGGCACAATCAACCGGGCGGCGGATTTGTCGCGGGCCTGGTGATGTCGGTGGCGTTCATCCTGCAATACATGGTCGCCGGCACTCAGTGGGTCGAGGCGCAGATGAGCCTGCGGCCGGTGCGCTGGATGGGCACCGGGCTGCTCTTCGCCACGCTCACCGGTCTCGGCGCGATGCTCGCCGGTTATCCGTTCCTGACCACCCATACCTGGCATTTCGGGTTGCCGTTGCTGGGCGAGATTCATATCGCCAGTGCGCTGTTCTTCGACATCGGCGTGTACGCCGTGGTGGTGGGTTCGACACTGCTGATCCTGACTGCCCTGGCGCACCAATCGGTGCGTGGCCACAAGCCGAGCAGCCAGCCTAAACCCATTGCCAAGCCAGGAGCGGCCTGATGGAAGAAGTCATCGCAATTGCCATTGGCGTACTGGCGGCCACCGGGGTCTGGCTGGTGCTGCGCCCACGGACCTTTCAGGTGGTGATGGGCCTGTGCCTGCTGTCTTACGGGGTCAACCTGTTCATCTTCAGCATGGGCAGCCTGTTCATCGGCAAGGAGCCGATCATCAGGGACGGCGTGCCGCAAGACCTGCTGCATTACACCGATCCGCTGCCCCAGGCGCTGGTACTCACCGCCATCGTCATCAGCTTCGCCATGACCGCATTGTTCCTGGTGGTGCTGCTGGCATCCCGGGGCCTGACCGGTACCGACCATGTCGATGGCCGGGAGCCTAAAGAATGAGCTGGATGCCCCATCTGATCGCTGCACCGATTCTGCTGCCGTTACTGACGGCGGCGCTGATGTTGATGCTCGGCGAAAAACACCGTCCGCTCAAAGCCCGGATCAACCTGTTCTCCAGCCTGCTGGGACTGGGGATTTCCGTACTGTTGCTGCAGTGGACCCAGGCGCAAGGCGTGCCCGGCTCCATCGGCGTGTACCTGCCGGGTAACTGGCAGGCACCCTTTGGCATCGTGCTGGTGGTCGATCGCCTGTCAGCGCTGATGCTGGTGCTGACCGGAATCATCGGCGTCAGCGCCCTGCTGTTCGCCATGGCCCGCTGGGACAGTGCCGGCGCAAGCTTCCACGCGCTGTTCCAGATTCAACTGATGGGCCTCTACGGAGCCTTCCTGACCGCCGATCTGTTCAACCTCTTCGTGTTTTTCGAAGTGCTGCTGGCGGCGTCTTACGGCTTGATGCTGCACGGTTCGGGGCGCGCGCGGGTGTCGTCGGGTCTGCATTACATTTCGATCAACCTGCTGGCCTCGTCGCTGTTCCTGATTGGCGCCGCGCTGATCTATGGCGTCACCGGCACCCTGAACATGGCCGACCTGGCGCTGAAGATCCCGCTGGTGCCGGAAGCCGATCGCGGCTTGCTGCATGCCGGCGCGGCGATTCTGGCTGTGGCATTCCTGGCCAAGGCCGGGATGTGGCCGCTGAACTTCTGGCTCGCGCCCGCCTACTCCTCGGCCAGTGCTCCGGTGGCGGCGCTGTTCGCGATCATGACCAAGGTCGGCGTCTACACCTTGCTGCGTCTGTGGACCCTGCTGTTCTCCGGCCAGGCCGGTGCGTCGGCATACTTTGGCGGCGACTGGCTGACCTACGGCGGCATGGCGACGATTATCTGTGCGGCGTTGGCGATCCTCGCCACGCAGCGCCTGGAGCGCATGGCCAGCCTGAGCATCATGGTGTCGGCGGGCATCCTGTTGTCGGCCATCGGTTTTGCCCAGCCGAGCCTGATCGGCGCGGCGCTGTTCTATCTGGTCAGCTCGACCCTGGCGCTGAGCGCGCTGTTCCTGCTGGCGGAGCTGATCGAACGTTCGCGCACCGCTATCGAGATGCCGCTGGACGATGAAATCGAAGCGCTACCGCGACCATCGCAATCCTCACCGCCGACCAAGGGCATCAACCTCGACGACGATCAGAAAGCCGTGGTCGGTCAGGTGATTCCCTGGACCATGGCCTTCCTGGGTCTGAGCTTCATTGCCTGCGCCCTGCTGATCATCGGCATGCCGCCGCTTTCCGGGTTCATCGGCAAACTCGGCTTGCTCAGCGCCCTGCTCAACCCGTTGGGCCTTGGCGCCTCGGGCGAGCAGCCGATATCGAACACGGCGTGGAGCCTGCTGGCGCTGTTGATCCTGTCCGGGCTGGCCTCGTTGATCGCCTTCTCGCGCTTGGGTATCCAGCGCTTCTGGACGCCCGCAGAACGCCCGTCACCGGTGCTGCGACGCCTGGAATGCGTGCCGATCTTTGCCCTGTTGGCCTTGAGCATCGCGTTGACCTTCAAGGCCGAACCGCTGATGCGTTACACCCAGGCGGCCGCCGACACCTTGAACAATCCGCAGCAATACGTGATGGCGGTACTCGGCACCCGCGCCGTACCCAGCCCCGAAGCCAAGGCTGCGATGCAGGAGGTGCAACCATGAAACGTCTGTTCCCTGCCCCCTGGTTATCGTTGGCCCTTTGGTTGCTGTGGCTGGTGCTGAACCAGTCCATCAGCCCGGGCAACCTGCTACTGGGTGCGATACTGGGTTTTTGCGCACCACTGATGATGCGCAAGCTGCGACCGCTGCCGATCCGTATTCGTCGTCCCGGAGTAATCCTGCGCCTGATCTTCCTGGTCGGGTGTGACGTGTTGGCGTCCAACCTCGCCGTCGCCTGGGGCGTGCTGAACGCCGGGCGACGGCCGCCACACTCGAAGTTCATCAAGGTGCCACTGGACCTGCGTGACGCCAACGGCCTCGCGGCGCTGTCGATGATCACCACAGTGATTCCCGGTACAGTCTGGTCGGAGCTGGCACTGGATCGCAGCATTCTGATGTTGCATGTGTTCGATCTGGATGACGAGGCGCAATTCATCCAGCACTTCAAGGCGACTTATGAGCGCCCCTTGATGGAGATTTTCGAATGAGTGCCCTGCTCTCGAATGCGGTTCTGTTCAGCCTGTTCATTTTCTCGCTGGCGATGGGGCTGACGCTGATTCGTCTGTTCAAGGGTCCATCGGCGCAGGACCGGGTTCTGGCGCTGGATTACCTGTATATCCTCGCCATGCTGATGATGCTGGTGCTGGGCATCCGCTATGCCAGTGACACCTACTTCGAAGCGGCGCTGCTGATCGCGCTGTTCGGCTTCGTCGGCTCGTTTGCCCTGGCGAAATTCCTGCTGCGTGGCGAGGTGATCGAATGAATGAGCTGGGTCAGATGTCTTTGTGGGTCGAGATCCCGGTGGCGATCCTGCTGGTCGCCAGCAGCCTGTTCGCGTTGATCGGCGCCATCGGCCTGCTGCGCTTGAAGGACTACTTTCGGCGCATGCACCCGCCGGCTTTGGCTTCGACCTTGGGCGCCTGGTGTGTGGCGCTGGCGTCGATCATCTTTTTCTCGGCACTCGAGTCGAGTCCGGTGTTGCACGCCTGGCTGATCCCGATACTGCTGTCGATCACCATGCCGGTCACCACCCTGCTGCTGGCGCGTGCGGCGTTGTTTCGTAAACGCATGGCCGGGGATGATGTGCCGGCTGAAGTCAGCAGCCGGCGGACAGAACGCGAGCGTTGAGCCGGAAAAATCCCAGCCTGCAACAGCTCACAGGGTGTACGCCATTCCCACTCCTGGGGCTGTCGATGGTCCGGGCCGCGTCCGGACGATCTTTTCAGGTGGATCAGTCCTGCTTGTAACCCCGGACGTCGTCGACGCCACGGTTGGCCAACTGGTCGGCGCGTTCGTTACCGGGATGCCCGACGTGGCCGCGTACCCACTTCCAGGTGACGTTGTGGCGATTGACCTGCTCGTCGAGCAGCTTCCACAGGTCAGCGTTTTTTACCGGCTCTTTCGCTGCGGTTTTCCAGCCGCGCTTCTTCCAGTTGGCCATCCATTCGTTGATGCCTTTCATCACGTATTGCGAGTCAGTGACCAGCAATACGTCGCAGGAACGCTTGAGTTCTTCAAGGCCACGAATCGCGCCCATCAGTTCCATGCGGTTGTTGGTGGTATTGGCTTCACCACCCCAGAGTTCCTTTTCAACGCCCTTGCACACCAGTAGTGCGCCCCAGCCGCCAGGGCCAGGGTTGCCCTTGCAGGCGCCGTCGGTGAAGAGTTCTACGCTATCGCTCATGCCAATCTATCCAGAAAATGTCTGTGGCTTGCCGATCAATGATCGACAACGCCCGAGGCCGGGCAAGCCCGGCCGGAAAAATAAAATGTTTATCACGGCTCGCTGTGGCGTCGATTGACCTTGGCCATCGGCAGCGGGATCAACTTGCCCATAGGCTCGCGGCGCACCTGGCGGACCGGCCGCAAGCCAACGACGATCTTGCGCGCCACCAATAAATAGAAGCCACCACCTGACAGCTGCCAGTCACCGGCCTTGCGTTCCCAACCGGTCAAGCGGGATTGCCATGCCGGGGACGCAAGCGGCGGACGATAGCACCCGAAGCGGCGTTTCTCCAGCGCAAACCCCAGCAGGTTGAGCCAGTCGGCGACCCGCGACGGCGAAATGCAGCGCGCCTTGCGCATGGCGTCGCTCGCAAACACGTGGCGCAGCCCCCAGCTGCTCCAGGGGTTGATCCCGACAATCAACAGGTGCCCGCCGGGACGCACCGCGCTGGCGGCTTCACGCAGCAGGCCATGCGGCGACAGGCAGAAATCCAGCCCGTGTTGCATCACCACCACGTCGGCGGCGTGCTCACTGATCGGCCAGGCCTGTTCTTCGCAGACTATTTCCACACCCGGCAGCGGTGCTCCCAGGCGGACATTGCGCTGCACCTGTTTTGCCGCCGGCGGCGTTTCGGCCGAAGGACCGTAATGCACCAGGTAGCCGCCAAAGAAACGCCCCAGTTCGTCTTCGAGCATCCGGCGTTCTTCGCTCAACAAAAATTGCCCGATGGGACCTGACAGCCACTCGCGAGCGGCACTGATCAATGCCAGCCAGTCAGGATCAGCCTGAGCGAACGCTTTATCGGTCATTGCATTCTCCAACTCGCCAAGAAGCTCTAAGATGCACCATTGTTTTCCGCTTGGCGAATCCTGCGATGATACAGATCAGTGCCCTTCCCGCCTTCACCGACAACTACATCTGGTTGTTACAGGATCACCGCAGCCAGCGCTGCGCCGTGGTCGATCCGGGTGATGCCGCCCCCGTGCAGGCCTGGCTGGCCATGCACCCGGAATGGCAGCTCAGCGACATTCTGGTCACCCATCACCACCATGATCACGTCGGCGGCGTCGAACGACTCAAAAAAGCGACGGGCGCCACCGTCTACGGCCCGGCCAGCGAAAACATCCCCGGACGTGACATCGCCCTCAACGATAATGATCGCGTCAGCGTACTCGGCTTGGAGTTCGACGTGTATGCGGTGCCGGGCCACACACTGGGTCATATCGCTTACTACCATCAGGGTCTGCTGTTCTGTGGCGACACCCTGTTCGCCGCCGGTTGCGGACGCCTGTTCGAAGGTACGCCGGCACAAATGCACCACTCCCTCAGCCGCCTGGCCGCGTTGCCCGAAGACACACTGGTGTACTGCACCCACGAATACACCCTGAGCAATCTGCGCTTTGCCGCGGCTGTCGAGCCGAACAACCCGGACATTGCCGAGCGTCTCGAGAAAGTCTCCCAATTACGCGAGTCGGGTGGCATGTCGCTACCGTCAACCCTGGCGCTGGAGAAACTTACCAACCCTTTTCTGCGTACTGGCGAAACATCTGTTAAAGAAAAAGCAGACGAACGGAATGGCCTGGATAACCGGGCTCCGAGTGAGGTTTTTGCGGCTCTTCGAGCTTGGAAAGATACGTTCTAGACAGGGCCACTATCGGTCCAAAAATTCTGAATGGTTGACCGCACCCCGTACGCTTTCTAGAATCGCCCGACATTTTTGCCCGGAACTAACTTCCAGCCAATGTCGTCATCTATTCGTAAATCCATCAATTCAGACGCATTGACCCGCTTGGCTCAAGCCATCGCGGTGGCTGTGTCCGCCACCCTGGCGGGCTGCCAAAGCACCAGTCATGTGCCACAAACCGACGTGGCACATACGCTTTCCACCCGGACCAAACAAAAACCTATCTGGCTCAGCGAGAAGCCAAGCCCACAAGCCGCGCAGGACGTCTGGGAGCGCATGCGCCAGGGCTTCCAGCTGCAGGACGGGCTGGGCGTCAACCCGCGCATCGAGCAACAGCGCCTGTGGTTCGCCAGCAATCCATCGTTTCTTCAAGGCGCCAGCGAACGTGGCAGCCTGTACATTCACTACATCGTCGAACGCCTTGAAGAGCGCAACATGCCGCTGGAACTGGCGCTGTTGCCGGTGATTGAAAGCGCCTACAACCCGATGGCCTACTCGCGCGCCGATGCGGTCGGTCTGTGGCAGTTCATCCCGTCCACCGGGCGTTACTTCAACCTGCGTCAAACCCGCTTCTACGACGGCCGTCGCGACATTACCGCGTCGACCATCGCGGCGATGGACTACCTGACCCGCCTGCACGACATGTTCAACGGTGACTGGCTGCTGGCCCTGGCGGCCTACAACGCCGGTGAAGGCACGGTCAGCCGGGCCATCGAGCGTAACGAAAAGCTCGGCCTGCCAACCGACTACTGGAACCTGCCACTGCCGGCGGAAACCCAGGCCTATGTACCCAAGCTGCTGGCGTTGTCACAAGTGGTGTTGTCGCCAGAAGCCTATGGCGTGAACCTCAACCCGATCGCCAACCAGCCCTACTTCGAAGTCGTCGAAATCAACCAGCGCATGGACCTGTCCAAAGTTGCCGCGGTGGCCAACATCGACGAAGACGAACTGTTCCAGCTCAACCCGGCCTTCAAGCAACGCACCACCATCGACGGCCCCCAGCACCTGTTGGTGCCGACGTCCAAGGCGCAGTTGCTGACCGCCAGCCTGTCGACCATGAAACCTGAAGAGCTGATCAGTAAGCGTCCGCTCAAACCGGTTTTCGAAGGTGCAGACGACCGCGAGTTGGCAACGCTCAAGCGCAGCTACCGGGTCAAACGCGGCGACAGCCTGACGCAGATCGCCAAGGCGAACAAAGTCGAGGTCAAGGACCTGCAACACTGGAACAAGCTGAACGGCAAGGACCTCAAGGTTGGCCAGACCCTGGTGATGCGAGACACCAGCAAGAGCAAGCGCAGCGGTGGACGCATCAGCACGGTGGTTGCGGCCAACAACAAGAAGCAGACCCAGTACAAGGTCAAGCAAGGCGACTCGCTGTACATCGTCGCCAAGCGCTTCAACGTTGAGATGCAACACCTCAAGCGCTGGAATCCACGTGTTGGCCAGGCCCTCAAACCTGGACAGGTGCTGACGGTTTCTTCCCCGCGCTAAAAAACAAAAGATCGCAGCCTGCGGCAGCTCCTACGGACATCGATCCATGTAGGAGCTGCCGAAGGTTCGGGCCGCGTTCGGACGATCTTTTTTTGCCCCTGAAACCTGCTTTCACCCCCTGCCTTTTTCCTGTCGATACAAGCTGTTACTGTACGATCCACAAAGCCCAAGCCGCCTGGACCGGATCTCTGCCTTGATACGTCCCCTCCTGCTCCTAATCAGTCTGGCCTTGAGCTTCCCCGCAAGCGCAACGATCAGCGAAAGCCATGGTTATGCGCAGTTCGGCACACTCAAGTACCCGGCCAAATTCACCCACTTCGACTGGGTCAATCCGCAAGCGCCCAAGGGCGGTACATTGCGGGTCATGGCGTTTGGCACCTTCGATACGCTCAACCCCTATACCTTCAAGGGCACCAGCCCGGTCGCGACCCCGAATTTTCTGCAGTACGGCATCAACGAGCTGAACGAACCGTTGATGGTCGGTACCGGCCAGTACGCGCCGTCCGGCGATGAACCTGCCTCCAGTTACGGGTTGATCGCCCAGTCTGTCGAATACAGCGAAGACCGCAGCTGGGTAGTGTTCAACCTGCGCCCGCAAGCACGTTTTCACGACGGTACGCCGATCACCGCCTACGACGTCGCGTTTTCCTATCGCTTGCTGCTCAAGGAAGGTCATCCGCAATACCGCACCAATCTTCAGGAAGTGCAGCGGGTCGATATCCTTAACCCACAGCGCATCCGTTTCGTGTTCAAGCGTGCCGGCAATCCGTTGCTGATCCAGCGCCTGGGCGAGTTGCCGGTGTTGCCGCAGCACTACTGGGAAGGTCGCGACTTCAAGGCGACCACCTTCGAACCACCACTGGGCAGTGGCCCCTATCGCATCACCGAGGTTCAACCCGGGCGGCAGCTGGTGTTCGAGCGGGTCAAGGATTACTGGGGCAAAGACCTGCCGGTCAATCGCGGCAAGTACAACTATGATCGCGTTGAAGTCGAGTTTTATCGCGACAGCGACGTGGCGTTCGAGGCATTCAAGGCCGGCGAGTTCGATATCTACATCGAGCACCAGGCCAAGAACTGGGCCAATGGCTACAGCTTCCCGGCCGTGCGGCGGGGCGAGGTGATCAAGGCGCAGATCGACCACCAGATTCCGACCCAGACCCAGGGCCTGTTCATGAACACCCGGCGCGGTACATTCGCCGACGACAAGGTGCGTGAAGCCCTGGGCTTGATGTTCGACTTCGAATGGACCAACCGCGCCCTGTTCAGCGGAGCCTACAAACGGGCCATGAGTTATTACCCCAACAGCGAATTCACAGCCACCGGCTTACCGGTCGGTCATGAATGGCTGATGCTCTCGCCCTACCGCGATCAGCTTCCTGCCAAGCTGTTTACCGAGCCCTTCAGCCTGCCGCAGACCGACGGCCGCGGCATCCCCCGGGAAACCCTGCGCCGGGCGCTGGGTTTGCTCGCCGAGGCTGGCTGGAAGCTCAATGGCCAGCGCCTGCAGAATGCGGCCGGGCAGCCACTGCGTTTCGAGATTCTGCTGGTCAATCCAAACCTGGAGCGCATTCTCCAGCCCTACGCCGAGAACCTCGCCAGTATCGGCATTGACGCACACCTGCGCACCGTCGACCGTGCGCAATACAAGCAGCGTCTGGACCAGTTCGACTTCGACATGATCCTGATGACCCTCGACCAAACCCTCAGCCCCGGACTTGAACAGTGGCAGTACTTCCACTCGAGCCAGGCCTCGGTCAAGGGCAGCAAGAATTACGCGGGCATTGCCAACCCGGTGGTCGATCATTTGCTGGAACAACTGCTCGCGGCAAAATCCCGTGACGAGCAACTGGCGGCCGGCAAAGCGCTGGACCGGGTGCTGCTGTGGCAGCACTACTGCATCCCCAACTGGTATATCAATTATCATCGCCTGGCGTACCGCAACCGGTTCGCCTTCGTCACCACGCCGCCCTACACCCTGGGACTGAATGCGTGGTGGCTGAAGACTTCGGAGAAAGCCCAATGATGCGTTTGCGTACCCTGCTGGGTCTGGTCTTTGCAGGACTTGCCTGCACGGCTCACGCTGCCCCGCAGCACGCCTTGACCCTGTACAGCGAGCCGCCGAAATACCCGGCCGATTTCAAGCATTTCAACTACGTGAACCCGGACGCGCCCAAGGGCGGGATCTTCCGTCAGGCCGGCTTCGGTGGCTTCGACAGCCTCAACCCGTTCATCAGCAAAGGCGTACCCGCCGGCGATATCAACCTGATCTATGACACGCTGGCCAGACAGAGCCTTGACGAACCTGTCACCGAATACGGCCTGATCGCCGGCAAGATCGAGAAAGCTCCAGACAACACGTGGGTGCGCTTTTACCTGCGCCCCGAGGCACGGTTCCACGACGGCCACCCGGTACGTGCCGAAGATGTGGTGTTCAGCTTCCAGACCTTGATGAAAAGCGGCTCGCCGCTCTATCGCGATTACTACAGCGACGTCGACAACGTGATCGCCGAGGACCCGTTGCGGGTGCTGTTCACCTTCAAGCACACCAGCAACCGCGAGCTGCCGCTGATCCTTGGACAGCTCTCGGTATTACCCAAGCACTGGTGGGAACACCGCGACTTCAGCAAGGGCAATCTGGAGATTCCGCTGGGCAGCGGCCCGTACAAGGTCGCTGAGGTCAAGGCCGGGCGCTCGATCCGCTATGAGCGGGTCAAGGACTACTGGGGCAAGGACCTGCCGGTCAATCGGGGCTTTTACAACTTCGACACCATGAGCATCGATTACTACCGCGACAACACCGTCGCGCTGGAAGCGCTGAAGGCCGGACAGTTCGATTACTGGCTGGAGATGAGCGCGAAAAACTGGGCCAACGCCTACAACACTCCTTCCGTCACCGAGGGTCGCCTGATCAAGGAACAGATCCCTAACGGCAACCCCACCGGCATGCAGGGTTTTGTCTTCAACCTGCGCCGCCCGGTGTTCCAGGACGTGCGCGTGCGTCAGGCCCTGAGCCTGTTGCTGGACTTCGAATGGACCAACAAGCAGCTGTTCAACGGTGCCTACGCACGCACCCGCAGCTACTTCGAAAACTCGGAAATGGCCGCCACCGGCCTGCCGGATCAGGACCAACTGACGATCCTCGATCCGTTCAGAGGCAAAATCCCCGATCAGGTCTTCAGCGAAGCGTTCCAGAACCCGGTGACCGATGCCAGCGGAATGATCCGCACCCAACAGCGCAAGGCCTATCAACTGTTGCAGGAGGCTGGCTGGCGGATCGTCGACGACAAGATGGTCGACGTCACCGGCAAACCGGTGAGCATCGAGTTCCTGCTCGCGCAGACCGAGTTCGAGCGGGTGCTGTTGCCGTTCAAACGCAACATGAGTGACCTGGGGATCGAGCTGGTGATTCGTCGGGTCGACGTGTCGCAGTACATCAACCGCGTGCGCTCGCGCGACTTCGACATGATGGTCGGCAGCTTCCCGCAGTCCAGCTCACCGGGTAACGAACAGCGCGAATTCTGGAAGTCCGAAAGCGCCGACAAACCCGGCAGCCGCAATTACATGGGCCTGAAAGACCCGGTAGTCGATGAGCTGGTCGAAGAGCTGATCAACGCCGACTCGCGCAAAAGTCTGGTGGCCCATACCCGGGCGCTCGACAGGGTGTTGCAATGGGGCTATTACGTGATCCCCAACTGGCACATCAAGACCTGGCGCGTGGCGTACTGGAATCACATTGGCCACCCGAAAGTCTCTCCGACCAATGACGTGGGCATCTCCACTTGGTGGATCAAACCCGACGCTAAACCTGCGATCGAAGTGCTGACCAAAGAACAAGCCGATCCTGCGGGCATGGAGCAATAAGATGCTGGCGTATATTTTTCGGCGACTGTTGCTGATCATTCCAACCCTGTTCGGCATTCTGCTGATCAACTTCGTGATCATCCAGGCCGCGCCCGGCGGCCCGGTGGAACAGATGATCGCCAAGCTCGAAGGTTTCGAAGGCGCTACCAGCCGCATTGCCGGCGGCGGTGCCGAAGTCTCGGTGGCTGGCTCCAGCTATCGCGGCGCCCAGGGCCTGGACCCGGCGCTGGTCAAGGAAATCGAGCACATGTACGGCTTCGACAAGTCGGCACCGGAACGCTTGTGGATCATGGTCAAGAACTACGCCACCCTGGATTTCGGCGACAGCTTCTTCCGTGACGCCAAGGTCATCGACCTGATCAAGGAAAAGCTACCGGTATCGATCTCCCTCGGGCTCTGGAGCACGCTGATCATGTACCTGGTGTCGATCCCGCTGGGGATCGCCAAGGCCACCCGGCACGGCAGCCACTTCGATGTCTGGACCAGTTCGGCGATCATCGTCGGTTACGCGATCCCGGCGTTTCTGTTTGCGATCCTGCTGATCGTGGTGTTTGCCGGCGGCAGCTACCTGGACTGGTTCCCCCTGCGCGGCCTGACCTCGAACAACTTCAGTGAATTGAGCTGGGCCGGCAAGATCCGCGATTACTTCTGGCACATAGCACTGCCAGTAACGGCGCTGGTGATCGGTAACTTCGCGACCATGACCCTGTTGACCAAAAACAGCTTCCTCGACGAGATCAACAAACAGTACGTCGTCACCGCCAAGGCCAAGGGCCTGACCCGGCATCGCGTGCTGTATGGCCATGTGTTCCGCAACGCCATGCTGCTGGTGATTGCCGGTTTCCCTTCGGCCTTCATCGGGATTTTCTTCACCGGTTCGTTGCTGGTGGAAGTGATCTTCTCGCTCGACGGCATGGGCCTGATGAGTTTCGAAGCGGCGATCAACCGTGACTACCCGGTGGTGTTCGGCACCCTGTTCATTTTCACCCTGCTGGGGCTGGTGGTGAAACTGATCGGCGACCTCACCTACACCCTGGTCGATCCACGGATCGACTTCGAACACCGGGAGCATTGAGATGAACCTGTCCCCTCTCAATCGCCGACGTTTCGAACGGTTCAAGGCCAACAAGCGCGGCTGGTGGTCGCTGTGGCTGTTTTTGATCCTGTTTGGTGCAAGCCTCGGTGCCGAGCTGATCGCCAACGACAAGCCGCTGGCGGTGCATTACGACGGCCAATGGTATTTCCCGGCACTCAAGCGTTACCCGGAAACCACCTTCGGCGGCGAATTCCCGCTGGAAGCCAACTACAAGAGCCCGTACATCCGCGAACTGCTCAAGGCCAAGGACGCCTGGACCTTGTGGGCGCCGATCCCGTTCAGCTACCAAAGCATCAACTACGACCTGAAAGTCCCGGCACCGGCACCGCCCTCGGCAGACAATCTGCTGGGCACCGACGATCAGGGCCGCGACGTGCTGGCGCGGGTGATTTACGGCTTCCGGGTGTCGGTGCTGTTTGCCCTGACGCTGACCATTCTGAGTTCGATCATCGGCGTGATTGCCGGCGCCTTGCAGGGTTTCTATGGCGGCTGGGTCGATCTGGCCGGGCAGCGCTTCCTGGAGATCTGGTCGGGTTTACCGGTGCTGTACCTGCTGATCATCCTCGCCAGTTTCGTGCAGCCAAACTTCTGGTGGCTGCTGGGGATCATGCTGCTGTTTTCGTGGATGAGCCTGGTCGACGTGGTCCGCGCCGAGTTCCTGCGTGGGCGTAACCTGGAATACGTACGCGCTGCCCGCGCGCTGGGCATGCAGAACGGCGCGATCATGTTCCAACACATCCTGCCCAACGCCATGGTCTCGACCATGACCTTCATGCCATTCATCCTCACGGGCGCCATCGGCACCCTGACCGCGCTGGACTTCCTCGGCTTCGGCCTGCCGGCAGGCAGTGCATCGCTGGGTGAACTGGTGGCTCAGGGCAAATCCAACCTGCAAGCGCCGTGGCTGGGAATGAGCGCCTTTGCGGTGCTGGCGCTGATGTTGAGTTTGCTGGTGTTTATCGGCGAGTCCGCTCGCGATGCCTTCGACCCGAGGAAGTGAAATGAATCAGGACAATCTGATCGAAGTGCGCAACCTCTCTGTCGAGTTTGTGGTCGGCGAAAGCGTGCAACGGGTGGTGGAAGGCGTCAGCTTCGACATCAAGCGCGGTGAAACCCTGGCACTGGTCGGCGAAAGCGGCTCGGGCAAGTCGGTGACGGCGCACTCGATCCTGCGCCTGCTGCCCTACCCCTTGGCGCGGCACCCCACCGGCACTATCACCTACTCCGGGCATGACCTGCTGTCGCTGAAAGAGAAAACCATCCGGCACATTCGTGGCAACCGGATTGCGATGATCTTTCAGGAGCCGATGACCTCGCTGAACCCGCTGCACTCGATCGAGAAACAGATCAACGAGGTGCTGGGCATTCACAAAGGCCTGACCGGCAAGGTCGCGACCCAGCGCACCCTGGAGCTGCTGGAACTGGTGGGGATTCCCGAGCCGCACAAACGGCTCAGGGCCCTGCCCCATGAGTTGTCCGGCGGCCAGCGTCAGCGCGTGATGATTGCCATGGCCCTGGCCAACGAACCGGAACTGCTGATCGCCGACGAACCGACCACCGCACTGGACGTGACGGTTCAGCTGAAAATCCTCGAACTGCTCAAGGAGCTGCAAGCCCGTCTGGGCATGGCGCTGCTGCTGATCAGCCACGATTTGAACCTGGTCCAAAGAGTCGCGCATCGCGTATGTGTCATGCAGAAGGGGTGCATCGTCGAACAGGCGTCGTGCGAGGAGTTGTTCCGCGCGCCGCAGCATCCTTACACCCGGGAGCTGCTGGCAGCGGAACCTCGTGGCAACCCGGCAACCAATGTCGTCGGCCCGCCACTGCTGCAAGTCGAGGACCTGAAAGTCTGGTTCCCGATCAAAAAAGGCTTTTTGCGCAACACCGTCGATTACGTCAAAGCGGTGGACGGAATCAACTTCAGCCTGCCTCAGGGACAGACCCTGGGCATCGTCGGCGAGAGTGGTTCGGGCAAGTCCACGCTGGGACTGGCGATTTTGCGGTTGATTGCCAGCAAAGGCGCGATCCGTTTTGAAGGCAAGTCGTTGGACTGCCTGTCGCAACAACAGGTAAGGCCGCTACGGCGGGAAATGCAGGTGGTGTTTCAGGACCCCTTCGGCAGCCTGAGCCCGCGGATGAGCGTGAGCCAGATCGTCGGCGAGGGCCTGCGGATACACCGGATCGGTACAGAGACCGAGCAGGAACTGGCGATTATCGCGGTACTCAAGGAAGTCGGTCTGGACCCGGCAACCCGGCACCGCTATCCCCACGAGTTTTCCGGCGGACAACGGCAGCGAATCGCCATTGCCCGAGCCCTGGTGCTGAAACCGGCGTTGATCTTGCTGGACGAGCCGACCTCGGCCCTCGACCGCACCGTGCAACGCCAAGTGGTTGAACTGCTGCGCTCACTGCAAAGCAAGTACAACCTGACGTATCTATTCATCAGCCATGACCTGGCGGTGGTTAAAGCGCTGAGTCACCAGTTGATGGTGATCAAGCACGGCCAAGTGGTCGAACAAGGTGACGCGCAAGGTATCTTTGCCGCACCGCAACATCCCTATACACAGCAGTTGCTGGAGGCCGCTTTCCTGGCACCAGCCACTGCGCAATAACCTGAAAGAGGAGCAACACATGGGTTTTCTCGCCGGTAAGCGCGTACTGATCGTCGGTGTCGCCAGCAAGCTGTCCATCGCATCCGGCATCGCTGCCGCCATGCATCGCGAGGGCGCTGAGCTTGCCTTCACTTATCAGAACGACAAACTCAAGGGTCGAGTCGAAGAGTTCGCACAAGGCTGGGGTTCGAGCCCTGAGCTGTGCTTTCCGTGCGACGTGGCCAGCGATGAAGAAATCGCCAGGGTTTTCGAAGCGCTGAGCAAAAAATGGGACGGCCTGGACTGCATCGTGCACTCCGTTGGCTTCGCTCCGGGCGACCAACTGGACGGCGACTTCACCGAAGCCACCACCCGTGAAGGTTTCCGCATCGCTCACGACATCAGCGCCTACAGCTTCGTGGCCCTGGCCAAAGCTGGCCGCGAGATGATGAAGGGCCGCAATGGCAGCCTGCTGACCCTGTCGTACCTGGGCGCCGAGCGCACCATGCCGAACTACAACGTGATGGGCATGGCCAAGGCGTCCCTGGAAGCTGGCGTACGTTACCTGGCCGGCTCCCTGGGCCCGGAAGGCACCCGCGTCAACGCCGTATCGGCTGGCCCGATCCGCACCCTGGCCGCTTCCGGGATCAAGAACTTCCGTAAAATGCTGGCCGCCAACGAAGCGCAAACACCGCTGCGTCGCAACGTCACCATTGACGAAGTCGGCAACGCCGGCGCCTTCCTGTGCTCGGACCTGGCCTCCGGCGTCAGCGGCGAAATCATGTACGTGGACGGTGGTTTCAACACCACCGCCATGGGCAACATCGAAGAGTAATGTTCGCGTTTTAACAAGAAACCCGCCGATTGGCGGGTTTTTTGTACCTTGTGCAAATCCTGTAGGAACCTAAACCAGGCATCGCGCAAACAACTGCTGGATCGGTTGTGTACGCTGGCTGTAGCGCTGCAACAGCACGATCTCCCGATAGAACGTCAGTTCGCCCAGCGAGATGATCCTGACCTTTGCGCCATAGTCCAGCCAAAGCCCCGCCTGGGGAATCAACGCCACGCCCAGCCCGCACTCGACCATTTTCACAATCGCTTCCAGCTCGTCCAGCTCCAGCGCGACTTTGACCTCAATCTGCTGCTCGCGCAGAAAGCGTGTCACCAGCCGTCCACCGAACGAGTTGCGGTCATAACGCACATGCGGGTGCGCGCTGAGCAGCGGCAACGGATCCTCACCTTCAAGGTCCAGCGGCACGATCAATACAAAAGGTTCCTGCCGGATCACCTGGGCAGACAGTTCCTTGGGCAGCTCAAAGGGTGGCTTGATCAGGATCGCCAGATCAAGCTCGCCGGCGTCGACCTGACTCAACAGGTTGAGTGACACGCCAGGCACCAGTTTCGGTTCGAGCAACGGCGCCTGCTGTCGCAAGCGCAGCAATGCCTGGGGCAGCAAACCGGTTTGGGCAGTCGCCACAGCACCGACTCTCAATTCGCCGCGAAACTCACTGACGTCGTCAATGACGGCCATGCGCTGAAAGGTTTCGAGGATTTCCCGGGCCATCGGCAACGCCCGTTGTCCCGCTGCGTTAAGGATGGCCTGACGGCCGGTGCGGTCGAACAGACGAATACCCAGCGCCTGCTCCAGGTTGCGCATTTGCGCGCTGACGGCTGACTGCGTAAGGCCAATGTGCATGCCGGCTGCGGCGAACGTGCCATAGCGAGTCACCGCGATGAAGGTTTTCAGTTCACGCAGCATGAGCGCCTCAATTGATCGATTTTATTTGAGCTGGAGGCAAAAATTATCGTCTTTTAATCAAAAATCACAAGACTAGAATCAGCTCAACTCTCCTGTCATCGAGGCTTGAACGTCATGCGTCTCTCCCCTTTTCATCTGGCCATCCCGGTATACGACCTTGCAGCCGCGCGGCTTTTCTATGGCCAGGTGTTCGGCCTGGACGAAGGACGTTCCAGCGAGCACTGGGTAGACTTCAACTTTTTCGGCCACCAATTGGTTATCCACGAACACCCGAAAACCGCCACCCAGGAATCCGCCCACACCAATGCCGTGGACGGTCACGACGTGCCGGTTCCACATTTTGGTGTGGTGCTGTCGATGGAGGCATGGGAGTCCCTGGCCGAACGGCTCACGTCGCTGGGCACGCGCTTCGTGATCGAACCCGGTATTCGCTTCAAAGGACTGGTAGGCGAACAGGCGACGATGTTTCTGTTCGACCCGTGCGGCAACGCGCTGGAGTTCAAGGCGTTCAAGGACATCGACCAGTTGTTCGCCAAGTAACCTTCAGCGCCGTTGCATCTCACACCCCCGCCAGTTGCAAGGGCAGTTCACGCAGACGTTGCCCCGTCAGGGCGAACACCGCATTGGCCACCGCCGGCGCTGTCGGTGGCACCCCGGTCTCGCCGATGCCGCCCGGTTTTTCAGTGCTGGGGACGATGTGCACCTCGACCACGGGCATTTCATTCAGGCGCAACACCTGAAAGTCATGGTAATTGGACTGCACCACTTTCCCGTCCTTGAAGGTCAGCTTGCTGTGCAAGGTGAACCCCAGGCCGAAGGTAATACCGGACTCCATTTGCGCGGCGATGCTCGCCGGGTTCACCGCAATCCCGCAATCGACTGCACAGACCACGCGGTGCACGCGAATCTTCAGGTTGTCCTGGGACACCTCGGCCACCTGCGCGACGTAACTGCCAAAAGACTCATGCACCGCCACGCCCAACGCATGCCCCGCAGGCAACGGCGCCTTCCAGTTGGCCTTCTCCACTGCCAGATTCAACACGCCCAGATGGCGCGGATGCTCCTTGAGCAAGGTCCGTCGGTATTCCACTGGATCCTTGCCGGCCGCCGTGGCCAGCTCATCGATCAATGACTCGACGACAAATGCCGTGTGGGTGTGCCCCACAGAGCGCATCCAGAGCACGCTGATGCCGGTTTTTGGCGAATGCAGGTCAACCAGATGGTTGGCCAGGCCCTTGATGTAGGGACTGTCGGCCACGCCTTCGACCGAGGTGGCATCGACGCCATTCTTGACCATCGTCGCTTCGAATGAGGTGCCGTCCATGATCGACTGCCCGACCAGTACGTGCTGCCAGGCCTGGGGCATGCCCTTGGCGTCCAGGCCTATGCGCGCCTTATGGAGGAACGCCGAGCGGTAGTAGCCACCGCGTATGTCGTCCTCCCGCGCCCAGACGGTTTTCACTGGCGCGCCGGCCGCTTTTGCAACTTGCACCGCTTCACTGACAAAGTCCGAGGTCGGATTGGCTCGACGGCCAAAACCGCCTCCGAGGAATTCGGTATGAATCTCGACCTGCTCGGGTTTGAGCCCGGTGATTTTCGCCGCGACCATTTGGTCCAGCGTCTGGAATTGGGTGCCGGTCCAGATCTCGCATTTGTCCGAGGTGATTTTTACCGTGCAGTTAAGCGGCTCCATTGGTGCATGGGCCAGGTAGGGAACGTTGTATTCAGCTTCTACAGTCTTCACTGCCTTGCTCAACGCAGCACTGATGTCGCCTGCCTGGCTGGCCGGAGTGCCGGGGATCGCGGCCAGTTTGCGGAAGTTTTGCAGCAAGACGTCGCTGTCCAGATCGGCATTGGGCCCCAGGTCCCAGTCGATTTTCAGCGCATCGCGACCGAGTTTCGCGGCCCAATAATGATCGGCCACCACGGCTATGCCCGTCGGCACCTGCACGACTTTATGCACGCCCGGCAGCGCCAGTGCCGCTGCGCCATCGAATGATTTGACACTGCCACCGAACACCGGCGAGCGCGCGACCATGGCCGTCAGCAACCCATCGAACTGCACGTCCATGCCGAATTTCGCCTGGCCGGTGATTTTTTCCGGGGTGTCCAGGCGCTTGGTCGGTTTGCCGATGATCTTCCAGTCTTTGGCCTCCTTGAGTTTGATCGACGCCGGATCCGGCGCCGGCAGTTGGCCCGCGTCATTGGCCAGCTCACCGTAAGTGGCGCGCTGATCGCCGGCGATCACCACGCCCGGTTCGGTTCGTACCTTTGAGGGTGCGACGTTGAAGCGCTTGGCGGCGGCCTCGATCAACATCAAGCGTGCGGCAGCGCCGGCCTGACGGTAGCGGTCGAATTCCATCCAGGTCGAGGTCGAGCCGCCGGTGATCTGCATGCCACCAAAGGCTGGCAGACCATAATCAGCTGCCGATGCCGGTGCATGCTCGACACGGATCTTCGTCCAGTCGGCGTCCAGTTCTTCAGCTATCAGCATGGTCAGGCCGGTCCAGATCCCCTGCCCCATTTCGGAGTGCCCCAACAGAATGGTCACGCTGCCATCGGGGGCGATGCGCAAAAAGGCGTTAGGGGCGAACACTGCGTCCGGCGTCGATGCAGCCTGCGCGAAGCGATTGCTCCCAGGAATGACAAACGCCACTACCAGGCCTGCACCGAGAACGGCAGTGCTTTTCAAAAAATCCCGTCGAGAAGTCTCGATCTTCGCGTTCATCGTCATGCCTCCCCGATTTGCGCAGCACGTTTGACCGCCGCACGAATACGCGGATAGGTCCCGCACCGACAGATATTGCCCGACAGCGCCTGATCGATATCACTGTCGCTCGGCGACGGGATTTTCGCCAGCAAGGCTGCCGCTGACATGATCTGCCCCGACTGACAGTAACCGCATTGCACCACGTCGATCTCGGCCCAGGCACGTTGTACCGGATGCGAACCGTCGCTCGACAAGCCTTCGATAGTGAGGATTTTTTGCCCGTTGGCGACGGCTGCCGCCGGAGTGATGCAGGAGCGCAACGGCGCGCCGTCGACATGCACCGTGCAGGCACCGCACTGGGCCATGCCGCAGCCGAACTTGGTACCGGTCAAATGCACGACATCGCGCAACACCCACAACAGCGGCATGTCGCCGGGGACTTCCAGGGATTGGTCTTTGCCATTGATATTGAGCGTCAGCACGGCAGCCTCCTCAGTCACTCACGATGTCCTTTCATGGCGTCACTGTGGCAACGACTGCCTACGCGCGCCTCGGTTTATCCATTGAGCTAAGCGCAATTTTCCCGAAGCCTTGAATTGCACGACCACCGGTCACAAAAAAGGGCTTCGCCGACCAGGAAGAACGCTCGAAAACGCAGACTCCACATACAAATACTCTTGCCTTGTCGATTGACGGCGACTCCGGACGACCACCGGCTGACTACGCTAATAGTCCAGCCTGATCATTCCTGGAGGAGAACCTTCATGTCGCGCATTCAGAAACTCACGCCCTGCCTGTGGTTCGACGATCAGGCCGAAGCCGCTGCACAGTTCTACTGTTCGGTGTTCGAACACTCGACCATTACCGCCATCACTCACTATGGCAAAGCCGGTTTCGAACTCCATGGCCGGCCCGAGGGTTCGGTGATGACCGTCAGTTTCGTACTCGATGGCCAGACCTTTACCGCACTGAATGGCGGCCCGGTGTTTCGCTTTAACGAGGCCGTTTCGTTCCAGGTCAACTGCCATACCCAGTATGAAATCGACCATTTCTGGAATGCGCTGTCTGCCGGTGGTGACAAACAGGCCCAGCAATGCGGCTGGCTCAAGGACAAGTTCGGCCTGTCCTGGCAAATCGTGCCCGTCGTGATGATGGAAATGATGACCGACAGAGACACCGCCAAATCCCAGCGCGTCATGCAGGCGATGTTGCAGATGAAGAAACTCGACATCGCCACACTCCAGCGAGCCTTTAACGACGAGAGCTAATACACTCCCCACTGGATTGCCAAAGGACGCTCGCAGATGAAATACGCCATTGCCAAAGATGCCGACAAGGCCCCACGCTTCTGGCGCGATGACGCACTGCCCTTCATCGAAGCGCGCTCCATCGCCGACGGCCGCGAAGTCTGCTACGCCCGACATTCCCACGAGCACTTTTCCATCGGTGCGATCACCGCCGGGCGCAGCACCTATCTCTATGAGCAGTCGGTGTTTGAAGTCGGCAGCGGCACCGTGGTGCTGATGAACCCCGGCGATGTCCATGCCTGCAATCCGATTGACGATCAACCGTGGTCCTATCGCATGCTGTATATCGATACGCCGTGGCTGACCGATCTTCAGCATCAATTGGGATTCAGCGCAGAATTGGGCTTTCGGCGCTTTTCAACCACCCACTGCGACGATGCCGAGCTGTTTAGCCGGCTTAATCAGTTGTATGACGTCCTGCTCGACGAACAGCTGGAGACGCTGCAAAAACACAGTGCCGCTGTAGCGTTTTTTACTGAAGTGCAGCAAATGCTCAATCCGGCTGAATTGAGCGTTCGCGAACCCAACCTCAAGCTGGAGCGAGCGGCCGAGTACATCCGCGACAACTGCACCCTGTCGCTGAAACTCGAAGATATCTGCGAGGCGGCAGATTTGTCGGCGTCGTACCTGATCCGCGCTTTCAAGCAGCATTACGGCATGACGCCCCACGCGTTTTTGGTCAACCATCGCATCCAGTTCGCCCGCAGCCAACTGCGTCGGGGCAAGTTGATTGCCGACGTGGCGCTGGAAGCCGGGTTCTCTGATCAGGCACATTTTCAGCGAGCGTTCAAACAGCATTTAGCCGCGACGCCGGGGCAGTATCGCGGTTGAAGCCCGAGATTTATGGCAACAGCAAGTAACCCGCACTCACCGCCAGCAACGACGCCATGAACCGGTTAAACAACCGCATACCGCCGGCATTGCTCAGGTACTGTCGCAGAAAGGTCCCGGCATAGGCCCAGCAGGCCACCGACAGATAGCAGACCACCAGATACACCGCCGCAAACTGCCAGACCAGTTGCGCCTCGCCATCGGCAACAAAAGCCCCCATCCCCGCGGCACAGGCCAGCCAGGCTTTCGGGTTCAGCCATTGCATGAGCGCGCCGTAGAACATCGTCGGCGCCTGCCCTGAATCACCCGCACTGAGCCGACCATCGTCAGTGGCGAGCTTCCAGGCCATGAACAGCAGAAACGCCACCCCGAACAACTGCACCGCACGCGTCAGCGAAGGCCAGAGCTGCAGCAATTCATGCAGGCCCAACCCCATCAACACCAGCAACAGCACAAACCCCAGCGTCGCACCCGCCACATGCCGTTGGCTGGCGCGAAAGCCGTACTGCGCGCCGGAGCTCAGTGCAACGATGTTCACCGGCCCTGGGGTGATCGACGACGCCAGCGCAAACGCGGCCATGGAAATGATCAGACTCATTGCACACCTTCTTCAATAACTTCGGGACACCCCGGCGCTTAAAGTAGGAGAACGCTGATAGGCCTGTATTGAAGAAAAACACCCCCGTGCAGTCCTCGACATTTCAAATCGAACGCGTCGGTCACCCGGGTGTCATTAATAGTAATGGGATCGCGGTCTCTGACCCTCCTCACACCGTTGAACGGGCTGCGAGTCCAGACAGAAGAGCAGAGTCACCGATAGGGATATGGCAAGTGACCCGTGCGCTACGCCGAAATCATTGCGAAGGAGATCCACCGATGGTGACTCACTATAAGACTGCCGGGCATCTGGCCTGCGGCCGCCATGGCAGCAATCTCACGTCTACGACTGAATTTGCCCGCGTCAAATGCCGCAGCTGCCGTAATACCGATGCGTTCAAGGACGCCCGAAAAGACGCTCGCAACGCAGCACGCCGAGCGGCCCGTAGAGCCAAAGTCGCACATGCCGCGATTGACTGGCGCGCGTCCTGGATCAAAAGACTCAGCGAGATGCCGGGCAAGCAACGGCTCCCACGGGGATTCAGTGGCCAGCCCTACGTTTAGAGTTGTGAAGGCAGCTGGATCAGTACGCCGATGATTGCCATCGGCGTATCCGGTTTGCACATTGCCGAATCAGTCGTGCTGAAGCAGCCCCGAACTGTATTGATTAAAATTGTTGCCGATCGCGCTACCGCCAAAGCTCATCTTGTTGGCGCTACGGCCGTCGAATTGATGGCAATCCTCTGAAAAACAACTGCTGGTTGTCACGCCAGAGCACGCGCTCAACAACAACGTGCCGGCGATCAAGAATGCTTTGACGAGGTTCAACTTCATTTTTCCGTTCCCCTTGGCTGGAAGCGAGGCGATGCACGATCCGAGATAACCATCCTACGCCGCCGGATCACCAGAAACATAATGAAACATCACAACCTGACAGCAAGGGTTCAGCGCCTGGAGAGGCGCCATCCATTGACAACCCACCTCCAGCTGGGTAAATCGGTTCTTTCTCCTGACTTCAAGAGCTCGCCATGGATATAGCAGCCATCCCGTTCGGCACCACCGACTGGTCGACCATCGAACCCACCGTCCACGCCGGCGAACGCGGCAGCGCCTATTGGCGCACCCAGCAGTTCGGCGCAATTCGCGTCCGAATGATCGAATACACCGCCGGTTATCTGGCAGACCACTGGTGCTCAAAGGGCCACATCCTGCTGTGCCTCGAAGGCGAACTGCACACCGAGCTCGAAGATGGCCGCCAGTTCGTGCTGAAACCCGGCATGAGCTACCAGGTGGCGGATAACGCTGAGCCTCACAGATCGTCGACGCTGACGGGAGCGAAGCTGTTTGTGGTTGATTGACCTCGCGTCGCTAGGCTGAAAACAAAAGGGGCGGACTTATTTGAAAAATAAATCCGCCCCCTTCTTTCCTACTCTTGAGACTTAAGCCTGGACCAGGTTGGAGATCTTGACGTCCGGATCGACGTCAGCCTCGTAGTCCACCCCTTCGATCCCGAAGCCGAACAGGCGCAGGAACTCCGCCTTGTAACCGGCAAAGTCGGTGAGTTCGTAAAGGTTGTCATTGCTGACCTGATCCCAGAGTTGCTTGACGCGGTCCTGGACTTCAGGCGCCAGCTCCTTGTAATCCGCGCGCAGACGCCCTTCTTCGTCCATGACAGGAGGATGGCCGAACAAGCTGTCTTTGTAGAGCGCGTAGACCTGCTCGATGCACCCTTCGTGTGTGCCCTGCTCTTTCATGACCTTGAACAACAAGGACAGATACAGCGGCATGATCGGGATCGCCGAACTGGCCTGGGTCACTACCGCTTTCAATACCGAAACCCGTGCATCGCCGCCCAGGTCCGCCAATTGCTCGCGAATCTTCAGGACTTTCTGGTCCAGGTCTTTCTTGGCCGCGCCAATCGAGCCATTCCAGTAAATGTCGTGGGTCAGCTTTTCGCCCAGGTAGGTGAATGCAGTGGTTTTCGCCCCCTCGGCCAGAACGCCCGCTTCGTGCAGGGCGTCGATCCACATCTGCCAGTCTTCGCCACCCATGACCTTGACCGTACCGTCGATTTCTTCCTGGGTCGCTTCGGCCAAGGTGGTCACGTTGACCTCTTCCTTGTCGGTGTTCAGGCCGCGCTGGGTCACCGACTTGCCGATCGGCTTGAGCGTCGAGCTGTAGACTTCACCGGTTTTCGGATCGGTACGACGCGGTGCGGCGAGGCTGTAGACCACCAGGTCGATCTTGCCCAGGTCGCGCTTGATGGTCTCGATGGTCAGGCGCTTGACTTCATCGGAGAACGCATCACCGTTGATGCTCTTGGCGTAGAGGCCTTCCGATTCGGCGAACGTATGGAACGCCGCGGTGTTGTACCAGCCGGCGGTGCCGAGTTTGCCCTCGACACTTTCACGCTCGAAGAACACGCCCAGTGTCTTGGCGCCGCAACCAAAGGCCGCCGTGATGCGCGCAGCAAGTCCGTAGCCGGTCGATGCACCCAGCACCAGGACATTTTTTGGCCCATCGGTGATCTGTCCTTGCGCACGGACGTAGTCGATCTGATTCTTGACGTTGGCTTTGCAGCCAGTGGGGTGGGTAGTCACACAAACAAAACCACGAACGCGCGGTTTAACGATCATAAATATCTCCCTCTTCCAAGATGCCGAGAGCCAACACTGGCTATAAAAGTCATAGACGCTGGGAAAACGGAAGCGTCACGGTGGCGGGCCGATTCATTGACCTCACTCTCCGGGCCTGTCGCGAATCCAGCGCATACCCTCGATGATTTGGGCTGCCGTTTCCAGTCCGAAATTGGCGTTATTCAAAAACAGCCTAACAGGCGCCGGTGACATTCTGGACGAACCCGTTTCCATTGCTAGCGTAATCCGTAGAAACACCTCAGATCGTCAGGAGCAGTCCGGTGAACAGGCCCATGGAAGAGCTTTATGGCGGTAGGCGCAGGACTTATCTGTTCAAAGAGTCGCACCTGAGACCACGGCAACGGGCCCTGCTTCTGGCGCTGATTCTGTTGTTCATCAACGGTGTCGGTCGGTTGTTCATGGTGGAAGTGGTCGGGCTTGATGGCGCAATCCTCCATCTTGTGGTGGTCCTCACCGCCTTCGCCACGGTGATCTGTGGCGCCCCACTCATCATGTTCCTGAGCCTGGGCTGGTTTACCCGCTACAGCGAATTCCAGAACAGCTTGAAGGGCGGTGCCCTGGCGGCCTATCTGCAACGCTTCTGGTCGACCAGCCTCATCCATTCACTCCAGGACGAAGGAAAACTGGGTCAGAACAGTTCAGTCGATGATTGGCGAGCCTGCTCCGACAAGAACCCGGAACTGTGCGAGCGTTTGTTTGCGCGGATCTACCATGAGCAATATGGATTGGTGCCGTTTATTGTGCCTTTCATCATTCTCTTGTTGGTGGCTTATGCCGCAGCCGCCTTGGTCGCCTCCAATTATGTCATCCCCAACTGCGACGACACGCTTAAAGTGGCGTGCGTGTACAAGCTCGGGATTCCACTGCTGGTCAGCTCGCTGGCGGGGGCTTTCATGTTTGTCGTGAGCGACTCCGTCCTCAGTATCCGCCGCAAATCACTGAACATTTCCGATGTGTATTGGTACTCCCTGCGCCTGTTTCTGGCCATTCCGCTGGCAATGGTGATCATGAATGCCGGCGGTGGAGATGGCCCGCATATCGTCACCGCCTTTGCTTTGGGGACCTTGCCGATAGATCCGCTGATGAAGATCGTACGAAGACTGGGTTTTCCCCAACTCACCGATCAGGACAAGAGGGACGGCAGTTCAGACAAGTTGCTTGTCCTTGAAGGCGTGACCCTGCCGGTGGTTGCGACGCTGGAATCAGAGGGTATCAACTCGATCGAGCAGGTGGCTGCGGCGGATCCGGTATTGCTTTCAATCCGCAGCGGATTCCCCTTCAGGTTCACCTTGCGCCTGGGCTCCCAGGCTATTGTACGGCGCCATCTCGGGGAAAACGCGGCCAGGCTACTTCCGGTGGGGCTGGCAGATGTCGTTCCGATTTTCCTGCTGGTGCGGGCACTCGATACCCCAGCGCTGCCAACCGGGGATTCCCCCGACAAGTACGACGGACCGTTTCCGCGGATCGAGACGCCCGATGCGGTCGTCCAGAACGCGGCCACCCGCCTTTTCCCCGATGACAATGACATGCAACGTCAGGCCATCATCCGAATGAAATTTCGTCAAATTGCCGCCGAAGAATATACGGTGATGCTGGCACGGATAACGCCGCCCGATACCGGGTTGTAACTATAGGGCGACCGTCATTTACGCGCCAACTTATACCTGACGCACTCGTCATAGAAACTTTGTCGGACAGCCTCGGGCTTGAACCTGGATTTACTGTCGTAGGTTTGTTCGGTGATGCCCATGGCCATCATTCGCATCCAGCCCTTGCTGAACTTGTAAGCCTGGATCTTCTGGCGAGCGGCATACAGCGAGACCCCGGACAGCTTGAGTTCCTGGGCCCTTGCCGCAGTACCCGCGCCCCAACTGCACATAAACCGATCATTGGGCATCAACTCTCTTGCCTGGACAGAGACCGCAATGCTCGCCAGTACCAGCGAGATCGGCACGATCAATACATTGCGCATTTGCATTCCGCCTAACCACCTGAAAATAAAGTGATTCTGGCGGCAATTTTGAGGCCTCGGGGCCAGCAAAATGCCTTCTGTCAGGCTTTATGGGGATGGTTTTTGCCGAGGGTACGGATTATTGCGGCTGAAATGTCTGAAGGTAGGCCAACAGGTTTTCGATCTTTTCCGGATCGCTGATCCCCCAGAAAATCATCCGGGTTCCGGGGACTACTTTTTTTGGCGCTTCGATGTAGGCGGCCAGCGTTTCGCGGGTCCAGACCACGCCTGATGATTTCATCGCGGTAGAGTACTGGTAGTCCGTTGTGCTGCCGGCAGGGCGCCCAAAAATGCCATTGAGCTGCGGACCAAAAGAACCTCGGGCTGAATCGCCCACTTGATGGCAACCGCCGCATATTCGGTTAAAGAGTTTCCCACCCGCTTCAGCATTGCCGGCCGCTTCTGTCGGAGTGCTGAATATGCCTGTATTGAGTATCAAGGCGACGGTTAGTACTGCGGCTTTCTTCAAGTTCTGCTCCTCATCGGGTATTGCCTACAGCTTTAAAGAACTACAGCTTGCTCTGTGGCCGCTATTACCAGGATTTACGCTCCACGAGGGGGCATGAAACCCTGTGAATAGAGGGTTCATTCCTGCTTTCGATCAAGTGCTGAGCGGCACGCCGGCCCATTTCGTAATACGGGAGTTGCACGGTGCTCAGCGGTGGATAGAACAACTCGGCAACGCCGATCATATTGTCGTAGCCAAGCACGGCCACATCGGCGGGAATCCGCAGGCCACGACTGAGCAGGTATTGATAAGCGACCAACGCAATCCGGTCGTTGCCACAAATAAGCAGATCGAAGGTCGGCTTTCCATCCGACTCACGCAATTGCTGCTCCAGTGCTACAACCGTCTCCTCATAGGCGTCATCGGTCGACAGGTTGTATTGGGGAACACTGTTCAGGGGGACACCGCCCTCTGCGAGGGCGCGAACCAATCCCTGCTGGCGCAACTCCCAGGCGAGACTGCTTTGCGGCAGGTTGATGCACAACGGATGCTGGTAGCCACGCTTCAGTGCTTGCCGCACGGCCTGGTACTGACCGTCTTCGTCATCGGGTACGTAACAGGCCACGCCTGGCTCTGAACTCATGCAGTTGCTGAGTACCAGCGGCAGGCTGCGGAGCACCTGGGGAATCTCGACGGTACGAAGCTGCATGGCGCTGAAGATGATCCCGTCGGGCTGATGCGACAGCATCAGGTCGATGGTTTGCTGACTCGGCGGAGCCTCGAACACGTTGAGAATAAAGACGTTCCAGCCGTTTTCTCGGGCCGTGCGCTCCATTGAAAGCAGCATTTCTACGGCGAAGGGGGTTGTCGCGGTATCCAGCGCGAAGACTCCAATGGTCTTGCCACTGGAGTGACCGCCACGGATCTTGCGCGCAGAAAGGCTGGGGACGTATCCGAGGGCCTCGACCGCTTGACGAACTTTCGCCAGCGTTTCCTGGTTCAGCTTTTCCGGGGTATTGAGCGCCCTGGAAACGGTCATGAGGGAAACCCCCGCCAGCCGTGCGACATCTTTAACTGAAGCCATTCGCGGGTGCCATTGCTTGTCTGGTCGGGCATCATGTCATGCTTGGCAAAAGCATGACAACACGATGCCGGCAGCGTGCGGCACGAACGGTCTATCAGGGGTGTTCAGAGCTGAAGATCGGCCAGGTTCCAGGCCGAAGCCGGCCCAAACACCCCTACCCCGTTGACCGAAAAAGCGCTGATCGCGAGGCTGTCGGGCCGTGGATAAATCCGGCTGCTCAAGCTATAGGCACCGTCGTCTGGTTCTAGGAGCCCTCAAGGGCTAAACCGACACTGCAACGCTTGATATCACTCGCCTTCAGCCAGCGCGTCCTCCCGTAAATGCTTGATGAGCTGGTCGACGAAAACACTGACCGCACGCGGCACCTGCCGACGGCTGGGATAGACAATGTGCAAGCCGTTGTTGAAACGCCCGTGCTCGGGCAAAACCTGAGTCAGTCGCCCGACCTGCAAACTCTCACGCAAGATCGCCATCGGTAACAGGCAAATGCCCAAGCCAGCAATAGCCGCCTTGAGCTGTGCCTGGGCGGTGTTGGCACTAAACCGGCCCGTCACCTCGACACTGACGGAACCTTGTGGCCCGTCGAGATTCCAGGCAGTGCGCGGCGCCTGCCTGGAGCGTCGAATACATTCGTGCATCGACAGGGCCTGCAGCGTGTCCGGCGTGCCGTGAGCCTGTAAATAATCGGGGCTGGCCGCCAACACCTGGCTTCCGGTGCCAACCCTTCGCGCGACCAGGCTGGAATCCGGTAATTCACCGGCTCTGATGGCGACATCGATCCCTTTGTCGATCAGATCGTCCCGGCTATCGCTGAGCAGAAAGTCCAACTGCACGCCAGGGTACTGGTGAAAGAATTCCGCGACCCAGTCCATCAGATAAACGTCGAAAAAATCGGCGGGGGCCGCAACCCGCACGGCACCGCTCGGTTCCTGGCTCTCCCCTGCCAAATGGCGAGCCGCCTCTATCACCTCATTGACCTGCGTTGCACTGCGATCGTGCAAGGATCGTCCTGCCTCGGTCAGCACCAGCTTACGGGTGGAGCGCTGCAACAAACGCACCCCCAAATGCTCTTCCAGCTGACTGACCCGGCGACTGAGGGTATTGGCCGGCATGCCCATGCGGCGCGCTGCGCTGGCAAAACTGCCCGCCTGCACCACCTGGACAAACATCGCAACTTCATTGAGATCCAGCACCGCATTACTTCCATAAATGGACGAGTCAAAGCCGATTATAACCACTTATCAAGGTATCACTGGCTGGATACGCTGGAATCCACGTCAAACCATTCAAGGGTGCTACATGACACTTTCAACAACGAGATTGAGTCCCCTCGCCTCTCCTCGAGTACCTGACTCGCGCAAAATCAACCTGCGCACCCGTGGTCATGGGCACGGCCCGATTGTTCGGCTCATGAGTCCCTCGGACCTGGGCCAGTTACTCAAGCCGTTTGTGTTTCTCGACCTGTTCGCCGCGGATGCCTCGTTCATTGGCCACATGCCGCTGCATCCCCATTCGGGGATCGCGACCATTACCGTGATCACTGAAGGCAACCTGCGCTTTGACGATCCGGACTCAGGCTCCGGATTCATTGGCTACGGTGGAGTCGAATGGATGCGCGCAGGCGCGGGTGTCTGGCATGGTAAAGAGATGTCTGCCGGCACCTCGGCGCGGATCCAGGGGTTTCAGCTGTGGATCGCGCTACCCGCCGACCTGGAAAACGCACCTGTCGACAGTCAGTACCTGGAAGCATCCGCCATCCCGGAGGTTGGACCGGCCCGCGTCATTCTGGGTAACTATCAGGGTATCCGCAGCCCTGTGCGCGCGCCCTCAGGTGTGAATTATTTGTTGGTCACCCTGGCCGCAGGTCAAACCTGGGAGTACCAGCCACCGTCCGGGCACGAGGTTCTTTGGCTCAGCGTCAGTCGGGGTGCGGTGCATTCGCCGGAGCTTATCCAGGTGGGAGAACTCGTCGCCTTCACGCCAGGTAACGGTGCGTTGAAACTTGAGGCCGGGGATAAGCAAGACGCGGTATTTGTGCTGGGGTCGGCGATTCCTCACCCGCACGACCTGAAGATGGGCAGCTACTCCGTGCACACCAGCCTGGAGGCGTTGAAAGCCGGAGAGGCAAAGATTGCGGAGCTGGGCAAACGTCTACAAGCAGAGTCCGTGCAGAGGTCCGGATCGGGTTCAGTGCCAATCTACAAATGACGCCACCTGGAGTGTGATCATCCCGCTCTGCACACTGTCGCGATCAGAACACCCGCTGCGCAAAAACCGCAGCAAGGATGCTCATGAAAGCAGCGCCCTCAGCGCTGCTGGCATGGCTACAACCTCCTTGGTTTCGGGTGAGATACACACGTGAGTGACATTGGCGGTGAAAGACAATGTGTCACTGTCGAGAAAGCCCTCGACTGAAAAAGTGAAGGAGTGAGTCCCTAGTTTCTCCACGCTGACCTTAATGCTCAACTCGTCGTCCCACGTCAAAGGCCTTAGCAGCTCCAATGACATGGCGCGCACCGGAGGCAATATATCGAACCCCATCAGCGTTCTGAGTCCGGGCGCTCCCAGCCATCTATCAAGCGCCGTATAAATGGCTTCCACTGCAAAATATGAAAATCGCGGGGTGTAAACCACACCTGCCGGGTCGCAATCTCCAAATAGAATGGTTCTGCTGACGAAAACCGCTTTAGGCATCAGTCTGTTCTTCCTTGAATTGTCAGTCGTATTCCGCTTCCTGATGCTCCCCCAACAGGCGCCGTTGACGCGGTGTCGCGGCGGCCAGCACGCTGGGGTTGAAGCGCCAGTGCAGGTAAGGCGAGAACTTCTGTGCCACCATTCGCCGGCCGTAGTGTACCTGCAACAGGTAGCGCATGCGGTCGGGGGTTCGGTTGTCGCTACCGGCGTGCCACAGCTCACTGCGAAACATCAGCGCGTCCCCGGCCCGACACAGCACTGGCTTCGCGATACAGCCATGCCACTGGTTTTCGCCGCGAGCAGGCGCGCGTCCGGCTCGGTGGCTACCGGGAATCACCCGAGTGGGACTGAGGTCGGCATCGATATCGTCGAGATAGAGTTGTGCGGTGCAGATCTGCATCGGCAACTCGAAGGCCGGATCGGCCAGCAGGCTTCGCGGCAGTTCCATCACCAGGTAATCCAGGTGCAATGGAGCGCCGATGAAGCCAGGATGGCAGCGCCAGGCGGTCTGGCCAATGATGTGACAATCGTCTCCCAGAGCCGCTTCGGCCAGTTCGATGATCCCGTTCAGGTCGAGAAACGGCAGCCAAAACGGGTTGCGGTTGAACACGCACTTGTAATGCTCAAGCAAGCCGCTGTAGTCCCAGTGCTCGGGATTCAGGCCATCTATTGCATGGCGCAGCGCGCTGATTTGGGCGCTATCCAGCACGCCGGGCAGCACCACGAAACCGTCCTGATGCAAGGCTTGAAGGCGATTGGCAGTCAGTGATGACAAGCGCTCGGTGGTGTCCATGTTGCGCACCCGGGGAAATGCCGATAACTCCCACTCATACTGGCACTGCGCGGGGGGCTTCGCCACGTTTGCATCCTGACGGAGTCTGAGCGAACGCGTCTATCGTGCGGTACCGTCGTGAGGCTTATAGAAGACAAATTTTCGGGTCTCGGCGGTCTTGATGTATTCCCTGGCCCATTCGGGTTTCACGTGTTTACTATGGAAATACATGGCGCCATGGGTGCGGTCCGTGAGTTGGTGATTGAGCGCTTTTCGCGCTATTTCCGTGGCAGCTGCATAGGGAGCGTCTTCGTCGGCATGATCCGAACGTCGATCACACCACCACGAAAACTGGCAGGCATGCTTTTGCGAACCTTGCTTGACCACCTCGCACACCGTACCTGGAAAACCTTCATGGCCGAGCCGGTTCAACACAACATTGGCGACAGCTTCCATGTCGGCCAATTCCCCACCTTTGGCCTCCCAGAAAATAGTGCGTGAAAGGCAGGTAATTGCGTCCTTCAAAGGTGCTTTGCCTGCCGGATCGACCGCCTGCGCTTCAGAGGGCGTGATCGTCTCGGTCTTGGACACAGGTGCCACACTGCCTTTTTCTGCAGTCTTCTGCTCCAGGACTTGCGCCTTGTCCACCGCCACCGCCTTGTTTTCCACTTGGTCTGCCGCGCTCGCCTGCCCGCCGAAAAGGGCTATCGCGAGGCAGGTGGCTATCCAGATCAGGCGCATGGTCGAACCTTCTTGCCGAGTCATGTTGGCGACTCCGCTTATTGCGGTCGACACCGCAGCAATCCAATCATTCCAACAGACTGACAGCAGGTAACCATTTCAGCTGCGTATGTCCACTCACCCTTCTGGTTTGCGTGTAGATATGCCGACAACGGGGAACTCCTGCCTGCCGCCACACCTCCAAATTCAGGTAGTACATCCGTTGCTTCATCCATTCGGAGGACGCCGTCATGCGTCGCACACTTGTCATCACTTCGCTAATCCTTTGTCTGCCCTTTGGTTCGGCCTTTGCCCGTGTGGATGCACGCGATGTCGCCACCTCGGCAGGTGTTTCCGCATCCCTTTACTCAACGTTCAAGGACCATAAACTGGTCGTTTCTGCCCGCGATGACGCTTCCAGCTTCGTGGCGAGTGGAGGTGCCATTCGCGGTGCTTATCTGGAGTCGGAGTTGCAACAGATTCGACGCGAGCACCCAGAGCTCAAGGCCAGCGACGAAGATCTGGCTCAAGCAATTCTCTTTCAATCCGAGGCACCTGCTGATCACTAGAGGCATACGCACGTCAGTGACAGGCCTTGGGGTTCACCGGGATGATGACGTTGGCCAAACGTCCAGGTCCTCGGCCTCTGTGCTGACGTGCACCACCGACCAGGAACTCCTGTCCGACACCGCGGATCAAAAAACATAAGACCGGTCATTCAGGCCTCATGTTTTCGGAGGACTCGCCATGCGACGTATATTCCTCATTCCATTGCTGGTGCTTTGCCTGCCCTTCGGCTCGGCCATGGCCCACAGGCGCCATTACCCCGATATTGATGCGCGCGATGTGGCGACGTCGGCAGGGATTTCCGTGTCGCTGTACTCGACGTTCAGAGACGACAAAATCGTCACGCCAGCCCGCGAAGACCTCTCCAGCTTCGTCGCGAGTGGCGGCGCCATTCGCGACGCCAATCTGGAGTCGATATTGATGCAGGCTCGACACGATCATCCTGGCCTCCAGGCGAGTGACGAAGAGCTGGCCCAAGCGCTGCTTGTTCAAGATCAGCTGCCTGCCGGTCACTAGAGTTCTATGCACGTCAGCGGCGGGCCAACCGGCCCGCCGCGCATTGCCACCTATACTCAATTTCACCTCCCCCCTCGGGGCCTGCACTGCCAACAATAAGAAGCAGAGGTGGAACATGGTCTGGCAGCAAGTCTACGATCCCTTCGGTAACCCGCTGGTCTCGACCCTCATGGCGGCGTTGCCGGTGGTGGTGATGCTCACGTCCCTGGCGTTTTTCCATCTCAAGGCGCATATCGCAGCCTTGCTGGCGCTGAGCACGGCCTTGCTGATCGCCATCTTCGCCTTCGGCATGCCGGCGAACATGGCCGGTTCCGCCGCGCTGTTAGGCGCCGCCACCGGCCTGCTACCGATTGGCTGGATCGTGCTCAACATCATCTTCCTGCATCGGCTGACCACCGAGAACGGCTCGTTCAAAGTCCTGCAGGATTCCCTCGCGCGCATCACCGACGATCGTCGATTGCAATTGCTGCTGATCGCCTTTTGTTTCGGCGCCTTCTTCGAAGGCGCGGCGGGGTTCGGCACGCCGGTGGCGGTGACCGGGGCTATTCTGATCGGGCTGGGTTTCTCGCCCCTGGCCGCGTCCGGCCTGGCGTTGATTGCCAACACCGCGCCAGTGGCGTTCGGGGCCTTGGGCACCCCCATCATCACCTTGGCCAAGGTCACCGGGCTGGATGAAATGGAACTGTCGATGATGGTCGGCCGGCAGCTGCCGTTCTTCTCGGTGCTCGTGCCGTTCTGGTTGATCTGGGCCTTCGCCGGTTGGCGCAAGATGCTGGAAATCTGGCCGGCGATTCTGGTGGCCGGGGTCAGCTTCGCAGTGCCGCAGTTCCTCGTGTCCAACTACCATGGGCCGATGCTGGTGGACGTGATTGCCGCACTGATTTCCATGGCCTGCCTGACCGCTTTTCTCAAGGTCTGGAAACCCGCCCGCGTGCACACCTCCGCCGCCTTGTCGGGGCGAGTCGACGACTCGAAAATAGACGAGTCGCGGGACGAAAAACCGCTGGCCAGCACAACCTTTGCCAGCGATGCCCGGCCCGCTGTCATGCGCGCGTGGATGCCCTGGATCATCCTCACGGTCTTCGTCTTTGCCTGGGGCACTCAAGGCTTCAAAAACATGTTCGACACCCGTCCGGCCATGGACCCGCAAACCCACTCGGCCAAGCTCGATCCGCAGGGTAAGCCGGTGAGCGAGGCGAACCCGATCTTCGCACCGGCCCTGACCTTCACTACGCTGCACTTGCAGGTCGAGAAGGTTCCACCCGTGGTGCCGCAACCGAAGCCTGAGGAAGCGATCTACAAATTCACCTGGTTCACCAGCACCGGCAGCGGCATCTTGCTGGCGGCGATCTTCGGCGGGCTGCTGATGGGTTATTCCATCCCGCAACTGATGAGCCAATACCTGCGAACGCTGTGGGTGGTGCGCTATTCGCTGATTACCATCGCGGCCATGCTCGCCCTCGGCTTCATCACCCGCTATTCCGGCCTGGACGCGACCATGGGCCTGGCCTTCGCCGCCACCGGGATCTTCTACCCCATGTTCGGCACCCTGCTCGGCTGGCTCGGCGTTGCCTTGACCGGCTCGGACACCGCGTCCAACGTACTGTTCGGCGGCTTGCAACGAGTAACTTCGGAACAACTGGGCATCAGCCCGATCTTGATGGCCGCCGCCAACAGTTCCGGCGGGGTCATGGGCAAGATGGTCGACGCCCAGTCGATCGTGGTGGCCTCCACCGCCACCCGCTGGTACGGGCATGAAGGGGAAATCCTGCGCTATGTGTTTTTCCACTCCATCGTGCTGGCGATACTGGTCGGTGGGCTGGTCACGTTGCAGGCGTATGTGGTGCCGTTCAGCCATTTGGTGGTCGGCGGCCATTGATCGACACGAGGCGGGTTGTTTTCCTTTAGCCCCATGCCCGGGTTCTTCGTTCGGGCATGGAGCGTGGCGGTCAGCATCGCGCGCTCTTACACCAGCCGCTCGATCTTCTGATGCTGCCAGATGATGGTGTAATACGCCGTCTGCAACATCAGCATCCCCAGATAAGCCAGCGGAAACGCCATCCATACCCCTTGCAATCCGAACCGCGCATCCAATAAATACGCCATCGGCAATTGCACCCCGACCACGCACACGATCGCAATCGCCACCGGCACCATCACCGTGCCGCTGGCGCGCATGATGCCGCCGATGACCGCCTGGAAGCCGAACACCAGCAGGCTCCAGAGCATGATGTGCAACAGGTGTTCAGCCATGGCCCGGGTGGACGGATCGGTGAGGAACAACCCCAGCAACCAGTGCGACAGCAAATACCCCAGCACTATCAGCCCGCCGGTCAGCCATATGTTGATCAACAGCCCGGTGCGCAGGATCGGCCCGATCCGCTCGATGCGCCCTGCCCCGATGGCCTGGGCGCCGAGGATCGACGCCGTGATCGCAATCGACAGCGCCGGGAACTGCACGTAATTGACGATCTGCGTCACCGCCCCGTACGCCGCCGTCGCCTGGGAACCGTGCTGGTTGACCAGCGCCAGAATCACCAGCTCCGACAGCGACAGCACCACCATCTGCAACCCCGTGGGCAGGCCGATGCGCAGCACTTTGCCGAGGATCTCCAGGTCCAGCCGCATCGCCGCAAAAAACGCCCGATCCGGCGCCAACGGATGGCCCTTGCGAATCAACCGCCACGCCAGCCAGGCCATCGCCGACAAGTTACCCGCCAACCCGGCAAACGCCGCACTCTGAATGCCCATCTGCGGCAGCCCGAACCAACCGCGAATCAACGCCGGCGTCAGCGCCAGCCCGATACACGTCGACACCAGCAACGCCACCAGTGGCGACAGCGTATCGCTGACCCCACGCAACAACTGGGTAAACAGCACATAAACCAACAGCGACGGCAGGGTCCACATCATCACATGCGCATACGCCACCGCATCGTCCAGCACATCCGCCGGCGTCCCCAACCCCTGCAACGCCGGCCGCGCAAACACACTGCCCACCACCGCCGCCACCAAGCCGATCATTGCCCCCAACAGCAGCGTCGTCCCGGCAATCGCCTTGACCATCTGCGGCTCCCGCGCCCCCCACGCCCTGCCCCTTATACACATCTGACGCCGCCGACGA